>CANJLW010000011.1 GCA_947475245.1 Acetobacteraceae bacterium | reverse complement strand
GCCGCCGCTTCGCCGCCAATGCCGTGCGGCTGCAACTTCACGCCCTGGCCTACAACCTCGCCAACTTCCTGCGCACCCTGACCTTGCCCGAGGCGGTCAGTCACTGGTCGATGACGACGTTGCGCGACCGGCTGGTGAAGATCGGCGCGAAAATCGTCCGGCATGGGCGATCGATCACGTTCCAGATGGCCGAAGTGATGGTCTCGCGCGGGTTGTTTCAGGAGATACTCGACGCCATCGCGGCATTGCGTCCGGTGCCGGCGGTACGATGTTGAGGGGTGAAACCCTGAGCGGCCGGGCGGACCACCGACAGGAGAAGTGCGCCCCAATGTCGGCCGGAAGCGCGGGATTCGCGCCGAAACGGCGAATAAATCGCTGGTTACGTCGCGAACAGCGCGATCACCGGAGCGCCGGCATTGCAAGCCGCCAGGAACCGGGGTTATCGTTCACCCAAGTTGTCCGGATGGGCCGAGCATATGGGAAATGTCGGATAAACCAGAAGTAAACGGAGAACATAAATGTCATCGTTTCGAATGGCCGTCTGGGCGATTATTTGTCTCGGTATTTTCTCGCCACCTGTGCGAGCGACGCCAGCTCTCGTGTCGACCTGGGAGTTTAACGGGGCTTGGACCTCATCAAACGATCCGTCGTACGACCTTGTTCCGGCTGGCGGTGCCCAGCTTGTCCCGAGCCCAAATGGAATGGCCGCGTCGTTCGCTGGTGGGTTTTTCAGTGGACCCACCAATCCGGGTCTGGCGTATGCGGATTCGATCGCACAGCCAACCAGCGCAAGCTTCAATTCAGGACTTTCGATTGTCGGAACCATACGTCCTCAGTCTGTCGTGGGATTGAGTTTTGGTGGCTTGCTCAGCCATGATACAAGCTTTGGCAGTTTGTCGCGGCTTGGATTTGCATTGGCGGTAGACTATGATGACATGTCTTTGCTACTGCAACTTAGAGATACTAGCGATAATCGATTACTGGCTGCAACCGTCGCGAATTCCGTGATTGATGGCGCTTGGCAGACCGTCGCAGTTACTTGGGATGGGAGTACGAATGGTGGCATCCAAATGTACATCGGTGGTGTTGCGGTTACGACCAATATCACGCCGTCTGGTACGTTTGCCGGCTTGAATGGTGGGGATCTTTCCGTTCGGGTTGGAGCATCTTTCGCTGACTCGGTCGGCGGTCTGTACGGATACAGCGGCCAGGTTGACTGCCTCTCATTATGGAATGGGACCATAACCGCTAATCAGGCGAGCGGGGCCTGCGCCTCGGTACCCGAGCCCTCCTCCATTCTTCTGATGGCGTCCTCTTTGATCGGCCTGTGCGTTGCCGGCGCGCAGCGCCGGCGCCGATCCGTAATCGGGTCATGAGTCGCCGCCAACCGTCACACCGGTCAGCTTTTCGTACACCTTGACGACGGCCGACCCTTCTTTTTTGTTCAAGCCCAGCGCCCGCGCCATCTGATACGCCTGCTGCGACACATTCGCCATGAACACCGGCACGCCGAGCTGCTTGGCGAAGGGGTTTCCAGTTCCTGATCCTTGTACGAAATATCCACCGTTGCGGACGGACTGAAGTCACGGCTGACCATGCGCCCGCCGCGCATCCGCAGAGCGAAGGAATCGCCAGAACTGACCTTCAGTACGTCGAACAACTGGTTGATATCCAATGAAACGGCCCCGTCACCGCCCGTAAGCGCAAGGCGGTGACGGGTCGTCCCGATGTCAGGCCGTTCGCACCAGGCGGAGTACGGCACCCTTGCCCCGCACTTCCGCTTCCTCGAACTCGGCCGCGGCGATCGCGCGATCCAGCGCGCTCCGCAGTTCCTTCGCGGTTTCCAGGGTCAGTTCGACGCCGGCGCGCGCGCCCGCGCCAAGGTCGGGGTTCACGAAATCGAGCGTGATAACGTCGCCCAGCGGCGCATGGCGCGCGTGGTCATACGCAACCACGGTCCGCGAAAGCGGGAACCATTGGTCCCCGCGCTTCGCCATGCCTTCCGCCCGCGCGATCTCGATGATCGACGTGCACATGCGGACAGTCTCCTATTTCGCCAGATATTTGCCGAAAAAGGCCCAGATCTTGTTCCAACCGTCCATCGCCTGTTCCGGGCGATACATCGGTCGGTGCCAGTAGAAGAAGCCATGGCCGGCCCCATCGTAACGATGGAATTCGTAGTTTTTGCCGAACTTCTTCAACTCGGCCTCGTGCATGTCGACCTGCTCCGGGCTTGGCGCGCGGTCTTCGTTGCCGAACAGGCCCAGGATGGGGCAGCTCAGGTCCTTGGTCATGTCGATCGGCGCGACCGGCTTCTTGGCGTTCAGGTCGTCCTTGCCCATCACAACGCCGCCGCCCCACTGCTCCACAACGGCATCGACGTCGGTTTTCTGGCAGGCATAGATAAAAGCGTGCCGCCCGCCGGAGCATGATCCGATCAGGCCGACCTTGCCGTTATTTTCCGTCTGCGCACGCATCCACTTCACGGCGGCTTCGGTATCGCCGACCATCTGTGCGTCGGCAATGCCGCCGTCGGCCCGCACCTTGGCGGCCACGTCGTCCGGGTTCCCGTCGCTGCCGCCGCCCTCGCGCTCATACAGGTTCGCGCAGATGGCGATGTAACCGTGATGGGCGAAGCGGCGGGTTGTCTCGATGTAAAGCTCGCTCCAACCAGGCAGATGATGGATCAGCACAACGCCGGGGAACGGGCCGGGGCCAGAGGGTTTGGCCACGTAAGCGGTGATCGGCGCGCCTCCGTGTCCGGTGAGGGTAACATTTTCGCAGGTCATGCCGCGGTAGAATGACATCGTGTTTCCTCCATAAGCGTGGGTTGCAGGTGCGCATCGGCTCTGTCTCACGCTGTCAGTATTCGACGATCGCCGTATTGGCGCAACCGCGCCGAGCCTTCCCGCGCGGCGGAAACCGATGCAGACTGACAGGAATATAATACGGGGAAGCGACCATGAAAAAGCACCAAAAGGCAATTTCCACGGCGCGATCGCTGCTGCTGACGTCGGCGGTTCTGCTGGGCCTGGGCGCGGGCGCGCGGGCGCAGACGTTCAATCCAAACGCGTCGTTGGTGTTTTTCGACGCGGCGGGCAACGAAACGCTCGATCCCGCCGAACCGCAGAGCGGCAGCAGCTTCTCCCAGGAAGTGTTCCTGGGCCTGTTCGATACGATCGTCAGGCTCGACGACGCCGGCAATACAACGCCGGGGCTGGCGGAATCCTGGTCGGCGTCCCCCGATCTGAAGTCCTTTACCTTCACCCTGCGCGCCAATGTGAAGCTGCACGACGGCACGATGTTGACCGCGGGTTTGGTCAAGAAAAACCTGGAACGCAACATCGGCCTGGGGCGGCGTGTCAGCGGCACGATGCTGGAAGCCGTTGGTTCGATTGAATCCGTCGAAGAACTCGGCCCGCTGCAAGTCCGGATCAATCAGAAGCAACCCAGCGGGCAATTGCCTTATTTTCTGGGGGGCATCGCCGGGATGATGGCCTCTCCGGCATCCTGGGCCGGTGACGCGTTCGGCGCGACTTACACGCCGATCGGCTCCGGCCCGTTCCGGCTGCGGTCGTTCCAGTCCAACGTCAAGACCATTCTGGTTCGGAACGACGAATACTGGGGCGGCACCGGCGATCGCCCCGCCACCTTCGAACACCACTATGTCCCCGACGGTCGCGCTCGGCTGAACGCCGTACGCTCCGGTCAGGCAACGGTGGCGATGATCGACCCGCGTCAGATACCGGAGGCCAAGGGCGCGGGCCTGACGACACAGATCAACGAGAAAAACGGCTTTTGGGGATTCTACGTCAATCTTTCCCGCGACAGCCTGAAGAACCTGAAGGTGCGTCAGGCGATGATGCACGCGATCGACCGATCCGCGATGGCCGAGGCATTAAGCTTCGGCAGCGGCAAGCCGTCGGTGCAGATGTTCGCGCCCAGCTCGCCGGTGACCGACCCGGCGCTCGACGCGATGTATCCGTACGATCCGAAAAAGGCGAAAGCCCTGCTGGCGGAGGCCGGCTACAAAGACGGTCTGGACCTCAGCCAGATGCTGCTGAACACCTCGGAATACCGGGCATACTCCGAAGCGCTGCAGGCGATGTTCGCGGAAGCGAATATTCGGGTGAAGTTCGATGTCGTCGATGCGTCCCAGTTCAGCCAGTTCGTGCGCCCGCCGTATCGCGCCGATATCCTGCTGGCGCGATGGGGCGGACGCGCCGATCCGTTGCAGACGTTTCAGGAACTGGTGGGCAGCCGTGGCACGTACAGCCCGTTTGACGCCGCCACGCCGGAAATCGACGCGCTGCTGGCCAAGGCGCGCGGCATGCTGCCGGACGACCCGGAACGATTGAAGGTGCTGCGCCGGGCCGGGCGCCTGGGCGTGGAGCATGCCGCGATCATGCCGTTCATGATCCGATCCAATGTCTACGCCTATCGTCCGGGGTGTATTCACGGTCTGACGCCGTTTCTGTCGATGGGCGACGATCGGTTTAATGACGTAAAGATTGGCGCCGGCTGCAAATAGCCGAGCGTAACAGGCAGGAGGAACATTCATGACAGGTATTCTCGCGGGTAAGGCCGCCTTGGTCACCGGCGGCGCTTCGGGCATCGGTCGCGCCACGGCGCTGGCGATGGCGCGGGAAGGCGCGCGCGTCGCGGTGGCGGATCGGACGGAAGAACGATCCGCGGAAACCGTCGCGCTGATCAACGCGGCGGGCGGTCAGGCGATCGCGATCGGCGGCGATGTCGCGAACGAGGATAATGTCGCGTCCATGGTCGCGCGCACCGTTGCGGCATTCGGGCGGGTCGATTGTGCGTTCAATAATGCGGGCATCGGCGGCGGCGTGGTCGGCCCGCGCGGCCAGCGTTTGCACGAAATGGCGCGCGCGAGCTTCGACGGCATGCTGGAAATCAACCTGACCGGCGTGTTCTTGTGCATGAAGCACGAACTGATCCAGATGCTGGCGCAGGGCGGCGGCGCAATCGTCAACACCGCCTCCGTCGCCGGGCTGATCGGTTTGCCGACTTCGTCGCATTATGTCGCCGCCAAGCACGGCGTCGTCGGCCTGACCAAGACGGCGGCGATGGAATATGCGCGCGACAATATCCGCGTGAACTGCGTCAACCCCGGCTACATCACGACGCCGATGACCGAGGAGACCGTGCGCAGCCGCTATGACGCGCTGATGGCGAAGGTGCCGATGCACCGCATGGGCTTGCCGGAAGAAATCGCCGAGGCGGTGGTGTGGATGTGCTCCGACAAGGCGTCGTTCATGACCGGCGCATCGCATGTCGTCGATGGCGGCTACTACGCGGCGTAAAAGTCTGCGCGGGCGGGGGCGTTTACGCTGCCCCCGCCCGCGCGCCCGTCAGTGGAACGTCCGTCCGCCGTCGACCGGCAACGCGATTCCGGTCATGAACGACGATTCGTCGGACGTCAGGAACAGGATCGCCGCGGCCAGTTCTTCCGGCTGCGCGTGCCGCCCCAGGGCATAGCGCGCGGTGATCGCGGGGTTCGGATCGCCGGCGGCGGTGCGGATATGGCCGGCGGTCATCGCGGTTTCCACCGCGCCGGGGCAGACCGAATTGACGCGAACGGCCGGAGCCAACTCCATCGACGCGGACTTCGTCAGCGCGATCACGCCGCCCTTGGACGCGACATAGGCGATGCTGCCCGGACCCGTCGGCATCAGTCCGACGCCGGACGCGATGTTGACGATCGTGCCCTTGCCTTCCTTCTGCATCAGCGGCGCGGCGGCCTGAATCACCAGAAACGTGCCGGTCAGATTGACGGCGAGCGTGCGGGAAAAGACTTCCGCGCTGGTGTCGGCGATGCCGGTCTCGGCCAGGATGCCCGCCGCGTTGACGACGCCGTCCAGCCCGCCCATCGCTTCCGCCGCGCCATTGACCGCTGCGGCGACCGATGCCGGATCGGAGACATCGCAGCCGAACGCAACGGCGCCGATCTCGTCCGCGACGGACTTCGCGGCATTATCCGAGCGATCGAGGATCGCGACCGTCGCGCCTTCCGCGCGGAACAGGCGCGCGGTGGCGCGCCCGATACCCGATGCACCGCCTGTGATGATGATCCTGCGTCCGGCCAAACGACCCATTGTTGTTTCCTCCGTTTCGTGGCCCGTTGACCACCCGGTTGCAGCTTATCCGCCGGTCCACAGGTCGCGCAACGACGCCGCGTTTGCGATGCGCTCCGCGATTTCCGGCGTGCAGGCCAGGATCGGGTTGCCTTGCGTCAACCCGTTGTCGGTCAGGAAGTCGTTCGTCCATCCACCGGCTTCGCGAACCAGCACGATCCCCGCCAGAATGTCCCAGGCATTGATGTGCAGTTCCATATAGCCGTCGTTCAGGCCGGCGGCGGTATCGGCGATTCCCAGCGCGCCCGATCCAAGACGCCGGAATTCGATCCCGTCGGCGATCAGCGCCTGAATGGCCGCGCCGTACTGGGCGATCGTTCGTCGGGGCGACCAGCCGATCTCGACGACCGGGGACGCGCCGTGCCTCAATCCGCTGACCCGCATGGGGGCATCGTTCAGAAATGCGCCCTGGCCACGACGAGCGGCGAACAGGCGATTTTCGTCGGGGGCGATGATGACGCCGCTTTCGATTTCCCCGCCGGCCAGCAACGCGATGGAAACGCACCAGCGCGGTGTGCCGTGAATGTAATTGATTGTACCGTCGATCGGATCGACCACCCAGACGAGGTCGGCGGGATCGCCGCCGTCTTCCTCGCCGATCACCGCGTCGCCGAAGCGCGCGCCGATCCGGTGGCGGATCAGCGCTTCGACTGCATGATCGGCCTCCGTCGCATAGTCCATCGGTTGCTTGGCCTCCAACGCGCCCAACCGACGGCGATAATCCGATGCCAGCGCACCGGCTTCCCGCGCCAATTCGATCGCAAACCCGTGCCGTTCATCCAGCGCTCGGCTCATCGTTTCAGCCTCTCTCCGATTGCCGGTTCGCTTAACGCGTTCTCGACGGTGCCGCCAACCGCCAATCGCCTGACGGGCGTGTCGGATGGGATGACGCGGCGCGCCGATCCGGGCATGCTGTGCAAAACCGGCGCAACGAACGCCCGCGCCAGAGGGAGGAAACAACAATGATGCCCATTACCGCATGGATCCGAGCCGTCGTGGCCGGGGCGCTGCTGTGCGGCGCGATATGCGTCGCGCCGGCGCTGGCGCAGAAGCAGGGCGGCACCTTGCGCGTCACCCATCGCGACAGCCCCAGCAGCATGTCGATCCACGAAGAAGGCACCATTTCGGTCGTTGCGCCGGTGATGGGCGTTTTCAACAATCTGGTGATCTTCGACCAGCACAAGCCGCAGAACAGCCTGGACGGGATCGTTCCGGAACTCGCCAAAAGCTGGAAATGGAGCGAGGACGGCAAGCAACTGACCTTCGCGCTGCGCGAAGGCGTCACCTGGCACGACGGCAAGCCGTTTACCGCCGCCGATGTGAAGTGCACCTGGGATTTACTGGCCGGTACGGCGAAAGAGAACTTCAAGCTCAATTTCCGCAAGGGCTGGTACGAGAACGTCGCGAGCGTCGTCGCCAACGGCACGCATGAAGCGGTGTTCAACCTGAAGCGGCCGCAGCCCGGACTGATGGCGCTGCTCGCGTCGGGCTTTACGCCGGTCTATCCGTGCCATGTGTCGCCGCGCGACATGCGGCAGGCTCCGATCGGCACGGGTCCGTTCAAATTCGTGGAATACAAGGCCAATCAGGTCATCCGCGTGGTCCGCAACCCGAACTACTGGAAGCCGGGACTGCCGTATCTGGACGGGATCGAGTGGACGATCATTCCCAATCGTTCGACCGCGATTTTGGCGTTCGCGGCGGGCAAGTTCGACATGACCTTTCCGTACGAAATCACCGTGCCGCTGGTCAAGGACGTGAAGTCGCAAATGCCGGACGCGGTCTGCGACATTTCGCCCATGAACGTCGCGGCAAATATCCTGATGAACCCGGTGGCGCCGTTCGACGATCTGGATGTACGCCGAGCGGTTGCGATGGCGTTGGATCGTAAGGCGTTTGTGGATATTCAAACGGAAGGGCAGGGCGATATCGGCACCGCGATGCAGCCGCTGCCGGAGGGGCGTTGGGGCATGCCGGCGGAGGTCCAGCGGACGCTGCCCGGCTACGATCCCGACGTCGAGAAAAGCCGTGAAAAGGCCCGCGCGATCATGTCGGCGCGCGGCTATGGGCCGGATAAGCGGCTGAAGGTGAAGCTCTCCACCCGCAACATCCCGACCTATCGCGATTCCGCGATCATTCTGATCAGCCAGTTGAAGGAAATCTTCATCGACGGCGAACTCGACGTGGTGGAAACCGCGATCTGGGTGCCGAAGTTGATCCGCCGCGAATACCAGATGGCGTTGAGCCAGGTGGGGAACGGGGTGGACGATCCCGATCAGAACTATCCCGAGAACTATGTCTGCGGTTCTCGCACTTATATGGACTACTGCAACAAGGACATCGACGCCCTGGTGCTGAAGCAGTCCATGGAAGCCGATCAGGTCAAGCGTAAGTCGATTGCGTGGGAAATCGATCGCAAGCTGACGGATGAGGCCGTGCGGCCGATGATCTACTACCTGCGCGGCGGCACCTGCTGGCGGCCGGAGCTGAAGAACATGACGATCATGGTCAACAGCATCTTCAACGGCTGGCGGATGGAAGACGTCTGGCTCGACCGCTAACGCCTCTGCCTTACCATCACGACCGTCCCGGCGGGTCTGCTTGCCCGCCGGGACATCCATTTAAGGGAATGCCCGTCGATGCCGATTACGAAACTCCTGATCGCCAATCGCGGCGAGATCGCCATCCGCGTCGCGCGCAGCGCGGCGGCGATGGGTATCGCCACGGTCGCTGTTCATGCCGAGGACGACGGGACGTCGCTGTACACCCGCCGGACGGATGAACAGCGCGTGCTCAAGGGGCGCGGCGTCGCCGCATACCTCGACGGTGCCGGGTTGATCGCGGCGGCGCTGGCGGCGGGCTGCGACGCGGTCCATCCCGGATACGGGTTTCTGGCGGAAAACGCCGCCTTTGCCCGCGCCTGTTCGGCGGCGGGATTGATCTTCGTCGGACCGACCCCGGACTCACTCGACCTGTTTGGCGACAAGGGCGCGGCGCGCGCCTTTGCCGAACATTGCGGCGTTCCCCTGGTTCCCGGCACCGCGGGCGCCACCGATCTGGCGACGGCGCGGGTATTCATGGAAGGTCTGGGACAGGGCGCGGCCGTGATGGTCAAGGCGGTCGCGGGCGGCGGCGGGCGCGGCATGCGCCCTGTCCACGCAATCGCCGACCTTCCGGCGGCGTTCGAACGGTGCAGGGCGGAGGCGCTGGCGGCGTTTGGGAACGGGGATGTCTACGTCGAACGGCTGTTCCCGAAAGCGCGCCATATCGAGGTGCAGGTGCTGGGCGACGGCACCGGTGCCGTCACGCATTTGTGGGAACGTGAGTGCAGTGTCCAGCGCCAACGGCAGAAGCTGATCGAGATCGCGCCTGCCCCTAATCTTGCCCCCGGCGTACGTGTTCGGCTGCTTGACGCCGCCGTGAAACTCGCCGCCGCCGCGCGTTATCGTAACGCCGGCACGTTCGAATTCCTGGTCGACGCCGACGATAGCTCCGATACGGCCGAAATTGCCTTCATCGAAGCCAATGCCCGCCTGCAGGTCGAGCATACCGTGACCGAGGAGATCACCGGCGTCGATCTGGTGGAGGCGCAGTTGCGTATCGCCGCCGGGGCGACATTGGTCGAAATCGGCCTGACCCAGGCGGACATCCCCGCGCCGCGCGGCATCAGCATGCAATCGCGTGTTAACCTGGAAACGATGACCCCCGACGGCAACGCCAAGCCCGCCGGAGGCGTGCTGACTGCGTATGAGCCGCCCAGCGGCGCGGGCATCCGCGTCGATGGCTACGGCTATGCCGGGTATCGCACCAACCCCGCCTATGACTCGTTGATGGCGAAAATCATCGTCACCGCGTCGTCGGGCCGGTTGAGCGACGTTGCGGCCCGTTCGTCACGCGCTCTGGCGGAATTCCGCGTTTCCGGCGCAGCCACCAACATCGCGTTCCTGCAAGCCCTGCTGCGGAACCCCGAACTGCTGGCCGGGAAGGTCCATACCCGCTTCGTCGAGGAAAACATCGACACCCTGCTGGCGGCAACCCACGAACCGCGCCCGCGCCTGTGGTTTGAACCCGCCGCCGCGCAGAACGCGCCGCGCACGGCCGGCATCCGCCTGAAAACCAACGATCCCTTGGCCATCGTCGCGTTGGGCAAGGGCAACGAGGCACCGAGTAGCGTAGCCGACGCGCCGTCGCCCGAACCGATCGTCGCCTCCGACATCGATACGCCGGACGGTACCAAACCGGTGCCGGCCCCGATGCAAGGCACCATCATCAGCCTCGGCGTCGCGGAAGGCGATGTGGTGCGGATGGGCCAGCCCGTGCTGGTCATGGAAGCCATGAAGATGCAGCACGACATTCCGGCCCCGATCGGCGGCGTCGTGCGCGCATTGACCGTCGCGACCGGCGACACCGTGTTCGAAGGCCATCCGCTGCTGTTCATCGAGGAAAGCGACGATGTCGGCGGCGTCGCCGCGACGGCGGCGGCCATCGACCTCGACCTGATTCGTCCCGACCTTGCTGAGGTCATGGCGCGCCAGGCCAAAGCACTGGACGAAGCCCGCCCCGCCGCCGTTGCCCGTAGGCGCAAGACCGGCCAACGCACGGCGCGGGAGAATCTGGACGATCTCGTCGATCCCGGCTCCTTCGTCGAATACGGCGCGCTGACCATCGCCGCCCGACGCAGCACCACGCCGATTGCCCAGTTGATCGACGAATCCCCCGCGGACGGCTTTGTCATGGGGCTCGCGCATATCAACGGCGAACAATTCGCCGAGGATACCAGCCGCGTCGTCGTCGGTGCCTACGACTACACCGTGATGGCCGGCACGCAGGGCAAGAAGAACCACAAGAAGCAGGATCGGATGTACGAACTCGCCGAAAAATGGCGGCTTCCGACCATCATTTTTACCGAGGGCGGCGGCGGACGCGGCAGCGATCCCGACTATATCTCGATCCTCGGCGGCACCAGCGACACGTTCAACCAGTTTCCGCGGCTGAGCGGCCTGGTCCCCGTGGTGGGCATCGCGTCGGGTCGTTGCTTTGCCGGCAATGCCGTTCTGCTGGGTTGCTGCGACGTCATCATCGCCACCGCCAACGCCACCATCGGCATGGCCGGGCCGGCGATGATCGAGGGCGGCGGGCTGGGCGTCTATCGCCCGGAAGAAGTTGGGCCGATGAGCGTGCAGGTCCCCAACGGCGTGGTCGATATCGCCGTAGCCGACGAGCGGGAAGGGGCCAGGGTCGCGCGCCAGTACCTGTCCTATTTCCAGGGCCGGGTAAAGGATTGGTCCTGCGCCGATCAACGCCTGTTGCGTCACGCCGTGCCGGAAAACCGCATGCGGGCCTATGACATGCGCGCGCTGATCGCCACGCTGGCCGACACCGACTCGATGCTCGAAATCCGCAAGGGTTTCGGCTTCGGTATGATCACCGCGCTGATCCGGATCGAGGGGCGGCCGATGGGGATCGTCGCCAATAATCCGCTGCATCTGGGCGGCGCCATCGACAGCGACGCGGCGGACAAGGCCGCCCGCTTCATGCAGTTGTGTGACGCGCACGACGTGCCGCTGCTGTATCTGTGCGACACGCCGGGCAACATGGTTGGGCCGGAGGCGGAAAAGACCGGTCTGGTGCGTCACTGCGCCCGCGCCTACGTGGTCGGCGCCAACGTCACCGTTCCGACGTTCATGGTCATTACCCGCAAGGCCTACGGTCTGGGCGCGCAGGCGATGGGCGGCGGCAACCTGATGATCGGCGCCTTCTGCATTTCCTGGCCCACCGGTGAGTTCGGCGGCATGGGCCTCGAAGGCAAAGTCAAGCTCGGCCACCAACGCGCCTTTGCCGCGATCCAGGACCCGGCGGAACGCGTGAAACTGTATGAGAAGCTGGTTGCCGAGGAATACGAGCGCGGCAAGGCGCTGAACGTCGGGTCGCTGTACGAGGTCGACGACGTGATCGACCCGGCGGAAACCCGCAAATGGATTGTCGCGGGTCTGCGCGCCATGCCGCCGGTGGCGAAGCGGGAGGGCAAGAAGCGCGGGTGGGTGGATGCGTGGTGAGGTCGGCGGCTACGTCCGCGGCCGAAACACCCGCCAAATCCCATCCACCGCCACCACATCGCGATCGCCGACGGAGATTATCCCGCGCACGAACACCATCGAACCCGTCGCGCGGGTGACCTCTCCGCGCAGGGTCAGAAATTCTCCCGGCGTTACCGCCGCGAGAAAATGCGTGTTCAACTGGATCGTGACGTTGGGCGCGCCGTTGCCGGCTTCCTCGACATAGCAACCCAAGGTGTGATCGGCGAAGCAGACCAGGATGCCGCCATGCACTGCCCCGGCCGGGTTGGCATGATCGGGCCGCGTCCAAAGGCCGTACAGCCAGCGATCGCCTTCGCGCTTGCGCCAGGGGGAGCCGATGCCGGCCGGCATCAGGTCGAAATCCATCGGGGTCCAGCCGTCGGCGGCGGGGTCGTAATCGGTCATGGCAGCCATACTCCGGCGCTGTCACGCATCGTCGAGACAAGCGGTTCGTTCATCGCCCCTAAATGGCGGATGCCGAGCGGCGTCGCAACCGCGCGTTATGCGCTTGAGAATGCGGGCGAGGCTTGGCACAAGCGAGGAGCGAACAAAAAGCAGGGAGTGAAATAATGAACATCACACGCAGAACCGCGTTGCTGGCCGCCGGTGCCGCGACGCTGCCGGCCTTCCGCGCCCGCGCCCAGGCGCGCCCGGTCATCAAGATCGGCGTCATCAACGATCAGTCCGGTCCTTATCGCGATCTGAACGGCCCGACCTCGGTTGTTTGCACCCGGCAGGCGGTGCAGGAATTTGGCGCCGCCGGTTTCGATGTCGAGGTTTTGTCGGCCGACCATCTGAACAAGCCCGATGTCGCGGTCACCATCGCCCGCCGTTGGTTCGACCAGGAGGGCGTTGATATCGTCATGGATTGCGCCGCGTCCTCCGCCGCGCTGGCGCTGGCGTCCCTGGTCAAGGAAAAGAACAAGGTGATGATCGCCACCAGCACGGCGACGTCCGACATTTCCGGCAAGGCCTGTACGCCGAATTCGATCCACTGGGTGTACGATACGTATATGACCGCGAAATCGACCGGCAATGCGGTCGTCAAGGCCGGCGGCTCGAGTTGGTATTTCGTCTATCCCAACTATGCCTTTGGCGAAGCGCTGCAGCGCGACACCGCGCGCTTCGTGCAGGCGGCCGGCGGCAAGGTCGTTGGGTCGGAGAGCTACCCGTTCCCGGAAACGACCGATTTCTCCAGCGCCATCATCAAGGCGCAGGCGTCGGGCGCCAAGGTTCTGGGCTTCTGCGGCGCGGGCCAGGATTTGATCAACCTGATGAAGCAGGCGTCGGAGTTCGGTGTCGGCAAGACCATGAGCATCGCCGCCATGATCGCCTATACCCAGGATGTGAAATCCATCGGTCTGGAACTGGCCCAGGGACTGAAGCTGTCCGAATCCTATTACTGGGACCTGAACGACCGCACGCGGTCTTTCCAGAACAGGATCAAGGACAAGGTGCAGCTTTGGCCGAACATGGCGCAGGCGGGCAACTATTCCTGCACGCTGCACTATCTGAAGGCCGTCAAGGACATGGGCGCCGCCGCCGCCAAGGCCGACGGCGCGGCGGCGGTCGCGCGGATGAAGGCGATGCCGACGGACGACGATTGCTTCGGCCCCGGCAAGGTGCGCGAGGACGGTCGCAAGATCCATCCGGCTTACTTGTTCGAGGCGAAGAAGCCCTCGGAGAGCAAGCATCCGTGGGATCTGTACAAGCTGATCGGCACAACCCCGGCCGAAGAAGCCTTCCGCCCGCTGTCCGAAGGCGCCTGCCCGCTGGTCAAGGCATAAGCGAACCCGCTAGACCTCTCGGGCAATTGCCCGAGAGGCCTTTCGGCCCCGCGTTGGGCCAGGGGACGCAACGCACGTGAGTGGACACGTTAACCAGCCGCTGCGGGGGATCGGGCTCAACCTGATCGCCTCGATCATCTTTTGCGTAGCCGATACGATCGCGAAGAAGCTCGCCGCCGACGTGGCGATCATCCAGATCGCCTGGATGCGCTATATCGTGTTTGCCCTGATGTCGCTGCTGCTGACGACGCGTATCCGCGGTGCCTCATTCTACGTGCGCGCGCCGCTGTGGCAGATCGTGCGGGGCATGTGCCTGGTCTGCTCTTCTCTGCTGTTCGTCCTGGGCATTCGCGACGTTGGCCTGGCAGAGGCCGCGACCATCGGCTTCATTGGCCCGATCCTGGTCACCTTCCTGTCGATCCCGCTGTTGGGCGAAAAGGTGGACGCCAAACGCTGGATCGCCCTTGCCTGCGGCATGGCGGGCGTGCTGGTCGTTCTGCGTCCCGGCGCGGGCACGTTTCAGCCGGAGGGTCTGTACCGCGTTGCCTCCGCCATGTTCTGGTCGTTCGGCGTCATCCTGACCCGACGCATGACGGCGACGGAGCGGGCGGAAACGACCATGTTCTGGTCGGCGGTGACGGGGTTGATCATCCTGACCGCGATCATTCCGTTTTACTATGTGCCGGCAACGCCGTTGCAGATGAGCATGTCGTTGGCGCAGGGCGTCTTGTCATCGGTCGGGCAGTGGCTGGTGATCCTGTCGCTGCGGTTTACTCCGGTCTCCACTCTGGCGCCCTATTCTTATGTGCAGTTGCTGTGGATGAGCATCGCCGGATTTCTGGCCTTCGGCGTGCTGCCCGACGAGTGGACCTTGGTCGGGGCGGCCATCATCGTCGCCAGCGGTCTGTATACGGCGCAGCGGGAACGGCGGCGTTAGGCAGCCTTTGCCGCCGCGATAAAGGCCCGGATCAACGTCGGGTCCTTGACCCCGCGCCGGCTTTCCACGCCGGAGGACACATCGACCGAGCGCGCGCCGGTGGCGTGGATGGCACCGGCCACGTTTTCCACCGTCAGCCCGCCGGCCAGCAGCCAATCGGTCGGTGCGCGCCAGTCGGACAACACGGACCAGTCGAACTGCACGGCGTTGCCGCCCGGCCGGGTCGCGTTCGCCGGCGGCTTCGCATCCAGCAGCAGTGCGTCGGCACCCATGGCGTCGGTGGGAAGATCTGCGGCGGTCTCAATACCGACGGAGCGCCAGATCGGGCGTCCGAACCGCGCGCGCAGGGCGTCGATATCGTCGATGCGACCGTAGAGTTGTAGGATATCGAGCGGCAGCGCATCCATTGCCGCCTGAATCGCGTCCGGTGTCGGATCGACGAACAAGCCGACACGCGGCGGCCCGCTTTGGCTGCGTCCGGACAATGCGGCCGCCGCGGCGGGCGTGACGTAGCGTGGGGAGGGTGGGAAGAACACGAATCCAACCCAATCCGCCCCGGCCTCGATCACGGTGTCGAAGGCCCGCGGATCGTTGATGCCGCAAATTTTCACCCGGCTCATCGGGAGATGTCGGCGGCGATCGCGGCGGCGGCGGCGGCGGGATCGGCGGCGGCGGTGATCGGGCGACCGACCACGATCCAGTCCGCGCCGGCGGCGACGGCCTGTTCGGGCGTCATCGTACGCGCCTGATCGCCCACGGCGGCGCCGGCAGGGCGAATTCCGGGCACGACGAGCTTCACGTCCGGCCCCAGTTCCCGGCGCAGCAGCGCGACTTCCAGCGGGCTGCATACCAGCCCGTCGGCCCCGGCGGAAACGGCCATGCGCGCCAGGCGCAGCACCTGGGCCGCCGCGCCGTCGTGCAGGCCCATGATGGCCAGTTCGGCGTCGTTCAGGCTGGTCAGCACGGTGACGGCCAGGATCAGCGGTCGTCCGGCCCCGGCTGTTTCGGCTGCTTCACGCGCGGCCGCGACCATCGCGGGGCCGCCGCCGGCATGGATCGTCACCAGACGCGGGGCGATCGGCAGGATCGCGCGCATCGCGCCGGCAACGGTATTGGGGATGTCGTGCAGCTTGACGTCGAGGAAAATCGGCCGTTCGGCGACGACGGCAAGCCCGGCGGAACCGTGCGCCAGAAAGTATTCCAGGCCGATCTTCAGCACGCCCGCGTGGGGGGCGACGGCGCGTGCCCAGGCGGCGGCGCGCACGGGGTCCGTCGTGTCGATGGCGACGATCAGTCGATCGGAAAACGGAACGCTCATGGTGCGGAGGGGGGCGCGATTGGTGCGGCGGGCAAGCGGGCTTTCAACGCGCGCACCTGTTCTTCCAGCAACTTCACCATATCCTCCGCCCTTCGCGCGCGTCGGCGCTGCGCCAATTCGTTAACCCAAACAATTGTCCCGCCGGTCAGGAACGCCGCGGCCATGGCGCACAGTACGATCAGCGATGCCGGTGCTTCCAGGCGGTAATCCGTCGGCCACAGGCTCAACCGCAAGGGGGAGGTGTTCGACAGGGCGAACAGCAACAACAACACCAGGATCGGCGCGGCGACCAACAGACGGATCACTGTGGATCAGGCCTTGCCGGGTTTCCCGCGATTGACGCGTTCCCGCAGCTCCTTGCCCGCCTTGAAGAAGGGGACGGATTTTTCGTCGACCGGAACGGCCTCTCCGGTACGGGGATTGCGGCCGGTGCGCGCGTTGCGGTGCTTGATGGTGAACGCCCCGAAGCCCCGCAGTTCCACACGCTCTCCACGGCTAAGCGCCAGTGTGATTTCGTCGAAGATCGTCCCAACGATGGTTTCGACGTCGGCCGCGCGCAGATGCGGATGTTCCGCTGACAGCGCGGCAATGAGTTCTGATTTGGTCACAGCCCAGCCCCGAGGTTCAACCGGGCGGACGTTGCCAGATGGCCCATGCCCCGTCAAGCCTAACGCTTTGGGAAATCAGAGTTTTCCAAACGAACTCCAGCATGGGCGACAAAGTGCCGGACAGGGTGCGTTCGGCCAGACCCTGGGTGGACACGTCGGTGGTCGGCAGGTCGGCGGAGATGCCCTTGTTCGCGGCCAGCCAGGATCGTGCCTCCGTCTCTCCACCGATGGCGTCGATCAGTCCGAGGCCAACCGCCTGTCGCCCCGTATAGGGACGGCCGTCGGCCAGTTCGCGGACGCGCGCCGGGTCCATCTTGCGGCCGGCGACGACCATGGCGACGAACTGGTCGTACATATCCATGACCAGTCCGCGCAGCACGTCGCGTCCGGCAGGGGACAGCGGTCGGGTCAGGCTGGGTTGGTCTTTCAACGCGCCCGAGGCGATGGCTTCGGCGGTGACGCCGAGCTTGCCGAGCAGGCCGGAAATTTCGCCGGTTTCGAGCAGAACGCCGATGGAGCCCGTGATGGTCGCGTCGCGGGCAAAGATCCGTTCGGCCGGCAGGGCGATCATGTATCCGGCGGACGCGGCGGTTCCCGCCATCACCGCGACAACGGGCTTTTTCGCGGCGACCGCGCCGATTGCCCGATACAGGCTTTCGCCGCCCGCGACGCTGCCGCCGGGGCTGTCGATGGCAACGATCAGTGCCTTTACGTCGGGATCGTCCGCCAGCTTCGCGATGCTCTGCGTCAGCTTGCGGTCGTCGGTAATGATGCCGGAAATCGGCAGCCGCGCCACGTGGGCACCGGCGATCGACAGACCGGCGTCGTGTAGAAGCGCGATCGCGGCGCAGGTCAGCGCCGCGATCGAAAAGCTCCGCCAAAAGACAAGGCGGCGCTTGAGGCGCCGCCTGTCCAGTAGCAAGTCGGTTTCAAGCGACACGGAAGCGGCCGATTAGCCGTCCTGCTGCTGATTGCGACGACGGATCGCCGCGCCCAGGATGTCGCCCAGCGACGCGCCGGAGTCGGACGAGCCGAATTCCGCCATCGCCTGCTTCTCTTCTTCGACTTCCTTGCCCTTGATGGTCAGGGTCAGCTTGCGAGCCGCCCGGTCCACCGCGGTGATCTTGGCATCGACCTTCTCGCCGACGGCGAAGCGATCCGGGCGTTGATCGCCCTTGTCGCGCGCCAGTTCGGCCCGACGGATGAAGCCCGTCAGAACGTCGTTGACCTTGACCTCGATACCGTTGGCCTGCACGGCGCTGACCACGCAGGTGACGACGTCGCCCTTGTGGACGGTGTCGAGCACGGTCGCGGCCGGGTCGTCGCGCAGTTGCTTGATGCCCAGGCTGATGCGCTCTTTCTCGACATCGACGTCGAGCACCTTCGCCTTGACGACCTGGCCTTTTTCAAAGGCGGCCATCGCCGTTTCGCCGGCATCGTCCCAGGACAGGTCGGACATGTGAACCATGCCGTCGATGTCCGCGGACAGCCCGACGAACAGGCCGAACTCGGTGATGTTGCGGATTTCGCCTTCGACTTCCGAACCGATCGGATGCTCTTCGACGAACTGCTCCCACGGATTGCGCTGAACCTGCTTGAGGCCGAGCGAAATGCGGCGCTTGGAGGAGTCGACGTCGAGGACCATGACGTCGACTTCTTGCGAAGTGGCGACGATCTTGCCCGGATGGACGTTCTTCTTCGTCCAGGACATCTCGGAAACGTGCACCAGGCCTTCGACCCCCGGCTCCAGCTCCACAAAGGCGCCGTAGTCGGTGATGTTGGTGACGCGACCGCTGTAGCGCGCGCCCGGCGGATACTTCGCCGCCACGCCTTCCCAGGGATCGGCTTCCAACTGCTTCATGCCCAGGCTGATGCGCTGGGTTTCGGAGTTGAAGCGGATGACCTGCACCTTGACCTGCTGGCCGATGACCAGGGCTTCGGCGGGGTGGTTGATGCGGCGCCACGCGATGTCGGTGACATGCAGCAGGCCGTCGACGCCGCCCAGATCCACGAACGCGCCGTAATCGGTGATGTTCTTCACCACGCCGTCGAGGATCATGCCTTCCTTCAGGCCCTGGATCAGCTCGCTGCGCTGTTCGGCGCGAGTCTCTTCCAGCACGGCCCGACGGGACACGACGATGTTGCCGCGCGCGCGATCCATCTTCAGGATTTGGAACGGCTGCGGGGAACCCATCAGCGGTCCGACATCGCGCACGGGGCGGATATCGACCTGGCTGCCGGGCAGGAACGCGACCGCGCCGCCCAGATCGACCGTAAAGCCGCCCTTGACGCGGCCATAGATCGTGCCGTTCACGCGCAGCTGCGCTTCGAACGCCTTTTCCAGGTTCGTCCAGGCTTCCTCGCGACGCGCCTTTTCGCGCGACAGCACGATGGAGCCGTCACGATCTTCGTAGCGCTCGACATAAAGCTCGATCATATCGCCGGGCTTGACGTCCGGCTTGGCGCCGGGCGGGCCGAATTCCTTCAGCGCGACGCGCCCTTCGGACTTCAGGCCGACATCGACGATCGCGAATTCGTCGGTCAGGCGAACCACGCGACCGGTGACGACAGAGCCGTCAAAGCCGGTGTCGCGGCCCAGGGTTTCGTCGAGGAGAGAGGCGAAATCTTCGCCCATGAAATGGTCTTGCTCGGGCGCCGCGGCCCGTGCGGTGGCGGATGCTGCCATGTGGTGGATATATTCCGTTACGGAGGTCCGGGCTGTGCCCAGGGGGTACCGTGGTTAGCGCGCTTCACCCTGGAAACACGACTTGCCCGCGAAGTGCGGGCCGGTTGGAGATAAACCGGACACATAAGCCGCTGCGCCGCGAAGTCAAGCATAACCCGCCGCGCGCGGGGGTTTATGGCGGCGGTGCCTCCGCCCCGCTCAACCACACGACAGATCCGCAATGCGCCTGAAACACGGCGTCGCCGCTGACGACGGCCACATCCTCGGTCAGGGCCTGCGCGATCAGCATGCGGTCGAACGGATCGCGATGCGCGATATCCAGGCTGCCGCCCAGCAATGCGTGTTCCTGCGCCACGGGCAGGGGGACGAAACGCGACCGCCGCACCAACGACGCGTATTCGGCGACGATCTGCCCGACTTCCGGCCACTTGCCGATGCGGTGTTTCGTCGCGATCTCCCATGCCGATACCGTGCTCGCATAGATGAGATTGCGTGGATCGGCGATTGCCGATCGCGCCGCGGCCGGCAGCCGACGATCGTCCGTCCACCACCAGACCAACGCATGGGTATCGAGCAGCAGCCGCATCGCTACTCCCAAACCGCCAGTTCGTCGTCCGGCAGCGGATCGAACAACGCATCCGGCACGGCAAGCCCCTTCAACAGGCCGGGGCGGCGCGGCAATGCGTCTTCCACCGGCACAAGGCGCACCAAGGGTTTGCCGGAACGGCCGATCATGATCTCCTCCCCCGATGTCGCGCGGTCGATCAGGCGAGAGAGCTGGGTTTTGGCGTCATAGATATTAACAAGCTCGACCATGACCCACACCGATGAACATTAGGTTAACGCGTCGCGGATTATTTCCATTTTGGCGCGTTAATTCTGGTCTGACTAGCAGACCAGGTCGATTTATCACAAGCTCAATTTCGCCCGCACCGCCGCCAAGGCAGCCGCGAACGCTGCTTCGGCGTCCAGCGTCGTCGTATCCAGTACCATCGCATCCTCCGCCGGGCGCAGCGGTGCCGTCGCACGGGCTTCGTCGCGGGCATCGCGGGCGCGCAGATCGCGCTCCACCGCCGCCGGATCGGCCGTTTCGCCCTTGGCGCTCAGTTCCAGCCAGCGCCGCCGAGCGCGTTCCTCTGGGCTGGCGGTGACGAAGAGCTTGGCGGGCGCGTCGGGGAAGATCACCGTGCCGATATCCCGACCGTCCAGCACCGCCCCCCGCTCTGCCCCGAATCCGCGCTGGAATTCGAGCAGTGCCGACCGCACCCCCGGCACCGCGGCAACGGCGGACGCCGCGGCATCGGCCATCGGCCCGCGCAAATCGCCGCGCTCCAGATCCGTGGGCTGCAACGCCCGCGCGGCGGCTTCGGCGGCCGTCGGGTCCTTGGGATCGTTGCCGGCATCCAGCACCAGGCGACCGACCGCGCGATACAGCAAGCCGGTATCCAGATAAGGCAGCCCCAGTTCGGCGGCGAGCCGACGGGCCAGCGTGCCTTTGCCGGCCGCGGCGGGGCCGTCGATTGCGATGACGGGGCGCATGGTCATACCGCGCTCAGCGCCGCGCCGGCGGCGTTCATCAACCCGACAAATCCCGGGAAGCTGGTATCGATAAAGCCGCCGTCGTCCACCGTCACCGCCTGTTCGGCAATGGTGCCGAGGACCAGGGCCGCCATCGCGATGCGATGGTCCATATGCGTTTCGACCAAACCGCCGCCCAGCGGAGGGCGCCCGGTCCCATGTACGATCATATCGTCGCCCTCGATCTCCACCTTGATTCCGTTGACCGACAGCAGCGCCGCGGTGGCCGACAGCCGGTCGCTTTCCTTCACGCGCAGTTCCTTCAATCCGCGCATGCGCGTCACACCGACCGCGCCCGCCGCCGCCACCGCCAAAATCGGATACTCGTCGATCATGCTCGGCGCGCGTTCCGGCGGCACGTCGACGGCGCGCAGCACGCCGAACGATACGTCCAGATCGCCGACGGGTTCGCCGCCTTCGACCCGGCGGTTCAGCACGACGATATCGGCCCCCATTTCCAGCAGGGTTGCGAACAGCCCTGTCCGCAGCGGGTTCAATCCGACACCTGGGATCGTCAGGCGCGATCCCGGAGTCAGCAGCGCGGCTACCATCGGGAACGCGGCGGAAGACGGATCGCCGGGCACGACGACATCGGCCGCGCGCAGTTCCGGCTGACCTTGAAGCGTAATCACGCGCCCAGCGCCGACGATTTCGACCTGAACCTGCGCGCCGAAATGGCGCAGCATGTTTTCGCTATGGTCGCGGGTCGCCTCCGGCTCCTCGATCCTTGTTGTGCCGGTGGCGTTCAGGCCGGCCAGCAACAGCGCCGACTTGACCTGTGCCGAGGGCACCGGCACGCGATAATCCAGCGGCAGCGCGTCGCGCGCGCCTTGCACGGCCAGGGGTAACCGCCCGCCGTCGCGCGACATGAATTGCGCGCCGCAGGCCGATAGCGGATCGATCACGCGCTTCATCG
Source organism: Acetobacteraceae bacterium (assembly GCA_947475245.1). Lineage (GTDB taxonomy): Bacteria > Pseudomonadota > Alphaproteobacteria > Acetobacterales > Acetobacteraceae > Rhodopila. Next base: position 95,640 of record CANJLW010000011.1, on the reverse strand, counting down.
GGCGCCGCCGCAGGCTCCCGTCGCCGGTCATCACCGCAAACAGGGGATGCGTGGCGAGGATGCCGCACAACAGCCGAGCGGCGGTGCCGGAGTTGCCCATGTCGAGGACATCGGTGGGTTCGGTCAGCCCGCCGATACCGCGGCCGGCGACGCGCCAAATGCCGTCGGGGTCGTGCGCGACCTCCGCCCCCAGGGCGCGCATGGCGGCGGCGGTGCGGAGTACGTCTTCGCCTTGCAGGAGTCCGGAAATCCGGGTTTCCCCGGTTGCCAGGGCACCGAACATCAGGGCGCGATGGCTGATCGACTTGTCCCCGGGAACCGCGACCGCGCCGCGCAATGGCCCTTGTGCCGGGCGCGCGATCATCTTCTGGGCGGCGTCAGAGTGCATCGGTTTGAATTCCTGTGTGGCGACGTGACGGGTTGGCGAGTTACCACGCGCTTAAAGCATTTGACAGTCACACGCCGGGGTGGCATGGCCGCGCCCTTATTTCTCGCAGCCTGTTATCCGGACGAAGGGCCACTTCGCGATGGCAAAGCCAGAACTCGGCATTAAGCGCGTTTGCGTCGCCTGCGGCGCCCGCTTTTACGACATGACGAAAACCCCGGCGGTCTGCCCGAAATGCGGCACCGACCAACCCGCCGAGGTCCCTCGCCCCCGCCGTGTCGGCGGCAACGTGGCGGAGGATAAGCGTCCCAAGAAGCTGTCCACGGAGCCGGAAGACGCCGAAGTTGAAGGCGTGGAGGACGTGGACGATGTCGAGGAGGACGGTGTCCTCGACGATGCCAGCGATCTCGAAGACGACGCGGACGCGATCGGCCCGGAAATCGAGGTCGAGACCGACAACGACGACGTCGAACGCTAAGCCTGACTGACCGTCGGCTTGCGACTGCGCCGCGATTGGGTGCGGTTACAGCCGGCGTGACAGGCGCAGAGCGACGATCAGCGCGGCGTCATAGGGCAGGGCGGCCATTTCCCGCAGCCGCCAGTACCATCGGGTGCGACGGCGTCGCGCGGCCGGCACCCGACCGGGCGGGCAGGCGACGACCGACATCCCCGCGAGCCATATCAGGGTAACGCAGCGCGGCAGATGATACGCGCTGGTGGCCACCGCGACCCGCGTCGCGCCGATGCTAGGCACGATGGCGCGGATCGCGCGGACCGACGAAACGGTATCGGTCGCGGTCTCTTCCAGCACGATCCGATCCTCGGGAACGCCGGCAGCGCGCAGAAGGTCGGCCATGACGCGCGCCTCCGACGGTGGGAACCGCCCGACGGCGCCGGTGGGCGCGTACCAGGGGTCAGTGATTCCCGCGCCATATCGAACCGCCGCCGCTACCCGGTTGCGCATCGCGCCGCTGGGCGTGCCGTCCGGACGAACGGCAGCGCCAAAGATAACAATCAGTGTCTTTTGCGCGTCGTTCGTTTCGCGGGGGAGCATTCGGGTATCTCGACAATGGACGTTATGTTAGAAATCGATCATCCGGACTGTGAATCGGGGGCGGATCGCCGCACCCGGCCTGGACCGGAATTTCTGAATGATACGGGGTATCGTTATGCGTTTTTCTGGTTGGCCGTTGGCGGCTGCATTTTCTCTCACGCTTCTCGGTTTGACCGCCTGCGCCGAGGACCCGAAGCCGGTCGTGCAGACGGCCGCGCCGATCCCGGCACCGTCCTTGTATCAGCGCCTGGGTGAAAAGGCGGGCATCACCGCCGTGGTCGACGATTTTGTCGTCAACATTGCCGGTGACCAGCGCGTCAACCGCTTCTTCAAGAAGACCAAGATCCCCACCTTCAAGATGCACCTGGTCAACCAGATCTGCGCCGGCACCGGTGGGCCGTGCCAGTACACCGGCCGTTCGATGAAGGTCGTGCACAAAAGCATGGGCGTCAGCGAGGCGAATTTCGCGGCCGTTGTCGAAGACCTACAAAAGAGCCTGAACAAGTTCAAGGTCGCGTCGCAGGATCAGACCGAGTTGCTGAACATCCTCGGCACCATGAAGTCGGATATCGTCACCGCGCCGGCCAAGGCGAAGCCCGCCGCCAAGCCCGCCCCCGCCGCGAAGCCGAAGCCCGCTGCCGCCAAGCCCGCCGCGCGGTAAGTCCACGACCCGGACCCGGAGAGTCAAATCCTCTCCGGGTCTGATTTTTTCCAGAGAGGAAGCGCCATGAAGAGCCTGTCCGAGGCCGCCGTGCGTCAATATCAGCGAGACGGTTATTACGCCCCGATCCGCGTCCTGTCCTCGGCCGAGGCGTTGACCCTGCGTCAGCAACTCGAAGGCTTTGAAAGCGAGCATGGGCCGCTCGCAGGCCCACTGCGGCAAAAATCCCATTTGCTGTTCACGTGGTTGAACGACCTGATCCGCCACCCCGCCATTCTGGACGCGGTGGAAGATGTGATCGGTCCGAACATCCTGTGCTGGGGCAGCACGTTCTTCATCAAGGAGCCGCGCAACCCCGGCTTCGTGTCCTGGCATCAGGATTCCACCTATTGGGGCCTCGATCCCGCCGATGTCGTCACCGCCTGGATCGCGTTTTCCGACAGCACCGCCGCGAACGGCGCGATGCGCGTGATCCCTGGCACGCAAACGATGGATCAGATCGCCCATAACGACACGTTCCGCCCGGAAAATCTGCTGACCCGAGGGCAGGAGATCATGGTCGACGTCGATGAGTCCAAGGCGGAGATGTTGGAACTCGCGGCCGGGGAGATGTCGTTGCACCATGTGCGGCTGATCCATGGGTCCGACCCCAATCCGTCGGACCTGCGCCGGATCGGCTATGCGATCCGCTATATTCCGACCACCGTCCGCCAGATCGCCGGCGCGCATGACAGCGCCACGCTGGTGCGCGGAGTCGATACGTTCAACCACTTCGACCCGGAACAGCGCCCGGACGCCGATATGTCGCCCGCCGCCGTCGCGTACCATGCCGCGCGGACCGGCGCGCATGCGAAGATCCTGATGCGGGACACTGATCGCGTTTGATGGCCTAGCCGACCGTAGGCTCCAGGATCGTCGCGGCGAACCAGGCCATGCGGTCGGTCGTTTCCGCCAGCGACGGCTTGCGGAAATCGAAGCTCAGATGGCTGACACCCAGGGCGCGATAGGTTTCCACATCCTCGACGATCTGCTCCGCCGATCCTGAAAACGGCATGCGGTCGTTGCTGTCGATCGGGCGGGCGGTTTCGCGCAGCCGAGCGGCATAGGCGATGGTGATATCGTTGAAATCGCGGCCTTCCGCGTCCGTCATGCGTTTCAACCGGTCCAGCAACCCGCGAAACTCGGCGGGGCGCAGCGGAGCGGTGTCGACGGTGCCCAGCGGATGCCAGCCGTCGGCGTATTTTGCCGTGCGGCGCAGCGCGGGAATGCTGTGCCCGCCGACCCAGATGGGCGGATGCGGCCGCTGCACCGGCAAAGGCTCACACCGCAGAGGCGCGAAGCTGTAGTGCTCGCCCTGGTGTTCCACCGGGCCGGGCGACCAAAGTTTCTTGAAAATCCGCAGATACTCGTCGCTGACCGCGCCGCGACGGTCGAAATCCGCAGCGTCCAGTGCCTCGAACTCCTCCCGCATCCAGCCCACCCCGACGCCCAGCGTTACCCGTCCGCGCGACAGCACGTCGATGGTTGCGATCATCTTGGCGGTCAGCACCGGGTTGCGGTGCGGCAGGATCAGCACGCTGGTGATGAACCGCAGCGTGCGGGTTGCCCCGGCGGCGAATGCCATCAGGCTCAAGGCTTCGATCGCGTCACCGGTGCTGGGATGGATACCGCTGGAATCATAGGGGTATTGGGATTCGACCGCGGTCGGGAAGACCACGTGATCGGCGATGGTGGCGGAACAGAAGCCCAGTGCCTCCCCCGTGCGCAGCATGGCGTCGATCCCCTCGAAATTCGCGAGTTCGCCGCGCACCGGCAGTCCGAAGCCATACAACATGATCCCGCTTCCTTAATTCCCATTGGGGGCACTATGGGCGATTCCGCGCCGGACGCAATTTATGTTGCAGTGCACAATTCGATTGACTAGCGTCATGCGTGTCGTTCGAGCAGTCGGGAATTACGCGCCATGCCCAGGCATGACAGGGAACATGACGATCGGGTGGACACCGGCTTCGCGCTGTCGGTGTCGGCGCTGACGGCGGTGATCGCTCTGCTGATCTTCGCGGTTATATCCAGCCTGATGGTGATGGGGGTGGAGGCACTGCGTCCACGCGTCGGCGACATGATCGTGTTCAAGCCCGGATGGCACGATACCGACTCCTGGCGGACGGAGATCGTGGCCCTGGGTCTCGAAGGCCCCAGCCGGGTTCTGGGCGAGTGCAAGCTGAACCCCGCCACCCTCGCGCACGAAGGCGGCAGTTTGGTGATCGAGGCTCGGCATACCGGCGATGAAACCCTGTATCGCGTGCATTGGGCGGGCAAGCGCACCACGACCGGCGCCGGTAACTGCGGCGCCGATGCCGACCTGTTGTTGTCGCCCGGCGACGTGCAGCGCCTGGCCGGTGCCGCGGGCGGGTTCGGCGTGAAGAACAAGGGCGTGTTCTGGTAGCGCCCTAGCTCCGAGGGGTCAGCATCGCCTCGATATCCGGCAAATGCTCCCGTCCCCAGAAAATCTCTCCATCCACCACAAAGCTCGGCACACCGAAGACACCGATCGACTCCGCCTCGGTCGCGATCCTGCGCACCTCCGCGCGTTCGGCTTCCAGCCGCGCGGGCAGATCGTCGGTGGCGCCGAGTTCCCGCAGCAGGGTGCTGAGCGCCTCGACATCCTCGATATCCAGCGCATGGCGCCAGAATTGTTCGAAGACCCGATCCATATAGGCCCGCAGGGCGGTGTCGCCGACGGATTTGGCCACCAGCATGCCGGCGGCGGCCAGCGTCGAATCCCAAATCTTGCGCGTGCCGCGAATGGTCAGGCCGCGCTTACGCGCCTGGCGGCGGCAATCCATGTAGCTGTAGCGCACGCGCCGCCATTGATGGGCGTTGCGCTCTTCTTCCAGCACGTTGCCGCGATCGTCGACCTTGGCCGATCCGAGATAGCTGGGGATATCGAGGATGTAAGGCTGCCAGTCGATCCGCACCCGATAGGCCTGTTCCAACGCATAGGTCAGATCCTTCGCCAGATAGGCATAGGGGCTCTTAAAGTCGGTGTAGGCGGTCACAACGCGCTCGGTCATTCAATCCGGTTCCTTTTTGACGAGAAAGGCAGGTGCCTCACGTTAGATTCACCCTTGGATGATGAAGCCGGCGCGCCGGTCGGTATAGAGTCGCATCATGACCATGCCGCAACCCGGGATGTATGCGCGACCGCTGGGCGATTTGCTCAAGGAATGGCGATTGCGCCGTCGTCTTACGCAGGTCGATCTCGCTTGTATCACCGAGATTCCCACCAAGCGCCTGGCGGCCATGGAAAATGGCCGAGACGTGCCGACGCAAGACATGTTGCTGCGCATCGCTGAACGCCTGCGCGTGCCCTTGCGTGAACAGAACACGATGCTGCTGGCGGCCGGGATGGCCCCGATCTTTCAGGCGCTCGACAGTCAGCAACCCGGTGCCGACGGGGCGCGGCAGGCAATCAACACGGTGCTGGCGACGCAGGAACCGAATCCGGCCTGCGCCATCGATCGGCGGTGGTACGTGGTTGCCGCCAACCGCGCCTTCAGCGCGATGATCGCCGGTGCCGATCCAATTCTGACGAAGCCGCCGATCAATTTCGTGCGCCTGACGCTGCATCCGGCGGGCATTGCGCTGCGCATTGCCAACCTCGGGCAGTGGCGTGCCTATCTCGAAAGCCGTCTGCGCCGACGCATCGAACTGCGCGGCGACGATTTCCTGAGCGATCTGCTGGAGGAAATCGCCGATTATCCGACCCCGCCGACGCGCGATGACGATCCGTCGGTCGATGGGGTCTATGCCGGTTTCGCCGTTCCGCTGCGGGTTGAAACCTATGCCGGCACCATGTCGTTCCTGAGTACGACGACGGTTTTCGGCACCGCGGTCGATATTCTGCTGTCGGAATTGACCATCGAGTCCTTCCTCGCTGCCGACGAGGGGACCAAGAACATTCTGCTTCGGCAGGCCGAACCGGCGAATTGATATCCTGTCTTTGGGTTACACCTGCCATGCGGCGCTTGTTCCGGATCGACGACAGCCGTATCTGTGCGCGCATGTTGATCCGCTTCCTTTGCCTGTCCGTGCTATCCGTTTTGCTCGCGGCGCCGCAGGCGCGCGCGCAGAACCAACCGCCAAAGAAGCCCACCGCCTCGGCGTCGGCCCCCAAGTCGATCGGTAAGTTCGACGACTGGACCGCTGCGACGCATCAGGAGTCCGGGCAGACGGTTTGCTATGCCTTCGTCCGGGGACAAACGACGACGCCCAATCGCGGGGTCGCGGTCCTGACCGTCACGCAGCGGACGGCCGGGCGAGACGCCGTGGCGATGGCCGCGCCGTCGGCGTTTCCGGCGAACGCGTCGGTGACGGTTCAGGTCGATCAGGCCGGATTGGAATTTTATACATCCGGCACCAACGCCTTTGCCCGCGACGGCAAGGCCGTGGTGGCGGCTTTCAACAAAGGTAGCCGAGCGATCGCGCGTTCACCGGGGATGAAGAACGAGTCGGTGACGGATACGTTCAGCCTCAAGGGTTTCAGCGCCGCCTATGCCGCCATCGTCAAGGCGTGCCCACCCAAGTGAACGCCATTGATCTGACAGAGGCGGAACGGACCCGCATCCTCGCCAAATCGGCGTTGTTCGATCCCCCCGACGCGTCCCTGGCCGACGGGCGACGCGATCTTGTGGGCATGACCCGCGACGAACTGGCCGTGGAAATGGCCGCGATCGGAGAGGCGGCGTTCCGCGTCAAGCAGTTGTGGCACTGGATCTATCACCAGGGCGTGACCGACTTCGCCCGCATGTCGTCCATTGCTCGGCCGTTGCAGCAAAAGCTGGCCGAACGTTTCATTATTGGCCGACCCGAAGCGGCGACGGTGTTGACCAGCACGGACGAGACCCGCAAGTTTCTGTTCCGCTTCCGCGACGGGCAAGAGGCTGAAACGGTCTATATCCCCGATCGTCAGGAAGATCGCGGCGCGGTCTGCATTTCCTCCCAGGTCGGTTGCACGCTTTCCTGTCGCTTCTGCCATACGGGCACGCAGACGTTGGTGCGCAACCTCGGCGCGCCGGAGATCGTCGGTCAGTTCATGGCCGCGCGCGATTCGTACGGCGAATGGCCGTCTCCAAAAGGAGAGACTCCGCGGCTGTTGTCCACCATCGTGCTGATGGGCATGGGTGAACCGCTCTATAATTACGCCAACGTCGCCAAGGCGATGCGCATTGTGATGGACGGGGAGGGGATCGGGCTGTCGCGTCGGCGCATCACCCTGTCGACGTCGGGCGTCGTGCCGATGATGGATCGGTGCGGGGCGGAGCTTGGGGTCAACCTCGCGGTTTCCCTGCACGCGGTGACCGACGAATTGCGCGACGAGATCGTGCCGTTGAACCGCAAATACCCGATCAGCGAACTGATGGCGGCCTGTCGGCGCTACCCTGGTTCGTCGAATGCGCGTCGCATCACGTTTGAGTATGTGATGCTGAAAGGCGTCAACGATTCGGAGGCGGAGGCGCGGGAACTGGTGCGTTTGATTGCCGGTCTGCCCGCCAAGGTGAATTTGATCCCGTTCAATCCGTGGCCGGGCAGCCAATACGAATCCAGCACCAAATCGGCGCTCGACCGCTTTGCCCGTATCGTCAACGATGCCGGGTTCGCCTCTCCCATTCGCACGCCACGCGGGCAGGATATTCTGGCCGCCTGCGGGCAATTGCGCACCGAGAGCAAGCGGGTTCGGGCCGGGGGCTGAGGAGGCGATCGGAAGCCCCGATACGCTGTCGGCTTGCATCGGACCTCGGCTCGTGTGAACACACCGTCCGAAAATCCGAACAGAGGAGCCGACCATCATGCAGCGCGACGTTCTCATTGTATCCGGTGCCCGCACCGCCATCGGCGACTTTGGCGGCAGCCTCAAGGACATTGCCCCGACCGAACTCGGCAGCCAGGTCACGCGGGAAGCGCTGTCGCGCGCCGGCGTCGATGGCGAGGAAGTCGGGCACGTCGTGTTCGGCAACGTCATTCACACCGAAGCCAAGGATATGTACCTGGCGCGCGTTGCGGCCATGGGTGCCGGCGTCGGCCAGTCCGCTCCGGCCATGACGTTGAACCGGCTTTGCGGCTCCGGCTTGCAGGCGATCGTATCAGCGGCGCAGGCGGTGACGCTGGGCGACGCCGACATCGCGGTTGCCGGCGGCGCCGAGAGCATGAGCCGAGCGGGGTATATGGCGTCGGGGATGCGGTGGGGCGCGCGGATGGGCGACTCCAAGATGATCGACATGATGACCGCCGCTCTGCACGACCCGTTCCACAACATTCACATGGGCGAGACGGCGGAGAATTTGGCCGAAAGCCATCAGGTCACCCGCGTGCAGCAAGACGAACTGGCGGTGCTGTCGCATCAGCGCGCCGCGCACGCGATCAAGGAAGGGCGCTTCAAGTCGCAAATCCTGCCGGTCACGCTGAAATCGCGTCGTGGTGAGACGGTGTTCGACACGGACGAACATGTGCGCGGCGAAGCGTCGCTGGCCGATATGGCCAAGCTGCGCGCGGTGTTCCGCAAGGATGGGTCGGTGACCGCGGGCAATGCGTCGGGAATCAATGACGGCGCGGCCGCCGTGGTGCTGATGGATGGCGCGACCGCCGCGGCGCGTGGGGTCAAGGCTCTTGGCCGTCTGGTCGCCTATGCGCATGCCGGCGTCGATCCGCGCGTGATGGGCATCGGCCCGGTGCCTGCGACGCGTCAGGTGCTGAAGCGCGCCGGACTGACGCTGGACGACATGGACGTGATCGAATCGAACGAGGCGTTTGCCGCCCAGGCTTGCGCGGTTGCCAAGGACCTTGGATTCAATCCCGACAAGACCAACCCGAACGGGTCCGGCATTTCGCTGGGTCATCCGGTCGGCGCGACGGGCACGATCCTGGCGATCAAGGCGCTGTATGAGTTGGAGCGGATCGGTGGCCGCTATGCCCTGGTGACGATGTGCATCGGCGGCGGGCAGGGCATCGCGGCCGTTCTCGAACGGGTTTGATCGAATGGCGGGCTGATCCGGTCTGGATCAGCCCTCATTCATCGTCGTGACCAGCGGTGTGAAGAAATAGCCGCCGTACCGCACGGTCTTGATATAGGTCGGGTCCTTTAACGAGGGCTCGATCTTCCGACGCAGGCGGCTGATCTGCACGTCGACACTGCGGTCGAACACCGCAGCGGCCCTGCCGTGCAGCAGATCGAGCAGCGTATCGCGCGACAGTACCTTGCGCGCGTGCTGACAGAAAATCGTCAGGATATTGAATTCGCCGCTGGTGAGCGGGCGTGTCGCGCCGGACGGATCGACCAGTTGGCGACGCGCGAGGTCGAGCCGCCAACCGTCGAAGACAAAGGCTTTCGGGCCCTTCGGCAGTTCGGGTTCCATCCCCGTGGACCGGCGCATGACGGCGCGCACACGCGCGACGAGTTCACGCGGATTGAAGGGCTTGGGCAGGTAGTCGTCAGCGCCGAGTTCCAGCCCGACGATGCGATCGGTTTCCCCACCGCGCGCGGTGACCATGATGATCGGCACGCTGGATTGTCCGCGCAGGCGGCGGCAGATGCTGAGTCCGTCTTCGCCGGGCAGGCCGACATCCAGAATAACCAGGTCGATCTGGGAATCCGAGAGAAGTCGGTCGAGTTCCCGCCCGGAGCGGGCCGGCGACACGACATAGCCGTGTTCGGTCATGCAGGAGACCATCATACGGCTGATTTCGGGATCATCTTCGACGACGGCGATATGTGATGCTGAATCCATGTCCCACCTTTTTCGAGGCGGACATTGCCAGAGCGCTTGATACGCAAACAAGCATTGTCAACGCTATGACACAAAATGACATGCGTCCGGTTGTGCAAAGCCCTTCAGCAGCCGCTCGGCGGTGTGGCTTCCGTGACGAAGCGCAGCATGCACGGACCGAATTGAATCGAAAATGAACTGGAGTTGCCGCCGCCGTGCCCGGTGATTCCCGGCGGATCGGCCACGGTCAGCAAAGCGCCGACGCGGGGCGGCAGCAGCGAGCGAAACATCGCGATCCTGCCGGCGACGTCGGGCATGTAGGAATCGTCGCGAAACTGCGCGACGAAGACTCGGGTGTTCGGGGATTGGGCGGCGCGGAGCAGGCGCTCCATTTCAGCGTCCTGGCCGGTGGTCGAACTGAAGCTGGCGGCAGACACTGCGATCACGGCGTCGGCGAGGCCGGGCGTGGACAGCATTTGCAGGCTGTTCCATGCGCCGCGCGATTGGCCGCCGACGACGATGGTGCGCCAGCCCTTGGCGCGCAGATCGGCGAGCCCTTTGCGGAGCGCGTCCGCCGCGGAGTCGGCATAGTCGGGGAACGGCGCGCGCACGAAGCGCACGACGTCGAACCCCGCGTTGTTGAACGCGCGCACATAGGCCTGGGCCTGCACCGGTCGACCGTCGTAGCCACTGCCCTTGCCGTGGCCCCAGACGAAGACTCCGCGCGCGGCCTGCGGGCCATAGCGGAAATACCGGTCGTCGGTCGTCAGCCCGTAATCCCGCGAACCGAAGATCAGGCCGGGTCCGGGCGGTCGCGCGACGGGCTGTCGGCCTCCCCAGACGACGTCGAGGTCTTCCGCGTAGACGGCGCACTGCGTGCCCCCGTTGTCGGCGCAGGATTTCATGGCCCGGGCGCGCGCGTCTTCCAGCGTGGCGGCTCCGCCGACCCAGCCAAATGGGCCGCGCCCATCCGTTGCGAAGGCGCGCGGCGTGTTGACCAACAGGAAGCGCGCGTAGGCTGCCCGCCCCTCTGCCCGCAGACCCGGCACCTGGGCAACGTCCAAAATCGCTTCGGCGGCGGCGGCGTGTCCGACCCCGGCGAACAGTATCGCGAGCACGACAAAAATAATCCGCATGGCCAAAACAAACACCTGTCGGATTGCGCCGTCCAGTGGGTAGCGGAGCGGCTACCGATCAGTATAATCCGTCCTGCTGAAACCGGATCGCACGACGTTCCAGCCGGACAATCCGGCGGGGCGACGCCAAAGGGAGCGAAGCATGAGTTTAAAAGGTGCTGGATACATTGTGGGTGCCTGGGAGCATCCCACACGCAAGGCGACCGACAAGTCGGTTACCCTGCTGCACGCGGAATGCGCCAAGGGCGCATTGGAAGACGCGGGCCTGACGAAGGACGACGTTGACGCCTATTACTGCGCCGGCGACGCCCCGGGCCTCGGCCCGATGTCGATGATCGACTACATGGGCCTTAAGGTGCGGCACATGGACTCCACCGACGTCGGTGGTTCGTCCTACCAGGTCGCCGTTGGGCACGCCTTGCAGGCGATCCAGACCGGGCGAGCGAATGTCGCGCTGATCACGTTGGCGGGTCGCCCGCGCAGCGAGGGCATGGCCACCGGCACCGCGCCGCGCGCGGGTAACCCGGCCCAGGCGGAAATGCAGTTCGAATATCCGTATGGCCCGGCCACGGCGAACATGTACGCCCTCTGCGCCCAGCGCCACATGTACGAATACGGCACCACCAGCGAACAGCTCGCCTGGATCAAGGTTGCCGCGTCGCACCATGCGCAGCACAACCCGCATGCCATGCTGCGCGATGTCGTGACGGTCGAGGATGTCGTGAACTCCCCGATGGTCGCGAGCCCGCTGCATCGCCTTGACTGCTGCGTCATCTCCGATGGCGGCGGCGCACTGATCGTGACCCGTCCGGAAATCGCCAAGAGCCTGAAGCGCCCGCTGGTGAAGGTGATCGGCGTCGGCGAAGCCGCGAAGAACCAGGCCGGTGGCGAAACCGAGCTGACCTATTCCGCGGCCCGCTGGTCCGGCCCGCCGGCTTGGGAAATGGCCGGCATCAAGCCGGGCGACATCAAGTACGCCTCGATCTACGACAGCTTCACCATCACGGTGCTGATGCAGCTTGAAGACCTCGGCTTCTGCGCCAAGGGCGAGGGCGGCAAGTTCGTTATGGACGGCAACCTGATTTCCGGCGTCGGCAAGCTGCCGTTCAACACCGATGGCGGCGGTCTCTGCTCCAACCACCCGGCCAACCGCGGCGGCATCACCAAGATCATCGAAGCGGTGCGTCAGCTTCGCGGTGAAGCGCACAAGGCCGTGCAGGTTCCGAACTGCGACCTCGCGATCGCGCATGGCACGGGCGGCTCCCTCGGCACCCGCCATGTCGGCAGCACTGTCATCCTGGAACGGGAGTAATCGTCATGGCAACTGTTCAACGTAAAATCCCGTTCGTCGGCACGCCGGACACGAACCCGGAAACGAAGCCTTTCTTCGACGCCGCCAACGAGGAAAAGCTGTGCCTGCCGCAATGCGTCGATACCAAGAAGTTCATCTGGTATCCGCGCACCATTTCCCCGTTCACCTTCGGTGCGGTGGAATGGAAGCAGGTGTCCGGTAAGGGCACGGTCTACACCTACTCCGTGATGGAGCGGGCGAACCCGCCCTACTGCATCGCCTATGTGCAGTTGGAAGAAGGCGTGAAGATGATGACCAACATCGTCGGCGTCGACTTTAAGGACATCAAGATCGGCATGGACGTGAAGGTGACCTTCATCCAGACCGAAGACGGCGGCCCGAAGATGCCGTTCTTCACGGCGGCCTGAGTTCGTTGGGAACCGGGGGAGCTTCGGCTTCCCCGGGGACCTGATTGCGTGCGTTAAATCCAAAACATCCGGTCTATTGCGTTACGCCTGTGGGCCGGCATTCCACGGGTCGATCACCGGGACACCCGCCGCAACGAATGGCGCAACGTCTCGTGTCGCTACCGCAAACCCGTGAACGGCGGCGATGGCGGCGATCTGACCATCGGCAACGCCGATCGTGTGACCCGCGCCGCGCGCTCGGGCGACTGAAACGGCGAAGACCCGGGCCGCTCGGGCGTCGAACGCAAGTATTCGGCGTTCGCCAAACACATCAACCACCTCCGCGATACGCGCCTCCAGCCTTGAGCGACGAAGACCGAGGGGCATCAGTTCGAGACCGAGCAGCAGTTCGGACAGAGTTACTGTCGTGAGAAACAGTGTCTCAGGACGCTGTCGATCAAGCCATGCCGCGACGGCGGGATCGGCATTGATGCGCATAGGTTCGGACAGGACGTTCGTGTCGACGACGATCACTCGAATATCGCGGGTTCGGCCGGCGTTGCGTCGCGCGCGATATCGAGATCGACGCCGTGAAAGTCCCGGCCGATGGAAGTCAGCATGGAGCCTATTCCCGGCTTTTTCTGCTGGTTGACGGCGTCGTCCAGAATGGCTCGGACTTCCGCCTCCATGCTGCGGCCATGCCGAGCGGCCTGGATGCGCAAGGCCTGGTGGGTTGCGTCGGACAGGTTGCGAACGTTGAGCGATCCCATGGCGATATCATCTCTGTCGGTATGATATCATTGATACCGATTCGTAAATTCGATGTCAAATCAGTGTAAGGTGGGATTGGTCCGGGGTTCAAAGCCTGCGGCTTCGATTCTCAAGAGTTTGCAATCGGTCAGCATCAACCGAAAGCCGAGTATTCTGGCCAGTCCAGTTACCCACACATAGCCAAGCCAGCCGGTCGCCGCATCGTCACCGGCTGCCTTCGCCGTGACATGACAATCGAAGAACTGCTCCCAGAGGTTGCATCGGGCCATTAACCGCGAGCGCATGACGGTCGTTCGCCCCCAATAAGCGCGCGGTCCGCTTCCTACTGGCGCAGGGCTTCCACGCCGTGCTTCTTCATGGTCTCGATCGATATTACCGAGCCCATGAACCGGATGAAGTCCCGCGATGCCCTATCGTCGGCTTTGCCCGGGGCGAGGCCAGCAGCCAGCAACGTATAGCGTTGCAGTTCCGCCGGGAGCGGGCCAAGTAATTCGGCGCCGCGCACAGAGAGAATTTCGCTCATCGACTGAAAGCCGAGCTCCACTTCGCCCCTGGCGACGTTTTCGGCAACGGAACCTCCCGTGGTCCGCAGGGTCGTCTTCGGGCGCATCTGCTCGGCGATACCCAGACGCTCCATCATGGAGGCGATATAGATGCCGCTCTGTCCCTCCGTGTTGTAAATGACGGATTTCGCATCCAAAAGAGCCTGGCGGAATGCCTCTGTCGTGCCGATGTCGGGCCGTGCCGCGCCGGCGCGGATGGCGACGCCATAGCCGGCCCGCGCGATCTGCGTGCCAGGACCAGCCGTGAGCTTCCCCTCGCGCGACAGATCCAGAATCATGGCGGGGGTGACGATCGCGACATCGAACGTCGCGCCGGCCTCGATCTTTTTCTTCACGCCGTTGGATGAGTCGAATTCCAACGTCAGCTTGTGGCCCGTGGTTCGTTCGAACTCTGGCGCCAGTTCCTGCAAAATCTCGCCCAGCGCCGAGGAAGCGATCACGGCGACGCTGGGTTGTGCGCGCGCAGCGCCGGGGCCGAGGGCGAGCCAAAGACATCCGGCAAGGATCGCGGCGGCAAACGGACGGCGCGTGTTCATGTTCTTTATCCTTGTCGTTGAAGCGCTTGCCATAACCCTATTTCGTAGTCGTGATAACCTCACGAGCCCACGAAGGATCGGAAAATTTGATTTGGTGTGTATTGCAAGGTTTTCGGAAAATTTTAACGAGAGAGCATTTTCCCTGGCCCGGGGTGACCGAACGATAAGTCATAATCCCGCTCACGGGCGCAGCGGGCCAGCCTAAACCGGCACGCTCCCCTTCAGCATCACCCGGTACAGATACCGCATCTGCCCCATGTCGTAATCCCCGTTTGCTTTATGTAACAAGCAGCGATTGTCCCAGATCACCAAATCCCCCGGCAGCCACTTATGCCGATACTGGAACCGTTCCTGCGTTGCGTGTTCCAACAATTCGTCCAGCAACGGCAGCGCTTCCTTGTGATCCAACCCGACGATCCCCTCGATACGGATCGGGTTGACGTAGATCGCCTTGCGCCCGCTTTCCGGATGGGTCCGCACGATCGGGTGCAGCACGGCATTCGGCACGCGTTCCTTGTTTTCCTCCGACAGGCTCATCAGCTTTCGCGTGCTGTGGCTGTTCTGATAGACGTGGATGCCCATCAGCCCATCCAACCGATTCCGCATCGCCGCCGGCAGAGCCTCATACGCCGCCGCCATGTTGGCATATTGCGTATCCCCGCCGCGATCCGGCAATTGCACCGCATGCAGCACCGTGGCCTTTGGCGGGCGCACGTCATTCGAATGATCGGTATGCCAGCCCTCGCCGGGAATATACCGCTTCCCGTCGGGGAATTTGTCCTGGTTGGAGATGTAATGAATCAGCGGACAATCCGGCAGCGCGAAGCGGGTGTTGTGCTGCTCGAACACCTCCCCAAACACCTGCACGGCCTCCAGCACCTGTGGCGGCGTCAGGCTTTGCCCGCGGACCGCCAGCACGCTGTTCTCCACAAAGGCCTGGTTCAGCCGAGCGCGTGTGTCGGAGTCGATGGGGCGTGAGAGATCGACGCCGACGGCCTCGGCCCCGGTATGGTCGGAAAGTTTGTGAATGGAAAGCGCCACGATCCGGTTCCTCCTGCTCTTTGCGAGCAGTCTGCACCGGATCGCGCGATTACTCAAAAACGGGTGGTTTGGCCGGTGCCGCCTGGATTGCCGCGTTCAACGCCTTCACCCCCGCGCCGGGCCCGTCGGGATGGTTCCAAACGCTGCCAACGACGGCCAGGAAGTTGGTTCCCGCGGTCACCAACGGCCCGCAATTCTCCGCCGTAATGCCCCCGATCGCGCAGCTCGGCAGTTCCATGACGTCGGACCACCATTCCAGGATTTCCGGATCGAGGAAGTTCTTCACATCCTTGGTGGTGGACGGAAAAAACGCGCCGAACGCGACATAGTCGGCTCCGTCGTCGCCCGCCGCCATCGCCAGATCGCGCGACCCCTTGCAGGTAACGCCCAAGGTCAGCCGGGGGCCAATCAACGCGCGCGCCTGTTTGGCGGGCATATCCTCCTGCCCGACATGCACGCCGTCGCAGCCGGTCGGAACCACCAGATCGGCGCGGTCGTTCAGCAGGAACGCCACGCCGCGCTCTTGCGTCACCGGGCGCAGCGCGTCGATGGCGCGCCGCCACGTATCGTCGTCTACGTCTTTCAGCCGAAGCTGAACCGCCGCGACATCGCCCGCGTCCAGCGCCGCCGCCAAAAGATCGGCGAACGGCGCGGGATCGAACTTAGGCGGAGTGATCAGGTAAACGCGGCAATCCCGATCGCCCTCGGCCATGCTCAGGCCTTGTTCAGGTAGATGTCGATGATCTTGCTCAGCATTTCCAGCGCCGCTTCCTTCGGGCGTTGGAACGTGTTGCGGCCGATGATCGACCCGTTGGCGCCACCGTCGCGCAGCCCGCGCACTTCTTCGTACAGGCCGTCGAGGTCTTTCGCTTCGCCGCCGGAGAACACAACGATGCGCTTGCCGGCGAAGGAGGCCTGCATCACATGCGCAACCCGCTTGGCGAGCGTGGAGCCGTCGAACTTCTCATAGCTCTTTTTCGCCGCTTCCAGGCTGACGACCGCGGTCGGGGGCTTCACCTTGATGATGTGCGCGCCCATCAGAGCGGCCATCTGCGCGGCATAGGCGCAGATATCGACGGCGGTTTCGGCCGCCTTGTCCAGGTTCGGGCCGCGCGGATACGACCAGACGACGACGGCGAGGCCGGCGTCCTTGGCTTCCGCCGTCAGTTCCCGCAGTTCTTCCATCTGGGCGAAGGCGTATTCGCTGCCCGGATAGATCGTGAAGCCGATGCCGGCGCAACCCAGCCGGAGCGCGTCCTTCACGCCGGCGGTCACGGCCTGGTCCTTGTTGGTCGCCAGGCTGTTGGAGCTGTTGCACTTCAGAATGGTCGGGATCTGGCCCGCGAAGGTATCCGCGCCCAGCGCCAGCATGCCCAAGGGCGCGGCATAGGCGTTCAGCCCGGCGTCGATCGCCAGTTGATAGTGGTAATGCGGGTCATAGGCCGCCGGGTTCGGGGCGAAGCTGCGCGCCGGGCCATGCTCGAAGCCCTGATCGACCGGCAGGATCACAACCTTGCCGGTGCCCGCGAGCTTACCGGTGCTGAGGATGCGAGCCAGATTGGCTTTGACGCCGGGATTCTCGCCCTCGTAGTTTTCGAGGATCTTCTTGACCTTCTGGGTGACGCGCATCGAGCCTTGTCCTTCCTGGAGATAACCTATTGCCGGGTCCTAGCGCGTCTCGTCCGGAATGTCACCGGGGCCGCTTCGCACCTGCACCCAAGCCTCCAGCCGGCGAATAGCGCCTCTTTGGCTCAGGTCAAGCGCTTTGGGCGATTCGTCCAGCACAAATCCCCCTTGCGCGCGCGCGATCTCCGCAACGGCGTCCGCGCCGGGCGTGCCCCGCCACAGGACCAAACGGGGCACCCCGATGCGCAGGGCCGCCAGTGCCGCTCCGGTTCCGTCCGCGCAATCCAGCACGTCCACCGGCGCAGTGTCCGGGAATGCCGCCCGTGCCTGGCCGATCAACGCGGCCCACCAGCCGCAGCCCGCATACAGTCCCGCGCCGGGGGCGGAGATCAGGGTTACCGCCCGCCCCAGCCGCAAAACGGCGCGTACGTCGTCCAATCCGTGAATAATGACAGCGGGATAATCGAGCATCCTTGACGTTCAACCGGTTGACCGGGTTCATTTCAAGCGGCATCACGCACAGGACGGAGGCGGAATTACAATGGTGGACCTGACCGACGACCCCGATGCCGCGGCCGAACGCCTCGAAGCCGCGTTGGAGCGAATCGCCGCGTATGCCGCGCAACCCCGACCCGTACCCGATGCCCCGCAAATGGACGCGCCGGTATCGCCCGCCGTCCAACCGCCCGCCGCCGTCGCCGAAGCCGTCGCGCGACTCGACTCCCTGATCGACCGGCTCAAAACCGCCCTCGGCTGAACAGACTGACAAAGGGAATATTGGCGCGATGGCGCAAGTGACGCTTCGGATCAACGGCTTCAACTACACCCTCGGCTGCCCCGACGGTGAGGAATCCCATCTGCACGCCATGGCCGAGGAGGTCGTGAAGCGCATCGACACCGCGAAGGCATCGGTCGGGCAGAGCGGGGAATCCCGCATGCTGGTCATGGCCGCGCTGATGTTGGCCGACGACCTGTTCGAAAGCCGCAAGCGCGTGGCCGAACTTGAAGCCGAACCGGCCGGCGCGCCCGCGAAGCCCGACAGAAAACTCGCCACGCGGATCAATCGCATGGCAAAGCGCGCGGAAGACATTGCGGCGGACCTCGAGCATCCCTAAGTTGGTTCGGCGGGGCTGCTCGGTGCGACAGGCAATACATCCCCAGGGCCAGTAAGCATCTCCCTCGGGAGCTGGCTCTGTCGGGATCTTGGTCTCGGTATCCGGCGCCCACCTGCACACGCAGGCTCTGGGAGGATGAAACGCCAACGGCCATGGCGGCTCCGCGCATCCACACCGATCTCGACGCCGCGAAGCAGGCCCTGCGCCGGCAGGCCCTGGCGGCGCGCGTTCAGGCTGACCCGCTCGCCGCCGGGCAGGCTCTGGCTGGCCATGTTTTGCGCGATTGCCCGCCGCCGCCAGACGCGGTCGTTTCGGCGTTCTGGCCCTTGGGGCAGGAAATCGACCTGCGCCCGCTGATGGGCCTGCTGCATGCGCGCGGCAACCTTGTCGTCCTGCCGATCACACCGAAACGCGGCAGCCCGCTGACCTTCGGCCTTTGGCAACCCGGCGATTCGCTGGTCCCCGAACGCTTCGGCACCTTTCGCCCGACCGGCGTCGAACGCGCCCCCACATTCCTGCTGGTGCCGCTGCTGGCCTTCGATCTGTCGGGCAACCGCCTTGGCTACGGCGCGGGATATTACGATCGCACGCTCGCCGCCCTCGGCCCGCATTTCGCCCTCGGCTGTGCCTTTGCCAATCAGCAAGTGGACTCCGTGCCCGTTGGCCCCTACGACGCCAGATTGGACGCCGTCGCCACCGAAAACGGCGTGATCCGCTTCGGAGGCTGAATGCGCATACTGTTTATCGGCGATGTCGTCGGCCGCACCGGTCGCACCGCGGTGGCGGAGGCGCTGCCGGGTCTGCGCCGGACCCTGAAGCTCGATCTGGCCGTCGTGAACGCCGAGAACGCGTCGCACGGCTTCGGTTTGGGCCCGGATATGGCCGAGACCTTGTTCGCCGCCGGCGCGGATGTGATCACGCTGGGCAACCACGCCTGGGACCGCAAGGAGATCATCCCCTATATCGCCAACCATCCCCGCTTGCTGCGGCCGTTGAACTTCCCGCCCGGCACGCCCGGCGCCGGGTCGGTGCTGGTCGACCTGCCGGACGGGCGCAAGGCGCTGGTGCTGCAATGTATGGGGCGGCTTTATATGGACCCGCTGGATTGCCCGTTTCGCGGCACCGCCGATGTCCTGTCGAAATACCGTCTGGGCGGCACCGTGAACGCCATCGTCGCCGATATCCATGCGGAGGCCAGCAGCGAGAAAATGGCCTATGCCCACATCTTCGACGGTCAGGTCTCGCTCGTCGTCGGTACCCACACCCACATCCCGACCGCCGACGCGCAAATCCTGCCGGGCGGCACGGCCTTCCAATCCGACGCGGGCATGAGTGGCGATTACGACAGCGTGATCGGCATGATCAAGGACAACGCCGCGCTGCGTTTCTGGCGGAAAATGCCTGGTGAGAAGCTGGGGCCCGCGGAAGGACCCGCGACGATCTGCGGTGTGTTCGTCGAAACCGACGACGCCGACGGTCACGCGACCCGGATCGAACCGGTTCGCGTCGGAGGGCGGCTGAAACAGGCTCTGCCGGCGGTTTAGCCCGGGGTTACCGCTTGGGTTCGAGATTAACCTGTGGCACCAAGCCGCGTCGCAGCCACGGAACGGTCCAACGATGACGCAAGATGATATTCTGGCCACCCTGACCCAAACTCTGCGCGACCTGCTCGGTGACGACGAGATCGTGCTGGCCATGGATACGCTGCGCGAAGACGTGCCGAACTGGGATTCCTTCAACTACATCAATTTCATCGTCGCGACGGAAGCGGAGTTCGGCATCAAATTCCGTATCGCCGACGTCGAGTCCTTCCCCGACGTGGGGGCGGTGGTGCGCGCGATCGAAAGGCTGCGCGCGCGCTGATCCGGTTCGACGCCGATGCTGTTTAATTCCTATGCTTTCATCTTCGGTTTTCTGCCGCTGACCCTTGCGGGGTTCTGGGTCCTGGGACATCGACGGCGCGACTGGGCCTTGCTTTGGCTGACCGCGGCCTCTCTGGTGTTCTATGCGTGGTGGCGGCCGATCAACGTCCTGCTGATCGCCCCGTCGATCCTGATCAACTACGCCCTGTCACTGGCGCTGCGCCGAACCGGCGAAGACAGCCCGGCTCTGGCGCGCGCGCTGCTGATCGGGGGGATCGTCTTCAATCTTTGCTTCCTCGGTTACTTCAAATACCTGACCTTCCTGCAAGGAACCGCCAACGACCTCTTCGACGCCGGCTTCACCCTCACTCACCTGATCCTGCCGCTCGGCATTTCCTTCATCACCTTTCAGAAAATCGCTTTCCTGGTCGACGTCCATGCCGGGCGGGTCAAAGAGTTCACCTTTCGGAACTACGCGCTGTTCGTTTTGTTTTTCCCGCAACTCGTCGCCGGTCCGATCGTCCACTATCGCGAAATGATGCCGCAATTCGCGGTCGCCCCGTGCCGCTTCAGCGCCGAGAACGCGGCCATCGGCGTCAGCCTGTTTTTCATGGGACTGTTCAAGAAGCTGGTGCTGGCCGATCCGCTCAGCCGCCTCGTGGCACCGCTCTACGCGCAGGCCGCCGCCGGGACGCCGCTGACACTGACCGATGCCTGGATTGCCGCGCTGGGGTTCACGCTGCAAATCTACTTCGATTTTTCCGGCTATTCCGACATGGCCCTGGGGCTGGCGCGGTTCTTCGGCATCAAGCTGCCGGTGAATTTCAATTCACCGCTGAAATCGAGCAGCATCATCGATTTCTGGCTGCGCTGGCATGTCAGCCTGACCCGGTTCCTGACCGCCTATCTGTACAACCCGTTGACCCTGAACCTGACCCGCCGGCGTGTCGCGCAGGGCAAGCCGCTGTTTGGCGGGCGCAACACCACCCTGTCGGCCTTTGTCTGGCTGCTGGCCATGCCCACGCTGTTGACCATGCTGATCTCCGGCATCTGGCACGGCGCGGGCTATGCCTACATCCTGTGGGGCCTGCTGCACGGCCTGTTGCTGGTCGTCAATCACGGGTGGCGCGTGCTGCGCCCCCGTATTTTCCTCGATGCGAAGTCCTATAACCGCGCGATGAAGCCGGTGGGCTTCGTACTGACCTTCCTGTCCGTCGTCTTCGCCATGGCGATGTTCCGCGCGCCGACCGCCGGTTCCGCCGTCACCATCTGGCAGGGGATGATCGGCATGTTCGGCGCGACCCTGCCGGAGGCCATTCTCAACCGGATCGGTCCCGCCGGCCCGTGGCTGACCGCCCTGGGCTTCACGCCCGCCTGGACCAGCGGGTCTTTCCTGATGGAAGCCACGCTGCGGATCGCCGCGCTGCTGGCGATCGCGCTCTGCCTGCCCAATACGTTGGAGATGTTGGCGCGCTTCGAACCCGCCATCGGTGTCAAACCCGCGAAGCAACCGGAACGCCTGGTCCGTCTTCTGACCTGGGAACCCACGTCCGCCTGGGCGCTGACGCTTGCTGTTGTCACCCTCGCCGGGGTCCTCTCGCTCGGGGAACTCAGTGAGTTCCTGTATTGGCAGTTCTGATGCAGCCTTACGCGCGCTTCCTCTGTGTCTGGTTCGCTGCCCTGCTGGTGCTCGCGTTCTGTGTCGCGGCGCTGAACTTTGCGATCGACCCCTACGATGTCTTCGGATCGCCCAGGGTCGCCGGGATCAATGCCCAGAAACCCCGCGCCCGCGATCATTCGATGCTGACCAAGGCTTATCAGATCGAGCGGTTTCGTCCCGCCACGGTTCTGCTGGGATCGTCGCGCGTGCATATCGGCGTCGATGCCAGCGGCCCCGAATGGCCGGCGGCGATGCAGCCAGTCTACAACTACGCAATTCCCGGCTCGTACAACACCACCCTCATGCTGGCGACCCTGCAACAGGCGGCCGCGACCGGTCGTCTCGCGCACGCCGTGATCTTCCTGGATTTCCAGAATTTCTTCGTGCCCGAAGCGCCGCCCGGGCCGCCGAACGAGGACGATCGGCGCCTGTTGCTCGATCCCTCGGGCAATGCCAACGCGCTGCGCGGATATCAACGCCTGGATGACGGCTTCCTGGCGCTGATGACCATGGGAGCGTTGAGCGACAGCGTCGCGACCATCCTTTCGCAGCACGCTGCCCTGACGTTGGACATCCAGCCCGACGGCGCATCCACCGACGCGGACTTCGTCAACATCGCCCGCGGCGACGGTACGTCCTCGCTCTTCGCACAGAAGCGGGTCTTCGAAGCCAATCGCACGCCCGTTTTGGCGCGAGGCCTCGCGGCCTGGACCGGTCCGCTGCCAAATCTGGGGCGCGTGGCGGACGTGATCGCCTTCTGCCGCCGACGCGGTATTGCGCTGACGCTCGCGATTGCGCCCACTCATGCCGAGGCGCTGGAATTTTATTGGCGGGCCGGTCTGTGGCCGCGCATAGAACAGTTCAAGACGGAACTGGCGGAGCTTGTGGCCCGTGACGGCGCGGAGGGCGTCAAACTCTGGGATTTCAGCGATTACAGCAGCTTTACGACCGAACCGGTGCCACCTGTGTCGGACCGCAAAACCCAGACGACCTGGTTCTGGGAACCCAGCCATTTTAAAAAGCCGCTGGGCCATATCATGATCCGGCGCATGACGGGACAAGCGGCGCCGGAGTTCGGCGCATTGCTGACGCCCGAAACCGTCGCGGAGCGAAACCGCCAAATCCGGGCGCAGCGACAGGCCTATATCTGTCTCGACACCGCCAATCCGTGTAAATCGTAAGCTGCGATGCAATCAATGCCGGACGGTGAAACACAGGCTTTGCAACAGCGTCCCGCGAGGACCCGATGAACGCGCACGCAGGCAATCGGCTGATCGGCATCCAATTTGGACGCGGAATCGCCGCGCTGCTGGTGGTGTTCTACCACGCCACGCGATCTCTTGCTTTGCCGCAATATCTGGGCCACGAGCCACTGGGAAATTTCTTCGGCTTCGGTCACGCGGGGGTTGATTTTTTCTTTGTCCTCAGCGGCTTTATCATTAGCTTTGTGCATCATGACGATATTGGTCGGCCCGCGCGTTTGCCGCGCTTTCTGTGGCGACGTCTGACGCGTATTTTCCCAATTTATTGGGTCATCCTGTCGGTCGTGATTGTTCAGGCACTGTTGTCGACCGAGGCGGCAAACCGACTTCAGGTGGGAAACCTACTGCGGGGCGCGCTTCTCCTGCCGTTCCCGGCGGACTTGCTGATCGGCGTGGCGTGGTCGCTGGAGCAGGAATTATTGTTCTACGCCTGTTTTGCCCTGGCGGTCGCCTGGCGACCGATGGCCTTGATTCTGACGGCGCTTGGCGTTGCCCTGATGCTTTGGTCGACGTCTTTGCCGGAGCAAACGCACTGGACGGGTTACTTCTGCACATGGTTCCATTTGGAGTTCCTGCTTGGCATCCTGGCGGCGAAGCTGGTGCGAAGCGATGCCGTGCGCATGCCGCGAACGCTGGCGGCGGTCGGCGCGGGGTTATTCATCGGATCGGGGCTTTGTGAGAATGCCGGCCTGTTCGGGGTTGGCGCGAATATCGGCATTTGCCTGTACGGTCTCGCGAGCACCCTGATTGTTCTGGGCCTCGCCGGTGCCGAACGCAGCGGTCGTTTGGCACTCGGCAATTGGGCGGAGCTGTTCGGCGGTGCGTCCTATGCGCTCTATTTGATCCATCCCCTCGTGATCGGTTTAGGCGCGCGCATGTTGTCGAAGCTCGGATGGCTCGCGTTCATGCCCCCCTGGATTTTGATGCTGACGTTGGCCGCCGCGTCTATGGTTGTGGCAATCGCGTTGCATCGTTTGGTGGAGCAGCCGATGCTGGCCCGTGCCCGATTGTTGGAGCGGCACCTGGGTTTTGAGCGTCGATCATCGTTAACGCCGAACGGATGACGGCCGAAAGCGCGCGGTTGCCGTCGGCGGACAGATGCCAGCCATCGCCACCGTACAGGCCATCTGGTCGAGCGGTCGAAAACGCCGGCCAAGCGTCGGCGTATCGGCAGTTCGACCGTGCTTCGCACGCGGCTTTCAGGACCGCGTTCATTGATTGGATCGCACCGTTCCGGAGATAAGGCCGAGCACGGGCGGCGGGGCCGGCTTCGTCGACGGGCAGGACGGAGAGGAGAATGACGGGAATATGGGGCGGAATGCGCCCCAGGATTCTGGCAATGTTCGGCGCGATCGTCTGCGGCGTGCGGTACTTCAGGTCGTTGACGCCGATCCCAATGACGACACTGCGTGCCTGGCCTGGGGCGCGAAGACCGCCCATGCGCGCCGGCAGTGTTTCCGTCGTATCGCCACCCAGCCCCAGATTTACCGCTCGTGTGTGGATTGCCAATGGATCGAGTTGCGCGATCAGCGAATCGCCCAGCAGCACGATGCTGTCGATATCCGCCGCGGCGTCTCGCTCGCCTAATGCCAGCATCCCCTGCACCAGGGGGATGCTCCATTCCTCCGGCGGCACTATGCCGAGTGACTTGCCGGCCAGCAGCAGAAAATTGGTCTTCAGCACCAACACAATCACAGCCGCATGCAGCAATGCCAGATAGCCTCCGAACACCCAGCGCCGAACCGATCGTCGTGGAGGATGTGGTCCTGGGGGAGGGGCGGTCATCGTGGCACGATCCTACCGGGCAGCGCAGGCGCGCCAATCGGGCTATCCCGAACGTGGGCTTTCACGCTAATCATCGCTCTGTCACCAACATATACCGTCGGACCCATGGCCGGACATTCCCAGTTCAAGAACATCATGCACCGCAAGGGCGCGCAGGACGCCAAGCGGGCGCGTCAGTTCGCTAAGTTCATCCGTGAAATCACAGTCTCCGCCCGCCAGGGCCTGCCCGACCCGGCGTCCAATCCGCGCCTGCGCGCCGCCATGACCGCCGCCCGACAGGCGAACATGACCAAGGACACCATCGATCGCGCCATCAAAAAGGCCACCGGCACGGCCGGCGGCGACGATTACGTGGAAGTTCGCTACGAAGGCTACGGCCCGTCCGGCGTCGCCGTGATTGTCGAGGCGTTGACCGATAACCGCAATCGCACCGCGTCCGACATCCGCTCCGCCTTCGCGAAGCACGGCGGGGCGCTGGGCGAAACCAACTCCGTCAGCTTCATGTTCAATCGCCTCGGCGCGATCCGCTATCCCGCCGCCGCCGCCAGCGACGACGACATGCTGGAAGCTGGGATCGAGGCTGGTGCCGCCAATGTCGAACGCGATGGCGACGTGCACGACGTGACCTGTGCCATCGAGGATTTTTTCGCCGTCCGTGACGCTCTGGAGGCCCGCTTCGGCGCGCCGGAAAGCGCGCGGTTCGACTGGCGCCCTACCACGCAGGTCACTTTGGACGAAGAGCGGGCGGCCAGCCTGCTCAAGCTCCTCGACGTGCTGGAAGACAATGACGACGTGCAGAATGTGTACGCCAATTTCGATATCCCGGACGCGGTGATGCAGCGGCTTTCAAGCTGACATGATGGCCCCCCAGCGCGATGGGGTGCTTATGGGCCCGGGGGAGTCACTGTATCTCGACCTGATCCGAGCCTTGGCGGCGTTGTTCGTCGTCCTTGATCACGCCCCCACGCTGTTCGATTTGCCTGATGTCCCGCGCTGGGGGCATCAGGCCGTCATCGTGTTCTTCGTGCTGTCCGGTTACGTCATCAGCTATGTCGCCGATACGCGCGGGGATGATGCCCGGGCCTTTATTGTCGCCCGCTTTGCCCGTCTTTGGTCAGTGCTGGTTCCCGCGATGGCGCTGACGATCCTGTGCGAGGTCGTTGGCCGAACGCTGGGCACCGATCAGCGCGGCTTCGTCGATGTGCCGATCGATTGGCCGCTGATCCGCGTCGGCGCCGTTCTGCTGTTCCTGTCGGAAACCTGGGTCAGCATCCAGCCGCTGTCCAATGGGGTCGTATGGTCGCTGTGCGCCGAGTTCTGGTACTACATGCTGTTCGCCGCGTGGACCTTTTTGCCGCCGAACCGGACGCGTGTCGTCGTTATCGTCATTCTGGCTCTGCTGTCCGGGTTCAAGGCGATTCTGCTGCTGCCGATCTGGCTGATGGGCGTCGCCCTGCATCGCTGGCGTGCCGCGCGCGCCATCGGATTGTGGCCGACCGTCGCTGTCACCGTCGCCGGAACGGCGGTGATTGTCTGGGTTCTGTCGGGTCGGACGTATGATGCGCCGAGCGACTTTATGCGGACGCTGACTGGCCCGTGGGCGGTGCATCATTTGGCCCAGGTGAAGGTATTCTGGCTCGACTGGATCCTGGGCATCGCCGTCACCGCCAGCTTGTTCGGCGCGCGCCGGTTGGCGGGTCTGTTGCCGTTGTCCCGGATCGCACCGGCCATCCGCTGGTGTGCCGGCATCAGCTTCGCCGCTTATCTGTTCCACATGCCGTTGTTGCATTTGTGGGCCTCGTTCCTGCCGCCGTCGCAAGGCTGGCTCGCCATCTTCCTCACCCTGTCGATCATCGCCCTGCTCGGCCCCCCGACGGAGCGCGGTAAGCGCGCCTGGCAAAATGCCCTGACCGGCGTGGCCGGACACCTGTCGGGAATTCGCCCGGTCGTCCGCTGAATCGGGTATACCGGCGGCGCGCGGATAACCTGGGAACGATTCGTCAATGGTCAGAGTGGTGGGTATCGACCCAGGCTTACGTTTTACCGGCTGGGGCGTGATCGAAGCCGACGGCAACCGCCTGCGCCATATCGCCGACGGTGTCATCGCCACAAACGCGGCCGATCCGGTATCGGAACGGCTGAAGGTGCTGCACGATGCCCTGTCGGAATTGCTGACCCGACTGCGTCCCGACGAAGCCGCCGTCGAGGAAACCTATGTCAACCGAAACGGCTCCGCGACCCTTAAGCTTGGCTATGCCCGCGGCGTGGCCCTGTTGGCACCGGCGCTGTTGGGGTTGTCGGTCGCGGAATACGCCGCCAAAACGGTGAAGCTGTCCGTGGTCGGCACCGGCGGCGCGGATAAGGATCAGGTGCAGATGATGGTTCGCCGCCTGCTGCCCGGCGCGATAATGAAGCGCGCCGACGCGTCGGACGCGCTCGCCGTGGCGATCTGCCATGCCCATCACCGCGCGTCGAAGTTGGTGTGGGAGAAGGCGCGGTAGGTTTTACACCAGCACCGGCCGATCGCCTTCCACGATAATCCGCCACAGCACGCGATTCTGGGACCGATCATAGTCTCCGTGCGCCCGGTGCAGCGTGGCACGATCGTCGATGACCAGAACATCGCCCTTGCGCCAGACATGATGATACACGTTGTCGGTGCCGATCACCCGATCCAGCAGTCCGTTCATGAAGGTTTGACTGGCTTCCGGCGTCATCCCTTCAATCCACTTCGCCTTCTGGATGTGGAAATACACCGCTCGGCTTCCATGCACCGGGTGGGTCCGCACCATGGGATGGACGATCGGTTGATCATACCGCGCTCGATCTTCCGGTCGCGTATCGTCCTTGCCGTCGTCCAATCCGTTGACGGTCTTTAATGCTTCAAGCCGAGACCGTTCCTCGTCCGACAGGGCGGAATAGGCCGATCGCATGTTGGCGACACTGGTGCCGCCGCCAGCGGTGGGCACCTCCACCCCATACAGGATTGTCGCGGCCGGAGGTTTCTCGCGGTTGGTATGATCGGTGTGCCACCGTTCCGCCGGCTGTTGGCCGTTGCGATGCCAAATCAGGCCGATATCGGGAAAATCGGCCATGTTGTGCTGCGAATAATGCTGTCGCATCGGTGGCCCAAAGACCCGCGCCGCTTCCAGATACTGCGGTGGCGTCAGTGATTGGTCGCGAAACACCAGAGCGAGATGATCGGCCAGCGCGCGAGATAAATCCTCCGCCACGTCCGGGGGCAGCGGCTTGCTCAGGTCGATACCGGCGACTTCCGCGCCAAGCGATGGGTGAAGCTTAGTTATGGTGATCGAGGACATTGCGATCTCCCTTTCGTATGTTGCGCAAGATCATGCACATTGTTGCAATCAGGCCAATGCCCGCGCCCGGGTTGAACCGGACCCGCGCCGCCGGGCGTTGGCGTGACCGGCAACGTCCTGTACGACGACGGGATGGATACCCACCCTGATCGAACGACCCAAGGCCGAGCGGTGCGGCTGGCATTGGGCGGGATGCTGGCGATGGCGGCCGGGATTGGCATCGGTCGCTTTGTCTATACGCCCATTCTTCCCCCGATGACCGACGCGCTGGGCTTCACGAAATCCACCGCCGGGCTGATCGCCTCGGCTAATTTCGTCGGATATCTGGCGGGTGCGCTGCTCGCCGCTTTCTCCACACTGCCAGGTTCGCGTCGAGCATGGCTGCTGGGCGCGCTGACGATCAGCGCGGCGACCACGGCGGGGATGGGGTTGACCATGTCGATCCCGATCTTCCTGGCGCTGCGCTTCGCCGGCGGCGTCAGCAGCGCGCTGGTGCTGATCCTGTCGTCGGCTTTGGTGTTGGAGCGTCTGGCCGCGCAGGGCCGCGGCGCGTTGACCCCGTTACACTTCGCCGGAGTCGGCGTCGGCATTGTCGCGTCCGCCGTCGCGGTGGCCGCGTTGCAGGCCGTGGCCCTGCCCTGGCAGACCCTGTGGTTCGGTGCCGGAGCGCTGGCTTTGGCCGCAACACTGGGTGTTTGGGTTCTGGTCCCCGACAGTGCCGGCACCGCGCCGTCGCCATCCAAGGCGGGTGTCGCCGACGGCGGTCTCGGTTGGCTGGTCGCCGCCTATGGGTTGTTCGGATTCGGTTACGTCATCACCGCGACCTTCATCGTGGCGATCGTGCGCTCCACCCCATCGATCGCGCCGCTGGAACCCGCGATCTGGGTCGTGGTTGGTCTTGCGGCCGCCCCGTCGGTCATCCTCTGGACCTGGCTCGCTCGTCGCTTCGGGATCGTCGGCGGCTTCGGCCTGGCCTGCCTGACAGAGGCCGTGGGCGTACTGGCCAGCGTTGTCTGGCCGACGGCGAGCGGGATCATGCTCGCTTCCGCCTTGCTGGGCGGCACCTTTATGGGACTGACGGCGCTGGGCCTGATGCGGGCGCGTGAGCTTGCCGCCGGTCTCGACCCGCGACGCGCGATGGCGCGCCTGACCGGAATGTTCGGGCTGGGGCAGATCGTCGGCCCGATTTTCGCGGGCGCGGTGTTCGACATGACCGGCGATTTTGCCCTGCCGTCCTATGTCGCGGCGGCAGGGCTGGTCGTGGCGGCGCTGTTGGTCAGGGTGCGCCGTTAGGCGGCAACCTGTTCCTTGGCCGCCGCCTTGATCATGTCGGCGGCCTTTTCGGCGATCATGATGACCGGCGCGTTGGTGTTGCCGGACGTCACGGTCGGCATGATCGACGCATCGACAACCCGCAGCCCGGCGATGCCGTGCACGCGCAACTGATCGTCCACCACAGCCATCTTGTCTTGTCCCATCTTGCAGGTGCCGATGACGTGATAGGTCGTCTGGCCGTTGCCGCGCGCGAAATCCAGCCACTCCGCATCGGTCTGAACGGAGTCCGGCGGGTTCATGGCATAGGCGCGATACTTGTCCAGCACGCTGCTGTTGACGATGCGCCGGCCGATCTTCATGCCGTCGACGATCACGCGCTGGTCGTATTCGTCACCCAGGAAGTTCGGCCGAATGGCCGGGGCCGCCATCGGATCGCGCGACTTCGCGTGGATCGATCCCTTGGACTCCGGACGGCACTGATACACCGTCAACGTCATGCCCGGCTCTTTGTCCAGCGTGCGGTCCTTGGCCGACGCGTAGCTGGCATGGGCGAAATGATACTGCACGTCGGGTTCTTCGAGTTCGGGCCGCGTCTTGACGAAACCGTAAACGATACCGGCGGTGTAGGTCAGGATTCCCTTGCGTTGGGTGTAGTACTTGATGACTTCCTTGACCAGCGACAGCCCGCGCGACTGCTCGTTCAGCGTCACCGGCAGCTTCACCCGCCAGTTCATGCGCGGGGCGAAATGGTCACGGTAGTTTTCCCCGACGCCCGGCAGGTCGTGCTTCACCTCGATCCCCAGGGATTGCAGCAACTCGGGTTGGCCGATGCCTGACAATTCCAGCAGATGCGGCGATTTCACGGCACCGGCCGCCAGAATGACTTCCCGCCCGCAGCGCGCCTGTTTGGCGACGCCATGCTGGGTATAGGCGACGCCGACGGCGCGTTTGCCTTCCAGCAACACGCCGGTCGTCATGGCGTCGGTTTCGATCGTAAGATTGGGGCGGGATTTGGCGGGGTTGAGGAAGGCACGCGCGGTTGACCAGCGTTCACCATTCTTTTGGGTGACCTGATAGTAGCCGAAGCCTTCCTGCTTGCCGTTGTTATAGTCCTTGTTGCGCGGAAAGCCTTCGTCGGCGGCGGCGTCGATAAAGGCGTCGAGCAATTCGTGCCGCTCGCGCATGTCGGCGACATTTAACGCGCCGCCGCGCCCGCGGGAACTGTCGCTGTCGCCCTCGAAGTTCTCCGACTTCTTGAAGTAGGGCAGGACGGAGTCATACGACCAGCCACGATTCCCGTACTGAGCCCAGGTGTTGTAATCGAGCGGATTGCCGCGGACATACAGCATGCCGTTGATCGAACTGGATCCGCCCAAAGTCCGTCCGCGCGGGATGGGAATCGATCGGCCGTTGACGTTGGCTTCGGGTTCCGTCTCGAAGTTCCAGTTATAGACCGGGCTGTTGAGCAGTTTGGTGAAGCCGGCGGGGATGTTGATCCACATGGATTTGTCGGCCGGTCCCGCTTCCAGCAGCAGAACCTTGGTGCGGCTGTCCTCGGTCAGCCGGTTTGCCAGCACGCAGCCGGCCGAACCGGCACCCACGATGATGTAGTCGTAATCCGCCATGTCGGGTCCCCCTTTGGACCCTGTGTAACGAGAACGTCGCGGGTTCGGAAGTGGCTGGGTGCCACCCTTGCCCCCCAGGGTGCATCACCCTTCCGACCGACCATTCAACCAAACGGCGACCTGCTCCGCTCGCAGCAGCGCCACATCCAATGCCGCCATCGTCCCGGTCAGGTCGTCGCTGTCGTCGCGTTCCCAGGCACGGGCGGCCCAGAGCCAGACCGCGATCAGCCCGCGCACCCGCAATTCCCCCAGCAGCCCATGCGTCGGCACACCCGCCGCATCCAGCATCCAGCGCATGCTGCGCCGTGTGCCGCAGGCCAGCACCGCCGCCATCGCCGGGTCCGTCGGCAGCGCGCGCAGCAAGGCCAGCACGCCGTCGCGATGCGCCTGCAATGTGTCGAAGCGCCGCATCAACAGATCGAACAACCGATCGCGCGGCGGCCCTTCCGTATCGGCACCGTCAAGCGCTGCCTGATCCGCCATTTCGCCGAACCGCCGCAGCAGCGCCCCGCGAGTCGCGAAGCGTCCGCGCGCTTCCGGCCAGGGCATGCCGACCTCGCTCGCCGCGGCGGCGATCGTCGCACCGCGCCAACCGTCCCGCGCCGCCAGCCGAAAAAACGCCGCGATCAGCTCGGCGTCGTCGTTCATCCCGCCAGCTCTCTCGACCGGGCGGTGGCGGCGGCGATCGCTTCGCTCATGGCCTTGGGCCAGTTTGCTTCCGCCATCAGCACGTTCAGCGCCGCCGCCGTGGTGCCGCCCGGGCTGGTCACGGCCTTGCGCAGATCGGCGGCGTCGTCGGCGCTCGCGGCCAACAGCGCGCCCGACCCCGAAACTGTCTGCCGCGCGAGCAGGCGCGCCAGATCGGGCGGGATGCCTTGCTCGATCGCGGCGCGTTCCATCAGTTCGGCCAGCAAAAACACATAGGCCGGCCCACTGCCCGACACCGCGGTAACGGGGTCCAGCAATTCTTCGCGGTCGGCCCATGCCACGGTCCCGATCGCCTGTAACAACCGATCGCACAGCGCGCGTCCCGCGGCATCGACGCCGGGGCTGGCGACGGCGACCGTCACGCCCTGACGCACGGCGGCCGGGGTATTCGGCATCGCGCGCACGACGGCGGCGTTACCGCCCAGCAGAGCGTCGATCCCGGCGATGGTCCGCCCCGCCATGATCGACAGGAACACGGTTTTGCCGACGAAGCGGGCATAGGCGGGCAGGGTATCCGCGGCATTTTGCGGCTTGACCGCCAACACCACCGCGGCCGGCACGAAATCCGCCGGCACCGAAGCGGCATCCGCGACCACGACCATGTCCGGACCGGCGAAGCTTGCCGCGCCCGGATACGGATCGACCGCGCAGGACGGCGACAAGCCTTGCTCCCTCCAGCCCGACAGCATCGCGCTGCCCATGCGACCGCACCCAACCAGCAGAATCGGCGGGATTTTTCCCGTTTGAACTGAATTCGTCATGCTTCCCCGACACATTCCAACATCGCCGCCTCCAGCGCTTCCGCCGGGGGTTTGCCACCCCAAAGCACGAACTGAAAGGCCGGGAAGAAGCGTTCGCACTCCGTGATCGCGATGTCGATCATATCCTCCAGGCTTTCGGCGGACGCACCGGGCGCGCCACGCAACAGCACCGCGTGCCGAAAGACCGGCATCCCGTCTTCGGCTTCCAGGCCGAAATGCCCGATCCACAGCCGCTCATTCGCCAGCGCCAGCAGTTCGTACAGAACGCCGCGCCGTTTTTCCGGCACCTTCAGATCAAAGGCGCAGGTGAAGTGCATGGCGCTGATTTCGTGCGACCAGTTGAAATACAGGCCGTAATCGCACCATTTGCCCGGCGCCTCGGCGGCCATTTCGGTCTCGCTGCGGCGGTCGAACACCCAGTCGTTCGCGGTGACGATTTGCTCCATGACATCAAGAGGGTTGGAAGCTGTCTCAAAGGACGTGGTCAGCGAAGCTGACATGCGGGGTCTCCCGTCATGAGGAAGGCCGGGCGCGGCATTCACCCCCGAGCGACACAAATCCGAAATATTGTGGATTCGCCCAGGGTTAGCCACCAGAGGTAGCCTATAAGCGTCTTCGGCCGCGCCGCAAGGCCTGTTTCCGGGGTTTTATTCGCGCTCCACCGACACGGTTTCCATCCCGGCGAGACGCGCTTCCACTGCCGCCAGCCGCTGTTCCATCGCCGCCAGCCGGACTTCGGCGTCTTCCTGACCGGCGCGCGCGTTGGCGGCCAGTTCGGCCAGAGCCTCGACCTCCTCCCGTCGCACCAGGTCCAGACGACGAATGCATTCGTCGACCCGCGCGCGCACCATCGCCTCCGCTTCCTCGCGCAGTCCGGCCAGGGCGGAGATCGCCCCGCCGGCCACGCCGGCAAGGTCGTCGAAAATCCGGGGACGGTCGCTCATGCCTGCATAACTCCTGCACGGTGTCACCAAAGGGTGTTTGGATTCACGCTGTCGGCCCCGTATAACCGGCGCCATGATACTGGTCACTGGCGGAGCTGGGTTCATCGGCTCCAATCTACAAGCCGCCCTGGTTCGCCGCGGGCACGAAACTGTCGTCGTCGACCTGTTCGGCAGCGACGGTAAATGGCGCAACCTCGCCAAGCACCCGCCCGCGCGGGTCGTCGCGCCGAACGATCTCGACGCATTCCTGGCGAGTCGCCCGCCGTTGGAAATGGTGTTTCATCTCGGCGCGGTCAGCGAAACCACCGCCGTCGACGGCGATCACACCTGGGCGACCAATGTCGAGCTCAGCCGCCGCCTGTGGGAATGGTGCGCCGCGCACGGCGTGCGCTTCGTCTACGCATCCTCCGCCGCGACCTATGGCGACGGCGCGCAAGGGTTTGAGGACGATCCGGAACTCAAGGCCCTGGAACGCCTGCGCCCGCTGAACCTTTATGGCTGGACCAAGCACGCGTTCGACCTGCTGGTGATCCGCGATCTCGCGCGTCGGCGCGAACGTCCGCCGCAATGGGCCGGGCTGAAATTCTTCAACGTTTACGGCCCGAACGAATACCACAAGGGCAAGATGATCTCCGTCGTCAAGGTCAAGCATGACGAGGTCGCCTCCGGCGCCCCGGCGCGCCTGTTCCGCTCCGACGTGCCTGGCCTCGCCGACGGCGCGCAAGCGCGCGACTTCATCTGGATCGGCGATATCGTCGATGTGATGCTGTGGCTGATGGATACGCCGGCGGTGAACGGGCTGTTCAATCTGGGGACAGGCCGAGCACGCACGTATTTGGACCTGGCGCACGCGGTGTGCGACGCGGCGGGGCGGCCACGCGCGGTGGACTTCGTCGATATGCCCGCCAGCCTGCGCGGGCAGTACCAATCCTTCACCCAGGCACCGATGGAGCGTCTGCGCGCCGCCGGCTATGGGGGGCAGTTCACCCCGCTGGAGGAAGGCATCCGTCGCTACATCCAGGATCATCTCGCCACGCCCGATCTGTTTGTATGATTTCGGTTCTGCCGTTTCCGCAGTTCGATCCGGTTATCGTCCAACTCGGGCCGCTGGCGATCCGCTGGTATGCCCTGGCCTATATCGTCGGGCTGGTAATCGGCTGGCGGCTGGTGCGGCGCTGGGTGCAAACCCCGCCCGCCGTCGCCACGCCGCTGCAAGTGGACGATTTCCTGACCTGGGCGACGCTTGGTGTCGTGTTCGGCGGGCGTCTCGGCTACGTGCTGTTCTATCAACCGCATCTGTTCGTCACCAACCCGCTGGCGATCCTCGCGGTCTGGGAAGGCGGCATGAGCTTCCATGGCGGCATGATCGGCGTGTCCGTCGCCGTGCTGCTGTTCTGCCGCCGCAACGCCATCCCGTTATGGTCCTTCGCCGATCGCATCGCGGTGGTCGCGCCGATCGGCCTTGGTCTGGGGCGAGTCGCCAACTTCATCAACGGCGAACTCTGGGGGCGGCCCGCGCCGGATTGGCTGCCCTGGGCAATGATCTTCCCCCGCGGCGGGATGGAACCGCGCCACCCCAGCCAGCTCTATCAGGCGCTCCTCGAAGGGGTGGTGCTGTTTCTGGCGGTGTTCCTGGCATCGCGTAACGCCGCCATCCGCGCCCGCGCCGGCATGGTCACCGGCATTTTCCTGACCGGCTACGCCCTGGCGCGCATTGTTGGGGAGTTCTTTCGCGAACCCGACGCGTTCCCGGGCTTCCTCGCTTTCGGTGCCACCATGGGACAGGTTCTGTCGATCCCCATGCTGCTGGCCGGGCTTTTCCTGCTGCTTCGGACGAAATGACGGAACGTCTCGACCTCTTCATGGCGCGCGCCAACGCCGCCTATTACGCGACGCACGATCCCTTCGCCGATTTCACCACCGCGCCGGAGATCAGCCAGGCCTTCGGAGAGGTGTTGGGTCTCTGGGCGGCGGTCGCCTGGGATGCCATGGGCCGCCCGAACCCGGTCGTGCTGGCCGAAGCCGGGCCGGGGCGCGGTACGCTGATGGCCGACGCGCTGCGCGCCATAGGCCGAGCGCTGCCGGATTTTGCGGCTGCGCTGAGGGTGTATTTGATTGAGACATCGCCCCGCCTGCGCGCCATTCAGGCAGAAAAACTGCCCGACGCGACATGGTGCGACGATCTGGCCGATCTGCCCGACCTACCCTTGCTGCTGATCGGGAATGAGTTCCTCGACGCGCTGCCGATCCGCCAGTTCATCCGCCGAAACTCCGGCTGGGTGGAGCGTCATATCGGCGCGCAGGGGTTCGAGGAACATCCGGGGGAACCACCGGTCGAACTGACCGGGGCGCCCGACATGATATACGAACTCTGCGAACCCGCGCGGGCGATTGCCGCCGATCTCGCGGCGCGCTTCCGTCGCCATCCGGGGGCGGCGTTGTTTCTGGATTATGGCCCTGAACACAGCGGCCCCGGCGACAGCCTGCAGGCCATCGGTCAGGGGAAACCGGCCGATCCGTT
Organism: Acetobacteraceae bacterium; assembly: GCA_947475245.1. Classification (GTDB taxonomy): domain Bacteria; phylum Pseudomonadota; class Alphaproteobacteria; order Acetobacterales; family Acetobacteraceae; genus Rhodopila. The sequence continues at coordinate 59,568 of CANJLW010000011.1, read as the reverse complement.
GGCCCCGCCGGGCAGTGTCGATCTGACCGCGCATGTCGATTTCGCCGCGATCGCGCGGGTTGCGCGATCGTCTGTTCCTCCCGCCACCGTCTTCGGCCCCATCCCCCAAGGCCCGTTCCTCGCGCGTCTCGGCCTGTTCCAGCGCACCAACCGCCTGGCGCGCGGACTACCGCCGGCCCAGGCGGCGGCAATGATGGAAACCGCGCGTCGCCTGGCCGAACCGGATCGCATGGGCCGCTTGTTCAAGGTCCTCGCGATTGCCTCCCCCGGTTGCCCGCCGCTGCCGGGGTTCGAGGACGCAAGCGGCTGAACGCATCCTTGGTTGCCAAGGCCGGGGCAGCCTACGTGCTGAGCGTCTTCGCCGTCGGATTCGCCTGCGGCGCGGTGCGGGTCACGCTCCTGCTGCCCCAAATCGGGGCCACACTGGCGGTGCTGGCGGAAGCCCCGATCATGTTGGCGGCGAGCTGGTTCCTGGGCGGATGGTGCATCCGCCGGTTTGTCGTCCCCGCCCGCCCCGGTCCGCGCGTCGCCATGGGCGCGGTCGGGTTTGCCCTGCTGATGGGGCTGGAGTCCGGTTTGGCGGTCCTGGCCTTCGGGCAGTCGATCGACGCCTGGTTCGCCGCCTTCGCGACGCCGGCGGGCATGATCGGTCTTCTGGCGCAGCTTGGCTTCGCCGCCATGCCCCTGCTGCGGCTGATGGTACCCCCGCGGGGCCGTCGCTGGACCGGAACGGGCGTCTGAGGGCTGACTTCGCGCGCGACCCCGGGCATTATAACAGTCGAGGCCGGATCGTCCGGTCAGTCAGGGGGAAAGCATATGAAAGTCGGCTTCATCGGCGTTGGGAACATGGGCGGTCCCATGTGCCGGAACATCATCCGCAACACGAACCACGAAGTGATCGTGTTCGATCTGAATCCCGACGCGGTGAAGGAATGCACGGATCTCGGTGCCGCTTCCGCCGCCTCGGTCGCCGATCTGGCCGCGGGCTGCGACGTGGTGATCACCTCTCTGCCGATTCCCAAGGTCGTCGAATCCGTCACCCTGGGCGCGGGCGGCATCGCCGAAAGCGCCAAGCCGGGCACCGTCTTCATCGACCTGTCCACCAATTCGCCGGCCACGGCCAAGCGGGTGGCCGAAGGCATGAAGGCCAAGGGCATCGCGATGCTGGAAGCCCCTGTCTCCGGAGGTACCGCCCGCGCCAAGGACGGCACGATCGTCATTATGGTCGGCGGCGACGAGAAGGTGTTCGAACAGCAACTGCCGTTGCTGAAATCCTTCAGCGGAGAGGTCATTCACCTCGGAGAGATCGGGTTCGGATCGACCGCCAAGCTGATCAACAACATGCTGGCGTTCTGCAACGCGGCCTCGGCGGCGGAAGCGCTGATGATGGGCAAACGCTCCGGCATCGATCTGCGCAAGCTGGACGCGGTGATCCGCAATGCCAGCGGCATGTCGTCGGGCTATGCCAACATGGCGACCAAGGCGCTGGCGGGGCAGTTTCAGGCCAGCTTCGCGCTCGATCTCGCGCACAAGGATCTGCGGCTGGCGCTGGAGATGGCCGACGAACTGGGCGTTCCCGGCATGATCGGCCCGCAGGTGATGAATCTGATGCGCATGGCGCGCGGCATGGGGCTGGGATCGTCGGATTCCAGCTCGGTGATCAAAGTCTACGAAGCCGCGTTGAACGAGGAAGTGCGGGGCTGACGAAATCGGGCGAGGATAATTCGCCCATTTCCGATTGGCATGTAATGTTTCGGGGCGTGACGAGTCACTTCTTGTTGCGCCCCGGACGCCCACGACGCACATTCTGCACCAAACCCTTGCGGCTCGGCCAGATCGTGTCGCGCGACACGCCCAATGCCTCGGCGATCAGAATCTCCATGGTAGGCCATGGGGTTTTCAAAGCCTTGCCGGCGGCGGTCGGATGATAGCCGTTTGCCACCGACAGGCCGGCCAGCGAGTGTCCACGCTTTTTCAGCGCCGCCAGGATATCGGCAGGATGCCAGTCCGCGTCTGAGTCGCTCTTATTGGGCGGTTCATCCGCGCTCGCCATGTAATTCTCCCTAAAGAATAACAACTCACGTAGGTCGGAGCTAAATGGAGTTGCTCCAGCCACCTGAAAAGCTACAGCCTTTCAAAAAAATTACAGCAGAGAATCGCAAGGATTTTGATATTTTTCATCCATTTGCAGAACCAAATGCGCGGACGCCGAGCGGGAGAGGCGATTTGAGGCGTGATTTTTGCAACCGTGCGAGGTAAGAATTGCATGCACATCGCGGCTCATTGCTTGTCAGACATAGCGAATGCGCCGCGGGCAGCGGTCAGCGGGGTTGAATTGGCCCGCCGACTTCGCGCCCCGATTGTCTTTGCAAGGCTTCATGAACACCGCCCGCCGCTTCGGCCGCCACCACTGCGGCGATATCCCCCCAGTTGCGGTCCAACATCCCGGCGGGGATTTCGTTCAACTGCACGATCCGGGCGCGCTCGTCGCCGTCCAGGGTCAGCAGAATCCACTGAATCTCGACCCGCTCCTGCCGGCTTGTGCCCGGTGCGACGACGACCTCTCCACGCAGCACGAAATCCGCCCCGCGCGCGCTGCTTTGCACGATGGGGCCATAGGCCGCCAGACGCGCGCGCATCTGCTGGGTCAGCGACGCATTGCCGTCGCCCGGCGCGCCCATGACATCGACCAACCAGACCTTGGCGGGACGGTTATAGAGGTTGTTCGGATCGGCGCGCTCGCGCGTAACCTTGATGCTGCTCAGCGCGGCCGCGATTCGCGGGGCGGCATCCTGCGCCGCGGCGTTCAGGTCCGCCTGTCGGCCGGCCGACCAGGCTTCCGGGGACACAACGGCGCCCTCCACGACCGATACCTCGCCGCCCACGGGGTCCTGGATCGAGAAGCTCGGCGCCACGAGCCGCCCGTTACCGGTGGCCAGGATTTCTACCCGCCAGTCCGATCGCGCGGGTTGCTTGACGATGGCGGGAACGTCCAGGCGCTGCAGCGCCGTCGCCAGCAGTTCCGCCAGTTCGCGCGCCGCGGCATCGGACAGCAACGCGTTGTTCGGCGGCGCGACGGCCAGGATCGGGGCCATGGGCTGGGCGAGCCGGCGGGCGGTCGCGCCGGGGTTGCCGATGAACGGGTTGGGCAGATCGCCGCAGGATGCCAGAAGCGGCAACACCAGCAGCAGCACAAGGCGACGGATCATGCGGCGATCGTTCCGGCGGAGACCGCGATCACCGAAATTTGATGCCCGATCGGGCCTTCCCGGCGCAACGTCCGGCGGCGATGGCTGAAGAAGCGATCTTCCTCGGCCAGGGTATCCGCGCCGACGATCGTCACATCCGCCAATCCCGCCTGGCGCATCCGATCGCCGCAGTAACCCGCCAGATCGAACTGCCAATGCCCGTCCCGTCGGCCGGGACCGAAAAAGCGCACATCCTCGGCCGATCTGCCCAGTACGGAGTCACGCAGGTCGGGCCCGACCTCGTAGGATGCCTGCCCGATGCAGGGGCCGACCGCCCCCGCGATCAGGTGGCGGCGCGCGCCCAGGGCGATCATGGCATCGATCGTGGCCTCGATCACGCCCAGCAGCGCGCCGCGCCAGCCGGCATGGGCGGCACCGACGACCCCGGTCGCCGCGTCCGCCAGCAGGATCGGCGCGCAGTCGGCGGTGACAATCCCCAGCGCGACGTTCGGCCGATTGGTGACCATCGCATCCGCCCTGGGACCCTGACCGGGTGCCCAGGGTGTCGTCACGGCCACCGCGTCCGCGCCATGGACCTGAGTCAACCCGACCAGACTGGCGGGCGCGAGGCCGATCGCGCGGGCCACCCGAGCGCGGTTTTCCCGCACCGCGTCGGGATCGTCCTGACTGGAAACGCTGCAATTCAGACTGGCATAAGGACCGGACGAAACGCCGCCGATCCGGGTAAAGAACCCGTGCGGCAGGGTCAGGCTGGCGACACGCAGAGATTCGGTCATGATGTGTCCGTTCGGGTTCGGCCGATCTTGGATGTATCGAATTCCGCGCGGAGCCGATAGAACCAAGGTCCGGTCTTGCACAGGAGCACGCCATGGCCACGCCTCCCTTCCAGTTTGGACAGATGCCCGACTTCTCCGCGTTTTCGAAGATGTTCTCCGACATGAAAATGCCCGCCCTGCCGAACATGGACGCATTCGTCGCGGCCAACCGGCGGAACATGGAAGCCATCGCGGCGGCCAACCGCATCGCCTTGGAAGGCGCGCAGGCCGTGGCGCGGCGACATGGGGAGATCATGCAGCAGAGCATGGCGGAAATGTCGGAAGCCATGCGCGCGTTCACCAGCATCGAGTCGCCGCAGGAACGCGCCGCGCGTCAGGCGGATATGCTGAAGCAAACCTACGAACACGCCGTCGCCAACATGAAGGAAATCGGCGATCTGATCCAGCGATCGAACGCCGAGGCGATCGCGCTGCTGAACCAACGCTTTACGGAAGCGATGGATGAGGTAAAGGCATTGGCGGAAAAATAACCGCCATGGGGAAATGCCGCGATGCTCGATAATCCGCCGATATTAACGATCTATCGCGGCTTTACCCGCCCGGACCCCGCGTTGGTCGAGCGTTTTCGCGGTGCCCAGACCTCTCACCTCGCCGATGCGATGCAGGGGCGCGGGGCGTTGGACTACACGATCAAGCCGCTCGATCCCGATAACGCGGCCTTCGTCGGTTCGGCCCTGACCGCTTTTGCCTACCCCGCCGATATCGCGGCGATGTTCGGCGCGGTGCACGAAGCCCAGCCGGGCGATGTGATCGTGCTGGCCAACGACGCCTTCACCAAGACGGCCGTCGTCGGCGATCTGGCGGCCGGGATGATGAAGAACAAGGGCGTCGTCGCCTTCGTCACCGACGGCCTGGCGCGCGACAAGGCCGGCATCGTCGCGACGGGTCTGCCGCTGTTCTGTCGCGGCATTCAACCGAACTCCCCGGCGATGAACGGTCCCGGCGTGGTGGGCGCGCCGGTCACGCTGGGCGATGTCCACGTCAATCCCGGCGACATCGTCGTGGGCGACGCCGACGGCGTGGTGATCGTGCCGCGCGATCGGGCGGAACAGGTGCTCGAACGTCTGGCCGCGATCCGCGCCGCGGAGGCACGGGCCGAAGCCGCGGTGCGCGACGGCGCGACGATGTCGGAAGGCGGTCGGCGCATGATCGCGAACGCGACGATCGTCGCGTAAGAAAAAGGGCGGGGCACCGTCCGGTACCCCGCCCCCAATCGGATAAAGCGCGCTGTCGGATCAGGCGGCTTGTTTGGCCAGCATGCCCTGAGCGATCAACGTTTCGGCGATTTGTACCGCATTCAGCGCCGCGCCCTTGCGCAGATTGTCCGACACACACCAGAACGACAGGCCGTGCGGCACGGTCGGGTCCTTGCGGATGCGGCTGACGAACACCGCGTCTTCCCCGGCGCATTCAAGCTGGGTCATGTAGCCGCCGTCCTCGCGCACATCGACGATCTCGATGCCCGGCGATTCCCGCAGCAACGCCCGCGCTTCGCCGGCCGTCACCGGCCGTTCGAACTCGACATTCACGGCCTCGCCATGGCCGATGAACACCGGCACGCGCACGCAGGTCGCATGCACGGCGATGGCGGGATCGAGGATTTTCTTGGTCTCGACCACCATCTTCCACTCTTCCTTGGTCGACCCGTCATCCATGAACTTGTCGATGTGCGGAATGCAGTTGAACGCGATTTCCTTGGTGAACTGTTCCGGCGCGCTGCTTTCGTGCACGAACGAGGAGCGGGTGTGGGAGAACAATTCGTCCATCCCTTCCTTCCCCGCGCCGGAGGTCGACTGGTAGGTCGATACCACCACGCGCTTGATCTTGTATTCGTCGTGCAGCGGCTTCAGCGCCACGACCATCTGAATGGTGGAGCAGTTGGGGTTGGCGATGATGCCGCGCTTGGTGAACTGGCGCAGGTGGTGCGGGTTCACTTCCGGCACGACCAGGGGAATATCCGGGTCCATGCGGAACTGGCTGGTATTGTCGATCACGATGCAGCCGGCGGCCGCCGCGCGCGGGGCGTGGATCGCCGATACCGACGCGCCGGGGCTGAACAGGCCGATATCCCAGCCCTTGAAATCGAACGTCTCCAGGTTTTGCACCGTGAGGATACGTTTTTCGCCAAAGGAGATTTCCTGACCGGTCGAACGGCCGGACGCGAGGGCGGCAATTTCCGTGATCGGGAAATTCCGCTCGTGAAGGGTTTTCAGCATTTCGCGTCCGACCGCCCCGGTGGCGCCGACAACCGCGACCCTGTAGCCCATTTTACGCTCTCCTGATGGTGATTGATAAAGGTGGTATTGTAGAACGGGCGCACTTACGCGCCCGCGCGCCGCGCGGCAAGGGGATTTAGCGACGGTCTCCCCCTTGCCGAACGCCGGTCTGGGTCTTGCCGTCAGTCGGGGTCCTTGCCGCGGACCGAGGCCATGCCCGAACCGAACGCCGCGTCGCGTGCCTGGAACGCGTGTTTCACCCCATGTTCGCGCATGGTCTGGCGGAACGCCACGGCCTTGGGCGCCAGATGCCCGCGCGCGTCGATTTCCGCGCCGATCCGTTGCACCGTGCGCGCGCCCATCAGTTCCAGCCCCAGATTGACCATGCGTTTGTTCGCCGACAGCAGATGCGGATCGACCAGGCCCATGCGATCGGCCAACCGCATCACCTCGGTTTCCAGGTCCTCGATCGGATAGGATTTCAGCGCCAGCCCGATGTCCGCGCAGTCCTTGCCGCTGAGGCTGTCCCCGGTCAGCAGCAGCCGCTTCGCCCATTGCGGGCCGCAGTGATAAAGCCACATCGATCCCGGCGGCGTTCCCAGATCGCGCACCGGCGGGAAGCCGATGCGGGCGTCGTCGGCGACGATGATCAGATCGCAGAACCACGCCAGTTCCGTGCCGATCCCGATGCAGGTGCCGTGGACCTGGGCGATCACGGGCTTGTGCATGTCGAACAATTGCAGGCGCAGCCGCTGGCCCTGTTCCAGTCGCCAGATGTCGTCGTCGATCTCCACCCGGCCGCGATACTCCGGCCCACGCCCGGCGCTGTACTCGTTCAGATCGGCCCCGGCGCAGAAATGCGGCCCGGCGCCGCGCAGCACCACGCAATGGACGGGATTATACTCGTCGGCTTCCATCAGCGCGGCGTTCAGTTCCCGCAGCAGTTTGCCCGACAGCGCATTGCGCCGCTCCGGCCGGTTGAGCGTAACGATGGCGGTGGTGCCGCGCACCTCGTAGGCGATATGTTCGAATTCCATTGCGTCGTTTCCTCGGGATTGGTCTGATCGGATCAGACGCACAGATTGTCGCGCAGGCAAGGGCCTCGGGACGCGACGGTTGCGTCGCGTCCCGAATCGATGGCGGGGCGGTCAGTGATGCGCGTGCCCGCTCCCGCTTGCGAATGCGACGATCTTTACGGCGTAGACCGCGACGTAGAGCCAGATCGGCGCCGCCGCCAGCGCCGCCACCGCCAGTCGTCGGCGCGTGGGCGCGGACGGTATCAGCACCGCGGCGCGTCGCCACGTCGCCCAGAGGGACCAGGTCACCGCGATATAGGGCGTAACCTCGAAGATCATCAGCCACATGGCGGTGCGGCGATCGATCAGCGGCGCGAATGCCCCGGTTTCGATGCCCAACAGCCTGACCGTTTCGTTCGCGATGTTCGCCGAATACACCGTCAGGAAGAAAACCATCGTATGGGACAACATCGCGACGCAGGCCAAGGGTGCCTGGCCCGGTGCCAGGACGGCGAACGCGTCCCGCCGCGAGGTGCCCGCGACCCGGGCCGCCGCGGTGTAACCGGGCACGGCCGCGGCTGCGGTCAGCGTCACCCCCAGGAGCAGGCACAGCACGCCGGACCATGACAACCAGGCGGGCTGGCCGAACGTGGCGACGAACCAGGGGGCCGCCGTGTTCCAGGGCATCGCGGCTTTCCAGGGCGTATGGTTCAGGCCGTGCAGGAACTGGATGCCTACCGCCGCGACGGCGGTGATCGTCAGCAATGCCCAGGCGTCATTGCGATTGACCCGGACAACCGGACGACGGAACTGATGTCCCGGCGCGCGTGCTTCCACCTTCACGCTGGGACAGGCCTGAACGCAGGCCATGCACAGGGTGCAGTCGCGCATGGTGTTCTCGGCCTCGAAACGGAATGGTTTCAGGGCCCAGGCGCAGGCTTTCGCGCAATCGAAGGTGCGGCAGGTGGCGCAGGATTGCTTGTCGGTAGTGATCCACAACGACGACGCGCGCGCCGTCGCGGTCAGCACATTGCCCAACGGACACAGCACCTTGCAGTGCGCCATATCGCGGAACACCAGGAACATCGCGGCGGCGGCGACGGTCCAGCCAAGGAACAGCCACCCGGTCAGGATGGGCATCCGAGCGAAACCGCCCGGCATCGCGTAGGCACCCAACCAATAGGTCAGCAGAATTAGCCCCAGCCCCAGGTGCATTCGCCTGGCCCAGGGCGGAATGCGCAACCCCAGGCCACGCGGCGTCAGCCACCGTCCCATAGCGCCGTGCGGGCACACGGCGCAAAAAGCGTTGCCCAGTGTGGGCGTGACCGCCGCGGTGAAGAAGGGCCAGAAAAGGCCCCAGAACACCGCCAAGGTGAACGCACCGTTCGTGGTCGGTTTAAACAGCGCGGTGTAAATGCCCAGGGCGAGCAGCAGCCCGGCGAACCACCGAAGCGTCCCGAGGAACCACGTTCCGCGCAGCATCGATCGAACCACCGGCGTGTCGGTCAGGTCGATCGCGCGTCTCGGCGGGGTCGGCTGCATCCAGTCGCGTCGATCAGGCACCGGGGCGCGGCTCACATTGGCCTCCGCTTCCCGGACAAGGTGCAGGATGGTGTTCATGTGTCAGAACCTCAGAGAAATGCCGCCGTAGGCAAAGGGGCCCGGTGGATCCATGGGAGCGAGGTTGAACGGCACGGACTGGCCGAGCAGCCCGTCGATGCCGACGTAGAGGCGAACTCCAGGGCGCAACTCATGGTCCACGCGCACGTCGAGGCGGTGATAGTTGGAGTTGACCGGCGTGAGGTTCGGGTTCTGCGGCGTGCCGCCGTAGTAATTGAAAATTCCCCGCCAGAAGACATTCACATGAGTGTCCTCTCGTGCCTGCCAATCGATCCCGCTCCGTACCGTGTAGCGGGCGCGTTGGGTCAGGCGCGCGCCGGTTATCCCGTCGGTCGCGTCATTCCAATCCAGGCCGATCCGCATGGTCAACGTATCGGTTACGCGCGACGTCACCGTCGCCTCGGTGCCCTGCAGTTTGGCCTTGTTCACATTCCGATAGTTGAACGTCGTCGGGCCGGTTTGCACGAAGGTGATAAGGTCGTCCACGTTGGCACGGAAATACGTAACGTTCAGGTCCGTGCGCTCGTTGAAACGATATCCAGCGGAGGCTTCGTAGCTCGTGCTCGACTCCGGCCGCAAGGCCGCATTTCCGAAGATCGTACTCGCGCCGCGGAAGGTCGTTGTATACAGCTCCTGGAAGTTCGGCGCGCGGAAAGCGCTGCCGCCGCCGATCCGGAATGTCCAGGGGCCCGGCGTCCACTGCAAACTTGCCCGTGGGTTCACGCTCGATCCGAAATCGCTGAAGTTGTCCAACCGCACTCCGGCGAGTACCGACCAATCCGGCAGAAAGCGCCACTGATCCTGGGCGACGAAGCCGAAGGACGAGCGACTTTTTTGTCCACTCAGGATGCTGTTGAGTTTAATCTCCTCGCCAAGGACATTCGCGCCAAGCGTCACGCGGTGGTTTTCGTATGGCACGACGTTCCAAAAAGCGTTCAGTTCCTTACCGACGATATTGGTGGTGTTGACGGCCCCGGCGCGCCTTGTTGCAGAGGCTGATTCGTATGTACTGGCGGTCGCGCGCAACGTACCGAAACGACCAAAGTCCCCGGCGTAGGTCGCGGCACCGTAGAAGTCCTCCTGCCGCTCGTACGAGACGGTCGGCGCGGGCGTGCGGGCCCCGTTGGAGCCGGTGCCGCTGTCGATCTGGCGCTGCCATTCGAAGCGTCCCTCCAGCGTCTGCCCCGGCACGATGTCCCAGACGCCGCTCCATCCGGCGAAGCGGCGTTGCGCCGGCTTCAGCTCGTCCCAGGTGGTTCCTTTTGACGACCATGCCCCGCGTTCAAGTCCGGAGGTACTGAAGCGGTTGCTGACCGTGCCCACCGGGGTTTCGATCTTGCCGGTATCGCCCGCTAGACTGAGTCGTTCGGTGATCCGATTACCGCGCTGACCGCCATGGGTGGAGGTCAACTGGCCAAACATCGCGTCGGCTTCGCCACCGGCGGTGTCGGACGGGCGTTTGGTGATGATGTTGATGACACCCGCGACCGCATCCGCGCCATACAGCGCCGAGAGCGGGCCGCGAATGATTTCGATCCGCTCGATATTGGTCGGATCGATGTTCACGAGGTCCTGGAATCCGAACCGTCCGCGTCGACGCTGCCCGTCTACGAGAACCAGCGCCTGGCCGGGTTGGAACCCGCGCATCGTCGAAAAACTGCTGGTTGAGCCGTTGTCGATCGGCAAAACGCCCTGCGCCTGTTGCAGGATGCGCGGCGTGGATGTCGCGGGAACCGCGTTGACCCGGTCGCGGCCCAGAATTTCGACCGAGGCCTGAACGTCGCGAACCCGTTCCACGATGCCGGGGGTTGCGGTGACGGTGATGGGCTCGAGGTCGATGACGATGGTCGGGGTGGCGTTCCCCGGTGCCTGGGCATGCGCGGACGCCGCCAACAGGGTGGCGAGCGCGGACGGAGTCGCCCGCATAAAAATTCGATACATGAGTGATCATCCTGAGACTGAACGCGAGACCGCCCGCGGGCACGAGGCCGCGGGCGAATCGGAAAGGCGTGTCAGCTCAGGGTCGGCGGTGCTCTTGGCGGCAAGGGGGGGCCACGCGCGGGGGGATGCGGGGCCGCCTCGTCACGCGGTAAATCCTGCGCGTACCGTGCCCATACGACACGCTCGGCGTTCAGTGGTGGGGGTGGAATGTCGATCGCCGGTAGAGCGTGGCACGCGGCGCAGAAGCCGCTGGATGACGCGACCGGCACCGACGGGTCCCCGACGTCCGCCAAAATCACATGGCGCGCGTCGGCGGAACAAATATCGAAGGATAGCTGGTTTTGACCGCCGATGGAGCGGAGGCAATGCGCCGCGCCCACGACCGACTGCACGAACAGCAGTGCCGCGAGAAACCACATGACGACGGGCCGGTATCGAGCCATGGATCTTGTCTAGTCCCGGTGCCGACGACGGACAAGGGGCTGCTTGCCGGCAGGTTGCCGTTGCGCGGATCGGCACCGTAAACTCCGCCGACGTCAGAAACGGGGGACAACGACCATGAAAATCGCGCGCATCGAGACATTCCTGTTCGACCCCGGACTCGCCAAGAATCTGCTGTTCTGTCGCGTCGAAACAGAGGGCGGCCTGTATGGCTGGGGAGAGGCCTATGTCACCCCGGGTAAGGAGACGATCCTGCAATCGCTGCTCGAAGCCATGGGCAAATACATGATCGGGCGCAGCGCGTTTTCCATACGCCACTCCGCCCAGGTCATCTTCGACGATTTCGCGATGCGCCGAGCATCGCTGGATTTGTTGTCGGCGTGGAGCGCGATAGAGATTGCGATGTGGGATATTGTCGCCAAAAGCGCCAACCAACCGTTGCACAATCTCCTCGGCGGCGCATCGCGCGAACGCGTGAAGGTCTATGCCAATGGCTGGAGCAGCGGCACCGACAGTATCGAGGCAAATGTCGAACGCGCCCTCGCGGTCAAGGCCGCGGGCTATACCGCGCTGAAATGGGACCCGTTCCCCGGCCCCTGGCGCAGCTTCATCCACCGCGAGGACGAGGACCATGTCGTTCGCTACGTGCGGGAAATGCGCAAGGCGCTTGGTCCCGATTTCGGACTGCTGATCGAATGCCACCGCCGCCTCGCGCCCATGCACGCCATTCGGATCGGGCAACGGCTGGTCGAATACGACATCGGTTGGTACGAAGAACCGTGTCTGTGCGATAACATAGAACTGGTCGCGGAAGTGCGGCGCGCCATGCCGGGCATCCCGATCGTTACGGGAGAGGCGATTTACTCGAAAGAAGGCTTCGCCCAGGCGCTGACGGCGCGCGCGGCCGATATCATCAACCCCGACATCGCCAATTGCGGCGGCGTCTCGGCGATGATGGACATCGCCGCCATGGCGCAACCGCATGCCGTGGCGATGGCGCCGCACAACTACAACTCCACCCTGATCGGGCTGGCCGCGACGGTGCAGGTATCGGCCGTCATTCCGAATTTCTGGCTGGCGGAATGCTTCATCAACCTGAAGCCGGCCTGCGATGAGATTGCGATCGCGCCGCTGGTGGTCAAGGACAGTTTCGTCGAACTGCCGACCGCGCCGGGGCATGGCATCGACCTCGACGTCGAACGCCTGCGCAAACGGCCCTATCGCGACATGGGCACCAAGGCCGGCAAGTCGCTGCGCAACGCGACGGAGGAGTTTCCGAAGAAACACTATGTCGTGGCGGCGACCCGCACGGGTTACTAGGGTCTCGACACGACAAGGCGAGCGCTTGTACCGTCCGGTTCGGCACAAGTTCGGAAAGCACTCGCCATGACCCTGCGCATCGGTATCGACATTGGCGGCACCTTCACCGATCTGGTCGCCATTGCCGCCGATGGGCGCGTGCTGACGCATAAAACCGCCTCTACCCCGCGCGATTACGGCGACGGCATCATCGATGGGCTGCAAGCCCTGCTGGCGCGCGAACCCGGCCCCGTCGCCGACGTGCTGCACGCCACCACCGTCGGGTCGAACACCATCCTGGAATCCAAGGGCGCCAAAACCGCGCTGATCACGACGCGCGGTTTTCGCGACATTCTGGAAATCCGCGATCTGCGCATGCCCGTGCTGTATGACATGAGCTGGACCAAGCCGCTGGCCTTGGTCGAACGTCGTCTGCGGCTGGAAGTTACCGAAAAAATGCGCCCCGACGGAACTGTTTCGGTGGCGCTCGATCCCGCCGACGTGGACGCCGCGATCGCCGTTTTGCGCGCCGAGAACGTCGGCAGCGTCGCCATTTGCCTGCTGCATTCCTATGCCAATCCCGTTCACGAACGCGCCGTGGCGGCGCTTGTGCGCGCCGCGATGCCCGGCATCGGCGTGTCCGTCAGCAGCGAAATCCTGCCGGAGATCAAGGAATACCCGCGTACCAGCACGACGGTGATCAATGCCTATGTGCAGCCGGTGGTGCGCGCCTACGTGACCGCGTTGGACGCCCGCCTGCGTGCTTTGGACATCGCCGCCCCGCTGCGGCTGATGCAATCCAACGGCGGCCTTGCCTCCGCCGCCTTCGTCGCCGAACAGCCGGCCCACATCATCGAAAGCGGCCCCGCCGCGGGTGTCGTCGGCGGCGCGGCCCTGGCGCGTCGGCTGGACGAACCGCGCATCATCACCTTCGACATGGGCGGCACCACGGCCAAGGCCGGCCTGGTGGAGGGTGGGGAGGTCTTACGCTCCGAAGCGATCGAGGTCGGGGCAGGGGTCATGGCCGGCTCCCGCCTGCTGGTCGGGGCCGGCTATATGCTGAAGCTTCCGGCGATCGACCTGGCGGAGGTCGGCGCCGGCGGCGGATCGATCTGTCGGCTGGACGCCGCGGGCGCGCCCAAGGTCGGCCCGCAAAGCGCGGGCGCCGATCCCGGGCCGGTCTGCTACGGCCGCGGCGGCACGATGCCGACCATCACCGACTGCAACCTCGTTCTCGGCTATCTCGACCCCGGCGGTCTCGTCGGCGGTGCCCTTAAACTCGACATCGATGCCGCGCGGGCGGCCATCGCGCGCACCCTGGCCGAACCGATGGGCGTGTCGGTGGAGGAAGCAGCCTTCGGCATGCTGCGGCTGGCCTCCGCCACCATGATGCGCGCCATTCGCGCGGTTTCGGTGGAACGCGGGCGCGACCCGCGTCAGTTTGCTCTGCTGGCGTTCGGCGGCAACGGCCCGCTCTTCGCTGCCGGGTTGGCCGCCGAACTTGGCATCGCCCGCGTGATCGTGCCGCCGATGCCGGGCGTGTTCAGCGCGTTCGGCCTGTTGGTGGCCGATACCGAACACCACGCGAGCCAGAGCCTGCGCACCCGGCTGGACGAGGCCGATGCCGACCGCATCGCTTCCGTGCTGGCGGCCCTGGCCGAAGCGGGCACCGAGCGCCTGAGCGCGGACGGATTCCCGCCCGCGCGCCAATCCTTTCGGCGCGCCGCCGCCGCCCGGTATCTTGGCCAATCCAGCGAGATCGAAGTGCCGCTGGCGGATGGCCCGATCACCCCCGCGGGGATCGCCGAGGCGTTCGGGAAGGAGCACGAGCGGACCTATGGCTTCCGCGCCCCGGCGTCGGAACCGGTGGAGTTGATGGGCCTGTCGGTCATCGCGCGCGGTTTGCCGGAACAGCCCCGCCTGCCGAACCGCATTCCGCCCTTTGCCGCGACGACTCCCGCCGGTCGCATGGCGTGGTTCCCGCACGACGGCTGGACCGCGACGCGGGTGATCGACCGCGCCGGATTGACCGATCAACCCCTGGCCGGGCCGTTGATCGTGCAGGAATACGACGCGACCTGCCTGGTGCCCAAGGGGGCCACGGCGCGGATAGACGATTTCGGTGCCATCCGGCTGGAGATCGCGCCCCGGTAGAATTGGCCGAACAGCCCATCCGATCGCCGCCTTGCACCGCGGCGAACCGCTGTTTATTGGCATGCGTTCACGTGTCTTCGCTCAACCTTTTTTGCTTTCACAGGAAGCCCCATGGCCGATTACGTCATCCCGCCGCCCGCGATCGTCTCGGTTCCCGTTGCCGGAGGCGGCGCGTTCCCGGTTCGCCGCGTGTTCTGCGTCGGACGTAACTATGCCGAACACGCGCGTGAAATGGGCAGCGATCCGGATCGGGAGCCGCCGTTTTTCTTCATGAAACCCGCCGACGCCCTGCTGTTGAACGACGCCGACATGCCGTACCCGCCGCAAAGCAAGCAGCTTCACCACGAGATGGAACTGGTCGTCGCGATCGGCGTGGGCGGGGCGAACATCGCCGAGACCGACGCCTTGAAGCACGTCTGGGGCTATGCCGCCGGTCTCGATATGACCCGGCGCGACCTACAAAATGCCGCGAAGAAGGAAGGCAAGCCCTGGGACATGGGCAAAGGCTTCGACTTCTCGGCCCCCATCGGCCTGATGGTCCGCGCCGACCAACTGCCCGATCCCGGCAAGGGTCTGATCGAGCTTAAGGTGAACGGCAAGGTTCGCCAGACCTCCGACCTGTCGAAGATGATCTGGAACGTGCAGGAAACCATCGCCTACCTGTCCGGTCTCGTCACCCTGGCGCCCGGCGATCTCATCTACACGGGCACGCCGGAAAACGTCGCGGCGGTGGAACGCGGCGATCTGCTGGAAGGCGTTGTGGAGGGTGTCGGCACGGTGCGGACGCGTATCGTCTGATGACCGCGCTGCGGATCGCGACCTGGAATATCAACTCCCTGCGACTGCGGCTGGGGTTGCTCAAGGACCTCGTCGGGGCGCTCGATCCCGACGTGATCTGTCTGCAGGAAACCAAGGTCCCCGACCCGCTTTTCCCGCACGATGCCCCGGCGGCGCTGGGCTATCCGCACTACGTGTTCCGCGGCATGAAAGGCTATAACGGCGTCGCGATCCTGTCGCGCCGCCCGTTGACCGCGCACGACATCGCGCCGGATTGGTGCGGCAAGGGCGATTGTCGCCATATCGCCGCGCTGGTCGAAACAGCGTCCGGCCCGATCGAGGTGCATAATTTCTACGTCCCTGCCGGCGGTGACGTGCCCGACCGCGAACAGAACCCGAAATACGGTCACAAGCTGGATTTCATCGCCGAAACCCGGGCCTGGTTCGACGCCCGCGCCGGCCTGAACCGGGCCGTGATCGTGGGCGATCTGAACATCGCGCCGCAGGAGCACGATGTCTGGAGCCATAAGCAACTGCTCGATGTCGTCAGCCACACGCCGCCCGAAACCGAAGGGCTGAACGCCTGGATGGGCGCCGGGTTCGTCGACGCGCTGCGCCATTTCGTGCCGGCCGAGGAAAAACTCTATACGTGGTGGTCGTATCGCAATCGCGACTGGCGGGTCGCCAATCGCGGTCGGCGGCTGGATCATATCTGGGTCACGCCCGACCTGAAGCCGGCGCTACGCTCCCACACCGTGCTGACGGATGCGCGCGATTGGGAACGCGGGTCGGATCACGTTCCGGTTTGTGTCGAATTGGCCGTCTGATCGGCACCCGGACCCAAGGCTTCGAGGCTCCCGATCGGATCGAGGCGATATCCGCCGCCTTCCGTCAACAGCAGGCAGGCGCGCGTCGGGTCAGGCTCGATCTTGCGGCGCAGCCGGTAGATGTGGGTTTCCAGCGTGTGCGTGGTGACACCGGCGTTGTAGCCCCAGACTTCGTTCAACAACACCTGGCGCGTCACCGCCTCGGTACCGGCGTTGCGCAGATGCACCAGGATCGCGACCTCTTTTTCGGTCAGCCGCACCCGCCTGTCGCGCGCCGGGTCGATCAGACATTTGGCGCCCGGGTGACACTCGTATGGACCGATGCGAAATATCGCCTCCGCCGATCCGTCAAAGCCGCGCAGCCGTTCGCGCAAGCGCCCCAGCAGATCGGCCAGCCGGAACGGCTTTGCGATGGTATCGACACCGTCGACGCCCTGTGTCGCGCCGCCGCCGGTCAGCATCAGGATCGGCAGGCGGCGACCCGCGTCGCGCAGCCGAAGGCACAGTGCCCAGGCATCGCCGTCCGGCAGGTCGGAGTCGAGGATCGCCGCGTCGAACCGCGCCTCACCGCCGCTCAACAGTCGCTCCGCCCCGCCCACCGTGTCGGTCTGGACGACGGCGAATTCCCCGGCGACGGTCAACTGCTCCGCCAGGATATCGCGCAGCCCCGGATCGCCGTTCGCGATCAGGACCGATCGTTCCGCCGTCATGTTCGCAACCTTCTTCTGTGCGGCCTCGCGCGCGGTGAAGCGTTCGGCGCGATCATGTGACCGGGAAATCGTGACAAAAAGACGGTCGGGATTGTTCCCATTTTCGACCGCCCCCATTATCGATGGTACAGCAACCGTAATCCAGCCAGGTTTGAATGTCGCCCGCACACCCGCCGTTGAACGAAGATGCCAATGCCGTCCGTGCCCGCCTGCGCCATATCCATCGCGCGGCGTCGGACCTGCGTCGCGGCGTGCCGGTCCTGCTCGACGGCGACGAACCGTTGATCCTGCTGGCCGCCGAAACCGCCGGACCCGACACGATGGCCGAACTCGCCGCCCTCGGTGTCGGAGAGGTCTGTCTGCTGATCGCGCCGATCCGCGCTTCCGCCGTGCTGCGTCAGCCCGTCGATCTGTCGGTCGATTGCGTCGCCATCCGGCTGCCGCCGGCCGTGCTGCAACCCGTCACCGTGCTGGGCATGATCGATCCGACCGCCCCGCAGCCCGATATCGTGGAACCGCTGACCGCCGAAGCCGCGCCCACGCTGGGATTGCAGGCGCTGAACCTCGCCAAGATCGTGCGCCTGCTGCCCGCCGTGCTCGCCGTCCGTGCCCGTCCCGACAGCGCCGCGGAGATCGCCAGGCGCGGCCTGATCGCCGTCGCGGCCCGCGACCTCGCGGATTACCCGATCGCGGAGGCCGCCGGCCTGCGCCAGATCGCCGCCGCGCCCGTGCCGCTGGCCGACGCGGCGGATGCCCAGGTGATCGCCTTTCGCTCCGACGGCGCCGGGTTGGAACATCTGGCCATCGTCATCGGCGATCCGCGCAAGGCCGATGCCGCCCTGGTGCGCATCCACTCCGAATGCTTCACCGGCGATCTGCTGGGCTCCATGCGCTGCGATTGCGGAGAGCAGTTGCGCGGCGCGATCCGTCAGATGGCGGAAAACGGCTCCGGCATCGTGCTCTACCTCGCGCAGGAAGGGCGCGGGATCGGGCTGGTGAACAAGCTGCGCGCCTATACGTTGCAGGATTGGGGCCTCGACACGCTCGACGCCAATCGCGTCCTGGGCTGGGGCGCGGACGAGCGTAACTTCCTGGTCGGTGCCGCCATGCTGGGCGAACTGGGCATTAAGCGCGTCCGCCTGCTGACCAATAACCCCGATAAGCTGGCCGGCCTTGCCGCCTGCGGGATCGAAGTCGTGGGCCGGGAAGCGCATGCCTTCGCCGCCAACGCGGTGAACGAGGAATATCTGGCGACCAAGGCCGTGCGCTTTGGTCACATGCTGGACTAGCCATGCGCGCCGAGGTGCATCCGGAGGGGCTGGTTAAAGTACGCGGCGAAATCTTCCGCGCCGCCCTGGGCAAGGCGGGCGTGCGTCAGCACAAAATGGAAGGCGATGAGTCGACGCCGGCCGGCATCCTGCCGCTGCGCAAGGTATTGTTCCGCGCCGACCGACAGCCTCGCCCGGTCTGCGCCGTCCCGGTCGAGCCGCTGGCGCCGAACGAAGTGTGGTGCGACGAGTCCGGCCATCGCCAGTACAACCGCCTGGTCCGCGCCCCGTTCGACGGTCGGCATGAAGTCCTGTGGCGCGACGACGCGCTCTACGATATCGTCGGCGTTCTCGGCTGGAACGATCAACCGGTGGAGCGTGGGCGCGGATCGGCGATTTTCCTGCATGTCGCGCGCCCCGATCTGGCCCCCACCGAAGGCTGCATTGCCCTGGGGATCGGCGATCTGCGTCGCCTGCTGTCGTTCGGAGTGACCGAGTTCCTGGTCCTGGGCGGCTGACGACCGGTGCATGTTCTGGTCTGGCACTGGGGGCGGTTCGGCGGGCACCCGCGTTTCGCCGCCAGACTGGCCGACGGTTTTCGCGCCTTGCCGGATACGACGGTCACGCTGTCGCTGTCGCGGCAGGCGGAGATCATGGCAGGCGCGCACAAGCCAACCTGCGAATTGCCGATTTCGACCTATCGCAACCATCTCGGCTTCCTTGCCCGTCTGCTCGGCGGCCCATTCATGGCGCTGGGTCTGGTCCTTCGCCTGCGTCGCAACC
The DNA here is from genome assembly GCA_947475245.1 of Acetobacteraceae bacterium. Classification (GTDB taxonomy): domain Bacteria; phylum Pseudomonadota; class Alphaproteobacteria; order Acetobacterales; family Acetobacteraceae; genus Rhodopila. Next base: position 40,471 of record CANJLW010000011.1, on the reverse strand, counting down.
GGCCTGCCTTGGCGGTTTGCGCCGCGCCGGGGCCGCTCGATGCGGTCATGCTGCTGGCCTTGCGTCTGTTGGGGACGCGCCTGCTCGTGATCGTGCACGACGCCGACTCCCATCCCGGCGATGGGATGCCGTTTCTGATGCCGCTGCAACGCATGCTGTGCCGACGGGCCGACCGCCTGGTCGCCCTTAGCAGCCATGTCGCGCGTCGCCTGACCGAACAAGCGCTGAGCCGCTTGTCGGTGATCGTCGCCACGCACCCCCCGATGGATTTTGCCGTCCCGCCGCCGCAACCGCACCCAGGCCCGGTTCGGCTGCTGTTTTTCGGTCGGCTGCTGCCCTACAAAGGGATCGATCTGCTGGCAGAGGCACTGGCTCTCCCGGTGCTCGCGGGCCAACTCGCGGTGCGGGTCGTCGGTTCCGGGCCGGAGAGCGCGGAACTTGATGCCTTGCGCCAAATCCCCGGCGTTGCCGTCGAGAACCGGTGGGTCGATGAAGCCGAAATCGGCGATCTGTTGACATGGTCCGACGCGATCGTGCTGCCCTATACCGAAGCGAGCCAAAGCGGCGTCGCGGCCGCCGCGCTTGCCGCCGGTCGGGTCGTGATCGCGACCCGCGTGGGCGGGTTGGAGGAACAACTCGCGGACCAACCCGGCGTGCTGTTCTGTGACCCGAACGCGATCGATCTCGCGCACGCCCTGGCGGTGCTGCGCGATGGCGGGATTACGCCAGGGCCGCCGGCCGACGCCGCCCGATCCTGGCGTGCCATGGCGGAGACGCTGCGCATCGTCTGAACGTTTGCCAACTGCCGCGCGCCGAGGCATCGTTCCCGCACGATAAAAGCAGGAGGCGACCCATGTCCTATGAGACCATCACGGTAAAGCCCAGCACACCGACAATCGGCGCGGAAATTTCCGGCGTCGATCTTTCCCGACCGCTCGGCAATCAGCAGTTCCAGGAAGTGCACGACGCGCTGATGGCGCATTCCGTGCTGTTTTTCCGCGATCAGGACCTGACGCTGGATCAGCACAAGGCGTTCGGCCGCTTGTTCGGCGAACTGGCGATCCATCCCAATACGAAGGCCCCGGACGGGCATCCGGAAATCCTGCCGATCCACGCCGACGCGAACTCCAAGCGGATCGCCGGGGAGCGTTGGCACTCCGACGTGTCATGCGATCCCGAACCGCCGATGGGGTCGATCCTGAACCTGAAGACCATCCCGCCGAGCGGCGGGGATACGATTTTTGCGTCGATGTATGCGGCCTATGACGCGCTGTCGGCGCCGATGAAGACGTTTTTGTCCGGGCTGACGGCGATCCATGACGGCGCGCCGAATTATACCCGCACCAATAACCTTTACGGTCACAAAACCGATAAGGTGTTTCCGCGCGCCGAACACCCGGTGATCCGGACGCATCCGGTGACGGGACGGCAGGCGATTTTCGTCAATCCCGTCTTCACCGTCGGCTTGAAGGATATGCCGGAGGCCGAAAGCACCGCGATCCTGAATTTCCTCTACGAGCATTGCGGCCGTCCGCATTGGCAGGTGCGCTTCCAATGGCAGCCGAACAGTGTTGCGTTCTGGGATAATCGCTGCGTCCAGCACATCGCGATGTGGGACTATTATCCGCAGGTGCGATCCGGCTTCCGCGTTACCGTCAAGGGCGATCGACCGTTCTATCGCGCGGGCTGATCGTCCCCGATTTCGTCCCCGATTTCGTCATTGACTCGGATCGGTCGGCTTGCGCTATAATTCTGCGCAGGGGACTATCGGGGTCACTGACGAAAGGTGACTGATGTCGGACGATTTTCAGTGCGCCTATAAGATCGCGCGAAGTAAATTCCGCGATGAAGAATGGTTCCTACTTTCAAGCAGTGCGCAGACACAGGCTATCTACGCGGCCCTGCGGAATCTCGACGCCGAACGTCTCGCGGCTGGCGCGGCGGAGGCAGCGGCCAAAAAGAACACATAACCCGGCGTGGTCATGATCATCATGTATCGACCTCTCGGTGATCGTCCGACCCCGGGGGATGTTGACCTCGGCCGTTCGCTGCCGTCATGTCCCGCCGAACGATGGTGAAAGGCCGGATCATGAGCGAAAATTTCCAGTTCGGACTCGTTGTCCGAGGGCAGGCGGAAGCCGGAGAGGACATCTACCGCCGCTTTCAGGAAACCCTGGCCTTCGTTCGTCTCGCAAGTCGCCTGGGCTTCGACTCCGTCACCAAGACCGCGCATTACAGCGCCCATCCCTTCCAGGCGCTGCAACTCGTGCCGATGCTGGCCCGCTTCGCGGCGGAGGCACCGGGCATGCGGCTGAACGCCGGCGTGCTGCTGCTGCCGCTGATGTCGCCGCTGCATGTCGCCGAGGAGTTCGCGACGCTCGATATCATCACCGGCGGTAAAATCATCCTCGGCGTCGGACTCGGCTATCGCGATGTGGAATTCAAGGCTTTCGGCGTGCCGCGCGCCCAACGCGTCAGCCGCTTCGAAGCCAATCTGGTCGCGATCAAGCGTCTGTGGACCGAAGAAAAGGTCCGCATGAAGACGAAGTACTTCGAACTCGACGACGCATCGTGCCTGCCCAAGCCGTTACAGACCCCGCATCCGCCGATCTGGGTCGGCGCCAACGCCGATCCCGCCATCGAACGCGCCGCTCGGCTGGGCGATTGCTGGTACATCGGCCCGGCGGTGGAAATCGCCGCGTTGCAGCGGCAGATGGACATCTACAAGCGCGCGCTCGATGCCGCCGGCAAGCCGTTCCCGGCCGAACTGCCGATGCGGCGAGAGGTCTTCGTCGCGAAGACCCGCGCCGAGGCAATCCGCCTCTGCGCCCCCTATCTGGGTGCGAAATACGCGGCCTATCACGCATGGGGCCAGGATATGCCGGAAGACGACGGCGGGCTGGGTCAGTCGTTCGAGGCGCTGATGAACGATCGCTTCATCATCGGCTCACCGGACGAGGTCGCCGAACAGATCCTGTCGATCCGCCGCCGCCTGGGCGTCAACCACTTGGTCATGAGCACGGAATGGGCCGGCATGCCCGAGAGTCTGGCGATTGAAACCATCGAGATGCTGGCCGCCGAAGTCTTCCCGCGCGTGCGCCAAGGGGTGTAGCCGCGGGTGTAGTCGCTACTCCGCCGCCTGCCACGCGACGTCGGGCAACGGCGCGCGTGTCTGGCGCAAATGCGCGCGCAGTGCCTCGGTGGCGGGGATATCGACGACGGGAGGATCGCCCGCCGCCACGACGCCGTAATCGCGCGCCGCGCCGGCGATGCTGACCAGCCCGTCGCGCAGATCGCGCGCGACGGCGGTCGGGTCGCGATCCAGCGCCGGCCCCCAGCCGCCCGCGCCCGGCAATTCGTGGCGAAACACCTGACCCTTGCGCAGGGTCATGGTCAGCTTCGCGTGCAATGTCTCCTCGGTTGTCAAGCCGGGGTCGAGCACGTTCAGCCCCGGCATGCCCGGCCCGCCGCCTTGCAACCCATAGGGTCGGTGCGTCTGCCGATCGGCCCGCACCTGCAATATCCCCTCGTCGGCCAGCATGCGCCAGGTTTTGCGCTGGGCCATCCCGCCGCGGAAGCGACCGGCCCCGCCGGTGTCGGGCACGAACTCGTAATCCAGCACTTCCAGCGGATTTTCCGCTTCGATCACTTCGACCGAGAAGCTCGCCATATTCGCGAACATGCAGGTATTGCCGTCCAACCCATCGGCCCAGGGGCGCCCGCCCCATGCGCCGGAGATGAAATCGACATAGATGAACGGCTTCAGGTCCTTGTCGTAGCCGCCCACCGTCAGCCCGGTATTGCCGCCGTCGGAGGCGGCGAAGACGCGGTCGGGGTAAAGCCGAGCGAGGGCGCCGAATGCGCAGTCGACACCGCGAAATCCGGTCAGTCCGCGCGCGGCGCAGGCGGCGGGCAGCTTGCCGTTGACGATCGTGCCCGACGGCGCGATGACCTTGATCGGGCGGAACACGCCGTCGTTGTTCGGCATGTTGACCGACAGCACCGACTTGACCGCCGTGAAGCTCATGGCCTGCGTGTAGCTGAGCGTATTGTTGATCGCGCCCTTGACCTGCGGCGCGCTGCCGGTCCAGTCGACCTCCATCGTATCGCCGCGTTTGCGGATGGTGCAGACGAGCTTGATGGGCACGCCGACATCGATCTGATCGTCATCGATCCAATCGGTGAAGGTTGCCTCGCCGTCCGGCAGTTCCGACAGGCAATGGCGCGTGATGCGTTCGGAATAGTCCATCGTCTCGATCATCAGCGCGCGCACGCCGTCGTCGGAGTAACGGGCGACGAGATCGGTCATGCCGCGCGCCGCGATCTCGCAGGCCGCGAGTTGGGAGCGGATGTCGCCGAACACGCGTCCGGGCAGGCGGACGTTTCGTTCGATCATACGAAACAGCGTCGCGTTCGGCTTGCCGGCCTCATACAGTTTCAGCGGCGGAATGCGCAGGCCTTCGGCGTAGATCTCGGTACTGTCGGACGCGTTCGATCCCGGAACCCGCCCGCCGACGTCTGTGTGGTGGCAGATCGTCGCGGCATAGGCGATCACGCGTCCGTTCGCGAACAGCGGTTTGAAGATGAAGATGTCCGGCAGATGCATGCCGCCGTCGTAAGGGTCGTTGTTGATGAAGATGTCGCCCTCGTGCACATCGTCCCCGAACGTGGCCAGCACGGCTTGCAGCGAGATGGGGATGGAACACAAGTGCCCCGGCAGCGACAGGCCTTGGGCAACCAGGCGCCCGTCGGCGTCGCAGAGGGCGGCGCTGTAGTCCATGATGTTCTTCAGCACGCCGGAGTATGCGGTGCGATAGATGGTCAGCACCATCTCGTCGCCGACGGCCGAGATTGCGTTGCGGAACAGCTCCGCCGTGATCGGATCGGTCATCTTCACGCCTCGTTAATCGGACGCCGCTATCCCACCACCGAAGCGCCGCCCGTGCAATCGTCTCAGTGGAGGTGAAACGGGCGCGCGAAACAGTGGACGCCGGCGCGCGGCTACCGATAGGATTGGATCATGAACGCAATTCCGTTCGACACCTTGAAGATGGCTCGAAAGCTGGAGGCTGTGGGGTTCTCTCCGCCGCAAGCCATTGGCGCGACCGAGGCGCTGGCGGAAGCGATGGCCGGCGCGGCGCTGGCCACCAAGGAGGATGTTGACGCCAATGGGCGTCTGTTGCGGACTGAGTTCAAGGCGGATATCGCCGAACTTCGGTCAGAATTGAAGGCCGACATCGCCCAATTGCGCGCCGAAATGGGCGAACTCCGCGTCGAGCTCAAGTCCGACATGGCCGAACTGCGCACCGAGCTTAAGTCCGACATGGCCGAACTCCGCACCGAACTCAAATCCGACATGAACGGTTTACGCACAGGCTGGCGCGCGGATAACGAGCTTTTGCGGCGGGAAATGACCATCCGTCTCGGCGGCATGATGTTCGCCGGTTTCGGCATCATGCTCGCCGCCATGCGCTATATGCAGATCCACCCCTGACCGACGACCGGTCGCGCCTCAGGGCCCGCCGTTCGCCATCCAGCCGCCGTCAACCGACATGATCGTGCCGTTGATCCACGCGGCTGCCGGAGAGCCCAGAAAGCAAGCCATAGCCGCGATATCCGCCGGGCGTCCCAACCGGCGCATCGGTGTGCGCGCGATCAGCGGCGCGCGATCCAATACGCCCTGCTGGATCAAGCCCTCCACCATCGCCGTCTGCACATAGCCCGGCGCAATGCCGTTGACCCGCACGCCCATCGGCCCCCATTCGCCGGCCAAAGTGCGCACCAGGTTGGAAACCGCGCCCTTGGTGGCGGTATAGGCGGCGCGATTGGGGGCCGCCGTCAGGCCGTAAATGCTGCTGGTCGCCAGAATCAGCCCTGAACCGGCGGCGACCATGCGACGCCCCGCCGACTGACAGGTCAGGAAAACGCCGGTCAGGTTCACGTCCAACACCTGCCGCCACTCGGCTTCCGTCAGTTCCAACGTCGGCTTGTTGGCGCTCATGCCCGCATTCGCGTGCGCGACATCGACCCCGCCCCAGGCGCGATCCATCGCCGCGAACGCGTCCTCGGTATCCTTCGCGCTGACCACCGATCCCTGGATACAAATCCAATCCTTCGGCGCGTCGTCCACCGCCTCACGATCCAGAATACAAACGCGCGCACCCCGCGCTGCGTAGGCGTCCGCGACCGCGCGCCCAATCCCGCGCGCGCCCCCCGTTACCAGCAAGCGCGTTCCCGGCAGCGGATCGGCGGACAAAACCAGTGGCTCGGTCATGGACTTGGTCTCCTCGGTGGTTGGGCAAGGTGTCGCAATGGATGGAGATCAGGTCAATCCGGCGCTATCCTGTTTCGTCCCGACCAACCCCGAGGCCCATGCGCCGTCTGTTCCCCGCGATCCTGTCCGCGCTCTGGCTGCTCGCCGCGACCGGCGCGGCGCTTGACTGGCTGTTCCCGCCGAACCTGACGCGCTTCGTTACCCTCGGCACCGTCTATCGCGATCGCGCCGACCGCCCGCTCGCGCTGCTGCCCGCGCCCGGAGGCATCTGGCGCTTCCGCACCGACAGCGCCGCGGTCGCACCCGTTCTGCGCGACTTATTGATCGCCGTGGAAGATCGCCGCTTCCACTGGCACCCCGGCGTCGATCCAATCGCATTGGTGCGCGCCGCGGTGCAGGGCGTGCGCGCCGGCCGCGTCGTCTCCGGCGGCTCGACCCTCGCCATGCAAGCCGCTCGGCTGTTGGAACCGCGCCCGCGCACCGTCCGTTCCAAACTGATCGAAATCGCCCGCGCCCTGCAATTGCGCGCCCGCTACGGACCGGCCGGCGTGCTGGATATCTGGCTGACCCTCGCGCCGTTCGGCGGCAATCTCGAAGGTGCTCGCGCCGGCGCAATGGCCTGGTTCGCGACACCGCCGGAAGCGCTGGAACCCGCGCAGGCAGCGCTGCTGGTGGCCATTCCCCGCCGCCCGGAAGCTCTGCGCCCCGACCGCTTCCCCGCCGCGGCCACCCGCGAACGCGCCCGGGTGCTCGCCATCGGACAGAACAACGGCCTGTTCCCCGTCATCGAAGCGCCGCCGGTGCCGACCCGACGCACCGCCCTGCCGAACCACGCGCCGCAACTGTTCAAACCGCTTCCGTCCGGCGACAGCATCGCGACCACGCTCGATCTGCGCCTTCAAAACGCCTTGGAGGCACTGGGGCAACGCCTGCTCGCCGGCTTTGCCGAACGGACCTCCGTCGCGCTGCTGGTCGCCGATATCCACGACCGTGACATCCGCGCGCTGTTTGCGGGCGACTGGCGCAATCCGGCGCGGGCAGGGGCCTTGGACCTCTCCCAGGCCGTTCGCTCGCCGGGATCGGCTCTGAAACCGTTTCTGTATGCGATGGCTTTTGCCGAAGGGCTGGCCGATCCCGATCAGGACCTGCCGGACCTACCCCGCCGCTTCGGTGCCTATGCGCCGGAGAACTTCGATCGCGGCTTCGCCGGTCGCGTCACCGCCGGAGAGGCGCTGCGCCGCAGCCTCAACCTGCCGGCGGTGGCACTGCTGGATCGCGTCGGTCCCTTGCCTTTTGCCGCCGCTCTGCGCGCCGGCGGGGCCGATATCCGCCTGCCGCACGGCGCGGACCCGTCCTTGCCGCTGGCTCTGGGCGGCGTCGGCGTTACCTTACGCCAAACCCTGGGGCTGTACGCCGCCCTCGCGGATGACGGCAGGGGCCAGGCCCTGCGCCTGCTGACGGATGCGCCCGCCGTATCGACCGCGTTCCTGCCCGCATACGCGGCGGCGCAAACGGCCAACGCGCTGACCCGGCCGTTTCCCGGCGGCGGGCCGACCGGCATCGCATGGAAAACCGGCACAAGCTGGGGTGGACGCGATGGTTGGGCGTTCGGCTTCGATCGCGCCCATGCCGTCGGCGTTTGGGTCGGCAGACCGGACGGCACGCCCGTTCCCGGTCTGACCGGGGCGGCCGTCGCCCTGCCGATCCTGGCGCGCGTTTTCGACCTGCTGCCGCCCGCGCCCCGCGCACCGCCGCCCCCCGCCCGCGTCGGACCGGTCAGTGCGGAGACCGTGACGCCGACCGACGCTTTGCGCTTGCTGTTCCCACCGCAGGGTGCCCTGCTGTCCGCCGACGGTCCCGTCACCATCCGCGCCATGGGCGGGCGTCGTCCACTCACGTTCCTGGTCGACGGCCGTCCCCTCGACGCCGAGGCATCGCGCCGCCAGGCCGGCTGGCGTCCGCCCGGACCGGGGTTCTATCGTATCACCGTGCTCGACGCCGACGGTGCCGCCGCGCGCGCCGCCGTTCAGGTCAGACAGGAGTAATTCAAGTGCGCTTGTTGCTTTCGCTTTTGCTGCTGACCCTGCTGGTCGCCTGCGCCGAGACGCCCGAACTGGGTGACTGCAAGCTCACCCCGGTCACGAAAATGTCGCTGCAACGGCGCGGCGGCCTGCTCATCACCCAGGTCGGCATCAACGGACAATGGGCGCGGATGATCGTCGATACCGGGGCCGAACGCACCACCCTCTCCACCCAGGCCGCCGAACGCCTCAAGCTGGGCCGCGACCTCAACCGCGTCATGCGCTCGGTCGGCGTCGGCGGCGCCAGCCAGAACGCCGATGCCGTCGTCGACGGAGTGGTCCTCGGCGGCGTGCGGTTCCCGCTGGAACGGGTCGCGGTCGGCACGCTCAACATGGGCGATACCGCCGACGGCCTGCTGGGCGCGGATGTGTTGCTGGCGTTCGAGATGGATATCGACGTGCCGGAAAATCTGGTGACCCTGTATCGCGTGCGCCGCTGCCTCGACGCGCGTCCGTCATGGACCGAACCCTATCTGGAAATCACCGGCGTCTCCGCGCGCAAGGATCGCCTGCTGGTGCCGTTCGAACTCGACGGCGCAAGCGGCACCGCGATCGTCGATACCGGGGCGGAGGCCACGGTGATCGGCGTACAGATGGCGCGCCGCATGGGGCTGACGGAACAATCGATGTCGATGGATCGCGTCGTCCATCTGCGCGGCGCCGGTGCCGGCACCGCTACCGCTCGGCTGCATTGGTTCCGCCAACTGCGGATCGGCCCGGCGGTCCGTCAGGGGCTGATGTTGACCGTCATGCCAACCGATGTCGGGGTGGGTGACGCGTTGATCGGGCAGGATTTCCTGCGCGACCGACGCGTCTGGATGTCATTCCCGACCCGACGCTTCTTCGTCTCCCGCCTCGCGCACGAAATAACGCCGCCGGTGCGGCCGCAGCCCTGAGCGGCCGGCGCTCCTAACCCTCCAGCGCCGCGACACCCGGCAGGGTCTTGCCTTCCAGCCATTCCAGGAACGCCCCGCCGGCCGACGACACATAGGTCATGTCGTCGATCACCCCGGCATGACGCAGGGCGGATACCGTGTCCCCGCCGCCCGCCACGCTGCGCAGCGCGCCGCTTTTCGTTGCCGCGGCCACGGCCTTGGCCAAGGCGACCGTCGAGGCATCGAACGGCGCGATCTCGAACGCGCCCAGCGGACCGTTCCACACCACCGTGCGGATCGCGGGCAGACGAGCGATCAACGCGCCGACCGACGCCGGACCGACATCCAAAATCATTGAACCGGCCGGAACGGCATTGATTGCAACCGTCTGGATCGGCGGATTGGCGCGGAATTCCGTCGCCGTCACGCCGTCGATCGGCAGCACGATCTCACACCCCGCCTTGCGCGCGGTCTCCAGGATGTCGAGCGCCATGGCGTGCATCTCGCCTTCCTGCAACGACTTGCCGACGTCGATGCCCTGCGCCGACAGGAACGTGTTGGCCATGGCGCCGCCGATCACCAGCACATCGACCTTGCCGACCAGATTGCCCAGCAGTTCGAGCTTGGTGGACACCTTGGCGCCGCCGACGATGGCCATGACCGGACGCACCGGCTTGCTCAGCGCGCTTTCCAGCGCCTCCAGCTCCGCCTGCATCAACCGCCCGGCATAGGCCGGCAGCAGATGGGCCACGCCTTCCGTGCTGGCATGGGCGCGGTGCGCCGCGGAAAACGCGTCATTCACGAAGATGTCCGCCAGCTTGGCCAGCGCGGCGGCAAAGGCGGGGTCGTTCTTCTCTTCCCCGGCGTGGTAGCGGGTGTTTTCCAGCACCAGCACATCGCCGTCGGCCATCGCCGCGACGCTTTGTTCGGCCGGCGCGCCGATGCAGTCGTCGGCGAAGGCGACCGGCTTGCCCAACACATGCGACAGCGCATCCGCCATCGGGCGCAGCGACATTTCCGGCACGCGCTTGCCCTTCGGCCGATCGAAGTGGGAGCACACGATGACCTTCGCGCCCTTGTCCGACAACTCGCGGATGGTCGGCGACAGCCGCTCGATCCGCGTCAGATCGGTGATCTTGCCGTCCCGCACGGGAACGTTCAGGTCGGCGCGCATCAGGACGCGCTTACCGGCGACGTCCAGGGAATCCAGAGTACGAAAGGGCATGAGCGGGGTCCTTATCGGGTGTGCCGCTACATATCCGCTGTTGCCGATGGAGGCTATCCCGTGACGGGTTCGGCCTCCAATTCCTTGTGCATGAAACTGGTTGAAATCAGCCCGTCGCCGCTGACGGCCTTGGCGAAGCTGGGCATGACTCCTGTCAGTTCAAAGCCCAGGCCGCGGTACAACGGCTCCGCCTCCCCGCCCGTCTCGGTATCCAGCATCAGCAGCCGCATGCCGCGCGCGCGAGCGACTGTTTCGGCATGTTCCATCAGCCGTCGCGCGATGCCGCGGCGGCGGGCGTCGGGGTGGACCAGCATCTTGGCGATTTCGGCCCGGTGCCGTCCGTTGTCCTGCTGCGCGAACACCAGTTGCACCGTCCCGACGATGCGCCCGTCGAGACGCGCCACGAAGAGGCAGCGGTGATGCGGGGAAAGATTGGCGCCAATCCCGTCCCAGAAGGCGCGCGCCCGGTCCAGGTCGAACGGCAGCACAAAGCCGACGCTTGCGCCGCGCAGCACGCAGGCGTGCAGGATCTCCGCCAGGGCCTCCCGCGCGGCGGGGAACTCGGCGGTCACGGTTTCGATGGAAATTTCGGTCATGGGCGGCACACCACAAGCGCGTATCGCGCGGTTTCGGGACCCAGCGATTCGAAACGCGTCGCGCCGAACAGGCGAAAGCGGAGGCAATCGCCGGGCTTCAGGACATGCACGGTGCGTTCGACGGTCAGCGACAAGGTGCCGCCCAGCATCCAGATATGCTGTTCCAATCCGTGCACCGGCGGTGCCGCATAGGCGATGGTCGCGCCGACCGGCAGTTCGGCCTCGATCAACTCGGCATCCATCCCGGCGGCGGGCGGCGACACATTGCGGCGGCGAAAGCCGGTTTCCGGATCGACCCACAACGGTTGATCGGCGGCGCGCAGCAAGTCCGGCGCTTCCGCTTCCGTTTCCGCGATCAGGCGCGACATGGTGCGGTTATAGGCGGTGCAGAGGCGGCCGAGCAGGCTGGCGGTGGGGCTGGTTTCGCCGCGTTCCATGCGTGAGAGCGTGGTGCGCGAGATGCCGCTGCGTTCGGCCAGCGCGTCCAACGACCAGCCGTGTTCGGCGCGCAGGGCGGCAAGCCGAGCGGCGAGGCGGGTGTCGAGAGAGCCGGGGGGATGATGATCGTCCATATACGGGACAATATCCCATATTCGGTCTAAAACAAGAAAAACCCTCACCTTGGCGATCCCGCCGACCGGCGCTAAACCTTGGGAGTCCAAGACAGAAGGAATATCCTCCATGGCCGAAGCCTATATCTGCGATTTCACCCGCACGCCGATCGGCCGTTATGCCGGCGCGCTGCGCGATGTCCGTACCGACGACCTGGCCTCGCTGCCGATCAAGGCGCTGATGGCGCGTAACGGTGGCGTCGATTGGGATGCGATCGACGATTGCATCATGGGCTGCGCCAATCAGGCCGGGGAGGATAACCGCAACGTCGCGCGCATGGCCGTGTTGCTCGCGGGATTGCCGACGACCGTGCCCGGCGGCACCGTCAACCGGCTCTGCGGCTCCGGCCTCGACGCCGTCGGCACCGCGGCGCGCGCCATCAAGATGGGCGACGCCGACCTGATGCTGGCCGGTGGCGTGGAATCGATGACCCGCGCGCCCTTCGTGATGGGCAAATCGACCGAAGCCTTTGGCCGTTCGGCGGAAATTTACGACACCACCATCGGCTGGCGCTTCGTCAACGCGCAGATGAAGAAGGTTTACGGCACCGACGCGATGCCGGAAACCGGAGAGAACGTGGCGGAGGAGTTCCAGATCTCCCGCGCCGATCAGGACGCGTTCGCCTTCCGCAGCCAGCAGCGCGCCAGGAAAGCGCAGGAAAGTGGGTTCTTCGCGCGGGAAATTTCCCCCGTGACCATCAAGGGCCGTAAGGGCGACACCATTGTCGACACCGACGAGCATCCGCGCGGCGATACCACGATGGAAATGCTGGCGAAGCTGAAGACCCCGTTCCGCGATCCCGGCACCGTGACCGCCGGCAACGCGTCGGGCGTCAACGACGGCGCCGCCGCGCTGATCCTGGCGTCGGAGGAAGGCATTCGCCGCCACGGCCTGACGCCGCGTGCCCGTGTCGTGTCGATGGTCACCGCCGGCGTTCCGCCGCGCATCATGGGCATCGGCCCAGCCCCGGCGGTGCAGAAGCTGCTTGCCAAGACCGGCCTGTCGATCGGCGATATCGACGTGATCGAACTGAACGAGGCCTTTGCCAGCCAGGGCATCGCGGTTCTGCGCCAACTCGGACTTGCGGACGATTCCGAGCACGTTAATCCGCACGGCGGCGCGATTGCCCTGGGTCATCCCCTCGGCATGTCGGGTGCTCGTCTGGCGATGACGGCGGTGCATGCAATGGAAGCGCGCGGCGCGAAGCGGGCGATCGCGACGATGTGCATCGGCGTGGGCCAGGGCATCGCGGCGCTGATCGAGCGCGTCTGATAGCTGAGAAGTTCCGGCGGGCCTGGTGCCCGCCGGAGCGGGCTTTACCCGCGACGTCGCCGAGAGATGCCGAGTCCGGCGAGGCCGACGGTCAGCAGACCGAGGGACACGGGTTCCGGCACGACGGTCAGTGTTACGCCGCTGATCGAAAACGACGCCAACAGCGATTCATTGTTCCCCAGGATCGTGCCGTCGCCGAACGCGACCTGCGACGGGCTGCTGCCTGTGGCACCCAGGGCCATGCTGACGATCGGGTTGCCGTCGATCGACAGCGCCGATCCCGTACCATCGATGACCAGATGATAGTCGTGGAACCCGTCGGTCGAGTCGAATGACTGGATGCTCGAAACGCTTACTTCGGTATCGTTGCCCAGAAACACCGATCCGCTGCTGATATACAGCGAGGCGAAGCGGCCCTGGCTGTCGGCCATGAACACCGTGTAGCCGCCGCGCGGATAGGCATTGAAGCTCGACGAAACCACCTGCAGGCGCATGTCGACCGTCACCGTCCCGGTGGCGAAATTGAACGCGCTGGCGAAGCTGTTCCAATACTGGAAGCCCGACGTGCTGGTCGGGCCCTGGTGCAGGCTGCCGCCGGAAACCGTCGGGGTCGGCGCGACCGGCCCGCCCTCGCTCCTCGTCCAGCCCTGCGCTTCCGGCAGGGTGCCGAGACCGGCGTCATAGCTCAGCGTTGCCGCCGCGGCGGGTTCGGTCAGAAGCAACAGCGACGCGATGCCGAGGTTGCGCAGGTGCGGGGAAGAGACTTTAACCATACCGACTTGTTGCCGCATCGTGCGGAAATTGTCCACGCTTTTGATGGATCGATGGAGCCTGCCGATGCCCACGCAATCGCCTTCCGACCGCCTTCGCGCCCTGCATGCCGGCCCCGGTCCCGTTCTGCTGGGCGCGGCCTGGGATGTCGGCACCGGCCGCCTCGCGGCGCATCTCGGCTATCCCGGTATCGACACATCCTCCGCCGGGTTGGCGTTTTCCACGGGGCGGCCCGACGCCGCCGGGCTGCTGACGCGCGACGAGATCGTCGGTGCCTTCGGCGCCATCGCCCGCGCCGTCGACGTGCCGGTCAACGCCGATCTGGAGAACGGCTTCGGCGACGATCCGGACACGGTGGCGGAGACGATGCGGCAGGCCGCGGCGGCCGGCCTTGCCGGCGGATCGATCGAGGATGCCACGGGACGGGCGGATCGCTCGCTTTATGCGTTGCCGCTGGCCGTGGCGCGGGTCAGGGCGGCGGTGCGGGCGGCGGTGGGGGGATTGATGATCACCGCGCGCTGCGATGCGTTCATGCACGGGCACCACGATCTGAACGAAGTCATCGTTCGGCTGCGCGCCTATCAGGATGCCGGCGCTGATTGCCTGATGGCCCCGGGTCTGCCGGACAGGGACGCGGTGCGCGCCGTCGTCGCCGAACTGCATCGCCCGGTCGCGCTGGTCGTCGGGCTGGGCACCTGGCGACCAAACATGGCGGAACTGGCGGAGATCGGCGTCAGGCGGGTCAGCGTCGGCAGCGGCACCGTGCGGACGGCCTTCACCGCCTATATCGACGCGGCGCGGGAGGCGTTGGAGTCAGGCACGTTCACCCGCGTTGCCGCCGCGACGCCCTTCGCCGAACTGAATGGGCTGTTCCGCGAACTGAACAGCCGGTAGCCGACCTACCACTGATCGGTTTCGGCGCCGTTCGCGGCGGGGATCGGTTCGACAGGCTTGGCGGCCTGCATCACGACCGGGCGCCAGTTGTCGAGATCGCCCAGGATCATGACCAGCCCGCCTTCCGCGACCGGGCGCGCATGCACCCTGATCGGCTGTCCTTGCGGCCCGATCTGCGTCAGCGATTCGGCCTGTCCGCCGGATTGCAGCGCCGTCTGTCGACGCAGGACCTCGGTCTCGATGTCCGCGACCGGACCGAACACGCCGGCGCGGGCCTGCTGACGCAGCAGCTCGTCGATCGGCAGACCCTCCCGCAGGGCTTCCGGCGGTAAGCCGCAGGCCAGCGCGAAGCGCGGTGTCCAGCCGGACAGCCGCATCGCCGCATCGATCATCGCGATCCCGTCCGACGCGCCTTCCAGCACCGCGCGCAGTTGCGCGGCGGCCAGGATCGCATGCGCGCGCATCGTGCCGAGATCGGTGCGCGCGGCTTCCAGATTGGCTTCGTTCCGTTCGAACGTGCGCTGACGACGACGGTTGGACCGCAGGGTAAACAACTCGAACAGCACGACGCCGCCGATCGACAGCACCAGCACGGAGCCGACCATCGCCAGCGCGTTCGCCCCGTTCGCGAGGTTTTCGGCGGGTGCCATGGCCTGGGCGGTGACGGTGCCGATCACGACCATCATGTCGCGCCCGGGTACCTTGTGATAGGCGTGGATGCGGCCGACGCCGTCCATCGCGGTCTCGCCGGTCCAGATGCCGAATTCGGCTTTCTGCATCGCCTCGAACATAACCGACTTCTGCACGTCGACCTTGGGCCGTCGCGCCGACGGGCCGGCGATCGCCTGCAGGCCGCCGCGCTTGGTATCGATCAACGCGGTCACGCCGTTGAAACCGTGCACCGTCTTGGAATAGACGCGCGTCAGTTCGGCGGAACGATACGACGCCCCGATCAGCCACCCCTTCGGTTCGCCCAGCGGGCGCACGACGTACATCAGGAACAGGCGCGCGTCGATTGTCGAACCGGCCTGGGCGATGACGGAGCGGGAGTCGCCGTCCTTGGAGCCGTCGGCGGCGAACTTCTCCAGCGATCCGTGCGGGAAGTTGACATAGGCGGCGCCGATGCCCTGACCGATCGACGCCGGGATGGTGCCCTGGCGAATGATCCGCTTTTCGTCGGCGATGAAGATGTCGTTGGCGACGGCGGTCAACGCGGGAAGCTGCTTTTCCCATTCCGTCAGCTTGAATTTGTCCGGACCCAGCTTCCACGCGTTCTGCAGCACGGTCAGGCTCTGGTCGATGATTTGCAGTTCGAGGCGCACTTCCTCCGCCAGCGTCGCGGCCTGGCCGGCCAGGGCGTATTCGACGCGTTCGCGGATGTCGGTGCGTTGTTCGTTGATCGCGCGCCCCGTCACGATCCAGATCAGCACGATCAGCATGATCGCCACTAAGCCGACCGCGCCGCTGGCGAGCAGTTCCGGCGTATCGATTTTCCGCCGGCTGCGCGGCTGGATCGGGACGAGTTCCGAAGGTTTGTACCGTCGGGACGTAGACCCTGAACGCCGGCGGCGCCGCTGATTGCTGCCGCTCATGGCGTTAACCCTTCGAGTCTGAACGTCGTTCGGTCTGGCAAGGCGCGCATTGTCGCGAACTGTCCCCGATGGCGGTTGTGGCGGGTGCTAGCATTGTCCCGAATCTCGCGCAACGTATTAAAAATCGTCCCGAACCCGATCCGCGGGCCTTGACGGTTCTGGTATACAATATACCGTATGCCAGAGTAACGCCAAGGCAAACGACGCTGCGCGACCCGACCGCCCTCCGATCCACCCAGCCCAGGCTGCGGATTGAACCGCTCGATATCACCCTCGGCCTGCGCAAACAGGCGTGCGAGGCGATCAAGCGCGCCATCATGGACATGGATATCTACGGCCGAACCGACGACATCCGGCTGGACGAGCGGCAATTGTCGGAAGACCTCGGCGTCAGCCGGACCCCGATCCGCGAAGCCCTTTCGGTCCTGGAACAGGAAGGCTTCGTCCGTTCCATCCCGCGCCGCGGCATCCATGTGGTCCGAAAATCCAAGCGCGAAATCGTCGAAATGATCACCGTCTGGGCCGCCATCGAAAGCATGGCCGCTCGGCTTGCCGCCCCCATCGTCACCGCCGCCGATCTGACGGAGCTGCGGTCATACGTCGAAGCGTTTCAGGACGATCCCAGCGGCCAGATCGGCGAGTATTCCGACGCCAACATGCAGTTCCATAAGGCGATCATCCGCCTGGGCGGCGTCGATCTGATGACCGCGCTGACCGATACGCTGTTCATCCACATGCGCGCCGTCCGCGCCGTCACCATGACCCAGGATAACCGCGCCCGCCGCTCCATCGCCGATCACCGCGCCATCGTCGCCGCCCTGGCCGATCGCGACGCCGGCCTCGCGGAACGCCTGGTGCGCGAACACACGATGGGCCTCGCCGCCCATGTCGAACAATTCGGCGACTTCCTCGACGCCGTCGAGGACACGCCGACCCGAACCGCATAATGGAAGGAAACAGGCCAATGTCGGACGCAACAACCGCCGAACCCGACGTCGAAATGACGGATGGGTTCCATCTGGTCATCGACGCGCTGAAGCTGAACGGCCTTAACACGATCTATACCGTGCCGGGGATCCCGATCACCGATCTGGGCCGCCTCGCGCAGGCGTCCGGCATGCGGGTGATCTCGTTCCGGCACGAGCAGAACGCGGGCAACGCCGCCGCCATCGCGGGCTTTCTGACGAAGGCGCCGGGCATCTGCCTGACCGTCTCCGCCCCCGGCTTCCTGAACGGTCTGGTCGCGCTCGCCAACGCCACCACGAACTGCTTCCCGATGATCCTGATCAGTGGCTCGTCCGAGCGGGAGGTCGTCGACCTGCAACAGGGCGACTACGAGGAAATGGATCAGCTCGCCGTCGCCAAAACCCTGTGCAAGGCCTCGTTTCGGGTCCTGCACGCGGCGGATATCGGCATCGGCATCGCGCGCGCCATCCGCGCGGCGGTTTCCGGCCGTCCCGGCGGCGTCTATCTCGATCTGCCCGCCAAGCTGCTGGGGCAGGTGATCACCGCCGAAGCCGGCGCGCGGTCGCTGGTCAAGGTGATCGACCCCGCGCCCGCCCAGATTCCCGGCCCTTCCGCCGTCGCGCGCGCGCTCGATGTGCTGCGGGAGGCCAAGCGTCCGCTGATCATCCTGGGCAAGGGCGCCGCCTATGCCCAGGCCGACGACGCCATCCGCGCCCTGGTCGAAAAAAGCGGCATTCCCTACATTCCCATGAGCATGGCCAAGGGCCTGCTGCCCGACCTGCATCCGCAATGCGCCGCCGCCGCCCGTTCCACCGTCCTGCTTGAGTCAGACGTCGTCATGCTCGTCGGCGCTCGCCTCAACTGGCTGCTCAGCCACGGCAAGGGCAAGCAATGGGGCGCGCCGGGATCGAAGAAATTCATCCAGATCGATATCGAACCGCGCGAGATGGACAGCAACGTCGAAATCGCCGCCCCGCTGGTGGGCGATATCGGTTCTTGCGTGGCCGAACTGCTGCGCGGCATGGGCGATCGCTGGCCCGCGCCGCCGGCCGCCTGGACGGAGTCCGTCAATGCCAAGAAAGAGTCGAACATCGCCCGCATGGCCACCCGCCTGGGCAAGAACTCCAACCCCATGGACTATCATTCCGCGCTGCGCGTGCTGCGCGATGTGATCAAGGAACGACCGGAAGCCATTCTGGTCAACGAGGGCGCCAATACGCTCGATCAGGCCCGCGGCGTGGTGGATATGTATCGACCCCGCAAGCGTCTGGACGTCGGCACCTGGGGCGTGATGGGCATCGGCATGGGCTTCGCGGTGGCGGCAACGGTCGAAACCGGCAACCCCGTGCTCGCCATCGTCGGCGACAGCGCCTTCGGCTTTTCGGGCATGGAGGTCGAAACGATCTGCCGGTACAAGCTGCCGGTCTGCGTCGTCGTGTTCAATAATGACGGCATCTACCGCGGCGACGGCGTCAACCCCGGTGGCGGCGAGGACCCGGCGATCACGATGTTCGTGCCGGGATCGCGCTACGATCGCATGATCGAGAGCTTCGGCGGCGTCGGCGTCAACGCGACCACGCCCGATGAACTGAAACGCGCCGTGGACGCGGCGATGGACTCCGGCAAACCGACATTGATTAACGCCGTGATCGACCCGAAAGCGGGCACCGAAAGCGGCAATATCGGCAATCTGAACCCCAAGAGCGCCCTGACGAAAAAGGGAGGAGCATGAGATGAGCAAAGCACTCGACGGCGTCCGCATTCTGGACTTCACCCATGTCCAGTCCGGCCCGACCTGCACCCAGCTGTTGGCCTGGTTCGGCGCCGACGTCATCAAGGTGGAACGTCCCGGCACGGGCGACATCACTCGCGGCCAGTTGCAGGACATCAAGGGCGTCGACAGCCTGTACTTCACGATGCTGAACCATAACAAGCGCAGCATCACCATCGACGGGCGCAATGCCGGCGGTAAGGAAGTGCTGGAAGCACTGGTCAGGACCTGCGACGTGATGGTGGAAAACTTCGCTCCCGGCGCGTTGGATCGCATGGGCTTTACCTGGGAACGCGTGCAGGAACTGAACCCGCGCATGATCCTGGCTTCCATCAAGGGCTTCGGTCCGGGCCCCTACGAAGACTGCAAGGTTTACGAGAACGTCGCCCAATGCGCCGGCGGCGCGGCATCGACCACCGGCTTTGACGACGGCCCGCCGATCGTGACCGGCGCGCAGATCGGCGATTCCGGCACCGGGCTGCATCTGGCGCTGGGCATCGTCTGCGCGCTGCATCAACGCACCGCCACCGGTCTCGGCCAAAAGGTCGATGTCGCCATGCAGGACGGCGTGCTGAACCTGTGCCGCGTCAAGCTGCGCGACCAGCAGCGCCTGGCGCACGGCCCGCTGACCGAGTTCCCACAATACCCGGAAACGCCGTTCGGCGACACCGTGCCCCGCTCCGGCAACGCCTCCGGCGGCGGGCAGCCCGGCTGGATCCTGAAGTGCAAGGGGTGGGAAACCGATCCCAACGCCTATATCTACTTCATCGCCCAGGCGCCGGTGTGGGAAGCGATCTGCGACGTGATCGGCAAGCCGGAATGGAAGACCGACCCCGACTATGCCAAGCCGCCGGCACGCCTGCCCAGGCTGCGGCACATCTGGGATGTCATCGAAGCCTGGACCATGACCAAGACGAAGTTCGAGGCCATGGACATTCTGAACAAGTACGACATCCCCTGCGGCCCGATCCTGTCGATGAAGGAAATCGCCGAGGAACCGTCGCTGCGCGAAACCGGCACGGTGGTGGAGGTCGATCACCCCACGCGCGGCAAATACCTGACCGTCGGCAACCCGATCAAAATGTCGGCCAGCGCGACGGAGGTGAAGCGCTCTCCGCTGTTGGGCGAACACACCGAGGAAGTGCTGCGCGATGTCCTTGGCTACGACGAGGCGGGCGTGACGCGACTGCTGGCGTCGGGCGGGTTGACCCCGCCGGCGCGATAAGCGGCGGGGCAGGGGCGGCAAATCCACTCGCATTTTGGTCTCCTTCGACCCATATTGAGGCCGAAGGAGCGAGTGCCATGTCCGAAGCCGTGACCATGCCCCTGCCGGTGGATCCCGTGCGCGACGCCGTTGCGATCGTCGAACGCGACGATCGCCGCGTCGTGCTGACCCGCGATGGCACGCCGGTGGCCGCCGTGATCTCGCTCGACGACCTGCGCGCGCTGGAGGAACTGGACGCCGCCGAGGACATCTATTGGAGCCGAGCGGCCAAGGAAGCCGTCGCCCAGTGGGAGGCGGAGGGGCGGCCGCCCGGGATTCCGATGGAAGAAATTGCGCGCGAACTGGGCATCGACCTGACCGATTCGACATGACCTGGCGCGTCGAGTTTCGGTCCTCGGCGCGCGCGGAACTTTTGCAACTCGATCCACCCGTGCGTGAGCGCGTGTTACGAGGTTTGGCTCGCCTCGCGCGCGACCCGTGGAACGCCGCAAACGTCGCCGCCATGAAGGGGACAGACGAGTACCGCCTGCGCGTCGGCGACTGGCGCGTGGTCTACACGCTCCACGACGATGTGCTGATGGTTCTGGTGATCCGGATCGGGCATCGGCGCGATGTTTATCGTTGATCGCGCATCCCCGTTGACCTTGACTTTTCGTCTGTTTCTCCGGATACCCCAGCCTCATACCGCGCACCCTGGGCGCTGTCGCGACATGCGCGATGGCCCGGCGCGGCTGTCGGGGCAAAGGCCTCGGCCAAGCAACCGACTGGACCCACATTGACCGATACCACGACCGCCCCGGCGGAACCGACGGACGACGCAAACTCCGCCCCCGTGGCCGCCGCGGACGCGGCCCCCGCGACAGCGGCGCTCTCGCCGGTAGCGGCCGAGGAACTACCCGCCGAGGACGCGCCCCCTCCAGAAGCGCCCCTCCCGGAAACGCCATCAGTTGAAGCGCCCTCGGTTGAAGCATCGGCCCCGCCCGCAGTCGTGGCGGAGATCGAAGCCACGCCGACCGAAGCCGCCGCCACACCGCGGGACGAGCCGGCCCCGGAACCGGAGTCACAGCCGACCGCCCACGCGGCATCCGACGAACACGACCAATCCGACGACCGGGAAGACGAAGAGGACGACGACGACGGCTATGCCGCCTACCTCGCTTCCGACGGTTCCTATTCCGGCGACTCCGAAGTCGCCGAACCCGCCCGCCCCGTCTTCGCCGATCTCGGCCTGTCCGAACCGGTGGTGCGCGCGATCTCCGAAATGGGCTATCGCCACCCGACGCCGATCCAGGAACAGGCGATCCCCTTCGTGCTGATGGGCCGCGACGTGATGGGCGTGGCGCAGACCGGCACCGGCAAGACCGGCGGTTTCACCCTGCCGATGCTCGACATCCTCGACGGCTCCCGCGCCCGCGCCCGCATGCCGCGCAGCCTGATCCTGGAACCGACGCGCGAACTCGCCCAGCAGGTCGCGGAAAACTTCATCCAGTACGGCAAGTATCTGAACCTGACGCACGCGCTGATCATCGGCGGCGAGAGCATGTCGGATCAGAAAGACGTGTTGATGCGCGGCGTCGACGTGCTGATCGCCACGCCGGGCCGGTTGATCGACATGTTCGACCGCGGTTCCATCCTGCTGACCGACGCCAAGATCCTGGTGATCGATGAGGCCGACCGCATGCTCGACATGGGTTTCATTCCCGATGTCGAACGCATCGTCTCCCTGCTGCCGCCGAACCATCAGACGCTGTTCTTCTCCGCCACCATGGGGCCGGAAATTCGTCGCCTCGCCGATGCGTTTCTGCAAAATCCCAAGGAAATCACGGTCTCTCGTCCGGCGTCCGTCGCCACGACGATCGTGGAGGGCCTGGCCCTGGTCGCCGAACACGACAAGCGCGAAGCGCTGCGCCGGATGATCCGTAACGAGAATGTGCAGAACGCGCTGATCTTCTGCAATCGCAAGCGCGATGTGGACATTCTGTACAAGTCGTTGACCAAGCACCAGTTCGCCGCCGGCGCGCTGCACGGCGATCTCGCGCAGAGCGTGCGTTTCTCGACGCTGGAAAAATTCAAGGCCGGCGAGCTCAAGCTGTTGGTGTGCAGCGACGTCGCCGCGCGCGGTCTCGATATCGGCGGCCTGTCGCATGTGTTCAATTTCGATGTGCCGCAGCACCCGGAAGACTACGTCCATCGCATCGGCCGCACCGGGCGCGCGGGTCTCGAAGGCCATGCCTTCACCATCGCCGCGCCGGATGATCGCTACGCGGTCACCGCCATCGAGAAACTGACCGGCCATGTCATTCCGCCGATGATCGTCGCGGGGCTCGACCCCGTCGATTGGTCCGAAGAAGACGGCCGCAAGCGCCGCCGCGGCCCCGCCCGCAAGAAAGTCGAACCGCGCGGCAAGTCGGCCGATCGCGAAAAGCCCGCCAAAGAGCGCGCCCCCCGCGTCCGCGACGAAGCGCCTCGCGTGCGAGACGAAGCCCCGCGCGTCCGTGACGACGCCCCCCGCGCCGCGCGCGAGCGCGACGACACACCCCGTCCCCCGCGTGATCGCGATGAAGCGCCCCGCGCGCGCGGCGGCCGCGATCGTCCGTCCCCGGACCGCGCGCCGCAGCCCGAACTGCCCATCGCCCGGGACCGCGATCGCGCCCCCCGCTTCGACGCTCCACGCCGAGAAGAGGGCCGCCGCGACGATCCCCGTCGGGAGCGTTTTCGGCGCGACGACGATCTGGGGCCGTCGGTCGTCGGCTTCGGCGACGACATCCCCGCCTTTATGCTGCTGCGCACCCGCCGCCCCGCGCCGGCCGATAACAGAGAGACCGAGGCATGAACGACGCCCCCACCCGCCCGCAGAACCATTTCACCCCGTTCCAGTGGGATGACGCGCTGCGCCTCGACAGCCAGTTGTCGGAAGACGAGCGCGCCATCCGCGACGCCGCCCACAGCTTCGCGCAGGAAAAGCTCTTCCCCCGCGTGCTGATGGCCAATCGGCACGAAAAGTTCGATCGCGAGATCATGAACGAAATGGGCGAGATGGGCTTTCTCGGCGCCACGCTCGACGGCTACGGCTGCGCCGGGGTCAATTACGTCAGCTACGGCCTGATCTCACGCGAAGTCGAACGCGTCGATTCCGGCTATCGGTCGGCCTTCTCCGTGCAGTCGTCGCTGGTCATGTTCCCGATCCATGCCTTCGGGTCCGAGGATCAGCGCCAGAAGTACCTCCCCAGGCTGCGCACCGGAGAATTCGTCGGCTGCTTCGGCCTGACCGAACCCGATGCCGGCTCCGACCCGGCCTCCATGCGCACCCGCGCCAAGGCGGTCGACGGCGGATATCTGCTGAACGGCTCCAAGACCTGGATCACCAATGCGCCGATCGCCGACGTGCTTGTCGTCTGGGCCAAGGACGATGCCGGCGACATTCGCGGCTTCATCCTGGAACGCGGCATGACCGGCCTGACCCAGCCGAAGATCGAGGGCAAATTCTCGCTGCGCGCCTCCGTGACCGGCATGATCATGATGCAGGACGTGTTCGTTCCCGCCGAGAACATGCTGCCGAACGTCAAGGGTTTGCGCGGTCCGTTCTCCTGCCTCAACAACGCCCGCTACGGCATTGCCTGGGGCGCGCTTGGGGCGGCGGAGTTCTGCTGGCACGCCGCGCGCGACTACACGCTGCAACGCATGATGTTCGGCCGTCCGCTGGCCGCCACGCAGTTGATCCAGAAGAAGCTCGCGGACATGCAGACCGAAATCACCCTCGGCCTGCACGCGGTTCTGCAACTCGGCCGATTGATGGACGCGCATAACGCCGCGCCGGAAATGATCAGCCTGCTGAAGCGCAACAACTGCGGCAAGTCGCTGGATATCGCCCGCGCCGCGCGCGACATGCACGGCGGCAACGGCATCGTCGACGAATACCATGTCATCCGTCATGTGATGAACCTGGAAACCGTCAACACCTATGAAGGCACGCATGACGTGCATGCGTTGATCCTTGGCAGAGCGCAGACGGGCATCTCAGCCTTCGGGGGCTGAGAAGGGGCGGAGGGACGCTGCCAAGCTCCCGCCGCCCGCAACCGTTCGCATCGCGCGCGTCGGCGCCGATGGGGACGGCGTCGCTGTGCTGCCGGACGGTGTCCCGGTCTATATCCCGGAAGCGCTGCCCGACGAACTGATCGCGGTCCGCCCGGTCGCGCGTCGCGGCGAAGGCTGGGTCGCGACCGTCGAGTCCGTTATTGAACCCAGCCCGGACCGCGTTGTCCCCGGCTGCGCCCATTTCGGCGTCTGCGGCGGCTGCACGTTGCAACATTGGAACCAATCCGGCTACCTCGCCTGGAAAACCGCGCTGCTCGAAGCGGCTTTACGCAGGGCGGGGTACGGGGATGTGGTGTGCGGGGCGATTGAGGCGGGGATCGGTTACGATCGCCGCCGCATGGACCTTGCCGCGCGCCGCGTTCAGGGCGGCCTGCGCCTGGGCCTGCACCAGACCCGATCCGGAGAGATCGTCGATCTGACGGAATGCCGGGTTCTGCACCCCGACCTGTTCGCGCTGCTCCCCGGTCTGCGCGCGCTGCTGGTCCGGCTGAAGGCGCTGCGGCGCGAAGGTTCCGTCGTCGCCAATTTGCTCGACAGCGGCGTCGATCTGTTGCTGCGCACAGAACTTGAACCGTCGTTCGAGGATCGCGCGCTGCTGATCGCCTTTGCGCGCACGCACGATCTGGCGCGGATTTCCTGGACACGGGACAACAACGAACCGGAGCCGATCTGCGTCATGCGCCCGCCGACCACGATGATGTCGGGCGTGTCGATGACCCCGCCGCCCGGCGGATTTCTGCAAGCCACCGCGGCGGGCGAACAGGCCATCGTCGCGGCGGTCCTGGCCGGTCTGCCCGCGAAACTGCCGGCCAAGGCGCGGGTGGCCGATCTCTATGCGGGTTGCGGCACCATCACCTTCGGCCTTGCGCAGCGCGTGCGTGTCGCGGCGTGGGAGGGGGATCGCGCCTCCGTCCTCGGTCTGCGCGGCGGCATCAACGCCGCCGGCCTGATGGGCAAGATCGAGGTCACCCAGCGCGACCTCGCGCGTCAGCCGATCACGACGAAGGAATTCGCGGGCTTTACCGCCGTCGTGCTCGATCCGCCGCATGCCGGCGCATTGGCGCAGATCGCGCAAATCGCCATCGCGAAGCCGCCGATCGTGATCTATGTCAGTTGCAACCCCGGTGCCCTGGCGCGCGACGCGAAGCTGTTGCACGACGCGGGGTATCGCCTGACGCGCGTCACCCCGATCGACCAGTTCACCTGGTCGTCCCGGTTGGAAAGCGTCAGCGTCTTTGTCGTTTAGGGCAGCGGAATGAACAGGAAAGAACGCCGAGCGGCGGCGAGTCGGGATAATGGCCAACTGATTGAAGCGGGTCTGGAGTATCATCGCGCCGGTCGCTACGCGGAAGCGGAGGGGCAATATCGGCTGGTCCTGTCGCGCGATCGCAACCACCCGGACGCGCTGCATCTGCTGGGCCTGCTGGCGCATCAGGGCGGGCGGAACGACCTCGCCGAACAATTGATCGCGCAGGCCATCGAGATCAAGGCGGAGGTATCGGCGTTTCACAACAGTCTCGGCATGACACGCGATGCCGTCGGCCGGACGGAAGACTCCCTGCTCAGCTTCGATCGCGCCATCGCGCTCGATCCCGCCGATCCGAACGCCCGCGCCAATCGCGCCAATGCGCTGCGCCGCCTGGGGCGGTTCGACGAGTCGATCGCCGAACTGGATGCGCTGATCGCCGACCACCCCGACTTCCCGCAGGCCTGGTCCTATCGCGGCAATTCCCTGCGAGAGGCCGGACGGCCCGAACAGGCACTGGCGGACTTCGACAAGGCGCTGACCCTGGCCCCGCAATACATTGAGGCGCATGGCAATCGCGGCAACGCCCTGCTCGATCTCGAACGCTACAACGAAAGCGTGCATGCCTATCAGCGGGCCCTGTCGCTGCACCCGCGCGCGCCGGGCATGCATTACAATCTCGGCGTCGTGCTGCACCGGCTGCTGCGCTATGTCGAAGCCATCGCTGCCTTCGATCAGGCGCTGTCGATGGCGCCGACGATGACCGAGGCCTTGATCGATCGTGCGGAAACGCAGCGCGCCCTGGGCCGGCCTGACGACGCCGCCGAAAGTCTGGCGCGCGCGGTGACGCAGCGGCCGGAGATGGCGATTGCCTGGTATCGACAGGCCCTGGTGCTGGCCGAACTGGGCCGGACGGAGGACGCGCTGGCCAGCCTGAACAGCGTGCTGTCGATCGATCCCACTCATGCCGAGGCCCTGTCTAAGCGCGCCGCCCTGCTGTCCTGACCTGGGGCATCGGATAGACCGACCCGGCGGTTCGGCTTAGGGTGGCATCATGTCCGTTCGCACCCCTCCGCCGATCCCGGCGCATCCGGATGTCGTCATCGACTCCGAATCCCGCGTCTGGTCCGGTCGCTTCCCGCTCGATGTCGTGCGCTTTCGCCATCGCCGCTTCGACGGCGCGCTAAGCGGCGTGCGCACCTGGGAACTCTGGCGACGCGGGCGCGCGGCGGCGTTGCTGCCGTACGATCCGGTTACGGACTCCGTGGTGCTGATCGAACAGTTCCGCTTTCCCGCGCTTGCCGCCGGCATCGATCCGGTGCTGGTCGAATTGCCCGCTGGCCTGTGCGAGGATGGCGAGGCGCCGGAAACCGCGATCCGGCGCGAAATGATCGAGGAAATGCGCATGTCGGCGGACCGGCTTGAACATATCGGCGGCTTTCTGCTGACGCCCGGCGGTGCCGACGAATTGTGCGAACTCTATGTCGGTCGCGTCGCCGCCCCGCCGACCGACGCCGACGGCATCGCCTGGCACGCCGGAGAAGCCGAGGAAAACGAAGACATCCGCGTGCGCGTCTGGCCCGCCGACGCCGCGATCGCCGCCGCCATGGCCGGCAAGATGCCGAATATCGTCACCGCCGCCGGCCTGTTCTGGCTCGCCGCGCGCCGCGACTGGTTGCGCGACCGATGGGCGTAACCGACGCGCGCGGCTTTCCGCTGTCGGGCGCGACGGCGGCGGCCGCCGATCACTACGATCGCGGAATCGCCGCGTTCAATCTGGTCTATGGCGACGCCCTGGCCGCATTCGATCTGGCCGTGGAAGATGCGCCTGCCTTCGTCATGGCGCGCCTTGCCAAGGCCTGGATCTTCGCCCTGGCGACCGATCCCGGCGCCACCCGCGCCGCGCGCGCCATTGCCGGGTCGATCGAAGACCTGCCGATGAACGACTGGGAGCAAGGCCATTTCGTCGCCTTGCTGACCCAGCTTGAAG
Source organism: Acetobacteraceae bacterium (assembly GCA_947475245.1). Taxonomy (GTDB): domain Bacteria; phylum Pseudomonadota; class Alphaproteobacteria; order Acetobacterales; family Acetobacteraceae; genus Rhodopila. The sequence continues at coordinate 12,986 of CANJLW010000011.1, read as the reverse complement.
GCGCGCCGGAACGGGCCTCGCGCCTGTTGAACGAGCATCTGGTCCGCTACCCCTTCGATATCCTGGCGCATGAATGCGGCTTTCTGCTCGATCTGTTTCTGGGCCAATCGCGCGGCCTGCGCGACCGCCCCGCGCGCGCCCTGGGCCTGTGGCCCCAGGACATGCCGGGCTATCCGACGCTGCTGGCCTTTCATTCCTTCGGGTTGGAGGAAACCGGTGAATACGCCCGCGCGGAAGCCGAGGCGCGGGAGTCCGCCGAACGCGAACCCTATGGATTCTGGGCGCACCACACCGTCGCGCATGTGATGGAAATGCAGGGCCGCCCGCGGGACGGCATCGGCTGGATGATCGCGCGGGAGCCGTTGTGGTCGACGCCCGATCACGTCACCCAGACCCATGTGTGGTGGCACCGCGCGTTGTTTCACATCGAACTCGGTCAGTTCGACGCCGCCCTGGCGCTCTACGACGGCCCCATCACCGCCACCCGCCGACCGCTGGGCGTAAATCTGACCAACGCGTCGGCGCTGCTGTGGCGGCTGCATTTGCTGGGTTGCGACGTGGCCGACCGCTGGCGCGAACTGGCGCCGGTCTGGGCCGGGCATGCCGACGGGCGCGCCTCGGTCTTCTGCGATCTGCATGCCGGTCTGGCCGAACTGGGCGCGGGGCAGGACGCGCCGCTGCGCGAGCGCCACGCCGCGATGCTGGCCACGGCGGCATCCGCGGCAGAGGCCGCCGGAACCTATCGCGATGTCGGCGTGCCCTTGCTCGAAGCCTTCATCGCCTTCGGCCGCGGCGATTATCCCTTGGCGGCGGAGGCATTGATGAACCTGCGTCATCAGGTCTGGCGTATCGGCGGCAGTCACGCCCAGCGCGATCTGGTGGACTGGACCCTGACCGAAGCCGCCCTGCGGGGCGGCCTGACCGACCTTTCGCGGGCGTTGACGCAGGAACGCCTGGCGCAACGCCCGCACAGCTTCATCAATCGCGCCTTCCTGAAGCGTGCCTAACCGATCGGATGACACCATGACCGAACGCCTTTTTCTCGACCAATCCGATCTGGCCTCCGCCACCGCGACGGTCCTTGCCGCGGGGCCGGACGGCGTCGTGCTCGATCGCACCGTATTTTACGCGCGCGGCGGCGGTCAGCCCGGCGATACCGGCGTGCTGCGCTGGGACGGGCAGTCGATGACGGTCGCGGACACGATCAAGGGGGAAGGGGAGGCGATCCTGCATCTGCCCGCCCCCGACGCGCCGTTGCCCCCGGTCGGAGCGGTGGTGGAAGCCGCGATCGACTGGGATCGGCGGCACAGGCTGATGCGCATGCATACCGCGATGCATTTGCTGTGCAGCCTGATCAAGGGCGCGGCGGTCACCGGCGGGTCGGTCGGCGCGGATCGTTCCCGCCTGGATTTCGATCTGCCCAATCCACCGCCCAAGGAGGAGATCGAGGCCGGATTGAACGCGCTGATCGCGGCGGATCATCCCGTCCGCATCGAATGGGTGGAGGAGTCCGTGCTTGACACCGATCCGGGGCTGGTCCGCACGATGTCGGTGAAGCCGCCGCGCGGCACCGGGCGGCTGCGGCTGATGCGGATCGGCGACGGGGCGGACGCGGTGGTGGATTTGCAGCCCTGCGGCGGCACGCATGTCGCGCGCACCGGTGAGATCGGGCGCATGCAGGTGGTGAAGATCGAGAACAAGGGCAAGCAGAACCGACGGATCATCATCGCGCCGGCCGGTTGACGCGGGGTCCGATCACGGATTGACAGGTTCGGGCAAAGCCCGACACTCCCGACCAATCTATCGAGGACAACACATATGGGGCCGCTGGTGACAACCGAGTGGCTTGCCGGAGAACGCGGCAAGCCCGACCTGATCGTTTTCGACGCCACGAAATACCTGCCGAACGAGAACAAGGACGGTAAGGCCGAATTCCTGAACGCCCATATTCCCGGCGCGGGCTATTTCGATATCGACGAGGTCGCCGATCCCGACACCGACCTGCCGCACATGACCCCGACGCCCGGCCGTTTCGCCAAACTGCTGGGCGGCATGGGCGTGTCGAACACGACGCGCGTGGTGTTTTACGACCAGAAGGGCCTTGCCTCCGCCGCGCGCGGCTGGTGGCTGATGAGTCTGTTCGGGCACGACAACGCCGCCGTGCTGGATGGCGGCCTGCCGAAATGGATGAAGGAAGGCCGCCCGACCCAGTCCGGCCCCGCCGCGGCCCCGACGCCCGCGGCGTTTCGCGCGGATTATCGCGTTACCCGCCTGCGCGGCGTGGGCGATATCCTCGGCAATATCGCGACGCAACGGGAACTGGTGCTGGATGCCCGCGCCGCCGGGCGCTTTACCGGCGCGACCCCGGAACCGCGCGCGGGAATGCGCAGCGGCCATATGCCGGGTGCGGCGAATCTGCCCTATACCGATCTGCTGAACGCCGACGGCACCTTCAAGCCGACAGCCGAGATCGCCGCCCGCTTTGCCGCCGCCGGCGTCGACGGATCGCGCCCGGTGGTGACAAGCTGCGGATCGGGCGTCACCGCCTGCATCCTGACGTTGGGGCTGCGCCTGTCCGGGCTGCCGGAAGGCGCGGTCTACGACGGCTCCTGGACTGAATGGGGCGGACGCTCCGACACACCGATCGAGGTTGGTTAAACCATGACAGACACGCCCACACGCGGCTTCCGCACCCGCCTCGCCCATACCGCCCGTCGCACGAAGCACGAGCACGGCTTCGTCAACCCGCCCTTGCTGCGCGGGTCGACCGTTCTGGTCCCCACCGTTGCCGAACGTCAGGCCTTGCAGGCCCAGCGCGGCGCGCGTGTGCTGACCTATGGCGTCGGCGGTTCGCCCACCCATTGGGCGCTGGAAGACATGATCGCCGAGGTCGAGGGCGGCACGCGCTGCTATATCGTCTCCTCCGGCCTCGCCGCCGTCACCACGCCGTTGCTGGCGTTCATGAAGGCCAGCGATCACATCCTGATGCCCGATCACGTCTATGGCCCGGCGCGCAACTTCTGCGACGGGATGCTGAAGCGCTACGGGGTGGAGACGACCTATTACAACCCGCACGCGACGGAAGCCGACATCGCCGCGCTGATGCGGCCCAACACCGCCGTCGTCTATACCGAAAGCCCCGGCAGCCATACGTTCGAGGTGCAGGACGTGCCCGCCATCGCCCGCGCCGCCCATGCCGGCGGCGCCAAGGTGATGATGGACAACACCTGGGGCATCCACCACTTCCAGCCCTTCACCCACGGCGTCGACATCTCCATCCAGGCCGCGACCAAATATCCCGCCGGTCACTCCGACATTCTGATCGGCAGCATCACGGTCAATTCGGAGGAAGACTGGCAGACCCTGCACGCCGGCGCGCGCGGCCTGGGCCAATATGCCAGCCCGGACGATTGCTGGCTGACCCTGCGCGGCATGCGCACGATGGGCGTGCGCCTGCAAACCCAGATGGAGGCCGCGATCCAGGTCGCCCATTGGCTGCGTCACCGCCCCGAAGTCGCCCAGGTCCTGCACCCCGCGCTGCCCGGCGCGCCCGGTCACGACATCTGGAAGCGCGACTTTACCGGCGCGTGCAGCCTGTTCGGGGTGGAGTTCAAGCCGGAGTTCACCACCGTCGCCACGCATAAATTCGTCGAGGCATTGGAACTGTTCGGCATCGGCGCGTCATGGGGCGGCTATGAAAGCCTCGCCGTGCCGACGACCGGGTTCATCACCCGCACCGCCGGCAGCGGCCAGTTCAACGGCCCCGTCGTGCGCCTGCATATCGGCCTGGAGGACGTCGATGACCTGATCGCCGACCTGGATCAGGGCCTGGCCGTCATGCGCCAACACGGGAAATAACGTCCGACCGTCCTCCCCCGCGCAGGCGGGGGAGGCGCGCTACAGCGGAATCCGCGCCTCGATCCGGCGTTGGCTTTCGTCGCACGGGGCGACATCGGGGCGCAGTTCGCGCGCGCCGCCGCCGACCGCGCGCAGGCGACGGCCCAGTTCCGGGTCGCCGTCGGCGATCACCCTCACCGCGTTTTCCGCCCGCCGCTGCGACAGCGCGTCGTTCATGTCGTCGTTGCCCGACGCATCCGCGTGGCCGACGATGTCGATCGTGCCGTTCGGAAAGTATTCAGACAAATACTTGCGGAACACGATCAGGCTGTTCATCGCCACCGGCGGCACCGTATCGACATTCGCGCCGAACTTGAACGTGAACGCCACGTCGTGACGCCCGGCCGGAGTTGGTTCCTTCGTGCGGCCTTCCATGCGGCCCGGGCAGCCGCCCGGCGCGACGATCGGGCGCGCCGGCACGCTGCGGATCGCGGGCACCGTTTCCACCGGGATTGGGTTGATCCGGCGGATACCCTTGCCGTCGGTCGCGCCGGCCGGATGGGCGCAGGCCTCGCGCACCGCGCGCAGACCTTCGAGCGTCCAGCCGTTATTGAACACGATTTCCTTGCTGCAATCGATCTTTGCCCCGCCTTGCGCGCCAGATTGGGCATGCGCCGATCCGACCGCGGCAATGACAACGATGACGCCGGCAACAGAGTATTTCAGCAGTGAAGGCAAAGCGGCGATGCGCATACTCGATCCCCAAACATTGCAAACAGCAATCCAACAAATGGGATTATTGCGCCCTCGGCGACAAAAATCAACAACGATGACAGGTTTCGCCGCATTGCATCGTTTTGGGGGTGGGCTTGGCGGCCAAGCTTGGTTACCGTAACGCCATCGGTGGGATTACGGAGCTTTCATCTCCTATGCGCTATCTGGTGAGTGTGCTGCTGTCCGTGACGCTCGCGCTCTGGTCCCATGCGGGCTGGGCGGCGGAAAAAGTCGCGTGGGTCATCACCAACAGCCGGTTCAAGCCGGGCACCTGGCCTGACATCAAAGAGGTCGTCAACGACCGGTCGGAGATGGAGGATCGCCTGCGCCGAGCGGGGTATTATGTGCTGACGAGCCCGGATGCGTCGCTGGAACAGCTGAAAATCGATCACAGACAGTTCGAGCGCGCGGTGCTCGATCGTAAGGCCGATATAGCTCTGATTTATGTGTCCTCGCACGGTACCGTCGTTCGCGGGCAGAACTTCATTGTGCCGTCGGATGCGCCGGCGCCCTCGGCGGCGTCCCCCGACACGTTATTCCCCGTCGCGCGCTTGCTGACAGACGGCGGACCGTACCGCGTCGTGCTGCTGGATGCCTGCCGCGATCCCGCCGACGGCGGGCGCAGCGCGGGCTTTGTGGAGCCGCAAAACGTCTCCTTCAACGGCATCATCGCCTTCGGCGCCGGGGCCAATCAGCAATCCTATCCCGGCCCCGTCATGTCGCAGTGGACGGAACGCCTGATCCGTGAAATCGAGACCAAGGCAACCCGGCGCGTCGACGATCTGATCCGTGTCGCCAACGATAAAACGCGCACTGAAACGCGCGGCACGACCCGCTATCAAGCGCCTTTCTTCTCCACCTATGGGTCGGCCAACCCGCCGGAATTCAGTGAGATCATGGTCGCGCCGCGTCCGCCGCCGCTGCCGCCGGCCTTGCCGCCGTCGCTGCCGGTGTTCACGCCGCCCGCCCCGCCGCCGCCGGTGATCGCCGCCCCGGCCCCCGCGCCGGTACCCACGCCGGTTCCGGCCCCGCCGCCGGTCGCCATCGCGCCCACCCCGGTTCCGACCCCCGCGCCGACGCCCGCCCCGGCCCCACCGCCGGTCGCCATCGCGCCGACTCCGGCCCCCGCGCCGCAGCCGGAACCGACTCCCGCGCCAGCGCCGCCCCCGGCCCCCGTTGTTGTCGCCCCGCCGCCTCCGCCGGCCCCAACCCCGGCCCCCGCGCCGCCGCCCGTCGTCGTGGCCGCCCCCGTGCTGCCCGCCACCCCCCCGCCGCCGGTTTGGGACGCCGCCGCGCCGCGCGTCCGGGTCGGTCAGTTCCTGCCGAAGCTGGAACTCGGCACCCATTCCGCGCGCATCAACGACGCCGCCACCGATCTCGACAGCAAGGTTCTGATCACCATCGGCGACGACAAGACCGCGCGCATCTGGTCGCTCCCCGACCTGAAGCTGCAACGCGTGTTCCGCCCGCCCGCCGGCCCGGATAATGAAGGCAAGCTGTATGCCGTCGCCGTCTCCGTCGACGGTCGCCTCGCCGCCGTCGCCGGCCACACCGGCCCGGGCCCCGGCAACATCAACATCTACGTCTTCGACATCCCCACCGGCGCCGTCGTCCGCCGCCACGGCAATCTGCCCGATCTCGTCCAATCCCTCGCCTTCGCCACCGACGGGCGCCTCGCCGCCGGCCTGGGCGGCGCCAACGGCGTAAAGGTCTGGCGCGACAACGATTTGCAGTTCGAGGATCGGAACTACACCGCCGGCGTCACCGGCGTGTCCTTCGATCAGGACGGTCGCCTCGCCGCCGCATCGCGCGACGGCGGCATCCGCGTCTACGGCAAATCCGGCGGCGCGCCCGTCACCTTCCAGGTCCGCGGCTCCAAGCCCCATCTCCGCCCGTTCCGCGTCAAGTTCGGCCTGACCGCCCCCCCGAAGATGACGGGGTTTGAGGCGTTGGACAGTTTCCTGAGCCGCCAGAAAGACTATCGCTCCATCCTCGCCGTGTCCTTCGACAACGACAAGCAGGTGCAGTGGTGGAAGGATCGCTCCACCGAGGGCAACGGCAAGTGGGAACTCGACGACAAATACCCCGCCGTTTCCAGCGTCGACGCCTCTCGCCTGGATCGCATCGCGTGGAGCCGCGACGGAGAAGTCCTGTTCGCCGCCGGCGATGCGTTCTGGAGCGGTTCGACCAGCCGCCTGGTCGCCTGGGTCGATCAGGGCAAGGCGCGCGGCCCGGCCTATCCCTATGAATTCTTCGATCACGCCATCAGCGCGATCGTGCCGGTCAAGGCCGGCAGCAAGGGCGGGTTGAGCGGCGACATGGAAGTCGTGGTCGCCGAGTTCGACGGCGGCTTGTCGCTGATCACCCCCTGGGGCCGGCAGCGCCACATCAAGCCGCCGATGCTCGACATGAAGGGGCCGCGCGACGAGGAAGGCGAATCGCCGCTGCTGCGCGTGTCCAAGGACGGCACGATCGTGGAATGGGCGGCGATGAACGCGCCCGACCGCGTCTATCGCTTCAATGCCATGACCGGAGAGTTCGGCATGGGCCGCGGCGGGGCGCTGTCCAACGCCGCGCCTTCCGCCGACGGTCTGCGGGTGCAGAACTTCGCCTATCGCCCCGATCCCATCGTGAACGGCAAGCGGCTGGACATCGACCCCGGCGAATACGCCCTTAGCGTCGCCGTCGCCAACAAGCGCGTCGCGCTCGGCGCGTCGTGGTCGCTGGGGCTGTATGACGCCGCCGGCACCGGCATTTGGCGCCGAGCGGCACCGGATGCGACGTGGCGGGTGAACCAGAGCGCGGATGGGCGGATTGTCGTGGCTGCGTTCGGCGACGGCACGATCCGCTGGTATCGCGCGCAGGACGGGAAAGAACTGCTGGCGCTGCAGGCGACCCCCGACGGCGGCGCCTGGGCCGCCTTTACCCCCGCCGGCTATTACATGGCGAGCCCGCAGGGCGAGGCGCTGATGGGTTGGCAGGTCACCACCAATCTGAACGCGGCATCCGACTACCGCCCGGCCTCTGCTTCGCCCGACATGAAGGGCCGGTTCAACCGGCCGGACGTGGTGAAGTCGGTGCTGTTCACGCTGGACGCGGATTACTGAGGGGGATCGTCGGGGCGGCGGGTGATACGCAGGTTTGAGAGATGAGCCAGCACGTTGGTGTTGGTGACCTTTGATCCCGTCACGAACAGGTGTTGGAGGTCTGCCAGCGCCCTGAGCGGTGTCAGGTCGCTTACCCGTGTGTGGCTGAGATCGATGGCCTCGAGAGCGGAGAGTGCGCTGAGCGGTGTCAGGTCGCTCACCTGTGTACTGTTGAGAGAGATGATCTGGAGAGCGGAGAGGACGCTGAGCGGTGTCAGGTCGCTCACCTGTGTGCGGTCGAGAGAGATGGTCTGGAGAGCGAAGAGGACGCTGAGCGGTCTCAGATCGCTCACCTGTGTGTTGTTGAGACGGATGGTCTGGAGAGCGGAGAGGGCGCTGAGCGGTGTCAGGTCGCTTACCTGTGTGCTGTTGAGAGAGATGCTCTGGAGAGCGGAGAGGGCGCTGAGCGGTGTCAGGTCGCTTACCTGTGTGCTGTTGAGAGTGATGGTCTGGAGAGAGGAGAGGGCGCTGAGCGGTGTCAGGTCGCTTACCTGTGTGCTGTTGAGATCGATGGTCTGGAGAGCGGAGAGTGCGCTGAGCGGTGTCAGGTCGCTCACCTGTGTGCTGTTGAGAGTGATGGTCTGGAGAGCGGAGAGGACGCTGAGCGGTGTCAGGTCGGTCACCTGTGTGCCGTCGAGATGGATGGTCTGGAGAGCGGAGAGGGCGCTGAGCGGTGTCAGGTCCCTCACCTGTGTATTGTCGAGATCGATGGTCTGGAGAGCGGAGAGGACGCCGAGCGGTGTCAGGTCGCTCACCTGTGTGTTGTTGAGACGGATGGTCTGGAGAGCGGAGAGGGCGCTGAGCGGCGTCAGGTCGCTCACCTGTGTGTTGTTGAGATAGATGGTCTCGAGAGCGGATAGGGCGCTGAGCGGTGTGAGGTCGCTTACCTGCGTGTTGCTCAGATAGATGGCCTGGAGAGCATAGAGCGCACTGAGTGGTGTCAGGTCGTTTACCAACGGTGCGCTGCTGAGAGAGAGGCTCTGGAGAGCGGCGAGGGCGCTAAGCGGTTTCAGGTCGTTCAGTCCCGTAATAAAAAAGTCCAACGACGTAACAAACGGCACCCAAGCATCCGGGACAGTCCGGCCGGCGAGGACAAGCTCCCTGACCTTCTTCATGTCGAAATCCGCCGGCGGTTCGGTCGGCCGCGGCGGTGCCTGAACCGTCAGGCCGGTCGTTGCGGCGACGTTCATCACCTGCCTGAAAGCGTCCCTGTAATGGTCCGGCAGCCGCGCCGCGAAGCTTTCCAGCGCGTTTGTCTCCTCGCGCAGAAGCCGCGTCATTTTCGCGGCGAGCGGAGCGTCGGCGGCGTCCCCCGCGATTGTCGCGCCAGGCACGAAGCCCGCGGCGACGCCGCCCAGGCGATACAGGAAATTGCGCGCCGTCAGCACCGCGCGCGGGGCATTGTCCGACTGCCCGTCGTTCTCTCGGTTCGCGTCCTCGAACTCGGCCTCAACGCCCTTCCAATCGGCATCGTCGATCAGCCCGATACGATGCGCGGCTTCCATGATCGGCCGAGCGAAGCATGTCAGATAGGCAAGGTCCCGGGCATCGTTCGGCAAGGGCTGCTTGTCGCGGATGGTGGGGAACTGCATCAGGGCGAGCATCGCCTGATTCACCAGATTATCCAGCCGATGTTCCCGCCCGGCGTCCGGCGCTTCGCTGTTGCGCCCGGTGTCGCGCCACCGGCGGAACTGGGTGCGGAAGGATCCCAGGGTCACTACGGCGCTGAAGGCAAGGACGATTTTGGGCACCGCGCCGTCCAGGACAGCGCGAATGCTGATCCCCAATTGGACGGCGGCTTGCGTCAGTTCGTCCTGGTCGAAATCGGTGCTTTCCGTTGCGAATTGTTCCGCCCGTTCGACCAGCGCCGACAACAAGGTGCGCACGACACCGTCCGCAGCCGCCGCTTCGTCCGGCGGGCCGCTATCCAATTGTGAAACGAAGCGCCCGTGTTGTTTGTACCATGATTTGCCCGCCGGGGCCTGCGGCGCGAGGATCAACGCATTGGCGCCGCGCGGGGGCTTCGTTTTGATGCCGGGGAGCTTCGCCAACGCGACTTTGACTTGTTCGAACGCCTGTTCGTAGCCTTCCGACTGCGGTACCCAATTGACGATCGGCTTTACGTCGTTCTGGTCGGTCGGCACGGCCTGATAGGCGCCGAAGTGATCTCTCCACCGACGTCCCTGAAGGATTACGGGGATTATTTGATCCTTCCTTGCCCTGCCCTCGATCGCCGCCACTGCTTCATCGAAAATAAAGTCACTGGCCAGGAAGCTGGGGCTGCACAGCAGCAGAAAGACGTCCGCCGCGTTGATCGCGTCGCGGATTTCCGTGTTCCAATGCTGGCCGGCGCGAATGCTGTGGTCTGACCAAAACTCGATCTCAAAAACACGCTCCAGATGGGTCAGGTACTTCCTGACTTCTTTGAACATCTCCCCATCCTCATGGGCGTAAGACACAAAACCCTTCATCGAAATGACCACCCATCCCCATCACGCGCGTCAACCCTACCGCAATCGCCGCCCCGTCGAAAGCGGCTTACCGCACCTCCGCCGCCACATCGCGGAACAGGCGCGCCGGCAGGCCGCTGCCGGTCACGCCCTTCATCGGCGTATTGTCATCATTCCCCAGCCAAACCCCAATCATCGTGTGATCGATACACCCCACAAACCACGCATCGCGGAAATCCTGAGTCGTTCCCGTCTTTCCGCCCACGAACCGCCCCGCCACCGCCGCCGCCTTGCCCGACCCGCGCGCCACCACCGCGCCCAGCATCCTGCGCATCATCTCCGCCCGCTCGGCATCCACCGCCATGCCCAACCCACCCGCGCCCCGATCGAACGCCACCGGCGCCACGCGCCGTCCGCCGTTGAAAAACGCCGCGTAAGCCGCCGTCAGTTCCAGCAACCCGACCTCCGCCGTGCCCAGCGCGATCGACGCGTTGTTCGGCAGCGCATCCGCGATCCCCAGCCGAGACGCCACCGCCGCCACCGCGCGCGGCCCGCCGGCATGCAGCAACAAACGGACAGAGGCGGTGTTGATAGAATCCGCCAGCGCGGTTTCCAACGTCACCTCCCCCTGAAACCGGTGGTCGAAGTTCTGCGGGCTCCACGTGCCGATCTTCACCGGGGCATCCAGCACCAGGTCGTCGGGCCGCAAGCCTTTTTCCATCGCCGCCAGCCAGACGAACGGCTTGAACGACGATCCCGGCTGCCGCCGAGCCAGCAGCGCGCGGTTATAGGGGCTTTCGCGGTAGTCTCGCCCGCCGACCATCGCGCGCACGGCGCCGGTCCCCGCGTCCAGCACCACGATCGCACCTTGTCCGACGCCCGAAGCCGCCCCCGGCCCGGCCAGCAGCGCCGCCAGCCGAGCCTCCGCCGCCGCCTGCATCCGGGCGTCGAGCGTTGTTCGCAGCGTGGCGTCGGTATTCGGCTGCACCAGGGTCTGTGCGCGCTCCGCCGCCCAATCGGCGAACCAGCCGGGCGATCCCCGCCCGACCCGAGCGAAATTGATCTGCCCCGCCGCCGTTGCGGCCTGCGCCTGGGTGATCGCGCCGGTATCGGCCATCGCCGCCAGCACGTCCTTGCCCCTGGCCGAGGCGGCGGTCACGCTGGCGCGCGGATTGAACCGCGACGGCGCGCGCGGCAGCCCGGCCAGCACCGCCGCTTGCCAGATCGTTACTTTGCGAGCGGATACGCCGAAGAACAGCTTCGCCCCAGCGTCCACCCCCCAGGCCCCGGCGCCGAGGTAAACGCGGTTCAGGTAAATCTCCAGAATTTCCTGCTTGCTGAAGCGCTGTTCCAGCCAGATCGTCAGCAGTAATTCCTGCACCTTCCGTTCCATCGTGCGCGCGTTGGACAGAAACAATGTCTTGGCGACCTGCTGGGTAATGGTCGACCCCCCCTGCACGACCCGCCCGGCGGAGATGTTGACCCAGGCGGCCCGCGCCAGTCCGATGGGGTCGATCCCGTAATGGTGCCAGAAGCGGCGGTCTTCGACAGCGACGGCGGCGGCGGGCAGCCAGGGCGGCATGTCCGACAGGCGCAGCGATTCCCCGACCAGATCGCCGAACGTCGCGATCGTCTGCCCGCCCCGATCTTCCAACGTCAGGCTCGGCCGGCGCGACGGGTCCAGCGCCGAGTCCGGCCGGGGCAGGTCGCGCGCGAACCACAGCAGCATCAGCGTCGCCGCCAGGCCGGCCCAGACCGACAGGATGAACAGCCAGGTCAGCGCCCGCCACAGAAAGCGGCGCTTGCGCGGCTTCGCGACCGGCGCGCGGGTGCCGGCCCGTTCGGCGGGGGCTTTTTTCCGGGGCGGGGCGACGGCAGGCGGCTTGCGGGGCATCCACGAATCCGGGCGGCGCGCGCCCCATGCAAAGCGCCTGTCTATCACGGCTTGCGAAGCCCGCCACGCTTGCGCAGAGTTGGCGCCCGTATCAACACCCAAAAGGGGAACCGCGATGAAGGGCCTGTTTATCGACGCCGTGGACGATCTGGCGACGGTCTTTCAGCGCGTGTCGCTGCCCGACGATCCCGCGGTCGACGTGAACGAACAGGGCGACATCCCCGCCGACGCGCTGCCCGGCCTGCTCGCCGGCTACGACTTCGTGCTGAACGATCACACCCAGATGCCGACGGAGGCCATGCGCGCCTGCAAGGGCCTGAAGCACGTGATCTTCCTGGGCACCGGCGCGCGCAGCTACATGAACCCGGAGGAGCTGGCCGAACTCGGCATCACCGTGCACATCATCAAGGGCTACGGCGATACGGCTGTGGCGGAGCATACGATCGCCCTGATGTGGGCCGCCGCGCGCGGTCTGGCGGGGATGGATCGCGGCATGCGCGCCGGCAACTGGATCCGCACAGAGGGCATGGAACTGACCGGCAAGACGCTCGGCCTGATCGGCTATGGCGGTATCGCGGCAGAGGTCGCGCGCATCGCGGCGGGTTCGGGCATGCGCGTGCTGGCCTGGAACCGAACGGCGAAAACCGCGGCGAATGTGACGTTCGTGGATCTGGAGACGCTGTTGGCGGAAAGCCAGGTGCTGTCGCTGCATTTGCTGCTGAACGATGAAACGCGCGGGTTTCTGAATGCGGAGCGGGTGGGGCGGATTCGCCCGGGCGCGATCCTGGTGAACACGGCGCGCGGGGCGCTGGTCGACGAGGCTGCGATGCTCGCCGCCCTGGAGAGTGGGCAGTTGCGCCACGCCGCGCTGGATGTGTTCGATAT
>CANJLW010000010.1 GCA_947475245.1 Acetobacteraceae bacterium | reverse complement strand
GCCGTCTTGTTGCGGTGCACAATAGCCTCCCCACCTCACCGTCGTTCGATTTTTCCGCGAGCCCCCAATGCCGCTGCATGTCGCCCTGACCCATCGTACGTCTTACCGGTATGACCGCCTCGTGGCCCTCGGGCCGCAGACGATCAGACTGCGCCCGGCACCGCAGGCCCGGACCGCGATCCTGTCCTATGCCCTGACGATCGAGCCCAAACCCCACTTCATCAATTGGCAGCAGGACCCGCAGGGCAATCATCTCGCCCGGGTGGTATTCCCGGAAAAGGTCGACCATTTCGACGTGACCGTCGACCTCGTCGCCGACATGGTCACCGTCAACCCGTTCGACTTCTTCCTCGAACCCGAAGCCGAGGAATTCCCGTTCACCTACGACCACATCCTCGATCAGGAACTGGCGCCCTTCCGGCGGCTGGAACCGGCCGAACCACTGCTGGCCGCGTTCCTCGCCTCGATCCCCCGTACACCGCGCCGCACGGTCGACATGCTGGTCGAGTTAAACACAAGGGTACTCAATCGCGTCGCCTATATCGTGCGCATGGAACCGGGCGTGCTGACGCCCGAGGAAACCCTGAGCACCGCCAAGGGCTCCTGCCGCGACTCCGCCTGGCTGCTGGTGCAGGTCTTGCGCCACCTCGGCTTCGCGGCGCGTTTCGTCTCCGGCTACCTGATCCAACTGGCCGCCGACGTGAAACCGCTGGATGGCCCGGCCGGTCCCGAAACCGATTTCACCGACCTGCATGCCTGGGCCGAAGTCTATCTGCCGGGCGCCGGTTGGGTCGGCCTCGACGCGACCTCCGGCCTGCTGTGCGGAGAGGGGCATATCCCGCTCGCCGCCAGCCCGGACCCGATCTCCGCCGCGCCGATCACCGGCATGGTGGAAAAAGCCGAGGTCGAATTCGGGTTCGAAATGTCGGTGCGGCGCATCCGGGAAACCCCGCGCGTCACCAAACCCTATACCGAAGCCCAGTGGCAAAAAATCCTGGCGCGCGGCGCGGACGTCGATCGCGCGCTGAATCGGGGCGATGTGCGCCTGACGATGGGCGGAGAGCCCACCTTCGTCTCCGCCTCCGACCTCGAAGCCGCCGAATGGAACACCGACGCGCTCGGCCCCACCAAGCGCGTCTATGCCGGGCGTCTGATCCGTCGTCTGATGGACCGTTGGGCACCGGGCGCGGCGCTCCAACACGCGATGGGCAAGCATTATCCTGGGGAACAATTGCCGCGCTGGGCGCTGCACGCCCATTGGCGCGCCGACGGCGAACCGGTCTGGCGCGATCCGGCGCTGCTGGCGGGCGATGACGATACCGATACCGCAACCGCCGCCGACGCCGCCGCGTTCGCGCGCCGTCTGGCGGAACGCCTGCAGATCGATCCGTCGCTGACCATCCCGGCCTACGAGGACATTCATTATTACCTGTGGAAGGAACAGCGCCTGCCGGCCAACGTCCTGGCCGAGGACGCAAAGCTGAACGATCCTTTGGAACGCGCTCGGCTGGCGCGGGTGTTTGGACAGGGACTGGCCGGCGCGGTCGGCAGCGTTTTGCCGCTGCGCTGCGTGCTGGACGGCAACGCGCGCCGCTGGCAGTCGGGAAAATGGTTCTTCCGTGCCGGTGAAATGTTCCTGATCCCCGGCGACAGCCCGATCGGATTGCGTCTGCCGCTGGAAAGCCTGCCGTGGGTCGATCCCGAAGACGTCGATTATCCCGCCGAGCCTGACCCCTTCGCCAAAAAGGACGATCTGCCGACCCGTCAGGCGCTGCGCACGATCGGGCCGATGGCCGGGAAGGGGATCGACGGCGGTATCGAAGGCTTCCGCCCGGTGCCGCAAGCCATTCCGACGATCGGCGAAAGTGCGCCCGATTTCGTCCGCACCGCCCTGGCCGTCGAAGCCCGGGGCGGACTGATGCATGTCTTCTTTCCCCCGCTCTTCGCGGTGGAGGACTGGCTGTTGTTGGTCGCCGCGGTGGAAGATACCGCCGCCGAAACCGGTCGCAAGATCGTTATGGAAGGCTATCTGCCGCCGGAAGACGACCGGTTGCTGCATTTCTCCGTCACCCCCGATCCCGGTGTGATCGAGGTCAACGTCCACCCGACCGACAATTGGGCCGAGCAGATCGCGATCTCCGAAACCCTCTATGAAGAAGCCCGCCAGATTGGGCTGGCGACGGAAAAATTTAACCTGGATGGTCGCCATGTCGGCACCGGCGGCGGCAACCATGTCGTGATGGGCGCGGCGCGGGCCGAGGATTCGCCCTTTCTCCGCCGTCCTGACCTGCTGAAATCGCTGCTGGGTTTCTGGCACAACCACCCCAGCCTGTCGTTCCTGTTCAGCGGCCAGTTCATCGGTCCGACCAGCCAGCATCCGCGCGTCGACGAAGCCCGTCAGGACAGCCTGGCGGAGCTGGAGATCGCCTTCGCCCAGATCAAGGCCAAGGAGCCGGTCGCGCCCTGGATCGTCGATCGGCTGTTCCGCCACATTCTGGCGGATATGACGGGCAACACGCATCGCACCGAATTTTGCATCGACAAGATGTACGCGCCGGAAAGCGCCTCCGGCCGACGCGGGCTGGTCGAATTCCGCGCGCTCGAAATGCCTCCGCACGCCCGCATGGCGGCGGCGCAGATGCTGTTGATGCGATCCGCCGTCGCCGCGTTCTGGGAACGCCCTTACGAGCGCCGCCTGGTTCATTGGGGCACGCGGGTACACGACGATTTCATGCTGCCGCATTACGTCGAGCAGGACTTCCACGACGCGCTGGACGATTTGTCGAGCCTGGGCTTCCCGCTCGATCCCGACTGGTTCGCGCCGCATCTGGCCTTCCGCTTTCCTCATATCGGATCGGTATCGTTCCGGGGCGCTGAGTTGGAACTGCGTAATGCCTTGGAACCATGGCATGTTTTGGGTGAGGAGCCGGCCGGCGGCGCGACCGTTCGGTATGTCGACAGTTCGGTGGAGCGGGTGCAGGCACGCGTGTCGGGCTGGGTGCAGGAGCGTTATGTGCTGGCCTGCAACGGAGAGGCGGTGCCGCTGAGCCGCACCGACCGCGAGGGCGAATACGTCGGCGGTGTGCGCTTCAAGGCCTGGAACCCGCCCAGCGCGCTGCACCCGACGATCGGCGTGCACGCCCCGCTGGTATTCGATGTCTTCGATCGCTGGACGGAACGGTCTTTGGGCGGACTGACCTATCACGTCTCGCATCCCGGCGGGCGCAACTACGACACCTTTCCGGTCAACGCGAACGAGGCCGAGGCCCGCAGACGCGCGCGGTTCTTCCCGTTCGGACATACGCCCGGCGCGATGCCGGCCCCGCGGGAGGGGCGGTCGCGGGAACATCCGCGTACCCTGGATTTGCGGCGTCTCTAGACCGGTCGGCGCGGCGGCTCCCTCCCGCCGCGTCCACTCTGCCTCGTCCACTCTCTGGCCAACCCCTCCACCCACGCTATACTCCCTCCCCATGACCCAGGCTCAGCCCGCTCCCGCCTCGACTCGCGCCGCGTTTGCCCATCTCGCCGCGCTGGCCGCGCGTCCGGGCGGCACCCGGATCACGCCGCTGTTCGCGGCCGATCCCGCCCGCGCCGAACGCTTCGCCGCCCATCTCGACGACCTGACGCTGGACTTCTCCAAGTCCTCGATTGACGATTCGGCGCTGGACGCCCTGTTCGATCTCGCCGCCGCCGCCGATCTCGAAGGCTTCCGCGCTCGGCTGTTCGCCGGGGAAATGGTCAACGTCACGGAACGCCGAGCGGCGTTGCATATGGCACTGAGGGCGCCGGCTGGGGCGGCGATGCGGGCGCAACTGCCCGGCGGGTCGGAAGACGCCGCCGCGCTGTCGGCGCATGAGCGTGACCGCATGCGTGCCTTTGTCGAGGCCGTTCATTCCGGCCGCGTCGTCGGCGCGACGGGCCGACGCTTCGCGACAGTCGTTACGGTCGGCATCGGCGGTTCCGATCTCGGCCCGCGTGTCGCGACCGAGGCGCTTTCGATCGGTCGGTCCGATACGCCGATGCAGGCGCGGTTCCTGTCGAACGTCGACGGGCACGCCTTCGCCGATACGGTCAAGGACCTCGATCCCGCCACCACGCTGGTGCTGATCGCCTCCAAGACCTTCACGACCCAAGAGACCATGATGAACGCCGCCGCGATGCGGGGGTGGATCGCCGACGCCTTGGGCGAGGGCGCGGTCGCCCACCATTTCGCCGCGTTGTCCACCAACCTGTCGGCGGTCGCGGCGTTCGGTATCGCGTCGGAACGCGTATTCGGCTTCCGCGACTGGGTCGGCGGTCGCTATTCGCTGTGGTCGCCGGTGGGGCTGGTCATTCCGCTTGCGGTCGGCTGGGATCGCTTCCAGGCCATGCTCGACGGCGCGTGGTCGATGGATGTCCACTTTCGCGACGCCCCGCTGCGCCGGAACCTGCCCGTTCTGCTCGGTCTGGTCGGCGTCTGGCATACCAACGCCCTGGGCTGCGCCACGCAGTGCATCCTGGCCTACGACGACCGTCTCCGCCGCTTTCCCGCGCATCTTCAGCAGGTCGAGATGGAGAGCAACGGCAAGCGTGTCGTGCTGTCCGGCGAGCCCGCCGAGACCGATACGTGCCCGATACTGTTCGGCGAACCCGGCACCAACGCGCAGCATAGCTTCATGCAGTTGCTGCATCAGGGCACCCGCGTCATTCCGGTGGACTTCCTGCTCGCCGCCGAACCGGATCACAACCGCCCGGAGGCGCATCGCGCGCTCGCCGCGAACGCCTTCGCTCAGGCCGAAGCCTTGATGCGGGGCAAGTCCGAAGCCACGCTGCGCGAGGAGATGGCCGCCGCCGGAATGGCGCCGGCGGAGATCGATCGCCTCGCCCCGCATCGCGTCGCCCCGGGCGAACGACCGTCGAACACCATCCTGTTCCGTCGCCTCGACGCCTTCACCCTTGGGCGGTTGATTGCGCTTTACGAACATAAGGTCGCCGTGCAGGGCTGTCTTTGGGGCATCGACAGCTTCGATCAATGGGGCGTCGAGCTGGGTAAGCAACTCGCCGGCGGCATTCTGCCCGAACTGACGCCCGGCGCCCCCGCCGGTGCGCACGATGCCTCCACCACCGCCCTGATTGCCCGCTTCAAGGCACTGCGACACGAGACGGCATGACGTCGCGCATCCGCCTGCTGTCGGAAACCACCGTCAACCGCATCGCGGCCGGAGAGGTCATCGAGCGCCCGGCGGCCGCGGTCAAGGAACTGGTCGAAAATGCCATCGACGCCGGAGCGACCCGCATCGCCGTCGCGCTCGACGGCGGCGGCATCGACCGGATCGAGGTCACCGACGACGGCATCGGCATGAGCGAGGAAGAACTGGCGCTGGCCGTGCTGCGGCATGCGACCTCCAAGCTCTCCGACGAGACCTTGCAACGTATCGAGACCCTGGGCTTTCGCGGCGAGGCCTTGCCGTCGATCGGTGCCGCCGCGCGGCTGTCGATCACATCGCGCCCGCGTGACGCCGATCATGCCAGCGCGATCCTGGTCGAAGGCGGACAGGTCGGGCCGGTGACCCCCGCGGCCGGCGCGCCCGGTTCGCGCGTCGTGGTCCGCGACCTGTTCTTCGCCACCCCTGCTCGGCGGAAGTTCCTGAAGAACCCGCGCACCGAGGCCGAACATGCCGAGGGCGCGGTGCGCCGTCTGGCCTTCGCCGCGCCGCATGTCGCGTTCCGGCTGGAGGTCGACGGCCGCGTCGCCTTCGACCTGCCGAAGCAGGACCGCGCCGCGCGCGTCGCCGCACTGCTGGGGGCAGAGGCCGCCGCCGCGCTGCTGCGGGTGGACTACACCCGCGGCGACATGCGGCTGACCGGCTTCGCCTGCTCCCCCTTCGTGACCCGCGCCACGGCCGCCGCGCAGAGCCTGGTGGTGAACGATCGGCCGGTCGCCGATCCCGTGCTGCGCACTGCCGTGCGCGTGGCCTATCGCGACGTCATCGCCCATGGCCGTTACCCCGTCGTCGCCCTGCATATCGACCTGCCGCCCGACGAGTTGGACGTGAACGTCCATCCGGCCAAGACGGAGCTCCGCTTTCGCGACGTCGCCGCCGTGCGGTCCCTCGTCATCGGCGGCCTGACCCGCGCCTTGTCCGGCGGTGCCGGCGCCGTGCTGACAGGCGCCGAAGCCGATACGATCGCGCCGGCCCCACCGCCTCCGCACGCGCGTCCCAACCTGCAACTGGCCTGGTCGCGGCCCGTCAACGCCGGCATCCGGCATGTGCCGTTGCCGGGGTTTGGCTTTGCCGAGGCGCGTCTGCCCATCGCCGGCGCGCCCGCGGCGCGAGTGCTGGCCGAACCGGTCGCAGCGCTCGACCAGGATCATCCGCTCGGCGCGCCGGTGGCGCAGGTGCTGGATACCTACGTCATCGCCGTTGCCGCCGACGGGTCGCTGGTGCTGGTCGATCAGCACGCGGCGCATGAGCGTCTGACCCACGAAGCCATCCGCGAACAGATGCACGACGGCGGCGTTCGCTCCCAGCCATTGCTGCTGCCGTCGGTCGTCGATCTTCCATCCGCCGACGCCGCGCGGCTGCTTGATCGCGCCGGCGAACTGGCCTTGTTGGGCTTGGAGATCGAAGCCTTCGGCCCCGGCGCGGTGTTGGTCCGCGCGCTGCCCGCCGCCCTGGGCACGCCGGAGCCCGCGCCGCTGCTGCGGGATCTGGCCGACGAACTGGCCGACATCGACGAGGCAACGACGCTGCTGGCGCGGCTGGACTCCGTCGTCGCCCGACTGGCCTGCCATGGCAGCATCCGCGCCGGTCGCAAGCTGAACCAGGCGGAGATGAGCGCGCTGCTGCGCCGCATGGAAGCTACGCCCCGCGCCGCGACATGCAGCCATGGCCGCCCGACCTTCATCAAGCTCAGCAAGCACGAGATCGAGCGGCTGTTTGGACGGCGCTAGAGCAAAACCGGCGTCCTCGGGGTTCCGCCGGTTCATCCGGGCTGCTAACGTTCGGGCGACGTGGACGCGCGTCATGGGGTGGGCTTAGGATCAAGTCGAATGCTGAACGAATTCGCGTTGTTGGACGCACTTGCGCACAGTGATTTCCCCCGTGCCAAGACGGCTGTTCAGCACTGGCTGACCGATCCCCGCGGCACCCACTTCACGCCACTGAACCTCGCCTACATATCCCAATACGCCGCCCTGTCCGGCGACTGGCAAGTCCGCGATCTCGTCGTCGAACATGCATCCGGACTCGAACTGAAACCGCAGGACGGGATCGACTATCGCGAAGGCTTCGCGCTGATCGGCCTTCATTTGGGCGTCGCGTTCCTCCACGATCCCGACAAGGCGCGAGAGTGGCTGAACAAGGCGCTGCTGGCCGTTCCCGATCTGTTGCCGGCTCGAGTCGAACTGGCATTGCTCGACGGCGGACTGGATCGAAACGACATCATGAAGAGCCTGGGGGAGGAGTTGCCGACGCTCGCCTGGCGATACGAACTGGCGGCGGCGCAACTGGGGCTGGCGTCCGACCTCGCGCCCGCAAGCGCCATGAAAGCCGGCATTGCCCTGCGGGGCATGAGCAACGAGGCGACACCCGCCCTGGCCAGGTTGTACCGTCGGGCAATCGGCGACCGTCCTCTGCTGTTGGCGACCTGGGACGATACCGATCCGGATGTGTTGCGCGCGCTGCGGGGCATCTGCGATCAGGTCCTGACCGTCGCCGATCCCCCCGAACCCGGCTTTCAGAACCGCGCTCGGCAGATCCTGCTGGCGCAAACCGTGCTGGACGCCGCCGCCGGTCAGTGTGACTTAACGTTGCTGACACGAACCGATATTGCGCTGTTCCGGCCTGATCCGCTGGCGGCACTGACGGCGCTCTGGCACCATTTTCCCTGCGAAGACAAGCGCTTGCGCGGGCGGTTGATCGTTTCGCATCTCTATACCCGTCGATACATGTCCGATCACCCCTCTGACATGATCATGTTCGGCGCCACCGACGACCTGCAACGCTATTGGGCGAGTTCGCCGTTCGGAAAGGACGAGCATCGTACCTTTATCGAACAATATCTGTCGCGCAACTTTCGCGCCGAACTGAACATGCCGCCGCGCGTCACCGACCATGCTCCGCGTAAGTATATGGAATACCTGCGCGACTATTTTGTCGTGCGGGATATGGCGTGGTTCGAGGGCTGGTGGATCGGACGGCGCAACGATATGCGCGTGGCCACCCATCTGGCACCCTATTCCAGTCTGGTGACGCAGGCGGTGTGGGAGGATTTGTACTACGCTGACCGAACAGGGCCGTCCTGGGCACCGAATATGCGGGGCGCGCTGCTGGGTGGGTTGTATCCGCGCAGGATTCCATAGGTCGGCCAAAGGCGCGCGAGAGGGATGGTGCCGCTTCGGGTCGGAGGACCGGGGTGCTTTCACCGGCACAGGGCGATTTCGTCGGGTGTGCTGAACAGGCGTCCCGTCATATGTGCTCGCTCCCGCGCAGGGGCGGCTTCTCACGGCGCATGAGGTTTTATGCGCGGATTTTGCGTTCGACGCACCAAGCGGCGAAACGGCGACCGCGAAGGGGTTTGATTCTTTCCCCAGACGCGGTTCCGCGTTCTCAGGGTGCATGAGGTTTTTCCCCCGGAAATCCAAGCGCGCCGAACGGGGGCGACGGAGCGATGAGGGCAGGCCTGGTCCGGTCACAGGCGCTCGGCGGTTCGTCCCGATCCCCGGGCGCCGATCCGCGTTCTCAGGGCGCATGAGGTTTTTCCCCCGGGAAATGCGCGTGCGCCGAGCGGGGGGAGGCAGGATGGATCGGTCGATTTCTCATCGCGCATGGGCATTTTGGGTCGGCTTTCGGTTTCAAGGTGCTCCGGCAAGGGCGCTTTGAGCGACATTGGGTGCTGGGGAGTTGCACGGTGTTGGCGCGGAGTTTCACGGAGCCTCTTGGACAGCCGGAGGCGTGCTCACGGCGCATAAGGTCTTGTCCGTCGAATCTCTGTTCCACTTGGCTCCGGCGGGGGCGGCTTGGACGACATTCTGTGCGTGCGAGTCGTGCTGCTTTGGCGCGGAGGTTCGCGGAGCCTGCCGGGCATTCGGCGGCGTTCTCAGGGCGCATGGGCTTTTATCGACCGTCGGCATGATGTGTTCGCGGAAACGATGAAGCGGGCGAGGACCGCCACCTCCACTCCGTTGCCGGGCAATCCGCTCGACCCGCTCCATGCCGAACCGCCCATCGCGGAACAGCACGGAAGTATCGGAATTTGTCGCGGAAACGGTCATTCAACCGTACTACTCAATCCCCAACGCCGCGCCAATCGCGACGTGAGGCGTGAATGTGTGGCTAGGCCGGTCGGGCCTGACGGAACGCACCACGGGTACGCACCACCACAAGGATCGCCGACGTCTATCTACAGCGCGCGGGTCTCGATCCCGCGGCCCATGCGCGGCAGCGGAAATCGCCCTCGGATCAAGGCGGGCGGCCGGTGATTGCTTTGTCAGACCATATTCGGTTGGACAATGCGTGCTCAACCGGGCACCCTCCCGGCCCTTCCAAATGCAAAGGATGAACGCGTGCCTGCCTGTTTCGGCCTGGCCATCTCGACCCGCCGACCTACGGGACACGGTCTGTCCAGAGTTATGGCCGCATGACCGCTGACTCCCCGCTTGACGAGATGGCCGATGGTTCCGGCCATGCGCGCCCGCATTGGCGTGGGTTGCAGGCGGCAATCTTCAGCCTGGGTCGCGGAGTGCTGGCCGAACGCGCCGCGATGCTGGAACAGGCCTTCGCCGAGGAGGGCATCACCGCGTTCCTGCCGGGTGAACAGGCGGTCAATTGGCGTTGCGATCCGATTCCCCTGCCGCTGTCGGCGGCGGAATTCGCGCAGCTTGAAGCCGGGCTGGGCCAGCGCGCGACCTTGCTGGAGGCGATTCTCTCCGATCTCTATGGCCCGCGCGATTTGTTGGCCGAAGGCGTGCTGCCCACCGACCTCGTCTACGGCAATCCCGCCTTTCTGCGCCCGTGCCGCAACGGTTTCGCGCGCGCCGATCGGCATCTGATGTTCTACGCGGCCGATTTGCTGCGTGGCCCGGATGGGCAGTGGCGCGTGCTGGCGGATCGCACCGGGCAGGCCAGCGGCATCGCCTATGCGTTGGAAAACCGCCGTATTTTGTCGCGCGTGGTCCCGGAACTGTTCCAGGCGCAGAAAATCCAGCAGTTGCGCCCGTTCCTGGAAACCACGGGAGAGGCGTTGCAGGCATTGTCGCCCGCCGACGGGGCCGGGGTCGCGCTGCTGACCGGCGGTCACACCGATCCGCTGTGGTTTGAGCATGTGATGCTGGCGCGTGAGCTGTCGATCGGTCTGGTCGAGGGCGGCGATCTGACGATTCGCGGCGGTGTCGTCTTTCTGAAAACCCTGCGCGGTCTGCAGCGGATCGGCGTGCTGCTGCGCCGTCAGGCAGGGAACAGGATCGATCCGCTGGAACTCGCGGGTGCCTCGGGCACGCCGGGCCTGCTTGATGCCATACGGTCCGGCGCGGTGCGCGTGGTCAACGGACCCGGCGCGGCGTTGGTGGAGGCGCCGGGCCTCGCCGCGTTTCTGCCGAACCTGTGTCGGCGGCTGCTGAACGAAGACCTGCTGACGCCGAGCCAGGCGACGTTGTGGCTGGGGGAAGGGGCGGTGGTGCGCACCGTGCTGCGCGATCTCGAAGGCTGGGTGATCCGCCCGGCGGTCGATGGGGCCGCCGCACCCGTGCTGCCTACCTTACTGTCTACCGAGGATCGCGCAGAACTGGCCGCGCGGATCGCCGCCAATCCCGCGCGATACGCGGCCTCCGTCGCGCCGACGCCGTCGGTGATGCCCTGTGTCGGCCCCAATGGGCTGGAACCGAAACCCGTCGCGCTGCGGATGTTCCTGAGTTTTGACGGCACGCGGTGGCGGGCTTTACCGGGCGGTCTGGCGCGCGCCTTGTCCGAGGAAGATGCCCTGGCCGGGCGCTTGCCGCGCAACGCGCTGTCGAAGGATGTCTGGGTACTGGCCGACGAATCCACGGCCGTGCAGGGGGTTTTGGGGCTTGCAACGCCGGCTTTGGCCATCCGCCGAGCGGCGGGCGATCTGCCAAGCAGGGTCGCGGATAATTTCTTTTGGCTGGGTCGGTATCTGGAGCGGTTGGAGGCCTCGGCCCGCCTGCAACGCGCGACGATCGCTCGTCTGCTGCGCCCGTCGCCGACGCCGCGCGAATTGTCCGAACAGCAGTTGCTGTGTGCCTGTTTGTCGGTGGGCGGGATGTTGCCTGCCGAATTCGCGGCGATGCCGGGTTCGACCATGGTCGGGGCGATGGTCCTGCGGGCGTTCCGTCAACACGGCGCGATGCGGTCGCTTCTGGGCGATGTCTCCCGCCAGGTGGATCAGTTGCGGGATCGGCTGACCGGGGAGATGCATGCGGTGCTGACGCGGTCGCTGCGCGTGTTGGGCGAGGAGATGCGTCGCCTGCCCGCCGACGGCGACTCGCGCGCCTTGGAACAGGCATCGGTGCTGACCGCGGATGTGCTGGAATTCGCCGCCGCCGTCGCGGGGCTGGCGGCGGAGAACATGGTGCGCGGCGGCGGGCGGCTGTTTCTGGATTTCGGCCGCCGGGTGGAACGCGCACAGGCGATTCTGCAGGAACTCGCGGTGGTGCTCGATCAGCCCGGCGCGGTGAACCAACCCGGCCGGATCGAGGCCGGATTGAGATTGGCGTTGGAACTGCGCGACTCCGTCATCACGTATCGGTCGCGCTATCTGGCGGTTCTGCAACCGGCCCCGGCGTTGGACCTGATTTTGGCCGATGAGGGCAATCCGCGCGGCCTGGCGTTTCAGTTGCTGACCGCGCGCGATTTGCTGCGCGAGATTGTGGAGGATGGCGATCAATTGCCGGCGCAGATCGATCCGCTGTTGAGCGAGGCGCGCGCGATCGTGCGCGACGTGCTGGCGGCGCGCGATCAGATGGTTGCCGCCGCTCGCTTGCCCGATCGTCTGCGGGCGTTGGAAGCGGCGATCGGGGTGCTGTCGGATCGGGTGTCGCGGCGGTATTTCACGCTGCTGCCGGTCGCGCGCAGCGTGGGCATGGATGCCGATATTCGGGGCGCCGCATGAAATATCGTGTGCGCCACGCCACGCATTACGCCTATGGCTCCGCCGTCGAGCTTGCCACGCATGTCGTGCATTTGCGACCGCGGCCGTTGCCCTGGCAGCGTGTGCTGTCCGAACGGATCGTCACCGAACCCGCCGCCGCGCGTCGCCGCGACGGCCTGGACCATTACGACAATCTGGTGACCTGGCTGTTCCTCGATCTGCCGCACGCGGATTTCGAGGTGACGGCCGAGTCGGTGGTGGAGGTCGCCTATCCGCCGCCGCCGCCGGCCGAGACGACCCCGGCCTGGGAAGCCGTGGTTGCCGCGGCGCAGGGGCCCGAAGGCTGGCGGGAGGCGGAGTTTCGCTTCGAAAGCCCGATGGCGGAAGCCAATGCCGACGCGACCGCCTATGCGGCGGCGTCGTTTCCGCCGGGCACGCCGGTGCTGGTGGGGCTGCTCGATCTGAACCGTCGGATTCGGACGGAGTTTCGGTTTCGGGCCGGCGTGACGGGGATTTCGACTCCGGTCGCGCAGATCATTCAGAAGCGGGAAGGGGTCTGTCAGGATTTTTCCCATCTGATGATCAGCGCGCTGCGTGGGATCGGTCTGCCGGCGCGCTACGTGTCCGGCTATATCCGCACACGCCCGCCGCCGGGTCAGCCGCGCCGTCAGGGGGCGGATCAATCGCATGCCTGGGTCGGCTGCTGGCTGGGGCCGGAACTGGGGTGGATCGACCTTGATCCCACCAACGGCTTGGTGGTGCAGGACGAGCATGTGGTGCTGGGCTGGGGGCGCGATTTCGGCGATGTCAGCCCGGTGCGCGGCATTATCCTGGGCGGGGGCGATCACAGTCTGACGGTGACGGTCGACCTCGAACCCGACGACGAGTCCCATTAGCGGCGGGACGCCCCGCCGCGATCGGCGCCCGAACGATCAGGGGGCGGGCGAGGCGCGGACGTGACGATCCTGAATGTCCTGCATCGCACGACCTATCGCTATGCGCGCCCGGTGACGTTTGGGGAGCATCGGATGATGATGCGCCCGCGCGACAGCCACGATCTGCGGTTGCTGGAAACCTCGCTGACGTTGCGTCCGGCGGCGACGGTGCGATGGCTCGACGATGTTTTCGGCAATTCGGTCGCGATCGCGCGGTTTCTGGAACCGGCACGGGAATTGTGCGTCGAGTCGCGGTTTCGCGCGCAGCATTTTCCCTCTCCGGCGATGGGGGGACAGGTGGAGGAGTACGCGCGGTCCTATCCGTTCAGCTACGATCCGTCGGAAGTCCCCGATCTCGGGCAAACGACGGCGCGCGGGTATCCCGATCCGGATGGGCGGGTCGATGCCTGGGTCGGCGGCGTGCTGCGCCGTTCCGCCGATCGATCGACGCTGGGCATTCTGGGCGCGATCACGCGGGCGGCGCAGAGCGATCTGGACTATAATCCCCGCGACGAGATGGGCACGCAGGACCCCGCGACGACGTTGGCGAAGGGCGGCGGCACCTGTCGCGATTTCGCCCTGCTGATGATGGAAGCGGCGCGGGGGCTGGGTTTCGCGGCGCGTTTCGTATCCGGGTATCTGTATGACGCGGCGCTGTTGAGCGGCGGGCGGGGCGGTTTGGTCGGCGGCGGGGCGACTCATGCCTGGGTGCAAATCTATCTGCCCGGCGCGGGTTGGGCGCCGTTCGATCCGACCAACGGGCTGATCGGCGATCGCAACCTGATTCGCGTGGCGGTGACCCGCGACCCGAGTCAGGCAATTCCGCTCAGCGGCAGCTTTACCGGCGCGCGTGGGGATTTCCTTGGGCTGACGGTCGGGGTAGAAATCCATGCGGACGCCAACCAGACCCTCACCCCCTCGACCGGCCGCGCGTGATCGAATAACGTTGTCGGGTATCCGTCCCGGGGCGTTAGCCTTTGGATCGGGGGGCGTGAACGCAAGTTATCGGGAGCGATGATGTCAAATCTCAGCTATGCCGCACCCACTTCGGTGGACGAGGCGGTTAAACTTCTGGCCGGTGCATCCGGATTGGCCAAGGTTCTGTCCGGCGGAACCGACCTGTTGGTGCAAATGCGCGCCGGCCGGATGCAGCCGGAACTGATCGTCGACACCAAGAAAATCCCGGGCCTGATCGGCATTCGGGAAGAAAATGGCGGCTTCGTCATTGGCGCGGCGACCCCCGGCGCGGTGGTTGAAGCCCATGCCGGCCTGAACAAGGCGTGGCCGGGCCTCGTCGAAGCGCTCGACCTGATCGGTTCGACGCAGGTTCAGGGCCGCTGCTCGCTCGCGGGCAACCTCTGCAACGCCTCTCCGGCCGCTGACAGCGTGCCCGCTCTGTATGCCGCCGGCGCCGTTGCCGTTGTGGTCGGCAGCGCCGGTCGTCGCGAAGTCCCGGTCGAACAAATCCCGACCGGCCCGGGCCGCACCTCGCTCGCGAAAGACGAATTCATCCTTGAATTCAAGCTTCCGCCCCGTCCGGCGCGTTCGAGCGACGCCTATCTGCGCTTCATTCCCCGCACGGAAATGGACATCGCGGTTGTCGGCTGCGGCATCAGCGTGACCCTCGACGCCAACGGCGTCTGCACCGCCGCCCGTTGCTCGCTGGGCGCCGTTGCCCCGACCGTGCTGCTGGTTCAGGCGATGGCCGACGTGCTGATCGGTCACACGCTGGACGCCGATACGCTGGCGAAGCTCGACGCCGCCGCCCAGGCCGCGGCGAAGCCGATCACCGACAAGCGCGGCACCGTCGAATACCGCACCAAAGTCGCGGGCGTTCTCGCTCGCCGCACCGCCGCGATCGCCTTTGATCGCGCCATGGGCAAAAACACCGGAAAGGCTCACTGAACATGGCCAAGCAACATGTAACCGCCACCATCAACGGCGAAGAATCCGAGTTTCTCTGCGAGACCCAGCAGACCATGCTCGACGTGCTGCGCGACGTCGTCGGCCTGACCGGCAGCAAGGAAGGCTGCGCGTCGGGCGACTGCGGCGCCTGCTCGATCCTGGTCGACGGCACGCTGGTTTGCTCGTGCCTGATGCTGGGCGTCGAAGCGCAGGGCAAGTCGATCACGACGATCGAAGGCATCGCCCAGGGCGACCACCTGCACCCGATTCAGCAAAAGTTCCTTGAGCACGCGGCCCTGCAGTGCGGCTTCTGCACCCCGGGCCTGATCGTCGCCACCAAGGCGCTGCTCGACGAAAACCCCAACCCGACGGAGACCGAAGCGCGCTACTGGCTCGCCGGCAATCTCTGCCGTTGCACGGGGTATGACAAAGTCATCCGCGCGGTCATGGATGCCGCCGCCGTCATGCGAGGGGAGGCTGCTTAATGAATTACATCGATTCCAGCCTGAAAGTCGTCGGAACGCGGCCGATCCGCCCCGACGGCGTGGACAAGGTGACCGGGCGCGCCGTGTTCTCGGCCGACACCCGCGCCTCCGGCATGCTGTGGGGTAAGATCAAGCGCTCCCCGCACGCCCATGCCCGCATCGTGTCGATCGACACCAGCAAGGCGGAAGCCCTGCCGGGCGTGCGCGCGGTCCTGACGTCCAAGGACTTCCCGGTGATCGCGTCCGAGGAAGCGTTCGTCGGCGAAGGCCCGATGAACTTCCGCGACCTGTCCGACAACGTCATGGCGCGCAACAAGGTCCTTTACGAAGGCCATGCGCTCGCCGCCGTCGCCGCCACGTCGCAGTCGATCGCCGATCGCGCGCTCGAACTGATCGAGGTCGTCTACGAAGTGCTGCCGCACGTCATCGACGTCGAAGACGCGATGGCCGAGAACGCGCCGGTGCTGCATGCCGACATGTTCACCGCCGGCGTCAACCCGAAGCCGAGCAAGGCGTCGAACATCGCGAAGGTCGTGACCTTCAAGAAGGGCGACATCGACGCGGGCTTCGCGGAAGCGGAAGTGATCGTCGAGGGCAGCTACACCACGCAGCCCGTGCATCAGGCTTACATTGAACCGCACGCCTGCCTCGCGACCTACAATCCCGACGGTCAGATCACGATCCATGCCTCCTCTCAGGGGCACTTCATGATCCGCGCCTATACCGCCAAGCTGCTTGGCATCGACATGGCCAACATCCGTGTCAATCCGGCGGAAATCGGCGGCGGGTTCGGCGGCAAGACGCTGATTTACCTGGAGCCGGTGGCTGTTGCGCTGTCGCGCAAGGCCGGCAAGTCGGTGAAGATGCAGATGACCCGCGAAGAGGTCTTCCGCGGCTCCGGCCCGACCTCCGGCGCCACCGTCACCGTCAAGCTCGGCGCCAAGAAGGACGGCACCATCGTCGCCGCCCAACAGGTGCTGAAGTTCCAGGCCGGTGCCTATGCCGGCTCCCCGATCGGACCGGGCTGCATGTGCGGTTTCGCCATGTATGACCTGCCGAACGTGGATGTCGTCGGCTACGACGTCGTCAGCAACCGCCCCAAGGTCGCCGCCTATCGCGCCCCGGGCGCGCCGATCAGCTCTTTCGCGGTCGAATGCGCCGTGGACGATCTGGCGGTGAAGCTGGGCATGGACCCGCTGACCCTGCGTGAAAAGAACGCCGCGAAGAACGGCACCAAGACCCATTACGGCCCGACCCACACCAATATCGGGTTCGAGCAGGTCCTGGCCGCCGTCAAGACGCATCCGCATTGGAGCGCGCCGCTGCCGGCCGGACAGGGTCGCGGCCTCGCCGTCGGCTTCTGGTTCAACATCGGCGGCGAATCCTCCGCCACCGTGCACATCAACGAAGACGGCTCCGTCATGGCCGCAACCGGCAGCCCGGACATCGGCGGCTCCCGCGCTTCCATCGGTATGATGGTGGCCGAGGTCCTCGGCGTCCCCGCGACCCGCGTGCGCACCATCGTCGCCGACACCGCCTCCATTGGTTACACCTTCGTGACCGGCGGATCGCGCGTGACCTTCGCGACCGGCATGGCCGCCACCCAGGCCGCCGAAAAGGTCGTGGACGAACTGAAGCGGCGCGCCGCGCAGACCTGGGACATCCCGGTCGACGCGGTCGAATG
Source organism: Acetobacteraceae bacterium (assembly GCA_947475245.1). Taxonomy (GTDB): domain Bacteria; phylum Pseudomonadota; class Alphaproteobacteria; order Acetobacterales; family Acetobacteraceae; genus Rhodopila. The sequence goes on along the minus strand of CANJLW010000010.1, from coordinate 108,003 downwards.
GAAAGACGGCATGGCGTATCCGGCGGGTTCCAACGCCGGCGCGTTCGAGCCGCTCGATCTCGCTGCTCTCGCCCTGAAGCAAGCCAAGACCGGCGGTCCGATCAACGCCGAAGTCTCGGTCAACGCTCAAGGCGCGGGTGCCGGTTTCGGTGCCCACATCTGTGACGTTGAGGTCGACAAGGAAACCGGTCGCGTCGAGATCAAGCGCTATACGGCGATCCAGGACGTGGGTAAGGCCATTCACCCCAGCTATGTGGAAGGTCAGATCCAGGGCGGTGCGGCGCAAGGCATCGGCTGGGCGCTCAGCGAAGAGTATATCTACAACGCCAAGGGCTTGATGGAAAATCCGGGCTTCCTGGACTACCGCTGCCCGGTTGCCTCCGACGTGCCGATGATCGAAGCGGTGCTGGTCGAAGTGCCCAACCCGCGCCATCCGTTCGGCGCGCGTGGCGTCGGCGAAGTGCCGATCGTGCCGCCGATGGCGGCGATCTCCAACGCCATCCGTGGCGCCATCGGACTCCGCATGCCGGACCTGCCGATGTCCCCGCCGAAGGTGCGCGCGGCGATCGACGCGGCCGGCTAAGCAAACCGGATGCCTAAAGTCGTCCTCTCCTCGGGTTCCGCCAGCAACCAGCTTACCGGTGGCGTGACGGAATTCGAGGTAGAGGCGACAACCTTCCGAAGATTGATTATCGAACTCGAACGCCGCTTCCCCGGCCTGGGTCACCAGGTCGAGGAAAGCATGGCGATCGCCATCGACGGCGAGATTTACCAGGATGCCTATTCGGTCGAACTGCGACCGGGCAGTGAGATCGTTCTGATCCCTAAAATCGGCGGCGGCTAAGCCGCGGACAGCGGCCCGGCACCTTCCAGCGCCTGACGCAACGTGCCCTCGATCGGGGCCGCCTTGCGGGTGGTCAGGTTCAGCAGAACGCCGACACACTCACCGGTGGCGGTGCAGACATCGTCCTGAAAGATCGTGTGACCCAGGGTAAACGACGTCCGGCCGATTTTCATGACGACCGTGCCGATATCGACGGCCCCGCCCCAATGCATCTCGGCGCGGTAGTCCAGCACCAACCGGACGATGGCGAAGCCAAACCCATCCGGTATCAACGGTGCCCGAGGATTCAGCAGAAACGCGGTGCGTCCGGTTTCGAGAAAGGTCGAAAAGACCGCATTGTTCAGATGCCCGTTGGAGTCAGTATCGCCATAGCGGGCGGTATCCCGTGCCCAGAGCGGGAACAAGGCGCGGTTGGTCAGATAGGTCGTGTCGGTCATGCGGTCTTGTATCGCGTCATCGATGGGTTCGAAAGCGTCGTCCTGGCGACCAAATTTATTAGACAAATGGTTGATCGTCCATCTCAAAATTACGCATTGCAATACTTGCGCGCTGGCCAGTTCGACGATTATCCCATCCTATGAGCAGGATGACGCCGGACTAAATGAGCGCGCGATTCATCGTCAGAGACACAATCTTGTCCGATCCGATCGGACTCTGGGGCGGGACGACTTATGTCTGAGAATGTGGGGACACCCGAGCGCGCGCGCCTGATCGGCGGCAGCCTGATCGTTATCGACTTCAGCCAGAACGGCAACAGCGCGCGGTTCCGCGGCAAGGGGTGGAGCGGGCAGGAACCGACGATGGTCTGGGGGCTGGGACCGTCCAGCACTCTGCGCGTGCCCATGGAAACCGCCGGCAAACCTGTTGTGCTGGAGGCGGAGATCGATCCCTGCCGGCATCCCCCGGCGTTGAGCGGGCAGATCGTCCGCGTCCTTGTCAACGGTACCGAACTCGGTGCCGCTCGGCTTTCAGCCCGATCGATGATCCGCTGTGAAATCGACCCGGACCTGATTGTCGACAATGCCCCGCTGGATATCGAGTTTCAATTTCCCGGCTTCGTCCGCCCCAAGGCGTTGCGCCATTCGGGCGATGGCCGAGCGATCTCGGGCGCGTTCTCGTTTGTGCGGGTCTATACGAAGGGATTGTTTGAAATGGGCGCCTGGTGCGGCCCGATGCATCACAGCTTTCCGGTTCTGACGCTGACGCCGCCGATGCCGCCGATCTCGGCGGAAACGGCGGAACGGGCCATTTATAACTTTGGCGTCAAATCCCCCGTCGTGCCCTATCTGCGGGAGGGTTGGGATCGTGGAGAGCAGGGGTTCACCTGGACCACCGCTTCCGTCTGCGACCTGGAACTGCCCGCCCCGACCATTCCCGGCCAGTACGTTTTGCGACTGGACGGCACACCGCTTTTCGATCCCGACAGGCTGCCGACGCAGGAACTGACGGTGCTGCTGGATCGCATCGTGATCGGTCAGTTCCTGTTGGACGGAAAGACCAGTCTGGTCATCCCGCTTCCAAGGGAACTGACGGAGGGGCGGGAGACTCTGCCGCTGTCGCTGCATCTGCCGGATGCGACCCGTCCGGTCGATATTGGCCTGAGCTCGGATTCAAGGTTGCTGGGCCTGGCGGTCCGTCGGATCGAAATCGCTTCGGCGCCTCGGCACATGACCGGTATCCTGGCGACGCGTGGGGAACAGGCCGGTCGGCCCATCGCGATCGCGGTATCCAGCCAGTTTGTGACCGAAGATGAAACCCAGTTACCCGCGGCGGTCGAAGCCGGGCTGGGTGTCGATCCCGCGAACCTGATGCGCGGTTTTGAAAGCCTGGGCGATAATTGTGAGTTCGGTATCGCGCAGCGCCGCCTGGGCTTGGAAGTGCTGAACCTGCTGCGCTTCGGCAATGCCCAACTGCCCGACCTGATGTTGGCCTTGGCCGACGATATGAACGCGGCGAACGAACCCGGCAAAATCGTCGTGGAATTGAACGATGGACATCCGCGAGAGTTCGTCCTTGGGTTGCCGCAGTACAACCTCCATTGGCATACGTTTGAATACGAGGGGAATACCGACGAAAAGACCGTGCTGCGCGCCCATACCGTGAAGCTGGCCTATCTTCGTCGCAAGTTCTTCGAAGGGCTGCGAGGCGGCCGGAAAACCTATGTCATCAAGCGCACGCGCTCGATCCCCGTCAGCCAGGCCATGGCTGTCATGATGGAGCTTGCTCGGCATGGGCGCGCCACGCTCTTATGCGTTGAACCCGCGCCGCCGGGACGGAAATCGGGAGAGGTGGATTTGCTGATGCCGGGATTGATGCGGGGATACGTGACGGGGTTCGCGCCGGAAACGGATGTGGAAAACGCCGATCCGACGGATTGGTTGCGCGTCGTCGCCAACGCGACACTGCTTAATCGCGGCCCGAACGCCGCGTTTCACACACCGGATGCCGCTGAATGAACGATGAAGCACTGGCGGCGCGATTGGCGGAGATGCTGAGAGAGGCCTTTAATCGGCCGAACCTGCAATACGATCCCACCACGATGATGCGCGATATCCTCGGCTTCGATTCCGTGCAGTTCGTGCAGCTTATCCTCGCGCTGGAGGAAGCGTTCAGCATCGCCCTGCACGAGGACGAGGTCGATTCGATCTACAGCATGGGCGATATCTTTGCCCTGCTGCGATCCAAGGTGCCGGCGGCGGGCTGATCAGGTTCCGAGGCCGAGCCGTTCCGCGAGACCGATTCGTTGGAGTTTACCGGTGGCGCCCTTGGGCAGTTCGCCGATGGTTACGATCCGCTTGGGCACTTTGAAGGCGCTGAGCCGTGTCGCGACGAAATCGCGCAGGTCTGATTCGTCGATCGCTGCCCCGTCTTTCAACACGATCGCCGCCGCGACTTCTTCCCCCATCAGGCGATCGGGCATCGAAAACACCACGGCCTGCCGGACGGCCGGATGTTCCAGCAGGATCGCCTCGACTTCCAATGGGGAGACTTTTTCTCCGGCGCGGTTGATCACTTCCTTGAGACGGCCCGTCAGCCGCAGGTAGCCGTCGGCATCGATGACGCCCTGATCGCCGGTGCGGAACCAGCCGTTGCGAAACGCGACCGCGTTGGCGTCGGGATTGGCCTCGTAGCCGGCGGTTACGTTGGGGCCGCGGATAACGACTTCCCCCAGGCTGCCGGACGGCAGCAGCGCGCCCGCGTCGTCCATAACGGCGATGTCCGGCCCGGCGGCGACGCCGACCGAACCGGCGAAGCGTGGGCGCGGGGGCAGGGGGTTGGCGGCCATCTGGTGGGATGCTTCCGTCATGCCATAGGCTTCTATGACCGGCACGCCGAAGACGGCTTCCAGATTGTGCATGACCGACGGCGGTAGAGAGGCCGACGACGAGCGAATGAACCGCAGGCGTCCCTTGGCGATCTGGTCCTGGAAGCGCGGGGCGAGTTCCAGCAAAGTTTGATGCATGGTGGGAACGGCGGTGTACCAGGTCGGTTGCAGATCGGCGAACCAGCCGAAGAACCGGAAGGCGTTCAGCCCCGGCGCGCAACTGACGGATGCTCCGGCGACAAGGGACGACAGCAAGCCCGCGATCAGGCCATGGATGTGAAACAGCGGCATGATGTTCAGGCAGACATCCGCTGATCCCAGGCCCAGGGATGCGCCGATATGGCGGGCCGAGGCGGTGATGTTGGCATGTGTCAGCGGCACGATCTTGGGGCGCGCCGTGGTGCCGGATGTGTGCAGAATCAGGGCGACGTCGCTGCTTTCGGCGGGGCCGAGCAGACCGGACGGCTGGAGCGGGGGGCGATCGAGCGTCAGGGTGAATGCGCCGGCCGCTTCGCTGTCGGGCTTGAGTTCGACGATTGCGATCCCAAGGCCATTGGCCGCTCGGCGCGCGGGCGTGTCGTCGCCGGCCAGGACGATCAGCGCCTTGGTGTGCAGATCGGAGAGGTAGAAGCGAAACTCTTCCTCATTATAGCCGGGGTTGAGCGGCGCGGCGGTCGCGGCGCCGGCGACGGCCAGGAAGGCCACGCCCATTTCCGGACCGTTCGGCAGCACGATCGCGACTCGGTCGGCGCGGCCGATCCCCATCGCGTTCAGCGCGTCGACGGTGCGTGTCAGCAGCCCGCGCAGCGCGCCATAGGTCATCCAGGGGCGTCTGGGCGCGCCGATGGCGTTGGCCGCTTCGGCGTGATGGATGACGCATTCGGCGATGGTGGTCGGCTGGATATTGGTCAAACCCGCGCTCCGCTGGTGGTCGAATGTCGGGCCTGTATACGACAGGACGGGACGCGGATGCGAGATGAACGGGATGGGCGGCGAATGTGAGCGAAGGTCGATAAAATTTTTGCCTTTTGGGAATATTCGCCGCGCCGGTGCGTCTTAAGAGACTGACTTTGTGCGACGTTGAGCTTGAAATTGAGACAATACCTTGTCTTGCGTGCGTGCCCGGACAATCTTACCATCATGTTAGATGTGTCCTTGCGTCTCGGCACCGGCTTCACGTCGTGCATGTAGGTGAATGGTCCAGTGGGTTGAGCGCGGTCGCGGTACTTCGCCCGCCTTTCGTCGAGAGTGGGGTATGGCGGTAGAAACAGAACTCCGGATCGGCTTCGGCACGGTCGGCAACAGCCTGGGATACCTGGGCGGCGGCTGGGCGCGGGCGGAGGCTGAGTTCACCTGGGCGGTCGGGGCGGAGAGTCATCTGATTCTGCCACGGCTTAACGACAGCTTTGAATATGTCCTGACGTTCGATCTGCTGCCCTATCTGCACGAGCCGGAACTGCCGTCGCAGCGTCTGATTGTTTCCATAAACGATACGGTGATCGGCTCGACGGTCGTCGGGCGCGCCAGCCTGTTGGGGTATCGAATTCCGCCGGGTCTGACCGGTAAATCGGATCGCGTGCTGGTGACCTTGCAGCATCCGGATGCCGCTCGTCCGGCCGATTTTTCCGTGCATGAAGTCGACGACCGCGAACTCGCGTTTTCGATTCGGGAGGCCAGGCTGTACCGCCTGACCCCGAACGAAGGTGCCGAGCTGCCGTCGGGCTTGATGATGGGCGGGTCGACCGAACGGACTTTCGGTTCGCGCACCCACATGGACCTGACCGAATGGGTCAAGGCGCGCACCGGGCTTTCGCTGTCCCAACTCGCGATCAAGTTCGAAAGCCTGGGCGAGAATTGCGAGTTCGGTCTTGTGCAGCGCCGAGCGGATTCGGAGCCGTTGGGGCTTCTGCGGTTTTCCAGCACGTTCCTGCGCAATCTGATCCGCGGCCTGGATTCCGAATTCGAAGGGCTGGGAGAGGTCGACGACATCGACCCGCGCCTGGAAGGCGTCGGGCAGAAGGAATTCATGGTCCACGAGAAGCGCTACGGCCTCGTGTACCATACCTTCGTTTACGAAGGGCAGCGCAGCGTCTGGCTCATGAAAGAACAGGAGTCCGCTCGGCTGAAATTTCTGCGCCGCAAGTTCATGGAAGAGCTTGAAGACGCGGAGAAGATTTTTGTCTACAAGCGCAACAGCGACGTGACGGAAGAAGAAATTCTGCCGCTTTTCATGGCGCTGAACCGGCATGGCAACAATACGCTGCTGTGGGTTGTGCCCGCGGAACGGGACCGCCCGGCCGGCACGGTCGAGGTCGCGATGAACGGATTGCTCAAGGGCTATATCGACCGCTTCGCGCCGGACGACAACGCCCATGACTTCTCGTTCCAGGGGTGGGTCAAGGTCTGCGTCAACGCCTTGATGCTGTCTCGACTGCACAAGCCAGGCGAAGTGCGGTAGTCTGCGCAACTCCTGGTGGAGTCGCTGCATGCTTTATGTCGAATTACGGAACACGCGCCCGCGTCTGCTGCTGTACGATTGGGATAACACCCTGGTTGACGGCTGGGCCGCGATTGCCGGGGCGCTGAACGCGACCTTTACCGCCTTCGACAAGCCGCTCTGGACCGTGGAAGAAACCCGTGCCCGCGTGCGGGTGGCGCTGAAGGAGAGCTTCCCGGTCCTGTTCGGCGATCGCTGGACCGAAGCGCGCGATGTCTTCTATGCGGCGTTCAACGCGGACCATCTGCTGCACCTGCGCGCGATGCCGGGCGCGGAGCATGCGCTGGAAGCGGGGCAGCCCTGGCCGCAAGGTATTGTCTCCAACAAGGCCGGTTCGTTTCTGCGGCTTGAAGTCGCGCATTTGCGGTGGAATGGCTATTTCGGCGCGATCGTCGGGGCGGGCGATGCGGTCGCGGACAAGCCCGATCCCGCGCCGATCTATCTGGCCCTGGAAAAAATGGGGCATTCGGCGGGCCGCGACGTATGGTATCTCGGCGATACGGCGCTGGACATGAAGGCGGCGAAGGCGGCCGGCGTCACGGCGGTGCTGGTGGGAATGGCGGATCACGATGGGGGAGTTGAACATGCGTCTCCCGATATCCATTTCACCGATGCGCACGATCTGGCCGCATGTTTGCATGGGCTACGCTGAAAGGAGCGTGCGCAAAGATTAAAACCGTTGGCGGGCGTGCCACGACCCGTTGAGACTACCATCAACTGCCTAAAATTACGGCAACACAGAAGGACAATCGCCGTGGCCAATGAAAAATCGCAGAACGTTCAGGACGTGTTCCTGAACCATGTGCGAAAAAGCAAAACACCGGTGACGGTGTTCCTTGTGAACGGTGTCAAACTTCAGGGGATTATCACCTGGTTCGACAATTTTTCCGTTCTGCTTCGACGCGATGGGCATACCCAACTCGTCTATAAGCACGCTATCAGCACGGTCATGCCGGGCGCGCCGATTCAATTGTTCGACGCGACACGGGTCGAAGGCGCCGCCACGGCGGTACGGGAGACGACCGCTGCGCCCAATACTGATTGAAGAACCCGACAGCCACGATTCTGGCGATCGGCCCGCGACGCGTTCCGTTCAAGGGGGAGGACATGGCCAAAGCCATATGCCTACCCCCACGCGTGCCGCGATCATCCTGCCGTGGGAACGTACCCGCACCGATCTGTCCGGCGGCGATCCGACGCGCGCGGCCGATGCGCGTTTGGCCGAAGCCATCGGCCTTGCCGCGTCGATCGGCCTTGTGGTCGTGCACACCGCCATTCTGCATATCCGCGGACGTCGCCCGTCCACCCTGCTTGGGGAAGGTCAGACGACGGCGCAGGCCGCCGAACTGGCGGACAACCAGGTGGAAGTCGCCATTGTCGACAGCGCGCTTTCGCCGGTCCAGCAGCGAAACCTCGAACGCGCCTGGGGTTGTAAGGTCATCGACCGCACCGGCCTGATCCTGGACATTTTCGGCGAACGCGCCGCGACGAAGGAAGGCGCGCTGCAGGTCGAACTCGCGCATCTCGACTACCAGCGTTCTCGGCTGGTTCGGTCATGGACCCATCTTGAACGTCAGCGCGGCGGCTTCGGCTTCCTTGGCGGTCCCGGTGAAACCCAGATCGAGGCCGACAGACGGTTGATCGGCGATCGCATCGTCCGGCTGAAAAAAGAATTGGAACAGGTCAGGCGCACCCGCGGCCTGCACCGCTCCGCGCGCAAACGCGTGCCGTTCCCGGTGGTCGCGCTGGTCGGCTATACCAACGCCGGTAAATCGACCCTGTTCAACGCGTTGACGGGGTCGGAGGTCACCGCGCGCGATCAGTTGTTTGCGACACTCGATCCGACCATGCGCGGCATGCGCCTCGATTCCGGTCGCAAGGTGATCCTGTCGGATACCGTGGGCTTTATCAGCCAATTGCCGCACGAACTGGTGGAAGCGTTTCGCGCGACGTTGGAAGAAGTCGCCGAAGCCGACATCATCCTGCATATCCGCGATGCCGCGCATCCCGAAAGCGCCGCCCAGCGCGCCGACGTGGTGAAGGTTCTCGACGATCTCGTCGTCGACGGCACGCTGACCGACGATTGGCCGAGTCGCACGATCGAGGTGTTGAACAAGGCCGATCTGTTGGGCGGGGTGGACCAACTGCCGGAACGCGCCGGCGCGGTCGGGGTTTCCGCGATTACTGGAGAGGGGCTGCCCGCGCTGATGGCCGCGATCGATGCGCGCATCGGCGCGGGCATGGATACCGCAGACTATTCCCTGTCGCCGTCCGACGGTGCCCGCATGGCCTGGCTGTACCAGCATGGGGAGGTTGTGTCGCGTGAGGATCGCGACGATACCGTGCACCTCACCGTTCGGCTTCTGCCGGCTGATCGGGCTCGTTTCGAACGTCAGGAGTGACGATGCGCTTTTCCGCCGAACAGCTTGGCGGCGTGGCCGCCCTGATGCGCTCTGTCGCGCGTCAGGAAATCATGCCGCGCTTCCGTAATCTGGCGGCCGGGTCCGTCAGGACCAAGTCCGGCCCGCTCGATCTTGTTACGGAGGCCGATGAAGCGGCGGAAAAGCTGATCGATGCCGGGCTGCGCGCCCTGTTCCCCGGCTGTGTCGTGGTTGGGGAAGAAGCGGCGACCGCCGATCGATCCCTGTTGCTGGGTCTCGGCGAGCCCGATCTTGCCTTTGTCGTCGATCCCGTGGACGGCACCGCCAACTTCGCCTCCGGCCTCGCGCTGTTCGGCGTGATGGTCGCGGTCCTGAGTCGCGGTGAGATCATTGCCAGCGCGATTCACGATCCCGTGGGCGACGATACCGCCCTGGCCATCCGGGGGGAGGGGGCGTGGATCGAAACGCCGGACGGGCGACGCGCGGACCTACGTGTATCGGCCCCCGCGACGGCGGCCGACATGGCGGGCAATGTCGCCTGGCGCTTCCTGCCGGAGCCGGAGCGCGGTCGTGTCTGCGCCAACCTGCCGAAACTGCGGGGAAGCTGGGATTATCGCTGTTCGGCCCATGAATACAGAATGGTCGCCGCCGGGCACTGCGATTTCCTGTTCTTCAATCGCCTGTACCCGTGGGATCACGCGCCGGGCTGGCTGCTGCACGCCGAGGCCGGCGGTTTTTCCGCCCGTTTCGACGGCACGCCGTACGATCCGACCGTCACGACCGGCGGGCTGATCTGTGCCCCCGATCGCGACAGTTGGCAGTCGCTGCGCGATACGCTGTTAGGCTGATCCCCGCGCCCAGGCGATGGATACGCGGGCCAGCGCGTCGATGGTGTCGATGACGGGTGCCCGCAGGTGTTCCGCCGGACCGGCCAAAATGCCGAGTGGGATTTCGGTGCAACCGAGGACGACGGCGGTGGCGCCGCGCTGGGAGAGGTCGTTGACGATCTCGGCCAGTGGTTCGAAGGCTTCAGCGACTCGGTTGGCTTTCACCAGTCCGATCGCGGGCGTGACGTTGCGATCCATTTGCGCCTGCGTCGGGGTGAGGCAATCCCACCCCAGGGAGTCCATCCGTTCCTGGTACAGCCGCATATTGAGCGTGGCCTGCGTGCCCATCAGTCCGATCCGGCCGGGGCGAATACCCATGCGCGCCAGATCGGCGGCGGCGGCATCGACGATGTGCAGGATCGGGCAGCCCGCGCTTTCGGCCATTTCGCGATACCACCCGTGCGCGGTGTTGCAGGGGATCGCGATCGCGCCGCATCCGGCCTGCCGCAGGCCGGCGATGCCGCGCTGTAACCACGGCAGCGGATCGTCGCCGCCGGAGAGTTTGCCGCGTGTGCGATCGGGCACACGGGGGTCGGACCACAAGACGGCGGGGACGTGATCCTGATCGCGTTCGGCGTCCGTCAGTAGCGTCAGCCGCAGCATGAATTGGGCGCTCGCCAGCGGGCCCATACCGCCGAGAACGCCCAAAATCCGTTCCGTCATTCAGACCTCCTGCCTTGGCGGATGCCGGGGGAACCCGGCATCCGGTTCGTGCAGGGTTTATCAGGCCGCGGAGCGCATGCCACCCTTTTGACCGCCGCCGGAGCGCGGTTTGGCATAACGGCCGCGCGGCGGGGCCGGCTTGCGCGGTGCCTGGCGGATCAGTTCGCCTTCATCGGGGATCGCGCCGACGACCGGGATCTTGGTGCCGATCATGCGTTCGATGATGCGCAGCGTGCTGCGTTCGGCGATGTCGCAGAACGAGATCGCGACGCCCGCCAGACCGGCGCGCGCGGTGCGTCCGATCCGATGCACATAGCTTTCCGGTTCGGCCGGCAGGTCGTAGTTGATCACATGCGTGATGCCGGTCACGTCGATACCGCGCGCGGCGATATCGGTCGCGACCAGAACGCGCGCGCGCCCGGTGCGGAACTGGTCCAGCGCCTTTTCGCGTTGCGACTGGCTTTTGTTGCCATGCAGCGCGTTGACCCGCACGCCGGCGATTTCCAGCGTTTCGGCGACCTTGTTCGCCCCGTGCTTGGTCCGGGTGAACACGATCACGCGGGCGAAGGCGGGATCGGCCAGCAGATCGCGCAGCAGCGCCGATTTGGCGGACTGATTCACGAAGTGCACGGCTTGCTCGATCTTCGGTGTCGTTGCTTCGACCCGGGCGATTTCCACGCGGACGGGATCGCGCAGCATGCTGGCGGCGAGGCTGGCAACTTCGGTCGGCATGGTCGCGGAGAACAGCGCCGACTGGCGCTGCGCCGGCAGGGACGCGGCGATCCGGCGGATGTCCTTGATGAAGCCCAGATCGAGCATGCGGTCGGCTTCGTCGAGGACGAAGATTTTCGCGTTGCCCAGGATCAGTTCGCGAGTCTGCATCAGATCGCACACGCGTCCGGGCGTGCCGACGACGATGTCGGCGCCGCGGCGCATGGTTTCGGTCTGCTTGAAGCGGCTTGCGCCGCCGATGATGACAACGCTGCGCAACCGGCCGTTGGTCGCCAGACGCCGTACGGTATCGTCGATTTGCAGCGCGAGTTCACGGGTCGGCGCCAGAATCAGCGCGCGGGTGGTGAACGGCGCGGCGCGCACGCTTTCCGCGTTCAGGTGTTGCAGCATCGGCAGCACAAAGGCCGCGGTCTTCCCGGTGCCGGTCTGGGCGATGCCCAACAGGTCCTTGCCGGCGAGGAGGGGAGGAATGCCCGCGGCCTGAATCGGCGTCGGGATCGTAAACTTCTGCGCATCGAGGGCGCGCAGCAGCGGGTCGGCCAGGCCGAGTTCCGCGAAGGTCGTCTGTGTCACGAGGATGATAAGCTCCAGCGCCGGGTAATCCGGCGCGCGGTGTCCGACGCCCCGCGCGATAATTGGGGACGAACGAGTTTCAACTAAGATTCTTCCGGGAACACGGCCAAACGGGCCGCCAATCACGCAATCACGGAGAGACAGCCGCTATATCGGGATATAACCGCGCCGCTGCAAGTTAAATCGGCATGACTATTTTCTGGGCGGCGGTGCTTCCAATCCGACGCCCCGCAGATGCGCGAACAGTTCGGCCAACCGGTCCCGATCCGCTTGCGGCAGCGCCGGTTTCAGGATGGAGCGGATATTGCTGCGCAGATGCTCCAAATTGCCGGTGCCGAACAGCACGACATCCACGCCGGGCTCGTGACGAACATAGCGATAGGCCGCGTCGGTCAGGCTGTCCGCGCCATCGGGATGGATCAGGAAATCCAGCGGCGTATCGCTTTCGGCGAGCCAGGTCGGCACCTGTCCGCTCGCCGCCAGCGCGCGCATCGTCTCCGCCAATTGCGTCGGACGGGCAAAAATGCTCCGCACCGCGAACATCATCAGAGTACCGATCCGGTTGGCCCGCGTATGGAGAAACACCTGATCGCGCGCGACCTGGTCCATCAGGTGAAACGCCGCCATCGCGGTATCCCACGGCGTATCCTGGCAGGCTCGGTTCAACATAAGCTGCTCGGGATCGTTCGGCGCGGTCTCTGTAATGCCCAGAAAGCGGAATTTGCCGCGCTCTTTTTCCCGCAGCAGCACCGGCGCGATCGCGTCGCGGACATAATCGTATGCCGAGGGCGGCACGGCGTGAATCTGGAACACGTCGACGTAGTCCACGCCCAGACGGCGCAGGGATGCGTCCAGACTTTGCAGGATCTTATCCGCGTCGAACCGTGGGTCCGCCGCCGGTTTGGAGGCCTTGGTACAGATCACGACCTGATCGCGGGGCACGCCGATCAGCGCCTTGCCGACGACCTCCTCGGTATCGTAGACCGCCGCCGTGTCGATCAGGTTGACCCCGAGATCGAGCGCGCCGCGAATGATCGCGATGGCGTCTGCCTCGGACTTACCGGCCCCCAGGCCCAAACGGCTGAAACCGCCGCAGCCCAACCCGGCGACGCTGACGTTCAGGCCGGTGCGGCCGAGTTCGGTATAGTGCATGCGTGGATACCGTGATGGTTAGACAAAGCCCCGAGGGAATACCGAGGGGCGGACAACCATCGATACCAGGATCGGCCCGACGATGCGAATGTTTGACCTCCAGGGCCACCGCGGCGCGCGCGGATTGTTCCCCGAGAATACGTTGGAAGGTTTCCTGGCCGCCGCCCGATTGGGCGTTGGCTGTTTCGAACTCGATGTCGGCATGACCGCGGACAATGTTGTCGTCGTGACGCACGATCTGGCGTTGAACCGGGACCTGGCGCGCGATCCCGCCGGCAACTGGCCGGACGAAACCGGCCCCCTGGTGCATGCGCTGACCCTGGAACAATTGCGCCACTTCGACGTCGGCCGCATTCATCCCCACACCCGCTATGCTCGGCTGTATCCGGATCAGTCGCCCATTGACGGTGCCCGCATACCGACGCTGGAAGCGGTGCTGAGCGCCCTGCCGACCATGCGGTTCAATATCGAGTTGAAAACGGACCCAACCCGCCTTGCGGCGACGGTCCCGCCTGACGTCATGGCGGACGCCGTTCTGGCGGTCGTCGATGCCGCCGAGGCGGCCGATCGGGTGATGATCGAATCGTTCGACTGGCGCGGGCCGCGCCACGTGCGGCGCGTTCGGCCCGAGATCGTCACGGCCTGGTTGACCAGCCCCGAAACCGTCGCCAACGCCGCCCTTTGGTGGGACGGCCCCCGGCCGGAGGATTTCGCCGGGTCGGTGCCGCGTGCCGTGCGGGCCGAAACGGGCGCGCATTGGGCACCCGCCCATGCTTCGTTGACCGAGGCCGAGGTTGCCGAGGCGCGGGGGTTGAACCTGGGTGTGCTGCCGTGGACGGTGAATTGTCCGGCCGACATGCGCCGGCTGATCGGCTGGGGGGTCGATGGCCTGATCACCGACCGCCCCGATCTGGCGATGCTCGTTCTGCGCGATCACGGAGCAGGGGCCTAAAGTCCGGCGGCGCCGTCGACGAAGTTCGAGGCCAGGGAGGCCCGATCCATCAAGGCGCGCACCGCCGGGTTATTCTCGCAGCCCTCTTCGATCAACATCTCCATCGGCATGTAGAACTCATGCGCATGGGGCAATTGGTGGGCGGTAAACCCTTTGTAGACATCGCCGCGCAGGCCGAACAGCACGCGCATCTCGCGCACGGGTATCGCGACGTCGCCCGTCGGTTCAAAGGTGAACAGCCGGGTCGCGCGCCAGCGCGGGGTCGGATCGGTCGGCGAGGTTGCCGCCAGCAGCCAGGTCAGCGGGCACACGGCCAGGATCGAGTGTGTGCTTGGGGCGAAGCGCGAACGCTTATCCAGGAGGTTTTGCAGGGTGCTGCAGGCCTCCACCGCGAAGATGTCCACGTATGGGTCGTGGGCGGTGCCGCCGAAGTTCAGCCACAGCCCGTCCGGTAGGGTGCGCAGGCGCGTGCTGCCCGGCAGTTTCAGGAAGGGGTTGACGGAGTCACCTTCTTCCGAGGGGCGGCCGCGCAGCCAGGCTTCCTTGCGTGTGCGCATTCTGAGTCCCGGCGGGCATTGCGGCCAGCGGCGCAGCCTCTGTTTCACGAGCATGTCCAAAGTGGCGGCGGAGTTCATAAGAGTGTGTTCCCAACAGGATTAATAAATGCAACCTATAGGTGCATTCATTGAGATCAACACACCTTTGTATGAAATCCGGCAATCGCTGGGGCTTCGGCGGACGATTCGTATCAAATTTGATCTCATGCCGGTAAATTACTGCTTTTGCTGCTCATTCCCCGGCGGTGCGGTGAGCGAATCGGCGATGGGGTTTGGCAAAAAATGCCGAGCAGTGTCCGATTGTTGCCGCGTGAAACTTATCCACAGGATTAACAGGGTGTGGATAACTCGCCGGGGGTGTCGGGTATTTCGTCTGATGAAATATGCGGAGGATGGGGGACAGGCATAAAAAAAACGCCGGAGGGTGGAAGCCCTCCGGCGCTTTTTGGGTCCTTCGGAGCGGCGCGCGATCAGCCGCGCTTGCTCATCGGGACGTAGTCGCGGGTCGCCGGGCCGGTGTAGATCTGGCGCGGACGGCCGATGCGCTGCTGCGGGTCCTCGATCAGTTCCTGCCACTGGCTGACCCAACCGACGGTGCGCGACACGGCGAACAGCGCCGTGAACATGCTGGTCGGGAAGCCCATGGCCTTGAGGATGATGCCCGAATAGAAATCGACGTTCGGGTAGAGCTTGCGATCGATGAAGTACGGATCGCTCAGCGCGATCTTTTCCAGTTCCATCGCGAGGTCGAGCAGCGGATCGCCCTTGATGCCCAGTTCGGCCAGCACGTCGTGGCAGGCCTTCTGGATCAGCTTCGCGCGCGGATCGTAGTTCTTATAGACCCGGTGGCCGAAGCCCATCAGCTTGGTGTGGTTGTCCTTGTCCTTCACGTCCGCGAGGAAGGCCGGGATGTTGTCGACGTGTCCGATTTCGGACAGCATTTTCAACACCGCTTCGTTCGCGCCGCCGTGGGAGGGGCCCCAGAGGCTGGCGATGCCCGCGGCGATGCAGGCAAACGGGTTCGCGCCGGTGGAGCCGGCGAGGCGGACGGTGGAGGTGGAAGCGTTCTGTTCGTGATCCGCGTGCAGGATCATGATCAGGTCCATCGCCTTGGACAGGATCGGGTTGACTTTGTATTCCTCGGCCGGAACGCCGTAGACCATGTAGAGGAAGTTCTCGGCATAGGTCAGATCGTTCCGCGGGTACATGAACGGTTGCCCGATCGAGTACTTATAGGCCCAGGCGGCGATCGTCGGCAGCTTGGCGACCAGACGGAACGCGCTGATGCGGCGGCTTTCCGGATCGTTGATGTCCAGGCTGTCGTGGTAGAACGCCGACAACGCGCCGACGACGCCGCACATGATCGCCATCGGATGGGCGTCGCGACGGAAGCCGTTATAGAAGCTGCGGATTTGTTCGTGCAGCATCGTGTGCCGCATGACGCCGAGTTCAAACTCCGCGGATTGCGCGGGGTTCGGCAGTTCGCCGTTCAGCAGCAGGTAGCAGACTTCGAGGAAGGTGGAGTTTTCGGCCAGTTGCTCGATCGGGTAGCCGCGATATTCCAGGATGCCCACATCGCCGTCGATATAGGTGATCTTGCTTTCGCAGGATGCCGTCGCGCCGTAGCCGGGATCGTAGGTGAAAATGCCGAGATCGCCATACATCTTGCGAATATCGAACACGTCCGCGCCGGCGGTGCCGGACAGCAGGGGCAGGCTGGTCGATTTGTTGGTGCCGTCGAGCGTGACGGTCACGGTCCTTTTGGCTGTGGCGCTCATGCGGTTATCCTCAGTTCTTATTGGCGGTGAACGCCGCCACTCTGGCCGGCCCGTCAGGCGATGCTCGCCGCGCCGGGAAATTGGCTCACGCCAAAATTATGGCGACAGCGCTCCGGACGCAACCTTCGCTATCGCAGCATCCCGAACTCGGGCAAACTTTGTCGGCTCCCTGACCCCGCCCATCTGGATTCCAGCATGCAACATCCGTCGGAACAGCCCCGAACTCTTGGGATTCTCGCCGGCGGGGGCCGCCTGCCGGCGCAGGTCGCCGCCGCCGCGCAGGCAGCCGGACGGGCGGTTTTTATTGTCGGGCTGGAGGGATTCGCCGAAAAGCAGGTTATCGCCCCCTGGCCGCACGAGATTATTCGCATGGGCGCGGTGGGACGCATCCTCGGCGCGTTGCGTACGCATGGCTGCCATGATCTGGTGATGATCGGTCCGGTTCGACGCCCGTCGATATTCGACCTTCGACCGGATGCCGAGGGCGCCAAAATTGCCGCGCGCATCGGACGCGCGGCTTTCGGCGGCGACGACGGCCTGCTGGCGGCGGTGGTCAAGGTGCTGGGCGACGAGGGATTTCGTGTCCTGGGCGCGCACGAAATCTTCCAGGCTGCGCTGGGCCCCAGGGGCATCCTGTCGCGGACGGAACCCGACGCGCAGGCGATGGCGGATATCGAGCGCGGCGTGGCGGTCGCGCGCGTGCTGGGCAGCGCCGATGTCGGGCAAGGCTGCGTCGTGCAACTGGGCATCGTGCTGGCGGTGGAAGCGGTGGAGGGCACCGATGCCATGCTCTCCCGCTGCGGCGATCTGAAGCGCGCCGGCCCCGGCGGCGTACTGGTCAAGGTCGTGAAGCCGGGGCAAGAACGGCGCGCCGACCTGCCGACCATCGGTCCCGATACCATCCACAACGCGGCGGCCGCCGGCTTAAGGGGGGTTGCGTTCGAAGCCGGGGCCACCATCCTGGCGGACAGGGAAGCCAGCGTGGCCGCGGCGAACGCGGCCGGGCTGTTTCTGCTGGGACTCGACCCAGAGACCATGCAACACGGGAGATAAAATACTCATGAGCCGTTTCCTCCACACCATGCTGCGCGTCGGCGACCTGGAAAAAAGCGTCGCGTTCTACACCAAGGGTTTCGGTATGAAGGAAATCCGCCGTCGCGACGTGCCCGACGGCAAGTACACCCTGGTCTTCGTCGGCTACGGCGACGACGACACCAACACGGTGATCGAACTCACCTATAACTACGGTGTCGACAAGTACGACCTCGGCAGCGCTTTCGGCCACCTGGCGATGGGCGTGCCCGACGTCGCGGCGACGACCGAAATGCTGCGCGGCATGGGCGCCAAGGTGACCCGCGAACCCGGCCCGGTGAAGTTCGGAACGTCGATCATCGCGTTCGTCGAGGATCCCGACGGCTACAAGATCGAACTCGTCCAACGCGCCTGACGCAATCGGCGGCGCGCCCTCTTCCGTTTTGCGGGAGAGGGCGTTTCGTTCGGTTCGGAACGCGGCCTAATTCGGCGCAATCGCATATCCCAGCGCGCCGCCCAGCACGGTGCCGACCGCGGCGCGGGTGGTCAGGAACGAGCCCCAGGTCCAGGCAATGGCCATCCCGGCCCCGGGTGCCGCCGTCGCGCCGACGCTGGCGGGAAACATCATCGGCCAGGCGACCGCGCCGATCACAGCCCCGGTCACGCCCCAGAGCACCACGGGAACGGCGGTTTTTGCCGGCGGCATCGAAATCATCTGCGCCCGCGCCGGCGTGGCGACGGACAGCACCGCGGCGACGGCGACGGCGGCACCAAGTGAATGTAGGCGCATGTGGCTTTCCCCCAAAAAACTCGGTGTAACCGTATCGTTTCTCGCACACGTCGCGCAACCGCGAACAATGACATCGTCGCGCGATCGATCATGCGATAGATACACGCGATACGCGATGCCACGATAGAAAGATCGCCATGCGTCCGACTGTCCCGCCGCTTGCCATCCTCTTGTCGAGCCTCGTCGTCGCGCAAGCCGCGCGGGCCGACACCGACCTGCAACCGGGTCTGACCTATCGCGCCGTGCTGACGGCGGAAGGCCGCCAATTGCCGCTGCCGCCGGGCGATTGGCGGTTGGTCGCGCGCAAAAGCTTCGGCGATCCGGGGGCGGAGGTCGTCAGCCTGGTGCTGATGCGTCTGTCCGGCCGCACGGTGGACGCCGCCGTGCTCGCGCAGCTGCATCGTTCCGCGCAGGGGCCAACGGGGGAGCGCCCGAGGTGGGAGGCCCCGAGTGGCTGCAACCGCGCCGAAAATCCGTTCTCCCGCGTCGCGCATCAATCCGATCACGATCTGTCCTGCGCCTATATCGCGCGGGTCGCGGGCACGGAGCAGTCGGTCACCCATCCCGTCGATCCCGCCTGGGGTGCGGCCCTGCGGGAGGCGGTCGATCTCGGTTGGAAACTGCCTCCGCACTGGCTCATGGCCTCGATCCGGATCGCCGATCCGCGCGATGCCCAACACCTGCGCTATTTGTTCGCGCCGCCGGCCGATCCGATCGCGCCGCTGACGCGGGATCGTTTCATCGCCTGGACCGAAGCATCCTGGACCGCCGCCGAAGCGGGGTTTCGCAACCGTCTGACGGTGGGCGGCGCGCCGCCCTTGACGGCGTGGCGCGACGCGCCGGTCGATGGGCTGAAGCCGCCGCCGGTCGACACGGGCGCGCCGGCGGAGGTCCAGGAAGCAGTCTCGCGCGCGGTATTCGGTCTGGTCGACTTTGCCGTCGCCTATGCCTGGATGGGCAATGTCGCCTCGGCGAGTGCCTTATCGGTCGTGCGTGGGATCGCCGGTGCGGCGATCACCGCCGGATACGCCTATGGAAAGCGTCACTTGACCGGTTCGGCTGTTGCGCTGCCGGGGATCGGCCCGGAGACGACGCTGCCGCAATAGCGGCTTAAAGCTTGCGGTCGTCGGTCAGGGCATATTCGACCGTGAACGGTTTCGATGCCTTGGTTTCCAGCACGAACGGCCCCCAGTGCCAGGACCGGGACGGGCCGGACTCGAAATTGACCTGCAATTTCACGTCTTTCACTACCCAGTGCTCATCGCCCTTGGGATCGATGCGAAAGCTGATCTTGCTGCCCGTCAGTCTGTCGGCCGTTTCCGGACGGGCGCGTTGCAGCCAGAGATTGAACGTCGTGCCGGGCTTGATTTCCTGCTTGGCGTCGAACACCCGATCCAGGAAAACCCCGCCGGCATTGGTGACGGCGATCGTCAGAACGGTGGTTTCGTCCTTGCCGTCTTCGGCTGTCACGAACACCAGCGACGCATTCTTGACGACAGGGGCATCGGCTTGCGCGCGCAAGGCCGTCGGCCCGGACACCATGAGGCAGGCTCCCGCCGCGAGCGGCAGAACGAAGCGACGGAACAGCATGGGACGTCTCCGGAAACGGTGGTCGGCGGGTGGACTACTTCGCCGCCATGCCCATGCGCACCTCGATCTGATAGCCCTGATACAGGACGTTCGCGAGGTAGCCGCCGACCAGGCCGCCGACGACCATGCCGAGATCAGTGGAGAACAACGCCTCTCCGACCACAAAACCGGTGACGGCGCCGGCACCGATGGCGATCCACTGTCCGGGGCGGATCACCATGCTGTAATCGTCCTTGCCGGCGCTGGATTGCGCGGCGGCCTGGGCGGCGGTTTGGGCTTGGGCGATCGACGGTACGGCAAGAAGGGACGCGGCAAGCACGATCGGGAGAGCAGCCTTGAACATGGTCCACCTCGTTGGTTCGGGTAAGCAAACTGTCCTGGTCGGAACTGTCGCCGATATCGTTCGTTGGCGCAATCTACGGTGGTGAAACCGGCCGCTAGACGCCGGTTCCCATATAGCCGAAATCCATCGTGCGCGCTGCGTCGCCGCGGGGAATGCCGACATATTTCGCCCAGGCCAGTTCGTGGAAATAGAACTTCGCGCTGTTGATGGTGATCTGCAGGATCTCCAACGCTCCGGCCGCGACGTAGTTCCCGGTCCAGTAGTAGTCGACGAACAGGTGCGAGATGGAAACGATGATGCGATAGGACAAGGCCTTGACGCCGGTGACGGTCGCCAGATCGGGGGCCGTGCTGCTCGATCCCAGGCCGTTTTCCCGCAACGCCATGGCCTGGGTATCGAAATCCTGCGCGGTGATCGTGCCGTCGCGACGCAAGGCGTCCAGTTCCGCCAGCCGGTGTTCGATCAGGCTTTCAACCTTTTCGGCGGATTTCAGGTCCGGCATGGGCGTGACCAGATCGCCGCTGAGACGGCTTTTCAATCCCGTATCGACCAGGGCGCTGTAGTTCATCGCCCAGTCGCTGACCGCCTTGGCCAGCGCGAGGCGGGCCGGATCGCTGTCGATGCGAGAGGCATTCCACGCCGATCCGCGCCAGTAGCCGACCGGTTCGGTCGGGATACCGTAAGCTTCCGGCGCGAAATGAAACCGCGCGTCGATCACGTCGCCGCGATTGGCGGACCGAAACCCCGCCGTCAGCCAGGTGGACGAAACACTCCATCCCCTTGCCGCCGCGAAAGTCCGCGCCGAACGCCAGGTGGCCTGTGCCTCGTTGGCGGTGATCGTGTGGTTGACGAAGAAGCAGGAGCCGTCCCAACCCGCGCGATAGCGGATGACCGCCATCACCAGATCGGACCGGCCGCAATCGCCCGCCATACCCCAGCCATCGGCGGTCGGCAGGGCGTTGGCGTTGATTTCCAGCATGGCGTCGACGCGGGTGCCTTGCAGATGCAGCAGCACGACGGTCCGGATATAGCCGAATGCCCCGATGGTCGGATTGTTCCATCCGTTCGGTCCGTCGTGCGCGACGATCCAATCGCCCTTCGGCAGCGCGATCTGCTTACCGTCCAGCGTCAGAACGCCCTTAACGATGCTGCCTTGGGCCAGCCCCGCGTCAGATGTTTGCGCGAACGCGGCGCGCTCCCCACCCAGGGCGAACGACAGGCAGGCAAGCAGGAGAAGAACTCGGGTCATCACGCCTTTACTCCGCCGCCGATGTAGATGAAATCGATGATACGCTCGGAATCATGGGTGTTCAGTCGCGCGTAATAATCGTCCCAATATTGATCGTTGAGAACGAACCAGAACGAGTCCGTGGAATTGATGGTCAGCGCGATCCCCGTCGATATCGCATTGTTCGCCGTCACCACATAGGCGATCGCGTAATCGACGAATGTGCCGAAAGAGCGGAAAGAGATGTTCTTGCGCACGGCATTCGACAGCAGATTGGTGGGCGGCGTCACGACGGGGGCTTCGGACAGGACCAGTTTGGATTGTGCCAGATAGGAGTCCTGGTTCAGCCGCCCGTCCCGGAACATCCGGTCGAGTTCGGCGAGCTTGGCGTCGATCGTCGGGTTCGACTGCGTATAGGCCGCGATATGCGGCATCGGCACCGGACGCGCGCCGGTGGAGCGACCGAGTTGGTTGCGCAACCCGCGCTCGATCAACAGATCGTAACCCTTGGCCCATTCCGCGGTGGCGCGCATGGCGGCGTCGCGTTGCGGATCGGCCTTGACGGCTTCCGCCGACCAGTCGAGCCCAGGCGGCACAGGCGCGCCGGAGAACAAAGTGGGGTCGAAGTGGAAGCGCGCGTCGATCAGGTCCTGTCGATCACTCGCGCGGAAGCCGGCGGTGATCCAGGTATCGGCCATGGTCAGGGATTTTTGTTCGGCGAAGGCGCGTGCCCTGTCCCATGCCGCGGGGCCGGAGGACGCCGAACCGAAAGCGGTCACGACGACGAACTGGCAACCGGTTTCCCAGCCGGACTTGTACCGCGTCAGCAAGTGCGGCTGACCGCCCGCGGCGCAGGATTTCGTGCGGCCCCAACCGTCGTTGACGGGGATGGAATTGGCATTGGCTTCGAGGACGGCAACGATCCGGTTATTTTTGATCTGAAACAGGATGGTGTTCTGGATCGTGCCGTAGGCACCGATTGCCGGAACCGTCACGCCTTGCTGCCCGACGCCCGCGACCGTCCACTGTCCGGCCGGCAGCGGCAGTTGCGCCGTGCCCAGCGGCAGAACGCCGGAATGCACCGAACCGACCGGCAGGGATTGGCGGGTTGGTTGCGCCGAAGCCGAACCGACGACAGTCGCAAGCAGCGCGCAAGCGAGCCAGACCACACGTCGCCATAAATCGAACGTGAATCGAATGTGAGCCGACCGCATGACTTGATCTTTCGCTTGTTCGACCGGATTGACAAAGCTGGATATAGCTATAGCAGCACAGAGAAGCTTCAGGCACAATGACGTTCTCTTTATATCCAGTCAGCAGGATTGCGAAATGATGACAGCCCGTAACCGGCCCTTTTTGCATCTGGCCGCGTGCGCCGCGCTCTCGCTGTTTTTCGCGGCCAAGGCGGTTGCGGCGACCGACGTGCTGATCATGACCGACCGCGAACTGGGGGAACCGATGGCGCGTGCCGTGGCGCCGCTGCGCTCCGCGACGCACAGCGTCGATACCGGGATTCGCGCCGCCGAAGCCGCCTGCGCGCCGATGGCCGGGGCGCGCCCGCGCCTCGCCCTGCTGGCCCGTGTGCCCTCGCAGGCAGAGGTGGAGTTATGCGCCGGCAATGCACGCGCCGATGCCGTCGCCGTGCCGATTGCGCGTCAGGCTGTCGCCCTGGTGCGACCGGCCGGCACGCCGGTCGTTGCGGTCAACACCACCGAACTGTTCCGCGCCTTCACCGCGCACGATCCCGCGCCGACTACCGGCACGCTGCTGCTGGCACCGACGGGATCAATCGCGCAAAGGATGTTCGACGGGCGGGTGATGGAATCCGGCTGCGTCGCCGGCCTGCCCGCGGCGAAACTGCCGTTCGATCGCGCTGAACGGCGGGACTTCTGCGCGAAAACCCGCGCCGACGGATCGGTCTCCCAACGTTCCGGCGGTGCCGCGGACGTTGTCGCCTGGGCACGATCCGCCAAGCCGGGGGCGCTGGCCGTGGTGTCCGTCGCCGAACTGCCGACCATCGGCGATGCGGTGGCGCCGGTCGCGCTCGACGGCGTGCTGCCGCTGGCCGTGGACATCGCGGAAGGCCGCTATCTCGCGTCGCGCCAGGTGGCGCTGCTGATCGTGCTGCCGACCGACACCGACAAAGCCCGTCGCGACGCCGCGCGCAAGACGGTGTTCAATCTGCTGGCAGAGGCGAGTATCGGGCCGTCGGGCAGCCTGGAACCGGCCGACATCGTCGTCTTGTCGCCCGCCGAACGTGTCGCCAGCCGAACCCGCGCGTTGGGGTTCTTCGAATGATCCGACCCGCTCATTTGCTGATCCTGGCGGCGCTCGCGTTCCCGACGCAGGCGCGGGCAGCCGATCAGGATGCGGGATGGCTGGATCGCTCCATGGACATGGCGCGGTCCGCGGGGGCCTCGATCTCCGGCGCATGGCGCGATCTGACCGCCCCGGTCTTACCCTCCGACCATTTGCCGTCGAGCCTCTCCGAAGACGATCGGCGCTTCTTCGCGGTGTTGGAGGTGCTGGGACTGCAACTGGCGGAAGTGACGATCGGCAAGGGCTGGACCGGCGGCGCCACCTATCGCTTCGTCTCCGCGCGGGAACCGTCGGATGTCGATCTCGATCAGGCCGAACGCCGCTACACCGCGTATCTCGCCGCCGCGTCCGGCTTCCGCGCGCGCGCGAAGCAGAAAATCGCTCGTCAGGCGCTGGATACGGCCCTCGGCGGCGGATTCACCATCGCGGCGATGGAAATCACGCTGTCGCCCTGGCCCGACGCGGCCTATCAGCTGACCGCGCGCAACCGCCCGCCGGAACTGGGTGAGCGCAGGATTATTGAAAATACGCCGAAAAAATAGCGGCCGACGGTTTCAGGGCTTGGCGATCACGACGACGAAGCCGGGTTGATCCAGCAGGCGGGCAATTTCGGCTTCCTCGCGCGCGAGGTCGCGTAAGGCGGGGCTGTCGGCCTTACGGCTGCTCCAGAACGCATCCTGATAGATCACGTCGTACCAGTTCTGCGCGGCGTTGATCCCGACATCGAGCGTCACACTCGCGAGGAACGTGCCGCCGGCGATCAGCGCGGCAAAGGCCAGACTGCCCATGTTTCGGCTCCCTCTGCTCAGAATGTCTCGTAGGCGAGTTTCGCGTTGCCTTCCAGGGTGCGGCGCAACGCCGCGAAGCCGTAGCGTTCGAACAGCAGCGGCGTGGTGAAGGTATCCAGCAGCGTGGAACTGATCAGCCCGCCGAAGATCGCGATCGATACCGGATGCAGGATTTCAACGCCGGCAACGTCGGAGGTGAACAGGAACGGCACCAGCGCCGAACCGGCCGCCAGCGCGGTGATCAGCACCGGCGTCAAACGTTCCGCCGAACCGCGCAGGATCAGCGCGCGGTTCAGCGGCATGCCTTCATGCAGGTGCAGATTCACGAAGTGGCTGACCTTGAGCAGCGAATTGCGCACGGCGACCCCGGTGACCGCGATGAACCCGATCATGGAGGCAAGGTTCACATCCAAATCGGCGATCCACAGCGCCGCGACGCTGCCCACCAGCGCCAGGGGGATATTGCCCATGATGATCAGACTGAGCACGGTGGAGCGGAACCGCTGGTGCAGCACCATGAACACCAGCAGGATCGACAGCGGCGTCAGCACCGACAGCATCATTCGCCCTTGTTCGCCCAATTTGAAATCGCCCTCCAGACTCGCGCGATAGCCGACGGGGAGGGGGGTGCGCTCGATGATCTGGCGCATCCGCGCCACGACCTTGTCGGTATCTTGCGACCCGTCGAGATTGCCCATCACCGCGATGCGGCGCGACCCATCCTCCCTCATAATGCGGCTCGGCCCGACATAGGTGCTCAGGGTTGCGAAGGACGACAGCGGAATGGCGCCCGCGGGGGTGTCGATCCGCAGGGCGGCGAGCGCGTCGGGGGAACGATCGGCCTCCCCCAGTCGAATAACGACGTCGAAACGTCGCCCGTTTTCGATCACCTGAGAGACGGTGCGCCCGTTGGTCAGGCTCGACAATACGGTCGTGATTTGCGCCGGGGTTACCCCAAAAAGCCGAGCACGGGCGTAGTCGATGGAAATGCGGGCCTGGGGAGAGAAGGTTTGCTGTTCGACGTTCAGGTCGACCAGGCCGGGAACGCGGCCGAAATCGGCGCGAAATTTGCCGGCCAGGGTGCGCAGGGTGGGTAGGTCGGGGCCGAACAGTTTCAGCACGACATCGCCGCGCACCATGTTGTCCTGCGACTGCATGCGCTCGATCAGGAACTGGGTGACATTCAGGTCGGCGGAGAAAATCGACAGCCGGTTGCGGATATCGGCCATCAGTTCCGACAAGCCACGTCCCTGGTCGAGCTTGATGCGCAGCGGCATTTCGTTGTCGTTGATCGGGTCCGGGTCGGAATCGCCGTCGTAGCGGCCGCTGCGGCGCGACATGGCCTTGACCTCCGGCACGCGCAGCAAAATCTGCTCCGCCAGATGGCCGACCTTGAAGGACTCGGCCAGCGACAGGTCGGGGTTCATCAGCAAGGTGACGTAGACATTGCCTTCGTTCAGGCGCGGCAGGAAGGAACGCGGCAGAAGCGGCACCGTCGCGGCGGCGGTCAGGACCAGGACGACGGCCAGGGACAGCACGCGGCGCGGCCGATCGAGCACCCAGGCCAGCGCGGCGGCGTTGCGCCGCTTCAGCCAATTGGCCAGCCGGCCGCCGTGTTCGCGGTGCAGCGACTTCATCGACGGGAACAAGTACGACGCCAGCGCGGGCGTCACGGTGATCGACACCACGAGGCTGGCGAAGATCGATACGATATAGGCCAGCGCCAGCGGGGAAAACATGCGTCCGGGTTGTCCGGGCATGGCCAACAGCGGCACGAATACCAGCAGAATGATGACGGTGGCGTAAACGATCCCCAAGCGCACTTCCTGCGACGCGCGGGCGATGACGGTCATGATGGGTTCCGGCCGCTCGCTTTTTCGGTTCTCGCCCATGCGCCGCAGGATGTTTTCCACATCGACCACGGAATCGTCGACCAGTTCGCCCAGGCCGATCGCGATGCCGACCAGGATCATCGTGTTCAGCGTCGCGCCCATCAGATTAAACACGATGGCGCTGACGACGAGGGAGATCGGTATCGCGAGCAGCGAGATCGCGGTCGGGCGAATGCTGGCCAGGAACAGCATCAGGACGACGGAGACGACGACGATGCCGTCGCGCAGCAGATCGCCGAGATTGCCGATCGCCTCTTTGATCATATCGGCCTGGCTGTAGGAAATCTGGCCGACCTTGATGCCCGCCGGCGCGGTCTTCTGCATTTCCGCCAGCAGGGTCTCGATCCGTTCGGCCACCTGCACGGTATTGGCGCGCGGCTGCTTGATGACTTCCAGATTGACCGACGGGATGCCGTTGAACGCGCCGTCGCCGCGCTTGGGGCGGGCGGCGAAGCCGATCTCGCCGATCTGGCTCAATTGGATCGGGGTGCCATCGCGCCAGGCGACGATCAGGCCGCGCATGTCGTCGAGGTTCGTGCTGCGACCGAGGTTGCGCAGCGCGTATTCGGTGCCGTGCACGTCGGTGAAGCCGCCGGAGGAGTTGGTGCCGTACGCGGTCAGCGCGCGTTCGACCTGGTCCAGTCCGACGCCGGCGTGCTGCATCAGGATGGGGTTGGGGGTGAAGCGATAGGTGCGGACCTCGCCGCCGATCGGGTAGACCTGAGAGATGCCTTCGACCGCCAGCAGGCGCGGGCGCAGCACCCAATCGACATATTCGCGCAGCGCCATCGGGCTGGCCCCGCCGGTGACGCCCATATGCATGATCAGGCCGGTGGCGGCGGACATCGGGGCCATGATCGGCGTGATGCCGGGCGGCAGGTTATCGCGCACCAGGGTCAGGCGTTCGGCCACGACCTGACGGTTGCGGAAGGAGTCCGTGCCCCAGTCGAACAAAATCTGGATGTAGGCGACGGTGGCGTTCGACATGCTGCGCACGCTGCTGACGCCGGGAACGCCGTTCATCACCATTTCGATGGGCTGGGTGACGAGTTGCTCCACCTCCTCCGCCGCCAGGGAACCGGCTTCCGCCGTGACGATCACCGATGGCTGACGCACTTCCGGCATCAGGTCGATGGGCATATCGCGCAGCACCAGCGTGCCCCAGCCGACCAGAATCGCGGCGGCGATCAGGACAAAGGCCCGGTGGCGCAGGCTGAAGGTCACGATCGCCTGAAACATAGGGGGGCCTAGTGGCGACGGGTGGAGGGCGGGGCCGACATCAGGCGATCGGCGCGGCGTGCGGCGACGGGCCGGAGCGGCGGCGCCAGCCTCGCACGTATTTCATCGCGCCCAACGCCCCGACGGCGCCGATCGCGCCGGCGACCAGGGCAATGGCGAGCTTGCCCTTGATGTCGTGCGTCGATGGCGCGGCGGCGACGCCGGCGACGTCGTCGTAGCCGATTTCGGTCGGCGCATCGCCGGTACCGTCGGCGGACTTCACCGAGACCATGAAGGCATCCTGCATATGACCGGCGCGATTGAACGGTCCGGCGAAGAAGCCGTCGGAAAGGCGGGTCATCGTCACGCTCGAACCGTCGGCGAGATCGACGGACAGCGTCGCGTCCGCGGCGGGGGCGTTATCCTCGACGCGGTCGACGAAGGCGTAGAGCCGGTCGTTGGCGGACACCAGCACGACGCTGACGCCGCCGATCCGTACCGACGCGCGTGGCGCGGGTTTGGCGGGCGATTTGTCGTCGTCTTCCGCCCGGGCCGCGGGGGCGAACGACGCGCACACGGCGAGCAGCGCGAGGACGGACAGCAAGGCGCTTTTTCGCACGGCGACGATCCCTGTCATTGCAACTGCGCCATCAGGCGGGCACCGCGCACGACGATGCGCGCGCCGGAGGATAAGCCGTCGACCACCAGAACCGAGGCACCGTCGATATCGCGGGTCCGCACGGGGTGGGGCAGAAAGATTTCCGGTTCGGTCTGTTCCCACACTTCCTGCACGCCGTCGGTGCCGAGGGTGATCGATTCACGGCTGACGGGAATGCCGCGCAGGGTTTGGGCACCGCTGCGCACGGTGACCGATACCGGGCGACCCAGGCGAAGACCGGCATGGGGGTTGTCGATTTTGAACAGGATCGGGGTCGACTGCTGGCGCATGGTCAGGCCGCTGCCCATGAAGGTCAGCGTCAGCACATGACCTTCGGGCGTGACGGCGTTCGCCGACAATACCTGGCTGGCGGCCTCGGCGATCGCCGGGTCGGATGCCATCGCCTCTACCCAGATGTGGTCGGGGCTGACGACCTCGTAAACGACCTCTCCGGGTTGGAAGACCTTTCCGGCGACGGCATTGGCGGTGGAGATCACGCCGTCGGTCGGTGCCAACAGGGCTTCGCGGGTTTGCAGCAGCGGCAGCAGCGCGTCGCGTTCCCGGCGCATACCGGCGAGACGCTGCTCGCTTTGATAGATTTTGCCGTCACGGAAGGGGACGAAGCTGAATTGTTTCAGGATTTCGAGGTTTTCCGTCTCGACCCTGATGTCGGTGGTCAGCCGAGCGATTTCGCGCCGCACCTGGGTGCGATCGACGACGCCGACGGATGGAACCACGTAGCCCAGCAGTTGACCCTTGGCGACGGTCGCGCCGAGGACCGGCAACCCGCTTTCGGGCGGTTCGATGCGGCCCATCATGCCGGCCTGCACCGCCCCGTGGTTGCGCGGGTCGGGCACGATGCGCCCGGTCAGCCGGACGGTGATCGGCAGGTCGGCGGTATCCGCCTTGGCCACGCGGACGTTGAACAGGCGTTGCAGCGTCTTGGGAACGAAAAAGGAGCCGTCGGGCAGGCGGTTCGCGCGGTCGTACAGAAAGTTGGCGAGCAAAGCGGGATCGCTGTCTTCCTGTTTGGGCGTCGCCGCGACGGGCGCGGGCGGCACGGGCGGCGCGGGAATTGTCCGCGCCTGGATGGGCGGCGGAGCCGGCACGACCGGGCGGGAGATCGGCGCTACATCGGGCGGTGGTTCGACGATCCGCGCGCGGGGCATCGGAGTCGCGTTGAAGCCGAACATGTAGGAGACTTCCCACAGACCCTGGCGCAGCGCGGCCGGGGCCGCGGCGATGCCGCCCGCGGTCCAGCCGATCCAACCGAACAGGGAAGCGTCCGGTGCCGCCGCGGTCGGAGCGGCGATGGGCGCAGGGCGGGCGCGCTCCGTCAGTCCGGGGTCTTCGGCGGGCAGCAGATCGGCGCGCATCGGCGCGGCGGCGGTGCACAGGCCCAGGCTTCCAACCAGCAACAGCGCGCGCGCGACCATTGGGCGCGAGGTCATGGACCAAAGGCCGATTGATGGGCGGCAAGTGCGTAGGAAGCGACAGCACGGACCGCGATGGCGGCGTCCGCGCGCCGATGCACGCGCGCGATCCACTCCGCCGCCGAACCGGCCCACGGCGTTTGGGCGAACAGGGTCGCGGCTTCGTTGAACCGTCCGGCGGCTACGAGGCGGCGGAGTTGTTCGAGGCGCGGGGGCTCGCTTTCGGCGGTTCCGCCGGCAAGCGATGTCAGGCGTGCCCAACCTCGCTCCGCCCAACCTTGGTCGCCGGTGGCGCCGGCGGCGATGTGTGTCGCGAGGGCTTCGAAGCCGATCAGCAGATCGCGCATGGTGGGAACGCCTTCGGCCGTCCGCGCCAGTTGGCCCAGCGCCGTCTCGATCGCCGGCGGGTACGGGCCATTGGCGCGCAGAGCCTCCACCGTCGCGGACAACGGCGCGCCGACATCGAGATCGCGTTGCAGCCGCGCCGCCAGGGCGATCAAACCCGCCGCGTGGGATTGCGCCGACAGCTTGCGGGCGGTCGCGTCGAATTGCTCGGTCGAGCGGGTCAGATCGCCGATCGCGGCATTCAATGTCTGGATCGCATTGCGATCGGCGGTATCGAGCGCTGTCAGCCGCGTGTCGATCGCGCGGATGTCGCGGCCGAGAGCGGTCACGTCGGCGCGCAGGGCGGCGATCAGGCGCAGGGGCATCGGATCGATCGGCGGCGCTTCGGGCGGGGGCGGCGTCAACCACTGGACCGGCCCGAAATCCGGCCCCATCGCGTCGGACAGGGTCGCGGCCAGCCAGGGACGGGACACAGGGGCCGTGAGTGTCACGCACGCGGCGGCGACGGACCCCAACAGGCAAAGAACGGACAGCAGCCGGCCGCCTTGTTTCACCTGTGCCGGTTTGGCGTGGCGCAGCGCGTTCGGATCAACGGTGGAAAGGCCGACGTCGGTGACCAGTTTCGCGGAGCTGCTGCCGTCATCTGGCATATCGGTTCGCTCCCACGTTCACCGTCGCTCGTCGCGACCTGTAGCGCGGTGACAGGCCGCGGTTACAGACTGAATTGTTTAGCTTAACTCAACCCAAAGTTACACATCACGACAGCGTCTCGTCAATTCGTATTTGCCCGTTACCAATCGCCTGCCACACCGTCCACCGTTGCCACGCGCCCCGCCGCTCGGCATTGTCCGGCGCGCTCGTTCGATGGTCGGGCCTTAGCCGAAAGGGGGGAGTCCATGTATCGCATCGCTCAACCCGCCGGCATTCTGGTGCGGATGTTGGCCGTGATGCTGATCGTCGGGGCGATCTATAATCCCGGCGGCTATTCCTGGTACCACTGGGTCGCGGAAACCGGATGGAACCATTGGATCGCCAAGATTTTCATGGGATTATCGCTTCTGGCCGGCCTGATCGTCTGCGTCCACGCCACAATCCGCTCGCTCGGCCTGCTGCTGGGGCTGCCGATCGCGGGGCTGATCGCGGCGCTGATTTGGCTTGCCGTCGATCGCGGCATCATCGACTGGTCGGACTGGCTGCAACGCACCCTTGCGCTTGAAGGGGGATTGATCCTGTTGCTCTCCACGGGCGTCAGTTTTTCCCTGATCCGCTATCGGCTCAGCGGGCAACTCGACTCCCGCACCATTGCCTGACCGGCGTGCGGAGTAGTTTCGGATCATGAGCAGCCTTGGCCTTCTGGCCCGCGCGCTGGCCTGCTTCGCGCTGGTTTTCGCGACCTGGAATCCGACCGGCTACAGCTATCTGGCCGCGCTCGACGGCACCGCGCCGATGGCCGCCAAGGTTGTCGGCGGCGCGATCCTTATTGTCGGGTACACGCTTTTTCTGCGCATCGCCTGGCTGTCCCTGGGGCTTGCCGGCAGCGCGCTCGCCTTGTCGCTGCTGTCCTGCGGCGTGCTGACGCTGTGGGAGTTCGATCTGCTGGATCTGAGTAATGCGGCCATCCGTCCGTACATTATTTTAACGATTTATTCACTCTATTTGACGATCGGCCTTGTGTGGTCGGTGTTCAAGCGTCGCGTCACCGGCCAGTCGAACTCCTTTACGCCCCCCTGAGCGGCGTGACCGTCAGGAGTTCGCGTCCTTGCGCCCGGCCGACGTTGTCCCCATCGCGCCGGCAAGGCGGGTCAAAAGCGGCGGCTTTTCATAGCGATAGTCCTGAATCAACACGATCAGCACCAGCAGTAGCCACACATTCAATTGGTTGATCGACCACAGGACCAGCGGAACCATGTAAACGACACCGGCGGCGCTGACCGCCAGGGTCGCGGATTCGGCCGCCAGAAATCGCGCCGCGCCGCGCCCGCGTCGAAGCAACAGGCACACCGCGAGGCGGACCAGCCAGATGGCGAACGCCAGTTGCAGCCATAGTCGAAGGTGGCCGGGGCCGTCGCCGATGCGAGTATGTTCGAGCAATTCGGGCAGGGCACGCAGTTCAAACCGGGCAGCGCGCGCGAAAAATTCCCCCAGCGTCAGGTCCCAGGCACCCTGTGCCCCGATCACCGCGCCCCAGCCGAACGCGAATTCCGGCACCACCACGGCGATCGCCGCGACGCCGATCATGGCACCGGCGATCAGAGTCGGATCGGTCAGCCCGCGCACACCGCGTTCCGTTTGCGCGACCAGGAAGGCCCACTGCCAGGCCAGCAAAGGCGCGACAACCGCCAGTATCCGGAAGATCAGATCGCCGGCGTCACCAAGAAGGTCAATG
Organism: Acetobacteraceae bacterium; assembly: GCA_947475245.1. Taxonomy (GTDB): domain Bacteria; phylum Pseudomonadota; class Alphaproteobacteria; order Acetobacterales; family Acetobacteraceae; genus Rhodopila. The sequence continues at coordinate 75,640 of CANJLW010000010.1, read as the reverse complement.
AACGCCATGACATCGTCCGACGATGCGCGTTCGCGACCGAGAGACCGTCAAACCTCGATCTGAGTGTACCAACGCCGGGTCGGGATCAGGCCGGCCCGTCGCGGGCGCCATCCGTTTTCCTGCATGATGCGCTTTAACTGCCGCCGAGCCTCGGCTTCGGTGACGGTGTTGTCGGAGAAATCGCGGAGGACTTCGGTCATCCGACGGAATTGCGCGCGCGAAATCAAACCGTTCTTGCCGGCATAGCGGTTCAACACCTGCTGAACGCGACGGCCGGTTTCGGATTCAAACGTATAACCGTTGTCTTCCGCGACGGCGCGCAGGATGCCGCGCGCTTCGTCCAGCCCAAGGTGCAGCCGGGTTACGGCTTCTTCCAATAAATGGCGTTCCTGGGTCCGATCGATCGAGCGGTTCTGCAAGCCGTGCAGCTTCACCAGATCGGCGAAACGACGTGCCGGGTCATCCGAAGGGCGTCGTGCCATGTCGTCCGCTGTGGTCAACGTCCATGCCCTTGTGCTGTCTGGAACCGCGCTACGTATAGGTTGGCGTAGCTTCCCGTGTAAAGACATGCTCGAACGTCACCGCAGGAGTCGCAGTATCGGCCACCTGCTACCTCTGATAGACGCTGCTCGGCGGTTCGGCGCGGAACCGTTTGTTTCGATAACCACGACTGGGCCGCGGTGCGGCGTCAGCCGGACAGGACAGGTCAGCCTTGCCATTTTCGCCTCGTCGGTTCTTCAGCGCCTGGTTCCGCTTGTATGTCCGTCGCGACCGCGGGCGTAACCCCGCGCGGGACTGGGCATTCAGTGCCGTCCTGCTGCTGGGCGCGGTGCTGCTTGGCTTATCGGCGCTGCCCAGCGACCTGACGGGGGCCGCTTCGGCACTGCGGCTGAACGATCCCGGGCGCGCGGACAGCGGCATCGCGCCGGCCGTTTTTGCGCTGCGCGACGATGGGCGCGCGGTTCGGTTCGGTCAGGCGTCGCTGTCGTCGACGGGCATCATTCGTGTCGGATTGTACGATCCCAATGACGCGTTGCTGGCTCGCGCGACAGAGGCTGTATCGGTGCCGGGTGACGCGCGCCTGCTGTGGCTTTTGGCGTCGCCTTCTGAGCGGGAGGATTTGCGCGGTCGGGCGGGCGCGCTTGCGGTTTCCGCAACCTCCGGTTTTCGCGACATCCTGGCCTCGCCGGAATTCGCCGAACATTACCGCGAACGCTTCGTCGCGGTCTTGGGTGGCGCGATCCGGGAAACCTGGCAGGAAACGCAGGACAGCGGTGCCTGGCGCGCGCTGATCCGCGGATCGGAGCCTGTGCTGCGCGATGTTCTGGCCCGAGACCTGCGCCCAACGCTGGACAAGCAGTTTCGCGGCGTGCCGATGGCGCTGTTGCGGGCGAACGCGATGACCATTGTCGATCCCTTCACCGACCGCGCCTGGAACATGCAACCGGTCGAAGATGCGCTGAAGGCGGCGCTGGTCGAACTGCGCGATCGCGGGGCGGCCGAACGCATCGTCGGGCGGGTCATGGACGCGCCGTCGACCGCCGCGTTCCTGCGGGGCTTTCAGGACAGTCTGGCGCGCAGACTCGCGCAGGGTTCATTGCCCCGGGAACTGATCGCCGAAATGATCTTCGATGCCCGTCTTCGCCCCTACATCGCAGAAGCCATTGATAGAATGAACGATTTAGGCCGAGCGGCGCCGCGTTTGCTGGTGAGCCTGCATGGGAGCAAGGAGCCGAACATGGTGTCATCGACGGTGGTGCGCACGATGGTTTCCGGCCGTTCCGATCGCGTCGTTCTGTTCGTCAGCCCGGCTCAGCGCGACGAATTGTTACGCCTGGACCCCGGCACGGTCCGCGTTCTGCAACGGAATCCGGCCTGATGACGACGGATACTGCCGGGGGCGCGCAAGGCGGCCTGTCGGTCGCCGACCTGACGATCCTGCGACCGGATGGCCGCGTTCTGCTGCGCGACGCGGGCCTGACGATCGGGGCGGGGGAGGTCGTGCTGCTGGTCGGCCCCAGCGGGTGCGGCAAGTCCACATTGCTGATGTTGTTGGGCGGGCTGCTGGACAGCGGGGCGAATGGTTGGGACGTCCGGGGCACGCTGACCTGCGGCGGGCGGCATGTGGACCTGGGGACAGAGCGCGCCGATATCGGCGGGGTCGTCTTTCAGCAGCATGCGTTGTTCGACGAGTTGGACGCTCGCGACAATCTGCGCATCGCCCGCGATCACGCCCCGACAGGGCAGGCGGCGCTGGGGACGGAGGACCTGATCCTCGCCATCGCGTCGCTGCTGGGCGATATGGAACCGCATCGCGAGGTCAGCGGTTACAGCGGCGGGCAACGTCAGCGCCTGGCGATCGCGCGCACCGTTTTGTCGGATCGGCCGGTGCTGCTGTTCGATGAACCGAATTCCGGCCTTGATATTGTCTCCTCTCGCAGGCTCGTCGCGCTGATCCGCGCGCTGTGCCGGACGATGGGCAAACCCGCGCTGATCGCGGTGCACCATGCCTCGGAACTGCTGCCGATGGCGGATCGCGTGCTGGTGATGGACCCGACCCGCGCGTCCCTGACGGAAATCCCGCCCGACGCTGTGGTGTTGGAACGGCGGCTGACCGACGCGGCGCCGGCGGCGGAGCCTGAATCCGCCACGCCGGACTGGGACCTGTCGCAGGCGCGCAAAACGAGGACTTATTGGTTCGGTCGGTATCTGATCGGCTATCTTTGGCAGCTTTGCGCCGCGCCGATCATGCTGCTGTATATCGCGGCGGGTGGGGCCATTACCGGGTTTGTTACAATCTGGTTTGGGTTCAACTACTACTCCTACGGCGGACTGCTGAAGGCGCTGTTGCATGACGAGACGCTGATCGGCCTGGGTACGGTGCAGGAACGTGTCGCGCTGCCGCTGATCGTTACAATCCTTTTCGTGGCCAGAAACAGCGCCGTGATCGCCGCGGACGTCGGCAATCGCGTCCTGAACGGGCGGTTTCTGGCGATGGAGAACCTGCGTATCCCCGGCAGGCTGTATATCTTCGCCGCTATCATGCTCAGCATGGTCGTCGGCGCGGTCGTGCTGCTGTGTCTGGGGATGTTGATCGGCGCCTGGGTGTCGCAGGAAACCTGGCATCTGCAATTCCCCAACCAATACAGACCGTTATTCCGAGGATTGTTCTTCCGCAATGTCCTGGGTGCGAATGGTTGGCCGTTGCCGATCATGGGTTGGGTGCTGGTGAAAGCCGCGGTCAGCGCGCTGTTGGCGTCCGCCGCGGCGATCATGATCGGGCTGCTCCCGAAAACATCCGGCCAACAGGTCAGTCAGGCGGTTGCCAATGCGATCGTCGTGGGCGTTATTATCGCGCTTCTCGTGCATGCCATCATTTCCGCGTTGACGGCGGTCTGATAGAATGCGCGCGCGTCGGGGATGATCGTCTGAACGATCGATCCCCCGCCGATCGAATGTCTTCAGACGGAGCGCAGGGCATGACGGATTTCGATGCGCGGGACGAAGCCGCGATTCACGCGCGTTCCGTCACTATGCTGGCCGGTGCCGCCATCCTCGTCAGTCTCACCGCCCCATTCTGGATCCCCTCGCTGCTCGGCAGCATCAACATCGGCTTCGCGACGGAGCGTCTGGCCGAACGGACCGGTTCCGCGCTGGGCGCGTTGCAGGGGCGGATCGCGGCGACCGATCGCGCGACGGCCGAGATTGGGGCGACGGCGTCGACCGTCGCGGCGGAGGTGACGAAGGCGGCGACGCGTTCGGCGCTGACCGCCGACCTGATTCAACAAACGACATTGGTCGATCTGGCGGCGGCGCTGCGCGCCGGTCAGGTATTCTCCGCCCGGTTGCAGGCGCTGCAACGCGCGGGCTCGCTGAAACCCGACCTCGCCGCCCGGATCGCACAGATCGCGCCCTATGGCGAAACCGGTGTGCCGACGCTTGCGGCATTGCGGCGCGATCAACGTCGGCTGATGCAATCGGTCCCCGGGGCGGAGCATGGGCCGGACCCGATCGGATGGGCCAGACGGCTGATCGACGGCGGTACCACCCAGCCGCGTTCCGCCTTGGCCGAAGCCATGGGGCAAGCGCGCCGCCATCTGCGCGACGATGACCTTGAAGCCGCCGTCGCGGTCCTGACCGCCGTTCCCGACGCGAAATCCGCCGAACTGGCCGGTTGGCTCGACGACGCGGCCGCTCGGCTTGCCGCCGATGCGTTGGTGCGTCAGGCGGATGCGATCGGCAAGCCGACGTGAACGCCGGGGCAGGCCAGCGCGTGATCGGCATCGCCTTGCTGTGCGCCTGGGTCGCGTGCAGTCCGGCCGGCGCGGTCGAACCGGCGCGGGTGGCGCCGTCGTCGATGGGATTCACGGAAGCCGTTGTTGCCTCCTGCGCCGGCGGCGCGGCCATCGGCTATCTGGTCGCGACCGCGTCCGGCGGTGTTTCCGCCGCCGGCACCGCCGCGACTTTCTGCGGGCTTTCGGTCGCCGCGAGCCTTGCCGGCACGGTTGCGGTGCGGACGCTGCGCGGCGCGATCGACGTCGCATACGGTGCCTGGCCATGAGCCCGGTTTGCGCGCGTCCGGCCAGGCGGCTTAGGCTTCGCGCGCTCATCCACGAGCCAGGCTGACGCGCGGGGGGATGTCGCCATGCAGATTTTAATGTTCGCGAAACAAAAGGGCGGTGTCGGCGCCAGCACCCTGGCGCGCGAAATCGGCGTGCTCGCGGCGGCGGAGGGCAAGCGCGTTGCTTTCGTCGATCTCGATCCGCAGGCCTCGCTGTCGAAATGGTGGAACCGTCGCACCGCCAATGCGACCGAAACGCCGAACCCCGCCTTGGCCGCCGTCGCGCCCGATCAATTATTGTCGGTTCTGACCCGTATCCGACAGGCCGGCGCGGCCGATCTGGTCATCATCGACGTGCCGCCATCCGTCCACGGATTCATGCTGGGCGTCATGCGCACCGCCGATTTCATCCTGGTGCCGGTCCGTCCGACCTCCGACGATTTTGAGGCGTTGCCCGATATCGTCGGAATGATCGAGCAATCGCGCTGCCCCTATGCCTTCGTCGTGACTCAGGCCCAGACCGGACGCAAAATTCGCGCGGTCGATGAGGCGATCCCGATCCTGGCCCGTCAGGGGCGCGTCGCCTGCGTGATCCGCTTCCGGACCGCCTTCCCGTCGGCCGCCGCGGCGGCGATGACGGCGACAGAGTACGAACCGGGCGGCAAGGCGGCGGAGGAAGTGCGCGGGCTGTGGGATTTTGTCGCGGTGGAGCTGCGCAAGCAGCAAGCCGCCGAAGCCCAGCCCGCGTTGCAGGCCGCGTCCTGATCGTCGTCCACCGAAGCAGAAGGGACTGAAACCCATGGCGCAGAAGCCGACGGCGTCGCTGCCCGATATTTTCGCCAAGCCGGGTGCCGCCCCGGCGCGCGGGACGCCCATCGAAGACCTACCTCGGGAGGACGCCCCCCAGGCGACCGTCGATCCCGTGGAGGTCGAGGCGCCGGTTGTCGTAGTCTCGCCGCCGGAACCCGCCCCCGTTGTTGCGCCCGTCGTTGAAGCGCAAGCCGTCCCGCCGCCGCCCGCCGCCCCGCTTCCGTCGCCGATCCAGGAGCCTATCGTGACCGCGCATCCCTCTCCGACACATATGCCCGACGTCGCGCCGCGGTCGTCGGCGGCCTCCGGCTCCACGGCATGGTCATTCGCGGTCGCGGCGCTTGCGATCAGCCTGACCGCGCCGGTCTGGCAGGGGCCGCTTTATCGCGCCTTCGGCCTGTCCTTGCCGCTCGATCAAACGGTGCTGGAGGATTCCCAGACGCTTGCGCGCCAGGAGCGCAAGCAGCAGGAGGTCGAACAGAAACTGGCCGTCGCGACGGCGCAATTGGCCAAGGCCCAGGCCGAGGCGGCGCAGGCGATCAAACGCCAGAACGATGCGCTGGCCTGGGTGCGGGTGATGGCGCTGACGCGCCTGGCCGACGCGCTGCGCAACGACCGGCCGTTCGCCGCCGATCTGGCCATCGCGCGCGGCGCGGGCATCGACATTGATGAAGTAAAGCCGCTGCTCGACCGTCTGGCGCCCTATGCGTCCATCGGTGTTCCGTCGTTGGCCGATCTGGATCGGGACTTCCGTCGCAACGCCGATCAGGTCCTGCGCTCCGGCTTCGGCCCGATCCCGGTCGATTGGGTCGGCAATGTCATGACCTGGACGCGTGCCACCGTGACCCGCACCGCCGCGCCGCCGGTCGATCCGACACCGGGTTACGTCCGCGCCGCCGGCCCGCTGGTGGCCGATGGCGAGTTGACGGATGCGATCGCGCAACTGCGCCAGATCAGCGGCCCGTACGAAGCCGTCTTCGCCAGTTGGATCGAGGATGCCGAGGCTCGGCTGACGGCCGAACGGATCGCGCGCAAGCTGAACGACGTTCTGGCGCGGGTGAAGTAGAACCGGCTACTGGGGCGGGACGATTTCCGTCCCGATATCGGCGAAGTCGGCCGACAGCAGCGATGCCTTCGGCTTGCCCACGCCCGCGCCCGCCCAGGCGATCTCGTTGGCATAGGCCAGAAACGGTTTGATCACGATGTTGATCCCGGCATAGGCAAGGGTCTGATAGACGCTGCCGGTGATTACCCAGGACACCGCGAGTGAGTCGATCGTCGCGGCGATGCGGTAGGACACGATCTTGTAGGCGGAGCGTTTCCACAACGACCACGCCTGATGTTCCGCATCGATCGACGCCGCGTGCGCCGCGATCAGACGATCGGCTTCGGTTTGATCGATCGCGCCCGCGGCCTGCAGACGCCGGATGCGCGTCACCGCGGCGTGGACCGGTTCTTCCGAGGGGGAAGGCAGTGTCAGGCCCGCCTGTTCCAGCCGCCCGCGCAGCCCGAGTTCCATCGGCTCCTGAAGCAGCAGCGTCCACGCCTGCAGCGCCGTTACGTCGACGGTTTCGGCCGGAAAGTAATACCGCGCGTCGAGGAAGTTTGTGCGCGTGCGAGCGCGGGCTGTCGCGTTGTTCAATGTGGCGGGGATCGCCACGCCGTCATTGCGCAATCGGGTCAGCGCCTGTAGCCAGATCGGGTTGGCCGAACCGTTGGCGTCGGTTTGACCCAGGCTTGTGGCGATGGGTTTGACATAGGCGCAATATCCGTCGCGCGGCGTATCGAAGCGTATGACGACGTAGGGCAAATCGGAACGTCCGCAATCCGGCGGCGCGCCGACAATGTCGGACGTGGGATCGGTATTGGCGCGCAGAACCGCCAACGCGCTCAGGCGTTTCGCATCGATCCGCGCCATCGCCACGGCTTCGATCGCGCCTTCGCGCGTTCGGGCGATTTCAACCCATTTGCCGTTCGGCAGGGCCGCCTGCTTGCCGGCGATCGTCACAGTCTGGCCTCCGTCATCGACTGGCATGCCGGGACGGGCGGGGGTTGAGCCGAGCAGGACGGTCCGGGGTGCGGGGCGTGGCCATTCCCAGGCCCAGTCGTTGCCCAGATAGACCGCGCTATGCGTCAGGCCTTGCCAGAATGCGACGCTACTGCCGGTCGCGAGGCTGCCTGACAGCATGGTGGCCAGGAGCCATGACTGGCTGGAGGACAACACGCGATAGGTGGCGAGTTTGTAGACCCCCGTCATCATGGCGGAGGTTTCGTCGGTCGCGCCAGCGATCCCGGTTTCGGCGGACAGGATCGGAAAACTCAACGGCTTCGTATCGCTTAACGGCCCGCGCATGGCTTGCGCGACAATCGGCCGAGCGGCGCGTGCCCAGTCGGAGATACGCTGGACGGCGGCCTGGTGTTCGGTGTCCATCGCATCGGCGAACCAGCCGCCGGGCGTCGGCGAGGGTGGTGCGACGCCAAGGCGCATGTCGACGAAGTCGCGTCGGTCGCTGACGCGCAACCCGGCGATCAGCGCCCAGGGCGGCAGATGTTCTGCTAGGTCGGTGCGACCGGCGGCGGCAGGCGTATCGCCCATCATGCGCCGAGCGCCGCGGGCGGCCAGCACGAACGAACAGGCATGGTGCAAGTCGACGGGTTCGGCGGCGTTCCGCGCCAGGGCGGCGGGCGAATCGCATTCCTCCGGCGTGCCCCAGCCGGAGCGGACCGGCAGGGCGTTGGTGTGCAGCAGCACGAACGCCCGATCCGCATCGGGGAGGGAACGGATCAGCAGCACGCCGCCGACCGGTGTCGGGTCACTGCCGTCGGTTTCGCTCGCATGCCCAAAGCCGGCGGAGGCGACGACCCAGTTGCCTCGCGGCAGGGGAATGGTCTTGCCCAGAAGGTCGATCGAGTCGGATACCGTCTGTCCGATCGAGGGCAGGAGGGCCGGGGAGCGAGCATAGGCGGGTGGGGTTGCGAGGATCGTCAGGCAGACTGCCAGGATCATCAGGGCCAGCCGCATGTCGTGCTCCGATCCAATCGTTGTGTTGGGTATATGATCCACCCGGGGTGACGCGCCAGTGCAATCTCCGGTCGGATTGGGCTAGAGCGTACCCCAGCCTAGGGCGTGGCGGATGCGCAGCGCGATGACCGGCAAGGTTTCAAGGTCCATGGCGCGGTATTGCGGATAGCGCGCGCGCAATTCGGCTTGCGCGCGGTCGTGCTCGCTGCCGTCGGTCAGGATTTCGGCGGGGCCGCGCAGCATCACCCAGGCCAGGCGAGACCAATCCTCGTCCCACCGATCGACGGTCACGGCAACCATCGGGTTCGCCAGGATATTGCGAATGCGCTTCAGGGGGATATCGGTGCGCTTGGGCTTTTCGTCGACGGTGATGTACAGCGACTCCTCGATCACCGCGTAGCAGACGGGCACCAGATGCGGCGCGCCTTGGGTATCGACGGTGGCAAGGCGCGCGACCCTGCCGGCCGCGAGGAATTGGCGTTGCGGTTCGGTCAGCATCCGTCGGTTTTAGCAGGGGATGCGCGGCCGCGCGAGGCGCGCTAAATAAGGCTGGAAACGAACAACGGGAGTGAACCCATGGCCGACGCCGCGACACTCGATCTGCCGACGACCCCGCCGCAAATCCTTGGCCCATTCTATCCGTTCATGCACAAGCCGATTGAATCCGGCGATCTGACCGGCGGCGGCAAGGCCGCGGGCACGGTTCTGTATCTGTCCGGCGTGGTGCGCAACAAAGCGGGTGAACCGACCGTGGGTGCCCGGGTGGAGTTGTGGCAGGCGAATGCGCACGGCAAGTATGCGCATCCGAACGACGAGAACGATGCGCCGTTGGACAGCGCATTCAACGGTTTCGCCGTGGTGCACACCGACGCGCAAGGCCGTTACGCGTTCAAGACCGTCCGTCCGGCCGCCTATCCCGCCGCGCCCGGTCGGTGGCGCCCGGCGCATATCCATTTCAGCGTGACCGGCAAAACCGAACAGTTGGTGACGCAGATGTATTTCAAGGGCGAGGAATGGAACGAGAAGGATTCCTGGCTCAACAGTTCCAGCCGCAAGGATCTGCTGATCGTCGATCCGACGCCGGCGGCGGGTAAAGAGCCAGGGGCGCTTGAGGTGACCTTCGATATCGTGCTGATGAAGGGCTGAGCGGGCTCAGTCGAATTCGGTCGGCAGACCCGGTTCCCGCCAATGCGCGAACATGCGCGCGATATGGCGGGGCTGGGTGCGGCCCAGCGACAGGTCCTCGGGGATGGCGGCTTCGTCGAACCAGCCGATCTCGCTGGTTTCCGAACTGGTCGTGGGCGATCCGCCGACGAGTTCGCAGATGAAGAACAGGCGCACGACGGAAAACGGGGCCGGCGGATGGGCCTGTCTGGCCCGATCCCAAACGGCGGCCAGTTTGCGGGCGCGCACGCGATAGCCTGACTCCTCGAACACCTCGCGTTCCACCGATTGCGACGGTGTCTGGTTCACTTCCGCCCAGCCGCCCGGCAGGGTCCAGCGGTGCTGGTCCAGGATTTCCCGCACCATCAGGATCCGTCCCGCCGAGTCGAAAACCGCGCCGCGCACGCCGATCTTGGGGGTCGCGTATCCCGCCTGTTCGCTGAACAGGGCTTCGATTTCCGCGGGTTCGGAACCGCCTCGGCGCGCCATCATCGTGGCCGCCAGCGCGCGCAACGCGTGGTAGCGTTCCTTGTCGAAGGGGTCCTGGGTAAAGGTCAGCCCGGTCTGCGCGATGGCCTGTGCCTCTCGCGCCCAGATCAGCCAATCCGGTTCCTGCTCGCTCAGCCCACCGTCTCCGTCAGCATCGGCCGAACCCGCTCGGATTGGTTCGGCTCGGAGTCCGCCAGCACGCGCCAGTTGCCGCCGACCAGGATTTCGGCCGGTTTGAAGCGTGCCTTGTAGGCCATCTTACGGCTCTCCGGCACCCAATATCCCAGATACACATAGGGCAGGCCCATCAGGCGGGCGCGCTCGATCAACCAAAGCACGGTGAAGGTGCCGAGGGAGCGCTTTTCCAGGCCGGGGGCGAAATAGCTATAGACCGCCGACAGGCCGTCGCCGAGACGATCGGTCAGGCATGCGCCCAGCATGCGTTCCTCCCGGTCGCGGAATTCGACGATGCAGGTGTCGATGGGGGTGTCTTCGACCATCGCGCGGTAGTCGTAAAAGCTCATGGTCGCCATGTCGCCGTCGCCGTGGCGGGCCGCCTGATAGCGCTGGAACAATTGGTATTGTTCCGTTGTCGCCCGCGCCGGTGCCTCAAACCCTTCCAGTTCGGCATTGGCCTTGGCGATCTTGCGCAGGGTGCGGTCCGGCTGGAAGTCGCGGACGGGGATGCGGATCGGGATGCAGGCCTGACAGGACGGGCACACCGGGGCGTAGGCGATATTGTGGCTGCGGCGGAACCCGGCGCGCGACAGCCGGTCGTGCAGGGAATCCGCTTCGGGGCCGGTGATCTCCGTCACGACCTTGCGCTCCGTCCGGCCCGGGACATAGGGGCAGGGCAGGGGCGCGGTCGTATAGAAGAACTGTGGGCGGCGGGGAGGCTTATAGGTCATGGGGCATGGGTTCCGCCTGCCATGTTCCAGCCTCCGTTCGTCGCGGTCAACGCTTCCATTGCCCGGACACGCACGACAACCAGCCCGCCGGCCAGATCGTGCAGCGTGCGATGGCGTCGGGTGAACAGCGCGACCAGCAGTAAAAGGCCGGATGTGGCGACGGTGACGTAGAAAACCAGCACCGACAGCAGGGCCTGAAAAAACAGCGGCGGGCCGAGGTCGTCGTCGCGTCGAACGGTCAGACCGAGCAGCCGTTGTCCGGGAGTCGCGGTGCGTTCGCCCAGCAGCGACAGCAAATGATACAGAAAGGGGACAAACGGCAGGGCGGCATACAGGGCAAAACCCAGGCCGAGGGTCAGGACCCCGAGCACGGTCATGCCCCACCAGAGGAACCAGAGCAGCAGGCCCAGAACGATCAGATCGACGATCCAGGCCCAGCAGCGGCGCGACATGACGCCGTCGATGAAGAAGCTTTCGTCCGGAATGGGTGGGGTCAAGGTTTGGGTTCCAATCGGATACCGGCGGCTGGCGGTCCGGTGAGTCGCTCGATCGCGATTGTATCACCGTCACGCCAGCGTGTGAGAAAATCCCGCGCATGGCGGCTGAGCAGATGGCCGGACTGTCCGGGGGCCACCATGAAGCGGCTTCGTTCCAGATCAGCCAGATCGTAGACGCCGCGATAACCCGCGCCATGCACGGATTGTCCGCGCCCGTTGCCGCCGCCGCGATTCAGCGTCGTATCGTCGCCGGAACTGGGGATCGCGGCGGTGCTCCACGCGCCCAGAACGGGCAGGCCGCGCAGAATCGGATGCGCGAAGGTCGCGACATGCGCCGTGCCCCAGCGCCATGCGGCGGGGTCCGGGCCAAACGCCTGCTCCAGATCGGTCATTGCCGCGATCAGCGAGTCGCGCAGCACGGTCGAACAATCGCCGTCGCACCAGTGCGCGCCGCCGGGGGACAGAACGAAGGCGACGAAATCCGCGACGGGCCCGCCGTGCTCCACCGGTATGCCGGCCTTGGCCAGAACCATCCGATAGAAGCGTTCGATCCACCGGTTGAAGATCAGGGGTTGCGGCAGGTCCATCGCCATCGTGCCGTCCCAATCGCGCAGCAGGGATTGCGCCCTGGCCGCCAGGCCGCCGGTGCCCGTCAGCGCTCGCAGAACTGGCAATACCTGTTCGGCAAACGCGCTGCGATCGTCCATCTGCATCCGCGCAAAGGCCGCGACGTCGGCTTTTGGGGTGGCGTCCAAAAGGGCGTGAACCCGACGAGCGCGCCAGTCGCCGTACCAGTCGCGGCCGAGGAAGACGGGGAAGGCGGCCGAGGCGATCCGCTCATTCGCGTTGACCAGGCGCCCGGACGACGGCGCGATGGTGTTGGGCAGGGCGTCGGCCTCGGCCCAGCCGATCCAGTCATACGATCCGTCTCCGGGCACGGGTGTTGATCCATCGCCGGATTTGCGGATCGGGATGCGCCCGGTCACGAAGACTCCGATCCGGTCGCGATCCGCGACCAACAGGTTCTGCACGGGGGAGGATATCGCCGCCGCCGCCCGCCCCGCCGTCGCCACGGTTTCCGCCCGGTTCAATGCCAGAAGCCCGGTCGCCGCGGTGTCGTTCGGTTGCAGATTGCCCATCGCCACCGCCAGGACCGCGCCGTCTTTCGTCGGGTACAGGTCGCTGATCACCGGGCCGTGGCGGGTTGAGCGTACTGTCAGAACCTCATCGGGTTGACCGCGCACGGCGATGCGTTCTTCTCGGCTGGTGAAGGGGCCGGACGGGTCCTCGATAAAGATATCCTGCACATCGGCGCCGGTGGTGGTGAAGGTCCAGGCGATGCGTTCGTTATGGCCGATGACCAGGAAGGGCACGCCCGGGCCGGTCGCGCCGACCAAGGTGCGCGCGGGGGTTTCGATGCGCGCCAGATACCAGATGCCGGGGTAACCGAAGGCCAGATGCGGGTCGCCCGCCAGCAGCGGCGCGCCGCTGACCGTGTGTCGGCCATCGACCGCCCATTCGTTCGACGCCGATGGCGGTTGCGTGAACGCCGACGGGAACCTCGGCAAGCGCGCCGACACGCCCGCCGCCGCGTCGGCGAACCGCGCCAGGGGATTGGCGGCGGCGCGTGGGCCGGTCCCGCCGTTTGGCCATAACTCATCGATCAGCCGCTGCTCGACCTTGCCCGCCAGCGCCATCCGCGACAGTTCCGTCCGCCAGTTCATCGACAGCCACAGCCCCATCGTCTTGGCCCACAGCAGGCTGTCGGAGGGGTGCCAGGGTTCGGGCGCGCCCAGCAGCAGGAATTCCAGTCCGGAGAAGCGCCCTTTCAGGTCGATCCAGGCATTGACCCCGCGCGCATAGGCGTCGAGCACGGCGCGTGTGTCGTCCGGAAGCGCCGCGTAATCGGCGGTTGCCAGATGGCGCAGGCCGAAGACCCGCATGCCGCGATCCATCGGCAGCGTCGCCGCCCCCGCGATTTCCGACAGGCGGCCCGACGCCGCTCGGCGCATCAGGTCCATCTGGAACATGCGATCCCGGGCGTGCACGAAGCCCAGCGCTGTCGCCGCGTCCAGTTCGTTGTCCGCGCGGATGCGGGGAATGCCGTAGGCGTCGAAGCCGATATCGACCGGGGCGGCCAGCCCGGGAATGCGTGCCTGCTGATGCGTATTGGGCAGCGTTAGCCACAGGGCACCCAGGGCGGCACCCATCAACAGCAGAAGCAGGACGCCGAGGGCAAGCAGCAGCTTCAGGAATCTCCGCGCCAGGGTCCGCATGCCGATCAAAATGGGGCTTCGTGCGCGTTTTGCAAAGGTTTGCCGACGCGGCTTACGTCAGACGGCGCAGTGTCTCGGCGAAGCGTTCGGCTGCCTGCTCCGCCGGCCAGGGTTCCCAGGGGGCGGTTCCCAACCAGCCCGCCAGGGGATCGACGTCGACCGGTCGATCGGCGATGCGCAGGGTCTTGCGCACTTCCTCTCGCGTCCAACCGACGACATGGATTGCCTCCGACGCCGCGGCGATGCGATCGGCCTTTTTGTGCGCGGTCTTGTCCGGCGCGGTCCAGGGCGGCAGCGCATAGCGGCGGGCGATCGCGGCTTGCAGGCGCAGGGCAAGTTCGGCGTAGCCGGGGCCGAGAAACGGCTTCAGCGGAGAGATCGGATCGAAGCCCAACAGGCCTTCGTCGGCGTCGTGCAGCAATTCCCGCCGAGCGACGGCGTCGGACAGGCCGGTGGGGCTGGCCTGACGGCGCAGCGCCAACACCAGCAGGGAGTGTTGAGCGACCGACAGCGGCAACGGCCAGGTCGAATGTCCGCCCCAGCGATAGGTGCGCGCGAGGCCCAGCGCCAGGTCGTCGTCCGTCCAGTCAAAGGGCGTGGGATCGAGAAGATCCAACCGACGACCGGACGGCAGACGAACCCAGGCGCGGGTATCGACGGGCGGCATCAGGCCTAAGTCAGCGCAACATCGCTCCCGTCGCCTTGGCCACGGCGGCGATGACTTTCTGGCCGGCGGCTTCGATCTCGGCGTCGGTCAGGGATTTGTCGCGCGGCTGGAAGGTGACTTCGATGCCCAGGGATTTCTTGCCCTCCGGCAGTTTGTCGCCCTCGTACACGTCGAACAACGTCACCGCCGCGATCAGTGTCCGCTCCGCCCCACGGGCGGCGCGAAGCACGGCGTCGGCGGCGACGGCGGTATCGGCCAGGAAGGCGAAATCGCGCCGCACCGGTTGGAAGGCCGACAGATCGGGCGCGGATTTTCGGCGGCGCTTGGGTTCCGGCACCGCGTCGAGGAACAGTTCGAACGCGACCATCGGGCCGGGGTGATCCAGCTTCGACAGCACGCGCGGGTGCAGTTCGCCGAATGTGCCGATGACGGTTTTCGGGCCTTGGCGCACCGTGCCGGATCGACCGGGGTGATAGAACCCGGGGGCATCGGCCGTTACGCTCAGTGCGTCGAGCGGCATGCCGATGGCCGTCAGCGCGGCCCACAGGTCGCCCTTGGCGTCCAACGCATCGACGCCGCGCTGGGCTTCGGCCCAGGACCGCGGTGTCGATCCGGCGCGCACACCGGCGGCGACCGCGCGCTGGCCGTTTTTGGCGTCGAGCGCGAAAGCCGGACCGATTTCGAACAGGCCGACATCGGCATAGCCGCGCGTCGCATTGCGTTGCGCGGCCATCGCCAGGGTTGCGACCGGGGTCGGGCGCAATTGGTCGAGATCGGCGGCGATCGGGTTGGTCAGGCGCAGTTGCTCCGGCGTCGCGCCGAACGGGGCGGCGTCGGCGGCTGCCATGAAGCTGAAGGTGACGCATTCCGCGAGGCCCTGCGCCGCCAGGGTGCGACGCGCGACCGCGGCCCTGACCTGATGCGGCATCAGTGTTGCCGCCGGCACCGGCACGCGGCTGGGCAGCGAAACCGGCGGTACGGAATCCAGACCGCGCAGGCGCAAGACTTCCTCGATCAGGTCGCATTCGGGTTCGATCGTGGCGCAACCCGCCGCGGCGGTGGCGGCGACGGTCGGGTTCAGATCGGGCGACTGATCCAACAGGATCGGCGCGGCCACGTCGTTGCGCCAGGACGGCACAGCGACGGTAACGCCGGCTTCATCGCGCGCGCGGACCGCGAAGCCCAGGCGTTCCAGCGAGGCCACGGCGTCATCGGCCGGCACATCCGCGCCGCCCAGACCGGAGATCCGCGCAAAGCGCATCGTCGCGTCGCGCCGCCAGTTCGGTTCAGCGCCGGCTTCGGTGACGGTCCCGGCTTCTCCGCCGCACAGTTCCTGGATCAGCGCCGTCGCGGCTTCGATCGCATCGGGCATCAGCGCGGCATCCAGGCCACGCTCGAAACGCTGGCGCGCGTCGGAGACGATCTGGTGCCGCCGTCCGGTGACGGAAATCCGCACGGGATCGAACAGCGCGCATTCGACGAAGACGGTGGTGGTCGTCTCGTCGCATCCGGTTGCCTCTCCGCCGATGACGCCGGCGATGGACTGCACGCCGGCGGCGTCGCAGATCGCGCAGTCTTCGTCGGTCAGCGTGTAGTCCTTGCCGTTCAGCGCGCGCATCGTCTCCCCGGCGCCGCGGCACAGGGTCAGCACGTCGCCGGACAGCTTCGCCACGTCGAACACGTGCAGCGGGCGGCCGAGGTCGAAGGTGAAGAAGTTCGTCACGTCCACCAGCGCGTTGATCGGGCGCAGGCCGATGGAAATCAGGCGATCCTGCAACCAGCGCGGGCTGGGGGAGTTCTTTACGCCCCGGATCGTGCGCCCGAGAATCCAGGGGCAGGCTTCCGCCCAGTCGATCGACCAGCGCGGGCCGCCGTCGAAGGCCGCCGGGACGCGTGCCGGTTGAAACGGTTTCAACGTTCCCAGCCCGGCCGCGGCCAGATCGCGCGCCACGCCGCGGACCGAGAAGCAATCGCCGCGATTCGGCGTGACCGAGATTTCGATCACGGGATCGTCCAGCCCGGCCCAGCTTGCGTAGGAAACGCCGATCGGGGCATCGGCGGGCAGATCGACGATACCGGCGTGGTCGTCGCCCAGGCCCATTTCGCGGGCCGACAGCAACATGCCCGCGCTCTGCACGCCGCGAATTTCGCCGACTTTCAGCGTGACGCCGGTGCCGGGGATCAACGCTCCGGGCGCGGCGAAGACGGCTTTCATGCCGGTGCGCGCATTGGGCGCGCCGCAGACGACCGACACAGTGCCGTTGCCGGCATCGACCTTACACGCCCGCAGCCGATCCGCGTTCGGGTGCTGAACGGCTTCGATCACATGCGCGATGCGGAACGGGGCCAGCGCCGCGCCGCGGTTTTCGACGCCTTCGAGTTCCAACCCGATGCCGGTCAGGGTGTCGGTGATCGTGTCGAGCGAGGCGTCGGTGTCCAGATGCGTCTTCAGCCAGGAAAGAGTGAACTTCATGTCTTACACGCCTTCGTGCAGCATCGTGGGCGCCAGCGGGTTGAACCCGTAATGGCGCAGCCAGCGCAGGTCGGATTCGTAGAACGGGCGCAGGTCGGTCATGCCGTGCTTCAGCATGGTCACGCGTTCCACCCCCATGCCCCAGGCGAAGCCCTGCCACTCCCGCGGGTCGATGCCGCAATTGGCCAGCACGCGCGGATGCACCATGCCGCTGCCCAGGATTTCCAGCCAGTCGCCGCCGCGTCCCAGATCGCCGGTGCGTCGGTTCCAGCCGATATCGACTTCCATCGACGGCTCGGTGAAGGGGAAATAGGAGGAGCGAAAGCGGACCGGCAGATCGTTGATACCGAAAAAGCTGCGCAGGAAATCGGTCAGGCAGCCCTTGAGGTGACCCAGGTTGAGGTCGCGGTCTATAATCAGCCCCTCGCACTGATGGAACATCGGGCTGTGGGTGGCGTCGTGATCGGCGCGATAGGTGCGCCCGGTCACGATGACCCGGATCGGCGGCGGTTGGGTCAGCATGGTGCGAATCTGCACCGGCGACGTCTGGGTGCGCAGGACCGGCGGCGGCATGTCGCCCTGCGCGGGCAGGTAGAACGTGTCCTGATCGGCGCGGGCGGGGTGGTGCGACGGGATATTGAGCGCGCTGAAATTGTGCCAGTCGCTTTCGACATCCGGGCCTTCGACCACGGTGCAGCCCATGGCGCCGAAGATGGCGGAAATCTCTTCGATGGTGCGTGAGATCGGGTGGATCAGCCCGGACGGGCGCGGGCGCGGCGGCAGGGTCGGGTCGATCCGCTCATGCGCCAGGCGGGCGTCGAGCGCGGCGTCTTCCAGCACCGATTTTCGGGCTTCGATGGCGTCGTTCAGCGCGTCTTTGAGGCGATTCAGCGCTGCACCGCGTTCACGCCGTTGCTCGGGCGGGGTTTTGCCGAGATCGCGCAGCAGGCCGGTCAGCGTGCCGTTGCGGCCGAGCACGGCGACGCGGATTGCGTCCCAGGCGCGGAGGTCGGTGGCGGCGGCGAGCGCCGCGTCGGTCTCGGTCTTCAGGGCTTCCAGATCGTCGCTCATGCTGTCTCACATACGGAAAGGGCCGCCCTTGCGAGGCGGCCCTGGTCCTATTTTATGGTTCCCGAACGGAGAACCGGCCTTAAGCCAGGGCGGCCTGGACCTTCTCGACGATCGCCTTAAAGCTTGCGGCGTCGTCGTAGGCGATCGCGGCGAGCACCTTGCGGTCCATCTCGATGCCGGCCTTTTTGAGCCCGGCGATGAAGACGGAGTAGGTCAGGCCGTGTTCGCGAACGGCGGCGTTGATGCGTTGGATCCACAGGCCGCGGAATTCGCGCTTCTTAACCCGACGGTCGCGATAGGCGTATTGCAGCGACTTTTCCAGCCGCTCCCGCGCAATGCGGTAATTCGTGGAGGAGCGCCCGACGAAGCCCTTGGATTGTTCAAGGACTTTCTTGTGACGAGCGTGGGTGGTCGTACCCCGTTTGACGCGTGCCATACCTTAATTCTCCTTACGCGATGCCGTACGGGGCCCACTGCTTGACGGTCAGGCCGTCAGCATGGGTCAGCGTCTGGCTGCCGCGGTTGGACCGCTTGGCCTTTTGGCTACGGGCGGAGAGGCAGTGGCGCTTCTTACCGGGGCCGGCGAGGACCTTGCCGGTCGAGGTGATCTTGAACCGCTTTTTGACCGACGACTTGGTCTTCATCTTGGGCATTTTGGTCTCCTTCTGATATCGACTCGTCACCACGCACAAAGCGGGCTTCAGACGAGCGGTCGCGGCCGGGCATGCCCATTTTCAGGCCCGGACTCACTGACAGGGGCGGGGATATACGCGCCGAGGGGATGCGACGCAAGCAGTTGCCGCCCATTTTGCCGGCTCGTTCGACGGGCCATTTCAGGGTTCGCCATTGCGCCGGACCCGCGCCGGAGCGACAAAGCCGCGACACTCACCCAGTTCTCCAGGAACCCGCCGATGGCCATCCTGAAAATCGCCCGCATGGGGCTGCCCGTTCTGACACAGCCCTGTGCCCCCGTCGCCGATCCCGGCGCGCCGGAAATCCGCCGGCTGGTCGCGGACATGATCGACACCATGCTCGACGCGCCCGGAGTCGGGCTTGCCGCGCCGCAGGTGTATATGCCGCTGCGCCTGTTTGTCTTCCGCGTCCCCGGCGATCGCACCGCCAGCGATCCAGACGACATCCAGGCCGAAACCACCGTGATGATCAACCCCACCGTCGAACTCCTCGGCGAGGATCGCGTGCTTGGCTGGGAAGGCTGTCTGTCGATCCCCGGCATGCGCGCCGCGGTGCCGCGCGCGCAGCGGATTCGCTACGCTGGGTACGACTGCGACGGCAATCTGATCCGGCGCGAAGTCTCGGGCTTCCACGCCCGCGTGGTGCAGCACGAGTACGATCACCTCGATGGGATACTTTATACCATGCGGCTGACCGATTTTTCGCTGTTCGGTTTCAACGAGGAACTGACCCGCGCCGCCGAAGCCCCGGGACAGGGCGGATGATCGCCCCCCCGGAACGGAGCGCGGAGCGCGACGCCGCCGTCGAGGCGATGCTGGCGCATGTGCCCTTCGACGGTTGGACCAAACGCGCCCTGCGGCAGGGACTGGCGGATATCGGCATGCCGGCCGACGAGGCGGAGTTTCTGTTTCCCGGCGGCGCCATGGACATGATCGAGACGTTCTGCGACCTCGCCGACCGGCGCATGGAAGCGGCCGCCGCCGATCTGAGCGAGACGAAACTGTCCGCCCGCGTGCGCGCAGTCATCGCGTTGCGCCTGGAACAGAATCAGCCCCACCGAGAGGCGATCCGGCGCGCGCTGTCGGCATTGGCGATGCCCGGTCGCGGGCGCGTGGCGGCCGCCTGTACGGCGCGCACTGTCGATGCGATCTGGCACGCCGCGGGCGATCGGTCGGCCGATTTCAGTTGGTACACCAAGCGGGCGATTCTGACGGCGGTCTATGGCACGACCCTGCTGTTCTGGCTGAACGACTCATCCGACAATCAATCCGCCACGTTGGCGTTCATCGATCGGCGACTGGCCGGCGTCGGGCGCATCGGCAAGCTGCGTGCCAGGGCGGAATCGATGGTCGGTCGTCTGCGGCCGACCTTGCAGGGAGGAGCGACATGACCGATCGCTATGCCAAGTACACCCGCCTGAGCTTCGACAAGCCGCATCCGAAGGTGTTGCGGGTCACCATGGGAAGCGGCGGTCGCCTCAACCCGGTGGATGCCGTCATGCACCGCGAACTCGGCGATGTCTGGCGCGACATCGATGCCGATCCCGAGGTGAACGCGGCGATCCTGACCGGCGGGCCAAAGGCGTTTTCCGCCGGCGGGGATTTTTCGATGATCGAGGAAATCATCGCCGATTTCGACGCCCGCGCCCGGGTTTGGAAGGAAGCGCGCGATCTCGTCTATAACGTCATCAACTGCTCCAAGCCGATCGTCAGCGCGATGCGCGGTCCGGCGGTGGGGGCCGGGCTGGTGTGCGGCCTGCTCGCCGATATCTCCATCGCATCGAAGGAAGCCCGCATCATCGACGGGCATACGCGTCTCGGCGTCGCGGCGGGGGATCATGCCGCCATCGTCTGGCCGCTGCTCTGCGGCATGGCGAAGGCGAAGTATTATCTGCTGCTGTGCGACGCTGTGTCGGGGGCGGAGGCTGAGCGCATCGGCCTGATCTCGCTCGCGGTGGAGGATGCCGAACTTGACCCGAAGGCCGAGGAAATCGCCATTCGCCTGGCGGAAGGCGCGCAGAGCGCGATCCGTTGGACGAAATATTCGCTGAACAACTGGCTGCGCATGGCCGGACCCAGCTTCGATGCCAGCCTGGCGCTGGAATTCATGGGCTTCAGCGGCCCCGAGGCGCGGGAGGGGCTGACATCGCACCAGGAAAAGCGGCGTCCGAAGTTCCCGTCGGGGTCTCCGGTTTAAGCGATTGGCGGGGCGCCTTGGTCTGCCAGGGACAGTAAGGTTTCCAGCCGATCGGCGGATTGCGCCGTGACGTCGTCGCGGACGCCGACGATCCGCGCGCCGCGTAAGGTCACGCCCGCCTTGTGACGCGCGGATCGTTGCGCGGAGTCGAAGGCGATCGTCAGCACAAGCGATTTTTCGACCTCGCGCACGGGTCCGAAGCGCGCCACGGTATGCGCGCGCGCCCAGCGGTCCAACGTCGCCAACGCGGGCGTCAGCGCGACCTTGCCGATCGGCAGCAGTGCGTCGCCCGACCAGACTCCGAATGTCAGGCTGCGTTCCCGCTCGACATACATCAGCACCGCATCGAGGCTGTTCGGCGGGCGCCGCCAACTGAGCCAGGATGCCGCGCCTTCGTCGTCCGGCGTGTAGCGGCTGTCGCCCCGCTTCAGGATCAGTCCCCTGATCGTTGCCGATGCGATGCCTCCGCGCAGCGCCAGCAACGCCGCGACGGAGGAAAACGGGACCAGCGGCGACAGGTCCATGCCGGCGGGCAATATGCGGGCATGCCAGGCTTCCAGCCGAACGCGCCTTGTATCGAAGGTAAGGGCGCGGAGGTCTTCCGTCCCGTCGATCAGCAGATCGAACAAGCGGATTCCGATGGGTTGCGCGCGTCGAACCGTCGTCGATGCAGATGGACGGCCAAGCCGATGCGCCAAAGCGGCGAACGGCGCCGGAGTACCGTCGCGCATCGCCAGCAGCATGCCGTCCAAGACGCCTTGGAATGTCATTGCATCGACGATTTCGGGCAAAAGCTCGGTCAGGTCCTCCCCGTCGCGCGCATAGACCCGGCGATCGGTTGCCGTCGCGACCAGTTGCACGCGCACGCCGTCCCACTGCCATTCCGCCCGCCAATCCGGTGGGTGCAAGGCGGTCGGGTCGTCCAGGGGGGCGGCGGACATCGGGGGGAGGAAGATCGGCGCGTCGGTTGTGTCCGGACGGGGTGCGCGTCGATCCAGCCAATCGAACAGGGGCGTATAGGGCGGGGTTTGCCGCAGCCACACCGCCGCGACGTCGGCGATCGCGACCTCCCCCATCGCGGCGAGCGCGGCCTGCGCGGTCGCGATCGATACCGGCCGCTTCAGGCCGCCGCCCAGGAGTTTCAGAAGCGTCAGGCGCACCGTCGGATCGGGGGATCGGTCCAGCCAACCCGCCAGAAGCCCGGACAGCGCCGCACCGGATGCCTCAGATGTTGCCTCGACCACTTCGACGAGCGTCGGAACGGCCCGGTCGGCGACTGTCGGCCACAGCAAGGCGATTGTTTCGGAGAGGTCCCCGACGTGCTCGCGCGACAGATCGAAGAGTACCGGGTCGGTCCGTTCGGCGATCAATGTCCGCAACACCGACGGTTTCACGCCCGGCAGCGTCAAACCGCCGACCAGCAGAGCGAGCGCCAGGCCGCGTTCCGGGTCCGGTCGGGTTTGCAGATAGTGGCGCAGCAGGGTGCAACGCGTGTCGGCCGCCTGGGTGAACGCCAGGCGTTCAAGCAGGCCGGCGAAGGCGATCATTCCGTTGTCGGAGCCTCGAACCGCTCCCGCAGCGCGCCGGCGACGCAGGACATGACATCGCCCCATTGTCCCGCGACGGATTGGCGGAACAACCGGACGGTCGGGTACCAGGGGCTGTCGGCGCGATCCAGCAGCCAACGCCAATCGGGCGCGGTGGCCAGCATGATCCAGGCCGGTTTGCCCATCGCCGCCGTCAGATGACCGACGGAGGTATCGACGGTGACGACGACATCGAGGCATTCCAGCAGCGCCATCGTGTCGTCGTAGTCCTTGATCTCCGCGCCGATGTTGATCAACGGCGCGCGCCCGTAGTAGCGGCCGGCCTGATCGGCCGAAGGGCCTTTCTGCAACGACACCAACGCGACGCGCGGCAGGGCGGCGATCGGCGCGAAGGCCGCCAGGGTCGTCGATCGCCTGCGGTCGTTGTTATGCGTGGGTCGCCCGGCCCAGACGACGCCGATCCGGCGATAGGTCGGCGGCGCGAGCCGGTCCAACCGGTCTTTCCAATGTTTGGTCCGCGCGAGATCGGCGCGCAGGTACGGCACCGGCGCGGGGACGTTGTGCAGTCGCGTGCCATGCAGGCGCGGCAGGCCCGACAGCGCGGCGAAAGCGCGATAGGGGGGGCAATCCTCCCACTTCACGAAGGTCCGCAAGGTCGGGTGCAACTGCCGCAGCAGTGAGCCGACTTCCGGCGCGCAGGCAATGGCGAGGTTAGGGCACCGTTCCGCCACCCAGGGGATGTAGCGGCAAAACTGGATCACGTCGCCGAAGCCTTGATCGGCAATCAGCAGCAACGTGGCGTCGTCGAACGGTGTCCCGTCCCATTGCGGCTTGTCGGTCGGCGGCATCAGCGGCGCGGCGCCGGCGATCTGGAAGCGCCATTCGTACTCGTCCCAGCCGCGCGCCATTTCGCCCTTCAGCAGCAGCGCCTCCGCCAGTTCGAAATGCGCGCCCGGCAGGGTGGGATTCATGGCCAGCGCCTGTTCCGCGCAGGCGATGCTCTCGTCGATCTCCAGCCGTTCGTAGTGGATGATTGCCAGGTTGTGCAGGCAAAGCGGGTCCGACGGGGATAGCTCCACCGCCCGTCGCGCCGTCGCCAAAGCCTCATCCAGGCGCCCCAAGGTGCGATAGACCTCGCAGATGTTGCGCAGATACAGCGGCGTATCGACGCCGTGGCGGATCGCCAGCTCCATCCGTTCCAGCGCTTCGGCGTGCCGACCGAGGCGAAAGGCGACGATGCCGGCCAGATGCAGGGAGTCGGCCTGCAAGGGCGCGACGGTCAGGATGTATCCCAGCAGCCGATCGGCTTCCGCCAGCTTGCCGGACCGTTCGTAATCCGCCGCGATGGTGAAGACCTCTTCCAGCGGGACCGGAACGGAGGTCGCGAGGGAGGCGCGCGGCGGCGGGACCGGTTCCATCAATCGACCGTGTAGCCCAGCCGTTCGATAACGGGTGCCAGGATCGGGATCACCGGTTCAAGGTGGGCGCGATAGCGGCGGTAGCGAAACCGCGAACTGGCGTACAGCGGCTCGGTCACCTGTGCATAGCTCGCCGTGCGCGCATAGCGGCGGTTTTCGTGGAATTTCAACGTGCCGGGATCGAACGATTCGCCGATGAAATCGAACATGCCGCGCACGGTGTTTTCCTGATCGTCGACCATGTCCTCGTAACGCACCGGCAGATAGCGCAGCGCCATCTCGGCGCGGTAGTGTTGCACCAGGTCCATCACCCGCACGTAATGCCGCGCGGCGGTTTCCAGCGCGTTCGCGCAGAAGAAGCCGTGGGTGAAGTGGTTGGAAATCGCCGAGACCATGATGTCCAGCGGATGGCGGATCACATGGATCAGCGGCGCTTCCGGGAACATCAGCGCGATCAGACCCATGTGGGTTTCGTTCAGCGGCATCTTGTCGGTGAACCAGGCGTGCCGCGCTTCGATGAAGCCCATCTGCGCGACCTTTTGCAGATACCAATCGCGCAGATTGTCCAATCCGGCGCGCTGATCCCCCATCCACAACTCCGCCAATGCTTCCGGGTAACCGAGTGGGCTGTTCAGCATGCGGGGCATGATACCGGTGATATCGGCGATCAGCGGCAATTCGTCGCCCGCCGCGATCCTGGGATGCGCGGTCAGTGTCTGTTCGACCAGGGTGGTGCCGGAGCGCGGGAAGCCCAGCACGAAGATCGGTTGCGCCACATCCTGGCGCGTGCCGGCGCGGGGCAGGGTGCTCAGCCGCCCAGCGCTAAAGAAGCTCCGTGCGCGGGCGATCAGGTTTTCCGCGACCTCGTCCATATAGTGATTGCCGCTGAGTTCGGCGGCCAGACGCTTGCTTTCCGCGAAGGCGACGAAGGCGTCGTCGTAACGGCCCATCTGATCCAGCAGGCGTCCCTGTTCCGACAACTCGTTGGGACCCAGCTTGCCGTCGGGGCTGAGCCGGGCGAGATCGTCGAGCACGGCCAGCGCCTGATCATAGTGCTTTGTCCGGCCCAGCAGCACGGCGCGCGAGAGCAGCACGCCGGGATCGTTCGGCCATTGCGCGTCCATCCGATCGAGCTTTTCCGCCGCGGCGTCGAAGTGGCGATCGGCTTCTTCCAGACGCGCCCAGCCGAGCATGGTCTGGCGGACATCCGGGGCGGCGGCGGCGGATTCTTCGTAGAGCGCGCGAGCTTCTTCCATCCGCCCCTGGTTTTTCAGGTTCCAGGCCAGATTGGCCAACAGGATCGGATCGCGCCCGCCGGCGAGGTCGAGCACTTTGCGGTAATGATATTCGCCGATCTGCGGTCGCTGTGCTTCCGTCATGATCATGCCCATCAGATTGTGGGCCTGCGGGTTTTCCGGCGCGATGCGCACCGCGTTGCGCGCGTGATGTTCGGCATCGGCCAGCGCGCCGCGCCCCATCAGCATCAGCGCGAGTTCGTTCGTCGCGGGGAAGTTATTGGGATCGAAGTTCACGACACGCCGGATCAACGCCTCCGCCGCCGCCAGCTTCCCCTCCGTTCGGCGGATTTGGTACAGGACCATCAGCGCCCCCGGGCGATCGGGCGCGAGTTCCAGCACATCCAGGCACAGCCGCTCCGCCGTTTCCAGCGCGCCTTGCCGGTGCGCCTGTACCGCGCGTTCGACCAGCGGCACCAGGTGGCGCGTTGACTCGGCGGGCGGGACGGACCCGATTTCCAGCCCGCAGCACCGCACCGTGCGCAATCCGCTGCCGCAGGGACACAAAGGCATATTCATAACGAGGCTTTCACCGGCTGGGCCACGCAGGCAAGTACGGCCCACCTATAGCGTAAGATCGCCTCGCCGCCAGCCGACCGCCCCGATCCTATCCCCGGGGCTTTACGTCGGGATTGGCCAGTCGCATGGGTGCGCCGGCGGCGAAGGCGACGATCTGTTCGAATGCCTCGCTGAAATACAGCTCAAAATTATCCCACTCCGCCCAGCCCAGATGCGGGGTGCAGACGACGTTCGGCATCGACAGGAACGGATGACCGCCGTCCAGGATCGGTTCCTTTTCGTAGACATCGACGGCGGCATAGCCCGGCCGCCCGGCGCGCAGCCCGTTCAACAGCGCATCCGGCGCGATCAGTTCGGCGCGGGAGGTATTGATCAACAGCGCGGTTGGCTTCATCCGCGCCAAATCCTCGGCGGTTACGATTCCCGCGGTATCCGGGCGCAGCCGGACGTGCAGCGACAGCACATCGGAACGCTCGAACAGGTCCTGTTTGCTCGCGGCGAAGCCATAGCCGGCGGATTCCGCCCGCTTGCGTGACGTATCCTGCCCCCAGGCCAGAACATTCATGCCCAGCCCGGCGCCGGCCTGGGCGACGAGGGAGCCGATATTGCCCAGGCCGAAAATCCCCAGCGTCGAGCCGCGCATCCGGTGCGACAGGGTGCATGGCCACTCGCCCCGGCGCATCCGCTCCGCCTCCAGCACGATGTTCCGCCGAGCGGCCATCATGAGGGCAACCGTGAGTTCGGCTGGGGAGGTGGGGGAGTTGCTTTTGCCGGTCGAGACCATCACGCCGTATTTCGTGCAGGCGGCATAATCGATCGTGGTCGCGTTGCGTCCGACCAGCGCGATCAGGCGCAGGTTCGGCAGGCGGGCGATCAGCGCGTGGCTGAAATCCACCCGTTCCCGGATGGCGACGATCACCTCGGCCGGGTGCAGGCGCTGCACCAGTTCCTCGAACGAGCCGGCCGGTTCCCGCCAGATCGTGACTTCGTGATCTTCCAGGGCGGAGAAACAGGCCAGCCGTTCCACCGCGTTCTGATAGTCGTCGGGAATGACAATGTTCATCGGGGCGCATTCACATTCATGGATCGTCTCTCCCGCGCGGAAGAGGCTGCCGCTCGGCGGCGGGTTGTCGGGATACGGAGCCTCTTAATAAGGCACCGAGCCCTTCACAACGGTGCGGTGCAGCACGCGCCGATGCACGCCCATGCCTTCGTGCGCCAGGGCGCGGTGCAGCAGGCAGCGATTATCCCACAGCACCAGATCGCCCTGCCGCCAGCGATGCGAATACACAAAGGCGGCCTGCGTGGCGTGATCGCGCAGTTCGGCCAGCAATGCGCGTCCTTCGTCCAACCCCATCCCGACGATGTGCGACGCGTGGTTGCCCATGTACAACGTCTTCATCCCGGTATCGGGATGCGTCCGCACCAGCGGATGCTCGACCGGTGGGCGTTCCCGCTTCTGCTCCTCCGTCGCCGGGCGCCCGCCGCAATTGATCCTGCTGGCCTCCCAGCTATGGATCACGCGCAGACCGGCGATCCGGGTCTTGGTCGCCTCCGGCAGGCTCGCGTAGCCCATGGCCATGTTGGCGAACTGCGTTTCCCCGCCGACCGGGGGCAATTCCACGGCGTGCAGCATGGTCAGCAGCGACGGCACAGCGTGATAAGATTTGTCGGAGTGCCAGAAATAATTGCCGCGTTCGCGCAGCACTTCCGACGGATTGCCCTGATCGTCCAGGTTGCACACCGTGTGCACCGCCGCGTAACGCTCCGCATCGATCAGCCGGTTGACGTGCTGGGATTCGATGTCGCCGAAATTGAGCGTGAAGTCGTATTGCTGCTCTTTCGTCAGCGCCTGATCGCGAAAGACCAGCACCGGGTGCGCGCGGAACGCCGCGAGCAAGCTCTCGCGCCGGTCCGAGGGCAATGGCCGCGACAGGTCCAGATCGGTGATTTCCAGTCCGCCGCATTCCCTCAGCGATCGGGTTTCGTCGGGGCGAGGTCCGGTCTTGGGCAGGGGCGCGGGGCGTTCCAGGGTTGCGCTCATGGGATCAGGCCGCCTTTTCGATCAGGGGAGCATTCATAAAGTCGCGCATCAGCACGCCGCAGCCGGGAACCGGCGCGGTATGGCCGGCCAGCCGCAGCACCGACCACAGGCTGACCTGATTTGTGGTCAGCACCGGCTTGCCGATCGCGGCTTCCAGCCGGTCGACGATGCCCAAAGTGCGCCAATTGCCGCAGGCCAGCATCAGCACGTCGGCGTCGGGGCGGTCCACTTCCTGTCCGAGATCGAGCGCGGTCTGTTCGTCGAGCAACCCGATTTCCAGATTGTCCACATAGCCCAGCGCCTTGTGCGCCAGCACCTGGTAAGCGCTGGCTTCGATGAACGCCGCGGCGATTGCATTGACCTCGTTCGACCATGGCGCGGCGATGGTCAGTCGGCGCGCGCCCAGCGTCGCCAGCGCCTGGATCGACGCGGTGGACGCGGTCGTCGCGGGTTTGCCCGACGCGCTTTCGATCCGTCCGATCAATTCCCGGTCGTAGCCGATGCCCATCCGCGAGCTTGGAGCGGTCGCGGCCAGCACGATCGCGTCCACATCCGCGTCCGCCAGCTTGCGCGCCTCGCTCTCGATATCTTCCACGATCCGGATCGTCGCGTTCGGCTCGACATTGCGCAGCGGCAGGCGCGCGACGTGCAGCGTGACGCCGGGCGGCATCATGCGGATGAATTCCGGTTCCTGCGTGGTGTTGGAGGACGGCATCAGCAGTCCGATCCGTCGGAAATCCGCGCGTGTCGCCATTGGTTTTGCCTCCTGCAAGCCGCTCGACTGTTTCAAAGCACCCCGGCTCTGTCAAACCGCGCGTGTTGGATTACGATGACGCCATGACGCAGGATCGCGATGTAGTTCCCATGCCGGTGGCGAGTCCGAACTGGCAACGCACGCTTTGGGCGATGGTGTGCATTCAGTTCATCATGACCGCGTCGATCAGCTTCCTCAGTCCGATCATCCCGCTGATGCTGCCGCAGCTTGGTGTCGACACGATCGAGGGCGTGGGTATCTGGTCGGGCGTCATCACCGGATCGACCTCCTTCGTGGCGGCCTTCGCGGCGCCGATCTGGGGGCGTATCGCCGACAAGCACGGTCGCAAGCTGTCGCTGCTGCGGTCGAGCTTCGCGATCGCCCTGTTTACCGGGCTGATGGGGCTTGCGACCGATGTCTGGTGGTTCTTCGGCGCCCGCGCGGTTATGGGTGCCTTTGCCGGGTTTTCCTCCTCCGCCATCGCCCTTGTCGCGTCGCAGGCGCCGGAGCGACGGTTGGGCTACGCGCTGGGCTGGCTCAGCACGGGGCAATTGGTCGGCTCGTTGGTCGGACCGGTCATCGGCGGCGCATTGGCAGACATCACCGGCAGCTATCGCGTGCCGTTCTATCTGACCGCCGTCATCACGATGGCGGGCCTGGTGCTGGTCTGGCTGGTGGTGGAGGAGAATTTCGTGCCGCCCAAACCCAGCGCCAAATCGCGCTCCTACTTCGCCGGGCTGGCGCTGCTGACGGGCTCGACCGGCCTGGTGGCGCTGTTCTTCGTGCTGCTGATGGCACAGTTCAGCGTGCGCACCGTGCAGCCCGTGGTGACGCTGTTCGTGCAGGAACTGATCGGCTCCCCGCCGCAAATCGCGACCCTCGCAGGGATCGCGTTTTCGATCACCGGCCTCGCCAACCTCGTCGCCGCGCCGTTTCTGGGCAATCGCAGCGATGTGATCGGGTATCGGCGCGTGCTGCTGATATCCCTGGCCGGCGCGGCCATCACCAGCGCGCCGCAAATCTTCGTCGAGAGCTACTGGCTGTTCGTCGTCGAACGCTTTGCCGTGGGGCTGTTCATCGGCGGCATCCTGCCCACCGCCAACGCCCTGATCGGGCGCAGTGTGTCGCGCGAAAATCGCGGCACTATCTATGGCATGACGGCGTCCGCCACGTTCCTGGGCAATTCCCTGGGACCGCTGACCGGCGGCCTGATCGCCGCCAGTCTGGGACTGCGTTGGGTGTTCGCCGTGACCACGGTGCTGCTGGTCGTCAACCTGATCTGGGTCTGGTTCACGGTGCCGGAGTTGAAGGAGCGGACCGAATGATCCGCCCCCGCGCGCGTTACCGGAACGGGATCGCGTACATCAGCCCGCCATCGGTCCACAGCGCGTTCAGACCGCGTTCCAGCTTCAGCGGGCTGTCCTTGCCGACGTTGCGTTCGTACACCTCGGCGTAATTGCCGACCTGCTTGATCGCGTTATAGGCCCAGGCATTGTTGTCCAGGCCCATCAGCTTGCCGAACTCGCCGCTTTTGCCGAGCAGGCGGTGCACGGTGGGGTTGGGGCTTTCCGCGAGCATTTTGTCGACGTTGGCCGAGGTGACGCCGAGTTCCTCCGCTTCCACCATCGCCATCAACGTCCAGCGCACCACATCGAACCACTGATCGTCGGCGCGGCGAACCATCGGGCCCAACGGTTCCTTGCTGATGCGTCCGGGCAGGATGACGAAATCGTCCGGCTTTTCCACGCCCGTGCCCCGGATCGACGCCAGGTTGGAACTGTCCGACGATGCCACGTCGCAGCGCCCGGCCAGGAATGCCTTGATCAGGACGTCGGTGGTGTCGAGCAGCACGATCTGCACGGGGATGGCGTTTTGCTTGCTCCAATCCACCATGTTCAACTCGTGGGTGGAGCCTTGCAGCATGCACACCGTCGCGCCGCCGAGGTCTTTCATGGACTTCAGATTGGCGCTTTTGCGGGCGAGGAAGCCCTGGCCGTCGTAGAAATTCACCATCGCCATCCGCAGCCCGACGGTCGCGTCGCGCAGGAAGGTGAAGGTCGTATTCCGGGAGAGCATGTCGATCTCTCCGGATTGTAGCGCGGTGAAGCGGTTGGCGCTGGTCAACGGCACATACCGCACCTTCTCCGCATCCCCGAACACCGCCGCCGCCACTGCTCGGCAGGCATCGACGTCGATGCCGCGCCAGATGCCCTTGCTGTCGGGCATGGAAAATCCGCCCAGGCTGACGTTGACGCCGCAGGACAGGGTGCCGCGCTGGCGCACGGTGTCGAGTGTGCCGGCCTGCGCGGACGCGGTCGCGATACCAAGCATGGCCGTGGCGGCGAGAAGGAGAGATTTCAGCATCGGAAGCCCCTGGATGTTGGTTGATACCGATCTACCGCGCCGAACCTTTCGCCGCCAGCAAGAAGGGCGGTTGAAGCGTCGAACGGCATCGTTGCGTTGGCATCTTTGCAAATGCGCGCGCAACCCATGATACTGCCGTGACAGGCGGCCCGATTCCGGGCCGGTCGGAGTTGGGGAATGCAGCGGGAAGCCCAGGTCGTCCGTTTACTGCTGAAACAGCAACAGGTGTGGCGCGCCCATTTTCCCAGCCTGCGCAGCCGGACTCACCAACTGATCGTGCACTACCTCTGCACGAAGGGGCGGGGCGGATCGTTGGCGCGCCAACTCTATGGCGCGACGAAAGAGGTCTTTCTGCTCGACGACTCGACGATCCGCGAACGGATCGGCGGCGTGCAGAAGCTGGATTTCTGCGTGACCGACCCGCCCGGCGAAAAACTCACGGGGCGCACGGTCATCGCGCCCACGCCGGCCCTGCTTGCGAAGCACGAAGCCTATGTGCAGGCCGTCGCGGTCGAAATCTGCGCCGCCGCCGGCGCGATCGAACCCGGTCGTGTGTTCACCGCCCCCGCCGGTCTGGACGATCGACGCCAGGCGGCCGTGCTGCACACGCTGGATACCTATACCGCCGCGTGGCTCACCGCCGCCGATCGCCTGATGGAAGCGCTCAACCTCTCCAACGCCCGCAGGGCAGAGGCTCGGCGTCGGCTGATGTCCACGTCGTACTGGACCCTGATGCACCGCGCGATCGCGCATCGCTTCGAGTCGCGGGCAAGCGGCGCGGAAGACGAAGGGCTGATGGCCGATCAACTGGCGTCCGTGCTGCTCGAACTGACGGGGCAAGGGATCCAGACAACCCGTGACCATATCTCCGCCTTGACCGAACTCGGGCTGTTCGAGCGACGCCGCGGGCGCGTGCTGCGCGTCGCCCTGGCGGTGCAGGCGGCGCATCACTTCGACCAGATGCTGGCGGGCTTCACGCTGGATGTGCTGGAGACCGCGGGCAAGTTGGATTCCGGCGTGCGCGCGCGCGGGTCGGAGGAGCTTTTGGTCGAACAGACCCTGCGATTGACTTCGATACCGGAGCCGGACGAACCCACGCTCAGCGGCGCGCGCCCGATCCTGCGCATCGTGCAACCGCCGGACGCGGCGCGGGCGATCGCGCTGACGAACGGTCAGATGACGCTGGGCCGCGTGCCGCCGTGCGACGTCGTGCTGCCGGCGGCGGATGTGTCGCGCACCCATTGTCAGGTGGAACTCACCGAAGGGGCACTGCGGGTGACGGATTTGCGGTCGACAAACGGAACGTTCGTCGAGGGGCGGCGCATCGAGATGCCGGAGACGATCGCGGTCGGCGGCTCGTTGCGGGTTGGGCCGTATACGATCGTATTTGAGATCGGCGAAATTGACGCCTAAGGGCGTATGACGCGCGAACAAAGCAGGAAATTCCCGAAAATCCGCAGGAAAGATTCTCGAAATGCGTCGGGGTATTGCCTGGAATTTAATCCGGTAAATACCCCGGTATTCACGACGTTAATTTTTGCAAATTTCGCTGCCATTCATTGATCTTTCCTTAATTTTCTGGTGCTTTAGCGTTGCCTTCGAAGAAAGCGGTCGACCCATCGGGAATGTTTCCCGCCAGGATGATCGCTGGTCACGGAGGGGACCCATGGCCACGAATACACCTCGCTGCACTTGCGCATTCTGCACCGGTCTGAACAGCCGCCCGCGTCTGTTCGCCGATCAGAACGTCACCATCGTCGACGAGCGGAACGACATCGGCTTCGTCGATACCGCCTGGAACGCCGGAAGCGACCTCGTGCTCGATCAGGATCGCGGCGCGCCGTTCGGCGATCGGTTCGATGGGGGCGTGTTCGACCTGACCGGTGGGCTGCATGGCGGTGCATTGGTCGGTGTTACGGACGGGTTCGATCGGTCGCTGTCCGGGTTTCCGTCCGGCATGCGCTTCATCGCCGCCGACACGACATCCTGGGCGCCCACCAACTCCGACTTCGCCGCGATGCCCTTCACCGGCCCGAATTTCGGCGGGGCGGACATCATGCAGGGCGCGCGCCTGTCCGATCGCGCATTGCCGGGCGTCGATCCGCTGACGGGCGGCGTCGCGTGCAACGACGACTCCCAGGTTCCGCTCCTGGATGAGGAAGGCGAGGCGCAATGGCCCGCGCCGGAGTTCGGCGTGTCGACCGATGCGCCCGTTGCCGGGGACTCCGCCGCCGCGTCTGCTGCGACCGGTGGTTCCTCCGCTGCGACCGCGCCCTCCGCCGTGACCCCGACGCTGGCGCCGAATGCCGGGCAGGAACAGATCATCCAATGGATGACCGGCCTGAAAGCCGACGGCAGCACAACTTCCTCCAGCTTCTGGAGCAGCAGCAAGTCCGGCGTAAGCTGGTCCTGGGGTGCCGGTGCCACCGTAACCTTCGCCTTCGACCCCGGTTCGAACTGGAGCGTCGGCGAGCAGAACGCCTGGCTGCAAGGCATGGCCATTTGGTCCGGGGAGGCGAATATCCGCTTCCAACTGGTCAGTGACATCAATACGGCGCAGGTCGCCCTGGCGCGTTACCGACCGGGTGCCGTCGTCAAGGGCCGCACCCTGAACACCGGCGCCTACGAGCAATGGACCGGCAGCAAATACACCGACTCGACCTTCACCAAGGTGCAGGCGACCGGCGCGCTGATCTCGTTGCAGGTGTCCACGCCCGCCTCCGGCTTCGGCGACATCACGTCCTATTCCACCTATGGCGGCTACGGCGTCTCCACCTTCATGCACGAGATCGGCCACCTCATGGGGCTCGGGCATGCCGGCAGCTACAACGGCACGATCAGCCCGGCGACGCAGCAGCAAAACCCCTATGACGTCCGCACCTGGAGCACGATGTCCTATATCCGGCCCGATGACGGGACGGCCAAATACTTGAGCCAGTACACACCGTCGGGCACCGCCTGGGGACAGACGTCGGACGGCTATTACCGTGCGCCCTATACGCCGATGCCGCTCGATATCGCCGGGGTGCAGCGCCTGTACGGCGCATCCACCGCATCGACGTTCTCCGGCGGGCAGATTTACGGCTTCGGCACCAACATCACGTATACGACGATCACGGGCACGACCGACACGATCTCGCAGTTCGATTTCACCAAGGACACCAAGCCGGTCATAACGCTGTATAATTCCGGCCTGAACAACACGCTGAACCTGTCCGGCTATTCCACGACATCGGTCGTCGACCTGCGCCAGGGCGGCTACAGCAGCGTCGCCGGTCTCGCCAACAACATCGGCATCGCCTTCGGCACACATATCGACATCGCGATCGGCGGCAGCGGCAATGACCGGTTTATCCTGAACGACG
Source organism: Acetobacteraceae bacterium (assembly GCA_947475245.1). Lineage (GTDB taxonomy): Bacteria > Pseudomonadota > Alphaproteobacteria > Acetobacterales > Acetobacteraceae > Rhodopila. The sequence goes on along the minus strand of CANJLW010000010.1, from coordinate 41,507 downwards.
ATGGCGACATCATCGACGGCGGCGCGGGTTCCGACACCGTCGTGCTGGCCGGCACGTTCGCCGGCTACAGCGCCTTCCGTAACGCCGCCGGCGGGGCAACCGTCAGCGCCAACGGCATCGTCCATACGCTTAGCAACGTCGAGTATCTGCAATTCGACGACCAGGTCGTCGCGGTCGCCACGCTTCCCTTGCCCGGCACGCCGGTTCCCGTCGCCGCGCAACTGGCGATCGCCGCGACCGATGCGTCCAAGATTGAAGGCGACAGCGGTTCCGTCGCGCTCACCTTCACCGTCACCCGTTCGGCCAATCTGACGGGCACCACCGCCGTCAACTGGTCGGTATCGGCCAATAGTGCCGACGCGGCGGATTTCGTGGGCGGGGTTCTCCCGTCCGGCAGCGTGACCTTCGCCGCCGGGGAAACCGCTAAACTGGTCACCGTCAACGTGGCCGGCGACACGACGGTTGAGTTGGACGAGGCCTTTACCGTCACGCTCAGCGGCGCGACCAACGGCGCGACGATTACGGCGGCCACCGCGAACGGACTGATCCGCAACGACGACATCGCACCGGCAACCCTGTCTGTCGCCGCCGCCTCGGCCGTGAAGCTTGAAGGATTGGCCGGCGCGGTCACCCCGTTCACCTTCCAGGTCACGCGCGCGGGCAACACTGCCATCGCGGCCAGCGCCAATTGGTCGGTCTTTGCCGGTTCGGCCACCATCACCGACTTCTCCGGCGGCGTCCTGTCATCCGGCACCGTCGCTTTCGCCGCGGGCGAAACCAGCAAAACGATCACTGTCAACGTGGCGGGCGACTCGACGATCGAGGGCGATGAGACCTTCTCGGTCAATCTGTCCGCGCCCAACGCGACGACGCGCATTGTCGGGGCGTCGGCCTCCGGCACGATCCAGAACGACGATTCTCGCGTATCGATCGGCGCAACGGGCATCGCCCTGTCCGAAGGCAATGCCGGCACCGTCGCATTCAACTTCACCGTCACCCGCATCGGCTATACCGCCGCGGCGCAGACCGTGGGCTGGTCGGTTGCCGGAACCGGCGTCAACCCCGCGAACGCGGCGGATTTCAGCGGCGGCTTGCTGCCGAGCGGGGTTGTCACCTTTGCGGCGGGCGAGACGAGCAAGGTGATTTCTGTCGCGGTTGCCGGCGATACCGCCGCGGAGCTGGACGAAACCTTCCAGGTATCCCTGTCCTCCGCGACCGGAGGGATGACGATCGGCACCGCCAGCGTTACCGGCACGATCCTGAACGACGATGTCGCCCCGGCCTACCTGTCCATCGCGGCGGCGTCGGCGGCCCGCGCGGAAGGCGCGTCGGGTGCCACGCCGCTGACCTTCACCGTCACGCGTTTCGGCAACACGGCCGTCGCGGCGGGCGCGACCTGGACCGTTTCCGGGACCGTTGCCGGCAACAGCGCCAATGCCGCCGATTTTGTCGGCAATGCTTTTCCCACCGGCAGTGTCTCTTTCGCCGCCGGGGAAACGGTCAAGACCGTCACGGTCAACGTTGTCGGCGATACGGCGGTGGAGGCGGATGAGGCCTTCAACATCACGCTGTCCGCGCCCACCGGCGCCGCGACCCTGGCCACGACCGTCGCATCCGGCACCATCCTCAATGACGACGTTTCGGTCGCCACGCTGTCGATCGCGGCGGCTTCCGCGGTTAAACCGGAAGGCTCGACCGGCGGCGCGACTCCCTTCACCTTCACGGTCACGCGCGGCGGCAGCCTTACCGGAGACACAAGCGCGACGTGGTCCGTCGCGCCGACCAGCACGACCCCCGCCTCCGCCTCGGATTTTACCGGCGGCGCGTTCCCCTCGGGCACCGTCGCTTTCGCGGCCGGGGAGTCCGTCAAGACCGTCACCGTCAATGTTGTCGGCGACCGGGTGGTCGAGGGTTCGGAGTCCTTCGCGGTTACGATTGGCGGCGTGTCCGGCGGGACCACGGTGCTGAACAATGTCGCGGTCGGCACCGTTCAAAACGACGACTCGGCCTTCACGATCTCCGTGTTGCAGAGCACCAAGGCCGAGGGCAACAGCGGCACGACGAACTTCGGCTTTGTTGTTACACGCACCGGCTCGACCGCTGCTGCTCAGGCTGTGTCCTGGTCGGTAGGCGGGGCGAATGTCACCACGGCCGATTTTGCCGCCAATGTCCTGCCGACCGGGACGGTTAACTTCGGCGTCGGCGAGAGCATCAAGACCATTCAGATCGGCGTCGCGGGCGATACCGCCGTGGAAGCCGACGAAAGCTTTTCCGTCACCCTGTCCAACCCGACCGGCGGGGCGACAATCGGGACCGCCACGGCCTCGACGATCATCGCCAACGACGACGCCGCCCTACGCTCGATCGGCGGTACCCTGAAGCCGTTGCTCGATTTGCTCGGCCTTACGGTGTCGAAAGACCTGCTGGCCCTGATCAAACAGGACCTCACCGGCCTCACCCCCACCGCACCCTCCGGCCCGCTCGGCTATGCCGACGTGAATACCGCGAAGCTCGGTCTTGTTGATCCCAGCGATCCCAACCATCCATTGTTCGGCGGTATATTCGGTTAGGTATCCGTTGTGCGGTACTCAATCGGCCCGAACGCCGTTCGCTACGCGGACCGCGGTATCGGCGGCACGGGTGGGCGCTATCGCCGAGGGTGAACCCAGCGCTCCGCCATGATCCCACGTAAGGGCTGCGTGCCCTGCTGCGTCGCGCCCAACTTCGCGGCCACCCGACGCGATGGCAGATTGTCCGACATTATGTAGCTGACCAACCGTTCGAACCCGAAGGCGGCAAAGCCCCAGTCACGCGCGGCGGTCGCGGCCTCGACCGCCAGCCCCGCGCCCCAAAGCGGCGTGTCGATGGAATAGGCCAGCTCGGGTTCCGGCCAGTCTGCCGGATGCAGAATGCCGGCGAACCCCGCGAACCGCCCCTCCGCCTTGGTTTCCAGCGCGAACGCCCCATAACCGCGCAGCGCCCATTGGCCCAGGATCGTCTGCATCGACGTCCAGGCCAATTCCGGCGTCAACGGGCTCCCGCCGCGATAGCGACGCATCTCCGGCCTTGCCTCCATCGCGGCGAAGGCGTGCCAATCCTCCGCCCGAAACGCGCGCAGGCGCAGCCGTTGGGTTTCGAGCGCTGGAATGGCAATGACGGTCATCGGCTTGTCGCTTTCGGTTCCGCCGCTACCATGCGACCGACATGACCCATCCTTCCAGCCCCCCGCTTCCTTCGCTCGACGCGCTGCTGCGCATGCCGGAGGCAGCCGTTCTGCTCGCGCGGTTTGGCCGAACCGCCACCGCCGCCGCCCTGCGCCTGGTCCTGGCCGATCGACGGGCGGAGCGGCTGTTTCACGCACCGCCCAGGGACCTGTTGGACGAAGCCGGGGATCGTCTGGCGCGCGCCGCCGAACCGTCGCAGCGGGTGGTGTTCAATCTGACGGGCACCGTCCTGCACACGAACCTTGGGCGCGCGCCAATGCCGCCCGAAGCGGCGGACGCTGCGGCGGCGGCGATGCGGGGGGCGACCTCGTTGGAATTCGACCTGAACACGGGCCGGAGGGGGGAGCGCGACGACCATATCGGGCCGTTGTTGCGCGAACTGACGGGGGCGGAAGCGGCGACCGTCGTCAACAACAACGCCGCCGCCGTCATGCTGGTCCTGAATACCCTTGCGCTGGGCAAGCAGGTGGCGGTGTCGCGGGGGGAGTTGATCGAGATCGGCGGGGCGTTTCGGGTGCCCGACATCATGGCGCGTTCCGGCGCGATCCTGCGCGAAGTCGGCACGACGAATCGCACGCATCCCAAGGACTATATCGGCGCGATCGGTCCGGACATGGCGGCCCTGATGCGGGTGCATCAGGCGAATTACGCGATTACCGGCTTCACAGCCGCTGTTCCGACCGATCAATTGGCGACGATCGCGCATGGCGCCGGTCTGCCGCTGTTCGACGATCTGGGCAGCGGCAGCCTGATCGACCTCGACCGTTGGGGTTTGCCGCACGAAACCACCCCGCGAGAGGCTTTGGCGGCGGGCGCGGACATCGTGACGTTTTCCGGCGATAAGCTGTTGGGCGGTCCGCAGGCCGGTTTGATCGTCGGGCGGGCCGATCTGCTGAAGCAAATCAACGCGAACCCGCTGAAGCGCGCTCTGCGTTTGGACAAGGGGCGACTGGCGGCGCTGGAGTCGGTGTTGCGTCTGTATCGCGATCCCGATCGGTTGGCCGAATGCCTGCCGGCGTTGCGCCTGCTGACGCGTGCGCAGGCCGACATTCAGGCCACCGCCGAACGCATGGCCGCCGGACTGGCCAGGCTTTGGCCGGATCGTCCGATAGGTATCGAGATGTGCCGCAGTCAGATCGGATCGGGCGCCATGCCGGTCGATCTGCTGCCTTCCGCGGCGGTGACGATCGGCGGTTCGGGGCTGGATTCGCTGGCCGCGATGTTGCGCGGTTTGCGGCGTCCGGTGATCGGACGGTTGGCGCAGGGGCGGTTATGGCTGGATTGCCGCTGTCTGGAGCCGGCGGAGGAAGGAATTTTTCTTGCCCAGCTTCCCAAGTCGGGCGGAGCGGCGGATACTGTTTGACGGAGGAGAAGCGGCCCCGGTGGGTCGGCCGGACTTCAAACCCGGTTGGGGCTGCCAAGCGGTCCCGGGTAGGTTCGACTCCTGCTCTCTTCCGCCAAAAGGTCAGTATTGGGCGATATAGGTAGGTATCGGCTTCGGTGTGGCTATCGTGTACTCTGTGGCCGTAGCGCAACACATGCCGCTAAACGTACCGCACCCTCTCGCATTCGTGCCCGGATCGGGTTAAGTAGTTGTTATGGCAATGCTGGCGGGTACGACGCTTCGCCGCGCCGGCAAAACAGGAGAAACAGGATGAAGTTCCGCAGTTTATTGGCCGCCGCAACCATGATGGCGTTGCCGCTGGTTGCGAATGCACAAGCGGTCAATGGTCCGTACATTGCCGGCGGTGCCGGCGTGAATTTCATGCATGACGAAGACATCAAGTCCCTGGGTGGCGTTTCCACCTCCGCGGCCATCAAGCACAACATCGGACCGGTCGTCGTGCTCAGCGGCGGTTGGGGCTTCGGCAACGGCCTGCGCGCTGAACTCGAAGGTTCGTTCCGCTACAACGGCGGCAACGGCCTGAACAACGGCGGCGGCATCACCTCTTTCGGCGGCAACGAACAGAAGTTCGGCGCCATGGCCAACGTGTTCTATGACTTCGTCGGCGCGGTTCCCGGCGTTACCCCGTATGTCGGCGTCGGCGCCGGCTATCAGTGGGCGATGCTGCAGAACAACCACGGCGCGGGCGGCGGCACGTCGATCGCCATCGACCAGACCAAGGGTGCCTTCGCGTATCAGGCGATCCTCGGCGCGGCTCTGCCGATCACCGGCGCTCCCGGACTGTCGCTGACCGCTGAATACCGTTTCATGGGCATGATGGGCGATCGCAACTACAGCGCGACCGTTACCGCCGGCGCCGCGAGCGCCCGCACCACCGTCAAGCTTGACGACAACTACAACCACTCCGTGCTGGTCGGCATGCGTTATGCCTTCGGCGTGGCCCCGGCTCCGGTCTCCGCTGCTCCGGCCGTTCCGGTCGCGGCGCAGGTTCCGGCCCGCTCCTACCTCGTGTTCTTCGACTGGGATAAGGCGACCCTGACGGATCGCGCTCGTCAGATCATCTCCGAAGCCGCCGCCGCCTCCACGAAGGTCCAGGTTACCCGGATCGAAGTGAACGGCTACACCGACAGCTCCGGCACCGCCCCGTACAACCAGGGCCTCTCGATGCGCCGCGCGCAAGCCGTCGCCGCCGAACTGGTCGCCAAGGGCGTCGCAAAGAACGCGATCAGCATCCAGGGCTATGGCCAGACCCGTCAGCTCGTCGCGACCGGCCCGGGCGTGCGGGAACCGCAGAACCGCCGCGTGGAAATCATCCTCAAGTAAGTTTGGGTGATCGAAACCGGCCGAATATGGATCAGGGCGCCGAAAGGCGCCCTTTTTCATGTCCACTCTACCGCGGACGTGACAAGCGCCGCATGATCGTTCATCACACTATGGCGCAGGCAGAGAAGGCGGATGGCAATGAACGCAAGGCATGTTTCGGCGCTGATGGGCGCCGCGTTGGTTTCCGTGGCTTCGGCCGCATGCGGCGATGCCTGGGCACAGCCGTTCCAGGGTCCCTATATCGGCGGCGGAGTCGGCTATAACCTGCCGGAGGATATCGGTCTTCGCTCCACCGCCGCGACCTCTCCGCGCGCGCATCTGGGGACCGAAGGCGGTATCGTCGGTCTCGGCAGCGTCGGCTACGGCTTCGGCAATGGCCTGCGGTTGGAGCTGGAAGGCAATATCCGCAACACCGGCATCGCCAAATCCGCCGGCAGCGGCACGCTGCGCACCTATGGCGTCATGGGTAACGCGCTGTTCGACATGGATGTCGGATCGCCCTGGATCTACCCCTATGTCGGCGTCGGCGCCGGCTATGCCTGGACCAATGCGAATTCGGTCGTTCTGGGTACGGCGGCGGCGGGTTCAACCAGCACGGGCACGCAAGGCCGTCCCGCCGTGCAGGCCATCGCCGGCTTGTCCTTTCCGATGCCCGGCGTGCCCGGCCTGTCGGTAACGTCGGAGTATCGGTTCTTCGGCGCGCTGGGGCAGGAAAGCTTTCAATCCACCGTGACGCCCGGCCCGACCACCAGCAGCCTGCGCCTGCAAAACCAGTACAATCACAGCTTTCTGCTGGGCGTGCGCTATGCTTTCGGCGTGACCCCGCCGGCCGTCGTCGCCTCTGCCCCCGCCGCGACTCCGGCCCCGGTGGTTGCGGCCGCGCGCTCGTTCCTCGTGTTTTTCGACTGGGACAAAGCCGCGCTGACGGATCGCGCGCGCGCCATCGTCAAGGAAGCGGCGGAGGCATCGACCCGCGCGCGTACGACCCGTATCGAGGTCAGCGGCTATACCGATGCATCCGGCACCGCGCAGTACAACCAAGGCCTGTCGATGCGCCGAGCAGAGGCGGTGGCGATGGAATTGGTGAAGGATGGGGTGCCGAAGAGCGCCATCGTGATCCAGGGCTATGGCCAGACCAAGCCGTTGGTTCCGACCGCCCCGGGCGTGCGGGAACCGCAGAACCGTCGCGTGGAAATCGTTCTGAAGTAGTCGGCGCACGCTTCGGATGGCGGCGGAGTGCCAATCGCGGCACTCTGACGCCATGAACGATCAGATCAGCACCGACCTCGTGTCAGACGACTCTCTCTGGCAACAGGTCCTCGACCGCCGCGCGGGCGATTTCCTTTACGCCGTGACGACGATGGGCATTTACTGCCGACCCGGCTGCCCGTCGCCGCGCCCGCTGCGCCGCAATGTGCGGTTTTTCGATACCGTCCCGGACGCGGAAGCCGCCGGTTTCCGCGCCTGCAAGCGCTGCGATCCGAAGGGGGAGCGCGCGGCGATTGCCCGCGCGGCGATCAACGACGCCTGCGCCTTTATCCAGACGGCGGAGTCGATGCCCGCGCTGGATACGCTGGCCCAACGCTCCGGCTACTCGCGCTTTCACTTTCTGCGGATGTTCAAGGATCATACCGGCGTCACCCCGCGCAGCTATGCCGAGGGTGTGCGTGCTCGGCGCTTGCAGGCTGCGCTGTCATCCGGCGCGCGGGTCGCGGATGCGATCGCCGATGCCGGCTATGGGTCGGAAAGCCGGGTTTACGAGAAAGCCGACTCGCTGCTGGGGATGACTCCCGGCGCGGTGCGGCGGGGCGGGGCGGGCGAGTCGATCCGCATCGCCTTCGCCGATTGTCTGTTTGGTCGCTTGTTGGTGGGCGCGACGGATAAGGGCGTCTGCTTTTTGGGTTTCGCGGAGCCGGACGACGCGTTGTTGGGCGATCTGCGTCGGCGTTTTCCACGAGCGACGCTGTTGGACGATCCTGTCGGTCTGGGTGACACCATTCGCGCGGTGCTGGCATTTTTGGAGGAGCCGAAGCAGGCGCTGAGTCTGCCGTTGGATTTGCGCGGCACGGCGTTTCAGCAGCGCGTTTGGGAGACTCTGTGTCGGATACCCGCCGGGGAGACGCGTACTTACGGTCAGTTGGCGGGGATGGTCGGCAATACCAAGGCGGTGCGCGCGGTTGCGCGATCTTGCGCGACGAACCCTGTGTCATTGGCCGTGCCGTGCCATCGCGTCGTCGCCGGGGATGGCGATTTGACGGGGTATCGGTGGGGAATACCGCGCAAGCGCCTGTTGCTGGAGCGTGAGCGCAACGCTCGGTTGGCGCCTAATGAATAAAAATAGAGATTTAATTTGATAAAAAACACTTAACATGGGAGCGCTAACACGGTAAACGGAGTGTGTTAACGGCAGATTAACGGTTTGGCGGCGATCTTCGACAGAAGGTTTCAGCGCGGATCGGTAACCTGGTTGAAGCTTCGTTTTTTGTAAAGTGTGCCATGTCCCGCTGTCTGGTCTCCATTTTGCGCTCTGTGCGCCGCCCCGCTGTCGCGCTCGTCGCGACCGCGGCGTTGGCCGTTTCCGCGCATGGGGCCGCGCGGGCGGCGTCCTTGCTGACCGAAAGCTTCAACGGCACCCAACCCGGCAGCGCCTATGCGGGGTCGATCGGCGGCAGCGCGTTCGCTGTTACGTCGGGAACGGCGGATATCATCGGGTCAATCGCCAATGGCGCGCGATCGACGTTCTATGACTGCCCGGGCTCCATCGGTTCGGCCAATAACTGCCTGGATTTGAACGGCAACGGCCCTGGATCCATCACGTCGTCCAGCCGCTTCGATCTGCGCGCCGGCACGACCTATACACTGCGTTTCGATCTTGCCGGCAGTGTCGCCGATCCCGGCGGCGCGCCGTTCACCATGCAGGTAACGCTGGGCGATAGCGCTGCATATCGGTTTTCCGTTCCGGCCGGTGGGAATTTCGGCACGGAGCAAATTCGTTATACCCCGACCACCGATCAAAGCGCCGCGTCGCTCGTGTTCACGTCGACGACGGCGCATGTATCCCCGGAATATGGGCCGCTGATCGACAATATCGTGCTGTCCGACGCGCCTTCGGCACCGGGAGTTGCGATCAGTGGGTCGGATATTCTGTTTTCGCAGGATTTTTCCGACGCAACGCCGGCTCCGAACTACTCCGGCGCGGTCTCCGCGACGGGCTTTACGACGACCCTTGGCACCGTCGATATCATCGGCGATCTGCCCAATCTGGGTTCCGGCTTTTTCACCTGCCCCTTTGGCGCGGTCGGGTCCAATAACTGCCTCGATCTCAACGGCTCCGGCCCCGGCGCGATCATAACCGACCAGGTCTTCACCCTGTTGGCCGGCGTCACCTACCAGATCGGCTTCGACATGGCCGGCAGTGTCGACGACGGCAATCACGACATCTACGGCCTGCATGTCGCATTAGGCGACAGCGGCGACGTCGCGTTCTCCGCCGACGCGGGCAGCCCGTTCTCCCGCCGCACCTTCAACTACACCCCGGTCCAGAATCAGACCGACGCTCGGCTGACTCTCACCTCCGACAGCAACACCGCCAATCCGCAGTATGGCCCGCTGATCGACAATATCGTGATCCGGATCGCCCCGCTCAGCCAGAATAACGAGCCTGCCGCTGTTCCCGAACCCGCCTCCTTCGCGGTCTTGGGTGTAGGTCTGCTGGCCCTGGCAAAACTGCGCCGTCGGCGCGGCGACAATTAATGTCGGAGACGGTGGACTATCGCATCAGTGCCGATCGCGGGCGGATCAGGATCGGCGGGCGCTGGTCGTGGTCCTGGGCGCTGCGCATCGCCATTCTGCTGCTCAGCCTGATTGCCGCCGCGCTCTATTCCTGGAATCGGATTGTCACCCCGGCTAGTCTGGAAGGCGTGGTGAACGCCCCGCTGATTACCCTGCGCGCGCCCATCGACGGAGTCGTGACCCTGTCCACCGCCCGGGCTGGGGAGGTTGGGGGCACCGATGTGCCGATGTTTCAACTGGTGGATCGCCGGGTCGACCGCCGCCGCGAAAGCGACCTGCGGGTTCGCCTGAGCGACGCCGAACAGCGCGCGTCCCATCTTGACCGCCTGTCCGCCGAACTCGCGACCGTGACGGCCGATCTGCGCCAACGCGCCGTTGCCCTGTCGGAGTCCGAGGAAGCCCGCATTACCGCCGCCTTGCGCGCGCAACACGCAAACGTCATCGGTGCCGCGGGCGCGCTCGCCTTGGCCCGAGCGCAGGAAGATCGCGCCCGTGCCCTGCGCGATACCGGCGCCGCGCCGCAGACACGGCTTGACGACGCAATCGCCACGCGGGTCGGCGCGCAGGCTGCCTTCGATCGCGCCCAGGCCGATGTCGACACGCTGAACGCCCAACTCAGCGCGATCGGACGCAATGTCTTCCTGCAGGCCGGCTTTGCCGGTACCTCCTACGTGCAGCAGAAGTCCGATGAGATTCAGGTTCGAATGGCGGAAATTCGTTATCAGCACGCGCAGGCGATGTCCGAAATCGGCAGTCTGCGTCTGGCATTGGCGGCAGAGGAAGATCGGGTCGCCGAATTGCGCGATGTGTCCGTTCTGCCGCGCACCGAAGGCCATGTGACATCGGTCTATGTCGCGCCGGGGACGGAGGTTCTGCGCGGTAACCCCCTGGCCGACATGCTCGATTGTTCGGCGCTGTATGTGGAAGCAAACGTCTCCGCCGGATGGTTTGCCCGCCCGCGTCCCGGCGACCCGGTCCGGGTCCGGGTCTACGGCGAACAGGCGGAGTTGATGGGACATATCCGCACCTTGCGCGATTCCGGCATGGCGCTCGACCCGTCGCGCACCATCCCGATCGCCGAACAGCAAAACCGCCAGTCTCTCACCCTCATCGTCGATTTCGAGCCTTCCGCTCGGCGAGGCATCGGTGGCGGCCGTTGTCCGGTCGGTCGACCCGCGACCGTCCTGTTCAACTAACCGGTCGACCCGATGGGGCTTCAGCCCACCGACGTGTTCGTGCCGATCATGCTGATCGCGTTGATCGTGCTGTTGCTGCTGACCTCCGCCCGCGACGCCACGCGCCAACCCGGCAGGGCCACGACCTGTCTGGTCGCAGGATTCATGGCGCTGACCTATATAGTCTGGCGCCTGCACGGCGCGGCGCTCGCCACCGCACCCGGCGATGCCACCGCCTGGATCTGGGCCTGCACGGCGATCGAGGTCGTCGGCCTGCTGGATTTTCTGCAATTCGTCGTGATGATGAGCCGCTATCGGGATCGTGTGCCCGAGGCCGATCAAGGGGAGGCGCGGTTCCGTGCCTTGCCGCCCGATCAATTGCCGCACGTCGATGTCTGGATCGCCACATACAACGAAGACTGGGAGATCCTGGAAAAGACCATCGTCGGGGCGTTGGCGCTGGATTGGCCCAAGGACCGCATTGCCATCCATGTGCTGGACGACGGGCGGCGCGACTGGCTGCGCGAGAAATGCCTGGCGCTGGGGCTGAACCACGTCACGCGACCGAACAACATCGGCAAAAAGGCCGGTAACCACAACAACGCCCTGGCCCACACGAACGCGCCGTTTATTCTGTCCCTGGACGCCGATTTCATCCCGTTCCCGCAGGCGATTTATCGCATGATCGGGCTGATGGACGATCCCGTCGTCGGCATCGTCCAATCGCCGCAGACGTTCTACAACGCCGGCCCGCTGCGCAATAACCTGATGATGCACCGCGCGATCCCGGAAGACCTCGCGTTCTTCTACAAGGCGATGCAGCCGTCTCGCGATGCCTGGCGCGCGGCTTTTTACTGCGGCACCGGCGCGTTATTGCGCCGCAAGGCGTTGGAAGACGTGGGCGGCTTCGCCCCGGAATCGGATATCGAGGACCAGATCACCAGCCTGAAGCTGTGGTCGCATGGCTGGGAAACCCATTTTCTCAGCGAACGGATCAGTTGCGGGCTGGCACCGGAAAGCGTCGCCGCGCTGCACGATCAGCGCAATCGGTGGTGCCGGGGCAGTCTGCAAATCCTGTTCACGCGTTACGGCCCGTTCGGCCCCGGCTTTTCGTTGTCGCAACGCCTGTTCTTCCTGCAAACCTATTGGCTGCTGGGCGCGATCCTGCCGCTGTTCTACGCCTGCCTGCCCGCCGCGATCTGGCTGACCGGCGCGCGCCTGTATCCGCATATGCCGGCGGCGGAAATCGTGCTGATGCCCGTTATGCTGCTGGTGGGAATCTGGAGCGCGCTTGGCTGGCTGGGGCAACGCACCTGGGTTCCCGTCCTCGAACAAGCCTGGCAGCTCTATATGGCGGTGGAGATGCTGCCCACCGCGATCAGCTCGATCATCAAGCCGTTTGGCAAGCCGCTGATCCGCATCAACCTTGTTACCGCCAAGGGGGACAGCGCCGAACGGCGCCCGATCGATTGGCCGACCGCCACGGTTCTGCTCGCCGTTGTCCTGGTAACCGTGATCGCGCTGCTGTTAGCGGCTTTCGTCAATCCGGGCCTGTTGCGCGACCCGATGGAGCGCGCGGGTGCTTTGGCCTGGACATTGTATAATCTACTGGTCTGCGGCATCGCGCTGCTCGCCTGCTTCGAACTGCCTTACCGGCGGCGGGAAGAGCGGATCGACACCAACGAACCGGCGAGCCTGTCGTTGCCGGACGGGTCCACAATGCAGGTCGTGTTGGACGACCTGTCGGTCACCGGCGCATCGCTCCGTTCGGACGATCTCGAAAATGTCCGCCTCGGTGACGAAATCACGCTCGCGGTCACCAATGTCGGCACACTCGGCGGCCGGATCGTTCGTCTCCGCCGCAATCCAATACGCGTGGGCATTGCGTTTGCCGAGGTCGAACAGACTCTGCGCCATGCCCTGATCCGCCGTGTTTTCCTTGTGCCGGAGTCCGCCGAACCGGACAATTCCGTGACCGCGCGTGCCATCCTGGGCGGTCTCGCGGCGCGGTTCATGCGCCGCGATTTCTGACCCGTGGCTACTCCGCCGCCTGCCGGTTGGCGTCGAACAGCACCTGATCCAAGGCCGGTTTGATCTCGCGCTGGAACGTATCCAGCGTCTCGATCACCACCTCCGCCGGGGTTTGGGCATAGTGGTTGATCAGCGTGATGTATTCCGCCGGGAAGACCGTCCACTGCTTGATGAGTTCGGCGCGCACTTCCTCCACCGTGCCGAACAGGAACAGACCGGAATTGACGAGAGAGCCGAGATAATCGTCGTTCTCGACCTTGCTTCGACCCATAGCGGAATAGAAATTCTTCCAGATATCCAGGTCGTATTCCTTGATCCGGCGCAGCGCGTCTTCCTTGGTCTTACCGATCTCGATCCAGCGCACCATGCACTGATTTTGTCCCGGCCCGAACACCCGCCCGTGCTGGGCGGATGCCTTGCGATAGATCTCCGCCAGTGGGCCGGCGGATTGGATATTGGTGAAATAGGTCGGCACGAACCCGTGCTTGCCGGCAAAGGCGATGGTCTCGGGGCTGCCGGAGCCCGACAGGAATACCGGCGGATGCGGGCGGGTGTAGGGGGAGGGGGCGACCGTCACGCGCCGCGTATTGCCGTTGGCGTCAATTTCTCCGGGCGCGCCGAAGCGCTGCGTCACTCCGGCCTTCGCCAACGGCCAGTCGGTCACCCCGGTGTCGTAGGGAAACGGGATTTGCCAGCGCGCGCTGTTGTGGTCGAAGCTTTCCTGTGTCCAGGATTTCAGCAGGATTTCGACGTGATCCTCGAAGATTTCCCGGTTGCGCTTGTCGTCGTCCAGGTCGTTGGCCACCGTCGTGGCGGTGGAATAACCCGCGCCCTGGGTTGCCGGGTTATAGATGGCCGCGGAGGGTGACTTCGTCGCGCGCATGCCGAAATGCTGACCCAGCACGTTGGTCCAGCGTGACTGATACCCGCGCGCCAGCCCGACGAAGCTCCGTCCCTTGGCCAGGTGATTGATGACGGCGGTTTCTTCCGCCACCCGAATTGGATTATGCGTCGCCATCACGTAGCCGAGGACGCCGACGTTGATGTTTTTGGTCAGCGCGGCCCAATAGGCCTGCAGCGCGCCGGGCGCGGGCGCGACCTCGTAACCTTCCGACCAGAAATGATGCTCGATGGTGCCGATGCCCCAGATGCCCATCGCATCGGCGGCCTGCACGATTTGCGTCGCGCCATGGATAACGGATTGATACAGATCGCGATTGCGACCGATCGGGCGCAGCGCGGCGCGTTCGGCTTCATCCTTGGCCGGCATAACCGGATAGATGATGGACATCGGCTTCAAAGCGGACATGCGTCAGACCTCCATATCGCCCAATTGAACGCCATACCCGTGGGTATAAATAGCAACTGGTGCGTAGAAAGCTGGTATCAGCCACTTCGGCAGCGAGCGTTGATCTGGATCAACCGCCGAGAAAGCGGAAAACCTCCCCCTCCCGAACCGGGGAGGGAGAGGTTCATGGTCCGACTACGGATCGATCCGAGCGGTAGCCGAACCGGCAACGACTTCCTTGCCGTCCTGGTTCGTCGTCGACAATTTCAGATCGACGTAGTTCTGTCCGCCTTCGTTGCGAACCGCCTCGACCGTCGCTGTGCTGTCCAGCGTATCGCCCGGCCACACCTGATTGGTGAACCGCACGCCGAACTTCGTCAGCCGACCGTCGCCGACATAGTTCGTCAGCATTTTGCTGGTCAGGCCCATCGTCAGCATGCCGTGCGCGAACACGCTCTTGTACCCGGCAGCCTGCGTCGTGTAGACTTCGTCCGTATGCAGCGGGTTATAGTCGCCCGATACGCCTGCATACTGAACAATCTGCGTGCGCGACAGATTTTCGACCACGCGTTCCTTGTGGGTGTCGCCGACCTTCAGGGCGGATGCTTTCAGTGCCATTGTTCGTCCTCCTCAGCCCGCGTCCACGGGACGCTCGGTCGTCACGCCGACGCCGCGCGCGATCATCACCAGTTCGCCGTTCTGGTCGCGGTATTCGGTCACCCGCTCCCGGAAAGTCAGCTTGCCGGCGCGCTTGCTCTCACGCTCCCAGGTCTTGCCCGGCTTGGTTTCGCAGGTCAGCACGTCGCCCGGACGCAGCGGGCGAACGTATTCGTAATGCTGTTCGGCATGCAGTCCGCCCGACGACGCGGGCTTGCCGTCGACGCCGCTCGGCGTCGCGCCGGAACCGAACCATTTCTGGCCGGGCTTCGGACGCAGGTGATACTCAGGGTCGAACTGCGCCACGGCTTGCGCGAAGCTCGGCGGCGCGATGATTCCACCGGCCTCGGTATTTTTAGCAGCCTCGGCATCGTGGTAGACAGGGTTGGTGTCGCCGATTGCGCGTGCGAACATCATGATGTGCGTCGCTTCGACGGGGAATGTGATCTTGGCCAACGGTTTCCTCCGGTTCGTGTTACCGGACCACCCTAGCAGGACCGGACTAAAACGGAACAGGGGGACAAGCGCATGAGAGCGCCGGTCCGCCGACGGTCCCATGTGCGCTCCGCGCTGGACGCGGCCGCCATCCCGACCTGGTCGGGGCAGAGCGTGTCCGTCGAGTCGTCGGAGGCGCCGCGTTTTTTGCAGGCACCGGGCCTGCTGCCGCGGGGCCGACGCGTTTACGCGATCGGCGACATTCACGGCCATCTCGGTAAGCTGACCGCCCTGCATCGGGCAATCGCCCGCGATCTGGCGACGCGCCCCACAATCTCGCCGTTGTTGGTGCATCTCGGCGATTATATCGATCAGGGACCGGACAGCGCCGGGGTATTGGCGCTGCTCGCCAAGGGATCCCCGCTGCCGAAGGTCGCCATGGTCAATCTTCTCGGCGATCACGAACGCATGCTGGTGGACGCGCTGAACGGCGATCGCGCCGCCGCCACCGACTGGCTGTGGGCCGGCGGACGCGACTCGCTCGCCAGCTGGGGTCTGTCGCCTGATTTGCCGCGAGAGGAATGGGAAACCGCTCTGCCGCCCGATCAGGTCGGCTTCCTGCGCGGCCTGGTCAGCAGCCATCGCGAGGGCAATTATTTATTTGTCCACGCCGGCATCCGCCCCGGCGTGCCCCTGGTGCACCAAACGCTCGACGATCTCACCACGATCCGTCAGCCGTTCCTGTTTACCGAGCAGGACCTTGGGGCAATCGTCGTGCACGGCCATTCGACCGCACCGCTGCCGTTCAGAACCGCCAATCAGATCGGTATCGATACCGGCGCGGGCATGGGCGACAAGCTGACCTGCGCCATCCTGGAAGACGACGTCGTCGCCTTTCTCACGGCCTGAGCGTCGTTCAAACCAATCGAGTTTCCAGGGGATTCCCAACCATGACCAAGCGACCCGGCCTGAAACTGCTTTCGACCCTCGCCGTCATGGGGGCGATGAAGGATCTGGCGGAAGCCTATCGCGCCCGCACCGGCATCGCCATCAACGCCGAATTCGCACCGACCGTGGCCTTGCTGGAGAAGCTCCGCGCCGGAGAGGCCGGCGACGTCGTCATCCTGACCGCCCAGGGCATCGACGACATGATGGTCGAAGGTCCCGTGCTGCTGGCCAGCCGGGTCGATGTCGCGTTGTCTTTCGTCGGAGTCGCAGTGAAGGCCGGCGCGCCGAAGCCCGATCTTTCCACCGTCGCCGCGTTTCGCGCGACCATGCTGGCCGCTGAGTCGGTGGCCTATTCGAAAATCGGCGCCAGCGGCATCTATTTCGCGGGGCTGCTGGAACGCATGGGCATCGCCGATCAGGTGAAAACGCAAATCGTGCCGACCGGCTTCACCGCCGAACGCGTCGCCAACGGTCAGGCGGAACTCGCCGTCCAGCAAATCAGTGAGTTACTGGTCGTGCCGGGGATCGAAATCGCCGGACCCTTGCCCGCCGACATCCAGACCGTCGCGACTTTCTCGGGCGGCGTGCTGCGGGCTTCGGCGATGCAGGACGCGGCGCGCGACTTCCTGCGCTTTCTGGCCGGAAGCGACGCCGAAGCGGTACTCATTGCCTCTGGCCTGAAGCCGGCGGGCGGGGCGTAACCCACCCGCCGCCGGGCCGATTATTCCGCTGCGCGCTGCATCCCGCCGTTCAGCCGCGTGAGTTCCGCCGCGATCCGCTTGGCCGCCGCCGCGTCGGCCGTGACCAACGGCGGGTGCATCGCGCGCCACATCGGCTCGTTCACCAGTTCCGCCTGCACCGCCTTGATCATCGGAATGCCATCGATCAACGCGCATGCCGCGATCATGTCGTCCTGGGCGGAGGCATCGGTCAGTTGCCGACGCACCAAAGCCGGGGTCAGATTGGCCATGCCGCAAATCGTGCCGGCACCGCCGATCGCCATGGCCCGCGCGATCAGCACTTCCGCGCCGACCAGGGCGGACACCGTCGGCGCTTCTCGACGGAACGCGACGAAGCTGTCCCAGTCGCCGCTGCTGTCCTTGACCCCGGTCACCGTCTTCGGATGGCGCGCCGCCATGCGGCCCAGCACCTCCGGCGGGACGCCGACGCCGCAGACCTGCGGGATGTGGTACAGGCACGCGCTCAGCCGATCGTCGGCGACGCCTTGCAGGATCGCTTCGAACGAATCCTCGATCCCCTGCGCGGACACGCCGGCGAAATAGTACGGCGGCAGGATCATGGCGTTCGCGATACCCAGCGACAGCACGCCTTTCGTCAGCGCGACCGAATCCTCGATCGCCGGACAGCCGGTGCCGACGGCCAGCCGATCGGGCGCGATGCCGGCGCGCAGCACCGCTTCGATCGCCGCCAGCTTGGTGGCGATTGAAAACGACGGTCCTTCGCCGCAACTGCCGAACAGCACCATGCCGTCGCAGCCCCAATCCAGCAGCCGACAAGCATGGCGCGCGAAGCCGGCATGGTCGATGGCACCGGTTGCGGAGAGCGGAGTCGTCGCGGCGGCCCAGAGGCCGGTTATCGCCTGAGTCATAAAACTCTTCCCTGAGAGTGGACGGCCAGTATTGCCGCTGCGCCTCGCGATGCCTAGCTTCCGCTCATGCTCAAAGGTCTCAATCCCCTGCTGACGCCCGATCTGCTGCACGCCTTGGCGAGCGCGGGTCACGGCGACGTTATCGCCTTGGTCGACGCCAATTTCCCCGCCGCCCGAGTCGCTCGTCGACTGGTGCTGCTGCCCGGCAACGACGCGCCGGCGGTGCTCGACGCCATTCTTTCGGTCCTGCCGGTCGACGATTTCGAACCGGAACCCGTGACGGTCATGCAGGTCGTGGACGAGCCCGACGCGATCCCGGACCCGGTGAAGGAGTTCACCCAGGTCCTGGCCTGGTATGAACTGGATGCGCCGGTTTCGCTGGAACGGCATGCCTTCTACGCGGCGGCGGCGGAGGCCTTCGTTGTCGTGCAAACCGGAGAGCGCAGGTTCTATGGCAATATCCTGCTCACCAAGGGCGTGATCGCGCCGGAGTGACGCTGAACCGATGACGCGTATCGATTCGCACCATCACATCTGGACCGTCAGCCGCGGTGACTACGGCTGGCTGACCCCCGATCTGCCGATTTATCGTGACTATTCGCTGGACGATCTGCGCCCCTTGCTGGGCGATATCGGCGCGACCGTGCTGGTGCAGGCCGCGCCGACCGAGGCGGAAACCGCCTTTATGCTGACGGTCGCGCGCGCCTCGGGCGGTCTGGTGCGCGGCGTGGTCGGGTGGACGGATTTCACCGCCCCCGACGCGGCAACGCGCATCGCGGATCTGGCCCGCGATCCACTGCTGAAGGGCCTGCGCCCGATGTTGCAGGACATCGTCGATCCCCGCTGGATTCTTCGTCCGGACGTCGAACCCGCCCTGCGCGCGATGGTGCAAGCCGGTTTGCGGTTTGATGCGCTGGTGCAACCGCGCCATCTGTCGGTGGTCGCCGAACTCTGCGCGCGTCACCCGGATTTGCGGATCGTGGTCGATCATGGCGCCAAGCCTGCCATTGCAAGCGGGGCGTTGTCGCCCTGGGCGGACGGCATCGCTTGTCTTGCCGCCGAAACCTCGGTTTGCTGCAAACTCTCCGGCCTGGTCACCGAAGCCGCCGCCGACTGGCGGATCGACGATCTGCGGCCATACGTCGATCACCTGATCGCCTGCTTCGGGGCGGAGCGTCTGATGTGGGGCAGCGATTGGCCGGTTGTCGATCTCGCCGGCGGCTACGCTCGCTGGCGACAAACCGCCGACGATCTGTTCGGCGATCATGACCGCGATGCAATCCTGGGCCGCACCGCCGCGTTGTTCTATGATCTGGCATGGCCCTGATACCGGTAACCCGCTCCATTTCGCTCGACGAAAGCGAATTGCACGAAGATTTCCTGCGCTCCTCCGGCGCGGGCGGGCAAAACGTGCAGAAAGTCGAAACCGCCGTGCAACTGCGCTTTGACGCCCGCAACTCCCCCAACCTGCCGGACAATGTGCGCGCGCGCTTGGAACGTCTGGCCGGGCGCCGCCTGACCAAGGACGGCGTGATCGTGATCGCCGCCCAGCAACACCGTACCCGCGAACGCAATCGCGTTGACGCTCAGGAACGCCTGCTGGCCTTGATCCGCGAGGCGGCAACGCCCCCGCCCCCGATCCGTCGTCCGACCCGCCCGACCAAGGGATCGAAGGAACGCCGGTTGGAGGGGAAGATGATACGCAGCGTTACCAAAACGCTGCGCGGCAAACCCACGGGAGAATGACGATGAAAGCTCTGTTTGCCGCTCTTGCTCTGCTGGCCGCGGCGCTTCCGGCCCATGCCGAAGGTGGCGACGCGACGGCGGGCGAATTGGTGTTCAAGCGTCAATGCGCCGTCTGTCATTCCCCGCTCGACGGGAAGAACATGATGGGGCCGTCGCTGTTCGGTCTGATCGGTCGCAAGGCCGGCACCGTGGCCGGGTTCAAATACTCCGCCGCCAATCAGGCCAGCGACCTTGTCTGGGATGCCGAGAAGCTCGATCCCTATCTGACCAATCCGCGCGCGGTCGTGCCGGGCACGACGATGGCCTATGGCGGGTTGAAGATCGACGGGCAGCGGTCCGATCTGATCGCGTATCTGACGACGCTTAAATAAGGCGGGGCTCAGGTAATCAGCGATCGCAGGATCAGCGTCACGGACAGGACAGTGAACACGATCAGCGCGGTGTTGCGGTGGTGGTGCGGCTTGGCGCGATGGAACCCCCAGGTGCCGATCCACGACCCCGCGTAAAGCACCGGCACGGATGCCGCGGCCCAGATCAGAATTTCCTGGTCGATCAACCCCTTGAATGTCATCGGCACGAGCGAGACGAACGACGACAGCATGAAATAGACGATGGAGGATGCCCGCACGACCGCCGCGCCGTGGCCGAGGGCGAGCAGATAGACGACGATCGGCGGTCCACCCATCGACGCCAGACCGCTGATCACCCCCGACAGCAGCCCAACGGACAGGGTCAGCGGCATCGACGGATTGGGCGGCAGGCGCGCCCCGCGCCACAGCATGACGACCGATGCCGCGATCACCAGCCCGATCGCCAACCGCACTGGATTGGCGGGCAGGGCGGTCAATACCGTCAGCCCGATGGGGATGCCGATGATCAGTCCCGGCGTCAGCCGTCGCACCGCCTGCCAGTCACACAGCTTCCAGGCACCGCGCACCCCGGCGATGCCGACAATCGCCTGCAACACCACCACAAACGGCACCACCTTGGCCGGCGGCAACGCCAGGCTCAGCAACGGCACCGCCGCCAACCCGAAGCCGAAACCGGTAAAGCCGCGCAGGAACGAGGCCGTCATCACCCCGATGACCGCGATCAGCAACGTCATCACGGCGAGGGCGACTCTTCACCAAGCGGGGGGCGCGGAACGGCGGCGGGCGAGGGAAGACCGCGTTCGGTCCTGAAATCCGACACCAATCGGCCAAAACACCACGAATCTTCGACCATCAGCGGCAAAATTCCTTCCCCCCAGCCGCCAGTATGGCAAGATTTTCCGCGCTGACATACCTACACTGCCACGCTGAACACAGGAGACCACCAGGATGGACGTAGGCATCGGCCATGGCGCCGCCACGCTGGAATCGCGCTTCGCCGATCTCGATCATCCGGTTCTGTTGACCGGCATCCAGGCGCTGCTGCGCCTGTTGATCGAGCAGCACCGCCTGGACCGCGTCGCCAACCTGCGCACCGCCGGTTTCGTCTCCGGCTATCGCGGCTCGCCTCTCGGCAGTCTCGATCGAGAACTCTGGGTTCAGAAGAAGCTGATGGCGGCGCACGACATCACCTTCGAACCCGGCGTGAACGAGGACCTTGCGGCCACCATGCTGATGGGCACGCAGGAACTCGATGCCTTTCCGGGCAAGACCGTCGATGGCGTGTTCGGCATGTGGTACGGCAAAGGCCCGGGCGTCGATCGCACGGGCGATGCGTTCCACTGCGCCAATATGGCCGGCACGCATAAATTCGGCGGCGTGTTGGCGGTATCGGGTGACGATCACGGCGCGCATTCGTCCACCTATCCGCACCAGACCGAATACGTCTTTCAGAACTGCTTCATGCCGATCCTCAACCCGTCCTCGGTGCAGGATGTGCTGGATTTCGGCCTCGCCGGTTGGGCCATGTCGCGCTACTCCGGCCTTTGGGTCGCGATGAAGACCACGGCGGAAACGATGGAGCAGGCGGCCACCGCCGTCATCCCGTCGACGCGCGTGTTCGTCACCCCCGATTTCGCCCTGCCGCCGCACGGACTCAGCATCGACCATTCGCTGAAGTTCCCCGCCGAACGCGCCGAACTCGAACGCCGCCTGATGGACGAACGCATGCCGGCTTTGATGGCCTGGCTGCGCGCCAATCCGATCGACCGGCTGGTGTCCGGCGGCGCGGCGGCGACGATCGGGGTGATCACTGTCGGCAAGGCGCACGAGGATCTGATGCACGCGCTGCGTCGCATGGGCCTCGACCGGCATCCCAACCTCGCCGTGTACAAGGTCGGTATGACCTGGCCGTTGGAGACGGAGGGGTTGAAGGCCTTCGCCCGCGGCAAGCGCGCCTTGCTGGTGGTGGAAGAAAAGCGCGGCTTCGTCGAAACGCAAATCCGCGACGCGTTGTACCATCTGCCGACCGACGAACGGCCGGAGGTCAGCGGCAAGACCATGCCGAACGGCGCGCCTTTGCTGTCGGCGCTGATGGAATTGTCGCCGGAAAGCGTCGCCGGCGGGCTGACGACGTTTCTGGGCGCCGCCGGGATGAACCTGCCGGCCCCGCCCGCGCCGCAAACCGCCGATCGGCCCGCCGGCCTGCTGCGCCGCGTGCCCGCCTTTTGCGCGGGATGCCCGCATGCCACATCGACGAAATTGCCCGACGGCAGCTTCGCCAGTGCCGGCATCGGCTGTCATTTCATGGCGCTGGACGACGTGGACAAGGACGGCGACGCGCGCACCCGCACCTTTACCCATATGGGCGGAGAGGGCGTGCCGTTCTCCGGCCTGTCGCACTTCACCAGCATGAAGCACATGTTCGCCAATATCGGCGACGGCACCTATACCCACTCCGGCATCATGGCGATCCGTCAGGCCGTGACCGCCAAAACCCGGATTACCTACAAGCTGCTGTATAACGACGCCGTCGCCATGACCGGCGGGCAACCGTCGGAGGGCGGGTTCACCGTGCCGATGCTCGCCGCCCAGGTCGCGGCGGAAGGCGTGAAGCGCATCGCCGTCGTCGCGGATGAGGTCGATCGACTGCCCGCCATCGGCGATCTGCCGAAAGGCACCACCCGCCACACGCGGGAGGAACTCGATGCCGTTCAACGCGAATTGCGCGAATATGACGGCACCTCCGTCCTGATTTACGATCAGGTCTGCGCCACGGAAAAGCGCCGTCGGCGCAAGCGCGGTTCGATGACCAACGCCACGCGCCACGTCGTCATCAACGAATCCGTCTGCGAGAACTGCGGCGATTGTTCCACCCAGTCCGGCTGTATCGCGATCGAGCCGATTGAGACCGACCTTGGCCGTAAGCGCCGGATCAATCCCAGCAGTTGCAACGTCGATCTGTCGTGCCTCAAGGGCTTCTGCCCGAGCTTCGTTACGCTTGACGGCGCCCCCAGCGCGCCGACGGCCGACGCAAGCTGGCAGGCGCGAGAGGGCCAACTATCCCAAGGACTCCCAACCCCCACCCTACCCATGCTCGGCGTCTGGCGCGGGTTGTTCGCGGGTATCGGTGGAGGCGGCATCGTCACCGCCGGGGCCATTCTCGCCATGGCCGCGCATCTGGAAGGCCGAGCGGTGAAGACGCTGGATTTCACGGGGATGGCGCAGAAGAATGGCGCGGTGGTCGCGCATGTGCAGATTGCCGCCGATGAAGCCGAACTCGACGTGGTGCGCATCCCGGTTGGCGGCGCGGACCTGATGCTGGCGGCCGATCTGGCGGTTGGATGCCAGCCCGGCGTGCTGGAACGCAATGCCAAGACCGGTGTCGTCATCGGCAACCTCGATCTGGCCGCGACCGCCGATTTCAAGCGTGACGGCCTGTTGTCGATCGATGCCGTGCTGCACAAGCGCACGCTGGAAAAGGCGACGGATGCGGCCAGGGCCGTCTGGCTGCACGGCGTTGCGCTCGCCGAACGCCTGTTCGGCAACACCCAGGCCATGAACACGCTGTTGCTGGGTCTCGCCTGGCAGCGCGGCCTGGTACCGGTGGGAGAGGCCGCGATTCTGCGTGCCATCGAACTCAACGGCGCCGCCGTCGGCATGAACAAGCGGGCCTTCCTGTGGGGCCGCATCCTCGCGGAAAAGCCCGCTTTGATGACCGAGGTGCTGGGCGGTCCGAAGCCGGAGGCTCTGACGCTGGACGCGTTGATCGCCGCCCGCGCCGCTGGGTTGGTCGACTATCAGTCCCCGGCCTATGCGGCGCGCTATCGCGCCATGGTGCAAGAAGTCGTCGATGCCGAGACGCGGGTCTTCGGTACCGCGGGCAGCCTGTCTCGCTCGGCCGCCGAAAACCTGCATCGGGTCATGGCATATAAGGACGAATACGAAGTCGCCCGTCTGCACGCGGCGACCGAGTATGGGCCGGGGGCCGTGTTCCATATGTCTCCGCCGGTCATCGCGCGGATGGACCCCGCCACCGGTCGGCGTCGCAAAATTGCGATTCCCGGCGGATTGGCGATGCCGCTCTTCCGACTGTTGCGTCATGGCAAGGCGCTGCGCGGTTCGGCCTGGGATGTCTTCGGCGGTCAGGCCGAACGCAAGGCGGAGCGTGCGTTGATCGAGCAGTATATCGGCGATCTGCGCCTGATCGCGGCAAAGCTGCGTGCCGACACCCTGTCCACCGCTGTGGCATTGGCCTCTCTGCCCGACACGATCCGTGGTTTTGGCCCCGTTAAGGACGCCAATCGCGCCAAGGCGGAGGTGACTCGGGCAACCCTGCTCCATGGCTTGACCGCCCCGGCACCGGTGGCGGCGCTGGCGGCGGAGTAAGCGGCACCGTCGCGTCGGTCGCGAAAGAAATCCCTTCCGGGCTGTTATGCCGGGGCGCTTGCCGAGTCTTTTATTGGCAAGCGCCGACTGCCGGCATCGCAAACTCGGGGGACTTCATCATGGACCGTATCCTGCGCCTGTTGACATGGCCGGCCGCTTTTTACATCGCCGGAACATTGCTCTGGTACGAACAATACAAGCTGACCGGCAACGAAGGTTCGGTCTATCTGTTCACCATCCTGTCGGACTGGCTGTTTATCCACGGCTATGAAAAGCCGTTCCGTCTTTTCGTTGCCGCCATGGAAATCGTGGCGTCCATTCTGGTGTTGATCCCCGCCACGCGCGTTTTCGGCGCGGCCTTTGCGTTGGGCATCATGTCGGGCGCGATCTTCTTCCACGTCGTTAGCCCGCTGGGCATCGACCCGTATAACGACGGCGGCGCGCTGTTCAAGGAAGCCTGCACCGTCTGGCTGTCGGCGCTGTTCATTCTGATCGTGCGCCGCGACGACGCCATCGGCCTCGCGCGCGGAGCATTGAACGGTCAGTTTCGTTTGGTTTGATCAGCATTGGCGACCTTGCCGCCGCCGTCCCTGCGCGGTGGCAAGGCCGATGACGCCGGCGCCGAGCAGCAGGGCGGATGCAGGTTCGGGTACCTGCGTGACCAGTTGCATGCCGTTGATATCGGCTTCGGATTTTCCCGGTGCGGTCAGCGCGGAAACAGAGATGTTACCGGAAGCGTCGGCGACGCCGTTGAACAGAAGATAGTTGCTGCCGAGGACGAACGACGACGTTACGGTCTGCAAGGCCGTTTGCGTCGAACCGTTGACGGTGATCGTTGAGCCGTAATTGGGACTTCCGCCGTCGCTCTGGCCGTAGATGTACAGGCTGAACGCCTGTCCCGGCGTCAGGCCGTGATACCCGAGCGACATCGCGGGATTGCCGGAGTGGGTAACGGCGAAGCTTTGCATCAGGTTGACATAGGACGTGGCGGCGAACGTCGAAGATCCCGGCGAAAGGCCATAAATTCCCGAGGTGGACCAGGTGAACGTAATTCCGCTCACGGCGCCGGTGCTGGTATTGACGGCCATCGACCCGGACGACGTCTGAATGTGGTTCCAGCTATCGCCCGCCCCTCCAACGACGGCCCCGCCGGTGTAGGCCACGCCCGTCGTGCCGCTTGAACCGCCGCCGCCGGGGCTTTGGAACTGAACGTCGATCAGGGCGGCATGCGCAGGCCCAGCCAGCAGCAGCGCGACTGCGGCAATCCCCGCGGCGAGTCCGGTCGTTGTCGCGGGCCTCGCCGTCAGTGCAAGACTAAGATGAAACATTGTTCCCTCCGAACCCCATCGGCGTCATTGCCGGGCTGGCGACGGACTTACCGCGCGGGTTTCGCGGGCGTCTGTGCGATTTCCCACACGCTCTGAACCGATTGGTGCAGGCCATAGGCGCGGGGTTGACGGTCGCGCGTAACGACGCATGATCGAACCGCCTGCGGCTAACAACAACAACGAAGCGACCATGGGACAAATCGCGATGCCACGCCGCCGATCGACCGTTTGGCGATACCCTGTTCTGTTGGCAACGCTTCTGCTCGCGGGGTGCGAGGCGCGATCGGTGCAACCCATCGGCATGTCCCAACCCGGCGACAATACGCTGACTTGCGCGCAACTCGACGAACAGATCGCCGAGGCTCGGGCGGACGCGGGGCACTGGGCGGAGCGGGATCAATCCCTGATGACGCGCAACACTGTCATCGCGATCGTCGGCCCGCCGATGCTGATCGATCTGTCCCGCGAAGAGCAGATCAAGCACCGCTCCGCCCTGGATCGGGCGGAGCGTCTGGAATATTTGAAAAGGCGAAATGCATGCGCATCCTGACGGCCGTCGGCCTGCTTTTCCTTACGTTTGTCACAGGCTGTGCCCAGCCGGCCGATCCGAAGCGCATGACGGTGACGATTTTGCCGTCGGAGGCACCGTTTCCCGCCGCGTTGTCCTCGGCGATCTGCGTGCGCTCGGTGACGGGCGGGGAGCCGACGAACCCGCTTTGGGTCGCCAAGGTCGACAATGCCGAGTTCAAGACGGCGCTCGCCGACTCATTGCGTGAGCGCGGCCTTTTGGCTCGGCCCGAGGGCTGTCGCTTTCAGTTGGACGTCAATCTGCTGGGTCTGTCGCAACCGGTGTTCGGCCTCGCTTTCACCGTGACCACCCATGTCAACTACAAGCTGTTGGGTTCAGCGAGCGAGCCGGTTTTATTGGAAACGATCTCCGCGCCCTATACGGCGGAAATGTCGGAACACTTGGTCGCCGTGATCCGTCTGGCCCGCGCGAACGAGGGTTCGATCCGCAACAACATTACCGAATTCCTCACCCGTCTCCGCGCCCTGCGGCTGGGCTGACCGCCGGCTTGCGCCCGCGCGCTTCCCGGCGCGCGATCCAGGTGGTGGCGCCGACGATGACCGATCCGCCGATCAAAGTGGACGATGTCGGGATGTCGGCGAAGACCAGAAAGCCCAGCGCGGTCATCCAGATCAACTCCAGGAACTTGACCGACTGGCTTGCGGTGGCGTCGGCGACGCGCAGCGCCTGCGTCACGCAATAATGCCCGGCGCTGCCGAGCACGCCGCTGGCGAGAAAGAATAGCCATTGATTGAAGGTCGGCCACTGCCAGAAGGGAATGGCGAGCGGCAACGAGAACAGGCCGATGGTGATGCACTGCCAGACGACGATCACCTCGGGCCGGTCGCGCTTGGTCAGGGCCTTGGTGATCAGGGCGGATATCGCGAACAGCGGTGCCGAACCGAGCATGATCATGTCGTAAAACCCGCCGGAGGCCGACATCTTCGGCCCGACCACGATGATGACCCCGGCGAAACCGATCAGCGCGGAGACCCAACGCTCCCACATCATCGGTTCCTTGAAGACGAGGACGGCGCCGATCATGACGAAGATCGGCCCGGTGAAGCCGATGGCGGTGGTATCGGCCAGCGTCAGATGCGGCAGCGCGAGATACCACAGCACCATCCCCGCGGTATGGATCGCCCCGCGCCACAACTGCCCGACCAGGCCCTTGGGGGAATAGGCGCGCAGGCCCACGCGCATGATGAAGGGCAGCATGACGATCAGGCCGCAGAAATAGCGCAGGAACTGCACGACCAGCGGGTTCATTTCCAGCGAGATGACCCGCAGCGCGGTGTTCAGGATGGAAAACACGACTCCCGCCGCCACCATCCAGGCCATGCCCTGCAGCGTTGTCCCGGGGGTTGGAAGGCGAAATCGCGAAAGCATCGCACCCAGCGATGCCGCATCGCGGCGACGGCGGCAAGCGCGAAACCGAGGTCGGTCCAAACGTTTCACGATTGCGCAAGCTTTGCGGAGGTGCTTAAGCGGACGGAAGACAACCAGGGTCCCGCTAATGATTCGTCTTCGCCCAGCTTCGATCGCCGCGTTGTTGATGTGCCTGAGCGGCGTTGCCCGCGCCGCCGTCGTCGCGGATTTCGTTACCGACTTCTCGTCCACCTCGAACCCAAGCGGCGCGTGGAGCTACGGGTACACGACCTCCCTCGGCGGATCGTTGTCGCTGTTTACCAACATGCTTGACCGATCCGGCGCCGGCGATTTCCGCTATGACTGGAACACCGGTCCCAGCACGCCGCTGGTCGGGGTGTTGATCCCGGCGGCGTCCGCTTCGTCCGGCATCCTGCATCCCGGTGCCACCGGCGTTTACGCCGATGCCCGCTATACCGCGCAATCCGCGTTCACGGCCTATCTGGACACCGCCTTCGCGAGCGGCGACGCGACGACGACCGACGTGCATGTGCTGTTGAACGGCGTCAGCCTGTTCGACGCGCCGATCGACGGCACCACGCCGACACAGGTATTCCAGGCCTCTTTCGCGGTGCAGGCGGGCGATACAATCGATTTCGTCGCCGGCATGGGCAGCAACGGTTCCAACCAGTTCGACACGACCTATTTCACCGCCACCCTGTCGGGCTCGCCAATTCCCGAGCCGATGACGATCGCCGTCCTGTCGGTCGGCCTGGGCGGGCTGAGCCTCGCCCGCCGTCGTCGGGTTGCGTCGCAATAGCACGCGACTTGCGTATCGCGCCCGCATCGGCCCTTATTCGCCTCCAAATCCAACCGAATGTGGGAGACGTCGATGGGACCCCTGGCAGGCGTAAAAATCGTGGAATTTGCCGGTATCGGCCCGGCGCCGATGGCGGCGATGATGCTGGCCGACATGGGCGCGACCGTGCTGCGGATCGATCGCGCCGAACCGTCGGACCTCGGCGTGCCCGTCGCGCAGCAGCACGACTTCACCAAGCGCAGCCGAGGCGCGATCGGCATCGATCTGAAAAAGCCTGAATCCGTCGCGCTGGCGCTGAAGCTGATCGCCGGGTCCGACGCGTTGATCGAGGGGTTTCGTCCAGGAGTCATGGAACGTCTCGGCCTGGGCCCGGATGTGTGTCTGAAGCTCAACCCGCGCCTTGCCTATGGGCGTGTGACGGGTTGGGGACAGGACGGTCCGATCGCGCATGCGGCGGGTCACGATCTGAATTACATCGCCCTGACCGGCGCGCTGCACGCGATCGGGCGCAAGGGACAAAAGCCGACGCCGCCGCTGAACCTTGTCGGCGATTACGGCGGCGGCGCGTTGTACCTGGTCACCGGCCTGCTGGCCGCGATCATCTCGGCGCGCGCGACCGGGCAGGGGCAGGTGATCGACGCGGCCATGGTCGACGGCGCGCTGTCGTTGATGACGCCGATCTACGCGATGAAGGCGGGCGGTCGTCTGTCTGCCCCGCGTGGTGAAAACCAACTCGATTCCGGCTCGTACTTCTACGAAGTCTATGAATGCGCCGACGGTGAATACATCTCCATCGCGCCGATCGAGGCGAAGTTCCACGCCGAACTGATGCAACGGCTGGAGATTGACCCAAGCAGCATTCCCGCCCAGTGGGACAAGGACAATTGGCCGGCGGTGAAGGATCGCCTCGCCGCGATCTTCCTGACCCGCACCCGCGCCGAATGGACCGCGCGCCTGGAAGGCACGGATTGCTGCTTCGCGCCGGTGATGTCGATGGATGAGGCGCATACCCATCCGCACAACGTCGCGCGTAAGGCGTTCATCGAGGTCGGCGGCATCACCCAGCCCGCGCCCGCGCCGCGTTTCAGCGGCACGGTTCTGGAAGCGCCGCGTCCGCCCGGCAGCGTCTCGGCGCGGGAGGCATTGTCGGCCTGGGGCCTTGGTTCGGCGGAGATGGACGCAATCGTCGGCTGATCCGAACACCGCCGATGGCGCGCTTCGGCATCTGGTTGGCTTTTCCGTGCGCGGTGGTACTGCTGTTGCCCGCCGCCGCGTACAACCGCTTTCCGTTGTTCTATCCCGACAGCGTCGCCTATCTGCATTACGGCGACCGATTGGTGCGGTTGGCGGTGCCGATCGTCGACCGCGCCATCTATTACGGGCTGGCGATCTGGCCCTTTCACCTGGAACTGTCGCTCTGGCCGGTGGTCGTCGCGCAGGCGCTGATCCTGGCGCATCTGTTGCGCGTGCTGTTGCGCTGCCTGGATCTTCCGTCCGGCGTGCTGCCCTGGCTTGGCCTTGTCGCGATCCTGTCGGGGCTGACGTCGGTTTCGTGGTACGTGTCGCAGATCATGCCCGACATCTTCGCCGGTATTCTGGTGCCGGCGCTGTTTCTGACCGCGTTCTGCCGAGATCGTCTGACGCGGGCGGAGCGGGTCTGGTTCCCGATCCTGATCGTGCTGTCGATCATGCTCCATCCCACGCATTTGGCGATTGCCGCCGTGCTCGGCGCCTTGGCCTGGCTGCTGTGGTGTGTCCGCCCGTCGCGCCCCGCTGCCATGTCCGCCGCCATCCTGACCGCCGCGCCCGCGATCGGGTTCGCGCTGTCGATGGCCGGATCGATCGCGCTGTTCGATCAGGCGCGCCTGACCCCCGACGGCGCGCCCTATTTCCTGGGGCGGTTGATCGCCGACGGTCCTGGGTTGAACTACCTGCGGGAGTCCTGCGCCAAGGGTGCGCGCTACGAATTATGCCGCGAGGTCGACAACTTCCCGCGTGAGACCTGGCAGGTGCTGTGGGACCCGAACAGTCCGCTGCGTACCCATGCCGGTTTCCGGGCGGAAGTGATGGAAGAAGCCGACGCGATCGTGCGCGGCACGATCCTGATGTTTCCCGGACAGGTGCTGTCCAACGCCTGGGACGCGTTTCAACGCCAGTTCGTGACCATCGATTCAGAACTGGTCATGGGGCCGTCGCGCGAGTTGGTGGCGGTCTGGAACCCCTATGCCGCCGCCGGTTTCGCGGCGTCCTGGCAGGCGCATGGGCTTGCCACGTCTGGGCGCATGGCGCGATTCAACAAAGTGCACCGTCCGATCTATCTCGGCTCCATCGCGTTAATGCTGGCCGCGACACCCTGGCTTTGGCACCGTCGCCGCCGGTGGATGTTGCTTCTTATCGCGATGACGACGGTGGCACTGGTGGTGAACGCCGCCCTGACCGGCGTGGTGTCCGACGTCGTCGGCCGCTACCAGGGGCGGGTTGCGTGGCTGCCGACGCTGATGGTCCTGCTGTGCGCCGCGACGGCATGGAGGAACGGTTTTTTCGCCGACGACGACAAAGAGAAGAATTTCGATTGCCAGTGGGAATAACATGGCCACCTCGGCGTCTTAGTCAGCAGGAGTGCGACGCGATCGCGAATACGGGGATGCAAACTGTGCGATTGGGCCGCCCTTGGGTGGTCCCGGCATACCGGAACAGGGCTGTTCCGGTGTTTGGCGGCGCATGAGCGACGTCGTCGTAAACGAGATTGAAACCTACCTGCCCGCGCTTCGGCGTTATGCCTGGGCTTTGATGCGAAACCGATACGACGCCGATGACCTTGTGCATGACTGCGTCGCCCGCGCCTTGGATAAACTCCATACGCGACGCGAAGACGCCGACATGCGGGCATGGCTTTTTACCATCATGCATAACCTCTTCATCAGCCAACATCGCCGCCGTAAGGCGCGACCCGAAACCGAACTTTTGGACGACACCCATGACCACGCCGCGCGTTCCGAGCCCAGTCAGGAAGACCGCTTGCATTGGCGCGATATGCTGCGAGCACTGGAACGCCTGCCGGAAGAACAGCGCACCGTCGTCCTTCTCGTCTCCGTCGAAGACCTCTCCTACGCCGAAACCGCATCCGTGCTCGGCGTTCCCATCGGTACCGTGATGTCGCGTCTGGCGCGTGGTCGCGAACGCCTGCGACAATTTACCGACAGTGATGTCCGTCCCCAGTTGCGGAGGGTGAAGTGACGATACCCGCCGGACAAGGGCCGATGGACCCGATCTCCGAAGACGATCTGCACGCCTTCGTCGACGATCAGCTGACGGCCGAACGGCGGGAGCATGTCGTCAGGCATCTGCGTGAGCATCCTGACGACAGCGCCCGCGTGTCGTCCTATATCGCCCTGCGCGGCGCGCTGCGCGCGGCCTTGGCCGAACAGGTCGACGGTCCGATACCGTCTCGCTTAAACCCGCATGTGATCGCGCATCAAATCCGCTCCCGCCGGACAATATGGAGCGCGGCGGCGGCTGTTGTTCTGGCTTTTGGGCTTGGCGGCGGAGGCGGATGGTATCTGCGCGCCTCTATCACGCCGAAACCCAGCAGCATGGCCATGCTGTTGCAGGAAGCGGTTGCCAACCACATCGTCTATACCGCCGATCGCCGCCGCCCGACCGAACTGGGCCCCGACCAGCGCGACGATCTTGCGCGCTGGGTATCGAACCGGATGAACCGTCAGGTCGCCCCGCCGGATTTGTCCAGCGCCGGCTATAAGTACCTCGGCGGACGTCTGGCCGCGACCAACAGCGGCCCGGCGGGCATGTTCATGTACCAGAACGAGCATAACATCCGCCTGACAATCTTCGTGCGCCCGGTCGGCATCGACGGCAATGCGCCGATCGAGCATGTGGGTTCCGGCGTGTTGGATGGGTTCGGCTGGGTGTCGAAAGGTATCGGCTATTCGGTCGTCGCCGCCGTGCCGAGCGATGAATTGCAGAAGGTGGCGGAGGAAGTGCAGCGGTTGGTGGAACCGCGCGCCTGATCCTTGGGGGGCACTCTTGCCGCCGGATCGTTGGCCGAACACACTCCCGCAGACCATGCGGGAGCGCGCCATGACCAACCAGATCGAATTTCGGATCGACGATCGCCGCCTTTTTGCCGACGGGCATGAATTCGGCGCGGTCGGCGCCTATGAACGGTTATCGGGACAGGCGCTTTTCGCCGTCGATCCGCTGGCACCGGCGCAGCAGGGCGTCGTCGATATCGAAAATGCGCCGCGCAATGCCGCGGGGCTGGTCGAATTTTCCGCCGATTTCATGATCCTTAAGCCCGTCGACATGGCGCGGGGCAATCGGCGGCTGTTCTACGATTACGGCAACCGAGGCCATAAGCGCGCTCTGCAATTTTTCAACGATGCGCCGCACAGTAACGATCCACTCAGCCTTGCCCATGCCGGCAACGGGTTTTTCATGCGCCACGGGTATTCCGTCGTCTGGGTTGCCTGGGAAGGCGACATGCTGCCGGGGGATCACAGGCTTGCGCTGCGGGTGCCGACCGCGACCGAAAACGGTCAGACGATCACGGGGCAAGTGCGGACGGAAATCATCATGGACGCCCCCGGCGTGCGCACCTTGCCGCTCAGCGGGCGTATCGCCGCGCATTCCTATCCTACGGTGTCACTGGATACGCGATTGGCCTCGCTGACCCGGCGGCGTTACCCGTACGACGCGCCCGAACCGATTGCGCGCGACCAATGGTCTTTCGCGCAGGAGGTCAGTGGCCAGGGCGCGGAAACCAAGCAGGCGGAATGGGCGATCGTGCCGTCGGACTGGTTCATTCACTACCCGCCGGGGTTTGAGCCGGGTTGGATTTACGAACTGATCTATACCGCGAAAGACCCGAAGGTCATGGGTCTGGGCCATGTCGCCGTGCGGGACAGTGTCGGTTTTCTGAAATACGACCGGACCGACGCCAACCCCTTGCCGGGGATCGAGAAGGCCTTTGGCTGGGGTCGATCCCAGACCGGGCGTTGCCTGCGCGACTTCATCTATCGCGGCTATAACGCCGACGCCGCCGGCCGCCGCGTGTTCGACGGTGCCATCCCGCATGTGG
Source organism: Acetobacteraceae bacterium (assembly GCA_947475245.1). Lineage (GTDB taxonomy): Bacteria > Pseudomonadota > Alphaproteobacteria > Acetobacterales > Acetobacteraceae > Rhodopila. The sequence goes on along the minus strand of CANJLW010000010.1, from coordinate 7,935 downwards.
CCGGGGCAGGGCGCAAATGGATGAACCACCGTTTCGCCACCCCGATCGTATCGGGCGGGCAGCAATACGAAGATCATTTCAATATCGCGGACTCATTCCCGTTCTCCTACGCCTGGTCCACCGATCATCTGACCGGCAAGCAGGATGCAATCCTGAAACGGCCGGAGACCGATCCGCTGGTGTTCCACAGCCAGAGTTCGACCGAATATTGGGTTCGGCGCGGATCGCTGGCGCATACCGACACGCTGGGCAACGATCTGCCGCAGCCGGAGAATGTGCGCGTTTATCTGTGGTCCAGTTCGCAGCATGGTGCCGATCCGTTGTTGAAAGGACCGGCGAGCGGCATCGGGCAGAATTATTCCAATAACGTCGCGACCTCGATGTTCTTCCGCGCCATGCTGGTATCGTTGGATCGCTGGGCCACCGACGGCACGCCGCCGCCGGCGAGCCGCATGCCGACCCGCGCCGACGGCACGCTGGTGGATTATGCGACCTGGCGGGAGCAGTTCCCCGCCATTCCCGGCGTCGCGCCATTGGTGGAACCGAATGTGCTGACCCTGTTGGATTTCGGCCCCGACGCCGACAAGGGCATCCTGCGCGAACCGCCGGAAATTGTGCATGGCAAGAACGACCCCGACGGCGCGCCGGGCTTGCGCTATACCGTGTCGGTGCCCGCCGTCGATGCCGACGGCAACGACATCCCCGGCGTAAGGGCGCCGATGGTGCAGGCGCCGCTGGGCACCTATACCGGCTGGAACCCCCGCGCCCGAGGCTTCGGCCACGGTATCCAGTGGCGGTTCGAGGGCAGCTACATCCCCTTCGCCGAAACGGCCTCGGAGCGCGCCGCGACCGGCGATCCGCGCCCCTCGGTACTGGAACGCTATCCCGACAAGGCCGCCTATCGCGCCGCGATCGTTGCCGCCGCGCGCGCTTTGGTCGCGGAGGGGCTGATGCTGGAGGAAGACGTTGCCCGCTGCGCCGACGCCGCGGCGGATTGGGGACGGCCGCGGCATGCGACACGGCTGGAATAGCCGCGGCAAGAAGCGGACTGTCCCGCACGGTCCATTCCCTTCATTCGGTCGCGCACAGCGACGCGGATGAAGGGACCATAACCAATGCACGTCACGATTGAGCCGGGAATTTTGTATTTCGGAACGCCGGTTGTTCTGATCTCGACGGTGAACCCAAACGGTTCGTTCAACCTCGCCCCCATGTCGTCCGCTTTTTGGCTCGGCTGGCGTTGCGTTCTGGGATTCGCGGCGAACTCTCTGACGCCGCAAAACATGATCCGCACCGGCCATTGCGTGTTGAATCTGCCGTCGGTCGATCTGGCCGCCATGGTCGATCGGTTGGCGTTGACGACGGGAACCGATCCTGTGCCGGAATCGAAACAACGGCGCGGCTATCGCCACCACGCCGACAAGTTCGGCCTGTCGGGCTTCACCGCGATGCCGTCGGAGACGGTCGCCAGCCCCCGTGTGCGCGAATGCAAGGTTGAGTTGGAGGCCGTCATCGAAGCGACGCACGGCATCGCCGACAACGACCCTGCGCTGCGCGGGCGGCTCCTAACGTTGGAGGTGCGTATCCAACGCGTCCACATCGATCGATCCATTCTGAAAGACAATGAGACCGATCGCATCGACCCCGACAAGTGGCGGCCGCTGATCCTGAGTTTTCAGGAGTTTTACGGGCTGGGGGAAAAAGTCCATCCCTCGACCCTCGGCACCGTGCCGGAGGCCTTGTATCGCGGGCCGGATATCGATCGGGCGCGGTTGGCCGAAGGACGAACGTTGTCGAGCTAGGATCCGTTAGCCTTCGACCGTGTTTCCATCCAGCGCGCCGAACCCAGAATGCCGTCCAACAAAGCGGGAACGTAAAGATCGGCGTCGATGGTCGGGAAATGAATGCCCAGGCCGAAGGCCTCGACCTCGACCGCCTTCAGGTCGTCGAGTGTGGCATTTTGCAGCCCTTCCGCGTCGCGCGGCGCAAAGCCAATTTCAACACCCGTGATCAGGCGCACAATGACGCGATCGCGTCCCGCGTCGTAGTGGGCGCCGATCGCCCGGGGGGCAAGCATCCGACGATCCCCGCGTTGAGTGGCGGCGTCGAATTGGCCGGTGGTCAGGTCATCCATGCAAATTCCTCCAGGCCGCCATCGGATGGTCTCTCGTCGCGACCGATGATCGTTTCAACCCTCTGGTGCCGCAAGGCCGCCCCCCACCATTCCGCCCCGCCGCGACATGTCCTAACCTGTCCGTGTCACACCGAACGGGAGGACGACCATGATCATCGAAATGCGCACCTACACGCTGCAACCCGGCACCATCGGCGAAGCCGTCAAACGCTTCGGCGAGGCCCTGCCAATCCGCGAAAAGCACTCGCCGCTCGGCGCCTTCTTTCAGTCCGAGATCGGCCCGCTGAACCAGATCATCCATCTCTGGTCCTACGACAGCTTCGAACACCGCGCCGCCGTGCGCGCCGCCGCCTCCAAGGAAGCCGGCTGGCCGCCGCCGATCCGCGAATTCTGCGTCGATCAGCAGAGCGAGGTGTTCATCCCCGCGCCGTTCTCTCCGCCGCTGACCCCGCGCCAGATCGGCCCGCTGTTCGAAATCCGCCAGTACACGCTCACCGCCGGCTCCATCCCCGGTCTGATCGAACGCTGGTCGGAAAAGGTCGAGGGACGGCAAAAGTACTCCCCCCTCGTCGCCGGCATGTATTCGGAGTTCGGCGCGCTGAACAAATGGGTCCATATCTGGGCCTACAAGGATGCCAACGAACGCTTCAGCGTGCGCGCCGCCGCGGCCGCCGGTGGTCAATGGCCCGCGCGCAACCCGCCGGGCGTCGTGGTGAAACAGGAAACCGCGCTGGTCATGGCCGCGCCGTTCTCCCCCATTCGGTAATCGATCGACGGTGGTTCGGCCTGTTTCCGAGGCCGAACCACCCGAACCGACGGAGCCTTTCATGATATTGATCGGACAGTTCGACTCCCCCTTCGTGCGTCGCGTCGGCATCGCACTGCGCGTGCTGGGGCTTGCGTTCGAACATCGCCCCTGGTCCACCTTCGGCGACGCCGAACTGATCGCGCCGTACAACCCGCTGTGCCGGGTGCCGGTGCTGGTGCTCGACGACGAAAAAGCGCTGGTCGAGAGTTCGGCCATTCTGGACCATATCGATTCGCTGTCCGATCCGTCGAAACGCCTGATCCCCGCCGAAGGTCCGGCTCGCCGACAGGCGTTGCGCGTCTGTGCCCTGTCCACGGGGTTGGCCGACAAGGCCGTGTCGCTGTTTTACGAACGCGCCCTGCACGAACACCAATCCGATCTCTGGCGTTCCCGTTGCGAACACCAGATTCAGGGTGTGCTGACGATGCTGAACACCGAACGCGCCGAACGCGCGACGCCGTATTGGTTTGGCGAGTCCATCGGCCACGCCGACATCGCCCTGGCCTGCGCGCTGCGTTTCACCGCCGACGCGCATCCGTCACTGTGGCAAGCCGAACGATGGCCGGCGTTGGGGGCGCATGCGGAGAGGTGTGAGGCTTTGCCGGTTTTCCAGGAAATCTCGCAGGCCTTCGTGCCGCCGAAGTAGCCGCCGAAATAAAAGGAGGCCCGACCTTTGCGGGTCGGGCCTCAAGGAAAGGTCCGGGTTGACCTGGGTCGTATGACCCGATCGGAGGGCGCGGATTTGGGGCAGCGCCAACCAACTGCCCGGATTGTGCATACGACCGCCGGTGAAATCTGTGATGTCCGTCACATTCTCCGCCGAGGACGATGAAATTTTCGCCCTGTTGCCCGACGCCGCCGCCTCGGCGATGATCGGCCCATTCCATTCCCTGCCTTTCGGAGAGCCCGCATGTCCGCCGCCGCTTCTGAGACCAACGCTACAGCGCAGGCCTTGCTTGCTCAACGCAACCGCGACGGCGCACCCGCGACCCCGGTGCAGTGGAATGAAACCCTGGAAACGATGCTCAACCATCGTTCCGTCCGCGGCTTCCTGCCCGACGCGCTGCCCGACGGCACGCTGGAACTGCTGATCGCCGCCGGTCAGTCCGCCTCCACATCCTCCAACCTTCAGGTTTGGAGCGTCGTTGCGGTGCGCGATCCCGACCGCAAGTCGCGCCTCGCCGATCTGTCGGGCAAACAGCAGTTTATCCGCGACGCGCCGCTGTTGCTGGTCTGGCTCGCGGATTTGAACCGTTTGGACAACATCGCCGCCGATCGGCAGGGCACGGTCGAGGGCACACGGTTCACCGAGGCGTTCATCCTCGGCATCGTTGACGCCACGCTGGCGGCGCAGAACACCTTCGTCGCGGCAGAGTCGATCGGCCTGGGCGCGGTCTATGTCGGCGCGATGCGTAACCTGCCGGAGCAGATCGCCGCCGAACTGAACCTGCCGCCCAACGTGTTCGCCGTGTTCGGCATGGCGATCGGCCACCCCGATCCGGCCAAAAGCACCGGCGTGAAGCCTCGCCTGCCGCAAGCCATCGTGCTGCATCACGAACAATACGATCAAGGTCTGAAGCGCGATGCGATCGAAGCCTATAACGGCGTCGCGCGCGATTACATGCGCGAACAAGGCATGAAGGAACAGGACTGGACCCTGCAGGCGATGAACCGTCTGAAGGACCCCGCCGCGCTCACCGGCCGCGACCGCATGCGAGAGGCGCTGACCAATCTCGGCTTCGGCCTGCGCTGAGCGGACCGACGCGGCAATGCTGTCCGATGCCCTGTTGCAGGAAGCCGGCGCGCTGCTCGACGCGTGCCGGTCGAAATCGATCCGAATCACCACGGCTGAAAGTTGCACCGGCGGTCTGCTCGCCGCGGCACTGACCGAAGGCGCCGGGGCGTCGGACGTGTTCGACCGCGGTTTCGTCACCTACTCCAACCGGGCGAAGCACGATCTTCTCGGCGTCCCGTCCGAACTGATCGCGGAGCACGGCGCGGCCAGCCGGGATGTCGCCTGCGCGATGGCGGAAGGCGCGCTGCGCAATGCCGATGCCGTGATCGCCGTATCGATCACCGGCGTTGCCGGCCCGAACGGCGGCACCGCGGATAAACCGGTCGGGCTGGTTTGCTTCGGCCTCGCCCAAAGCGGCGTCCCGGTTGTCGGCGAACAGCATATCTTCCCCGGCGACCGCGACGCCGTCCGCTCCGCCGCCGTCGCGCACGCCATCGCCATGATCCGCGCGCGCACCTGACGCGCCCGCCCTTGCCAGCGGCGCACCCGACTGGCAGGAACCCGCCTGCAAATGACCCTGTCCCTTTTATCCGCCGATCGCACCCTGCCGGCGCTCGATCGCGTCGCGGTCGTTTCGGTGTTGTTGACACCGCTGCTGCTGCTGCACGCCCATGGCTTCGCCGAGGCGTCCATGGCCGTCGCGTCCCTGTGTTTTCTCGGGCACGCCGCGCTGACCCGGCAATGGGGGTGGTTGGCCACGCCGTGGACGCGCATGGGGCTGATCTGGTCCGGCTGGCTCGTCATCTGCTCGATGCCGATTCCCGCGTTGGGCCTGGGGGAGGGCGGTTGGCCGTCGCTCGGGCAGGCTGCCATGACGGTCAGGTTTCCCCTCTTTCTCGCGACCATGGAGCATTACGCCCTGCGCGACCCGCGCGCTCGCCTGTGGCTGCGCAACATCGTCGCCGCCGGCGCGCTCTATATTGCGGCCAACTGCCTGTTTCAGTTCGTCGTCGGGCGCAACCTGTATGGCCATTCGCTGCAGGGCAGCGACACGCTGACCGGGCCGTTCGGCAAGTCCCGCGCCGGGCCGCCGCTGGCCCGCATGCTGATGCCCGCGCTCGCCACGCCCTTGGTCACCCTGCTCGGCCGACGGGAACGCTGGTCGAGTCCGCTCGCCTACGCGCTGATGCTGTCCGCCATCGCCATCATGGTGTTGATCGGGCAGCGCATGCCGCTGGTTCTCGCGCTTGCCGGGATGGCGATCGTTGGGCTGCTGCTGCGCCCCTTGCGGCCCGTCGTGCTGGCGGGCGGTCTTGCGGGCATGTTGCTGCTTGCCGCGTCCCCGGTCGTCGCGCCGACCGCGTATAACCGACTGGTCGTGCAGTTCGCCGCGCTGTTGGAGAAATTCCCATCCAGCCACTACGGCGAACTTTATACCCGCGCGCTCGAAATCGGCATCCAACACCCCGTGACCGGACGCGGCTTCGATTCCTTCCGCTATGGCTGCGAACAACCTCGCTACTTCCGCGCCAGCCTCGACGGAAAGGATGCCGACGGCGGTGGGGCGGCGATCTGCGCCGCGCATCCACATAATTTCTACGTGCAGGCGCTCGCCGACGGCGGGTTCGTCGGGCTGGCGCTGTTCTGCGCCCTGGCGCTGACCTGGCTGATGCCTTTGGCGCGCGGTCTTTGGCGCGGTGCCACGCCGGTCCGGGTCGGTTTGTTCGCCAGCATCGTCGTGCAGCTATTCCCCTTCCAATCCACGAGCGGCTTCTACACCCTACCCCTCGGCGGCTGGTTCTTCCTGCTTCTCGGCTGGGGATTGGCGGAGTTTCGACATCGGGTGCCCGAGGCGTGAGCGGGGTCGCCGTCGTCCAGCCGCTGCCTGGCATTGGCGACATGATCTGGCACTTGCCGCATATCCGCGCGATTGCGCGCCATGTCGGTGCCCCCGTTACGTTGATCGCCAAGCCCCGCTCCGCCGCCGATCAGATCTTCGCCGCCGAACAAACCGTCGCCGACGTGTTCTGGATGGACCGCAACCCCGATCGCGGCGTGGGCGGGCATGACGGCAGCCGGGGCTTTCTGCGCATGATCCGCGATCTGCGCGCGCGCCGTTTCGACGCGGTCTATCTGCTGCATCACAGCCGCACCATCGCCGCCCAACTGATGGCCGCCGGCATTCCCGCCCGCTTCGGTTACGGTTTCGGCCCGCAGCGCTTTCTGCTGAACCGTCGCCCCTTTTTGCCGCCGGGCGCTTTGCGTCTGCACCCTTTCGATCAGGCCACTGCCTGGTTAAAGCTGCTTGGCATCGCGCTGCCTGAAGTCGAGCCTGCCTTGCCGGTCGACCCCGCCAAACAGGATGCCGTCCGTGAGCGCCTCCGCGAGCCAATCGGCGGGCTGGTCGCGATCGGCATCGGCAGTTCGGAGCCGTACAAGCAATGGGGCGCGCGGAATTTCGCCATCCTGGCGCAAAACCTCGGCGCGGCGCGCATCGTCGTCGTCGGCGGCAAGGCGGAGGCCGATCTGGCGCGGGAAATTCAATCCCTGGCCGCCCCGGTTCCGATTGATCTCGCGATCGGCTGGAATCTGGGGGAAATCGCCGCGCTGTTCGCGCTGTGCGACTACTATGTCGGCAACGATACCGGGGTGATGAATATGGCCGCCGCCGTCGGCGCGCGGGCTTACAGCCTGTTCGGGGCGACGCCGCCGTTCTTCCACAGCAGCCGTATCGTGCCCATCGTTCCGCCGACCGGCGTGGACAAGGCCACGGGCATGGCGAATATCCTGCCCGATCAGGTGTTAAGGGTCATTCGCTCCGACAGGTGGTGATCGATCCATTCCGCGACGAGACGCCGAGCCTCGCTGACGGAGGCTTCGGGGTGGTGGATGCGGTAGAGGGCGGTGCAGGCCTGAAACGCCGACAGATCGTCCGAACCCACTACGCGCAGTTCGCGATAGGCGGTGACGACGGCGCGCTCGCACCGGCGGGCTATCATGCTGAAGTCCTGTCCCATGATGGGAAAATTCCTTTGTTGCGAATAATTCGCAAGAACGCGTGAACCTTAATCGCCCGACGCGTGAACCGCAAGACCCACGCCACAACGCTCCAGGGCAATCGGGTGAAGAAGTACGTGACAAACCGTGAAAGTGCTGAATCTATGCGGTCCCTCGATTCGAATAACGGGGTGCACCGATGGAAGCGACGACAGAGGACGATGGCAGCCTATTCGAGGCGACAGTCTTTCTGAGCCATTT
>CANJLW010000009.1 GCA_947475245.1 Acetobacteraceae bacterium | reverse complement strand
CGTTATCCCCCACCCGTGGACAGATACCTACGCGTTACTCACCCGTCCGCCACTGACATTGCTGCCCGTGAGACTTGCATGTGTTAAGCATGCCGCCAGCGTTCGCTCTGAGCCAGGATCAAACTCTCAGGTTCATCCCAGCTTCCACTTAACGTGAAAACCAAAACGAACAGACCCATAACTCATTCGTCGTTACGATCCACAAGCAGATCGCAACAAGCCCTATCGAAGCTTCTTAGTATATCAAAAGATACATCCTCGACGCCCCTATAAGACTGCTTACAAACAAGCTGGGTCAATTGTAGCCAAACCCAAACCCGTCTCCGCACTCCCAATCCATACTAACCCACTTCCGTGAGCCAATACGCAAGGACGCCGCCAACGTATCCCTTCCTAGCCTATTCAATTTTCAAAGAGCGAAAGCACCAATCGCCCGCGCCTCGCGGGTTCATGGGTAGTCCGATTCGCTGGTTACCGAACTCGGTTAAGGCCGAAGACTGTATCCAACCCGGTGAACGTCCGCAAGAGCTTTTGTTCGTCCGGTGAGCGGCGATGTAGCCCCCGGGCGGGGGGCGGTCAATAGCCGATTTTTAAAAATCTTCAGACCGCATGCCATTTCCGGAACCACGCGACGAACCGGGGCACCCCTTCCGACAGCCGGACGGACGGAGAAAACCCAGTTAAACCGCCGATTTTATCGACCGCGGCGAACGTCTCCGGCACGTCCACATCGGGCCTCGGGGCGGTGCGAATAATTGCCTTCCGACCCAGCGACTCCTCCAGCAGACGCACCAGATCGATCACTTTTTCCGATCGGTGATTTCCAATGTTCATAATTCGCGCCCAGGGAGAGGCTCCCTCCCCCACATTTTCCGCGAGGACTCGGCCATCCGGCGGTACGGCAAGCGCGCCGACCACGCCGGCGACGATATCGTCGACATAGGTGAAGTCGCGTCGCAGCTCCCCACCCTCATAAAGCGTGATCGGCTCACCGGCGACGATGGCGCGCGCGAAGCTGTAGCAAGCCATGTCAGGTCGCCCCCAGGGGCCGTAAACCGTGAAAAAGCGCAGCGCGGTCTGCGGCAACGAGAACAGGTGGGCATAGGAGTGGCTCATGAGCTCGTCCGCGCGCTTCGTCGCGGCGTAGAGCGAGATCGGCGTATCCACTCGATCGGTCTCCCGGAAGGGCAACTCCCGGTTGGCGCCATAGACCGACGACGTGCTCGCGTAGACGAGGTGGCGCAGTTTCGGCAGATGCCGAGCGACCTCCAACACCACGAGGTGCCCCATCACGTTGGATTGGATGTAGGACCATGGGTCGATCAGCGAGTGACGGACCCCGGCCTGTGCCGCCAAATGGACGATTCGATCCAATCCGGGATTGGCGGCGACGACCGCGCCGACGGCTTCTCGATCCGACACGTCGAGCTTATGGAACCGGAACCCAGGATGGCGCGCGAGTTGGTCGAGCCGGCCCTGCTTCAGGGTCACGTCATAGTAGGTGTTGAGGTTGTCGACCCCGACAACCTCCTCCCCCATGCTCAGCAACCGTTCGGCGACGTGATAGCCAATGAACCCCGCGGCCCCGGTGACGAGGACGGTCACTGGATTGGCGCCGCCAGCAGCCTGTCTTCGAGCAGTTCGAGGACGGCGTGACCAAGAGCGATGTGGCATTCCTGAATACGGGCGGTTTCGGTATCGGGCACCAGCAGCACATGATCGCATTCCGCGATCGCCGGCGCGCCGAGACCGCCGAGCATGCCGACCGTGACGATGCCCATTTCGCGCGCGGCCTGAAGAGCGAGCACGACATTCGGCGAACGCCCGGATGTGGTGATCCCGAACAGCACGTCGCCGGGACGACCGAGACCGCGCAGCGGCCGCTCGAACACACGATCGTATCCGTAGTCATTCCCGCAGGCGGTGAGCATCGCGGGATCGAGCGTCAGCGCCAAAGCGGCGATGGACGGACGCTCACTCTTGGGGCGCAGGCGGATCAGCATTTCGGTTGCCAGATGCTGACTGTCCGCGGCGGAACCGCCATTGCCGCAAAACATAAGTTTGCCCCCGGCGCGCAGGCTGGTTTCGCAGGCATCGACGACACCGATCACGGCGTCGGCCAGTTCGGTGGCAATGCGCCGCTTGAGATCGGCCGATTTCGTCATCATGGCCGCAAAACGCGCGGTTTCGGTCATCGGCGGATACTTTCTGATGGCTGGTTGACGGAGCCTTCGGATTTACACCGAATGCTCCGCCCTTGCCATCAGTTCGGTTGGGTGTGCGACAGCCCTATTGTGCCGTCCAACCGCCATCGATCGACAGCGGGGTGCCGGTGATGGTGGATGCGGCTTCGGAACAGAGGAACACCGCCAGACCACCGATGCCTTCCGGTGTGGAAAAGCGTGCCATCGGTTGCTTTTCCGCCAGGAACAGGCGCGCGGCTTCTTCGGACGAAATGCCGTCCTTGGCTGCGCGGGCATCGAGTTGGCGTTGCACGAGCGGGGTCAGGACCCAGCCGGGACAAATCGCGTTCGCGGTGACGCCCGCATTGGCCAGTTCGATGGCCGCGACCTTGGTCATACCGATCACCGCGTGTTTGGCCGCGACATAGGCGACCTTCTGCGCGCTGGCGACCAGGCCGTGAGCCGAGGCGATGTTGATGATCCGTCCCCATCCCTTCGCCTTCATTCCGGGAATGGCCGCCTTCATGCCGTAGAACACGCCCGACATATTGATGGCGATGATCGAGTCCCAGCGTTCCTGGGGGAAATCCTCGATATTCGCGGTGAACTGAATGCCGGCATTGTTGACGAGGATATCGACCGAACCGAACGTCGCCTGGGCGTCAGCGACCATGGCGGCGACCTGATCGGCCTTGGAGATGTCCGCGCCGCTATATCCACACCCCACACCGAATTCCATTTCAATCCCCGCCCGCTCGGCCTCGATCGCCGCGGCGTCGCCGAAGCCGTTCAGCACGATCGAGGCACCAGCCCCAGCCAAGGCACGGGCAATGCCCAGGCCGATTCCGCTGGTCGAACCGGTGACCAGCGCCACCTTCCCTTTAAGGCTCATGTGTCAGTTTCCTTGTGCGAGGTAGTCGTGCAGCACTTCGCCGTACGGCAAGGTCAGATCGGCGATCAGATGCCGCCCGTAGAGTATCTTTCGCACCGGCAGGTCCGCCACCCGGCAATTGACATGCGGCACCAGGTGAAGCCGAGCGGGGCCGGCCCATGCGCCTTTGAGGTCGATGTCACGGAGATGGTAGCCGACCAACTGGACAATCTTCGGGGATCCGTTCACGTCCGGGATAAACTTCAGATTGACGTTGAGTTTTGCCATCGAACGCGCGGTCTCACCGCGATCCTGGATCAGCGACTGGTATTTGTACGCCATGGTGCCCATTGCGACTTCCCGTTCGGCGTAGTGAAGCGTGCCGGTCAGGGTATCGTGGACCACGCGTAAATCGGGCACGCCGATCTTCTTCGGGAAACCCCAGATTTCCCGACCCGCCGTCGTCGGACTTTCATCGTCGAGGTACATCTGCACGGTGAAGTTGCAGGGAATGCCGTTCCACAGCGCGGCAATGCCGATGCCGCTTTCCTGATAGCTGCCGAAGCCGGTGCTGTCCGGCATCTTCATCCACTCGAAAAACGCGTGATTGCCGTCAGGCTCCAACGGTTCCGGCAGCATCGCGCGGATCGCTTCCGGGTCCGATTCATAGTGGATCAACAGATATTCGCGATCCACGAAGCGATACGGGCCCTTTGGATAGCTCGGGCTGGTCAACGGCATTGACGACGCGGACAGAATTTCATCGCGGGTCACGGTCGGACTCCAGGTTCGTGTTGCATTGCATGCACGAACCGAACGATAGTCGCAAAGTGAGAAACTTTCTTGACAGGTGCAAGAAAGATTGATTTTCGTTCCCCCCTCCGGCACGAGCCGATCATCGCATCGCACAAGCCGAAGGACGCAGCGCATGGACGCAACCAGCCCGCCGGATCGCCGTGGCCCTTCCTGGCGCCCACCAAATTGCGATCAACTCGCCTTGGTGTTGCAGGGCGGAGGCGCGCTCGGCGCCTACCAGGCCGGCGTGTATCAGGCACTGCATGAAGCCGGTCTGGAACCGGATCGTGTCGCAGGCGTGTCGATCGGCGGTATCAACGCGGCCATCATAGCGGGCAATCCCCGGGAACGCAGGCTCGAGCGGTTGCGCGAATTCTGGGAGACCATCACAGCACGCCGGGTCTGGCTGTTTACGCCCGACGGCGACGACGCGCGCAAAGCCCGCAACGCCTGGTCGTCAATGATGACGATGGCGATGGGTCAGCCCGGCTTTTTCGAACCGCATAAAGCCAATCCCTGGTTCAGCCCACGCGGCGGCAAAACCGCGACATCGTTCTATGATACTTCGCCGCTCCGCGAAACATTGTTACGACTGATCGATTTCGATCTGTTGAACAGCGGCACGGTCCGCTATGCCGCCGGCGCGGTCAACGTTCTGAACGGCAATTTTGCCTATTTCGACAGCGCCGAGGTTCCCATCCTGCCGGAACACATCATGGCCAGCGGCGCGCTGCCTCCTGCCTTTCCGATGGTGCTGATCGGCACGGATTATTACTGGGACGGTGGCCTGGTGTCGAATACCCCGTTGCAGCATGTGTTGGAAACGCTGGAAGGCGGCGGCAACGTGCTGGTCTTCCAGGTCGATTTATTCAGCGCGCGCGGTACACTGCCGCGCGATATGCACGATATCCTCGCGCGTCAGAAAGACATTCAGTTCTCGAGCCGCACTCGCCTCGTCACCGACTATTTCCGCCAAAAGCACAGTGAAAGCCTGCTGCTGCGGCGGATTTTGGAGAAAGTACCGCCGGAGTTGCTCGACGACGAGGAACGCGCGGTCAAGGCGCGTCTGGCGAATCTGCCGGAGATCAACATCCTGCAGTTGATCTATCAGCAGAGCGCCTATGAAAGTCAGGCGAAAGACTATGAATTCAGCGGCACATCGATGCGTGAGCATTGGGACGCCGGGTATCGCGACACCGAGCGCACGTTGCGCCATCGACAGTGGCTGACAATGCCGGAACACGATCGAGGGATCGCCGTGCACGATATTCATCGCGTCGACGATTAGCGGCGAAAGCCGCCGCCGCTCTCGCGGCGGCGGCGTGGGCGCTACTTATGTCCCGTGGTGCCGTGAGTACCGTGCATCGCAGGCGCACCGGCCTTGCCGACGACGGCGGTCGCGCCAACGACACCGGCCTTTTCGAAGGTCAATGCCACCGGAATGCGATCACCCTCGTTCAACGGCTGACGCAGGCCCATCAGCATGATGTGATAGCCGCCCGGCGCGAGCGTCAGTGGTTTGTCGACGGTGATATCCAGCCCGCGCACTTCGCGCATTTTCATCACGCCGTTATCCATGAGGCTTTCGTGCAACTCTGTTCGGTCCGAAGCCGGAGATGCGGCGGCGATCAGTCGATCGGGGGATGTGACCTTAACGGTCAGGAAGACCGCCCCGTTGCGCCCTGCCATCGCGGCGCGGGACCAGGCCTGCTCGACCTGAACGGATTGTTGCGCAAAGGCGGGCGACGACAGAGAAACAGCGATCGCGACCCAAAGGGCCGACGCTGCGATACGTGCGATCATGACAAATCCTTGAATGGGCATTTTCGGCGCTTGGCCGAACCAGTGGGATCTCAGGCCTGGCGCGCCGAAGGCGGACCACGCGGTTGCGCCGCGGCGACGCCAACGGACCATGCGACGGGTGCCACAGTTTCGAGAGGCCGCAAGACAAACAATTCGGAGGGGCGAACGATCACCGCCCCCGTTACCGGGAGTCCGGTTGGACTACAGACCGGACAAACAGCGCAATCGGGACAATCGAGCGGCACCGCGGGGATTTTCCCAGACCCAATGCCGCAGAGTGACCACGCGCCCGTCAAAGATGCCTCGGTATAGCGTGTCGACACAGTGCCAAGCAGCATGGCGAACACCGCCAGCAACTGGGGGACGACGGTCAGGCCGGAGACCAAGGAGCGGCGGATCATGCACGCCGATATAGAAGGAATCCCGACCGACGACCAGAAAATCCCCATTGCGCGGGAGCGAGCGCAAGAACCGGTTCACGCGCCGAACATGAATTCTGATAAAGTGCGGCCATGTTGACCGAACCACTTGCAGGCGACGCGATCGCATCCGAAATCGCCGATCGCGGTTATGCTACCCGTCCGCTGCTGGATGGCGCGACCTGCCGCGCGATCGCGGCGCTGTATGTTCGCGAGGACGGTTTCCGCAAACGGATCGTGATGGAACATCACGGCTATGGCCGCGGGGAATACAAGTATTTCTCGTACCCGTTACCGGATGCGGTCGCTGCCTTGCGAAACGCGCTTTATCCGCCGTTGGCGGCAATCGCGACCACTTGGCGTCAGGCACTGGGCGAGATGGGCGAGGCCTATCCGGCTACGCATGCCGAATACCTCGCGCTATGCCATGCCGCCGGGCAGAACCGACCGACCCCGCTGTTATTGCGCTATGAAGAGAACGGCTTCAATTGCCTGCATCAGGACCTGTACGGGCCGCTGGTCTTCCCGCTACAGATTGTGGTGATGCTCAGCGATCCGGCCACCGATTTTACCGGCGGGGAGTTTTTGCTGGTAGAACAGCGCCCGCGCGCGCAATCGCGGGCAGAAATCGTGCCTCTGGCACAGGGTGAAGCGGCGATCTTTCCTGTGCATCACCGCCCGGGCAAGGGTGCGCGCGGGTTTCATCGTCTGACGATGCGCCACGGCGTCAGTCGGGTCCGCTCCGGAACCCGACAAACGCTGGGCATCATCTTTCACGACGCTGCGTGATCAGTCTTCCGGACGAAAGCCAAGGATCGCCTGGAAACGGTCCTGATAAACCGGCCAGACTTCGGGATTAAGCAGGCGCGGCGGGCGCTTGCCGTCAAGAATATCCAACATCTGTTCGGCCGCGATCTTCGCGATATTATGACGCGATTGCCGCGTGATGCCGGCGGTGTGCGGGCTGACCAGCACGTTGTCGAATTGCAGCAACGGATGATCCGTCGGGGGCGGTTCATCCTCCCACACATCCAGACCCGCGCCGGCGAGTTGGCCCGCGGTCAGAGCCTTGGCCAGAGCGTCTTCATCATGGATCCCGCCTCGTGCGGTCGTGATGAAGTAGGCGTGTTTCTGCATCATCGCGAATTGCTCGGCCCCCATCATGCCGCGCGTTTCGGCGGTATGCGGGCAGTTGATCGACACGTAGTCGGCCTGGCGCAGCAGTTCCTCCAGCGTTGCGACCTTTTCCGCACCGCGCGCCGCCATCTCTTCGGCGGTTTGATAGGGATCGAAGGACAGGACCCGCATCTGGAACAGGCCGCGGCAGAGTTCGGCGACGCGCGTGCCGACATGACCCAGCCCGATGATACCGATCGTGCGTCCCTGCACGTCGTCGCCCATGAAATCGATGCGCGGGCGCTGCTGGCCGCTGCGCATGGCGTGGTCGGTCAGCATGATGCGCTTCGACAACGTCAGCATCATCGCCATAACATGTTCGGCCACGCCTTCCTTGTTGCCGCCGGCCTGGTTGACGACCGCGACGCCCGCGGCGGTGGCGTCTTCCAGCGACACCGTATCGAAGCCCGCGCCGTTGGTGGACAGGACGACCAGGTTCGGACAGCGCTGCAACAGCGGCGTATAGCCCTGGTACTTCATTGCCAGCTCCTGGCGGGAGGAGCCGATCTGATAGGCATGTGCCTGCGTCAGGATGGCGCGCGCCTCATCCTCCGGGCTGTCGTTCACCAACTTGTCGAGTTGCACATCGGGGCGGCCCGCCAGAATATCGATGTAGACATCTGCGGACAGCGTATTCACGTAGAATACGCGCTTCGTGTTGGGCGCCATCTTGAATCTTTCTCCATCGGCGGAAGCACTGATCGCGGAGGCAGGCCTCCGGTGACACATCAAGCAGTCTCGGCGCATGATGGCAACCTGTGACGGGAGGAAGCGATGTATCATCCGCTGTCAGATATTGGCGCTCCACCCGCCGTATATCGGCGCAACGCGCCGCCACCGCCGCGAACGGAGCCGTTGACGCGTCGGCACGTCGATGTCGCGGTCATCGGCGGCGGTTTCACCGGTTTGTCGGCGGCGCTGCATCTCGCGGAAAGCGGTTCGCGCGTCGCCGTTCTGGAAGCAAAGCATATCGGCTGGGGTGCGTCAGGGCGCGCCTTCGGGCAGGTTGTGCCTTACCTGAAACCCGGACAGGCAGAGATCCTGCGCCATTACGGACCGGAGCGTGGCGAGCATGTGATCGACGCGATCGGTCGGGGGCCGGACCTGGTCTTCGACCTGATCGAACGCCACAACATGGCATGCTGGCCGGTCCGCACCGGGTTGATCTTTGCCGCCCATTCACCCAGCGGCGAGAGAGGCCTGGAGGAACGCACGCGATTTTGGCGCGCGCGCGGCGCGGATGTCGACATGGTTGAAGGCCGAGCCTTGGCCGACCTGCTGGGGTCCTCGTTATACGCGGCGGCGTCTATCGATCGGCGCGGCGGCAACCTCAATCCATTCGGCTATGCGCGGGGTTTGGCGCATGCCGCAGTCGCCGCCGGGGCTGAACTGCACGAGAGCGCGCCGGTCCGCGGCATACGTCGCGAGAATGGTCGGTGGTTGGTCGATGTCGGCAACGACGGGCTGACGGCGGACGCGGTGATCATCGCCACCAATGCCTATTCAACCCAACTATGGCCGGGACTGAGTGAGAGCATCCTGCCGTTGCGCGGACACGGCTTCATCAGCGAACCGCTGTCGGACAATCTGCGCCGCGCCATTTTGCCGGAGCGACAGTCGCTGACCGATACGCGGCAATTGTTCTCTGGCGTGCGCGTGCTGCCGGATGGACGCATTCACGCCAGCGGCTATGGCCCGATCCTGGGACCGGAGAGCATCGTCAATCCGGCCGCGGTCAGTGAGCGCTTACGCGCTCTCTTCCCCGCGTTGGGCGATTTGCGCTGGACTGAAAGCTGGAGCGGATGGGTCGCGATGACGGCGGATCATTTTCCCCGCATGCACGAACTCGCGCCCGGCTTGTTCGCGGGGTTGGGCTATAATGGTCGGGGAATTGCGGCGGCAACGCTGATGGGCCGCGACCTCGCCTTGCTGGTCGGCGGCGCGACCGACACACGCACGGTGTTTCCGCTGACTCCGTTACAGCCCCTGCCCTGGCGACGGGCCGCACCGGCCCTGGCCCGCGCGCTGGTGGAGGTCTATCGGGTGCGCGACGCGATCGACGAACTCCGGTTTCGACGCGCTCGGAACAGCAGCCACGCACGATAACGCCGACCCATCGATACTGGTCGCCGCGAAGCGGGTTCTGTATGATTGAGGCAACATAAATCCTGGGAGACGACGATGCCGCATTTGTCACGCCGATCCGTGCTGGGCGCCCTGGCCGCGAGTCCCGCGGCAATGGAACTGCTGACCACCGCCGCCGCCGAAGCCGCCGATCTGTCGGCATCCGGCTTGGTCGGAGAGGTCCAAGGGCCGACGATGATCCTCGATCCCGGCAAAATGCCCAAGGCCTTTCAAGAAGCACCGATGCTGGCGGAGCTGGTCAAGGCCGGCAAGTTGCCTCCGGTGGCGCAACGCGTGCCGACCGAACCGATGGTGTGGCAACCGCTGAACGAGATCGGCAAGTACGGCGGGACGTGGCGCCGAGC
Source organism: Acetobacteraceae bacterium (assembly GCA_947475245.1). Classification (GTDB taxonomy): domain Bacteria; phylum Pseudomonadota; class Alphaproteobacteria; order Acetobacterales; family Acetobacteraceae; genus Rhodopila. The sequence goes on along the minus strand of CANJLW010000009.1, from coordinate 140,133 downwards.
ATTCACGGGTCCGGGGGATGTGGAGAATGCAAACCGCATCAACTCGACCGACAAACTTTTTTTCTGGAGCGCGGATGGCAGCAAGATCGTGCCGTCGGTCGCGAAGTCGTACGATCTGAGCGAGGATGGCAAGACCTATACGATCCACCTGCGCAAAGGGATGCGCTGGTCGGACGGACATCCGTTCACCGCCGACGATTTCATTTTTTGGTTCGAGGACCTGTACGGCAACAAGGAAATCGTCCCCACACCGATCGCCGACATGCAGCCGCAGGGCAAGCCGGGGCGGATCGTCAAGGTTGATGAAACCACCGTACGGTTCGAATTCGATGTGCCGTACTATCTGCTCGAAGAGATCATGGCGGGCGACACGCTGCTGGGCGGTGGCCAGTCGGTGCGACAGGCGCAAAAATTCAGCTTCGGCGCCTATTCGCCGGGGCACTACCTGAAGCAGTTCCTGCCGAAGTACTCGTCGGTCGACGAATGCAATGCCAAGGCGAAGGCGGCGGGGTTTGAAAACTGGGTGCAATTCCTGCACTTCAAAAAGGACTGGTCGCTGAATCCGGAACTGCCGACGCTGGGGCCATGGAAGACGGTCCAGCCAATCAACACCCCGGTCTGGCTGCTGGAGCGCAACCCGTTCTACTACGCTGTCGATACGGCGGGGAACCAGTTGCCTTACATCGATAAGGTCCAGTTGTCGCTGGTGCAGGATCTTGAGGTGATCAACCTGCGCGCGATGGCCGGCGAATACGACCTGCAGGAACGCCACATCGATCTGGCGAAATTGCCGGTCATTTTGGATAACCAGGCCAAAGGCAACTACAAGGTCCACCTGGACCTGAGCTTCGCCGGCACGGATTTCCTGCTGCACGCGAATCTGAGCTTCAAGGCCGATCCCGAAATCCGCAAATGGTTGACCAACGCCGATTTCCGGCGCGCCCTGTCGATGGGTATCGATCGGGAGCAGCTGAACGAAACGTTCTGGCTGGGCATCGGCACCACCGGATCAATCGCACCAAGCGAGGCGATGCCGCACAATCCCGGGAAGGAGTGGCGGAAGAAGTGGTCGGTACTGGACGTCAAACAGGCGAACGAACTGCTGGATAAGATCGGCCTGTCGAAGAAGGATCCACAAGGATTCCGAGTGCGTACCGATAACGGCGAACGGCTGCGTATCCAGATACTCGCGGTATCAGCATTTATGCCGTACCCGAAGATGGCCGAAATGGTTGCCAACCAATGGCAAAAGATCGGCATCCAGGCGGATGTGCGCGAGTTGGAACGGAACCTGGCGTTTACCCGGGTACGTAACAACGAGCATCATATTTTCATCTGGAACAATGGCGGGACGGAACTCCTGTACCTGTTCCCGCGCCATGCCATTCCTGTCGACGCGACGGAAGCCTTCATGGGCCCGGAGTACGCCCAGTACTTCGTCAGCGGCGGCGCGCAGGGCACGAAGCCGGACGATCCGAACATCCTGAAAATTTGGGAGCTGTTCAGCGCGGCAGCCAGCCTGAAAGCGCCGGAGCGGACGAAGAACGCCCAGGAAATCTGGAAGATTCTGATCGATCAGCAGATCGGCATCGGCACTGCCGGACAGTCACCGGGCGGAATGGGTGTTCGACTCGTCAGCAACCGACTGGGCAACATCGCCGCGCGGGTCTGCTACGCGCAGCATTGCCGCACACCCGGCAATTCCCACCCCGAAACCTGGTATTTCAAGTCCTGAAAATTTCCCGCCCCCTCGGCATGATCCGATGGGGGCGGGGTCTGGATTACGCAGGCGTCGGCGCGTTCGGGTGCAGCAACCCCGCGGATCGCAGGTCGGACCAAAGGCCGGCGGGGATTGCCTGCCTGAACAACGGAAGATTCTGATCGAACTCGGCCGCCGTCCGAGGACCGGGAATGATCGCGCACACGACGGGATGGGCAAGCGGGAATTGCAGCGCGGCAGCCGGCAGCGGCACGTTATGCGCATCGCACACAGCCTGCAGCTTCTTGACCCGCTCGACGACCTCGGCCGGAGCGGTTGCATAGTTCCAGGTATCGCGGCCGGCAAGGATTCCTGAATTCAACGGCCCGCCGACCACGATCGACGTGCCGCGCGCCGCGCACATCGGCAGCAGATCATCGAGCGGACCTTGTTCGAGCAACGTGTAACGGCCGGCCAACAAGAACGCGTCCCAGTCGCCAAAACCCAACGCCTCAATCAGGACTTCCTTTTCATTCACGCCGATACCGATCGCCGAGACGACCTTGTTACGACGCAGTTCGTCGAGGGCTTTGTAGCCGCTCTCACGCAGGGCTTTGATATGGATCGCGTTCGTCTCGGGGCCATGCTGATAAACGCCGATATCGTGGACGTACAGGATATCGATTTTCGCTAACCCCAGGCGCTGATAACTGTCCTCCACCGAGCGCATGATGGCGTCATAGGAGTAATCGTACAGGACGTCGAACGGCATGGGCGCAAGCCGTCCGTCGGCGCTTGGACTGGCTCCCGCTTTCGTGCTGGGTCGTAACAGGCGACCGACCTTGGTCGACAAGACCCATTCATTACGAGGTCGGTCGCGAAGCGCATCACCGACCCGGTGTTCCGCCGCGCCCACACCATAGAACGGGGCGGTGTCGACATAGCGCACGCCCGCGTTCCAGGCGGCATCGACAATGGCCTCACCCTCGGCCCGAGTGACCGGAATACGGCTGCCGCCCATGGTGGCGGTTCCAAGACCAATCGTCGTGACTCTCAGCTCGGTCCGACCGACCTGGCGCGTTTCCCATTGGGACATTGATATGTTTCCTCCGACAATCCGCGCGACCGTCCGCGGCGGCGTTGATGCCACCGTTACCAGAGCGGGACCGCGCCCGAAAGGCAGGAGACAAGGAACCTATTCGGCTGCGACAGGCGCAACCTTTGAGCGTGGAGTGACACGCAGGACCAACAACGACGCGGCCAAACAGGCCAATCCGCTGGCCAGGAACGCCAGGAGGTAGCTGCCCGCGACGTCACGCACAGCGCCCGCGCCGAAGGCCGCCAAGGCACCACCGACCTGATGCGCGGCAAAGACCCAGGACATGACGACAGGAGCATCACGACGGCCGAACACCTCGTTCGTCAAGGCAAAGGTCGCCGGCCCGGTCGCAACCCAGTCGAGGCCATAGAAAATCGCGAATATCGCGAGGCTGACAGAGTCGAACGAGGTAAAGGGTATGATGACCAGTGAAAGCCCACGCAGACCATAGTACCAAAAGAGCAGGACACGCGGGCTATAGCGGTCGCACAACCAACCCGACGCCGCGGAGCCGATCAGGCTGAATACACCGATAACCGCCAGGATCGATGCGCCGTCAAATGTCGCGATGCCATTATCCGAGCAGTAAGCGATCATGTGCGTGTTGATCAGCCCATTGGTGGACAACCCGCAAATCCCAAACGTCACGCACAACAGCCAAAAATCCATCGACTTCGATGCTCGGCTCAGCGCTCCGAACGCAACGGAAACAGGATTGCCGCCGGCGGAGATTTCAGGCGCGCGCACAACGGTCGAACCATAGGCAGGCAGACCGACCTTAGCGGGCGATTCAGGCAGCAGCATCCAAACCAATGGCAGCACGGCCGCGATGCCGACCGTTACGCCGATCGAGACCCCTTGCCAGCCATAGCGATCCGCCATCACCGCCAACAGAGGCAGGAAAATCAATTGCCCAGCCGCGTTGGCCGAAGTCAGCAGCCCCATGGCAAGACCGGTGCGCTGCGCGAACCAACGATTCGCCACCGCGCCGGCCATTCCGACAGCGGCACCGCCAGACCCTATTCCGACCATCAATCCCCAGGTCAGGAACAATTGCCAAGGCTCGGTCATGAAGAAAGACAGGCCCGTGCCTGTCATCAGGATGATCAAGCACCCCATCATGGTGCGCTTCATTCCGACGATCTGCATCAATCCCGTCAGGAACGGCCCCAGCAGTCCCATCAGGATGATATTGATCGAGACGGCGCCGGAAATGGTGGCGCTATCCCAACCGAATGCTCGCTGCAACGGCACGATCATCACGCCCGGCGCGGCGCGGACGCCGACTGCCGACAGCATGGCAACAAAGACCACAATCAGCACGACCCAGGCATAGTTGACACGGCCAGAGCAAAATCTGGCGAAATGGGTCGGCGTCATGCTTGGTCCTTCTCCTCGTCCCGGCACTTATAGGAGAAACATCATGCGCCGGGCGAACAAAACGATTGTGTGTCGGGCATGGCTGCCCCGAGGGAAGGTACCAAGAGCGGCTTCGCCGGACGGTTTACGGCCCGCCGGCGATCTTCCGTTCGAACAGCGCCGCGATTTCGGCGTCGCTATAGCCGTACTCGGTCAGCACTTCGCGCGTATGCTCTCCCAGGCGCGGAGCGTGAGCGCGCTTCGTCCCACTTTCCAGCGGCGGCAAGCCCGGGATGTTCGGCATAGGAATAGGTTCAGGCACGCCCGGCTGCGTCAGCCACGAGATGATGCCTGTGGCCGCAACCTGTTCCTCTCGCAGGAATTCCTCGTACGTATTCACCTTGCCGTTCATAAGGTTCCGCTCGGTGAACCGTTTGGCTATGTCGGCCGTCTTCCAGGTTTTGAAGATCGGGCGAATGACCGTGTAGAGTTCGTCGAGGTTCTTGCCACGCGCTGCATGGGTCGAGAAGCGCGGGTCTTCCAGCAGGTCGTTCCGTTGGATGGCATCGCAGAAGGTCGGCCAGTCGGTCGGGCGCACCATGGTGATGTTTAGCTGACCGTCTTCGGTATCGAACACACCGTTCGGCATGCTGGTTCGCTGCGCCTGCCCGCGTTCCAGATACTGCGCGATCATTCGGATAACCGATAGCATCGCGCCGCCTTGCATCAGGCTGGCTTCCAGATACCGTCCCTTTTTGACGGTTTGCTCGCGCCGCACATAGAGCGACGTGGCGATCGCCTGAAACCCGAGCAGACCGGTGAACATGTCGATGAGAGAGATGGCAATGCGGTGGGGATGGTTGTCGTGCTCCCCACGGTTCTCGTTGACGATGCCGATGAACGCTTGCAACACCGGATCCATCGCGGGACGCGCCGCCAACGGTCCGGTCTGCCCGAAGCCGGAGATCGAGTAATACAGAATGCCCGGCTCATGCGCGCTGACAGCATCGTAGCCGAAGCCCAGGCGATCCATCGTGCCCGGGCGTAAGCCTTCCATGAAGACATCCGCTCCTTTTATCAGACGCCAGAGGACCTCCTTGCCTTCCGGCGTCTTCAGGTCGAGCGCGACGCTGCGCTTACCCATCGTGCCATAGATCGAGAAAGCGGAGTGATCCTCGTAGGTGCGTCCCAGAATCCGCGACCAGTCGCCGCCGGCATGCGGGGTTTCAACCTTGATCACGTCCGCTCCATGCTGCCCCAGCATCATGGCACAGGACGGGCCGGCGACGCCGCCCGTCAGGTCGATCACTTTCATGCCCGCAAAAGCGGCGTGGTAGTCCATTGCTCCGTCCCCTTGGTCTGTCCGTGAATCATAAAATGGATGGGCGCATCCGCCAACCGCATCCGTGACCGTTGAACTACAAACCTTCTCCGGCACGCCAAAAGCGTTCAACGGTTTTCATGTAAACGTCGATATCGCGATCTTCCGGTGCGGCCATCACGTGTTGGACCCCCGCCGCCTTGTATGCCGCCAGGGCCGAGCGCGTTTCATCGACATTGTTGGCGTTGATGTTGATGCGCAGTGAGATCGTGAATGCCTCGTCTGGACGTTCCGCGCGGAAGCGCGCGACGACAGCCGCCGCCTGTTCCGATTTAACGCGACTGCCATGCCATCCATCCAGCCGGCAGGCTCGGCGAAACGCCGCGTCGGACCCGCCGCCGATCCAGATGGGGATCGGCGTGACCGGTTGGGGTTGGGAACGCATACCGGTGATCGATGCCGCGATATACTTCGTTGGGAAGGTCACGGGGTCGTCGTTCCAGACAGCCTTCATCATGGCGATTCCTTCGTCCATGCGACGACCACGCTCATTAAACGGCACGCCGAGGGCGTCGAACTCCGCTTCCAGCCAGCCAACGCCACCGCCCAGGATCAGACGTCCTTCCGACAGGTTTTGCAGCGTGGCCAGTTCCTTCGCCAAGGGCAGAGGATGGCGCAGGGGAAGGACAAGGACCGATGTCCCGAGTCGCACGCGCGAGGTGGCGGCAGCAGCCCAGGCAAGGGTCATCAACGGGTCCCAGAAGTTCGGCGACGGAGGATACCCGCCGTCCTTTGGCACGATGATGTGTTCGCTGACCCATACATCGGCGAAACCCAAGGCCTCGGCCTGTTCGGCGCATCGGCGGATTGAGCCAGGTCCGGCCTTGCGACCAATATGAGGTAAATGGACACCGAGTTGCATAGCGCGTTCCTCCTGCATTTTCCCCGACGGTGGCCCGTCACGGCTTCGACGTCCAGTGTTCAGCGACGATCACGACCGGTAGCAATCATCGAACGCGTGCTTGCCGTCCACCCTTGCGCGCGACTCGTCGGCTGGGCCACTTTGCCAGTCTGCTCCCCGGCCCGACGATCACGGTATCGATGACCCATTCATGACCACCAATCGCGTTTCCACGCCAAAGCCCGCCAGACGAAAGCGCACGGTTGCCGCTCAGGCCGAGCCGCTGCTGACGGACGGCGCTTTAGCGGGCCTCTCGACGCTGCGCACCGAACGGCTGGTGCTACGTCGACCGCGCCCGGAAGACGCCGATGCGCTGCATAACCTCATAAACGACTGGGACGTGGTCCGCACCCTCGCCGTCGTACCCTTCCCCTATCCGCGCAGCCTTGCGGACGAATTCATCGCTGCTACCGCGCGAGAGATGGAAAGCGGCACAGCCTGCTACGCTGCCATCACTGGCACCGAAGGCAATGTCGAGATGCTGCTGGGCGTCGTCAGCATTCGCATCGACGCGGCGAGCCGGACCGGCAATCTGGGATACTGGGTCGGCCGAAGGTTTTGGGGCCATGGCGTCGCGACCGAAGCGGTATCGCGACTTGTCAGTTGGAGCCTCGCGAACCTGCCCATTGATCGGCTCCGGGCGGATGTGGCGACCGACAATCCATCGTCGGCGGCAGTGCTGCGGCGAGTCGGGTTTCGGCAAACCGGCGAAGGCACGGCTTGGTCCGTAGCACTCGGTACCGAACGGCCAACCTGGCAATTCGGCGCCGAACGAGAGGATATTTTTGGGCACATGGAGGTCGCGGTGACGGAACCTGGCGAAAAGCCGCTGTTATTGGTCGCGGCCTGCGCCCTGGTTGACACCGATGGACGGGTGTTGCTGGCCCGCCGGCCCGAGGGCAAGAAAATGGCCGGACTTTGGGAGTTTCCCGGCGGTAAGCTCGATCCCGGCGAAACGCCGGAGGTTGCGCTCATCCGAGAGTTGCGGGAAGAACTCGGCATCGACGTGACCGCATCATGCCTCGCGCCGTTCGCCTTCGCCTCCCACGCATACGAGCGGTTTCATCTGCTTATGCCACTATATCTGTGCCGACGGTGGAAGGGCGTACCGACTGCCAAGGAAGGCCAAACACTCGCTTGGGTGCGTGCTCGTCAACTCGACGAATACGCCATGCCCCCCGCGGACAAGCCACTGATCCCGCTTTTGCGCGACTTTCTTTAAGGACCCATGAACATGGCAGCGACCAAAAATCCCACCGCCTGCCTATTGGTAATCGGCAATGAAGTGCTGTCCGGCCGTACTCAGGACCTGAACATCCGCTATTTGGCCAAGGGGCTTGGCGAATTGGGCATACCGCTTCGCGAAGTTCGGGTGATTCCGGATATTGAGAAGACCATCGTCGATACGGTGAACGAGGTGCGGCGGAACTTCGACTATGTGTTCACCACCGGCGGCATCGGCCCGACGCACGACGACATCACCAGCGAATGCATCGCGAAGGCATTCGGGGTTCCTTGGGAGCCGCATCCGGTTGCTTGGGCTCGGATGGAAAAGGCCTATAAGCCCGGCGAGTTCAATGCCGCCAGACAGCGCATGGGCACAATGCCGCGCGGTGCAGCGTTGATCGACAACGCGATGTCCGTTGCTCCAGGCTTTCAGATGGACAACGTTTACGTCATGGCCGGGGTGCCTCGGGTCATGCAATCAATGTTCGAATGGCTCGCTCCGCGGCTGCAAGGCGGACAAAAAGTCGAATCACGCTCGGTCCACGTCGTCGGTTTACCGGAAGGCCTGCTGGCCGATCCGCTCAGCGCCATCCAGCAGCGTTACCCTAACCTCGATATCGGCAGTTACCCATTTTACCGGCCAACCGGAAACGGTGTGACGCTGGTCGCGAAGGGTGTGAGCGCCGCGGAAACCGCAGCTGCTGTCGGCGAGATCACCGGGATGATCATCGGCTTCGGCAAAACACCGGTTTCCGGGGAACCCGAGGATTGATCGAGGATCAGAAGCGGTAGCCGATACCCGCGCTGACGACGGTTGGGTTAAGCGCCGTCTTCGCGCGCACCGCGCCGCCGTTTACGCTGGCCGTTGTGTTCAGGAATATCTGCTTCACGTCCATATTCAGGAACCAGTTGCCGGCCACGTTGTAGTCGAAGCCTACCTGTATCGCCCCGCCGACGTTGTTGGACATGGCAAGTTGATTGATCACACCACCGACCGGCTTCGTGTTGTAGAAGAACGACACATTCAGACCGGCACCGACATAGGGGCTGAAACGCTCCTTGGGCATAAAGTGGTATTGCAGCAGAAGGGTCGGCGGCAAAACCCAGGTACTGCCCACCTTTGCGCTGCCATTCGGCGCCAGTGCGGAGTTCACGGCATATAGATCGTGTTTTGTCGTCGCCGCGATCAGTTCCAGCGCGATATTGTCGGTCAGGAAGTAGCTGAAATCGACTTCAGGCGCGGCAGCGTTTGAGGTTTCGACCCGTCCGCCAATCGCGGAAATGGAACTGTCGGAATTCTGCGGAATCACGCCGATCGCTCGGGCTCTGATCATGAATGTGCCGGCGGCCTTACCGACCGGCGCGGCGTCCCACATGGATTGCGCGAAGGCCGGAGTGTAACACGCCACAGCCGTCAAAAGGCTTGAAGCAAACAGCAACCTCTTCATCGTAACTCCCCGACGCACCGAGCGCCTTCACTGCGTCACGCGGACCGCGTGACGTCCGGGATTGAAGCGGTTTCCGAATGGATCGTCCTTGACCTGGATCAAGGACCCGGCGGTCAAGCCAAATCGGCGGGGGGTAGCCAAAGCACCTGACCGATGCGATCAGCCCCCCCGGCCAGCATTGCCAATCGATCAAAGCCGAGCGCGATACCGGCGGACGGAGGGAGACCGAAGGAGAGGGCGGCAAGAAAGTCTTCGTCTAACGGCCAGCTGGGACCATAGAGCGCCTCTCGTCGATGGCGGTCGATCGCAAAGCGCGCTCGCTGTTCGACAGGGTCGGTCAATTCAACGAACGCATTCGCCAGTTCCATCCCGCAGACGAAAAGTTCGAAGCGCTCGGCGACCCGTGGATCGGCGGGGTCACGGCGCGCAAGGGCTGCTTGTGCAACCGGCCAATGTGTGAGGAATGTCGGACACTCACGGCCAATCCGCGGCTCCACCCGGTCGAGAAGGATCCGAAAGAAGACGTCTTCCCAGTCCTCTCCGGCGCGTAATCTGATACCTGCGGAAGCTGCCAGAGCCGCGGCGTCATCGGCTGTACCGAGCAGGTCCGCGTGGGCGTAGTATTCGAAGGCTTCCGCCATAGTCAGGCATTCGACGCGCGACAGATCGGTTGTGATGCCGCGGCTGGTTACGACGGGCGGCAATACGGCGCGCATCAGCGCGGTGGTTTCCTCGATCAGCCCGGCCAAAGTCTGGTCGGGGCGATACCATTCCAACATCGTGAATTCGGGGGCATGCAGCGCGCTGCCCTCGCTATTCCTCCAGACGCGCGCGAACTGAAAGATCGGACCGGCACCGGCGACCAGCAGTCGCTTCATCGCAAATTCCGGGCTGGTGTGGAGATACAGCGCCTCCTCCCGCCCGTCAGGATAAACCCGTTGAGTCTCGAAAGGGCGTAGATGCACCTCCTCGCCAGGAGCGGCGACCGCATACGGGGTTTCAACCTCCTGGTAGCCGCGCGTCAGGAAAAAATCGCGTGTCGCCGCCGTCAGGGCTGCCCGTCTGTGCAGGAACGGCATGCGGGCGGCGAGGCTATCCGGGTGCCATACGGGCTGCTTCATCGGGCCGACGGCACCTTTCAAAAAAGCGATGCCGAGGATTCCGGCCGAATGCGTCGATTTTGCCACCGATAGGCGATCGGCGTCCATTCGTGCCTTTTGCCCAGGGTGCGCCGCTGCTATACCCCGCTGTCCGCCCGCCCCGGGTGGACCACCAAAGGGAATCCGAGATGGCCCGTCGCCGCCAGCTCTATGAGGGCAAAGCCAAAATCCTGTTCGAGGGGCCGGAACCCGGCACACTTGTGCAGTACTTCAAGGACGACGCCACCGCCGGCAACGGCGCAAAAAAAGGCGTGATTACCGGTAAAGGCGTCCTCAATAACCGTATCAGCGAATATCTGATGACGAGGTTAAGTGAGATCGGCATTCCGACGCATTTCGTGCGCCGGCTGAACATGCGCGAGCAACTGATCCGGGAAGTCGAGATCATTCCGTTGGAGGTGGTCGTACGCAATGTCGCCGCGGGGAGCCTATCTCAGCGCCTGGGCCTCCAGGAAGGCACACGCCTTCCACGGTCAATCATCGAGTATTATTTCAAAAATGATGCCCTGAACGACCCAATGGTGTCAGAAGAGCACATTACCTGTTTTGGTTGGGCCAGTACCGCCGACCTCGACGACATGGTTGCCCTGACCCTTCGTATCAACGACTTCCTGTCCGGGCTGCTGTTGGGCGTCGGCATCACTTTGGTGGACTTCAAGCTGGAATTCGGCCGTCTCTGGGAAAACGACGAGATGCGCATCATCCTGGCCGATGAGATCAGCCCGGATAACTGCCGCCTTTGGGACAGCAAGACCAACGAAAAGATGGACAAGGATCGCTTCCGCCGCGACCTCGGCAAAGTCGAAGAGGCCTATCAGGAAGTTGCCAAGCGCCTGGGCATCCTCCCGGAGGCCGGTATGCGAGATATGAAGGGGCCGGAGACCATGCAATGAAAGCCATCGTCACGGTGATGCTCAAAAACGGTGTCCTCGACCCGCAAGGCAAGGCCATCGGCCACGCACTCGGCACGCTCGGCTTCACCGGCGTCGGAATGGTACGCGCGGGCAAGATTATTGAGTTGGAATTGGCGCAGACAGACCCGGTCAAGGCAAAGGCGGAAGCCGAGGACATGGCTCGCAAGCTTCTGGCGAATACCGTGATCGAAAGCTTCCAGGTGTCCATCGATGGGTAACGGCCAATGAAGGCAGGGATCGTCGTATTCCCCGGCATCAACCGGGAACGCGACATGGCGATCGCGCTCGAGACATCCTCGGGCGTGAAACCACGCATGATCTGGCATAAGGAAACCGACCTTTCCGGACTTGATTTGGTCGTACTCCCTGGCGGTTTCAGTTACGGTGACTATCTACGGTGCGGAGCCATGGCAGCGCGCTCGCCGGTCATGGGCGCAATCCGCGCACATGCTGAACGAGGCGGTTTCATCCTCGGCGTCTGCAACGGCTTCCAGATCCTGACCGAAGCCGGATTGCTGCCCGGTGCCCTGCTGCGCAACGCATCGCTGCGATTCCTGTCGATGGATTGTCATTTGCGCGTGGAGCGTTCCGACACTGTGTTTACCGCCCGATACCAAAAGCAGCGGACATTCCGTGCCGTCATGGCGCACGGCGACGGCAACTATTTTGCCGACACCGCGGCCCTGGACCGCCTGGAAGGCGAAGGCTTGGTCGCGTTCCGCTATGCGAGCGAGACTGGTGACGTCACCCCAGTTACCAACAGGAACGGCAGCGCGCGCTCCATCGCCGGCATATACAGCCCGAATCTTCGGGTGCTCGGCATGATGCCGCACCCCGAGGACCTGGTTGATCCGCTGATGGGCTGTGCTGACGGTAAGCCGCTGTTCGACGCACTGGTTGGGGCCGCGTGATGGAAGTCAATCAGGCGCTCGCGCGCAGCTTTGGCTTGAACGCCGAGGAATACAGCCGCGTACTCGACATTATGGGACGTACCCCGACGCTGACCGAATTGGGCGTGTTCAGCGTCATGTGGTCAGAACACTGTAGCTACAAATCCTCTCGGGTATGGCTCAAGCAACTGCCGACCACGGCTCCATGGGTGATCCACGGCCCCGGCGAAAACGCAGGTGTCGTGGATATCGGTGACGGGCTGGCCGCCATTTTCAAGATGGAAAGCCACAATCATCCCAGCTTCATTGAACCTTACCAGGGCGCGGCGACTGGCGTAGGCGGCATCCTGCGCGATGTCTTCACCATGGGCGCCCGCCCGGTCGCGAACCTGAACGCACTGCGCTTCGGCAACCCCTCTCTCCCCCGGACTCGCCGTATCGTCGACGGCGTTGTACGCGGCATCGGGGGCTACGGTAACTGCGTCGGCGTGCCGACGGTTGGTGGTGAGATCAACTTCCATCCAGCCTATGACGGCAATCCACTGGTCAACGCGATGACCGTCGGCATCGCGTCCAAAGACAAGATCTTTCTCTCCGCGGCCGCGGGCATTGGTAACCCCGTCGTCTACGTTGGCTCGAAGACCGGACGCGACGGCATTCACGGCGCAACCATGGCATCCGCCGAATTTGGCGCTGACTCTGAAGAAAAGCGTCCGACCGTTCAGGTCGGTGATCCCTTCATCGAAAAATTGCTGATCGAAGCCTGCCTCGAACTGATGGCAACCGACGCGATCGTCGCCATTCAAGATATGGGCGCCGCCGGGTTGACCAGTTCATCCGTCGAAATGGCGGGCAAGGGCGGCGTCGGTATAGAAATCGACATCGATCAGGTCCCGGCCCGTGAAACCGGCATGACGGCATACGAATTCATGCTGTCGGAAAGCCAGGAACGCATGCTGATCATCCTCCGCCCGGATCGGGAGGAGATGGCGCGCGCAATTTTCGACAAATGGGAACTCGACTTCGCCGTCATCGGTCACCTGACCGATACCGGTCGTATCGTCGTGCGCCACCATGGCATCGTGGAAGCCGATATCCCGCTTGCTCCCCTCGGCGATCAGGCCCCGCTCTATACACGTCCGACGACCGAAACGCCGAAACAGGAGAAACTCAATCCCGCGCGGATCGAGGATCGGTTCGGTCTTACGCGCGCGCTTGAGCATCTAGTCGCATGTCCCGATTTGTGCTCCCGCAGCTGGGTCTGGGACCAGTACGACAGCACCGTCGGCGGGCAAACCGTAAAACGGCCCGGCGCCGCCGACGCCGCGATCGTCAAATTGGAAGGGTTGCGGCGTGGGCTTGCACTGACCACGGATTGCACCCCGCGTTATTGCTTGGCCGATCCCGAAATGGGCGGCGCACAGGCGGTCGCGGAAGCTTGGCGGAACCTGACCGCGGTCGGTGCCCGTCCATTGGCGATTACCGATAATATGAATTTCGGCAACCCGGAAAAGCCGGAAATCATGGGCCAGTTCGCCGCGGCGATCCGCGGCATGGCCGCCGCCTGCGAAGCACTGGACTTTCCGGTCGTGTCCGGAAACGTAAGCCTTTACAATGAAACCGAAGGCCGAGCGATCCTGCCAACGCCGGCCATTGGCGGGTTGGGCGTGCTTGATGATGTCTCCAAGGCCGTAGGCCTCGCTTTGCCGCCATGGCTCGACATCGTCCTGATCGGCGCCACCAAGGGCTGGCTCGGCCAGTCTCTGTGGTTGCGGGAAATCGCAGGCCGGGAAGACGGCGCACCGCCGCCGGTTGACCTGACGGCCGAACGAACCAACGGCGATTTTGTCCGCACGCACATCCTGAACGGCACGATCCGCGCCTGCCATGATGTGTCCGACGGCGGTATCCTGATTGCGATCGCTGAAATGGCGATGGCCAGCGGCTTCGGTGCTCGCTTGTCCGCGCACCCGCGGGATATTCCCGGCCACGCGTTTTGGTTCGGTGAGGATCAGGCCCGCTACATCGTCGCGGTGCCGGATTCGGTGGCGCTGATTCGTCTTGCAGAAACCGCGGGCGTACCGGCAGTTCGCCTGGGTACGTCCGGAGGACAGGATTTGACATTGCCGGATGGCGGTACAATATCGCTCGCAGCGCTGAAAACGGCGCATGAACGCTTCTTCCCGTCCTGGATGGACGGCTCCGAACAGGAACCTTGATCGCATGGCAATGCAAGCGAACGAAATTGAAGCGCTTATCAAGGCCGCACTGCCGGACGCAGGGATCAAGATTGATGACCTTGCCGGGGATGGCGACCACTATGCCGCGACCGTTGTGTCGGAACAATTTCGCGGCTTATCGCGCGTCCGTCAGCATCAAATTGTTTATGCCGCCTTGCGCGGTCGCATGGGTGGCGAGCTGCACGCCCTTGCGCTAACCACATCCGTCCCAGAATAAGAGACCTTCAGAGGAGCCCATCATGGCCGATACCATCGACGCCCGCATCCAAAACGAAATCGATCAGAACGCGGTCATGCTCTACATGAAGGGCACACCGATGTTCCCGCAATGCGGGTTCTCCGCCCGGGTCATCCAAATCCTGACCCATATGGGCGTCCCTTTTCAATCCGCCAACGTGTTGGAGGACGCCGAACTGCGCGAAGGCATCAAGCAGTTCAGCCAGTGGCCGACCATCCCCCAACTCTATGTCAAGGGCGAGTTCGTCGGTGGCTGCGACATCGTGACCGAGATGTTTCAGTCCGGCGAGTTGGAGACCATGTTGACGGAAAAGGGTGTCGGCACGAAAGCCTGACAGTTTCCAATGCGATCGGCCCGGGTGGACACAGGTCTACCCGGGCTGATCACGAATACTAATTTCAGGTTTTGGTAGTCAGTTCATCTCCTACCAGCCGCTCGCACCACTTCGCCATTTCGGTGTGATCGGCTCCCGGACCGAACATCGTTTCGGCAGAGACAATCATTTCCTTAACGAGAGCGGACAGCGGTGCCGCGGTGCCGGTTTCTCGACCGATCTGCATCGCAATCGACAGGTCTTTCGCCAATAACCCCATCGTGAAGCCTGCGTCGAACTTGCGAGACAACACGAACTGACGGAATTTCTTGACGGTAGAATTGTTCATACCGGTCGCCGCATTCAGCACGTCGGTCATAACGCCGGCATCCAGACCGAACCGCTGCCCGATCAGCAAGGCCTCGATGCCGATCAAGAACCCGCCGGTGCTCACCATATTATTCAGAGCCTTGACGGCCTGACCCGCGCCGACGTCGCCGGCGCGCAGCACCGAAGTACCCATCGCCGACAATACAGGCATCATCCTTTCGATGACTGCCCCATCGCCACCAACCATGATCGCCAGTTGCCCGGTTTTGGCGCGTGGAACGCCGCCGGAAACCGGCGCGTCGATCATCACGCCGCCCCATTCGGCGACCTTTTCGGCCAGTGCCTGCGTCGCGGAAGGGACCCCAGAACTCATCTCGATGATAACCGTTCCCGGTTTCATCCCGGCAAACACGTTGTCCTCGCCGCCGGACAATACGTTTTCCACGATGACACTGGTCGGCAGCATCGTAATGATGACGTCGGAGCTTGCGGCAAGTTGGCGGAGGCTGTCGGGCG
This sequence comes from Acetobacteraceae bacterium, assembly GCA_947475245.1. Classification (GTDB taxonomy): domain Bacteria; phylum Pseudomonadota; class Alphaproteobacteria; order Acetobacterales; family Acetobacteraceae; genus Rhodopila. Next base: position 124,418 of record CANJLW010000009.1, on the reverse strand, counting down.
CCGTACCGCCGATCTGTTGCACGAAGTTGTTGGCAACTTCCCTGCGCGCATCGGCGACATTGATCGTGAAACCGGCGTTGACAAGGCACGCTGCCATGGGCCAACCCATGTTGCCTACGCCGACGAAACCGACGGTGGGTTTGTCCGACATATTATTCAGCCTTCCTTAGCCGCGTCGTCGACTGCCTTGAACACTTCAGTCGCAATCTTAAAGGCTTCAAGCGCTGCCGGAATGCCGCAATAGGCACCTACCTGGATGAGCACTTCCTTGATCTCATCGCGCGATACGCCATTGGTGAGGGCTGCGCGCAAATGAAGGCGTAGTTCCGCGCCGCGATTCAGCGCGGACAACATCCCGAGGTTGATGATGCTGCGGGTCTTGCGATCCAGACCGGGACGGGTCCAGGCCATGCCCCAGGCGATTTCGGTCGTCATTTGTTGGAACACGGCGTTGAAATCGTCCGCGCGGGCCAGGGAGCCGTCTACATATTCGCCACCCAGCACATCCCGCCGTACTTCCAGGCCCTTTTTGAACAGGTCACTCTGGTATTCGGGACGGTTCGGAACATCGACCATAACGGCTCTCCTTCGGTGATAAATCGCCGGGGACCCTATGCGTTGCAATCGGACTCGACAAGCGGCTAACCGACTGTCGATTGTTGCAAAGCCGCCCGTGCACCGAAGCGGATGATCGAATTCGCCATCATCTCACGGCAGAAAGCTGCGCCCATGCTGTCTGACGCCCACCGCGCCAAAACCTGTCGGCGTGCTCGAAATGGATCGCGCAGGGCGGCTTGGTAGGCGACTATTGCCGCCTACCGGGGGCCGGGTTCAAACGACTTTGCCGCTGTCGACTTCCATCAGGTGCATCTGGTTCATGTCTGCCGTCAGGGCAAGCCACTCGTTCGGCGCGGCATGCGTTGCCGGATCAACCCGCGCACAGATCGCGGTCCCTTCTACGAAGAAGTGCACCATGGTTTCCATACCCATCGGTTCCACGACGTCGGTCAGCATATCGACCCGGGTCCAACCCGGCTTACCCTGTTCGGTATACTCGAAAAGATGCTCCGGTCGGAGCCCGAAGATCATCTTCTTATTTTTGAACGGACGATATCGCTCCACACGATCAGGCGGAACCGGCAGCACGATTTTATCGTTGATCTTGATGTGGAGGCCGGCCCCAACCTCGACGACCGTGCAAGGCATAAAGTTCATTGCCGGGGAGCCGATAAAGCCTGCCACGAAGCGTGTCTTGGGGTGATGGTATAGCTCCTGTGGTGAGCCAACCTGTTCGATGATGCCTGCGTTCATGACAACGACGCGGTCGGCCAGCGTCATGGCCTCGATCTGATCGTGCGTCACGTACACGGTGGTGGTCTTCACCGTCTGATGAACCTTCTTGATCTCAGTGCGCATCTGCACGCGCAGTTTGGCGTCAAGATTCGACAGCGGTTCGTCAAACAAGAAGACCTTGGGGTTGCGCACGATCGCGCGCCCCATCGCGACGCGCTGACGCTGACCACCCGATAGTGCGCGTGGCTTACGATCGAGCAGCGGCGCGATATCAAGGATGCGAGCGGCTTCATCCACGCGCTTCTTGATTTCCTCCTTGGAGAATTTCCGCAGTTTCAGGCCGAACGCCATATTATCGAACACACTCATATGCGGGTAGAGTGCGTAGTTTTGGAACACCATGGCGATATCGCGATCACGTGGCGGTACGTCGTTGACGACTTCTCCGTCGATCTCGATCTCGCCGGAGCTGATTTCCTCCAGCCCGGCGATCATACGCAGCGTGGTTGACTTACCGCAGCCGGACGGTCCGACCAGCACGACAAATTCGTGGTCCTTGATATCGAGGTCAATGCCTTTGACCGCCTGTACGCCGCCTTCATATTCCTTGACGACTTTTCGAACTCGAACTTCAGCCATAGTGATTCCATTCCCTCGATGCGCGATTGAGTAGGCGCTTCATTAGCCTTTGGTGGCACCCGCGGTCAGGCCGGCCACGTAGTAGTCCATCAAGAACGCGTAGATCACGATGGGCGGCAGCGATGCCAGCAAGCAAGCGGCCATAATCTTACCCCATTGGAACACGTCCCCGCGGATAAGGTCGGAGATAATCCCGACGGTCAGCACCATCTGGTTCGATGTGTAGAGGTAGGCCAGCGGATACAGGAATGCGCCCCAGGCGACGGTGAACGCGAAGATCGTGGCCGCGATGATCCCGGGCATAGCGACCGGAATGAATATCTTGAACAACATCTGCAGGTAGCCCGCCCCATCGATCAACGCAGCCTCGTCCAATTCTTTCGGTATCGAGCTGAAATAACCAATCATTATCCATGTACAGAAAGGCACTGCCAGGGTTGGATAAAGCAATGCGAGACACCATACACTGTTGATCAATCCCAGCATGCCGACGATCTGGAACAATGGGATGAACAACAGCGACGGAGGAACCAAGTACGTCAAGAAAACGCCGGTCGATAGTGCTTGGCTTCCCCAGAAACCCATGCGTGAGAGACTGAAAGCAGCAAGGATAGAGATCACCATACTGATGACTACTGTCAGCACCGTGATCATCACCGAATTCAGATAGTATATCTGAAAATTCGGATAGGTGATCAGATACCAAAAATTTTCCAGCGTGGGGTCTTTCACCATCCAGGGACTGCCGGATTGTGCCGATATCTCAGCCGACGTCTTCAGACTGGTGATGATGGTATAGAATGGCGGCACCAGGAAGATGATCACAAACACGCCAAGGGCTATGTAACTGCCCCACAGCGCCCACACGCGTTGCCGAGCCAGGCTATTCGCCCGCTTCGCTGCTCGGCTTTCCATCGTTGTCGCGCTCATGCCGCGATCTCCTTCGTACGCTTGGTGACCCCGCGCAGCACAAAGAACGCGGCAAAGGCCAGCATCGGGAACATGAACAGGCTGTCGGCGGCACCGAGCGGGATGTCCCCGGATTGAATGCCGATTTGGAACGCGTAGGTCGCGAACACGTGCGTGTTATCCTGCGGACCGCCGGCGGTCAGAATACGGACAATGTCGAAATCCGCGAACGTGACGATCAAGCTGAACAACACCGTGATGGAGATGATGTTGCGCATCATGGGCAGCGTCACGAAGAGCAGCTTTTGCACCGAATTCGCGCCGTCGATCGACGCGGCTTCATACAGTTGCTCAGGCACGGACTTCAGCGCCGCGAGATACATAATCATGAAGAACGGGGTTCCGTACCACACGTTCACTGCGATCGTACACAGGCGGGCAATCCAGCCCACACCCAACCAGGGAACACCCTCAAAACCAAATTGGTTCAGGATCCAGTTGAACGCGGAATAGGATGAATCGAACATCCACCACCAGGTCAATGTCGACAGCGCCAACGGAATAACCCACGGCACGAGCAGCAAGCCACGCCAGATCCGTTGGTTTTTGCCCGGGATGTTATGCATCAGATGGGCGATGATGAAACCAAGTAGCGCCTTGATCAGAACGGCGGAAATAGCGAACAGACAGCTTTGGTAAATCACCAGCTGGAACGTGTTGCGCTTCAACAGGAACGTGAAATTGTTGAGGCCCACGAACGCCGTCATCTTCTTGTTCAGCATGCTGAGGTACAGCGCGTAAAATGCCGGATAGATGACAAACGCCGAGACCAGCAAGATCAGCGGCAAGCAGAGCGCAAAAGCGATGGTCGAGCGCCTTTGCGAAAATTTCTTCAGACTGCTTTTGGGTTGCGAACCACCGTCTCTTCGCCCTGTCGTGTTCGTCGAAACACTCGCGCCGACCGCCATACTGAACCTCCCATAGACCATGTCCGCACTTCCGTCGGCATGGAGGGTCGTTGCCCCATTTTATTATCAACGGCTGTCCTGCCGTTAATTGGCCTTAGCCACCCGAACACGCTCGATCAGGAGGTGACATATGCACCACACGAGCCGATCACCGAACAGGCCAAAAAGATGCTAGTCGGTGAAGCGTCGGCACGCAACGCGTTGATTGCGGTCGGTGCCGCGAAGTCAGAATGGCCCTGGAATCACATCCAATCCGTAGGCGTAAATAATTTCCGGTGGATCGTCGTACCTATGGTAGCCATCGCAATAGCCCAACCAAGGCCTTTGTCCTGGCCGAGAACAACCGTTTGACGAAATATTTACCGGCGGCCCGTTTACCGGCCTCCGATCTCGTCGGATACGGCGCGATTAAGCCTGCCAGTGCCGACAGCGGCACGCGACGCGCAATCGCAAGAGTCCACTGGCCGATCATCTCCCCGGCACCCGGCGCAAGGATTCCGGCACCCAACACGCGATTGCCGGAAACCACCAGCTTGACCAAGCCGGCAGTATCTCGCTCCGCCCTCGCTCTGTCGTTATCGGCCAGGGGCCAGCGTAGCACCGATGGTCGGAACCCCGCCGACCGTGCCTCGGCCTCCGTCAGTCCAACCTGGGCCAACTCCGGATGTGTGTAAGTCACCCGGGGGAGTGCCGTGTAATCGAGCCTCGTCGGCAATCTGAACAGCACCCGACGGATAACAATACCGGCGTGATAACTCCCCACGTGTGTGAACGCCCGCGGCCCCAGCCCAACGGGATCGGCAATGTCACCGACAGCATAGACGCGGCGATTTGTCACGCTGCGCAGTCCCCTATCGGTGACAATGCCCGCTGAGCTTGTCCGCACCGCGCCCGCGTCGAGGTCCATCCCTTCCAGGTTCGGTCGTCGTCCGGCTGCGATCAGCAAATGGCTACCCTCAACTCGGCGTCCATCCTCCAGGACGAGGCGAGGGCCGAGTTCCGCCGCGATCACACGGGCATTCTCCAAAATTGTTACGCCACGTTCGATCAATGCCTGACGCAAGCCATCCACAAGCTCGGGGTCTTCCTTTGCCGCAATTTGCCCGGATTGCACGATCGTCACCGCGCACCCCAGGGCTGCGTATGCATCGGCCATTTCAAGTCCGATCGGTCCGCCACCCATGATCAGCAAGTGCGCCGGCTTTTCCGCCAGATCAAAAAGGGTCGCGTTGGTCAGGAAACCGACCATATCCAATCCAGCGATCTGCGGCACCGCGGCTCTGCTGCCTGCTGCGATTACGATCCGCCGACCCGTCAGCCGCCGGCCGTTCACCGCGATGGCATCGGGAGCCACGAACCGGGCCTCTCCCGGCAATACGGTGACGCCCAATGCACGAAACCGGGCTTCTGAATCCATTGGCGCAATGGCGGCAACAACGTCGCGCACGTGCGCGCACACTTCCTCCCAATCGACGATAGGTTCGCCAAAGCGGATGCCGAACCGTCCGAGGTTCCGTGCCGCCGTCACGCCGTGCCCGGCTGCCAACATGGCCTTGCTGGGCACGCAACCAATATTGAGACAGTCGCCGCCCATCCGGTCGCGTTCGATCAGGGCCACGCGCGCGCCGAGTTGCGCCGCGCCGGCTGCGACTGACAGGCCGGACGCACCAGCCCCGATGACGATCAGATCAAAGTCGGCCATCGCCCCTCCGGCTTTTCAGCAGGATCGGCACCAGCAATAAGGCGGCGAGGCCCAGCAGTGGCAGCAGGATCGTCGGCCCGAAGACCACGGACAGATCCGGTCGGCCACCAGCAGCCAGTACATCGCCAATCCCCGCGCCGATCGAGGCAAACACGAATGCCACTGGTACCATGCCAATCACTGTACCCACCACGAATGGCACCACGCGCATGCCGCAAAACGCGGCCGCAAGATTGATCAGCCAGAACGGCACGATCGGCAGCAATCGCAGGGCCAGAAGATACAGGAAGCCGTCGCGTCGTAACCGCTCTATCGTGCTATGAAGAATATTTCCGCCGCGTTGTGCTAAAACTTTAGACAATATCGACCGAGCCGCAAGAAACAGGACGGTGGCACCGCAGGTCGCGCCGACGACCGCGAATACACACCCGAGCACGGGACCGAACAGGAATCCGCCCGTGACGGTCAACAAGGCACCGGCGGGAAAGGAGATCGCCGCAAGGGTGGCATAGACCATCATGTAACATCCAGGAGCCAGGATGGGGTGGGCGGTCGCCAGGTCGACGAGTGCCACTCGATGCCGAGCAAGGCCGGTCCAGCTAAGGGCATCCACCCACCCGACCTGCCATGCGATCAACGCAGCAAGCAAAAGAAGCGCGAGAGGCAACAGGGAACGAAGGATGGGCATGGCGGGGATAATGGGCCGAAATCCTTGCGACGTCGCGTGACAAGAACGGAGCAAAACGGCGGTCATCGTTCACGGCCAGAGCCCCTGCTCGAATCACGAGCGGTGAGCACTCGGCGAAGAACCTGGTGCGAACCGCCGAAGACAAGGGATCACTCCGACGCGATGTTCAGCTACTCGTTCGCTTGTTCTGGATGGCGAAGCGATCATGGGTGCCCGATCGCGGGACCAGGGATCGCCAGGACGTCAATATGGCCGACTCGTCCGCTGCTCCGCCTCGCCATCCGCCAGGCCGTCGATACATCGCCGGAGATGACCCCTATCTCCGCAACAGCCATTGCGATGCCCCCTATCGTACGTTGCATAAGGTCCTGCTGCTCGTAGCCGAGCAGCCATGGGCTGTCGCCGGTTACGATATCATAACCGAGGGCGGTCAGCGATCCGACGAGTCGATGCCCCGCCTCTCCGCCCGCCGCTGGGCCAAATCCCTTGTCGGAGGTTTGGTGGACGTTAAAAGCGCGCAGCATCGTGTCGTCGGCGTCGTGCGGCGGTAGAAACGCCTGATGCCCGTCAAAATTCATCGGTGCGTAGACCGCCGACCGATAGCGCGCCGCGATGAGTGCGAACATTTCGATAAAATCTGACGAGACTAGGTCGAAGAAAGCCGACGCGGTTATCAGATCGACGGCTCCTCCAATCGATGTTTCAAGATCGCGCGCGAGATCGGCGTGGCGGAACCGAACATCAAGGCGTCGGCCATCCTTGTGCAGCACGACTCCCTGTGCGGACTCAACCGACTGATCGGCCCAGGCCGACAACCTGACCGCCGCTGCATCGAGCAGCGCTTGGTCGTGATCGATAAGCGTCCAGGACTGGCGCGGCCCCAGCAAGCATGCTGTGGCGCGCAGATTGGCCCCGGTCCCACATCCAAGGTCGACAACCCGCAAATCCCGGTGCGACGCAAAGGCGATTTGCAAGCGTCGCAAAACGTCCGGATGCCGAGACAATGCGTCAACCGGCTCGCGCAGCGTCAGCCAGTCGAAGGAGAACCCGCTCATGCGCTCACCGGCCTTCGCATCCACTGCGCAACCGCGTCGGTAACACGAGCGTGATTCTGTCGATTACTCCTTCACCGCGCCGGTCATCGATGAGACGTAATACTCAACGAAGAAGGAGTAGATAATCGCGACCGGAACCGATCCCAGCAGAGATCCGGCCATGAGCGCGCCCCACTGATAGACGTCGCCGGTAACAAGTTCTGTCAGGATCGCCACGGGAACGGTCTTGTTCTCGGTCGATTGGATGAACGCCAAGGCGTAGATGAACTCGTTCCAGGACAGCGTGAAGGCAAAAATCCCGGCGGAAATCAGGCCCGGCACTGCCAGCGGCAGCGTGATGCGCCAAAGAATCTGCAGGCGCGACGCGCCATCGATCAATGCGCACTCCTCCAACTCGTACGGGATCGACTTAAAGTAGCCGATGAGCAGCCACGTGCAGAAGGGCACCAGAAACGTTGGGTAGGTCAGAACCAGCGCTATGGGATTGTCGAACAGGCCAAACTGGAAGATCAGCGTCGCGAGCGGAATGAACAGGATCGACGGCGGCACCATATAGGCCAGGTAGATAGCAAGGCCGACATGCTTCGCGCCGGTGAACCGCAGCCGCTCGATCGCATAAGCCGCAAGTACGCTGGAGAAGACCGACAGGAACGTGGAGGCCGCGGCGACGCTCATGGTCGTGATCAACCATTGCGGGTAGCGGGTCTCGAACAGCAGGACCTTGATGTTGTTCAACGTCGGGGAGTTTACCCAGAACGGGTTGAACTGCTTGTAGTCGTACATTTCGTGGTCAGGTTTGAACGACGTGATCGTCATCCAATAGAATGGGAATAATAGCCCGATGACGAACAGCGCCAGCGGGATATAGACGGTGATTGTCCGGCGCAGACCGGAATCCCATGACAGATGTTCCGGCGCATCGGTGGATTTGGCGAATGTCGCTTCGGTGGCAGAGGTTGCTTCAGTCATTGTCGGATCCCTGCTGCCATTTACGTCTGCCCACGCCATACAGGCACAGGATGGTCGCGCCGATCAGGAACGGGATCATTGACACCGCGATGGCAGCGCCCTCGCCAAGTTGTGATCCCGGGATGGCGCGTTGAAACGCCAGGGTCGCCATCAGGTGGGTCGAGTTGAACGGCCCGCCGCGCGTGATGGCATAGACCAACTGGAAGTCCGAGAATGTGAACAGCACGGACAGCGTCAGTGCCACCGCCAGAATAGGCATGAGCAACGGTACGGTGATGCGCCGAAATTTTTGCCATCCGGAGGCGCCGTCCAGCAACGCGGCTTCGTACAGTGACGGGGAAATGGTCTGTAAGCCCGCCAGCAGAGTGATCGCGACAAAGGGAATGCCGCGCCAGATATTGGCGACGATCAGCGACCATCGCGCGGGCCAGGGCTCACCCAAGAAGTTGATGTAGGTATCGCGCAGATGCAGCACATCGACGATGACGTACGAAACGATGGAAAACTGCGGTGAATAGATCCACCACCACGCAATCGACGACAGCACCGTCGGCACGATCCATGGCAGCAGCACGATGGCGCGCAGGAACGCCTTCAACGGTATGTGGTTGTTCAGCAACAGCGCCAGCCACAAGCCAAGCGCGAACTTTCCGGCGGTTGCAATGGCGGTGTAGAAGATCGTGTTGGTGACCGACAGCCAGAATACCGGATCCTCCATCAGGTACTCGAAGTTCTCGAACCCGATGAACGATCCGGACTGGCCGATAGTGGTGTCGGTGAAGGCCAACCAGATGCCCAGACCCAGCGGATAGGTCAGGAACACCAGCAGCAGGCCTGCCGTGGGCAGCATGCACAGGAAGACCAGAAACGGCTTGTAGTCGAACAGCTTCGTCAACCAGCTATCCGGTTTGCGTACGAAGCTGGCCGGATGGGTTGCCATAGCGACAGTGGCGTCCATGATCATTCCTTGTGGTACTGCCTCACGACCCTGGTCTCAGGCCCCCTTGTAATAACGCTGGATCTGCCGAGCGGCCTGCTTGACCGCGGCTTCCGGCGTTACCGTGCCGGTCGCAACAGAGGCAAACATGTCCACCAGCGTATAGTTGGCGGTTACCGCCGCCGAAGCCGCTGACACAGGTCCGGCGTAGCCGTCGTAGAACGGCGTATCCATCGCGCCGGCGAACGGCTTCACCGCCGGATCAGCATCCCAGAACTTCATCTGGGAATAGGCCTTCAGCGGATTGCACCAATACCCCAGGCATTCCGACAGCCAAGGGCCGTACTGATCGGCTTCCATCATGAAGCGGATGAACTCTTTCGCCGCATTGGGGTATTTGGAATGCTTGAACACCATCGCATTAAGCGGAGTCGCCGATTGCGGCGCGCGCTTGGAAAGGCCGAACGGCGCGAGTTGATGGCTGGTATCGGCGGCGATCGCTTTCTGGGCGGGATCGCTGGAATTCTTTGCGGCGTAGTAGATCGAAATCCCGTTGAAGGTCAGGCCGATCTGTCCGGCGAGATAGGCTTGATTGTTGCTGACGTCGAGCCAGGTCAGGGTGCCCGGGATCATCGTCTTGTAAAGACGCGCAACGTATTTCAGCGCGGCGATAGTTTCCTTGGATTCAATCGCAACTCGGCCATCCGGATCGATCATGCGCGCATTGTGCGACCACAAGGCCCAGGACACGAATCCGTTCCCGTCGCCGACCGCGTGTCCCAACGAGAAGCCGCAGGGATGACCCATCTTCTGGAGTTTTTCGCACAGGAGCAGGAAGCCCTCGTGATCGTTCGGGATTTTGTCGTAGCCCGCGTCACGCACCCAGGACGTACGGTACACCGTCGGGCCGGTTCCGCCACCCATCGGAATCGAAATCCACTCCTTGGTTTTCCATTTGGTGCCGTAAGTGGTCGCCAGATCGTACCAGCCACCGTACTTGGCTCCGAGATAGGTCGCCACGTCGGTCATATCGACGATCTTGGACGTATAGATGAACGGAGAGGAGCTGAACCCGATCACGATGTCAGCGCCGGCGCCCGTGTTCGCGATCACGGCCGTTTGCGGCCCCAGATCTTCCCAGCTAACCCAATCGACCTTCATCTGAACGCCGGTCGCCGCCGTGAACTTTTCCACATTGGCCTTGAACACGACCTCATCCGCCGCGACGAACTTCGCGGGGCGGAGCACGTGCAGCGAGGCTCCTTTTTCAATCGGCAGGTTCGGTGGCTTGACGTCAGCCATCGGCACATCGGTAACCGCCGCGTGTGCGCCGAACAGCGGAGCCGACGAGCCGCCAATGGCGGCGACACCGAGGGCGAGTGAGTCGCGTCTGGTGATGGACATGGTGATGTTCTCCCTTCGCGTTATTGTTAAAGCAGTGGGTATCACGCAATCAGCCGTTTTCCGGTCGCGGCGTCGAAGATATGCGCCAGGGCGGCGTTCGGCGTGATGTGAATGGTTTCACCCGGGCGGGCGGTGATGCGTTCACGGAAGGCCGCGACGATGTTGCCGCCTGCAAACTCGGCCATAACCTGAGTTTCCGACCCGGTCGGTTCCAAAACATTGACCTTCGCGGGCACGCCCGCGGGATCAAGCAGGAAATGCTCCGGCCGGATGCCGTAGATAGTTGCTTGCCCGTCGCTGCCGCCTTGCCCATGGCCAAGCGGTAGGCGGGTGCCATTGTCGGACAGGAATGCGTTGCCGGAAATCTTGCCCTTCACAAAGTTCATGGAGGGGGAGCCGATGAAGCCGGCGACGAAAAGGTTATTGGGGTGGTCGTACAGCTCCAGGGGCGCGCCAATTTGTTCCACATTGCCGCTGTTCATGACCACAATCTTGTCGGCCATCGTCATGGCTTCAATCTGATCGTGCGTGACGTAGACGGTGGTGGTTTGCAGGCGTTGATGCAATTCCTTGATCTCCGCGCGCATCGCGACGCGTAGCTTCGCATCGAGATTGGACAGCGGCTCATCGAACAGGAACACTTGTGGATCGCGCACAATCGCTCGGCCCATCGCAACGCGTTGCCGCTGCCCGCCGGACAGCTGACGGGGATAGCGGTTCAGATACGGTGTCAGGCCAAGAATTTGCGCCGCCCGTGCCACTTTCTCATCGATCAACGCCTTGGGCGCATTGGCGATCGCCAGGGCGAAGGCCATGTTGTCCCGAACCGACATGTGCGGATAAAGCGCGTAGTTCTGGAAAACCATCGCGATATCGCGCTCTTTCGGCGCGACGTTGTTGACGACCCGCGGGCCGATCGCGATCTCTCCCCCGCTGATATTCTCCAACCCGGCGATCATGCGGAGTAGCGTCGATTTACCGCAGCCGGACGGTCCGACGAGGATAACGAACTCACCATCCTCGATTTCAACGCTCACGCCGTGGAGGACTTCGGTCGACCCAAAGCGCTTGAACACGTCACGAATGGACACTGTGGCCATATTGGTCGGTCCGCTCCCTGATTGGCAATTTCGGCATGGAAAGCGCGTTCATGCGAGGACAAATCGCTGACGCCGTTCCCTTGTCCGCCCCCCCTCCGTTGCGGGAGGAGGGGTTTGCCTCTTGTTTTGGTTCCCGTCGTCCTAGAACTTGGAGACGCGGGTCTCTTTGCTCGTGATGAACTCCAGCAACGCCGGCATACCGTTCTGGGTCTGCTCGATGCCGCGCTTAATCGCCGCCTTGATGTCGCCGGGCTGCGTGACGCGTTCGCCGTAACCGCCGAAAGCCTTGGCCATGTCGGCATAGTTGCCGGAGATGTCGGTCGACCGGTATTTTTCGGTCGAAATCGGCATCACCTTCAACTCGATCGCCATGGAGAAATTGTTGAGCAGGATCGACAGAATGGGGATCCGCTCACGAACGCAGGTTTCGAAGTCCATTCCGGTGAAGCCAATAGCGGCATCGCCCCACAGGTTCATACAGAGCTTTTCCGGTTTGGCCAATTTCGCGCCCATGGCGAGACCGAGGCCCATGCCAAGCTGCGTTGTCTTGCCCCAGCCAATGTAGGACATCGGCGCGGTTGACTTCCAGAACGGCGAAATCTGATCGCGCGGGCTGCCGGCATCATGGGTAATGATGCAGTTGTCCATACCGACGACTTCGCTGACCGTCGCATGCAGGTCCTTGATGACCCGGTACGGATTCAACGGGGCTTCGTTGAAGTCCAGCAGCGGCTGCCACTGGGCCATCCACTCGTTCCGCACGGTTTCGATTTCGGCGACGGTGTCACGGCAATCGCGGTTCGACCGGATCGTCTGACGCAGCTCGCCGATAAGGGCTTGCAGGGTCAGTTTCGCATCGCCGACCAAGCCGACATCGCTGACCACGTCTTTGTTCAGGTGGTTCGGGTCAAGCGTGGCGTGGATGAACTTCTTGCCCTTCGGGAACTTGATGCCGAAGTTGGTTTCCGTGAACGAGCAACCGATACCGATGACCAGGTCGGTCTTCTTCAGGAAGTGGTTCAACTGGCCCGGGATCGCGTTGCCGCCGGAGCCGAGGGAAAGCGGATGCGTCTCGGGGAAGGAGGACTTGCCGCCCAGGCTGGTGGTGACCGGAGCGCCGAGCAGTTCGGCGAGTTCACGCAGTTCGGCCCATGCTTCCGCCCATTGCACGCCGGTGCCCGAATAAATGATCGGGCATTTTGCAGCCAGAATCGCTGCGGCGGCCTTCCGCACGTCCGACGGATCGGGGCCGTACTTATGGATGCCAACGGGCTGGTAGTCGATCTCGCCGATTTCCTCGTTCCAGATATCGGTGGGAATTTCGACGATCGCCGGGCCGGAACGACCATTGCGAATGTTGCTGAACGCGCGCCGCATGATGTTGCACAGTTCAGCGGGCACATTCACGGGTTCCGCGAACTTCGACACGCTGCGCATATTGCGCGACGAGTTGTAGTTGGGGTCGATGTTGGCGATCCGGCGGGCATAGCCCTGCGGGATCACCAGCAGCGGCACCGACTCGGAATAGGCCTGCGCGACGCCACCATACGCGTTCTCCGCGCCGGGGCCGTGCTGCATGCAGAATGCGCCGATCTTTCGGCCGGAGGTGACGCGCGAAATCGCGTCGGCCATATGCAGGCCGATCCGCTCCTGACGGACGATGATCGGGCGAATATCGGCGGCAGCCGCGTATTCCAGCAGGTGGTTAACGGGATAGCCGCAGAGGATCTCAATTCCCTCGCGCTTCATGATTTCCGCGATAGCGTCACCGACCTTCATTTGGTCCATTTCCTCTGCAAGTTGTCGCACGAACGCCTCGGTGGCAGTTGGCCGGAAGCGTGTTCAGACGCACGGTAGGGCCGGGTGGCGTTGCTGGCAACCTACGACGATCAGTACCATGCGCGCGCAGGTCAGAGATTGAGTTCACGCTATATCCGCCACCAATAGGGTACATTAGAAGTTTACCCTGATCGCCGCACGGGTTCGCGTTGACGCCCCCAGCAGCGCCGACTATAAGCCGCCCCTCGTGACGGGCGTCCCTCTGGGGCGGCCGCATCCGCGCATTCGCGGACCTGGGAAGTTGGAGAGAAGTTGTGAAGCGCACCTATCAACCGTCAAAGCTGGTTCGCAAGCACCGGCACGGATTCCGCACCCGTATGGCTACGGTCGGCGGCCGCAAGGTGCTGGCCAATCGCCGCGCCAAGGGCCGTAAGCGCCTCTCCGCCTAGGCTTGGAGCCTTCGGCGCAAGCCATGGCCTCCCCAACCTGCCGCCTTAAGAAACGCGCCGAGTTTTTGCGCGTCGCTGCGAAAGGCAGGAAAGCGCCTACGCCCGGTTTGGTATTGCAGGCGATGCCGCGCGACGATACCGCGCCAGCGCGCCTTGGCTTTACGGTCACCAAAAAGGTGGGCAATGCCGTTGTGCGGAACCGCACGCGCCGCCGGTTGAAGGAAGCCGCGCGTCTTCTGCTGGCTGACAAACCGGTCGTCGGATTCGATCTTGTGCTGATCGGCCGCGACGGAACGCGCAAACGCAATTTTCTTCAACTGCGGCAAGATATCCAGCGTGCCATGGCTCGGACGGGCGTCACATGACTCCGCTCGCGCACATCGCCGTCGGCGCGGTGCGGACCTATCAGTGGACGCTGCGTCCGTTCATAGGTGCCAACTGCAGATTTTGGCCGAGTTGTAGTGAATACGCGATCGAAGCGATGCGAACGCATGGCGCATTGCGTGGTTCGGGATTAGCGGCCCGGCGCATTCTCCGCTGCAATCCGTGGCATGAAGGCGGCGTTGATCCGGTACCGGATGTTCAACGCCGATTGGGGCACTAATGGATCAAAAGCGACTCTTTCTCGCAATCGCGATCTCGCTGGGGATCCTGCTGGGATTTCAGACGCTCATCGCGCCGATGCTACCGAAGCCGCCCGCGCCGGCATTGGTCGAGACCGCACCAAGCACGCCGAAACCCATAGCAGCGGATACCGCGGCGGTTCAGGCTCCTGGGACCGTGCCCAAGGACGTGCCGCGCATGAAAATCGCCGCGCAGCGTCTGCGCGGTTCCGTTAGCCTGCTCGGCGCGCGGATCGACGACATTGTGTTGAATGACTACCGGGACAGCCTGGAAAAGACGTCCCCAAACGTTCGCGTTCTGGAACCCCGCTCCGACCCGAACCCCTATTACGTGCAATACGGGTGGACCGCCGTGCCCGGCGACACAGTCAAACTGCCCGACAACGATACCCTGTGGAAAGCGTCCACCGACCTACTGAAGCCGGGCGAAACCTCGACGCTGTCCTGGGACAACGGTGCTGGATTGGTCTTTCAGATCGATCTGAGCGTCGACAACGACTATATGTTCACCGTCAACCAGAGCGTACGAAACACTACCGGACAGGCTGTGAAGCTGTTCCCCTGGTCGCGTATTCGCCGCGACTACAAGCCGGAGGTCGCCGGCTACTACATCCTGTTTGAGGGTCTGCTCGGTGTCGTCGACGGACGCCTGCAGGAGACGAGCTACGACTCCGCGAAAAGCGAGGGCGAAAAGAAGGCTGGCCTCGCGTATTCCGCGCCATCGACCGGTGGCTGGGCGGGGATTACCGACAAGTACTGGCTGACCTCCCTGATCCCGGATCAGTCCGTTCCGTCAAAAGTGAATTTCCGACATATCGAGGACAAGGCCGCCAAGGCTACCGGCGGCCACGTCGACCGCTATCAGGTGGACTATGTTACGCAGGAACCGCAAACGATCGAGGCGAACTCCACAGCCACGATGACGTCGCACCTGTTCACTGGGGCGAAGCTGGTCGGTCTCCTCGACCGTTATCAGGACGCGTTCAAGCTGCCGAATTTTGATAAGGCGGTCGATTTCGGCTGGTTCTACTTTCTGACCAAGCCAATGTTCTTCGCGCTGGACTTTCTCAACACGTTGATCGGCAACTTCGGCCTTGCAATCCTGGCCTTCACAGTCATCGTCAAGGCGTTGTTCTTCCCTCTGGCCAACTATTCGTATCGCTCCATGAGCAAGATGAAGCTCCTGGCTCCGAAAATGACCGAAATGCGTGAGCGTCTGAAGGACGAGCCGCAGAAAATGCAGCAAGAGATGATGGCACTTTATCGGGCGGAAAAGGTCAATCCGGCGTCCGGGTGCCTGCCGATGCTGGTGCAAATTCCAGTGTTCTTCTCGCTGTATAAGGTTATCTTCGTCACGATCGAAATGCGTCAGGCACCGTTCTACGGTTGGATCCACGACCTCTCCCAGGTCGACCCGACGAACGTGTTCAATCTGTTTGGCCTTATCCCGTTCGATCCCACGATCTATCTGCCGATGCTGCATCTTGGGGTATGGCCGCTCATCATGGGCGTCACCATGTTCCTCCAGCAGAAGCTGAACCCACCGCCGCCTGACCCAGTTCAGGCTCGGCTGTTTCAATTCATGCCGATTATCTTCACCTTCATGCTGGCCAGCTTCCCTGCTGGACTCGTGATCTATTGGAGCTGGAACAACCTGCTCTCGATCGGACAACAATGGCTGATCATGCGGCAAACCCACCTCTCCAAGCCGGGGCATCGCAACTGACCGACGAATGGGCCGATGCGCTGGAAGCGGGGCGGAAGCTTTTCGCCGCCGAGTGCCGCTTCTTTTTCGGCGCGCAGAAACTGGAACAACTACCCCCGGCGAGCGGTACTGAGATCGCTTTCGCCGGTCGTTCGAACGTCGGCAAATCGTCGCTCCTGAACGCCCTGACCGGGCGCAACGCGCTCGCGCGCACATCGTCGGAACCCGGCCGTACCCGCCAATTGAATTTTTTCGATTTGGGCGGGCAACTGATCCTGGTCGATATGCCCGGCTACGGCTACGCCAAGGCATCGAAAGACATCAAAGCCGACTGGCAAGGCATGATGTTCGAGTATCTCCGCGGTCGCCCGACATTGTTGCGCGTGATGCTGCTGCTTGATGCTCGGATAGAGATTAAGCCCGCAGACGTCGCGGTGATGGAACTCCTGGATCAGGCCGCAGTGACGTTCCAGATCGTGTTGACCAAGGCAGACGGCGTCAAACCCGCGGCCTTGCTCCGAAAGCAGCAAGAGGCACTCGCGATCGCGCGCGCCCATCCGGCAGCCTTCCCAGAAATCCTCACGACCAGCAGCGAAACCGGAGACGGCATCCCTGAAATGAGAGCGACGCTGGCACTGTTGGTTGATTGAAGACTACGGCGCAAAAGCGCCTGCAACCTGTGTAACGCTTCCCAGGGCGCAATCCAGCGCCAGTATCACACGATCCACCGCCGACATAGAACTGGCGTCCAGACGAATGAGCGGAATCCCCAGATCGGGATGCGTCTTAGGCATCGGTAGCCGATCCGCCAATTCTCCCAGTTCGATCGCCAGGGCAAGCGGCACGTCCGCCATCCAGGGCAACCGAACGATGCCGAGGCCCCTGACCTCCAACAGTCCGGCGAGTGTGGCTGGGGGGCTGGCGCGATTACCGACAATCACGACCTGATCGTCCGCGACGAGGTCAAACCCTCGATTCAGCAATCTCAGAACCAGGTCCGATTTTCCCGCGCCTGGCGGCCCTTGAACCAGCACCGCGTGCCCGCGACGAGCAGCACAGCTACCGTGGAGCTGCCGAATGATCGTCAGAGGGCAATCCGCCCAGTCGCGACAAGCTCCGCCAACCCTGTCTTACCGTCTGCGCGCAGACCGGACTCCACGCTGCGCCGGTCGATTTCGGGTCGGTTCTGGCTCATTTTCACCTTGCCCCGCAGCCGTTCAATTGGGATCGAAATACCGACAATTCCTCGCAGCATAGTCTGCACGAAATCCGCCGGCGCGTCGGATACCGCCCAAGGCTCAGCCTGCTTTCTCTCGTGGCGGTCCGTCAATCGAGTGACGACATCTAATAGACGGTCCGGATCAGAGAATACCTCCATCCGGCCATGGGCATGGATCGCGACGTAGTTCCAGGTCGGCACGACCTTGGCGTTCTGCTTTTTGGTTTCATAGAGCGACGGGCTGATATAGCCGTCCAGCCCTTGCCAGATAACCAGCGCATCACGTCCGCCGCTGCCTGCATGGGGATTGGCCTTGGCCAAATGGCCGACGAGGGTGCCGTAGGGCGCGGGGTTGGGATCAATCAGCAGCGGGATATGGCTCGCGATCAGACCGTCGTCGGTCATCGACACAAGCGTGGCGAGGCCCGCCTGACGGATCGCATCATGCAACACGTCGACGCGATCTTCTGCAAAATGCGATGGAACGTACATACCTGCCTCGTTACGAATGCAGGTCTCATCATGCGTACGGATGGACCGGTCGACTATAGCCATTTTCTGCTAAGTTGACCGGTCCAATGACCACTCAGGCTGCCGCGCGAATCGCCGCCGCTCGGACGTCGTCTCCGACCCCCGCCTCGAAGGAGGCAAAATTCTTTTCGAACTGTTCAATCAGATGCTTGGCCATCCGGTCATAGGCGGCTTTGTCAGCCCATGATTGACGCGGGTCCAGAACATCGTCCGGCACGCCCGGCAAATGCTCTGGGAACGAGAGGCCGAAGAACGGGTCCTTCCGGAAACTGGTCTTGGTCAGGGTTCCGTCCAGGGCGGCCCGCAACAGCGCACGGGTGTGGCGAATGCTCATGCGCTTGCCGACACCGAACTGGCCACCGCTCCAGCCCGTGTTCACCAGCCAGCAATCGGCCCCCTGGCGCGCAATCAGGTCGGAGAGCATTTGCCCGTAAACTTCCGGAGGGCGCGGCAGGAAAGGATGCGCAAAGCAAGTGCTGAAGGTTGCCTTCGGTTCAGCGCCCAAGCCCTTTTCCGTTCCGGCGACCAATGCCGTGTAGCCGGACAGGAAGTGGTACATCGCCTGCGCCGGTGTCAGTTTGGAGATCGGCGGCAGCACGCCGAACGCGTCGCAGGTCAACATCACGACATTCTTCGGCTGAGCGCCGCGTCCGGTAATATTGACATTGGGGATGAATTCGACGGGGTAGCATGACCGCGTGTTTTCGGTCAGCGATCCGTCATTCAGGTCCAGGATGCCGTTTTCATCCGCGACGACATTTTCCAACACCGTGCCGAATCGGTTGGACGCGGCCCAGATCTCCGGTTCAGCTTCCTGCGAAAGGTTGATGACCTTCGCATAGCAACCACCTTCGAAATTAAAGGTGCCGTTGTCGCCCCAACCGTGCTCGTCATCGCCAATCAGCTTACGGTCGGGGTCAGACGACAAGGTCGTCTTGCCGGTGCCCGAAAGCCCAAAGAACACGGCGACGTCGCCGTCTGGGCCGACATTGGCACTGCAATGCATGGGCAGAACGCCCTTAGCGGGCAGCAGCCAGTTCATCACGGTGAAAATGGATTTCTTGACCTCGCCCGCGTATTCGCTGCCGGCGATCAGGATCATTTTCTGCTCAAACGACAGCGCGACCGTCGTCGAGGAACGAACATTGTCCAGCTGGGGGTCGGTCTGAAACAAGGGCGCGTGCAGGATGACATAGTCCGGCACGAAACCGTCGAGCTCGGATTCGGGAGGGCGGATAAACATATTCCGCGCGAACAGGGCATTCCAGGCCTGGGTCGTAACCAAACGCACCCGCACGCGGTGATCCGGATCGGCTCCGGCGTAAAGATCCTGGGTGAACAGTTCCTGGCCTTGCAGGTAGGCCTGGATGCGCCCACGCAGCGACGCGAATGTCGCGGGGGTCATACGTTGATTGACCTTGCCCCACCAAACCTCGTTCGTCACCGACGGTTCGTCGACGACAAACTTATCTTGTGGGGACCGTCCGGTATGGATACCGGTTTCAACCATCAGCGACCCATCGGCCGATAGCTTACCTTCGTGCCGCCGCAGCGATTCGGCGACGAGTGCGGGAGGCCGCAGGTTAGCGTGGACCGGCTTCGAGGTTCTTACCCCGGTTCCGGCCAACGCCTCCGCAGCCGAGCGTTTGGAGGGTTTATCGTTCGGGGCGGCTGAGGCGAGGGTCAATTGTCCGATTCCTGCATGCTGATGCGCCCCGGACCCGTAATCCGAGACGTGGCGACCGTGTACCGGGCCGCCCTATACCAGTGAGTAGAAAACCGATTCCAGCCCGAAGCGCAAGGATGGAGGTTTGCAACCGCAGCATGGCGGATGGCGAACGTGTCATAGGTCGGTCTCCGCAATTGGAAATTGTCATGTGTACGACAGGTCGATCGCCCCCGCCTTTCCGACCATTCGATAACAAGGTTGAGACGCGTCCTACGCCACGACCGAGCACTCACGCAGCATAAGTACTTACACCCATAAGTATTGTTTCAAATACACCCACAACCATGTTGATCAGGAGAACGTCAGCAAGGCAATCCGACCTTCAAACAGGCTGGCTTTTCTTCAACCAGTTACAGGGATTTTTCAGATGAGCACCATGACGAAAATTGGACTGTTCGGCGCATTGACACTTTTGGCGGCGTGCGGTGCAAGCGAACTCGGTCGTGTACAGGGCGGCGCGGCGACAGGTGCCGCGACCGGCGCGACGGTCGGATTGGTCGGTGGTCCCGTTGGCGTCGCCGCGGGTGCGGTTATCGGCGGCGGAGCAGGTGCCATCGCGGGTGCCAGCACGACGCCGAAGCAGGTCGACCTCGGCAAGCCGCTCTGGGACAAGAAGTGAGCGAGCCGGTCCCTGTGCCGACCACGCAGGACAAGATCGACAAACCGCACGTCTTCTTCGCGGTGCCCGGCGAGGTCACGATCGATCCGGCTCTGTCGAAAGACGAGAAGATCGAGGTGCTGGGCGTTCTGGAGCAAGACGCGCGACAGCTTGCCCTGGCATCTGACGAAGGCATGACCGGTGGTGAACGTTGCGGTCTCCGCGACGTTCTCGACGCCCAGGCGGCGCTCGAAATGTCACCGGTCGCCTATGCCTATGACCTCGTGCTGGGAGACCTGCGGGCAAGGATGAAAGCCGATACCGCCGGCCATGGTTGGGCGGTGTTGGAACATGCCCTGTCCGCGCTCGAAGCAGCAAACAAGCCATCCATGCCAATGGCCGTGGATGACGCCGCCGCGGAGATCGAGGACGAGATCGCGCGCGAAAAACTCGATCCGTGACCGCGATGTGACAGGGCGGGGGCGTGACGATCGGTACGGGTTGGGCTAAGAGGCACGCCCAAAGGAGTTTCCCGGACGTGAACAAACCACTCGCGACCCCGCCCGCGGGCACCAACAGCCTTCGCACCGGCCCCAATGAGCGTGGTCGCTTCGGCGAGTTCGGCGGCCGCTTCGTGGCCGAAACCCTGATGCCGCTGATCCTTGAGGTCGAGCAGGCCTATAACGCGGCGAAAACCGATCCGGCGTTCAAGGCCGACCTGGACCGCCATCTGACCCATTACGTCGGCCGCCCCAGCCCGCTGTGGTTCGCCGAACGCCTGACAAAGCATCTCGGCGGCGCGAAGGTCTACTTCAAACGGGACGAGCTGAACCACACCGGCAGCCACAAAGCCAATAATTGTATGGGCCAAATTCTGCTGGCGCGCCGCATGGGCAAAACCCGGATCATCGCCGAAACCGGCGCCGGCCAGCACGGCGTCGCCACCGCCACGATGTGCGCTTTATTCGGCCTGCCCTGCACCGTCTACATGGGTGCCACCGACGTCGCGCGTCAGGCTCCGAACGTGTTCCGCATGAAGCTGCTTGGGGCGGAAGTTGTCGCCGTAACCTCCGGTGCCGCGACGCTCAAGGACGCGATGAACGAGGCGATGCGCGACTGGGTCGCCAACGTCGAAGACACCTATTACCTGATCGGCACGGTCGCCGGCCCGCACCCCTACCCGATGATGGTGCGCGACTTCCAATCGGTTATCGGCGAGGAAGCCAAGGTGCAAATGCGCGAAGCCGAAGGCCGGCTGCCCGATATCGCCGTCGCCTGCATCGGTGGCGGATCGAACGCGATGGGCCTGTTCCATCCGTTCCTCGACGACACCTCCGTCCGCCTGATCGGCGTCGAAGCCGGCGGGCACGGCATCGAAACCGGAGAGCACGCCGCAAGCCTGACGGGCGGCCGCCCGGGCGTGCTGCACGGCAACCGCACCTATCTGTTACAGGACGAGGACGGCCAAATCCTCGAAGGACACAGCATCAGCGCCGGTCTCGACTATCCCGGCATCGGGCCGGAGCATTCCTGGCTGCATGACATCAAACGGGTCGAATATGTCTCGGCCACCGACAAGGAAGCGCTGTCCGCATTCCAGCTTTGCACCCGCACCGAAGGCATCATTCCCGCTTTGGAACCCGCCCACGCGCTGGCCTATGTGAGCAAACTTGCGCCGACACTGTCCGCCGATCAGATCATCCTGATGAACCTCTGCGGTCGAGGCGACAAAGACATCTTCGCGGTAGCCGATCACCTGGGGGTGAAGCTATGAGCCGCATCGCAGCCCGTTTCGCGGCACTGAAAGCGGAAAACCGCGGTGCCCTGATCCCGTTCCTGGAAGCCTACGACCCGGATGGCGCGACGTCCCTCGCTCTGCTCCGCGGCATGCCCGCGGCCGGAGCCGATCTGATCGAAATCGGCATGCCGTTCACAGACCCGATGGCGGATGGCCCGATCATTCAGGCCGCCGGCAAGCGCGGGCTCGCCGCCGGCTTCAAGGTGCGACACGTTCTGGACATGGTGCGCGACTTCCGCACGCTTGACAGCCAGACCCCGGTCATTCTGATGGGCTACCTGAACCCGATCCTGTCCTATGGCCAGCAGCGCTTCTGCGAAGACGCCGCCAAGGCCGGCATCGACGGCATGATCGTCGTCGACCTGCCGCCGGAAGAATCCGACCTGATGCTGCCGCACGCCAAGGCGAACGGGCTCGATTTCATCCGCCTCGTCGCCCCCACCACCGACGATGAGCGCTTGCCCCACGTCCTGAACGGCAGTTCCGGCTTCGTCTATTACATCAGCATCACCGGGATCACCGGCACCCGCGCTGCTTCGCGGGAGCAACTGACCGCCGCCATCCCCCGCATTCGCAAATTCACCGACCTGCCGATCGCCATCGGCTTCGGCGTACGCTCCCCCGCCCAGGCCGCCGAAGCCTCCACGATCGCCGACGCCGCCGTCGTGGCATCGGCCCTGATCGACACACTCTCCCGCAACCTTGACGCCGACGGCAAGGCAATGCCCGGCGCGGTCGAGGCCGTATTGAATCAGGTGCGCGAATTGGCGAAGGCGGTGCGGGGTGCGAGCAGCGCGCCATGAGTTGGCTCACTGAATACGTCCGCCCCAAAATCCGCACCCTCTTCGCCCGTCGAGAGGTCCCGGACAATCTCTGGCATCAATGCCCCGCATGCCAGCAGATGATCTTTCATCGCGACATGACCGCCGGCATGAAAGTCTGCCCGCATTGCGGCCACCACATGCGCGGTTCCTCGACCGAGCGTCTGAACTGGACCTTTGACGAAGAGGCTTTCACACGCATCGAACTGCCGAAGGCGGTCGTCGATCCCCTGCGCTTTCGCGACTCCAAGCGCTACACCGACCGCCTTAAGGAAGCCCGCGACAAAACCCACATGGACGATGCCATCGTCGTCGCGCACGGGAAAATCGACGGTCAGGCCGCCGTCGTCGCGGTTATGGAATTCGACTTCATCGGCGGCTCCATGGGAGCCGCGGTGGGAGACGCCATTGTCGCCGCCGCGCGATTGGCGGTGCTGCAACAGGCCCCCCTGATCGTCTTCACCGCCTCCGGCGGCGCGCGCATGCAAGAAGGCGCGGTCAGCCTGATGCAAATGCCGCGCACCGTCATCGCCACCCGCCTGGTGAAAGACGCCGGCCTGCCCTTCATCGTCGTCATGACCGACCCCACCACCGGCGGCGTCACCGCCAGCTTCGCCATGCTCGGCGACATCCACATCGCCGAACCCGGCGCGCTGATCGGCTTCGCCGGTGCCCGCGTCATCGAACAGACTGTGCGCGAGAAACTCCCGGAAGGCTTCCAGCGCGCCGAATATCTGCTGGACCACGGCATCATCGACATGGTCGTCAAACGCACCGAGATGCGCGCCACGCTGGGACGCGTCATCGGCCTGCTGTGCGTCAAGGACCTGCCGGCGGCCGCGTGAGCGATTCCATCGACGCCATTGTCGACCGCCTGACCGGCCTGCATCCCAGGCTGATCGACCTCAGCCTGGACAGACTCCGCGCGTTGCTGACCCGCCTGGGCAACCCGGAACGTGCCTTGCCGCCGGTCATCCATGTTGCCGGCACCAACGGCAAGGGCAGCACCTGCGCCTTCATCCGCGCCATCGCCGAAGCCGCCGGCCTGCGCGTGCACGTTTATACATCCCCCCATTTGGTGCGTTTCAACGAACGCTTCCGCGTCGCCGGGGAACTCGTCTCCGACCAGGCGCTGCAAGCGGCAATGGAGCATATCGAGCACGTCAACGCCGGCGCGCCGATCACGGTGTTCGAAGTCATCACCGCCGTCGCCTTCCATCTGTTCGCCAAGACGCCGGCGGATCTCTGCGTGCTGGAAGTCGGGCTCGGCGGGCGCGGCGACGCGACCAACGTCATTCCGGCGCCCATCGCCACCGCCATCACCTCCATCTCGATGGATCACCGCGAACTTCTCGGCGACACGCTGGCGAAGATTGCCGCCGAAAAAGCCGGCATCATGAAATCCGGCATTCCCGTGGTTGTCGGCGCCCAAGACCCCGAAGTGACGGCGCTGCTGCTGGCCGAGGCCGCCCGCATCGGCGCGCCCGTCCGCCTGCGCGACCGCGACTGGCGCGTGTCGCCGGGGCTATCCTTCTCCGACGAGGCCGGCACCCTGACCCTGCCGCCCCCTGCCCTGCTCGGCGTTCACCAGACCGACAATGCCGGCATCGCCATCGCCGCGTTGCGGGCCGGCGGACTGACCATCCCCGATGCGGCTCTGCGTCGCGGTATGCAAACGGTGGAATGGCCGGCACGGCTGCAACGATTGACCGGACGCCTGACCGCGCTGCTGCCTGCAACTTGGGAGCTTTGGTTGGACGGAGGCCACAATCCCGGCGGCGGGCTGGCATTGGCCGATCAACTGCGCGCCTGGACCGATCGCCCGACGCATCTGGTGGTCGGGATGAAACAGGCGAAGGACTCAGCCGAGTTCCTGCGCCCGCTGCTCCCGCTCGCCGCCAGCCTGTGGGCGGTGTCGGAACCCGGTCAGCATTCCGCCTTGCCGGTGGAGGCGATTATCGCCGCATCCGGCGGCATCGCCCGGCGCGGCCCAACGATCGCCGACGCGCTGCGCGGGATCGATCGGGGCAACGGCCCCGCCCGCGTGCTGATCTGCGGCAGCCTGTATCTGGCCGGGGAAGTGCTGAAGGCCGACTAAACCTCTCCCCCTGGGAAAGGTCGGAGCGCGTCAGCGATCCGGGTGAGGGTGCCTGCCGCGAATTCCAAAGCCGAAGCGCGCGCCACAACCCTCACCTGCCGCTACGCGTCGGCCTCTCCCAGAGGGAGAGGCGAAATCACGCGGTTCCCAACCGCTCGCCAAACCCACCTCTCCCGCTCGCGGGAGAGGTCGGAGTGCGTCAGCGCTCCGGGTGAGGGCACGTGCCACAAACGCCAAAGCCCGCAGCACATTCCTCATCCGCCGCCCTCCCCCAAAGAGAGAAGCGCCAATCCAAACCCTACAGGTTGGACTCAATCCACTGCTTCAAAGCGCCCTTGGGCAGCGCGCCGACCTTCGTCGCCGCCACCTTGCCGTCCTTGAACAGCAGCAGTGTCGGAATACCGCGCACACCATACTTGCCAGGCGACATCGGGTTATTGTCGATATCGACCTTCGCCACGGTCAGCTTGCCCGACAGTTCACCGGCGATCTCTTCCAGCGACGGGCCGATCATCTTGCAGGGGCCGCACCACTCCGCCCAGAAATCGACCAGGACGGGGCCGGATTCGCTGGCCTTCAACACGTCGGCGGCGAAGCTTTGGTCGGAGACGGCTACGGTGTTCGTGCTCATATGCGGTGTGTCCTTGTCATACTGCGTTGATGCCAAGGTGGTATGCGCAAAGCCGGTGGTCAAGACGGGGCCACGCGCGTTCGGTCTCCACAACCTGCGTGGGAATGGGTGCGGAAACCCTTCGGCAGCTATGCGAACGCGTCCAGGGCCGTCCATGATGAGCAGGCCGGGGAAGACCTCCCCGGGTCCACAAGGGCAATAGCCCGGGCACGCCGCCGTCTTGCCGGACATATGGGCCGGGACGGCGGCGCTCGCTTTTTCAGGCCTCGCCCGCCGCGTCGGGGAACGCGACGCCCTCGTAAAACTCCGACAAAGGAACCTCTACCCCGATCTCTGGCATCGCCAGCACGGCATCGCCGGACAGCAAATGGCCCACCCAATCGTCGCCCTGCCGAGCGAACACCGTCACCGCCTGGCGGTCCTGTTCCAACATGACATATCGCTGGATCGAGGGCGTATCGCGGTACTCCTGATTCTTCACCACGCGGTCGATACCGGCGGTGCTGGGACTAAGCACCTCGAACACCACCACCGGTTCGGTCGCGACTGTTGCCCCCGGTCGCTGCGAAGCGCAGACAACGAACGCGTCCGGGTAGCGCACCGATCCTGCAGTCACGATTTTCAGATGGCTCGTGAACAATTGGCACGGCTTGCCACGTAAACGAATCCCTAACGCGATATAGATATTGCGCTGGATCGCGGCATGCTCCCACGTTCCGCCGGTCATCGCGACCGGCGCGAACCCATCGAACTCCCACCGAAGCTCCTGCCGCTCCTCCCACAGCAGGAACTCGTCTAAGCCCATCGGTTGACGTAGCGCGGCGCTCATGGCGATTGCCTATCCCTGTGCTTACCCCGCAAACTTAACCATCTTCCCAATCGGCGCGCCAAGCACCGTGTCGTCGCGCATCACGACATTGCCGCGCACGATGACGGAAATCGGCCAGCCCGTAATGTCCATCCCGGCGAACGGAGTCCAACCGCAGGGCGACACGATCCACGAATCCTCGATCCGCCGTTGCGCCTTCATATCCACCAGAGTGAAATCGGCATCATAACCCGCCGCCAACCGCCCCTTGCCGACCGCGCCATAGACCCGCGCCGGGCCGGCGGACAGCAATTCGACCATGCGCGTCAGCTTCAACCGACCGGCATTCACATGGTTCAGCATCACCGGAACCAGAGTCTGCACCCCGGTCAGCCCGGCGGGGCAATCGGGCCAGGGCAGCAGCTTTTTCTCGCGCGGATGCGGCGCGTGATCGGACCCGACCGTGTCCACCGTGCCGTCGTTGATCGCCTTCCACGCCGCGTCCATATGCGCCTGCCCGCGGATCGGCGGGTTCATGACGCCGAACCCCTTCAGCCGATCGTAGCAATCCGGGGCCACCTGGGTCAGATGGTTCACCAGCATCTCGCACGTCGCGATGTCGCGGTAATCCTTCAGATAGCTCAGTTCCTGCGCCGTCGAAACATGCAGAATATGCGCGGCACGGCCCGTCTTGCGCGCCAGCGCCATCAGCCGCCGCGTGCCCAGGAATGCCGCTTCCTCGTCCCGCCAAACCATATGGTTGGAATACGGATCGCCGGACTTGAACATCGGCTTGCGCTCTTGCAGCCGGTACTCGTCCTCGCTGTGATAAGCGATGCGCCGCCGGCCGGAGCGCATGACTTTCTCCAGATTCTCGTCGTCTTCGACCATCAGATCGCCGGTCGAACTGCCCGCGAAAATCTTGATGGCGCAGACGCCCTGCGCGAGTTCCAAAGACGCCAATTCCGGAATATTCGTCTTCGTGCCGCCGATATACAGACCCATGTCGCACCAGGCGACTTCCTCGACATAGCCCTGCTTCCACGCCAGCATCTTCGCGTCGACGATCGACGGGCTGGTGTTCGGCATGTCGAACACCGTGGCGATTCCGCCCAGCACGGCACCCTTGGTCCCGGTCGGGATGGTTTCCACCGCCTTGTCGCCGGGATCGCGCAAATGCACGTGCGGGTCGATCAGGCCGGGCAACACATGCAGGTTGCGCGCGTCGATCGTGCTGTCCGCGGTGGCCGAGGCATCGACGCCCAAATCCACGATTTTCCCGTTGCGCACGCCGACATCCGTGGCTTCCTCGCCCCAGGGCAGCACGCAAATTCCATTGCGGATCAGCAGATCGTAGTGCGCGGCCATCGCGGCAACCTTCCTTGTATTTGAACCGATCGGCTGGATAGCACATTTCGCGCCGTCCAGCCCTTAGACGACGCTGCCATCCATCAAGGCGTCGGGCAACACCGAAACCCGCGCCTCGCGCGTCCACACCAGCGCGCAGACGACCCGCCGATCGGGGAAAATGGCGCGGAGAACGTCGCGATACGTGGCCATCTGGCGCACATACAGGATGGGCGTGTCCTGAACCTTCGTCGGCGGAGCGCGATTGGTCTTGAAGTCCGCCACCAGCACGCGATCCGCCAGGACCGCCAGCCGATCCACGACTCCGCCCACGATCATTCCGCCCACCACGCCCGTCAGCGGCGCTTCCGCTCGGCTGCCCTCATCGAACAGCGGCGCGAGTTCGGGATGCTCCAGCACGGCCATCGCCTCCCGCGCCAATGTCGCGGCGTCGGCGGGCGCGATGCCCGAGCCGGGCCGTTCCAAAAAGCGCAACGCCGCCGCCGCGCGTGCGGAGGCCGGAATCGCGGGCAAATACTGCAACAAGGTGTGGATGGTCTGCCCGCGCAGAAAGCGGTTGGGGCGCGCCTCGCGCTGCGCCAACGGCGAAGCCGCCGCCGGCATCTCCCCCAGCCCTATCCCCTCCGGCCTGCTCGGCGCCAAGGGCCGGGGGCGCAGCGGCTCGACCGGCGGCGCGTTCGGTCGCCAGCCGTTGTCCTTCCCAACCCACGCCGGTATCGGCGCGTCGAGGCGCGAATCGGTTGCGCGATCAGTCTGGGTCGGAGCCGCCGTCTGCGCCGAGGCACAGCGCAGCACTTCCCCGTCCCAGGCGTCGAAGGTCGTGCGTTCAACCGGCAAGCGGCCGAACCCCGCCTCCACCAACCGATACCAACAGGAATCGTTCAAGGTTCGGCTCGACTGCCAGCCGCACACGATCAGCCGATCCTCCGCCCTGGTCAGGGCGACGTAGAGCAGGCGGTTATGTTCGGCCATCTGGCGGCTGCGATCCTCCGCAAGGATCGCGTCGACGGCTGCGCAACGGTATTCCTTGTTCGGCGACCACAACGGCACGTCGCGATCCGTCACACGGTCGTAAGCCCACAGGATACCGCCGCTGTCGGGGGGCAACGCGGTGGTGTCGGGCAGAATGACGACAGGCGCCTGCAAGCCCTTCGCGCCGTGCACCGTCATGATGCGCACCATGCCACCGGCCGCTTCCGCTTCGCGCTTAACCTCCGCGCCCGAACGACGCAGCCAGTGCAGAAAGCCTTGCAGAGACGGCGGATGGCTGCGCGCGTAGGCCAAGGTTGCCTGCAACAACTCGTTCAGCGGCTCCACCGCCTCCGCCCCCAGCCGATCCAACAGGCGGACCCGCCCACCCATCGGTCCCAAGGCCTCCGCGAACAATGTGTGCGGAGAAGCGTAATCGACCCGCGCCAACAAGGCGGAAAAAAACGTCGCCACCCGTTCCCAGGCCGGATTTTCCGACGCGCGGGCGCGCAAACTTTCCCACAACGATCCGCCGCGTCCGACCGCCAATGCCATCAGATCGTCGTCGTTCAATCCGCCGAGCGGGCTGGTCAGTACGCAGGCAAAGGTCAGATCGTCCTGCGGCAGCAGCAGCGCATCTGCCAAGGCGAGCATATCCTGCACCACCGGCTGCTCGGTCAGTACCATCCGGTCGAGCCCAGCCACGGGCACATCGCGCGCCTTGAGCGCCCGCACCAGCGATCGCGCAAACTCGTTTCGGCGACGGACGAGCACCAGGATGTCGCCGGGTGCCAGCGGGCGTCCCTTGCTCTCCAGCAGCGTCGCGCCGCCGGTTTGCGCGCGGATCCAATCGGCCAGGGTATCGGCCAGGGATTGTTGCGCCGATCGCAGACCTTGGTTGCGGTCCGGCACTGTCCACGGCAACGGCGGCACGACCGGCGGCACCGGTGCCAGCGGCCAGAGTTCGACCACCCCGGCATGACCGGCGCGATCCGCCTCGTGCCGCAGGACTTCACCCGGCGCGACCACGCCCGCGCCGGCGCGCGGATCGACAAAGACCTGATCCACCAGCGCCAATACCGGCGGGGCGGAGCGGAACGAGACGTTCAGCCCGGTATCCTGCCATCGACCGCCGCTCTGTCGCACGCGTCGGGCCAACATTGCGCGGGATCGGTCGAATTCCTCGGCATCCGCGCCCTGGAACGAATAAATCGACTGCTTGCGATCGCCGACCGCGAAGACCGTCCGCTCAACCTCGCGCGCGCCCAACCCGGCGAAGAACTCCTCGGTCAGCGCGTGGGCGATTTTCCATTGGCGCGGCGCGGTATCCTGCACCTCGTCCAACAGCAGATGGTCCAATCCGCCATCGAGCTTATAAAGCACCCAGGCCGCGCCGGGATCGATCAACAAGGCAGAGCTGCGACCGATCAGATCGTCGTAGTCCAGCCACCCGCTGGCCTGCTTGCGCGTCGCGTAATCTTTCAGCACGGGTTCGGCGAGTTGCGCCAGCGCGGCGGAAATATCCCGAACCCGCAGCGCGGCAACCTTGTCTTCAGTCGCCGCGATCCGCTCGCCTTCCGCCAGGAAGCAAGCCAGCAGATCGGGATACTTCTTTTGCAGCTTGGCATTGACGAACGTGGTGGGGCCGCGCGTTTCCCCGTCGGCGGTATGAAACAACTTGCGCCATTCACCCCAGGCATCCATCCGATCGTTCGGCCCGATGGAAAGCCATTCCAACATCCGTTCCGCCTTCGCGGCTATCGCCGGAGACCCTTCGTCGCGGACGATCTTCGCGGCACCCGCCAGCACATGCTCCAGCGGCCAGGACACCGCCGCCTCGCGGATCGCCGTCTCGTCGGTTTCGGTTATGCCCAGCACGCGCGACTGCGCGGAGCACAATTCCGCGCCAAGCCCCAGTGCGCGATCAAGCCGCTGCCGGTCGGCGCCCAGCGCTTTGACCAGCACGCCGAACTGCGCCAGCGACACAAGGCCGGACAGCGTCGCCAGGTCTCGCTGCATCGGCGCTGTCGAAATGCCGGCAAGCATGTGCTCGCGCGCCTCTGTCAGCGCTTCCTCGGCATCGCGGTCGTCGACCAACTGGAAATGCGGCGACAGCGATGCTTCCAGCGGAAATCGCCGCAACAGCGACTGACAAAAGGCGTGGATCGTGCCGATTCGCATGCCGCCCGGCAGATCGAGCACCCGGGCGAACAGAGAACGGGCGTCACGAACCGTGCGCTCGGCTGGATCGACGTCCAGCCGCCGCAACGCCTCGATCAGTGCCTCATCGCTCATCGTCACCCACGCGCCCAGCGTGGCTTGCAGCCGCAGCGCCATTTCCGCCGCCGCCGCCTTGGTAAAGGTCAGGCAGAGAATGCGATCGGGTTGAGCGCCGGAAAGCATCAGACGCAGCAACCGATCGGTCAGCAGCTTGGTCTTGCCCGACCCGGCGGACGCCGCGACGAAGGCCGAGACCGTGGGATCGGACGCCGCAAGCTGATCGAGATTGGCTTGTTCCCGCGGGCTGCGCATCATGCGTCGTCCCCCGCCGCGGCCCATTCCGCGACGCGCGACAATTGCGCATAGTCGGAAAAGCGGGGCGTCCGATCCGGGTGCGGCTGGGCCAGATAACAACGATCGGGATCGTCGAATGAGTCGATCAATCGTCCCAGACTCTCCCGCGCCTCGATGACCGCCGGTTCAAGCTGCTCCGGGTGCTTTGCATACAAATGCCGAGCGGAACCGGCAATGAAACGACCGGTGAGATGCCAATAACAGAGGTCGGCGCTGACACCGGTCACATTCGGCCCGAAGCCGCCCACCAATGCCATTGCCGCTTCGAGCAGAAGTTGCGGAGCCAAACCGTTCTCGACCTCTTTATCGGTCGGAATGCGCCCGGTCTTGTAGTCCAGGATCACAAGCCGCCCGTCCGCGCGTCGCTCGACACGATCGGCGCGCCCGATCAGCCGAAACGCGCGCCCCGGGCGAAGCATTTCCATGGCACCTGCGATTTCCGTCGCGATCTCCACCGGCGGAGAGTCTGAACGCCGGTCGCGTTCGGCTTCCGCGACCCAATCCGCGATACGTCTTAGCCGAGGCTCCCACCAGGCGGCCAAGGCGCGTCGGAACCCTGCCTCGGACAACGCGCGGTCCATCGCGCCGCGCAGCCTGACGGCGGCATTCGGCGGCCAACGTGTGCCGAACTCCTTCAGGAACAGATTCAGCCCGGCATGCACCACGGTGCCGTAATCGGCGGCGTCGGTTTCCTCGTCCAACGGCTTCAGCGCGCGCAGCTTCAGAACATGGCGCGCATAGATCGCATAGGGATCGCGCAGCCAGGTTTCGATCTCCGTCACGCTCAGCACGCTCGGTCGCAGCGCGATCGGCGGGTTTGGTCGGGGCGGCTCCACCGGATGCGGCCCATCCGCCGGCAGATCGAGCGCGCGCGCCCAGCGGCTTGCCGGATGTTCCGGCAATGCCATGTTTTTGCCTTTCAGAAACATCTCCAGCCGCGACAGCCAGCGCGACGGCACGGCGGGCGCACCGTCGCGACGCGCCGCGCAGGACAGCACCACGTCGCGCGCGGAACACATCGCGCCGACGAAATCATGCGCGGCCTGCCCGACCGCCTGTTCCGGCGACGGCAAGCCGACCGCCGTCCGCATCGGTCGCGACAGCCAGGGCCCCGGCTCCGACATCGGCGGCCATACGCTTTCCACCAACCCGCCCAGCACCAGCAGATCGATGGCTTGCAGCCGCGCCTCCAACAGCCCCCAGATGAAGATCCGGGGATGCTCTGTGCCGTCGCGCCCGCGCGTCGCGCGACGGCTGCGAATGACCTGCCCCTCCAGGATCGCATCGAGAAGACCGGGTAAAACCGCGCGCCGCTGATCCGGCAACCCCTGCAACGCAGCCAGTGCCGACGACAGGTGCGTGGCGAGCGCGTCGCCGTCCTCTCCCGCCCAAAGTCGCGCCGCCCCTGCTTCCTCGGCCGTCGCCGCCAGCCGCTCGGCCGCTTCGACAATGGCGGCCAGCGCCTCGGCCGGGGCAATCGCAACGGACGCATCGACCCGCAATGCAGGTTCCAGACAGGATTCCAGACGTTGCAGGAAGACCTCGCTTTTCGCTTCCACCGCGGCCAGGCGCAAACCGACGATGCCGTGCGACGGGCGCGGTCC
The DNA here is from genome assembly GCA_947475245.1 of Acetobacteraceae bacterium. GTDB lineage: Bacteria > Pseudomonadota > Alphaproteobacteria > Acetobacterales > Acetobacteraceae > Rhodopila. Next base: position 91,450 of record CANJLW010000009.1, on the reverse strand, counting down.
CCGCAATCCCCGGATTTCGAAGCGGCGCGCCTCGTCGCGGCATTGTCCGGGCGTCAGCCCCGCCGCCGCCAGAGGGTGTTTCAGCAGCGCCAGCAGCGCGACGGGGGCCAGTTCCTCGGCCACCGCGCGTGTCAAAAGCCGCAGGAATACGGCGGGCGGCGTCTCCGACAGTTTCTCTCCGGCGCTGTCGTCGGCGATCACGCCGTAGCGCAGCAGTTCCGCGGCGACGCGACCGGCCAGATCGCGATCCGGCGTGACCAAAGCCGCCCGCGCGTCCGGCGTTTCCAGGGCGTTACGCAGCACAAGGGCGATCGATTCCGCTTCCTCTTGCGCGTCGGCGGGTTTCAGTCGTTGCACGCCGGTCAGATCGACCGAAGCCGGCCCACGCCAGCCATCCAAAGCCTTCGCCGGCAGCATCGCGCGCGACAGCAGGTCGAACCGCGCCTCGGGCACCGCGCCTGCCTCTCCACTCGGCCAGGGCCTGACGTCCGCGCGGGTTGCGCCCAACCCTTCCAGCAAGCGCGCCAACCCGGCCTGCGCGTGCGAATCATCCAGCGCCGCCCATTCCGTATCGGTCATGATCCGATCCAGCACCGGCAGCACGACCATCCCCGACGGCATCCGAGCGACCACCTTCAACAGGCGCGCCACGGCGGGAATTCCAGCCGTGGTTCCGGCAATCAGCACGGGATCGGCGGGCGGCGCGTTGCTCCACGCCTCGGCCTGCGCATTCAACAGCGCGATCTGCCGAGCGGCGGGATTCATCAGACCGTTGTCGGATAGCCAGACTGGCCAGGCTTCCGTGACGATGCGCAGAAATTGCAAGGTTTCCGCCCAATGCTGGGCAAACGCGGCATCGGCCGCGCCCGGCAGGCGCAACGCGAGATCCACCTCCGCGCGTTCGGCATCGTCCATCAGGCGCGCCAGTTCGTCGGCCAGCAGCCAGGCGCGATCGGCCGTCCGAGGCGCGCCGGCGTGCCCGTTCATCGCCAGGATCAGCCCGGTCAGCACGGAGAGTCTGTGCATCGGTTCCACGGCCGGCGGCAGGTCCAGAACGCCTTCCAGCGCCAACGGCGCCTCATCCAACGCCCCCAACGCCATGATTCGGGGCAGCAGCATCGGCTTGCCGTCGCTGACGCGCAGAAACGCGTCGGCAAGCCCGCGCGCCGATCGGCGGGTCGGCAGCATGATCAGGCCGCGCCCAACCGACTGCGGATCGTCGGACGCGTAGCGCGCCAGCCAACCCGCGACAATCGAATCAAGAAATGAGACGTGCGGCGGAATACCGAACAGATTTAGTTCCATGGCAATCGAGCATCTCCGGCCCAACGCGCGCGCAGGACATCCTCCGCCTCGTCCAGATCCGGCGGGGTCGACAGGTGGAACCATAGACCATCGTGCACCACCGCGCGCAACCGTCCCGCCACCATCGCTTCGTCCCAGGCACGATTGAGGCTGAACGCACCGTGCGGCGCATTCCGCAGCAGGCTCGGAGAGATCAACTGCACGCCCGCATACATATACGGAACGATCTCGCGCTCTGCCCGTCGGCGCGGCGTGCCCCAGGCATCCAGCGCGAAGTCACCCGATCCGACCTCCCCCAGGACGTGCGCGGTGCGGTGGACCAGCAGCACGCCGTCCACCCCATCGTCGAAGGCCGCCGCCAGGCGCGTCAACGCCGGGGTCGGACCATCGACCCAGAACGCGTCGCCGTTGACGACATAGAACGGATCGTGCCCCAGCAGCGGCAACGCCGCGCTGACTCCGCCGCCGGTATCCAGCAGCGCGTCCTCCCGCCGGACCGTGCACGCCGGCCGTTCCGTGCGTTCGGCCATATGTGCCTCTACCTTGTCGGCCTGCCAGAATGCGTTCACGACGACCGACGACACCCCGACCTCCGCCAGTCGATCCAGTGCGTGATCGATCAACGCCTTGCCCCGCAACGGCAGCAGCGGCTTGGCCGTATGATCGGTCAGCGGCCGCATGCGCGTCCCCAGGCCGGCAGCCAGCACCATCGCGGTACGCGGGCGCGCGGTCATGCCGCCAATCCCGGCGGATTGCCGCGCCGTTCGGCGGGAATCCAACGATCGAGCGCGGCGGCCAGCGGCGCGACGGCCGGATGCGCCAACGCCACTTTCAGCAACGCCCAGGTCCGCGACCCGAACGCGAGGTAGCCTGGCTTGCCGTCGCGCAACGCCAGCCGCACCCATTGGCAGGCCACGCGCAAATGGCGTTGCGCGGCACAGGCAAAATAGGCGGCGCGGAAACGATCCGCATCAAGCTCCGGCCGGCGTTCAATGTAATACTGCAACATCGCCTCTTCCACATTGGCCGGAATGACCCGGCGCGCATCCTGCAACAGCGACGCCAGATCGTAGGCGGGATGCCCCAACGCCGCGCCTTGAAAATCGATCACGCCGACACGGCGTCGCCCGTCGCGTTCCGGCAGCCACAACAGGTTGCCCGCGAAGAAATCCCGATGCACGAAGCCGACGGGTCCGGTCGCCACCGGCGCCAACATCGCCCGCAACGCCGCTTCCACATCCTCCCGCGCGGCCGTCGGGGCGGGCCCGCCGAACGTCGCCGGCCACCACCAGTCGAACAGCGTGCCCAGCGCCGTGGCGGTCATCTGCTCCGCCCCCCATTCCGGCAGGCCCGGCGGAGGTTCGCCGCGCTGCATCGCGATCAGAGCGTCGATCGCGGGGCCGAACAACGGAACCGCGTCGTCGCCGCGATCCAGCATGACCGCCAGAAGCGAGTCGCCCAGGTCTTCTTCCAACACCAGCCCCGCCTCCGCGTCGGCCGCCAGAATCGTCGGAACCGAAAGTCCCAGTTCGGCGAGATGTTCGGCGATGCGCAGGAACGGACGAACGTCCTCGGGCGGCGGCGCATCCATCAGCACGACCGTTTCGCCCCCGCGCACGACGCGCAGATAGCGCCGGAAACTGGCGTCCTCCGCCAGCGGGCCGATATCGGCGTTACCGTAACCGTGCCCGGTCAGAAACGCATGGATCGCATCGTCCCGGGTCACGGCACGCGCCCCGGCCAGCCGGACAGGGTCACGACGCGCGCATCGTCGTCGCCACTGTTCTGGCCAAGTGCGATGACGATGCTCAGCGCGTCGCCCGGACGTTCGTCGCCCAGACGCTCCGGCCATTCCACCATCACAATGTCGGCGAGGGCGTCGTCCCAGCCCAGTTCCACCAGGGCATCCGGACCGCTCAACCGCCAAAGATCGAAATGATGCACCGGCCCCCGCGCGGTGTCATAGCTCTGCACGAGCGTAAACGTCGGGCTCGGCACTTCCAGATCGGGCGTGCCCGTCAGCGCGCGCAAAAAGGCCCGTGCGAACGCCGTCTTTCCCGCGCCCAACGGCCCTTCCAACAGGATAGCATCGCCCGGCCTGACGCGTTCGGCCGTGCGCCGAGCCAGCGCCTCCATCGCGGTCAGGTTGGGAATGGTCATCTGGATCGAGGCGGATTCGCTCATGCGCGCACAGTGCCTTGCCACCGCAACCCGCGACAACCCAACAGCCGTGACTTGCCCAACTCAGGACGCGCGGATACCGACAAGCGAACGTCAGGCAACAGCAAGGACACCGCCGCCATGTCACGCATCAGGATCATTCTGGATTGCGACCCGGGTACCGACGACGCCTTCGCCCTGATGCTGGCCTTCGCCGCGCCGGAGTTGGAGGTGCTGGCCGTTACCGTCGCCGGCGGCAATGTCGGGTTAGAGCACACAATGCCCAACGCCCTGGCGCTGACCGCGCTTGCCGGATCGACCGTGCCGGTCTTCGCGGGGGCGGACCGCCCATTGTTGGGGGCCTTCACCAGCGAAACGGCGGTGCATGGCGATGACGGCCTGGGCGGCATCCGTCTGCCGCCGGGCGGTGCCCCGGCACCAGGCGTGGCGGCCGATGCGATTCGCGATCTGCTGCGTCGGGCCGACACCCCGATCACCTTGGTCGGCATCGGCCCCGCCACCAATCTGGCGCTGGTGCTGATGACCGAGCCCGCGCTGCTGCCGAAGGTGGAACGGATCGTGTTGATGAGCGGCGCCTGGGCCGAGGGCAACGCCACCCCGGCGGCGGAGTTCAACGCGCTGAGCGACCCAGAGGCGCTGGCGGTGCTGGTATCCTGCGGCAGGCCGGTCGTTTTCGCCACGCTGGAACTGACCGCGCAGGCCCTGGCGACTCCGGCCCATCTGGCGCGGCTACGCGCCGCCGGCTCGGGCCGCTGCTTGCAGGCGCTGTGCGACATTCAGGCGACGGTGCCGTTGTCGCGCCGGTTCGACCGCAAGGGCGCGGCGCTGCACGATCCCTGCGCCATTGCCTGGCTGATCCGCCCGGACCTGTTCACCACGCGGGATTGCCATGTGGAGATCGACCTCGGCCCCGGCCCCGGACGCGGCCGGACCTTGTTCGATCGCTGGGGTCGCCTGGGCAAGGCAGCGAACGCAACGGTGCTGGAAACCTTGAATCCCCAAGGCTTTTTCGACCTGTTGGAGGAGCGGCTGGCGCGGTTGCCCTGAACCAAACCACCCCCGCCGCTAATCCTCCAACCGCCCGCCCAACAACATAAAGAACGGCCGCTCGCGCCCCAGCGCGAAATCCGGCCGTTCCGCGCTCTGCTCCAGGCTCGGTCCCCACTCCCGCAGATCGGTCAGCCGAAACCCCGCCCCCAGCAACAGCGCCACATAGGTCTCGATCGTGCGGTGCTGCTTGATCACCCCGGGCGCGAGCCAATCCGTCACCCGCTCCCCCTCCGCAAGATAGCGATCCAAGGGCCAGACGCTGCGCCCGTCCGGTCGTTTCACCCATTCCGGCTCGGTCGGCGCGGTCATCGTCGGATGTTCCACAGAACACACCAGGACGCCTCCCGGCTTCAACGCCCGCCGCACCTTGGCCAGCAGCCCTTCAAGATCGACAATGTAGTGCAGCGCCAACGAGCTATAGACCAGATCGAACGCCCCGCGCGGCAGCGTCACCGCCTCCAGGTCTGCCCGCAGGTAAACCACCGCCTCCCCCTTCGCCATGGACTGCGCGCGCGCCAGCATGTTGGCCGAAACGTCGATCCCCAGCACACGCTCCGCCCCCTGTTCGGCGGCCCAGCGGCAGAACCAGCCAAAGCCGCACCCCAGATCGAGCACCCGCTTCCCCGCCAAATCCGGCAGCATCGCCCGCAGAGTCGGCCATTCCGGCGCACCGTCGAGGCCCAGGCGCGAACGGTCGAGCTGTCCGTAGCCCGCGAAGAAAGTATCGTCGTCGTAGATATTCTGGGTCATGCCGAACGCTCGCCCCCTGTTTTCAGCCTGTCCGTCACCATGCCATGCTGCGCGCGTTCCAACACCCGGAGACTCCCATGGACCCGAACGCCCTTCCCTTCGATGCCGACGCAATGCTCGGCGGGCTGCGCCCATGGGTCGAATGCGAAAGCCCCACATTCGACGCACCCGCCGTCAACCGCATGATGGACCTCGCCTCTCGCAACCTCGTCCTGGCCGGCGCGCGGATCGAGCGAGTCGCCGGACGCATGGGCCTGGGCGATTGTGTCCGCGCCACCTTCCCGCATGCCACCCCGAACGTGCCGGGAATTCTGGTGATGGGGCACCTCGATACCGTGCATCCCATCGGCACGTTGAACCAGCTTGCGTTCCGCCGAGAGGGCAATCGCGCCTGGGGACCGGGCATTCTGGACATGAAGGGCGGCAACTACATGGCGCTGGAAGCGATCGTCCAACTCGCCCGCGCCGGCATCCCGACCAAACTGCCGATCACCGTGCTGTTCACCAGCGACGAGGAAATCGGCAGCCCGTCCACCCGCGATCTGATCGAAGCCGAAGCCGCGCGCCATAAATACGTGCTGGTCCCCGAGCCTGCTCGCCCCGACGGCGGCGTCGTCACCGGGCGCTATGCCATCGCGCGTTTTAACCTCGAAGCGACCGGCCGCCCCAGCCATGCCGGGTCGCGTCCGGGCGACGGGCGTTCGGCGATTCGCGAAATGGCGCGCAAGCTGATCGAGATCGAGGACATGACGACATCGGATTGCACCTTCAGCGTGGGCGTCATCAACGGCGGACAATGGGTGAACTGCGTCACCACCACCTGCACCGGCGAAGCATTGTCCATGGCCAAACGCCAGGAAGACCTCGACCTCGGCGTCGAACGGATGCTCTCGCTGCGCGGGTCGTCGAACGAGGTCCAGTTCAAGGTCACCCGCGGCGTCACCCGCCCGGTCTGGGAACCCAACCCGCGCGGCATGGCCTTGTACGAGGTCGCCAGCCGCATCGCCGGCGATCTCGGCTTCGCGATCCCCAGCCAAAGTTCCGGCGGCGGTTCCGACGGCAACTTCACCGGCGCGATGGGCATCCCGACGCTGGACGGTCTGGGCGTCGCCGGCACCGGCGCGCATACGCTGGATGAGCATATTCAGATCGACAGCCTGGCCTATCGCGGCAAGCTGATGGCGGGTCTTCTGGCAACGATCGATTGACTCAGTCCGCGCGGTCCACGTCCGCCAACGGCAACTTTGGCGGGGCGTGCGCGCGCGGCGTGGGCGGCGGCGGCACCCAGGGGCGCTGACCGCGCGCCTCTCGATCGGTCACGATCCGCGCGCCCTGCGGCGTCAGCCAGATCGCGGCGGAACCCGCGCGCCAAACCGTGAACCGATCCACCAGCTTCGGCCAAGGCTTCGGACACAGCCCGCGCGCCGGTTCGGCGGCGACGATGACCGACGCCGCCTCGCACCCAATCGGCTTGCCAGGCCCGCGCACGAGCAACGCACCCAGCACCCCCGCATGCGCGCCCAACAGACAGGAATCCGCCACACACGCGATCGACCCGCCCGCTGCCGTCCCGGTGGCGGGAAACCCCCGACTTTCCCGCGCCGCCCAGTAACGCAGCCATGCCTCCGCGGTGAACTTCGACGCGCCCGGCATCTTCTGGATGAACACCCCGGCGTCGGTGCGCAGCCCGATCAGCCGCCCATCGGCGGAAACCAACAGATCGGGCGGGCGATCCAATGCCGGAGACGCCAGTCCGACAACAACCCCGACCAAACCGAACAACCGCATGCGCCGCCGCCACAAAGCCAGCCAGATCAGCCCGAACGCGAGGGTCGCCAACCCCCAGGCCGGAATATGCGGCGCGGTCAACGTTGCCTCGGGCCAGGCCGCGGTGACGCGCGCCACCCACAACACGCCGTCCACCCCCCAGCCAAGAATCACCAGCGGCAACCAATCCAGCCCGAACGGCATCGCCAGCAGCGCGATCATCCCGGCGGGCATCACGACGAGCGACGTCAGCGGCACCGCGATCATGTTCGCGATCACGAAGTAAATCTGCACCCGACCGAAATGATGCACCCCGAACGGCATCGTCGCCCCGCCCGCCAGCAGGCTGGTCATCGCCCCCGCCAGCAGATGCGCCAGCACGCGCCGCCACCAGGCCTTGCCCTCCACCCGCTTCATCCAGGGCTTCAACGCGTCGAAACCGGCAATCAAAGCCAGCACCGACGCGAAGCTCATTTGAAACGACGCGCCCGCCACCGCGTCGGGTTCCACCAACATGATCCCCGCCGCCGCCAGCCCCAACCCGCGCAACGACATCGCACGCCGAGCCGACACGACCGCGAGGGTAAAGAGCAGAGCCATGATAAAGCAGCGGATCATCGGCACCTGCGTGCCGGTGAACACGGTATAGGCCCCGCCCGCCACCAGCGCGCCGACCGCCGCCAGTTGCCGCGTCGGCCAGAACAGGCTTGCGTGCATCGACAAGGCCAGCCCAATGCGCAGCGTCGCCATCGCGAAGCCCATGACGATGGCGATATGCAGCCCGGATACCGACAGAATATGCGCCAGCCCGGAGTCCCGAAACGCCGTCAGATCGGCCAACGCGATGCCGGTTTGGGAACCGATCAGAATACCCACCGCGACCGGCCCCGCCGAACCCGGAATGACCGCCACGATCCGATCGCTTGCCGCTTCCCGCGCGCGCTGGATTTTGGCCGCCACCCCGACCGGCGGATCGCGCGCCAACACCTCCACCGGCGCCAACGCATAGCCCGACCCGGCCATCCCGCCGAAGAACGCATCGCGCTGCTGGTCCCACCCGCCCGGAAACGCCGGCGGCGACGGCGGGCGAACGATCGCGCGCACGCGGATCCTGTCGCCCGTGCCGATCGCCACGAAATCGTTCGATCGAATCCGCACCCGCACCAGGCGTGTCAGCGGAGGCGACTGACCATCCAGCACGACCCCGCTCAGTGTAACCCGCCGCCCCTCCGGCAACGCTTCCACCGCCTCGATTCGTCCTTCCACGATCGTCGCGTGGTTCGTCAGCCGGGTTTCCACCGGCGGCACCCGCGCCGCCGCCAGTTGCGCGCAGGCGAAACCCAGCGCCGCGGCGGCGATCGGGGCGCACACAAACAACAGCGGGAACACCCGACGCGCCAGAACCGCCAGGGCCAGAGTCACGCCCGCCAGGCTGGGGCCGATCCAAAGCGCCGGCTCGAACAGCAAGGTGTCATAGGTCAGCACGCCGACGCCCATGGCCACGGGCAGCCACAGCGCAAATGCTCGGCGCTCCTCCTCCGCCCAGTCGGCCAGCGCCCCTCGGATTCGACCCACCATCGCGTTCGGCGACCACATGGCCGCAATCTGGACGGCAAACTCTCTACAAACGATGAACGCCCATGCTAAATCCGCGCCCATGACCATTCGCACGCGCTTCGCGCCCAGCCCCACCGGCCTGCTGCACATCGGCGGCGCCCGCACCGCCCTGTTCAACTTCCTCTACAGCCGTCATCGCGACGGCGCCTTTCTGCTGCGCGTGGAAGACACCGACCGAGAGCGCAGCACGGACGCCGCCACCCGCACCATCATCGAAGGCCTCGATTGGCTCGGCCTGACCCGCGACGAACCCGCCGTGTTCCAGTCGACCCGCGCCGCCCGCCACGCGGAAGTCGCGCATCAGATGCTGGCGGCCGGAAAGGCCTATCGCTGCTATTGTTCGGCGGATGAATTGAAGCAAATGCGGGAGCAAGCGGTCGCCGAAGGACGCTCCCCCCGCTACGACGGGCGCTGGCGCGATCGCGATCCCGCCGACGCGCCGGCGGGCGTGCAACCCGCGATTCGCCTGAAAGCCCCGCGCGACGGGGAAACCGTGGTGGCGGACCTGGTGCAAGGCCCCGTTCGCGTCGCCAACGCCGAACTCGACGACATGATCATCCTGCGCAGCGACGGCACCCCGACCTATCTGCACGCGGTGGTCGTGGACGATCACGACATGGGCATCACCCATGTCATTCGCGGCGACGACCATCTGACCAACACATTCCGTCAGGTCCAGGTGTTCCAGGCCATGGGTTGGGACCTGCCGGCATTCGCCCATATTCCGCTGATCCACGGCGCCGACGGCGCGAAACTGTCGAAACGCCACGGCGCCGTGTCGGTGCTGGAATTCCGCGAGCAAGGCTTCCTGCCCGAAGCCGTCTGCAACTACCTGCTGCGTCTCGGCTGGTCGCACGGGGATCTGGAGGTGGTCGATCGCGACGAAGCCATTCGCCTGTTCGACATCGCCGACGTCAATCGCGGCGCGTCGCGAATGGACTATGCCAAGCTGACCAATCTGAACGGTATCTATATCCGCAAGGCCGACGACGCCCGCCTGACCGACGAAGTCATGCAACGGCTGGCCGGCAAGCCCGATTTGCGCCTGGACGCCGAGACTGCGGATCGCATCCGCGCGCTGATGCCGCAATTGAAGGAACGCGCGAAAACACTGATCGAACTGGCCAACGCCGCCGCCTTCCTGGCGCGTTCCGTGCCGCTGCCGATGGACCCGAAAGCCGCCGGACACCTGAACGACGACGCCAAGGCCCTGCTGCGCGACGTCGCGGGCGATCTGGCGGCGACGGATTTCACGGTCCCCGCGATCGACGCCGCGCTGCGCGGCTTTGCCGAACGCACCGGGCGCAAGCTGGGCCAGGTGGCGCAACCGTTGCGCGCGGCCCTGACCGGCAGCACCGTCAGCCCGGGCATCGACGCCACCCTGGCCGCCCTGGGCCGAACGGAGTCCCTGGCGCGGATTTCAGCCGCGGCGGAATAAACCGCCGCCCGTTGATCCAGATCAAGGAACCTCGCAGAACCATCGCGCACTATGCTTCCCGAAGAGCAGACGTGCACCGCACGACAGCTTTTCTTCTTGGACTCCTCCCCAAACTTGGCGACGCTCTCGGGCGTCGCCGTTTTTCTGTACGGCGGCGCTGTATCGCGCGAACACGATCCTCCCTTGCCTTGAACCCGGTTGCTGTTATGTCAATCGGGATGGCCGATAAGTCTTGCGGTCGTTTGGTTCGGGGATATCGAAGGTGTCAGAGCCGGTGCGCGCCGTGCGATCGCCCGTCAAGATAACCGACGTCGCCACCGCGGCCGGCGTTGCCCCCATGACCGTGTCGCGCGTCATCAACACCCCGGAACGTGTGTCGCCGGAAACCGCCGAACGCGTGCGCGCCGCCATCGCCGCCTTGGGCTATGTGCCGAACATGATCGCCGGCGGCCTGTCGTCCCGACGTTCCCGCATGGTTGCCGCGATCGTGCCCACCATCGCGCACCCCATGTTCGCCGACCTGATCGAGGCCTTTACGACCGCGATGCGTCAGGCTGGATACGAGGTAATGCTGTCGCTCAGCTTCTACCCCGATCACGGCAACGAAGACCTCATCCGCGCGCTGCTTGGCCGCCGTCCCGACGCGATGCTGATAACCGGGGCCGCGCACACGCCACTCGCCACGCAATTGCTGTCGGAAGCGCAAATCCCGATCGTTCAGGTCTGGGACACGTCGGAAACACCGATCGATATGCTGGTCGGGCTGGACCACGCCCACGCGGGCCAGGCGGTGGCCGCGTATTTCCTGGCAAAAGGCTACCGATCCTTCGCCGCCGTTTCGGCGGGCGACACCCGCGCGCTGCTGCGCTGCAACAGCTTTCTGGAAGCCGCGAGCAAGGCCGGTGCCGCCATTTTGCCGCTCCGACGCGTGTCCTCCCCCAGCACGATCGGGGAAGGCCGCGCCGCCATGCGCGCGTTGGCCGCCGATCTGACCGAACCGACCGCGCTGTTCTGCAGTTCGGACAGCCTCGCCTTCGGCGCCATCATGGAAGCAACGCAGTTGGGCATCCCGACCCCCGAGCGTCTCGGCGTCTGCGGCTTCGGCAACTTTGAACTGAGCGAGGCGTCGAACCCGCCTTTTACCTCCGTCAACGTCGCCAGCGCGGAAGCCGGACGTACCGCCGCCGCGTTTCTGCTGCGCCGCCTGACCGGGGAGCCGCCCAGCCAATCCATGCGCGCGACGATGCCGTTTACGATTGTGGAGCGGGCAACAACGTGATTTCTCGTCATTGAGTGTCGCCGACGATAGCGGTAACATAATTGGTCGAATAAACCGCGCGGACAATAAGGAGCGCATCATGGATCGTGTCGAGGCCGGGGGTTTGCGTGTTGCGCGGTTGCTCCATGATTTCGTTAACAACGAGGCACTTCCCGGCACCGGTGTCGATCCGGCTTCGTTCTGGAGCGGCTTTGCCGGTCTGATCGACGACCTCGCCCCGCGCTGCCGGTCGTTGCTGGCGGATCGCGCGTCCCTGCAATCCAAAATCGATGCCTGGCACCTCGAACAACGCGGCAAGCCGCTCGACCAGGACGCTTATCTCACCTTCCTGCGCGACATCGGCTATTTGTTGCCGGAACCCGCCGATTTCGCCGTATCCACCACCAAGGTCGATCCCGAAATCGCCACGATGGCCGGACCGCAATTGGTCGTTCCCGTCACCAATGCCCGCTACGCGCTGAACGCGGCCAACGCCCGCTGGGGATCGTTGTACGACGCGCTGTATGGCACGGATGCGATCGCCGAGGATAACGGCGCCACGCGCGCCGGCGGCTACAACAAGATTCGCGGCGATCTCGTCATCGCCCGCGCCCGCGCCGTTCTCGACGAAGCCGCGCCCCTCGCGTCCGGCAGCCATTCCGCCGTGCTGGCCTATTCGATCGAATCCGGCGCGCTGGCCGCGCTGGTGCAGGGCGGCGCCAAGGTCGGCCTGAAGGACCCCGCGCAATGCGTCGGCTATCGCGGCGACCCGACCGATCCCTCCGCCGTGCTGCTGAAGCATAACGGCCTGCATATCGAAATCGTGATCAATCACGCCCATCCCATCGGCAAGGACGATCCCGCCGGCGTCGCCGACGTCACGATGGAAGCCGCGCTGACGACGATCCAGGATTGCGAGGATTCCATCGCCGCCGTCGACGCCGAGGACAAAGTCGTTGCCTATCGCAACTGGCTCGGCCTGATGAAAGGCGATCTGGTCGATACGTTCGAGAAGAACGGCCAACCGATGACGCGCCGGTTGAACGCCGACCGGCAATACACCAAACCGGCGGGCGGCAGCCTGTGGCTGTCGGGCCGCAGCGTGATGCTGATCCGCAATGTCGGCCACCACATGTACACCGACGCGGTGCTGGACTCCGCGGGCAACGAAATCCCCGAAGGCTTCCTCGACGCCGCCGTGACCTCGCTGATCGCCATGCACGATCTGAAAAGCAGCGGCCCGATCAAGAACAGCCGAGCGGGGTCGGTGTATATTGTGAAGCCGAAGATGCACGGGCCGGAGGAAGTTGAGCTGACCAACACGCTGTTCGGTCGGGTGGAAGATATCCTCGGCCTGACGCGCGACACGCTCAAAATGGGCATCATGGACGAGGAGCGTCGGACTTCGGCCAACCTCAAGGCCTGCATCGCGGCGGCGCGGACTCGCGTTGTGTTCATCAACACGGGCTTCCTGGATCGCACCGGGGACGAGATGCACACCTCGATGGAAGCCGGTCCGATGATCCGCAAGAACGATATGCGGGCCACCGCCTGGATCAAGGCGTATGAGGACCAGAACGTCGATATCGGCCTGCTCTGCGGTTTGCGCGGCAAGGCGCAGATCGGCAAGGGCATGTGGGCCGCGCCGGATCGCATGGCCGATATGATGGCGCAGAAGATCGGCCACCCCATGGCCGGCGCGAACACCGCCTGGGTGCCGTCCCCGACGGCCGCCACGCTCCATGCGCTTCACTACCACACCGTCGACGTCGCGGTTCGGCAGACCGAACTCGCCACCCGCGCCCGCGCGCCGATCGCGTCGCTGCTGACCATCCCGGTCGCCGATCGGCCGAACTGGGCGCCGCAGGACGTGCAGCAGGAACTCGACAACAACTGCCAGGGCATCCTGGGTTACGTCGTGCGGTGGATCGATCAGGGCGTCGGCTGTTCCAAGGTGCCGGACATCCACGATGTCGGGTTGATGGAAGACCGCGCGACGCTGCGCATTTCCTCCCAACACATCGCCAATTGGCTGCACCACGGCATCGCGAGTGAGGCGCAGGTGATGGAAACCATGCGCCGCATGGCGGGCGTTGTGGACCGGCAGAACGCCGGCGACCCGGCCTATCGCCCGATGGCGCCGAACTTCGACGGGGTGGCGTTCAAGGCGGCGTGCGATCTGGTGTTCGACGGTCGCAAGCAGCCGAACGGCTATACGGAATTCGTCCTGCACCGCCGTCGCCGGGAGGCCAAAGCGGCCGGATAAATATCTTACGGTGGGAATAGGATAAAATTTTATTCAATTCCCACCGAATAAATCATTTATTATTCTTGCTCCGCGACATTTCAATATCTAGAACGTACATAACATTTCAGACATCTTACCGGGGACTCGTCGATGGCCGCGCTGACCTCTTGCCTCCGCCCATGGATCGGCACCGCCGCCGCCGTGGCCTGCCTGACCGCGATCGCCGCAACGCCCGCAGCCGCCTTGACCATCAACGTCACTTTCGACGCCAGCGTCATCGCCCTGCCGGACACGACCGAAAACACGATCAAGGGCGCGTTCAACACGGTTAAGGCGCAGTACGAAGCCGCGATCACCAACAACATAACCGTCAACGTCAATGTCGGCTGGGGCGTCGTGAACACCACGCCCCTGACGACGGAAGTCGGGGAAGCGTTGGTGAACTCCCAATCCGTTGTCGGCTACAGCAATCTGAAAACCCTGCTGTCCGGCACCGGCGCGACCTTGCCGACCAATGACCCGACCGGTGGCGGCGCGTTCTTCTTCCTGGTCCCGAACGCGGAAGCCAAGGCCCTGTCGCTGCTGAGCCCGACCGCATCGGGTGTCGACGGCTATATCGGCTTTTCCAGCAGCCTGACCTTCGACTTCGACGAATCCAACGGCGTCAGCGCCGGACAGTACGACTTTGCCGCGGTCGCCAAGCACGAGCTGTCGCATGTGCTGGGACGAGCAACCAGCCTGACGGTGACCGCGCCGTCGCCGTTCTACGCTTATGCGGCCGATATCTTCCGCTACACCTCCCCCGGCACAAACAGCTTTACCGGGGCGGCCAGCGTCAACGCCTATGCCTCCACCGACGGCGGCACCACCCGTCTCGGCACATTGAACGACGACGCCGCCGGCGGCGACCGGTCCGACTGGAAAACCACGGGATCGACCAACGACGCGCAAAATGCGTTCATGCCCACGGGGCAGGTCTCCTGCCTGTCGGTTTCCGATCGCAAATTCCTCGAAGCCCTCGGCTACACCTTCTCCGGTTCCGCGAGCACGCTGTTCAAGACCGGGGATGCCTGCGCCCCCGCCGGTGCCACGGCCAGCGTCAACGCCGCCGCCGCGGTTCCCGAACCCGCCAGCCTGGGCCTGTTCGCCGTCGGTGCCGGCATGATCGCCGCCCTGCGCCGCCGCCGTTCCACCCGCAACTCCTGACAGGACGCTTGCCCGCATCGTCAAACCGTGTTCAGGCTGCGCCTTCGCACCGCTGAGTTCGGATTGGAATCATGCACCGCCTGGCCCTTGGGGCGTTCCTGACGCTTTGCCTCGGCTTTTCGCCCGTCCACGCTGAAACGCTGCTGCATCTCGGCGAAACCGCGACGGTCATGGCCGCGCCCGACGAACTCGCCGCCACCCTGCGCGCCGAAGCCGTCAGCCCATCCGCGTCCACCGCCCAATCCCAGGTCAACGCCCTGGTCGCGGACGGTCTGGCCAAGGCCGCCGCCACGACCGGCATCGTCGCGTCCACCGGCGGCTACGGCGTCTGGCGGACCGGACCAACGCCGACCGACCGCGCCGAACGCTGGCAGGCCGGCCAGTCGATCAACCTGTCCTCCCGCGATGGAGCCGCGCTGTTGACCCTGATCGGTGAATTGCAACGCAAGGGCTTCGCGCTGTCGAACCTCAACTGGCGCCTGTCGCGCGACGCCGAACGTCAGGCGCGCCAGACCGCCACGCGTCAGGCCCTGTCCGCCCTGCGCGGCCGAACGGAAGAAGCCGCCGGATTGCTGGATTTGCGCTTCGTCCGCTTCAAGGACGTGCGGCTCGACTCCGCGCAGCCGCAACCCGTCTTTCGCGGCGGCGCGCCGATCATGATGACCGCCGCCGCGCCGGCCGCGCCGCCCTCGGCGGTGTCCGAAGATATCGCCGTCAACGCTTCGGTCGAGGCCGACGCCATCCTGGAAGCCCGTTAAACCGATGTCGTGGTCTGGCGGAGCGTCTGACTGGATGCGCGGCGGCGCATCGACCGTGCTGGGCAGCGGCCTGCAACCGGCCGGCACCAATCCCATCTTCTCGCTGCACCCGGCCGGCACCACCCCGGCCCAGGTCGGCGCAACCACCGGCACACTCGAAGGGCTCCGCCAGATCGCCCGCGACGCCTATGCGCGCGGCTCGCTGATCGAAGCGCTGGACCTGCAAAACCGCATCCGCGACGCCGCCCGCGCATCGGGCACCCCGTCGCTCGACGATTTCCTGTTCCTCGGCCTGCTGAACTACGCCGCCCGCCGGATAGAGGACGGTGTCGTCGCCCTGCGGGAGGGTGTCGCCGCCTATCCCACCAACGCGCCGTTGCACGAAAATCTGGCCGTCTTCCTGCTGGCCATCGACGATGTCTCCGGCGCGATCGACGAGTGCAACGCCGCCCTCACCCTCGGCTCCGACAGCCCGAACGTGCATGACTGCCTCGCCGATGCCTACAACCGGATCGGGCGCACCGACCTCGCCATCCGCGCCGGCCGCGACGCGCTGGAAGTCAAGGATCGCAAATTCAGCGGGCGCGACAGGCTCGCCGCCATCCCCGCCAGCCTGCCGCCGGCCTTCGATCCGACCCATCCGGAGGAGAACATCATCTCCTACTGCCTGTGGGGCAACGAGCCGCGCTATCAGGTGCCGCTGCTGGAAAACGTCCGCATCCTGCCGCATTTGTTCCCGGGCTGGACGATCCGGCTGTACCATGATTTCACCGTCGATCCCGCCTATCTGGCCGATCTCGGCGCGCGCGGGGTGCAGATGCGCCCGATGGCGCTGCCGCCCGGCGTGCCGATCCATCGCAAATTGCTGTGGCGCTTCGACGTCATCGCCGATCCGAGTGTGAAACGCTTCCTGATCCGCGACGCGGACTCACTGCTGACGGTCAAGGAACGCGTCGCCGTCGATGCCTGGCTGCAGTCGCGCTATCATTTCCACGCCATGCGCGACTGGTTTACCCACACCGACCTGCTGCTGGCGGGCATGTGGGGCGGAGTCGGCAATATCCTGCCCGGACCGGTCGAACTGATGCGCCACTACACCGCCTGGCGCGTGGAAAACGACCACGTCGATCAGGACATGCTCGCCGAAACCGTCTGGCCCACCATCCGCAACGACGTGCTGATCCACGACAGCATCTACACCGGCGCCCTCGGCAGCGTTCCGTTCCCGCCCTTCGGTCATTCGATACCCGGCAATCACATCGGCCAGAACGCCTTTCTGCACTTCACCAAGACCGGATAGGCACGCCCGATGCGCGCGAAACTTCTCGCCGCCGCGGCGCTCGCGACCGCCTTCGGAGCAGGCTTCTGGTGGCTCGACACCCCGCCGCCGCCGGAACCGCTGCCGGAACTTCTGCCTCTGCCGCCCTTTCCGCCCCGTGTCGCGCAGGGGGAACGCTACGAACGATGCCTCGCGCTGCTTACCGACGACGCGCCCGGCGCGCTCACTTTGGCCGAAACCTGGCTGGCGGACGGCGGCGGCGACGGCGCGACCCATTGCCGCGGTCTCGCGCTGATCGCCGACGGCAGGCCGGAACTCGGCGTGCCACTGCTCGAACGTCTCGCCGAAACCAGCGCCGCCCCCGACCTCGCCCGCGCCTCGATCCTCGGACAGGCCGCGCGCATCCGCCTCATGACCGGGCAGGCCGATCTGGCCGAACGCGACGCCACCCTTGCCCTGACGCTGGCGCCATCCGACGCCGACCTGTTGGTGACCCGCGCCACGGCCGAAATCGCCCTGGGCCAACCGCCGAAAGCCATCGACGACCTGACCAAGGCCCTGGCACTGAAACCGGCTCGGCCCGACGCGCTGATCCTGCGCGCCGCGGCCTGGCGGCGGCAAAACCTGCTCGACCGCGCCAAGGCCGATATCGATCGCGCCATCGCGCTTGACCCTGACGACCCGGAGGCCCTGTTGGAACGCGGCATCCTGCGCCTGCATCTGGGCGATCGCGACGGCGCGCGGGCCGATTGGCAACAGGCCCGCGCCATCGATCCGAACGGCACCGTCGCCGATCTGGCCGAACAGAACCTGGCCTTGCTCGACGCCGGCCCCAACCAACGCTAACCTGCGGGCAACAAGGGAAACGTCACGACATGATCGATAAATTCGTGCCCAATATTCAGGAGGCGATGGCGGGCATCCAGGATGGCGCCACGATCCTTCTGGCCGGCTTCAAGGCCGGCACCCCCGAACGTTTGGTCAAGGGCCTGATCGAGCAGGGTGCCCGCAACCTGACCCTGGTCTGCAACGCCGGCGGCGGCGACGACGGCCCGATCGCCGAACTGCTCGCCACCGAACACGTCGCCAAAATCGTTTGCAGCTTCGTTCGCCCCGCTTCCGTCGCCGCTCGGCTTTACGCCCAGGGGAAGCTGGAACTGGAAATCGTGCCCCAGGGCACGCTGGCCGAACGCATCCGCGCCGCCGGCGCCGGGGTGCGCGGCTTCTACACCCCGACCGCGGCCGATACCGTGCTGGCCGACGGACGCGAAACCCGAGTCATCGACGGCAAGCTCTGCCTGCTGGAATACCCGATCCACGGCGACGTCGCGCTGATCGACGCCTGGCAGGCCGATCGCTGGGGCAACCTGACGCACCGCGAAAGCGCGCGAAACTTCAACCCGATCATGGCCATGGCCGCCAAACTGGCGATCGTGCAAACCAATCACGTCGTCAACCTGGGCGATATCCCGCCCGAACACGTGCACACCGCCGGCGTCTTCGTGCAGCGCGTGCTGCATGTGCCGTTATAAGGGAGGCCAGAATGGCGGACACTGAATTCAAGCCGCTCGATCGCCTCGGCATCGCGCGCCGCATCGCCCAGGACATTCCCGAAGGCTGGTTCGTCAACCTCGGCATCGGCATCCCGACCACGGTGTCGGACTTCGTCCCGGCGGAGCGGGAAGTCATCTTCCACGCCGAAAACGGCGTCATCGGCATCGGCCCCGCCCCGGCCGAGGCCGACATCAACCCCTGGCTGGTCAATGCCGGCGTCCAGCCGATCACCCTGCGGACCGGCGGTGCCTATGTTCACCACGCCGACAGCTTTGCCATCGCCCGCGGCGGCCACCTCGACCTCTGCGTTCTCGGCGCATTCGAAGTCGCGGAAAACGGCGACATCGCCAATTGGGCGCGATCCCCCAGCGAACCGGTCAAGCAGGTCGGCGGGGCGATGGATCTCGCGGTCGGCGCCAAGCGGCTCTGGGTGGCGATGGAACACAACACTAAAGGCAGCGGCGAATCCCGCATTCGCCGGACCTGTTCCTATCCGCTGACCGCCAAGGGCGTGGTGCTGCGGGTCTATACCGATCTTGCCGTGCTGGACGTGACGCCGGATGGCTTCGCGGTCCGCGACATGATCCCCGGCCTGACGTTCGAGGCCCTGCAGGCCCGCACCGACGCGCCGCTGCGCCGGGGATGATCGTCGATATCGTCCCGCGCGCCCGCGCCCCATTCGTCGATGGGGCGTGCTTCGGCGCATCCGGTACCTATGAACGCATCGACGCCACCGCTTACGGCGTGCTCGACCCATCCCATCCCGGCAATCGCGGCATCGCCTTGCTCGATCTAGCGCCACGCGACGCACGCGGTCTGGTCGCCTATGAGTCCGACATCGTGCTGCTGCGCCCGATCGACCCAGCCCTCGGCAACGGCCGACTGCTGTACGAGGTCAATAATCGCGGCCGCATCATGCTGTTCCACAACCTGTGCGCCGGGCCCGTGGGCAATCAGCCGAAAACCCCGGCGGACCTGGGCAACGCGCTGCCGCTGCGCCTTGGGTTCTCCCTGTTGTGGAGCGGTTGGGACGCCGGCGCGCCGCAGGCCACCGGACTGGCGCTGCGCGTGCCCGCCATCGCCGGTTACACCCGCCGCATCCGCGAGGAATTCGTCGCCGGAACGCGACTGGGCGCGCACGAGACGTTCAAACTGTCGCACGCGGCGGCGGATCACGATGCGACGGTCACCGTCCGACGCACCCAGACGGCGGACCGCCGGCCCGTGGACTTCGCTTTCGCCGACAGCCGAACCATTCGCCTGCTGCCGGAAGGCACACGGCCGGAAACCGGTTCGATCTACGAAATCCACTATAACGCGACCAACCCGAGCGTGCAGGGCATCGGCTTCGCCGCCACCCGCGACATCGTCAGCCACCTGCGCCATCGCGGCGAGGGACTGACGGGGCGAGCAATCACACACACCCTCGGCTTCGGAATTTCCCAGGCCGGACGCTATCTGCGCGATCACATCGCCCAGGGCTTCAACGCCGATGAGGACGGCGAGCGCGTGTTCGACGGCGTGCTGACGCATGTCGCGGGCGTCGGGCGGGTCTTCCACAACACCCCCTTCGCGCAACCCTTCCGCACCCGCACCTGGCACGAGGACCACGACTTCCCGGAAATCGAGGCCCCATTCGCCACCGCCGACCTGCTGCGGGGCGATCGGACCGATCCGCGCGTGATAGAGACCAACACCTCCACCGAATACTGGCAGAAAGGCGCCTCCCTCCTGCACACAGACCCGCTCGGCCGACACGATCTGCCGCCGACGGCGTTCGTGCGCAGTTTTCTGGTGGCGGGCACGCAGCATGGCGGCAAGGCCGGTATGCCCCGCGACGCCGGACCCTGCGTCAACCCGCGCAACTGGCACGATCCGATGGCGGCGGTGCGCGCGCTGCTGGTCGCGCTGGATGAATGGGTGGTGAACGACCGCGCGCCGCCCGACAGCCGCGTGCCCAGGATCGCCGACGGTACCCTGGTGCCGGCGGCCTCCGTCGCCTGGCCCGATATCCCCGGCCTCACTCCGCCCCGCGCCGCCAATGACGTCGCCGCCCTGCCGGATTGGACAGATCCGTCCCAGGCCGGAGAAGCCTTCGGCCCGCTGGTGCCGCAGGTCGACTCCGACGGGAATGAGCGCGCGGGCATTCTCCTGCCCGACATCGCCGCCCCGATGGGCACCTTCACCGGCTGGAACCTCTACGCCGAACCCTATCCGGCGGGGGAACTGGCGGATCGCGACGGCACATTTTTGGCCTTTCCCGCCACCGCGGCGGATCGAGTCGCAAGCGGCGACCCGCGACCGTCCGTCACCGAACGCTACCCGCCCGGCGCGCGCGTCGGCCGTGTCGCGGCCTGTGCCCAAGCCTTGCTGGCGGACCGGTTATTGTTGGCCGAGGACGTGGACGCCTACCTCGGCCGACGCTGATCCCACAGCGTCGAGCCGTTCGCTTGTTGGCGCGGAGCGCGCCCCCTGATACGAACGTATCATGAACAAACTGCCGTCCACCCGTCGCATCGACCTTCAGCCATCATGCTCCAAAATGCTGGGGGGAAAGACCCCACACGCCGTGAGAAACCCGCGCCCGCGTGAGCCTTCGCCCTGCCCGAACCCAGCGGTCCGCCGAACTGCACCGAAAACCGGGAACCAAAACCTCATGCACCCTGAGCGCACCGCCCGCTATCCAAAAGACTCCGTGAAACTCCGCGCCAACTCCGTGAAACTCCAAAGCCAAAAATGTCGCCCAACCCGCCCCCGCCGGAACCGCATGAAACCAAAACCCGACGCAAAGACCTCATGCGCCCTGAGCACACCCCCCGCTGTCCAAGAGCCTCCGTGCAACTCCGCGCCAACTCCGTGAAACTCCAAAGCCAACAATGTCGCCCAACCCGCCCCCGCCGGAGCCGCGTGAAACCAACACCCGACGCAAAGACCCCTTACACCCTGAGCGCACCTCCCGCTGTCCAAAAGGCTCCGTGCAACTCCGCGCCAACTCCGTGAAACTCCAAAGCCAACAATGTCGCCCAACCCGCCCCCGCCGGAGCCGCATGAAACCAAAACCCGACGCAAAGACCTCATGCGCCCTGAGCGCACCGCCCGCTGTCCAAAACGCTCCGCGCCAACTCCGTGAAACTCCAAAGCCAACAATGTCGCCCAACCCGCCCCCGCCGGAGCCTCGTGAAACCAAAACCCGACGCAAAGACCCCTTGCACCCTGAGCACACCCCCCGCTGTCCGAGCGGCCCCGTGAAACCCCCAAGCCCATAACGCCGCCCAACCCGCACCCGCCGGAGAACGGATTACCGCCGAACCGAACGGCACGAGAAAGCGTTCACTCTCCCAACACAGAAAGAGTGATTTTTTCTTATTTATCGACTCCATATTGCATTACATGAAAAATTATCCTCCATAAGGGTGCCCAACCCCACTCTTTCGTCAGGCACCCATGCTCCGCTCCCGGCTCACCCCACCACCTTTCGAGGCCGGAACCGTATGGCTCGTCGGCGCCGGGCCAGGCGATCCCGGCCTGCTCACCCTCCACGCCGTCCACGCGCTGGAACAGGCCGATGTCGTCCTGCACGACGCCCTCGTCTCCGCCGACATCCTCGCCCTCGCCGATCGGGCTCGGCTTGAATCGGTCGGTAAACGAGCGGGCGGACGCCGCACGCCGCAATTGCGGATCAATGCGCGCCTGATCCAACTCGCCAGACAGGGCCTGCGCGTCGTGCGCCTCAAGGGCGGCGATCCCCTGATCTTCGGCCGCGGCGGAGAGGAAGCCGTGGCGCTCGCCGCCGCCGGGATCGCGTTCCGGATCGTGCCGGGCATCAGCGCCGGGATAGGCGGAACGGCACTGGCCGGCATTCCGCTGACCCACCGCGCCTTGGCGCGCAGCGTGGCCTTCGCCACCGGGCACGACTCCTCCGGCACCCTGACCGACATCGATTGGGCGGCCTTGTCGCGCGGGGCCGATGTGCTGGTGCTCTACATGGGCCAACGCCAGATCGGCGCCATCGCCGAACGCCTGATGGCACAGGGCCGGTCGCCCGATCAGGGCGTGGCGGTGATCACCGACGCCACCCGCGCCGAACAGTCCGTTCGCATCGCCACGCTGGCCACCGCCGCCGCCGCCGTGGCCGATCTGCCCGCGGCCGGCGCGACGCTGATCGTCGTCGGACCGGTCGTGGCGCTGCGCGCGCTGCTGCTGGAATGGCAACAAACCACGCCGATGATCCTTCAACCCCTACCCGAACCCGCCCGCGTCCAGGCCTGAGGAAGCATCATGTCCGCCGTCCCACTTCTGCCCAACTCCGCGCCCTTCGCGGAAGACCAGATCGCCAGCCTCAACCGCGTCATGTCCGTCACCAATCCGGAACAGCGCAGCTGGCTGTCGGGCTTCCTCGCCGGCTTCGCCGCCGGCAACGGCCAACAGGCCCAACAGCCCGTCGCCCCGCCTGCCCGCCGAACCCCCTTGACCATCCTGTTCGGCACGGAATCCGGCAATGCGGAGGCACTCGCCGCGCAGGCCCGCAAGGCCGCGTCCCGCCTCGGCTTCGCCGTCAAGGTCGTCGATATGGCCGATACCACCCCCGCCGGGATCGCCGAAGTCGAGAACCTGCTGATTATCGCCGCGACCTGGGGCGAAGGCGACCCGCCGCAGCGCGCCGCCGACTTCCACGACGCGCTGCTGGCCGCCGACGCGCCAAACTTCGAGAAGGTGAAGTATGCGGTGCTGTGTCTCGGCGATCGGGCCTATGCGCAGTTCTGCGAAACCGGCCGCCGGTTCGATGAACGTCTGGCCGCCCTCGGCGCCACCCGCATCGCCGATCGGGTCGAATGCGATCTGGACTACGACGCGCCCGCCTCGACCTGGATCGAGTCGACGCTGGGCCTGCTGAATGCCGACGCGGCCGAAGCCGCCTCGGTCATTCATGTCGATTTCGCCCGCGCCGCCGCCGACGGCCCGACCCGCGCCAATCCGTTTGCGGCCGAGATCGCCGAGAAAGTCCGCCTCAGCGGCAGCCGTTCGACGTCCGACACCTGGCATCTGGAACTGTCCCTGGAAGGCAGCGCCATCGCATATGAGCCGGGCGACGCGCTGGGCATCCTGCCGTCCAACGACCCGGCGCTGGCCGATGCCGTGCTGGCCGCGACGGGATTGGCGGGGGATACCGCGCTGCGGTCGTCTCTGCTGACCCGCTACGACATCACGACCCTGACCGGCAAGCAGATCCAGGACTTCGCCCAACTGACCGGCGCGCCGCTGCCGGAGGCCGGCTGGGCGGAAGGACGCCAGGTCATCGATCTGCTGGCAACCGCGCCGGCGGCATTGACGGCGGAACAACTGACCGGGCTGCTGCGACCGCTGCCCCCGCGCTACTACTCGATCGCATCGAGCCGCAAGGCGGTGGGGGAACAGGCCGATCTGCTGGTGGCGGCGCTGCGCTATGACTCCCACGGGCGCGCCCGCTCCGGCGTCGCGTCGGTCGACATGACGGCGCGTCGGCGCGCGGGCGATCGGCTGAATGTGTTCCTGCGCCCCAACCCGCATTTCCGCCTGCCGGCCGATCCGGAGCGCGCGGTCATCATGATCGGCCCCGGCACCGGCGTCGCCCCGTTCCGCGGCTTCATGCAGGAACGGGAAGCCACGGGCGCCAAGGGCCGCAACTGGCTGGTGTTCGGACATCGCAACTACATGCACGACTTCCTGTACCAGCTCGACTGGCAGGATTGGCTGAAGTCCGGCGTTCTGAATCGGCTCAATGTCGCATTTTCCCGCGACCAACCCGCCAAGCGCTACGTCCAGCACAGCCTGTGGGACGCCCGCGCCGACCTGTACGCCTGGCTGAAAGACGGCGCGGCTCTGTACGTCTGCGGCGACATGAACGCGATGGCCAAGGACGTGCACGACATGCTGCTGCGCATTCTGGCCGATCAGGGAAACCAGGACGCCGACGCGGCAAAGGCCGAACTGGATGGCATCCGGCGCGACGGTCGTTACCTGCGCGACGTGTATTAAGGAGAGCGAGACATGGATATCGAAACACCCGCGCTCTCGGCCAACGAGCGCATCAAGGCGGCGAGCAACCTGCTGCGCGGCACGATCGCCGAGGGCCTGACCTGGGCGGAAACCGGTGGGATCGCCGACGACGACCAGCAGGTCACGAAGTTTCACGGCATCTACCTGCAGGACGACCGCGACCTGCGCGCCGAACGCGGCAAGCAGAAGATGGAGAAAGCCTTCATCTTCATGGCCCGCATGCGCATCCCCAGCGGCATCCTGACGCCGGCGCAATGGTTGGCCGCCGAACAGGTCGCCCGCGATCGCGGCAACGGCACGCTGCGACTGACCACCCGCCAGACCATCCAGTTCCACGGCATCATCAAAAGCAACCTACGCCCCGCGATCCAGGAGATGCACGCCGCGATGCTCGACACCATCGCCGCGTGCGGCGACGTGAACCGTAACGTCATCGCCAGCGTCGATCCCTGGCGCCCGACGGGCCACGCGGCGGTCACCGCGCTCGCCGAAGGCATCGCCGACAACCTGCTGCCGCACTCCCGCGCCTGGCACGAAATCTGGCTGGGCGAGGAACGCGTCGCCGGCGGACCGGAGGAAGACGAACCGATCTACGGACGCACCTATCTGCCGCGCAAGTTCAAGATCGGCATTGCCCTGCCGCCGCATAACGACGTCGACGTGTTCGCCCAGGACCTGAGCTTCATCGCCATCGAGGAGAACGGCGCGGTCGTCGGCTACAACGTCGTGGTCGGCGGCGGCATGGGGATGACCCATGGAGAGCCGGAGACCTATCCCCGCGCCGGCGACGTCATCGGCTTCTGCACGCCCGACAACGCGGTCGATGTCGCCGAGAAAGTCGTCACCGTCCAACGCGACCACGGCAATCGGTCCAACCGCAAAGCCGCTCGGCTTAAGTACACCATCGACCGCATGGGCCTGGACCGCTTCGTCGCGGAACTGAGCGTTCGGCTGGCAACGCCTCTAGAACCGGCGCGCGCCTATGCCTTTACCGGCACCGGAGACCGGCTGGGCTGGTCCGAGGACGGGCGGCATTTCACCGTGTTCATCGAGAACGGGCGCGTCCACGACGTCGGCGACCGACGCCTGCTGACGGGGCTGCACAAGATCGCCGAACTGAACGTCGGACGGTTCATCATCACGCCAAACCAGAGCCTGGTGCTGGCCGATATCCCCGCCGACCGGCGGCCCGTCGTGCAGGCATTGCTGCGCCGGCACGGTCTGGATGGGGCTGTCTCCGCACTGCGCGCCAACGCGGTCGCCTGCGTCGCCATGCCGACCTGCGGCCTGGCACTGGCCGAAAGCGAACGCTATCTGCCGGAACTGGTCACCCGGCTGGAGACGGTGCTGGAACAGCACGGCCTGCGAGAGCGGGAAATCACCATCCGCATGACCGGCTGTCCGAACGGTTGCGCGCGTCCTTACATGGCGGAGATCGGCCTGGTTGGCCGTTCCCCCGGTTTGTACAACCTGTATCTGGGTGGGGCGCACGACGGTTCGCGCCTGTCAAAGCTCCACCGCACCGATGTCGACGGCGATGCCATCGTCGCGGAACTGACACCGCTGATCGCGGCCTATGCGACCCAGCGACAGGCTGACGAGGCGTTCGGCGACTTCGTCATCCGCGCCGGCATCGTGCGGCGTACCGTCGCCGGTCTCGACTTTCACGACAATGTCGCTCCGCAAGCAAGGAACTGACCCATGCGTGTCGCTCGCACAGCCTCCCACTCCGTCGCCGCTTCGTCCGATCGGCTCTGGTCGCCCGGACTGCCGCATATCGTCGCGGTCGCGCCGATCTGGCCGGTCTTCGGCGCGCCGGCCTTCGTCGCCGGACTGATCCTGGCAAGCCTCGCCAGCTTCATCGTCTACCTGCCCCTGACCGCGCTTGCCCTGAACAAGGGCGCCCCGATCGCCGAAGACGCCCCGGCGCCCGAACTGACCAGACCGGCGCAGACCGTCCTGCTGACGCTGTGGATCGCCACGACCTGGCTGGGCGCGGTGCTGTCCATGCGCTCGCTCGGATAAGGCGCTGGCCGATCCGTCCGGATTCAGGCAGATTGCGCGGGCGGTAAGGAGAGTGCGACATGACCGAACGACCCGTTCTGGCAACCACCATGGGCGATCCCGCCGGTATCGGCCCGGAGATTTGCGTGCGCGCGCTGCTGTCCGAGGAGGTGCGCGCCATCTCCCGCAGCTTCGTCATCGGCGACGCCCGCATCCTGGAACGCGCCTTGGGCGCGTGCGGCCTGACCGCGACGCTGAATCGCATCACGGCGCCGGAGGAGATCGCCGATCGCCCCGGCGTCATCGACGTGCTGCACCAGGAAACGACCGATCCGACCGCCCTGCGCATGGGCGAAGTCCAGCCGCTGGGCGGCCAGGCCGCCTATGCCGCGATCCGCGCCTCCATCGATCTGGCCATGGCGCAACGCGTCGCGGGCGTCGTGACCGCGCCGATCAACAAGGAATCGCTGCAAGCCGCGAAAATCCCCTTCATCGGCCATACCGAGATGTTCGCGGAACATACCGGCGCGCGTGAAGAGATGACGATGTTCACCATCAGCGGGCTGAAGATCTTCTTCCTCACGCGCCACCTTTCCCTCGCCAAGGCCTGCGCCGCGATCACCCAGGACCGCGTCGCCAAGGGGATCGACAACTGCATCAAGGCGCTGGGGCAACTCGGGTATGAGCAACCGCATCTGGCCGTCGCCGCGCTGAACCCGCATGGCGGCGAAGACGGCATGTTCGGGCGGGAGGAGATCGACGCGATCAAGCCGGCGATCGCCGCCGCGCGGGCCAGGGGCCTGAAGATCGCCGGCCCCGTGCCCGCCGACTCCGTCTTCCATCTGGCTCGCATTGGCCGCTACGACGCGGTGCTGTCGCTGTACCATGATCAGGGCCACATCGCCGCCAAGATGATGGACTTCGAAAAGACCGTCAGCGTCACGCTCGGCCTGCCCGTGCTGCGCACCAGCGTCGATCACGGCACCGCCTTCGACATCGCGGGCACCGGCAAGGCCAGTGCCGTCAGCATGATCGAAGCCATCAAGGTCGCCGCCGAATACGTCGTACGCGGCGTGCGCCTTGGCGACGATCTGCCGGCGAAGGCGGCGGAGTAACCCCCGCCTTAGGCAACGCCGACAAATAAGTGCGTCTGCACGTCGGCAAAGTTGCCGTCAAAAACGATAGCTAAGGGCTTGTTCAACACGGTTGATCGATTCGATTGATGTTGAACAAGCACTTAGCGTCGCCGGCGCGACGGTTTCAGGTCCCACGGCGCGCGCGCGGCCTCGTGCAGCGCGTCCGCTCGACTGACTCCGATATCGTCCAGCAGCCTGGGGTCCAGATCGCGCAGCGCGCGACGCGTCAGCACCACGCGCACGGCATGCGCCAGCGTCCGCCAGGCTTCGGCGGGAACCAGGGCGTGGGGGGTGAAACCTGAAAGCGCGATACGATCTGACATTGCGACCCTCCTTGAGCTGCCCAGGTCTCTTGCCGATCGATGCCTGATCAGTAAAACGAATTGCCTTGATGATCGGCATCACCAATATTGATGCCATGATCTCATCGCCCCTCGACCCCGATCTGCTGCGCGCCTTCGTGCTGATCGCCGACGGCCACAGCTTTACCCAGGCCGCCGACATGGTCGGACGCACCCAGTCCGCCGTCTCCATGCAGATGAAGCGTCTCGAAGACAGTCTCGGCCAGAAAGTGCTGAGCCGCGGCAAGGGCGGCAGCGTCGAACTGACGCCGCACGGGCGCTACTTGCTGACCCGCGCGCGCCAGATCCTGGAACTGAACGATGAAGTCATGGACACGTTCCTTGCGCCGCGCATCGCCGGAACCGTGCGCCTGGGATCGCCCGACGATTACGCGCTGAGCTACCTGCCGCCAATCCTGAAGCGCTTCGCCGAGACCCATCCGGCGGTCCAGGTCGATGTGCTCTGCGCCTCCTCCACCGATCTCGCGGAGAAGATCAAGGAAGGCGAACTGGACCTGACCTTGGTGTCGGAGGGCAATGAACCGCGCAATTTCCCCTCTGTGAAGCTTTGGCGCGGACCGTTGGTTTGGGTGACCGCGACCCGCTACACGCCGCACCGCCAGAACCCATTGCCCCTGGCGCTCGCACATCAGGATTGCAGTTGGCGCGCATCGGCGTTGGCGGCGCTGGAGAAAGCCGACCGCCGCTATCGCGTCGCCTATCTGTCCGGCACCCAGGCCGGAACGCTTGCCCCGGTGCTGGCGGGGTTGGCGGTCACCGTCAGCGCGATCTCGGCTTTGCCGGACGGGCTACGCCCATTGCGCCCGGACGAGGGCCTGCCCCCGTTGCCGGACTTCGGCATCCTGATGCTCAAGGGCCGTTCGGCCGTACAGCCGGTGACCGACGCACTGGCGACGCATATCGAGGCAAGTTACCGGATCGACGCCAACCGGACGGCGACACTGGTGGCCTGATCCACACGGGGACCAGACCGACAACCGCGACTATCCCCCCAGGAACCGCGCGACCGCCGGAACCTTCCGCATCTCCGCCAGATCGGCCTCCGTCGGCAGTACCGGGCGATCGCGCAGCGTGTTCACCATGCACATGAAGCCGAACGCCTCGCCCTCGGTCGCGCGGAACTGATGCCAGGTCCAGGCCGGGATCGTGATCAGGTCCAGCGGCTTAACGTCGCGCACCTCCGCCCCGACCATGCATTGCCCATTGCCGCGCAGGATCATCACCGCGTGGGTGTGCTCGTGCCGCTCCAATGTCGAATACCCGTCGGCGTCCATCTCGAAATAGCGCAACTCGCAGCCCAGCGAGGCCTCGTGAAACAGCACCTGACGCGAGATGTCCTTGAAGGGTGCGCTGCCGTCCTGCTTGTACGGCTGATGCGCCACGCCATCCCAGCGGAAGTCCTCTCGCGCCGAACGAAAGCGCTGTTCCTGCTCGGTATCCATGCCGAAATCCTATTTCAGGTTATGCTGCCCGACGGCGCGCGCGAAGCGTTCGGCTTCTTCAACCATGCGATCGCGCGCCATCAGCAGATTGCCGCCGATCAGCAACATCGTGTTCTCGCCATAGAAGTCAAGAATCTCCCCGGCGCGGTCAATCGTCATCCCCCCCGCCGGCACCGGCAGCGCCGCGCGCATGCCGTCATCCCTGCTGCGGGCATTGTCCGCGAGCCGAGCGCAGGTTTCTCTGGAATAGCCGAAGCGGCCGCCGAAATTGGGGAAAATGACCGCGTCCGCGCCCATCAGGCGGAACAGCTTGCCGATCAGCAGATCGGGAGAGATTCGCGCCGCGCCGCCCAGGCTGGGATGCGCGAACCAGGCGATCTCTGGGAACTCCCGCACCAATGCGCGCATGGTCGGGAAGCCGCAGATCATCGGCGCCAGCATGGCGCAATCCAGCCCCTGATCCAGCGCCACCCGAGCCTGCGCGCGCATTTGGTCCAGATCGCCGGTCAGGCTGGGGATATAGCGGGTCGGATGCCCGGTTGACCGCACGCCGCGCGCCACGCCCGCGGCGCAGGCCGGTATCCGCTCCTCGTACCGGCTGTAGCGTTGATTGGCCAGGCCGTGATCGTCCTTGACGAAGTCCAGGCCGCCGCGCGCGAAACGCTCCGCCAGATGGCCCAACTCGTCTGCCGGCAGACCTTGCGGCTTCAGCGCCGATCCAGTCAACGCGCGATCGTGCAGGCCCAGGCGATGGCGTAACCCCGCGATGCCGTGACGCGGACCGCCGAAGGCGTGAACCAATGGATCAGGGATATCGACGTCATACAGCACCACATCGTCGTGCAGCGAGGTATTGCCGAACAGCATGTTCAACAACTGACCGGGATCGTCGCCGACCGTCGCCGTCGCCAATCCGATGCGTACCTCGAAAACCCCGGAGCCCAGATCGACGATCCCTTCGACCGCCCCGACGATCTCGCTCAGCACGGCCGGATCGTCGATGGCGGCAAGCGGCATCTCGACGCTCTGTTCGACCGCGATGCCCTGCGCCCGCGCCTCGATCCCGTCGGCGTCGCCGCGGACGCGATAGGTCGCCGTGAACCGCGCGCTCATGAGCGGGGGATAACCAAGGCGTCAACCGCGATCGCGCCGCCGGCGCCGGCGCCCAGGATCACGGGATTGACGTCAATTGCCTGCACCGCATCGCCATAGGCAAGCGCGGCGGATTGCAGCGCCAGCAACAGGGCGATCAATGCCGGTAAGGCGTCTGGATACTTCCAGCGCGCGCTGGACAGCACCCGCCCAAGCGGGCTTGCGGCGATGTCACGCTCCAGCACATCGCGCTCAACCGGCATCGCCCAGGTCGTCGTCGCGTTCAGCGCCTCCGCGTAAATCCCGCCAAGCCCCGCGATCAACACTAAGCCGACGCCATCGGCGCGGGTAACCCCAGCAATGGCCTCCAACGCTCCTTGAATCAGAGTTTGCACGACGACGCTTGGGCCAATCGAGGCATAGGCATCGGCGACTGCGCTGGGATCGGTCAGGCCGACACGCACCAACCCCAGATCGCTCTTATGCGCGACATCCCGCACGACCGACTTCATGACCAGCGGGAAGCCGACGCGCAGCGCGGCTGCCTGCGCTTCTTCCACCGTCGCGCATTCGATCGTTTGCACGACGGGAACGCCGAACCCGGCGAGCAGGCGCAGGCTCTCCGGTTCCGTCAGGCTACCCGCCGGCAACGGTGATGTTGCGACACCCGGCGGCGCGCCCGACATCGGCCGCGGCTCGGCCGATATCAGCGCGCCGATCCCCTCCAGCAGACTATCGGTCTCGGTGAACACATCCATGCCCAGGGCCGCGTAGGCCGACTGCTCCTCCGGCGGCATGCCGCCCGGCGACACGATCAGCAGCGGCTTGCCCGAGGCAGCCGTCGCCCGCGCCAACGCGGCGCGGATCGGATCGCCCTGCCACGGGTTCATCGAATGCATCAACCCCAACGCCACCGAAACCCCCGCATCCCCCATCAACAACGAAGGCACCTCCCCCGCTCGGCGCATCCCGCCGAAGATCCCCATATCCAGCGGATTGCCGATCCGCGAGAACATCTTCCGCGCATCGATGGCGGCATGGGTCGCCTCGGTCAGCGGTGCCAAGGGCACGCCCAAGGCCGCACACCGATCGGCGATCAACGATGCGCCGGCGCCGGAGGTCGACAGCGCCCCCAACAGGCCGGGGCGACGACCATACTTGTCGAGCAAAGCCGCGGCGGTCATCAAGCCTTCCAGGGTGGCGACGGTGGCCACGCCGCTGGCGTCGAACAGGGCCCGATACGACGCCGCATCGCCCGCCAACCGCGATGAATGCGCCACCGCGGCCGCGGCCCCCGCGGCCGAACCGCCGATCTTCAACGCGACAACCGGCTTCCCCGCCTCATGCGCCGCCAGCGCCAGACGACGGAAACGGGCGCCGTCGTCCAGGCTGTCGATCAGCAGAGCGATCACACGGGTCGGGCCGTGGCCGATCGCGTATTCCATGTAGTCCAACACCGACATGTCGGCTTCGTTGCCGGCGGAGGCGAACAGCGACAGCCCCGCGCCGAGACGCGCCAGACGGCCGGCCATGGCATCGAACAGCGCGCCGGAATGGGAGAAGATCGAGATTCCGCCCGGCTTCTGCCGCTTGGCATGGGCCGTGTTGAAACCGATCGAGAGCGGATGATGCGCGTTGTAGACGCCATTGCAGTTCGGGCCGACGATCCGAATGCCCTCTTGCTCCGCGATCGCCTGGAGCGCGCGTTGCCGTTCCGCGCCCCCGGCGTCGAGGCTTTCCGCATACCCGGCGGACCCGACGATCACCGCTTTCAGTCCCGCCCTGGCGCAATCGCGCACCGCCTGGATCGCGGCCTCCGCTGGAATGGCGAGGAAGGCGGTATCGACCTGCTCCGGCACCGATGCCAGGTCCGGGTGACAGGGAATGCCCTCCACATCCGTCAGGCGACGGCTGATGCCGTAAACGCCGCCGCGAAAACCGACATTCCGCGCGTTGGTCAGAACGATGTAGCCGTGCTTGGTGGTGTCGTCGGACGCGCCGATCACGGCCACCGCGCGCGGATGAAACAGCGCGTGCAGCGCCTCCTGCGTCGAGATTCGGGTGGGCATCGGCGTTCGGACTCCGGCAGGCGTGGGTCTGCCATGGTGCCGAGTGCTGGGCCGCGTGTCCATGTCGCCTTGCGTGTCGTACTCGTGGTCATCGCGACGTGGGACGAAAATTGCCCTCGTTCCGCCGCCCCGATAACGTCTCGGCCATCAGTATGGGAGACAATGTTCGTGAGCGAAACCGAAAGCGCCGAGATCCTGTTGCGTGAAACACGCGGCCATCTGCGTATCCTGACGATCAACCGGCCGCACCGATCCAACGCGATGTCGCCGGAACTGCAGGAAGAACTGATCGACGCTTTCGTCGATGCCGGTAACGATCCGGACGTGCGCGTGATCATCCTGACCGCCGTCGGCGATCGGGCGTTCTGCGCCGGCGCCGATCTGAAAGCCCGCGCGGACGAAGACAAGGCCGGCAAGCCGTTTCAACCGCTGCTGGGGCGCGTCCAGCGCTATGTGTTTGAGGTTGTGTTCGAGACCTTCAAGCCCACCATCGCCGCGCTGAACGGTTCCGCCGTCGCCGGGGGCTGCGAACTGGCGCTGGCCTGCGATATCCGCGTCGCCGCCGAACAAACCTTGATGGGACTGCCGGAAGCCAAGCGCGGCAAAGGCGCGCATTTCGGCAACGTGATCCTGCCGCGCCTGATCCCGTCGGGGATTGCGTACGAGATGCTGTATCTCGGCGAATACATCGACATGAAGGCCGCGAAGCATTGGGGCCTGGTCAACCGCGTCGTCCCGAAGGGAGAGGCGTTGAACGAGGCGATCCGCATGGCGGAAGCCATCGCCGAAAACGCGCCGGTCACGATCCGTCGCATGAAGGAAACCGCCGTCCGCGCCAACGGTCTGCCGATGCCGGTCGCGCTGCGGCTGAATGAGGGTATCAGCCCCTATTCCAGCGAGGACCGGGTCGAAGGCGTGCGCGCCTATGTGGAAAAGCGCAAGCCGGTCTGGAAAGGGCGCTGACGCCGAACGTTCGACGCGTCGCGGCGGGATAACAACGCATTCACTTGTCGCGATGCGTCGGAAGGTCCATGTGCGGGACATGATCGTTCCTTTGTCCCGCCGATGACTCCGCTGGCCTGGTTGATCGGCCTTTTCCTGCCGGCCTGCGGGCAGTTTGGTGCCGCGGGTCTGCCGGTGCCGCCCGTGATGGACATGGCGTCCATCCAGCGACCTGCCAGCCCCAATACCGCTCTGGCCGCGCCGCCGAGCTTCCTGCCGGTGCCGGACGTCGAAACCGGGGTCTATACCCTGTCGGCGACGAAACTGTATGAATCGATCCTGGCTGTCGCGTCGGCGCAGCCGCGGACCTTCCCGGCGGCAGCCTACCCCGACCATCTTCAGGTCCATTTCGTCGCGCGCAGCGCTCTGTTCAATTTCCCCGATCTGATTGCCATTCAGGCCCAACCCGTCGGGCCGGACGCCGGCACGCTCGCGATCTGGTCCCGCAGCGTTTATGGACACTCCGACCTCGGCGCCAATCGCAAGCGGGTCCTGGCCTTGCTGGCGTCTCTTTCGGCACAAGCTCCCTTGAAAGCCCCCTGACCGATGCGCGCGATCACACCGTTCCTGAAAGACGCCTGGCGTCTGGCACGCCCCTATTTCATGGAATCGGAGGAGAAATGGTCCGCGCGCGGCCTGCTGGCGGCGATCGTCGCGCTGAACCTGATCATGGTCGGCATGACCGTCGTGCTCAGCTACTGGCGGAACGAGTTCTACAACGCGCTGCAGGACAAGAACTGGGAGGTCTTCATCGACCTGCTGTTCACCTATCGCGATACGCCCAGCGGCCTGATGCCCGGGTTTTGCGGGCTGGCGGCGGCGTTGATCGCGATTTCAGTCTATCAGGTCTACCTGAACCAGTGGCTGCAAATCCGCTGGCGCACCTGGATGACCACGGTCTTCCTCGAACAATGGATGTCCGATCGTGCCTATTACCGGATCGGCCTGACCAACGAACACAGCGCCGTCGGCACCGACAACCCCGACCAGCGCATCGCCGAGGATTTGCGGGAATTCTGCCAGGAAACCCTGTCGCTGAGCCTCGGGCTGCTGTCCAAGGTCGTGTCGCTGATCAGCTTCGCCGGCATCCTCTGGGGCCTGTCCGGCGCGTTTGAGATTTGGGGCATATCGATCCCCGGCTACATGTTCTGGGTCGCCGTCGTTTATGCCATCGTCGGCAGCATCTTCACGCATCTGGTCGGCCGACCGCTCGCCTCGCTGAATTTCCGGCAGCAACGGGTGGAAGCGGATTTTCGCTACGCCCTGGTAAGGGTGCGCGAAAACACCGAAGGCATCGCGCTTTATCGTGGCGAGGCCGAGGAAAAGGGCAATCTACTGCATCGCTTCGGCGCGGTGATCGGCAACTGGCGCGCGATCATGGCGCGGACCAAGCTGCTGAACACCCTGATTGTCGGCTATGAACAGGTCGCCGTCATCTTCCCGGTCGTCGTCGCCGCGCCTCGCTACTTCTCCGGCGGTATCCAACTTGGCGGGCTGATGCAGACGATCGGTGCCTTCGGTCAGGTGGAAAACGCGCTGTCCTGGTTCGTCTCCGCCTATGCCTCGCTGGCAAGCTGGCGCGCCGTCGTCGAGCGTCTGACGACCTTCAGCAGCGCCGTCGCCGGTGCCCGCGCCTCCGCCAACGGCGGTTTCACCCGCGTCGAATCAGCCGACGGGACCGTGCAACTGCGCAATGTCACGCTGAACCTGCCCAACGGCACCCATCTGCTGGAAAACGCCGATCTGGTACTCACGCCCAACCAATCCGTGGTCTTCAGCGGCCGCTCCGGGTCGGGCAAGTCCACGGTCTTCCGCATGCTCGCCGGCATTTGGCCGTTCGGACAGGGGCAGGTCGCGATCCCGCCGAACGCCCTGTTCATCCCGCAGCGCCCCTACATCCCGCTCGGCACCTTACGCCATGTCGTGGCCTATCCGCATGCGCCCGCCGTCTATGGGCAAACCGATATCGCGCAGGCACTGGTCGCGGCCGGATTGGGGCATCTGGTCGATCATCTGGACCAGGACGACAATTGGACACAACGCCTGTCCGGCGGAGAGCAGCAGCGCATCGCCCTCGCCCGCGCGCTGTTGGCGAAGCCCGACTGGATCTTCCTGGACGAAGCCACCGCCAGTCTGGACCCGGAAGCGGAAGCGGAGCTCTACGCGACGCTGCGGGAACGGCTGCCCAACACGACGCTGGTGTCGATCGCCCATCGTCCGTCGGTCGCCGAACTGCACGATCGCAAGATCGTGCTGCGTCGCGACGCGACGTCGACGAAGGCAGGGGCGGGAACCTTCGTCGCCGGCGACTAAGTCGTGGCGTATTGATCGGCGGCCGACGAAGCGTTCACGCCGCTTCCCCACGCGCCGGATAACGTGTCGGTAGAAACGAACCGACGCGAGACAGATCATGGCAAACGTCGCACCCGTGAAACGGCGCGATTTCCTGGCGGCTGCCTCGCTCCCCCCCTTCGCTTCCTTGCCCATCGCCCGCGCCGCGCGCGCGCAATCGGCTTGCCGGCGCGGGCACCGGTTGGCTCGCTCCCGTATACGGCGACGGCTGGATCGCGGCGGCGCTGCGCGGCGACGATACGCCGCTGAAAGCCTACGGCACGACCATGCAGCAGGTCGTCGAGGATTTCCTGCGTCAACGACGTGCCATATATGGTCGAGAGCGCCGCTTCTCGGATCATCCCTTTTGGCGCCGCCGTGGAACAGACATGCATGAAAATCCAGTTCTCTGACATCGCCGCCCCGCGCCCGACCCGACAAACCCTGACCGACAGCTACGCCGCCCTGAATGCGCAGCTTGACGCGGGCGACCGGCGGGGGGCGATCGCCGCCTGGGATCGGCTGCGGCGGGAGCATGAGACCTGGACCGCCCTGGTGCATCTGCGCTTTGACCAGGACACCGCCGACGAAACCGCCAAGGCGGACCGGGACTTCGCCGACGCGCTTGCGCCCGAGGCTACGGAAATGGAAGTCGCGCTGAAGCGTCGCCTTCTCGCCGATCCCGATCGCGCCGATCTGGAAGCGATCATCGGCGCGCACGCGCTGCGTCTGTGGGATTTCGACATCGCCGCGTTCGATCCCGCGATCAAGGCCGATCTGGAAGAAGAATCGCGCCTCGGTGCCGACTACACGGCGCTCCTGGCCTCCGCCCGGATCGAGATCGGTGGAGAGACCGTCAATCTGTCGGGCCTCGGCCCTTATGCCGAAAGCCCCGACCGATCGGTGCGGCATGAAGCCGAACAAAAGCGGTGGGCGTTCTTCGAGGCGAACGGCCCCGAACTGGACCGCATCTACGACTCGCTCGTCCGCCTGCGCCACGGCATGGCCCGCAAGCTCGGCTACGCAACCTACACCCCGCTCGGCTACCGCCGCCTGCGTCGGGTCGATTACGGCCCCGACGATGTCCGGCGATATCGGGAGGAAGTGTTGCGCCGCGTCGTGCCGCTGGTCGATCGTCTGCTGCAGGCGCGCAGGGCGGAAAACGGTTGGGATCGGCTGCGCTTTTGGGATGAAGCCTTCGTCGATCCCGCGGGCAATCCCGCCCCCGCCGGCGATCACGACTACCTGGTCGAACAGGCGAAGACGATGTTCGATCGGTGTCACCCCAGTCTCGGCGCTTTCTATCGATCGATGGTCGATGGCGGGTTCATGGACTTGCGTAACCGCCCGTCCAAGGCGGGCGGAGGGTTCTGCACGTCGTTTCCAACCCAGGGCATGCCGTTCATCTTTGCCAATTTCAACGGTACCCATCACGATATCGGCGTCTTCACGCACGAAATGGGTCATGCCTTCCAGAACTGGCAAAGCCGCGATCTGCACTGCGTCGACTATCTGTGGCCAACGATGGAATCAGCCGAAATACACTCCATGTCGTTGGAGTTCCTGACGTATCCGATGATGGGGCTGATGGTGGGCGACGCCGCGGCGGAACGGTTCCGGCGCATGCACCTGATCGGCGCGCTTGCCTTTCTGCCATACGGCGTCTGCGTCGATCATTTCCAGCATGAAGTCTACGAGAATCCCGAGGCATCGCCGGCGGAACGTCACGCCATGTGGCGACGGCTGGAAAAGCTTTATATGCCGTGGACCGATTACGGCGACCTCGGCTACCCGGAAAAAGGCGGTCGCTGGCAGGCGAAGCATCATATCTACGCGTCGCCGTTCTACTACATCGACTACACCCTGGCCCAATGTTGCGCGATGCAGTTCTGGGTCCGCGCGCGCCGCGACCCCGCGGGCGCAATGGCCGACTACGTGGCACTGTGCGCGCGCGGCGGTCAGGCACCGTTTCAGGATTTGGTGCAGTCCGCCGGTTTGGTGAGCCCGTTCGCCGACGGCGTGCTGGCCAGCGTGGTGCGCGAGGCGGAAGCCTATCTGGCGCTATAGGCTGTCACCGTTGTCGCGA
Source organism: Acetobacteraceae bacterium (assembly GCA_947475245.1). Lineage (GTDB taxonomy): Bacteria > Pseudomonadota > Alphaproteobacteria > Acetobacterales > Acetobacteraceae > Rhodopila. Next base: position 53,479 of record CANJLW010000009.1, on the reverse strand, counting down.
CAGGAACGACAGAGCGGCCTCCGGCCCGACCAGGATTTCGATCAGGCGGGATTGATCCACCGCGTCGTCCGCTGAGCCGGCGCCGATCTTTTCGACGGTGTCCGCGGCCTTGCGCAGCAAGCTATCGTAGACCGGCCCGCTGCCGATCACCCGCGCTTCGGATTCAAGCCGACGCAATCCGCGCGCCGTCTTTTCCAGTACATCGGTCGGCGCGGTGCCCAGCGGCGCAAGCAGATCGTTCTCCAGCCCATCGGTAAACCGCGTTCGGCAGCTTGCGTCCAAACGGTCGCGCAGCGCTTTGAAACGCGCGCGCTCCTGCGTTTTGGCCTGCCCCGATTCGACATCGTTCAACACACCCGCGATGCGCCTGACGATACCCGCGACAGTGTCGAGGTCCCCGGCGGATAGTTGGGTTTCCGCGCCGCCGGGGGCTTCGAGTTGCTCCATGACGATGTCGAGCGCGCCGTCGCACGCCTTCGCGGTCGCCAGTTCGACAGCCTTGCCCAGTTGCGACGCCGCTTGCGGCAACAGCGGCCGTAAGGCAGGGGCACCGCTCAGCAACAGGGCGGCGACCATGCCGATCGCGTCCGCATTCGTCTGCGCGATATCCGCCAGGACGGCTTTCGCGGCGGCGATGTCCGGCGGCACCATCGCATCCTCCGCGTCGCGGATCAGCACCTCGATCGCGGGCCAATGCGCGAGCACGGCACCGATCCGACGCGCCAGCGGTGTATAAAGGGCCTCGGGCAAGCCGGTTTCCGACCAGGTTCTCGGTACCGGCGCGCGGAGCAGCACGCAGCCGGCATCAAGCCAGAACAGCGCGCCCGTCTCCGCGATTCGGGCCGGATTATTCGTGCCGATACCGGCGGCCAGAATCGCCTCGACCGGTGCCAGCCGCGCGCCGAGTTCCTGTCGCACGACATCGGCCAGCGCGGTCAGCACCGTCCGCGGAACGGTTGGATCGGTCGGTCGCCAGCGCGGTCCAGGCACGATCAGTCGATCGAATGGGGTGAACAGCAGACGACAGAAATTCACCTGACGTCCCGCCCGCATGCGCGGCAGCCGAGAACGCAGCGGCGCAATCAGCGCGTCGGCGACACCGCGCCGCGGCAATGCATCGACCACCGACAGAACGGCGAGGATTTTGCGCTCGGGAGCCTCCGCCAATTCACGGCTCAGGCTGCGGAAGGCGGTCTCGGGATTTCGGTTCGACGTCATGACCACCCAGCCTCCACGTTACAGACACTGCGCGCGCAGCGCCTCATTCCGCTCCGTCAGCACAACGGACCCTTTCCCGGTGCGCCATCCTTCATTGATGCTGACAACACGGAGCGCCGGTTCAAGGCTGGGGGCGAGCCGCCGCTTCTGATGCCAGGCCTCTATCTCTCGCGGGAAATGCGGCAGGATTTGCGCGATTTCCAGCAATCTGGACTTTCGACTCGTCGATTGCCCGCCGACGGACCAAAGCCCGGCGACAATCTCCCACCCGTCCAGAACCCAATCCGGGCGCTCGATCAGCTCCTGCGTCACGTCCGGATCGGCCAGGTATTTGCGGATCAGCGCCGTGATATCGTTGGTCAACGCGCGTGTCGCCGTCAGAATTGCCTGGCCGTGATCGATCGCAACCGCGACCACCTCCGCCGTAGCCTGGGCGATCCCGGCGGCGATGTCGTCCGGTCCGCTTGGCATCCAGGCGGCGAGGGATTGGTGGAGTTCCCGAAGCTGATCCAACAGGGTCGGGATACGCGCCGATCGGTCAGCGGCCTCCACTCCGAACGAGGCAAAGAATGTGCCCATTTCCTCCAGAGCGAAGGTCAACGCCTCTGGATCGGATCGGAATTTCGGCGCGAGTTCGACGATAAGCGCCCTGCCCTGCTGTTCCAGATCGGTATCCAGCGCGCCCGTGGGACGGAACTGCCGCATCAATGCAAGCAGAAGATGCCGGTTCGCTGCCTGATGCATCGCCAGATCGCTTTCATCGGCGCGCCGAACCGCGGCCTTTGCCTCCGGCCCCGCATACCCGGCCGCGGCCAATTCTCGGCTGATCTGGCGGAGTTTGCGCGGGGTCAGCGATCCGAGCACGTCCAACCGTTCCCGCAGCAAGGTATCGTGCACACTCGGCCGACAGATTTGTTGGACGCCGGACCAGGGCAGAACATACACCCCACGCTTTCCGGACAGGTTGGGCAACAGAAGTTCCACGCCGCGCGCCGCCGCCCGCGCACGGGCGCCGAGCAATAACGGTGTCGTAAAGGGAACGGCCACCCCGCGTTCCCGGAATGTCGTTACGTGGTGGGTCGGGGACTCGATCTGAAAGGTATCTGACACGCAACACAGTATGAAGCGGTCGACTTAATGAACGGTTAATGCACCGAACGAGTCAGACCGGAGCAATCCCGAAATCGTCCATCGACGGGCGACCCGTGTGGTACCGCCAGTAGTGCCACAGCAAGCGCGCGGCGATTGACCGGTAGGGCTGCCATTGCAGGGCCAACCCTCGCAGCGCCTTCGGTCCGGGCCGATCCGGCAACTTCTTCAGTTCCATCGCCGACGCCGCCAGCGCGATATCTCCGGCCGGGAACACATCCAGCCGATCCAACGCGAACAGCAGGTATATCTCCGCCGACCACGGACCCATGCCCTTCACCGCAGCAATCGCGGCGATCGCGTCATCGTCGCCCATCGCGGCGAGGCGGTCGGTTTCCAAGGCACCCGACAGAAACGCTTCGGCCAGGGCGCGCGCATGCACCACCTTCGGACGCGAGAATCCCATCCCGCGCAGGGTTTCATCCGACAAGGTCATCAGCCCGGCGGGATGCAACGCATCCGGGACGGCCCGAACCCGCCCCCAGATCGCGGCGGCGGCCTGATTGCTGATCATTTGCCCGACGATTGCCTGCAACAGTCCGGGAAACCCAGCCGACCGGCTGCGCCAGGGCAGCGGACCGGCCAGTGCGAGCACACGTCCGAAATCCGGATCGATCGCGACCAGGCCATCGATCGCCGCGCGCGCATGGGGCGGCGGCATCGGAAAATCCGCGGCCGCGAGGGGCGTGCTCACCCCTACCGCTTACCCATATTGCCGCTTCGGCTTCGGCACCGTGCCGATAATGTCCGCGGCGGCGAGCCGATCGAGTTCCTCGGCCGATAATCCCAACATGCCGCCGAGAATGGCGGCGTTATCCTGCCCGAGCGTTGGGGCCACCATGCGCACGGGATAGGCGGTCGCGGCCTCGCGAAACGCGGGGGACGACTGCCAGTGCGGCCCGATGAATGGGCGATCGACGCGATGCCAAAAGCCGCGCGCCGCCAGATGCGGATCTTCGGTCAGATCGTAAGGACGCCGGACGACACCCGCCGCAACGCCGACCGATTGCAGCGCGCGCATCGCGGCATCGGGGTCGCGCGCCGCCGTCCAGCCTGTGACGATCCCCTCCAACTCCGCTTCCCGGCCCCGGCGCGCGTTGCGATCCAGGTCGCGCAGATCGTCCCGACCGATAAGCCCGCACAACCCGCGCCATGCGTCGTCGGAGGTCACGGTCACCGCAACCCAGTTGTCGTCGCCGGCGCAGCGGAAACAATTCTGCGGTGTATGCACCGCGTGGCGATTGCCTATCCTCGGCGCGACGCTGCCGGTGATGGCCTGTTCGATCAGATACGGCGCCACCAGCGTCATCATGCACTCGACCTGCGACAGATCGATATTCTGCCCCTCTCCGGTCCGTTGTTGATGCAGCAAAGCCACCATCAGCGCGGCGGAGGCATTGAAGCCGCCGACCGGATCGCCATAGGCGGTTTGGTTCATCGTCGGCGGATCGGTCGGTTCCCCCGTCACCGTCGGCAAGCCCGACGCCTGTTCCAGCGTCGATCCATACGCTCGGCATTCACTCCAGGGGTTGTTGCTGCCGAACGCGGGCATCGACAGCATGACCAGACCCGGACGAACGTCCTTCATCACGCTGTAGTCGAGATGGAGCTTCTTCAGCACACCGGCCGAGTAGTTTTCGATAACGGCGTGCGCGCCGGCGACGAGCTTCTTCAGCAACGCCGCGCCGTCGGGACGGGTCAGATCCAACGTCACATCGCGCTTGTTCCGGTTCATCAACTGGAACCAGTGGATCTTCTCGTACCGCTGTTCGGCGATGAATTCCGGGCGCAGGTCGGTGCCGCGCCACCAGTCCGGATACTGACAGGCTTCGACCTTGATGATCTCCGCGCCGAGGTCCGCGAGATGCCGAGCACCGGTTGGGCCGGCCCAACCCATGGTCAGATCGACGATGCGCATGCCTTGCAGCGGCAAGCTACCGGTTGGCGCGGCCTGCGCGGGGCGGCTTCCCGTTGTGTGCCAGACCGGTTCGGCGGTCCCGGGCAGCGGTGCCGTTCCGTTGGCTTTCGGGGGCGTGCGTTCCAGGTGCTGCGGCACCACCTGCGCCTCGAACGACGCATCGCCGATGCGCACCGGCGCGATCGCCCCGCGCTGGCGGTGCACGGCCTGATGCAGCAGTACGTCCATCGTCGGCACAACGGCCATCGGCAATTTGTATTGCAGGCCGAGTTCGAACCACTCCTCGGCGGTGCGGGACGACCAGACCGGCTGGAACAGCGCGTCGATTTCCAAAGAGTGCTTCAGGCGATCGACGTTGACGGAGTAGCGCTTGTCCTTCGCGACCTCGGGCATACCCATCATCTGACAGATGCTTGCCCACTGCTGCGGCGTCACGATTGTTACGCCGATCATGCCCTGTTTGGTCGGATAAATCCCCACCGGATAGTTGCGCCCGAAGCGGTTGACGCCGGGACGACGGCGCGAAGAACCGGCATCCCAACCCACCGCGGCCTCATATTCCGCGATATTGGTCATTGCCTCGTGCAGGCTGACCGAGAATTTGCGCGCACCCTGCGCGCGCCCATACAGGCCGGCCAAGGTCGGGATGAACGCCGCGAGTCCGGCGACCACGCCGGACTGATGATCCGTCGCGATCAGCGGCGGTCCATCCACCGCGCCGGTCAGCGCCACCAGCCCGGCCAGCGCCCTCGCCGTTGCCTCGGTCGCGGCATAGTCGCGATAGGGGCCGTTTTCGCCGAACCACGATACCGATGTGATCGCTAGGCCGGGATGCGCCGCGCGCAAAGCGTCATGATCCAGCGCCGCCGGAGGACGCCCGTCCAGCAGGACATCCGCTTCGGACAACAGGGCCGAACGGGCCTGCGGCGTATCCGTCACGCTGCGCTTGTTGGTGTTCAGCCAGGCGAACAGGCCGCTTTGGCCGTTCGCGGTCAGGGGCGGCGTCGCGCGCAGCGTATCGCCGCCGGCGGGTTCCAGCTTGATCACCTCCGCGCCGAAATCGGCGAACAGCTTGCCGCAATAGCTCAGCGCCACGCCGGAGCCGAGCTCGACGACACGAAAACCGGACAGGGGCATTGGTTACGGCCTCATTGTGAACAGGGACGGACCAAGGGTCGGCAACGGCGCGGCCATCGCGACCCAATCGCACAGCAACGGGCGTGTATCCCTGGGGTCGATGATTTCATCGATCACGAATGCCTCCGCCGTGCGGAAGGGGGAGCGCATGCGTTGCAGGCGGGCGTCGATTTCCGCCAGCTTTGCGTCGGGGTCGTCGGCGGCGGCGATTTCGGCGCGGTAGGCTGCCTCCACGCCGCCTTCCAAAGGCAGCGATCCCCAGTTGCCCGACGGCCATGCGTAGCGGATCGCGGTTTGGGTGTGCGGCACATGGCCGCCGCCGCCGACGCCGAAGACGTTGCGCACGATGATGGGGCACCACGGGATGGTCGATTGATGGATCGCGCTGATGGCGGTCACCGCGTGGCGCATAGTGGCGGTCGTTTCCGCCTCCAACCCCACGGCGAAGCCGAAGCAATCGACCAGATGCACCATCGGCAGATGGAAGGTCTGGGCCAGATCGACGAAGCGGGTAATCTTGCGCGACGCCGCCGCGCCCCAGGCACCGCCGGCATAAAGCGGATCGCCCGCCAGCACCGCCACCGGGTAACCGTCAAGACGAGCAAAGCCGGTGATGATGGCGCGACCGAAGCCCTTCGACATTTCGAAGAAGCTGCCTTTATCGACCACCGATTCGATGATCTTGCGCATGCTATAGGCTTTGTCACGCTCACGCGGGACGGCGGAGATCAGGAACTCATCGCGCCGATTGGGATCGTCTGTGCGCGGTCCGCGCGGCGGCAGTTCCCAGACGGAGTTCGGCAGATAGGACAGAAAGCGGCGCGTACGCTCGAAGGCTTCTTCTTCCGACTTGACCGCTTCGTCGACGGTGCCGGCCTTGACCTGAACCTCGTGCCCGCCAAGCTCCATCTTCGTGCGCTTTTCGCCCAACCGTTCCACCACCGGCGGGCCGGCCGTGAACACGGCGGAGGTATCGCGCACCATGATCGAATAATGGCTGGCCGCGAGGCGCGCGGCACCCAGACCGGCGACGGAACCGAGACCAAGCGCGACGACGGGGATTTTCCCCATGTTCTGCGCGCAGAGCCATAGGCCGGAGCTTGAATTGATGCCGCCGGGCAGATTGGCGTGACCGGTCGTTTCAATCGTCTTGACGGAGCCGCCGCCGCCGGACCCTTCGATCATGCGGATCAGCGGGATGCGGTATTCGCCGGCCATATGTTCCGGCATCTGATATTTGCCGCGGATGGACGCGTCGGCGGAGCCGCCGCGCACGGTAAAGTCGTCGCCGAATATCACCACCGGACGACCGCCGACCTGTCCGCGCCCAAACACCCCGTTCGCCGGCAGGAAGTCGACCATCTTGCGCTGGGTGGAGTCATAGGTCGCCTTGCCCGCGATCGACCCGATCTCCAGAAACGTATCCGGGTCGAGCATGCGGTCGATACGCTCCCTGACCGTCAGCTTCCCCGCAGCGTGCTGACGCGCGACGCGTTCGGCGCCGCCCATCTGACGAGCGATGCGCTTACGCTCCGCCAGTTCGTCGAGTTCCGGTTGCCATCCCGTGGCAGGCTGGGTCGGGAGAGGGTGATCCATTGCTTTTGCGTCCGCCGAACACGTTTCCTGCGGCAATGTTCCCATCGCGGACGAAGGGGGTCAAATCCCGATGCGCGATGCCAATGGGAGATGACTGGTTGCGGCGGAACAGCGGAGCCACGATGATCGCCTTGAACGTTGGTGAACAACGAAAGGGAGGCTTGGTAAAAAGCATGCGAGGCATTCGGATTTTTGCGGGACTGCTGGTCCTGTCCTGCGCAATCCTGGGCTTGTCGCCCACGGCGCGCGCGCAAACCGATTGGCCGACGCGCCCGGTACGCGTGGTCATCCCCTATGCGCCGGGCTCCGGCACCGATTTCATCATCCGTGCCGTCGCGGAACGCCTGTCGCGTCAGCTTGGCCAACAATTCGTCGTGGAACATCGCAGCGGCGCCGCCGGCGCGTTGGGAACCGAGGCCGTGGCAAGGTCGCTGCCGGACGGCTACACATTCCTGATGACGCCGCAGGCACCGGTCGTCGTCATCCCCAATCTTCGCAAACTGCCTTACGATGGGCTGAAGGATCTGATCGGCGTCGCCAGAATGGGCGAAGTCATCGCCGGCTTCGCGGTGCACCCCTCCCTCGGCGTCAAGGACATGGCGGAATTCGTGGCGCTGGCGAAAAAGCGCCCGGGGCAATTCTCCTTCGTCTCCGCCGGCGTCGGATCGGTGAACCATCTGCGCGGAGAAACGCTGAAGCTGATGGCCGGCATCGACCTGCTGCACGTTCCCTATCGCGGCAACGGCGAGGCGGTTCCCGATCTGCTGGCCGGGCAGGTGCACGGGATTTTCGATTCCCTGGTCTTTCCGCACGTCAAGGCCGGCAAGCTGTCGCTGCTGGCGATCCTGTCCGACGAGCGGTATTCGGAATTCCCCGATGTGAAGACGATGAAGGAACAGGGATTTCCAGACTTCGATCTGCCCATCTGGTTCGGCACTTACGCGCCGGTGGGTGTCGCCCCGCAAATCGTCGACAAGCTGCATCAGGCGATTTCCACCATCCACGGAGACGACGAGTTCAAGGCGAAACAGTTCGCGGCCGGCATTCACATCTACCCGCGCGCGGACTCCGTCCCCGAAATGAAAGAAAGACTCGCTCGGCAGAGCGCGTATTTCGGTGATCTGATCAAGCGCGCCAACATCACGCTGGAACAGTAAACCCAGGCGGCCAGGTGGGGCCATCAGGCGGGGGAAACATCCCCCGCCACGATGCGCCGCTGTCCCTCGCTTGTCCGTAACAGAAGCGCGCCGTCGGTATCGAGGCCGTCGAACGCCGCCTCGATCGTCTGCGCGCCGTTGTTGACCTTCAGCATGGTTCCCACCGGGTGCGCGCGGGTCAGCCAGGCGGCGCGAACGGGCTCGAACCCCTCCGCCAACCAGATGGACAGATGGTGTTGCAGGCGGCGCAGCAGGATATCGCGCGCCCCGTCCACGCTGGCCATGCCCCCGTTCGCGACGATGCAGGTCGTTTTATAGGCCGGGGAGGTCGGGGCGTGCAGGACGTTCAGCCCGGTGCCGATGATGGTCGCGCCATCCTGATATTCCAGCAGAATCCCGGCGATCTTGCCGCCCTGAACCAGGACGTCGTTGGGCCATTTCAGGGTCGCCCTGACGCTTTTCGGCAGCAGCGCGTCCAGTGTCTCCGCCAAAGCCACGGCGGTCAGAAAGCTGAGTTCCGACAACCGACCCACCGGCACGTCAAGCCGCAGCAGCGTCGACATGTACAGATTGCCGGGCGGGCTGAACCAGGCGCGCGCCATTCTGCCGCGCCCCGCCGATTGCGCGTCGGCGTGAACCACCGTGCCGTGCGGCGCGCCTTCGGTCGCGAGCCTTTTGGCCTCGTCGTTGGTGGAACCGATCGTGTCGTAATGAATAATGTCAAACATCGCGCTCACCACGTATCGACAAAGGGACGGCGCTTGCCGTCGACGGCGGGGCGCGGCGCCATCATCTTCAGACCGCGCATGATCCAGCGCCGCGTGTCCGCGGGATCGATGACGTCGTCGATCTCCAGGATCGAGGCGACTTCGATCGCCTTGCCCTGGGCGTAGAGCTGATCGACCCGACGCCGAAATTCGGCATCGCGCGCCGCCGGATCGTCGATCGCGGCGAGTTCGTTGCGATAAGCCAGCCGTACCGCGCCTTCCAGTCCCATGCCGCCGAACTCCCCGGACGGCCACGACACCGTGAAGACCGGGGCCGCATAGGAACCGCCGGCCATTGCCTGCGCGCCCAGACCGTAGCCCTTGCGCGGCACGACGGTGAACAGCGGCACCGACAGGTTGGCACCGTTGACGAACATGCGGCAGACGCGACGCACCAGGGCGGATTTCTCCGCTTCCGGCCCCACCATGAAGCCCGGCGTATCGCACAGGGAAACAATCGGCAGCCCGTGCGCGTCGCATAGCTGCATGAAGCGTGCCGCCTTGTCCGCCGCGTCGGCATCGATCGCGCCCGCCAGGTGCATCGGGTTATTGGCGATCAGGCCGAAAGGAACGCCTTCGATCCGCACCAGCGCCGTGATCATCCCCAGGCCAAAGCCGGCCCGCAGTTCAAGCACCGAGTCCGTGTCCGCCAGCCCGTGGACCAACGCGCGCATGTCGTAAACGCGCAACCGGTTTTCCGGCACCACGCGGCGCAGCAGGCGTTGATCGGGGCAGGTCCAGCCGGTCACCGGTCCCTGGAAATACGACAGGTATTTCTTCGCCGTGGCGACGGCGGCGGCTTCGTCCTCGACCAGAATATCGATCACGCCGTTCGGGACCTGGACATCGATCGGTCCCACTTCCTCCGGCTTGAAGACGCCCAGCCCGCCGCCTTCGATCATTGCCGGGCCGCCCATGCCGATGCAGGCGGTTTTATCGGCGATGACGACGTCGCAGCAACCAAGCAGGGCGGCGTTGCCGGCGAAGCAGCGGCCGTGGACGATGCCGACGATCGGGATCAGACCGGACAGGCGCGCGTATGTATGAAACGTCTTGATGTCGAGGCTGGAGCCGTGCAGCAGCGCCGTATCCGTATCGCCCGGCCGACCGCCGCCGCCTTCCGCGAACAGCACCAGCGGCCGACGCAGTTGTTCGGCCAGTTGAAACACGCGGTCCTGCTTCTTGTGGTTCATCGCGCCCTGGGTGCCGGCCAGAACGGTGTAGTCATAGGCAACGACGACGGTGGACGCCCGCTCCTCGCCAAAGGTCGCGGCATTCACCGTGCCCATGCCCGCGACGACGCCATCGCCCGGTGACATCCGCAAAAGTTCGTCCATGGAACGTCGGCTGCGCTGCGCCGCCAGGATCAGCGAACCGTACTCGATGAAGCTGCCGGGATCGAGCAGGTCGTCCACATTCTCTCGCACGGTGCGCCCGCCGCGCCCTCTGCGCCAGGCGACGGCGGCGGGGCGTTGCGCGTCCTGGGTCAGCGCATGGCGCGCCAGCGATTCGGCAAGGTCCGGGCGGATCGCGTCGATATCGATCGCGGTTTCGACCACGTCTTCGGCCATTGCGACATCGCGCGGTTCGATGAAAAGGATCGGCTGATCCGGGAACAGAACATCGCCCGGCTTCGCGACGACCGCGCGCACGACGCCGCCGACCGAAGCCGCGATGACGTGCTGCATCTTCATCGCTTCCAGGATCGCAACCTGCTGACCCTGCCGCACCGTGGCGCCTTCGGGCGTGTCGACAGCGATGACCAGCCCCTGCATCGGCGACGACACCGCGGTTGTCCCGGCCGGTCCCGTGTCGATCGCCGCTTGCCTCGTGCCGATGCCGGTTTCAGCGGCGGAAAAGAAGCGATCCGGTTCGGCCTGATCCCCGACCAGGGCCGCAACATTGTCGTCCAGAAACCGCGTGGAGACCCGATTGGCGATCACCTCGGGGTGGCGCAACAGCGCGGCGAGGAACGCCAGATTCGTACCAACCCCCTCGATCCGGAACTCCCCAACCGCTCGGCGGGCACGGGCAATCGCATCCGCGTAATCGGGGCCGGCCGATGAAACGATGAGCTTCGCCAGAAGTGAGTCAAAATTGGCCGAGGTCCGATATCCGGCATAGCCGAACCCATCGACCCTGATCCCCGCGCCGGACGGCGGTTCGTAAACACCAATGACACCGCCCGTCGGCAGGGTCGCCCCGTCCGCCGACATCGTTTCCATGTTCACGCGCAGTTGGATGGCATAGCCGCGCGGCGGCGGAAGATCGGATTGACCCAGGCGCAGTTCGTCCAGCGTCGCGCCGCCGGCGATGCGGATTTGCGCCTTGACCAGATCGATACCGTAAACCTCCTCGGTAACGGTATGCTCGACCTGTAGTCTCGGGTTGGCTTCGATAAAGACAAACCGATCGCCGCCGACCAGGAATTCGAACGTGCCCAGGGCGCGATACCGCACACGCCGAGCCATGGCGACGGCGGCTGTGGCGATCCGCGAACGCATGGCTTCGGATAATGACGGGCTGGGCGCGATCTCGAACAGTTTCTGATGACGCCGTTGCAGGCTGCATTCACGCTCGCCCAGATGCGCGACCGCGCCGGTGCCGTCGCCGACGATCTGGATTTCGATGTGGCGCGCATCGCGGATCAACGCCTCGGCATAGATATCGCCGATACCGAAGGCGGCGCGCGCTTCCGCCTGGCACCGTTCATAGGCATCGGACAGATCGGCTTCGGCGGTGACGATACGCATGCCGCGCCCGCCGCCACCGGCCACGGCCTTGAGCATGATGGCACCGTGCGCCGCCAGGAAAGCGCGCGCGCCGGTCAGATCTGTCGGCCCGCCGGTGCCGGCGGCGGTCGGGACTCCGCAGTCCCGCGCCAAGGCCCGCGCGGCCGTCTTGTCGCCAAACAGGTCCAAGGCGTCGGGTTCCGGGCCGATGAAGATCAGCCCGGCATCGGCGCAGGCGCGGGCAAAGGCGGCGTTTTCGCTGAGAAAGCCGTAGCCGGGATGCACGGCGTCACAACCGGCGGATTGGGCGGCGGCGACGATTGCGGCGATATCGAGATAGGCAGACGCGCCGGTGCCCGACAGCGGCACAGCCTGATCGACCCGCCGCACATGCAGCGACTTCGCGTCGTCGGACGAGAACACACCGACGGTACGAATACCCAGTTCGGCGGCGGCGCGCGCGATGCGGATCGCGATTTCGCCGCGATTGGCGATCAGGATCGATTGGATCATGTGAACAGTTTCGCCAGTTCTTCTTTTTTGACTTTGCCGGTGGCGGTCATGGGCAGCGACTCCGCAAAGCGGATTTCCGGCACCTTGTACGTCGCCATATTCCCTCGGCACCACGCCGTCAGTTCGGCTTCCGTCATCGTGTCAGCCATGGCCGGATCGATCAGCACGAAGGCAACGGGCACCTGCCCGCGCCGCTCGTCCGGTCGGCCCAGCACGGCCGATCCGACAACGGCGGGGTGCTGGCCCAAAAGTGCCTCGATCTCGGCGGGAAACACGCTCATGCCCGTGACCTTGAGCATTTCCTTACGACGACCCAGGAAATGCAGATACCCGTCCGTATCGATCATGCCGATGTCGCCGGTATGGAACCAGCCGTTGCGCAAGGCCTCGGCCGAGGCTTCGGGCTTGTTCCAATAGGATTTCAGCATCGACGGCGACCGCACGACCATTTCGCCTTCCTGCCCCAGCGGCAGCAGCGCGCCGGTTTCAAAATCGCGAATGACAAACTCGGTACCCGGTACCGGCAGACCGACGAAGATGGGATCGCGCAGATCGCGTTCGTTATCCTGCATGCCCGTGGTGAAGGTGTCGCAGGTGTGGGTTTCGGTCATGCCCCAGGCGACCTCTGCCATGGTCGTCCCGGTCAGCGCGTGCCAGCGCGCGCGGTAGTCGCGATTGAGCTTCTTCACGAAAGAGGCAACGCCGGTCCGGCGCAGCGATGTCAGATCGTAGTCGCCGAGGTCGGGGTGATCCATGACGGCAACGGCATTGTCGACCAGCAGCACGGCTTCCGTCACGCGATAGTGGTCGACGGCGGCCATCCAGCCCTTTGCGTCCCATCGCGCCAGTTCCACCAGCGTGCATCCGGCGAAGACGGGAAACAGGATGCCCATGTCCTCTCCGGCGATCCAGAACACCGGGAAGATGTTGAGCACGACATCGTGCCGAGTCGTCTGGCTGGCGCAGGCACAGGTGGTCGCGGCGGTGTAGATCATGTCGCGCTGGGTATGAACACAGCCCTTGGGCATGCCGGTCGTGCCGCCCGTATAGTTCAACGCCGCGACGGCATCGAGGTCGACGACAATGTTCGGCACCGGCCCCGTGACCGCCGCGAGGGCCGGCAGCAGGTCGACGGCATCGGGACAAGCGATGCGCTTCTGGGCGATGCTGTCGAGGATGGGGATCGTCGGTTCCGACGGCAAGGCTTCGGCGACACTGGTCACGAAGACCCGGCGCAACGCCGAACGCGGCAGCACCGCGCGCACCAGATCCATCAACTGATCCTGCGCCAGAATCAGTTCGGCGCCGGTATCGTTGAGTTCGTAGAGCAACTCGTGCTCCCGGAACATCGGGTTGACCGGCACATGCACGCAACCGGCCTTAAGAATGCCGAAGAACGCGGCGTGATACTGCGGACAGCTTTGCAGATAGACCGCGACGCGATCGCCGGGGCGCGCGCCCGATTCGACCAACAAGGCGGCGAAGCGATCGCTTTGGCGGTTCAGTTCGGCCCAGCTTGTTTCGGCACCATAGAACACGATGGCGGCGCGGTCGGGTTGGATATCCGCCCAGCGGCGCAAATACTCGGTGATCGGGACCTCTCCGAACGGATAATGCGGCTCCCGCGGGATTCCGGTCGGCCAGTTGCGGTCGCGCAAGGCGCGCAGATGCGCCAGGTACGAGTCGTCGTCGTTCATTGTGTCCCCCATTCCGCGCCGGACGGTAGCCGACACGGCCATTCCACGCCACATTCCCGACCTTGTTTCGACGCGATGGAGTGTTGCAATGGCGCCGGATCGAAACAGGAGATTTGTCGTGAAACGTTGGTTGGTTCTGGCGGGCTTGCTTTGGGCGATGCCCGGGCGCGCGCAGCCGGCACCGGAGCTTGCGCCGATGCTGACCGACTATGCCGCCCGACTCCTCGCGCGAGTGATCGACAGCACGCGGGAGCAGGCGATCGCCAAGGGCGTGAAGCCGATCCCGCCCGCGATCCACCGCGCGTTGCTGGGTTTCTTTCCCGCCGACCTGCTGCAACGCACGCGCTTCGTCAGTGGACAGTCAGCCGGGATCGCATTGCCGAACCTTGCATTCACCTATGGCGACGCGGCGGCCATGACGCTTGGCGACGTCATCGTCTTTCGCGACCCCGCGGTCGCGCAGTCCGACATCAAGCTATGGGCGCACGAGTTGACGCATGTGCTGCAATACCAGCGCTGGGGCACCGAAGGGTTCGCCGAACGGTATGTGAAAGAGCGGGACGCGGTCGAAAAGGAAGCCTATGCCAACGCCGATCGGTTCATGGAATGGCGCAAAACCGCCGGGAACGCCCAGAAGCACTGAGCGTCCCCGGTTGCCGGGATCAGGCGTCGGCGGCGTAGCCCATGATGCGCGCGAACCGCTCCCGATAAGCGGGCCAGACTTCCGGATTGATCAGCCGTTCGGGCTTTCTGCCGTCCAGGATCTCCAGCACCTGTTCCGCCGCGTAACGAGCCATGTTTTCGCGCGATTCGATCGTCGATCCCGCCGTATGCGGGCTGACGATAACGTTCTCGAACGCCATCAGCGGGTGATCGTGCGGCGGGGGCTCGTCCTCCCACACATCCAGCCCGGCGCCCGCAATACGCTTATCCGCCAACGCCGCCGCCAGCGCGGTTTCGTCATGGATGAAGCCGCGCGCCGTGGTGATGAAGTAGGCATCGGGCCGCATGCGCGCAAATTGCGCCGCACCCATCAGGCCGCGCGACTGCTTCGTCAGCGGGCAGTGGACGGAGACATAGTCGGACTGCGCCAACAGCTCCTCCAGCTCGACCTTTTCGGCGCCGCGCGCCTTGATCTGTTCCGCCGTCAGCATCGGGTCAAAGGCCAGCACGCGCATCTTGAACAGGCCCTTGCACAGCTCCGCCACGCGCCCGCCGACATTGCCGATGCCGATCACGCCGATGGTTCGGTTCAGCAATTCGCGCCCGATAAAGGCATTGCGCGGCAAATCCCCGCCGGAGCGCAGGCGTCGGTCGGTTTCGTTGATCCGCTTCGACAGGCTCAACATCATCGCCAACGCATGTTCGGCGACGCCTTCCTTGTTGCCGCCGGATTGATTGACGACCGCGATGCCCTGCGCCGTGCAATCGTCCACGTCGATGGTGTCATAGCCGGCGCCGTTGGACGACACCGCGATCAGGTTCGGCGTCCGCGCCAGCAGCTTGGCATGCACCTGCAACCGGGGCGCGATGATCTGGCGCGACGCGCCGATCTGATAGACATGCGCCTGACTCAAAATTGGTTCGGCCTCGTCGTCCGGCGTTTCATTTTCCAGCTTGTCGAGTTGCACGTCGGGCCGCTGCGCCAGAATGTCGGCGAACAGCATCGACGACAGGTATTTGACGTAGAAGACGCGCTTTGTGTTGGCTGCCATGGCGTTTCCCTTTTTGCGTTCGTGCGCGACGCTAAATCACGCTCGACCTGTTGTCAGCAGCGACCCGGTGTTGGGTCGTTGGTGCCGCGACAGGCGCGAGACCAGAAAGCCCACCAGCAGCAGGTTCAGAATGTTGAACGCGACGCCCGCGGCGAAGGCCGGCGCGTAATAGTTGAAATGGTCGAACAGCGCGCCGGCGAACCAACTGCCGAACGCCATCCCGGACATGCCCGCGAACAACACGCAGGGTATCCGCCACGACGCCTCCGCCGACGGGTAGTGGTCACGGATGGCGACGGTATAGGACGGGATGATGCCGCTGAAACCGAGACCGAACGCGGCGGAAATGGCGAACAGGCCATACTCGTCCTGCGTCAGCAGGAACGCGGCGATCGCCACCGCCTGACACATCGACCCCAACAGGACCGTGCGCAGGCCGCCGATCCGATCGGACAGCGCGCCCCAGAATTGGCGGGAGACAAAGGCGCAGCCCAGCAACACCGACAGCATCGCCGCGCCGTGCGACGGGCTGATCCCGATATCGCCGCAGAAGGCGACCAGATGGGTCGACGGCACCGCCATCGGCACGCAGCAGCAAAACACCGCCAGACAGATCAGGGCCTGCATAAGATTGGGATGCAGACCGAGGACCGAGCCCCCCTTGGCGACGACGACCGCGCCCGCCCCGACAACCGGCGCGCCGGGCGCGGGCTTCAACAGCAGAATTGCAGGCAGGATCACCGCCAGAACGACCGCGCCATAGGCCATCATGGTGGTTTGCCAGCCAAACAGCGCGATCCCGCGCTCGAACACCGACGGCCAGACGACACCCGCGATGTACTGCCCGGAGGAGATCAGCGCGATCGCCGTGCCGCGCCGCCGATCGAACCACCGGCTGGTGTAAATCAGTAACGGGGCATAGATCGCGCCATTGCCGAGCAGACCGATCAGAAGACCGTGACCGAGGTAGAGGGACCAGACTTCGCCCAGGGTCGAAAGCGCCAGCCCGCCCGCCATCATGACCGTGCCCAGGGCGACAATGGCGCGGATTCCGATCCGATCCGCCAACCAACCCATGGGAATACCGCCCGCCCCGGTGCCGACCCAGACCAGCGCACCGGCAAGCGCGATGACCGAGCGATCCGCATTCATCGCGTCTTCAATCGGACGCAGCCCGACGACGATCAGCAGCGGCGCGCCATAGGAAATCGACAGAATGCCCAAGGTGATCAGGGCCGCGACCCAGGATGCCCTTCCCTCGATGCTGTGCTGTTCCGTGACCATCCGCTGTTCTCCCCAAACCGACGGTCGCATGGCTGGCTTGATTGGTCCAACCGGCTATAACAGACCCATGATGCGGGGTTCGGCACGCGAGCCCGCCAAGTTGGAGAGACCGCCGATGACCAACCCGACCGGCCCGCTGAAAGGCCTGCGCGTATTCGACCTGACCCGTGTTCTCGCAGGACCGACCTGCGCGCAGATGCTGGGCGATCTCGGCGCGGACGTGGTCAAGATCGAACGTCCCGGCGCCGGCGACGACACGCGCGCCTTCGCGCCGCCCTACATGGCCGGTACCAAGGAAAGTGCCTATTTCACCGGCGTCAACCGCAACAAGCAGTCGGTCACCCTGGATATCGGCCAGAAGGAAGGGCAGGAAATCGCCCTGAAGCTGATCGCCGATTGCGACATCCTGGTGGAGAATTTCAAGGTCGGCGCGCTTGCGAAATACGGCCTGGGCTATGAACAACTGCACGCCAAATTCCCGCGCCTGATCTATTGCTCCATCACCGGCTTCGGCCAGACCGGCCCTTACGCGCCGCGCCCGGGCTATGACAGCCTGATCCAGGGCATGGGCGGCGTCATGAGCCTGACCGGAGAGCCGAACGGCCTGCCGCAGAAGGTCGGCGTGCCGGTCGCCGATCTGTTCGCCGGGCTTTACGGCTGCATCGGCATCCTGGCCGCGCTGCGCCATCGCGATCTGACCGGGCAAGGCCAGCAGATCGATATCGGCATGCTCGATACGCATGTCGCTTGGCTGGCGAACCAGGGCATGAACTACCTCGCGACCGGAGAGAACCCGGAACGCCTGGGCAACCAGCATCCGAACATCGTGCCGTATCAGGTGTTCCCGACCGCCGACGGACATATGGTCCTGTCGGTCGGCAACGATCCGACCTTCAAGCGGTTCTGCGAATCCTTCGCCCTGACCCACCTGCTGGAAGACCCGCGCTTTGCCACCAACGCCGCGCGCGTGGAAAACCGCCAACTCGTCACCGACACGCTGACCCCGGTGATGCAGCAGCACCCGACGGATTGGTGGGTCGATAAGCTGGAAGCGCTGAAGATCGGCTGCGGCCCGATCAACAAGCTGTCGCAGGTCTTCGCCGATCCGCACGTCATCGCGCGCAACATGGTGCTGGAAATGGCGCATAGCTCCGGCACGCCGGTCAAGGTCATCGCCAACCCGGTCAAGCTGTCGGAAACCCCGGCCGATTATCGACTGGCGCCGCCTCTGCTCGGCGAACACACCGACAGCGTGCTGGGCGAACGCCTGGGCCTCGACAAGGCCGCGCTGGAGGCATTGCGGAGCAAGGGGGTCATCTGATCCCACATGCGCCCGCGCGCCGTCTCGATCCCCTACCTCCTCGGCGGTGCCTTCCATCGGATGGCGCTGACCGAGTGGGGTGACCCGCTCGCCCCGCCGGTCGTGTGCGTCCACGGCCTGACGCGGAACGGCGCGGACTTCGATATCCTGGCAGAGGCGCTGGCGGATCGGTTTCGCGTTATCTGTCCCGACCTGCCGGGCCGCGGCGGGTCTGACTGGCTGCCCGATCCCATGCTGTATCAGGCACAGCATTACGTCACCGCGCTGGGACATCTGCTGACCTGGATCGGTCGAGACGTCGCCTGGGTCGGCACGTCGCTGGGGGGCCTTTGCGGCATGCTGCTGGCCGCGACGCCGAACACGCCGATCCGCCGACTGATCCTGAACGACATCGGCCCGTTCATCCCGGCCGCCGCGCTGGGCCGCATCCGCGACTACATGCTGGCCTCCGCCGGGTCTTCCTTGACCGGCCGTTTCACTGACATCGACGCGGTGGAACGCTATTTGCGTCTTGTGCACGCGCCGTTCGGCGATCTGACGGACGCACAATGGCGTCGCCTCGCCGTGTCGTCCTGCCGCGATGTCGCCGGCGGCGGCTATACGCTGCACTACGATCCCGCGATCGTGGAGCCGATGCGTGACACCCCGCCGGCCGACGTCAACCTATGGGCCATGTGGCCGCATATCCGTGTGCCGGTGCTGGCGATCCGCGGCGAAAGCAGCGACATCCTGCTGCCGGAAACGCTCGATCGGATGCGCGAATCCGGCGCGTCCGGCTGCGTCGTTCCCAATGCCGGCCACGCGCCCGCGCTAATGGACGACGCGCAGATCGCCGTCGTGCGCGACTTCCTGCAGGCATGATCCCGCTGCCGCCACAGACGATGCACCTGCCGTTCGAGGACGGCCCTTTCCGCATGGCGATGGGCCTGTTCACCGTGCCGGACAGCGCCTGGTTTGAACTCGACGCGCGCTATCCCGACGACATGGCGGAACGCGCGCGCCTGCTGAACGACCTGCGCGACGACGTGTTCGGCGTGCTGCCGACGGCCGAACCCGCGTGTCGGGAGGCGTTGGACGCCATCGCGGACAATCTGACGCAACACCATCCCGACTGGTTCGCGCGCGACTCCGCCGACCTGCACAATCGTCTGACCGACGAACGATGGAACATCGCCGATCCCATCCTCCACCCGTTGGAAATCGCCGCGCGTCTGGTGCAGGAAGACCTGTGCCTGATCCAGGTTACGCCGGACGGGCCGATCTTCTCCGCCGGCGCGCTCTGCTTCCCCAGCCGCTGGCGTCTGCACGAGAAGCTCGGCCTGCCGCTCGCCGACGTGCATGGCCCGGTGCCGATCTACCCCGATCGCCTCGCGCGCCCGGTCGATCGGTTCATGGAAAAGCTGCGGGTCGGGCACATCGCTTCCCGCCTGAACTGGTCGGTGCTGGACGATCCGACTTTGTTCCAGCCCGGCGGCAAGTGGCGCAAGGACGTCAACACGGACATCAGCGCCGACAATGCGGGACAAACGCTGTTCCTGCGGGTCGAGCGTCAAACGCTGCGGCGGCTGCCCATCACCGATGCGATCCTGTTCGGCATCCGCGTCCACAACTATCCGCTCCACACCGTCGCCCGCGACGCCCACACCGCTCGGCAACTCGCCGGCGCGGTCCGCGCGCTGCCCGAGTCGATCGTTCACTATAAAAGCTTCCTGCCGTTCCGCCCGGCGTTGCTTGCATGGCTCGACGCACGCGGTTAGGACGGCGCGTTAACGACTGGTTTACATTGCCCATGCCATCCTGTCGGCGAAAGGATAGGACGTCCGGATGCACGCCTCCCCCCTTGTGTCGGCCCCCAGCAAACGCGTGAACCCCGGACCATTGCGGGTTCTGTATGCCTGCACCTTCCTGATCATCGCATTGCTGATGGCGGCGGAAAGCGCCGTCATCCTGAACATGCGGGAAAGCACGCTGCGCACGACCGAGACGAACCTGACGAACATCAGCCTGGCGCTGGCCGAGCAGGCCAATCGATCCATGCAGGGGTTGGACCTGGTTCTGACCAGCCTGAACGACTTCCTCGGCACCGAAGGCGTCGTCGACGGCGCGACATACGAACAGAAGATGGCCGACCACCGCGTGCATCTGCTGCTGAAAGAGAAGCTGACCGGGCTGCCTTATATCAACGCCGTCACGATGATCAGCCCGCAAGGCAAGCTGATCAACTTCTCTCGATTCTGGCCGATCCCGGCGGTCAACGTGTCGGACCGCGACTACTTCCAGGCCATCAAATCCAATCCCGATGTGAACAGCTTCGTCAGCGCCCCGGTCCAGAATCGCGGCGACGGGGTGTGGACCGTGTATCTCGCGCGTCGGGTGCGCGCGCAGGACGGCTCCTTCGCCGGTCTTCTGCTGGGCGCCATCGAACTCCGCCATTTCGAGGAGTTGTACAAGTCCGTATCCCTGGGCGATGCCAGTGCGATCTCGCTGATCCGCGAGGACGGGATGCTGATGGTGCGCTATCCGCCGACCAACGCGATCGGCAAGGCCTTTGCCGGCGGCGGACAGCGTGCCGCGAAGGAAGCGCCGTCGGGAGTCGTGCGCGAACCCAGCCCCATCGACGGACAAATGCGTATCAAGGCGGCCCGCAAGCTGGGCAACTTCCCCCTGGTCGTACTGGTGACCCAAACCGAAGACGCCGCGCTGGCGGAATGGACACGCGTCGTCTGGCTGTTGGCCGTGATCACGGGCGGCTGCGTGATCTCGATCGCGGTCGCGGCCGCCATGATCGGCTGGCGTTGGCGCCAACAACTGGCCGTCGATTTGGAACGCGCCGAACGCGCCGAAGCCCAGCAGCGCCTTGCCATGACGGAAACCCGGGCCGCGCTGGAGCGTGAGCGCCACGCCGAAGACGCCAGCCGAGCGAAATCGGGCTTTCTGGCGATGATGAGTCATGAGATCAGGACCCCCATGAATGCCGTGCTCGGCCTTGCCGGCACGCTGCTCGACGACACCCTGTCGGCGCGTCAACGCAAGTCCGTGGAGGCCATTCGCGATTCCGGTGACAGCCTGCTGCGGATTATCAACGATGTCCTGGACTTCTCGAAGCTCGATGCCGGGCGGATGACGTTCGAGGCCGTTGCGTTCTCTCCGGCGACTCTGACCGAAAATACGATCAGCATCCTGGGGCCACGGGCGGTCGCGAAGGGATTGTCGATCTCGTCCTCCACCACGCCGGACGCGCCCGTTGCCCTGCTTGGAGACGCCGGCCGTATCCGGCAAATCCTGCTGAATCTGGCGTCCAACGCGGTCAAGTTCACCGATCGCGGATCGATCGAGGTGATGGCGTCCTGCCTGAGCCGAAACGGCCATTCCGCGACGATGGAATGGCGTATCCGCGATACCGGGATCGGCATTCCCGCCGATCGGATCGGCAGCCTGTTCAATGAGTTCGTGCAGGCCGACAATTCCATCACCCGGCGGTTCGGCGGGTCCGGCCTGGGTCTGGCAATCAGCAAGCGGCTGGTCGAGCAAATGGGCGGCAGCATCGGTGTGACGTCCATCGAGGGCGAAGGCGCGGAGTTCATCGTGCGCCTGACCTTGCCGATCACCGACGCCCCGGTTGAACGCCGCCGTGTCGCCAGGGATGTGATCCAGTCGTTCGACCAACGGCTGGCCCGCCAGGGCCGCCCGCTGCGCATTCTGTTCGTGGAGGACAACCCGACCAATCAGTTCGTGGCGCTGCAATTGCTGAAGGGCCACGACGTGCAGGTCGATGTCGTCGGCGACGGGGTCGAAGCGGTCGATGCCGTCCTGAACTTCACCTACGACGCGGTGTTCATGGATGTCCGCATGCCGGAGATGGACGGGCTGACCGCCACAAAGCTAATCCGCGGCAAAGGCGGCATCTATGCCACCTTGCCCATTATCGCGTTGACCGCGAACGCCTTCCCGGAAGACGTGCAGGACTGCCTCGACGCCGGGATGAACCAGTTCGTGGCCAAGCCGGTCAGCCGCGAAGTCCTGCTGACCGCCCTGCTGGCCGCTCTGCCGGATACCGCCCCCGCCCCCGCGCCGGCGCCCGTCGTGACCGAGCGCGCCGAACCGCTCGACATCGCGACGATGCGCGAATTGATCGAGGCGATCGGTCAGGCCAGCTTCGCCGAAATGGTCGAGATGTTCCGCCAGGAAACCGCCGAACGATTGCAGCGGCTTGAACAGCCCTACGACAGCACGGAACGTCTGGTGCGCGAACTGCACACGCTGAAGGGCGTCGCCGGAACGGTCTGCGCGCCGATCCTGTCGGCGATCGCGGCGCGTCTGGAGAAGCACGCCAAGGAAGGCGGAACGATCCAACCCGCCGACGTCGCGGAACTGCAAGCAGCGTTCGACGACTGGACACGGGCCGTGGAAGCCGGGCTGACCGAGGATGTCGCCTAAGTCAGCGACGACCCAGAAAGGCGCTGAAGGCCGCCAGTGTGGTGTCGGACACGTGATGCTCGATCCCTTCGGCGTCCTGCTCCGCCGACTCGGACGGCACACCGACGGCGATCAGCAGATCGACCACCAGCCGATGGCGGGCGCGCACCCGATCCGCCAGACGTTCGCCGGTTTCGGTCAGGAATACGCCGCGATAGGGCTTGGCGACCGCCAGTCCCTCTCGTTTCAGGCGCCCGATGGTCTTGATGGCGGTGGCGTGCGACACGCCCAGGCGACGCGCGATATCGGTCGGGCGGGCTTCACCGCCATCCGCGATAAGGTCGGCGATCAGCTCTACATAGTCTTCCAGCAACGCGCCCGACTGGGCGGAACGCGCCTTGCCGAAACGGCTGGCCTGGGTCGGTTCGGTCGGGAGCTCGTGAGGAACTCCGGTCGGCGTATGTTCTGATTCTGCCATTGCCCTGCCAAGGTTCACTCCCCAAACGGCAGGTTTAGCGGCACGCCTGCCGCCTGCAAGAGCAGAATGACGTTCAGCGACAGGACTATCGTCGCGCCGACGATCGCGACGGCACGCACCAGGGCGCTGTTGGTGAAGACGCCCATGATGTCGCGCCGTCCCGACAGCACCAAAAGGGCGATCATCGGCACCGGCAGAGCGAGGCTCAGCACCACCTGACTCAGCACCAAGGCGCGCGTGGTATCCATGCCGATCGCCACCACGACCACCGCCGGCAGCATCGTGATCGTGCGCCGCACCCACATCGGAATGCGGAAGCCCACGAAATCCTGCATGATCGTCTGGCCCGCCATCGTGCCGACGACGGAGCTTGCGACACCCGAGGCGAGCAGCGAAATCATGAACACCGTCGCCGCCCCGGCACCCAGCAGCGGGGTCAGGGTGTGATAGGCGGTCTCGATCTCTCCCACATCCGAATGGCCCTGGTGGAACACCGTCGCCGCCATCGCGACCATCGCCATGTTCACCATCCCCGCGAGGCTGAGCGCGACCAGCACTTCGCGGTTGGAGTAGCCGATGACCACCCGACGTTCGGCGTCGTTATGCGTCGGCATCCGGTTCACCATCAGCGCGGAATGCAGGTAGATCGCATGCGGCATGACGGTCGCGCCGATGATGCCGACGGCCAAGGTGATGCTCTCCGGCCCCGCCAGATGCGGGACGAAGGTGTGATAACCGGCGGCGGCCCAATTCGGCGGGGCGATGATGATCTCGATCAGATAGGCCAGGCCGATGACGCCGACGAACCCGGCGATCACCAGCTCAATCGGGCGGAAACCACGCGACTGCATCGACAGCAGTATGAACGTAATCACGAACGCCACCAGCACGCTCGGCAACAGAGGCAACCCAAACAGCAGGCTGATACCGATGCCCGCGCCCAGCAGTTCGGCCAGATCCGTGGCCATCGCGGCAATTTCACTGACGACCCACATGACGCCGACAAGCGGCTTGGGGAAGTGATCCCGGCAGAGTTGCGCCAGGCTTTTGCCGGTGACGATCCCAACCCGCGCCGACATCGACTGGAACAGCATCGCGACCAGATTGGCCATCAGCACGACCCACAGCAGCGTGTAGCCGAAGCTCGACCCTGCCTGGATGTTGGTCGCGAAATTGCCGGGGTCCATGTAGGCGATCGAAGCGATCACCGCGGGACCGGCAAAGGGCAGGAAATCACGCGGGCCGCGTCGTCGACCCTCCATCACATCGCGACCGGCGAGAACGGTGCGATCGGACAGTCCGGGACGGGTCACCAGCGCCTGGCTCATGAAGCCTCTGCAATGTTTTGAACCTGATGCGACGAAATGTAGCCTAGGCTACACTTCTTGTCGAGCCGGAATGCGTACGGGTGTATCCTCACGTCGTATGGGGTGTTTCCCACCGGTCTCCGGCGGGGCGGTCGTCGCCCATGCGCCGTTCTCACGGCGCATGGGGTCTTTCACGACAAAAAAGCGACGCGCGCTTACTCCGCCGCCATGATGCCTTGCTTAAACGTCGAGGGTACGCCCTCAAACGCCGACTTCGCCCGCTTGCCGAGCCAGAAGCCGTAGGCAGGGGGAACTTGTTTGAAATCGGGGTCCGCGCCAAGCTTTTGCGCGGCATCCAGCGCCCAGTTCGGGTTGTATTGCAGTTCCCGCGCGATCGCGATCAGGTCCGCTCGGCCTTCCTGCAAGATCGCCTCCGCCTGATCGGCGTGCACGATGTGGCCGACGGCCATGGTCATCATATCGGCCTCGGCGCGGATTTTCTCGGCGTAGGGCACCTGGTAGCCATAGCTGCGAGCGCGGACGCTATCCATGGGAGAGCGTTCGAGCACCCCGCCCGAGCTGCAATCAATCACGTCGACGCCGCGCAGCTTCAGTTCCTTGGACAGCGCGACACTCTGTTCCGGGCCCCAGCCGGCATCGTCCTCGCACGACAGGCGCATGAACAGCGGCTTTTCATCCGGCCAGTTGGCGCGGACGCATTCGGCGACTTCCAGGGCGAAACGCATGCGGTTGGTATCGGACCCGCCGTATTCGTCATTGCGGCGGTTGGCCACCGGGGACAGGAACTGGTGGATCAGGTAGCCGTGCGCGCCGTGGATTTCCAGGACCTCAAACCCCGCCTTATTGGCGCGGGCCGCGGCGTCGCCCCAGCGGGTGACCAGTTCGGGGATTTCGTCGCGGGTAAAGGCACGCGGCGTGGGCATGCGATCGGAATGGGCGATGGCGCTGGGCGCGACCAGTTCCCAGCCTTCCCAGTCGAACATTTCGGGATGGTCCGGGGTTTGCGGCTGTTGGCCTTCCCACGGGCGAGTCAGGCGCGCCTTACGGCCGGAATGGCCGATCTGGATGGCGGATACCGCACCCTGTGCCTTGATGAAGTCGGTGATGCGCTTCAGGCCGGGGATGAATTCGTCTTTCCACAGCCCCAGATCGCCGACGGTGCCGCAGCCGCGCCGCTCAACCTTCGTGGATTCCACCATCACCAGCCCGCAACCGCCGGCGGCGTATTTCCCGGCATTCATCAGATGCCAATCGGTGGCGAAGCCCTGGTTGGAGGCGTACTGGTGCATCGGCGCGAGGACGACGCGGTTTTTCAGGGTGACCCCGCGAATGGTCAACGGGGTAAACAGCAAGGGTTGGGACACAAGACGCTCCATCGTTTGGTTGACGGATGCGTAGCGCGATTTTCCGACTTCGACCACTGCATCGGAATGGATTTGGCCGCGATCCCGTCCGGCTTGTCGCGGGAACGTCGCTGCCATAGCGTCCTGTTCCCGATAAACAGACCCGGTGGCGAAACCATGAGCACTATCGAACTTGTCGATCCCGAGTTGCGCGATTCTCTCGCGCCCCAGATACCTTTGGGCGCCGAAACCCTGGCGCGACGGCGCGCGGACGCGAACGCCTTGGCGGCCGCGGCACCCAGGCCGGACCTGCCCGACGTCGCAACCGCCGAAATCCATGTGCAGAGCGCGTTCGGCGCCGCCCCGATCCGGGTTCTGACCTATCGTCCGGTCAACCCCAAAGGCCCGCTGCCGGTCATCGTGCACGTCCATGGCGGCGGCTTCGTGATGGGCTCCCCTGAAATGAAGGATGGGGAGAACCGGCAATTCGCGTCGGACCTGCAATGCGCGATCTATTCCGTGGACTATCGCCTGGCCCCGGAAGCGCCGCACCCGGCGCCGCTGGAAGACATCTACTCGGTCTTCGTCTGGCTCCACGCGCATGCCGCCGAACTCGGGCTTGATCCGGCCCGCATCGGGATCAAGGGCGAAAGCGGCGGCGGCGGCTTCGCGGCGGGCGTCGCGCTGTATGCCCGCGACCGAGAAGGGCCGAAATTCGCCTTTCAGCATTTGATCTATCCGATGATCGACGATCGTTCCGCAATCCGAAAGGACCTGCATCCCTGCGTCGGGGAGTTCGTCTGGACGCAGGAAGCCAACCTGTTCGGCTGGCGATCGCTGCTGGGGCAGGAGCCTGGTTCGGACGATGTCAGCCCCTATGCGGCGGCGGCGCGGGCGGCGGATGTGTCGGGCCTGCCGCCGACCTATCTGTCGGTCGGCGGTCTGGACCTGTTTCTGGAAGAAAACATGGCCTACGCGGACCGGTTGAACCGCGCGGGCGTGCCGGTCGAATTTCACCTGTATCCACGGGCGTATCATGGTTTCTACCGCGTTACCAATGCGCGCGTAACGAAACAAGCCGAGCACGATACGCGGGAAGCGTTAAGGCGGTTCCTGCACGGGTAGAGGTGGCGGGTTCCCCGTTCCCAGTGGCGGTTCCCGGTGGCGGGAACGGGGAACCGCCGTCAGACTGTCTTGTAGACTTCGCGCCAGCGCCGGATGGCGTCGATGTGGGCATCGACCGTCGTCAGGTTGGCGTTCATCGTCACGACGGATATGTGGCTGCCGCCGGCCTCGCGCCACGCCGCGATATCGCCGGGCCATTGGTTGTCGCCGCGATTATATTGCTGAATCGCCTCGAAGCCGAACGCATCGACGTCTCGGCCGAGTGAGCGGAGTCGGTCGGTTATTTTCGCCTTGATCTGCACGGCTTCGGTTTGGGTGCGACCGGCGAACATGAAGCCGTCGCCGATCCGGGCGGCGCGTTCATAGGC
Organism: Acetobacteraceae bacterium; assembly: GCA_947475245.1. GTDB lineage: Bacteria > Pseudomonadota > Alphaproteobacteria > Acetobacterales > Acetobacteraceae > Rhodopila. The sequence goes on along the minus strand of CANJLW010000009.1, from coordinate 26,217 downwards.
GGTGTCGCTGAAGCCGCCCAGCCAGATCGGGATGCTGCGTTTCGGACGCGGCAGGATACCGGCCCGGTCGATACGGTGATCGGAGTCGGTATGTTCGACCACCGGCTGTTCCCATAGCTTGCGGATCAGGGCGATCTGCTGTTCCTGGCGCTTGCCGCGACGGCGGAAGTGGTTCGACATTTCCAGACCGTCATATTCCACCCAGTTCCAGCCGACGCCGACACCCAGGCGCAGCCGGCCGTCGGAAAACAGGTCGACATCGGCCGCCTGTTTGGCGAACAGAACAGTCTGGCGCTGCGGCAGGATGATCACGCCGGTCGCCAGTTCCAGCGTCTTGGTGACGCCGGCGAGGTAGGCGTAGGTGACCAACGGCTCGTGAAACGGATCGCTTTCCTTGTACGGACCGGTCAGTTTCGGTTCTCTATCGGCATGAACGGCGCCAAGGACGTGATCGTAGATCACGATATGGTCGTAACCCAGGTCTTCCGCCGCCTGGGCAAACGCCTTGACCGCCCCGGTATCGCCGCCCAGTTCGATCTGTGGATAAACAACACCGGTTCTCATCGTCCGCTTCTCCCGCTTTTCGGCGCGATCATGATCGGGAACGGACGATGGAGCAATCGGCGCTCGAACAGATGGACAAAGGGGAAGCGAACGGCCTAGCGTCGGCGACAAAGAAAAATCAGGGAGACGACCATGACGGGGAAAGTCTTAACGCTGGTATGCGCCGCTTTGACCGCGCTGTTGCCATGGGCCGCGCCGGCTGGGGCGCAGGAGGCCAACTGGCCGTCCCGCCCCATTCGCATCGTCGTGAATTATGCGCCCGGCGGGTCGAGCGACAATTCCATCCGCCCCTATACCGGCCCCCTCTCGGTCGCGCTGGGCCAGCAGGTGGTGATCGAGAACAAGGGCGGGGCAGCGGGCGCGATCGGCGCGGAAACCGTCATGCGATCGGCGCCGGACGGCTACACCTTCCTGGTCACACCGGTCGCTGCGTTGCTGATCCTACCGCAGGTGCGCAAGACGCCGTACGATCCGTTCAAGGATTTTGTGCCGGTCGTGAAACACGCCGACTCCATGGCCCCGCTGACGGTGCATCCGTCGCTGGGAGTCAGCACGCTGAAGGAGTTGGAGGCGCTGGCGCGTTCGCGCCCAGGCAAGCTCAGCTTCGGCGGCGTCGGACTGGGCACCGCGACACAATTGGTGGCGGTGATGCTGAACAAGGCGATGGGCGTGGATATTCTCTACATCCCCTATCGCGGTGCCGGAGAGGCCTTGCCGGATGTGCTGAGCGGCGTGGTGCAGGTCTTCGTCGACCCCAGCGGGCTGCCGCATGTCTACAGCGGCAAGCTGAAGCTGATGGGGATGTTCGATCGGCAGCGTCATCCGGATTTCCCGGATGTGCCGTCAATCCAAGAGGTCTATCCGGCCCTTACCTCGACATCGTGGTTCGGCATGTTCGCCCCGGCGGGGACGCCGCCCGCGATCGTGCGCAAGATGAACGTGGCGATGTCGACCATTGCCGATACGCCGGAAATGCAGGCCCAGTTGCTGAAATTCGCGAACCGGGCGTCGGGCAATACGGTGGAGGAATTCACCGCCTTGGTGCGAGAGGATTTCAGGATGTACGGGGAGCTGATCAAGGAGCATAAGATCACCATGGAGTGACCTCGCGCCCGGATACCCATGCTGCTGTTCCTGTACGGCTCGTTATTGGACCCCGCCACCCTCGCCCGCCGGTCGGGCGATCCTACGTTGCCTGGCCGCGGGCATCCCGCCCTTCTGGCGGGCCGCCAACGCGTGGCACTGGCACGCGTGCCCTTCCCGACCCTGCGCCGAAAGCCTCGCGGGCGGGTGAAGGGTCTGGCGATCCGCGTGTCAGCCGCCGCGCTGCGTCGGTTGAACGCTTATGAAGGACCAACCTATCGACTGACCCGGGTTGTCGTGGCCACCCCAAGAGGCAAGACTGCGGCCTGGACCTGGATCGCACCGGGCGGCACCCGCCGCCCCTGGAATGGATGACAACACATGCTGCAATCGCCCCCCGCCATCCCCGGCATGCGCGAGGACGAAATCGATACGCCCGCGTTGGTGATCGACCTCGACGCGTTCGAATACAACCTCGACCACATGGCGGGGCTGCTGGCGCCCACCGGCGTCAGGCTGCGGGCGCATGCCAAGACGCATAAATCCCCGGTCATCGCCCATATGCAGATCGCCCGCGGCGCGGTGGGCAACTGCGTGCAGAAAGTGGCAGAGGCGGAAATCCTCGCCTGGGGCGGCGTGCCGGACATTCTCGTCAGCAACGAGGTCGTCGGGGCCGCCAAGCTGGCGCGCCTGTGCGCGCTGAACCGTATCGCCAAGGTCGCTGTCTGCGCCGACGACGCCGAACAGGTCGCGGCGATCGAAGCGGCTGCGGAGGCTTCGGGCATGCGCATGACGGTGCTGGTGGAAATCGATGTCGGCGCGGCGCGCTGCGGGATCAATGCCGGGCCGGAAGCGGTGGCGCTGGCGCAAAGGATCGCGGGGTCGAAGCACCTGATTTTCGGCGGCATCCAGGCCTATCACGGCAGCGCGCAGCACAAGCGCACGCCGGAGGAACGGCGGGTGCTGGTCGGCAATGCGGTCGATGCGTCGCGTCGGACGGTGGAGCAGTTGAAGCAGCAGGGCCTGTCCTGCGCGATCGTCGGCGGCGCGGGAACCGGAACCTTCCAGATAGAGGCCGCGTCGGGCATCTATAACGAGATGCAGGCCGGCAGTTACGTGTTCATGGACGCGGATTATGCGCGCAACCTGGATGAGTCCGGCGCGCCGGTGTCCACCTTCCGTCACGCGCTGTTCGTGCTGTCGACGGTCATGAGCGCGGTGCGCCCGGGCATCGCGGTGTTGGATGCCGGCCACAAGGCGGTCGCGGTGGATTCCGGCCTGCCGACGGTCTGGCAGCGTCCGGAGGTCCGCTACACCGGCGCATCGGATGAGCACGGCAAGATCGAATTCGGCAGCGAAACGGCATCGCCGAAGCTGGGGGAAAAGCTGCGCCTGGTCCCCGGCCATTGCGACCCGACGGTGGACAAGTTCGACTGGTATGTCGGCGTCCGCGGCGGGCGAGTGGAATGCCTGTGGCCGGTGGCGGCGCGCGGCGGATTGAATTAGGCCCGCGACGTCGCCCGCCTCTCCCCCATCGGGAAGAGACGAGCGCGCCGACGATCAATCGACCCGGATGTTGAGTTCGCGGGTCAGCTTGCCATAGCGGGCGTGATCCTTGCGCAGGATCGCGCCAAGATCTTCCGGCGTGCCCGCGTGCGGGAACTGTCCGACCCTCAGCAACAACGCCGCGACTTCCGGCGTTTTCGCAATCATGGACATCGTTTCGTTCAGCTTGCGGATGATCGGCTCCGGCGTGCCGACGGGGGCAAACAGGCCGTTCCAACCGACGAAATCGGCCTCGGGGTAGGTTTCGCCGAAGGTCGGGACATCGGGATATTCCGGGTGCCGGTCGCCGGTCACCGCCAGCAGCTTCGCCTTCCCCGCCTTGATATGCGGCGCGATGGTCGGATCGGCGAAGACCTGCACCACGCCCGCCAGGAAATCGTTCATCGCGTCGCTGCTGCCGCGATAGGGCACATGCAGAATGCTGAGTCCGGCCGCCTTGTTGAATCCCTCCACCACCAGATGCCCGGTGGACGCGATGCCGGACGATCCGAGACTCAGTTTGGCCGGATTGGCCTTACCGTAGGCCACCAACTCTTTCAGGTTATTCACGGGTACCGAGGGATGCACCGTCAGCATCATCGGATACCAGGTGAAATAGCTGACCGGCGTCATGTCCTTGAACGGATCGTACGGCGTCGTCCTGACGTTCGGCAGGATCGCCAGCGTCAGGCCGGGGGTCGCGAAGAAGGTATAGCCGTTCGGCGTGGCCTTGGTGCCGGCCTCGACGCCAATCGCGCCCGAAGCGCCGCCCTTATGCTCCAGCACGAAAGGCTGTCCGAGCGCACGCTGCAAAGGCTCGGTAAACGGACGCATGCCGTTGTCGATGCCGCCGCCGGGCGCGAAGTTCAGAACGATCTTCACGGGGCGGTCGGGCCAGTTCGCGGCGGATTGCGCGACGGCGGCGCCGGAGAGAGTAAGCGCGGCGACGGCAACGAGCGCGCGCCCGACAATAGAGCCGATGGACATTCTGGATCCCTGTAGGTTGTCATTCTCCGCCCCGACGGGGACGGTGTTTGCGGGAATGATAAGCATCGCGGCGGGCGGTTGCCCAGCCCAGGGTCGCGGCGCGTTATCTGCGGGTCGAACGGATTTCCAGAACGCTGAGGAAGAACGCGCCATAGGCAGTTTGAAACGCCAACAAGATCGCGGTGCCCGACGGGATGACCAGGCGCATCGCGAATTCCGGCGACAGATTGCCGAACGCGGCGTGCCCCCAGCTCGATACCGCCAGCGCGCCCAGAATCAGTCCGAACAGCAGCAGGGCACCGCCGGCGATCAGGCCGATCTCCAACGTTACCGCGCGGATCATGCTCAGGAAGCGCGGATCGGGCGGCGCGATGCCCTCTCGCATGCCGTAGATTTTGGCGAAGACCCAGAACAACATTGAATGAAAGCCGACGACAACGGCCAGCGACGCGTAGAACAGCGTGTGAATGTCCAAGGTCACGCCGCCAACCGCGCGCGGCCCCGGCAGCAGCCAGCCCATGGCGGCGATGCCGGTCAGGAACAGGCCCAGGCCGGGATACAAAAACAGCCAGCGCGGGCTGAACAGCAGCAGAAAGCGCAGATGCCGCCAGCCGTCGCGCCAGGAACGCAGATGCGGCGGGCGAGAACGTCCGTCGGGGGAAAGCGTCGTCGGGACCTCGGCGATCGTCAGGCCGTTGATGGTGGCTTTCACCACCATTTCGCTGGCGAACTCCATGCCCGGTGCCTGAAGATCGAGATCGAGGATCGCCTGACGGTCGAACCCGCGCAGGCCGCAGTGGAAATCGCCGCAGGGACTGCGGAAGAACAGCCGCCCGATCGTGGTCAGCACGGGATTACCGAGGTAGCGGTGCAGCGGCGGCATCGCGCCGGGCAGAATGCCGCCCTTGAAGCGATTGCCCATCACCAGCGCGAAGCCGGCGCGCAACTGCGCCACGAATGCGTCCAGCCGGCTGAAATCGTAGCTGTCGTCGGAATCGCCCATGATGACATAGCGCCCGGCGGCGGCGCGGATACCGCCCTTCAGCGCCGATCCATAGCCGCGTTCGGCGATCGGCACGACGCGCGCGCCGAGCGCGGTGGCGATGGATTGGGAGCCGTCGGTGCTGCCGTTGTCGGCGATAACGACCTCTCCGTCGATGCCGGCGCGGGTCAGAAAGGCGCGCGCCTTCTCGATGCAGACGCCCAGGGTTTCCGCCTCATTCAGGCAGGGCATCAGGATGGTCAGTTCGCATGGCCTGATGGCCGGAACCGGGGCAAGCGCTTGATCGGGCATCGCGTCCAACATGTCGTTATCCTATCGCGCCGGACGCCGAAGAAAACCGCTTCGGCGCTCGGCATATGGACTAGGACACTTGGCCTAGTTGAATGTTACCCGATATCGTCGAGGTTGAACTGCTCCGCTTCTTCGTCGTAGCCGAACAGTTCCGCGTAGCGACCCCAGCCGATCACGGTGCGCAAGGTATCCTCGGCATATTCCGGGGACATGTGATCCTCCAACTCGTCGCGAAAACGCACGGCGGAGGCACGGTGATTCCAGCGTTCGTCCAGCACCTGCCGGATCATGGTGACCAGCGGCACATGGGCGCGCAGGGCGTCGGCGAACATCTGCTTGCGGCCGTCAACGTCGGCGTTGACGAAGTCCCGCCCGGACTCGGTCAACAGGATGTCGCCTTCCTCCATCGCCGCGAAGCGCAGGAGTTGCAGCATTTCGCCGAGGGGCAGCAACTCGTCGACCTCATACTGGAGTGAGGCCGCGAGCGCGGGCAGATCGGCGCGCCCGGTATAGGGATCGGCGGCGAGGGTTTCCAGCAAGCCCGACATCAGGTTGGTGCCGATGCGTTGCAGCGGCAGCGCCAGCGGAGAGACCGGGGCGGCGGTTGCGGCGCGCGGTTCGGCGGTCGGGCGGCGGGTCATCAACCCGTAGATATCGTCGACCATCTGCCGAAACGCGGGATCGAGGCGATTGCGCGGATGCGGAAAGGGCACGCGCAGTTCGCTGGCCACGCGGCCGGGGTTGGACGCGAAGACCAGGATGCGGTCGCACATCAGCACCGCTTCCTCGATATTATGCGTCACCATCAGCACGGATTTCGCGGGCAGCTTGCCGTCCGACCACAGGTCGATCAGATCGGTGCGCAGGGTTTCGGCGGTCAGCACGTCCAGCGCGCTGAACGGTTCGTCCATCAGCAGCAGATCGGGGTGCACGACCAGCGCGCGCGCCAGGCCGACGCGTTGGCGCATGCCGCCCGACAATTCCTTGGGGTATGCGCTTTCGAAGCCGCCGAGACCGATCAGATCGATCGCGGCTTCGGCCAATTCTTCCCGCCGAACACGGGGCACGCCGCGCGCTTCCAATCCAAGCTCCACATTTTCCTGCACGGTCAGCCAGGGGAACAGCGCGAAGCTCTGAAACACCATGGCGACTCCGTCGGCGGGGCCAAGCATGGGCGTACCGCGCCAGAGAACGGTGCCTTCGGTGGGCGGGAGCAGGCCGGAGACGATCCGCAGCAGGGTCGATTTGCCGGAGCCGGAGCGACCCAGCAGGGCGACGATTTCGCCGTCGTGCAATTCCAGATTGACGTCGTCGAGCACGACAAGATCGGCGGAGGCATCCTTGTGGTAGGCCTGCCGGCACGCGCGCACTTCGATCATCGGGGGGCTGGTCGGGTCCATGCGCGGTCTCCCTAGTCCATGCTCAGGCGGCGGCCGGCGAAGGCGTGCAGCGGGCGCCACAGGATGCGATTAAACAGCACGACGAAGCCGGACATGACGACGACGCCCAGCACCACGCGCGGCATGTCGCCGCGTTCGGTCGCCTGCGCGATATAGGCGCCAAGGCCGTGCGCCACGAGCTTCGTATCGCCCCAGGACGCGACCTCCGCCACGATCGCGGCATTCCAGGATCCGCCGGACGCGGCGATGGCGCCGGTGACGTAGTGCGGCAAGATGCCGGGAATGATGATCTTCCGCCACCAGAGCCAGCCGGAGACGCGGAAGTTGCTGGCGGCTTCCTTCAGATCGCCCGGGAAGGCCGCGGCGCCGGCGACGACGTTGAACAGGATGTACCACTGCGTGCCCAGCACCATCAGCGGCGTCAGCCAGATGTCGGCGGACAGGCCAAAATGGACGATGAACAGAACAAACGGCGGAAACAGCAAATTCGCCGGAAACGACGCCAAAAATTGCGTCACCGGTTGTGCTCGGCGTGCCCAGACGGGGCGCAGGCCGAGCCAGACGCCGACGGGAACCCAGACTGCGCTGGCGAGGATCATCATGACGGCGACCCGCGCCAGGGTGATCAGCCCCAGCCAGGTGGCCTCGCCGAGATCGCCGAGGGACAATTCGGCGGAAGCGAAGCTGACGATACGCCAGGTGGCCGCGCCGAGAACGGCAACAAGCGCCACGATCCAGACGACGTCGATAGTGCGCGAGGAGACGCGGGTGCTGACGGCGGGGGCCGAACCGAAGGACATGCGCAGCCCGCCGATGAAGCCCGCGCCTCGGCTGAGCGCTTCACCCGCCGCGGACAGAACGCGGGTACGACGCATCAGGCGCAGCACCCAGGGATCGGACGCGGTCGCGCCGGCGGTGGTTTCGAAGCGGAACTTGGCGGACCAGGCGACCAGCGGTCGAAACAGCAACTGGTCATAGGCCAGGATCACCGCGAGCATAACCAGGATGGCATAGATGACGGCGGCGATGTCGCGCTGGTCCAGGGCGACGGCGACATAGGAACCGATGCCCGGCAGTTTCCAGGTGTTGTCGCCGACCGACACGGCTTCCGACGCCACAACGAAGAACCAGCCGCCGGACATGGAAATCATCGTGTTCCAGACCAGACCGGGGATGGCGAAGGGTACTTCGAGCCGCCAGAAGCGCTGCCAGGCCGAGAGTTGGAAGCTGCGCGTGGCTTCGCGCAGGTCGCTGGGAACCGTGGTCAGCGACTGGTACATGCTGAACGCCATGTTCCAGGCCTGGCTGGTAAAGATCGCGAAGATGGCGGCGAGTTCGAGGCCGATCACCTGTCCGGGAAATAGCCCCATGAAGAAGACGACGGTGAAGGACAGGAAGCCCAGAATTGGCACCGATTGCAGCACGTCGAGGATGGGAACCAGCACCAACCCCGCTCGGCGGCTTTTTGCCGCGGCGGTGCCGTAGGTGAAGGTGAACAGCAGCGAGAAGAACAGCGCGGCGAACATGCGCAGCGTTGTGCGAAGGGCATATTCCGGCAGCATCCAGGGATCGAGGCTGATCTCCGTCGCGCCGGGCGCGTCGATCCCGGCCATGGTGCCGCGCGCGGCATGGGTGATCGCAACCAGCGCGCCGACCACACACAGGATCGCCGCGGCGTCCCAGACATTCGGGAGCCGCCTGCCTGTGTTGGGGGACCGTTGAATCCTGGCGGGCATCGCGGCTCGATCGGTTCGGGGCGCGTCCTGTTAGCGCTTATGGGGCCGCCGAGTCATCCCCGGATATTGTGTCAGTTGGATTGCAAGGCCGCGCCGGGCGTCAGCAATTCTTCCAACGTCGCGGGGTTCCGCAGCAGGATGTAGCCGCCCTGGCGTTCCAGCACGCCCTCCGCCTGCCATTGGCGCAACTGCTTGTTGGTGCCCTCGCGGGATGAGGCGATGAGGTTGCCGATATCCTTTTGCGACAGCCGGATGTCGATGCGTATGCCGCCCTCCGCCTTGCGACCGAAATCGTCGGCAAGTTTCAGCAACAGACGCGCCAGCCGTTCCGGCAGATCGAGCAGGGCCATATCCTCCATCGCCACGCTGGTCCGGCGCAGCCGGTCGCACAACACGGCGAGCAGGCGCAGCGCGAAGTCCGGATTGGCGGCGAGGAAGGGCAATACGTGACGGCGTTCAAGCACCAGCAGCGTTGTCTCCTCGATCGCGGTGGCGTCGGCGCTGCGCGGCTTGCCGTCAAGCAGGGCGATTTCGCCGAAGACCTCTCCGGGGCTGATGATATTCAGCGTCACCTCGCGACCGTCCGGGGAGGCGGCACCGATGCGCACGCGACCGCGCACGACGGCCATGATCGAACTGCCGGCGTCGCCGCGCTGAAAGATGACCTGACCGCGTCCGATTGTACGCTCCGTCGCGAGGTCGAGGATCGCGTCCAGCGCATCGACATCCATCGCGCTGAACAGCGGCGAGGCGTGCATGGCGAGGCGGCGGGCATCTCTGTCAAGCCAGGCCATGGGCGATCCCCTGTTGTATGGTGCGTCGCGGATACTATGCGTCGGATTTGCGGCGGGCCATAGTCGGTCGCCCAATCAATCCCCAGCCTGATTCATCGAAGGACGCCGACGCATGGACCTGACCGCGATATCGCCGCCGCCGCATGGCGCGTATTGGCCGGAGGCGCCGGCGGACATCGCGGGCATGCACTGGATGTGGCTGGAGGAAGCCGCGCACTTCGCCACGGAGAACGAGACGCCCTGGCCGCGCGACCTGAAGCTGCATCTGGAGAGCGGGTTTTTCGAGCCGCCGCCGGACAACGAAATCCTCGGGCCGATCCGCCCGCGCGGGGAACCGAACGGGCTGGTGCTGCGGCGCGGGCATAAGGTGGCGACCTGGGGAGAGCCGGATCAGGTGGATTTCACCTTTTCCGCCGCCAAAAGCTATCTGAGCCTGTTGGCCGGCATCGCCGTCACGGACGGGCTGATCGCGGACCTGGACGAGCCTGTACGACGCACGGTCGACGACGGCGGCTTCGACAGCGACCAGAACCAATCCGTGACCTGGCGGCACTTGCTGCAAAACACGTCGGAATGGGAAGGCACGCTGTTCGGTAAGTCGGACATGATCGACCGCAACCGAAACCTTGGGCTGGAAGGCAAGGGCCGCAAGGGCGATCCCCGGCCGCTGAAAGCTCCCGGCGCGCATTGGGAATATAACGATGTGCGGGTGAACCGGCTGAGCCTGGCGCTGCTGCGCCGCTTCGGTCGGCCGCTGCCGGAGGTGTTCGCCGAACGCATCATGGCGCCGATCGGGGCGTCGTCGGATTGGTCGTGGCACGGGTATCGCACCTCCACCGTCGATGTCGGCGGACGCGCCATCGAGTCGGTGGCGGGCGGCACGCATTGGGGCGGCGGGATGCTGATCCATGCGGAAGATCAGGCGCGGATCGGGCAGTTGATGCTGCAAAAAGGCGCGTGGAACGGCAAGCAGGTCGTGCCGGAGCGCTGGGTGGCGGAATCGCTGACGCCATGCGCGCTCAACCCCGTCTATGGCTTGCTGTGGTGGCTGAACACCGGGCATGGACGATACAAAAGCGCGCCGGAGAACAGTTTTTTCGCGTCCGGCGCCGGCGGCAACCTGACGTTCGTGTCACCGGATCACGAGTTGGTGGCGGTGATGCGCTGGCTCGATCCGGCGGCGACGGATACGTTCATCAGACTGATCATGCAGGCGATTGAAGAATGAAGACCTACGAAACCATCCTTGTCGAACGTCCCCAGGAACACACCGTTCTGGTGACGCTGAACCGGCCCAACGTCGTGAACGCGATGAACACGCAGATGGGGCTGGACCTGCTGGACGTGTTCGACGGATTTTGCGCCGCGCCGAACGCGCAGCGCTGCATCGTGCTGACCGGCGCGGGGAAAGTGTTCTGCGGCGGCGGCGACCTGAAGCAGCGCAACGGCATGACGGACGAGCAATGGCAGGATCAGCATCTGATCTTCGAGCGCGCCATCCGCGCCATGGTCTCCTGCCCCGTGCCCATCATCGCCGCGGTGAACGGCGCGGCCTATGCCGGCGGTATGGAGATGTCGCTGTGCTGCGACTTCATTTACGCCTCGGAAACCGCGCGCTTCGCGCTGACCGAAGTGACGTTGGGCATCATGCCCGGCGCCGGCGGCACGCAGAACCTGCCGCGCGCCGTGGGATCGCGACGCGCGAAGGAAATCCTGCTGACCGGCAAGCCGTTCACCGTGCAGCAGGCATTCGAATGGGGCATGGTGAACCGAATTTGCGCGCCGGAGACTTTGTTGACAGAGGCGATGGAGACAGCGGCCACGATCGCCGGCAACGCGCCGATTTCGACGCGCCAGATCAAGCAATCCGTGAACATGGGCGCGAACATGGATTTGCAGAGCGCGATGATGTTCGAGATCGAAGCCTATAACCGGATGGTCCCGACCGACGATCGCCGGGAAGGGATTCTGGCGTTCAACGAAAAGCGTAAGCCGGTCTATCGGGGGCGCTAGGCGGGGTTCGTAACACAGCCGAGATCGACGAGAGCCGTCGTCAGGCGGCTCTCAAAGATTTGGAACGACGCGGCTTCTCGCAGCGCGGCCAGCGTTTGTCGCTGGGCGATGGCGGGGAATATCTGTCGAACGTCGTAACGCCGACGCGGCCCCCGCACAGCGCGCACAGCGGCTTCAAGTACGGACTTGGGATCGTCGAGCGCTTCCGCCTCCACGGCCGAGATCGGTAACCCAATCGCGTTCGGCGGACCGCTATATCCCAGCGCCGACGTTACGGCTGTCGGATCGGCCAGCACCCATGATTCGGTTTCTTTTCGCGGTTGGATCGTAACACATCGGGCCGGCGGCCACCCGCAACGCCGATGCATGGCGTCGCAATAGGCGGCCGTCCGCTCATCCAGCCTGGTGGCGAGGTTTCGCCCGCCCGTGTCGCCGTGAATGAAGATCAGGTGAAAGGCGTCTTTCGCCTCGCAGGCCTTCCTGGCGACCGCCTCTACCGACTCCCTGTCTAATCTGACGGCGGAAGCGGCGGGTATGTCGGCCTGAACAGAGCCACGGGTGCGAACGATGTCTTCCATCAGGCGCGGGATCAGAAGATCGAAATAGGCGGCGTCCGTATCGCCCTCGTACATCGCGGCCCAACCGAGATAGATCATGCCGCGTCCGTCGATTTTTGCAGCAACCGCTCGACCTCGAAGCGAGTCAAATAATGTTCCGGGTCGATCGGATCGCCGGACGGCTGAATGCCCGGCCGCATTCTTGTTCTGACTGAACTATTACCGGTTTTCGGATCCACGCCGACGATATTGTCCGCCGCCACGATCTCATCGTCGTGGAGCGCGGCCATAACCTTTGGGGAGTGTGTGTTCAGCAGCACCTGGAACGACGACCCATCCGCTTCGGTTCCGCCGGCAACCGCATCGCGCAGAAACTGGACCAGCATCGGCACACGACCTTCGTGCACACCATTCTCCGGTTCCTCGAAACACAAAATTCCACGCCTCCGTGGATCGTTCAGCACGGTCAACAATGCCAGCAAGCGCAAGGTACCGTCGGAAATCACCCGCGAACTGAACATAAGATCGCCGACGAATTGGAGGCTGAAGGAATATTGCCGTTGATTGGGATGATCCTGAATTTCCAATCGATGCACCGACGGGATCAAGGACGCCAAATCGGCGGCAATCTCCGATAGAACGCCGTCGGGGCCTTTCGGAGTGGCGGTTTCATTCTTCAGATGCGCCAGGACCGCGGCCAAATTGGATGCGTCCGATTTCAAAACTCGGCCTTCGAACCGATCGTTCGCGCCGCGTGCCGCGCGCGGATCGATTTCCAGGAACCGAATGTCAGCCAGGACTTCACGGAGCGCGTAAAGATGTGGGAATTCCGACGTTGTGATCGTAGAGAGCGCGGTCCTGGACGCTTCCTTGAGGGATAGTTTTCGCGGCAGCCCATGCCGTTTCGGGCCATCCTGGCCGATTGCGATGGCTCCCTCCGACGCGTCCGTCTTCAGCGTCGTTCCGATGAACGGTGACGCTCTGTTTGAGTAGGAAATACCCCTCCACTTCGAGAATGTGCCGCGCTCGTCTTTTTTGAAAATCGCCCGACAGGCCTCATTCTTCACGAAGATGCCGCGGGCGGTACCCTCCCCAATCCCCAATTGCACTTCGTAGCGTAAACGCTGGGAAACAGTCGTATAGGATGCGCCGAAAGCATCGATGCCGGTGCGAGGAAGCAGCACCTCCACCGCGAAGGACATGCTCGTGGCGGTTCCAGTTGCGGTTTGCCTGAACAGTTCCTCCGGCTCTCCACGCAGCCCCTGCATCGCCGTCCTTATGTCGTGCTGCGCCAGCAAGGACAGAAAACGCAACGCGTCGAACAGGTTTGACTTACCGCTCGCGTTCGGGCCAACGATCGCCGTCAACGGCTGAAGATCGAGACTGAACCGCTCAAAGGTCTTGAAACCGTCGATCTCGATCCGTGTCAGCATGGGTGCGTGCGCGCTTTCCGAACAGGCTTCGACAATGCGCCGGCAACCACGCTTGACGCAATCGCCCGTGACGGGCGCAATACCGGCAACGGAACACAGGAGATCACCGGGATGAACGCCATCGTCGATTTTGCCGCCAAGGGCCTGACCCGGACTCTGGCGGACAACGCCCGCGCCCTGACGCTGGCGGATATTCCGCCGGATATCCGCGCCTGGGCGCGTCAGTGCATCCTCGACGCCATTGCCTGCACCCTCGCCGGCGCGCGCGACGAACTGACCGAAATCCTGCTGGCGGAAATGCAGGAACAAGGCGGCAAGGAAGCCGCCACCGTCATCGGCCATTCCGGCAAGCTGCCCGCTGCCTCCGCCGCCATCATCAACGGCGCCGCCGCGCACGCGCTCGACTTCGACGACGTGAATCTCGCCATGCCCGGCCATCCCTCCGTCGCGCTGCTGCCCGCGCTGCTGGCGCTGGCGGAAGAACGGGGTTCCTCCGGCGCCGATGTGCTGACGGCCTTCGTCGCGGGATACGAACTGCAATGCCGGATCGGCCGCACGATCTCTCCCGGTCATTACGACGTGCTAGGCTTCCACGCCACCGCGACCGTCGGCAGCTTTGGTGCGGCCGCCGCCTGCGCCCATCTGATGGGACTGGACGCGGAACAATTCGCCATGGCGCTGGGCATCGCCGGCACGCAGGCAGCCGGTCTGAAGTCGATGTTCGGCACGATGTGCAAGCCGCTGCACGCCGGGAAGGCATCGTATCACGGCCTGCTGGCGGCGAAACTCGCCGCGCGCGGCTTCACCAGCCGCACCGACGTGGTGGAATGCCTGCAAGGCTTCGCCCGCACGCACAGCCCGGACTTCAATCCGGAACGCGCGATGGAAACGCCGCCCAACGGCTGGTACATCCGCGCCAACCTGTTTAAGTACCACGCCGCCTGCTACATGGTGCACTCCTCGATCGACGCCGCGCGCAAGCTGCGGGAAGAACACGGCGTGACCCCGGATCAGATCGATCGCATCAAGGTCGAGCTTGAAGAATCCTGCGACCGCATCTGCAACATCCCCGCACCCAAGACCGGGTTGGAAGCGAAATTCTCCCTCCGCCTCGCCACCGCCATGGGCTTGTCGGGCATCGATACCGGACGCTTGTCCACCTACTCCGCCGAGGTCGCGGGCGATCCCGCGCTGACGGCCATCCGCGACAAGGTCGAACTGGATTTCCGCACCGGCATCCCCAACACCTTCGCCGAAATCGAACTCCTCCTCACCAACGGCAAGCGCCTCACCGCTCGGCATGACTCCGGACTGCCGGCATCGGATACCCAGGCCCAGGGACGACGACTGGAAGAGAAGTTCATGGCGCTGGTGGAGCCGATCCTCGGCGAAGCCCGCGCGATGGCCCTGATGGCGGAGATCGGCAAGTTCGAAACCCTGCCGAATGTCCACGGCGTGATGGCGCTGAGCGGCGGGAACTAACCGCCGGGCGTCGTCAGATCGGCAACCCGCGCGCCGAAAAACGCGCGGGGACCGGACGGGCGGAAACGTCCCTTGGCCTCGCGCTGGGCAACGCAGGTTCTGACGGTTTCAAACGTGTCCCGCCACGAAACATTCGGCCTTAATGTATCGAGCAGGCATTGATCGAAAAACGTAAAGGTGTCGCCCGCGCCACAGCCGAATGAAGGACGATCGGGCCGAGACGCCGTCAGGATCACGCGATTATCGCGCGTCATCGGTTCGGCGGCGAAGTTGCCGGAAAAACACGCCGAAACGATCGCCACCGTCGGCGCATCGCCGCAGCCGGCCTGCAACAGCCGATCCAGCGCCGTCGGCGACAGGATTTCATTCGACCAGGTCAACGCAACACCGGCGTTGGGCAGCCCATGCGATGTCACGAAAACCAGACACGCCGAACCGGGATCGGGGCGGGACACCACCATCGCCTCCGCCAGATGTTGCACCGTGGCCGACGGGATACGGTTCCACATGACCGTCATCGGCGCGCTGCTCAGGCGAATGATGGCCGAACGCCGCACACCCGCCGCTTCGTTCAGCCACCTTGCCATCCGCTCGGTCGCGTTGTCGAAGGCTCGGGTGTCGCGGTCGCCGGCAACAAGAACAACCCGCCAGGGTTGGCGGGTTGCTTCCACGACGGCTTCCGGCACAAGCTCGACGGCAGGCGAACAGGCCGCGAGGATAAGGAGAAGGGCCGCCAACCAACGCATGACGGCCCCGCCCCGATTACGCCGCCGTCAGCGTCGGCCAAAGGGCGTCGCCGCCTTTGGCGCAGAAGTAATTGCCGACCTTGACCGCCCATTCCGGATCGGAACCAAATTCCTCCCGCCAGGACCACAAACGCCGGGTCGATAGCTGAAGCGAATACTCCTTGGTGAAGCCGATCGCGCCATGCACCTGATGGGCGATCTCGCAGGCCAGGGTGGCCGCTTCGCCGACGCGGGTCTTGGCGATGGCGATCAGCACTTCCTCCCGCTCCGGATCGGGATGGCCCAGGTTCTGGATGCCCAGGTTGGCCGCGGCGATGGCAACCGCGGTTTGCCCCGCCAGCACCGCCAGGTTCTGCTGCACCGCCTGGAACTTGGAGATCGGGCGACCGAACTGCACGCGTTCCTGCGCATAGGTCACGGCCAGGTCCATCGCCTTTTCCAAAGCGCCGGACATCATCGTCGCCCGTGCCAGGGCACCGCGCCGATACAGCGCCGCCCGCGACACGCCGCCGGTCAGCATGCCGGCGGCATCGGCGGAAATATGCAGACCGGCAAAGGTCAGCGTATCGCGCGCCTCGTTGGCGATGTTCTTGCCGGTCGCCACTTCGGCGCCCGCGACCCCGTCAAGCGCCACGGCCATTTCGCCGTCCGGCCCATCGACGATCAGCACGATCCGTTCGGCGGAGCTTGCATAGGGCAGTCGGCTGGCGGTTCCGCTCAGCCGCCAACCGTTGCCGTCGCGTTCCAGCGTCAGCTTGTCACCGGCGCGCACCGGCCCGACGGTCATCGGCCCGTCGACGGTATCAAGCCCGGCGGAGGCGGCGACCCAACCGGCCAGCATGGTTTCCGCCAGGGGAATCGGCGCGGAAAACCGCCCGGCGACGCGCAGGGCGGCGTAAAGGTCCGACCATTCCGCATCGGCCCCGCCGGCGGATTCCGGCAGCGCGGCCAGCGCGACGCCGGTTTCCGCCACCGCTGCCCACAGATCGGCCGCGAACACGCCGGTTTCGGCGAGATCGGCCACTTGCTTGGTGCACTTGTCTTCGAACAGCCGGCCCATGCTTTCCAGCAGCATCCGGGTTTCGTCACGAATTGCCATGATGCTTCTCCCTTAACGCAGGCCAAGACCGCGGGCGATGATCCCGCGCAGGATTTCACGCGTGCCGCCCTGGATCGAAAAGCGCGGCGCGTTCATCGTGCTGCGCGCGATCATCGAGGCATAAAGTTCGATTGCTTCCAGTTCCGGTTCGGTCGGAAACAACTGACGCGCCACGACGGGGATATCCTGTTCGTAACGGGTGCCCAGGTCCTTCACGACCGCCGATTCGTTATTGGGTTGCAAACCTTCGCCCAGCATCCCGGCGATCGACACAGACATGCTGCGCAGGGTGGCGAGTTGCGAGATCAGCTTGCCCAGCGCCGCGGCGGTGGCCTTGTCGGGGTTCGGCCCGGCGACATCGACCATCTGGCACAGCATCTGAAACAGCACGAGGAAGCGATCGGGCGCGCTGCGCTCGAAAGCCAGTTCGCTGGTGACCTGGTTCCAACCGTTGCCTTCCTTACCGAGCAGGCGATTGTCGGGAACAAAGACGTCGGTCAGGAAGATTTCGTTGAAATGGTGCTCGCCCAGCAGATTGATCACCGGGCGGATGTCCAGACCGGGCGATTTCAGGTCCAGCAGGAACTGCGTCGCGCCGGCATGGCGGTCGTCGACATCCGGACCGCCTTCCTGCGCCATCTTGCAGAACAGGATGGCATAGTCGGCGCGGTGCGCGTTCGACGTCCACAGCTTGCTGCCGTTGATCTTGTAACCGCCATCGACCTTAACCGCGCGGGTGCGCGTCGCGGCGAGGTCGGAGCCGGAGTTCGGCTCACTCATGCCGATGCAGAAGGCCAGTTCGCCCGCCGCGATCTTCGGGCAGAAGAACTGCTTCTGCTCTTCGGTGCCGAAGCGCAGGATGTTGGGGCCGCTTTGCCGATCGCCCGTGTAGTGGGCGGACAAGGGCGCGCCGGCGACGAGCATTTCCTCGATGACGACATAGCGTTCGAAGGCCGACCGCTCGTGGCCGCCATACTGCTTCGGCCAGGTCATGCCGATCCAGCCGCGCTTGCCCATCGCCTTGCTGAATTCGCGGCTGTATTCGCCCTTGGAAAAGCCCATCAGGTCCTTGTGTTCCTGGATGAACTCTCGCACTTCCCCCTGGATTTTCAGGGCTTCCGGCGGCAATTCCACCGGGTCGAACCGAAACATCGGCGTGGCCATGGTTGTTTCTCCCTACCAATCTGTCTTGAAGCCCGCGAATCCGTGCGGGATACGTTGGATATCCGTCACCAGTTCCCGTTGCAGGCCAGGCGGCGCGCCGACGGGAAAATGGAGGTCGATGGAATCGGCGACACCGCCGAAGCGCTGCTCGATCGCCGCCGCGATCTCGGCATAAGTGCCGCAGGCGGCGAAAATTCGAACGACGTCGTCGGAAATTTCGCCCGCCATTTTGTCCCAGGCACCCTCGACCGACATACGGTGCAGTTTCAGGCCAAGGTCGCGCAGCCCGTGCAGTTCCAGGATCGGCAGATAGGTGCGCGTGGAACCGTAGAAGCCGATCCTGCGGCGCGCCTTATCCATTTCGGCGGCGACGGTCGCCGGATCCGGGCCGGTGCAGACGAATCCGCCGCCGTGAATGTCGAAATTGGCGCGCGAACGACCGCCGCGGGCCATCCCGATTTCGATCTGCGGCATGCAGACTTCTTCCAGGTATTTGCGAGAGCAAATCGGATGCAGCCGCACCCCGTCGCAGACCTGTCCGGAGACGCGCAGCATCGCCTCCCCCACCGCCGCGATGGTCACGGGAATCATCGGCAGGCCGGTCGGCTCCGGCGAGAAATCCGGGGTCATCAGCGACAGCTTGTAGTGCGGGCTGTCGAAGCTGAGTTTTCCCCGCGTTTCCCATGCGCGCCAGATCGCGCGCAACGCCAATACATAATCGCGCAGGCGCGGGGCGGGCGCGGTCCAGGGAATGCCGAACCGGCGCTCGTTATGACCTTTAACCTGAGAGCCAAGGCCGAGGACGAAACGACCGTTGGAATTGGCATGCAGGTCCCAGGCCTGGCCGGCCAACACCGTCGGGCTGCGCGGAAACGCGACGACGACGGACGGGGTCAGTTCCAGACGCTCCGTCGCCAGGGCCGCCAGGGCCAGCGGCGTCAACGGGTCGTGGCCGAGTTCGACCGTCATGACGGCGTCGAAGCCGGCGGCTTCCGCCCGGGCGGCGGCGGGCCCGGCTTCGCGCCAGTCCCGCAGGGGCATCATGGTGAATACGCGCATGGATCAAACGTCCGATACAGGGAACAAAACCGTCATGACATCGTCAGCCCGCCGGAGACGCTGACGGTCTGCCCGGTCATATAAGCGGCGTCGTCGGAGAGCAGAAAGGCGATCATCCCGGCGTAGTCGTCGGGCTGACCGATCCGGCGCAGCGGGATGGCGCGCGCCAGGGCGTCGCCCAGATTGGTGCCGGCGCGGAAATTCTCGAACAGCGGCGTGTCGGTCGGGCCGGGGCACAGCACGTTCAAGGTTACCCCCTTGCGCGCCAGTTCGCGCGCCAGCGTCTTGGTAAAGGCAATGATGCCGCCCTTGCAGGCCGAATACACCGCCTCCCCCGACGATCCCACCCGCCCCGCGTCGGAGGCGACGTTGACCACCCTGCCCTTGCCGCGCGCCGCCATGCCGCGCGCCACGACATGGTGCATGACCATCGGGCCGCGCAGATTGATCGCGATGACCTTGTCCCAGAACGCATCGTCGGTATCCAGGAAGTTCATCGGCGTATCCCAGCCGGCGATATTCGCCATCCCGTCGATCGGGCCGCGATCAGCCTCAAACGCGGCGACCGCCTGTTCGACCTGCGCGCGGTCGGCGATATCAACCTTATAGGCCAGCGCCTGACCGCCCTGGCAGGCGGCCGCGGTATCCCGCGCGCCGTCCAGGTTCAGGTCGAAAATCCCGACGACGCATCCTTCCTCGGCCAAACGCAGCGCCGTTGCCTTGCCGATGCCGCTGGCACCGCCCGTCAGGACAACGCGCTGGCCTTGCAGTCCACGCACGGTCTCAGCCCCGCGCGAGGCGGCGTTCGACGAACTCCAACCTGTCCTGTCCCCAGAAAATCTCTTCCCCGATCACATAGCTCGGCGCCCCGAACACGCCGCGTTCCAGGGCGGCGGCGGTGTCGAGGCGGCGGCGTTCTTCCCAGCGCGGTTCCGCGCCCAGCTTCATGACGGCGTCGGCATCGAGGCCGATGTCGCGGATCAGCATCGCCAGGGTGGCGGGATCGCCGGAGTTCAATTCTTCCTGCCAGACGGCTTTCAGCACGCGATGGGCAAGCTTGATGGCGGGTCCGTCGCCGATGGTTTCGCGCACCGCGATGACGCAGCAGGCGGCGGGCAGTTCGTTCGACGGGAAGTGCCTGGGCTGTATGTTGATGGGGATACCCAGATGGTCGCGCCAACGCGGCAGTTCCATCAATCGATAGGCTTGGCGTTGCGGCGACCGCTTGGGCAGCGGCAGCCCGCCGGACGCGGCGAAGACGGTGCCGAAATCGACCGGGAAGATGCGCAGCGTGGCATTGTTCGCCATCGCCATGGCCTCGATCCGCGCGGCGCCCAAATGGGTCCACGGGGAATTCAGCGACGCGTAATAGTCTATATGAAGGGCCATGGCGTTTCTCCGTTCCGGTTGGGCGCAATCCTGATCGACGCGGAGCCGAGCGGCAAGGCCGGCGAGGACAGACAAGGTCGGCCGGCGCCCTCGCGACGGATTTTACACAGTTGTCACACACGACCGGCTCGGTCGGCCATATTCAGGGTCAGCCTGCGCGAACCAAGGGACCAGCCGTATGTTGAGAATCGAGGGTCTGACGCGACGTTTTGGCGGTAAGATTGCCGTCGACGATGTCAGCCTGTCGATCAACAAGGGTGCGTTTGTCGGCGTGATCGGACGTTCCGGCGCGGGCAAATCGACAATCCTGCGCATGATCAATCGCTTGCAGGAGCCGAGCAGCGGCAAGGTGTTGTTCAACGAGATGGATGTGACGGCGCTGAAGGGTCAGGCGCTGTGCGAATGGCGCGCCAAATGCGCGATGATTTTCCAGCAGTTCAACCTGGTTGGTCGGTTGGATGTGCTGACGAATGTGTTGATGGGCCGATTGAACCATGTTCCGACCCACCGGGCGTTGCTGCGCTGGTGGAGTGAGGAGGACAAGGCGATCGCTCTGTCGGCGCTGGAGCAATTCGACATTGCCGGTCTTGCGGCGCAGCGCGCCGACAGCCTGTCGGGCGGGCAGCAGCAGCGCGTGGCGATCTGCCGAGCATTGGTGCAGGAGCCGGAGATATTGTTGGCGGATGAGCCGACGGCATCGCTGGACCCGCGCAACATCCGCATCGTCATGGATGCCTTGCAGCGGCTGAACAAGCATTTCGGCATCACCATCGTCGTGAACCTGCACTCCCTGGATCTGGCGCGGGCCTATTGCGACCGTCTGGTCGGCATGGCCGCGGGCAAGGTGGTGTTCGACGATGTGCCGGAGGCGCTGACCGACGCCACGGCGCGCGACCTGTACGGGCTGGAAGCCGGCGACGTGCTGGATTCCGATGCCGCTGAAACGCCGGAGGGCGCGGTCGCGGCTGCCGCCTGAGGACTTTCGTTCCAACCGAACAAGGATAAAACCGATGCTGACACGCCGGATGATGACGCTTGGCCTGATGGGATCGGCGCTCGCCCCCGCGACCGCCGCGTTCGCCGCCGACGATTGGCGCGCGAAATACCCCGAAATCGTCTACGCGACCATTCCGGCGGAAAACGCTTCGGGCGTTACCGAGCGCTATGCGCCGTTCATCGCGTATCTGTCCAAGACGCTGGGCGTGAAGGTCACGCTGCGTATCGCGACCGACTACGCGGCGGCGATCGAAGGCCAGCGCGCGGGCAACATTCATATCGCGGGCTACGGCCCGGCGTCTTATGTGCGGGCCTATTCTGTCACCAATGGCGGGGTGGAGCCGTTCAACACGACGATCAATGCCGACGGCTCGATCGGTTACTACTCGGTCGCGTATGTTCGCGCGGAAGACGCCGCCAAGAAGCTGGAAGACCTGAAGGGCAAGAATTTGGGTCTGGTCGATCCGAATTCGACATCGGGCAACAACGTGCCGCGCTTCGCGATGAACAAGCTGGGGATCGACCCGACGAAGTTCTTCTCCAAGATCGTTTACACCGGCTCGCACGAGAATGCCTTGCTGGCGCTGAAGTCCGGTACGGTGGACATCGCGTTCAACTGGTGGAATTCCGAGACCGACTCCAACCTGACCCGCATGGTCAACAAGAACATGGTGAAGGCCGAGGAATTCCGCTCGATCTTCCGTTCCGACCTGATCGCGGGTTCGCCTAACGCTTATCTGACGGCACTGCCGGCGGAGATGAAGGCGGCGATCGCCAAGGCGTTCATGGACGCGCCGAAGGCCGACAAGGCCGCGTTCGACAAGCTGTCCGACGGCAAGGACCTTGGGTTCAAGGCCGTGACGCATGCCGACTACAAGGCCGTGGTCGATTTGCAGGAATTCGTCGACCAGCTGCGTAAGCAAAAGAGCTAACGGCGGCTTCGCTTATGGCGCTGGCCCTTCTGCGTCTGCCTGACGCACAACTGCTGCCGCTGCGGCACGCCTATGGCGAGGCCGTGGCGGCGAAGCGTCGGCAGATGGTGTTGGGCTTCGCGCTGCTGATCGCCGCCATCCTGCTGAGCGGCTGGGTGGCGGAGGTGCAGCCGGCGCTGTTTCTGCGCAATCTCGGCGGGTTCTTCAGCTATTTCGGGCGGTTGTTCCTGTTCGACGGCGGCAGCCTGAAGGGCCAACTCGTCTTCACCAACTTCGGTGAGTGGTACTGGGGTCTGGCCGGCTGGGCGTCGCTGCTGTTCGACACAATCCTGATCGCCTATCTCGCGACCTTGATCGGGTCCATCGGCGGGTTCTTCGCCTGCTTCCTGGCGGCGGGGAACCTTACGCCCAGCCCGTGGATACGCGGTGTCGTGAAGCGGATGCTGGAATTCTGCCGCACCGTGCCGGAAATCGTCTTTGCCTTGATCTTCGTCGTCGCCTTCGGGTTGGGTCCGTTACCGGGCGTTTTGGCCATCGCGATCCACACGCTGGGCGCGAACGGCAAGCTGTTCACGGAAGTTGTCGAGAATATCGACATGAAACCGGTGGAAGGCGCGATCGCGACGGGATCGACCTGGACCGAGAGCATTCGCTTCGCGGTGCTGCCGCAGGTGCTGTCGAACTTCGCCAGCTACGCGCTGCTGCGGTTTGAGGTGAATGTCCGCGGTGCCTCGGTCATGGGCTTCGTCGGCGCGGGCGGGATCGGGCAGGACCTGATCGAGGCGATCCGGAAATTCTATTATGCCGACGTATCGGCGATCCTGCTGATGATCCTGCTGACGGTCATGCTGATCGATTACGGGACGCAGCATTTGCGCCATTACCTGCTGGGCCGGGATGCACGCGGATGAGCGACGGATTTCGCGCCCAGGTGCTGACGGATTTGCCGGGTCTGCGGCAACGCCACGACCATATTTTCGCCGCTGACTGGCGCGCGCGGGCCACCGTTCTGGGCGTGATCGCGCTGCTGGTGGGATTGGCCGTGCTGGCGATCCTGCGGCTGGAACTGTCGCTGTCGCGCATTATTTCGGGCATGGGCGAACTCGGTCACATGGTGGGGATGATGATCCCGCCGGTGCCTTCGTCCTCTGCGCACGCGATGGTCTATCTGCATGCGCTGGGGGAGACGGTGGCGATCGCCTTCCTCGGCACGCTGTGCGGCGCGGTTTTGGCGTTCCCCATCGCGCTGCTGGCGGCGCGCAATACGACGATCAACGGCGCGGTGCAGTTCATGGCGCGCCGGTCGTCGGACACGATCCGCGGCATCGATCAGCTGATCTGGGCGTTGATCTGGGTGAATGTCGTCGGGCTGGGGCCGTTTGCGGGGATGCTGGCGGTGATGACCAGCGATATCGGCAATCTGTCGAAGCTGTTTTCGGAGGCATTGGAAACCGCCGATCGCAAACCGGTGGAGGGTGTGACCGCGACCGGCGCCACGCGGCTGCTGGCGATTCGCTTCGGCGTTCTGCCGCAGGTCATGCCGGTGATCGCCAGTCAGGCGCTGTATTTCTTCGAATCCAACACGCGGTCGTCGACCATCATCGGGATCGTCGGCGCCGGCGGGATCGGCCTGCATTTGGCTGAACAGATCAGGACCATCGAGTATCAGGCGGTTGCCTTCATCATCCTGCTGATCTTGGTGGCCGTGGTGGCAATCGACTTCGTCTCGGGCTTTCTGCGGCGGTCGATGACGGGGCGGGCCTCACTGACGCATTGATACGTTCGGCGAGAAGGGGTCCGTCAACACGATACCCGGCGGATCGAGCACGATCGGGCCATCGCGCAGGATGCGCGTCAGGATGGTGCCGCCCTCGGCCCGGGCATGGTGGACGATCACGCGCTCTTCCGCCCGGACGATCAAATAGTGCAGCACGGACGGCAGGCGGAAGTAGTCAACGAGCTTGGCGCCCGTGTCGCGGCCGAGCGTTGATCTGGATACAATTTCAACCACGATGATGGGGTCGGAGATGCGGACCGCGTCGCCGTCAAGCGGCTCACCGCAGCGCACGAGAACGTCCGGCTCGAAGACGGTGGTGTCGTCGACGACGACGGAAAGCCCATTGATAAAGGCCTCGCACCCCAGGCCCGTCGCGTCGATGGCGGCGGTCAGGCGGGTGCAGATGTGACCCTTGCTCCGCGCATGGGTGGCCCGTTCCGGCGCCATCGCAACGATCTCACCGCCCGCCAGTTCGTAGTGCTCAGTTTCCGGCTGCGCCATCGCCCAGGCGATGAACTCATCGGCGGTCATGCGGTTGGACGCGGGGGCGGACATCCTGGTTCCTCGGGCTTGAACCTTTGCGGCGGCGGCGATCGTCGCGCCGCCGCCGCGCAGAGTATCATGAACCCCGGATCGGCACCCGTCGATCACGCGGCGATGCGTACCGGCAAGTGGCGAATCGCGTGCATGAAATTGGAATGCACATAAGCCGGCTTGCCCAGCACCTCGATCTTCAGGTCACGCTTCAGCACTTCCTCCCACAGAATCTTAAGCTGCATTTCCGCGAGCCGATTGCCGAGACAGCGGTGGATGCCGAAGCCGAACGACATATGTTCGCGCGGGCGTGCCCGATCGACGATGAAGGCGTTGGGGTTTTCAATCGCGTCCTCATCCCGATTGCCGGAGATATACCAGATCACCACCTTGTCGCCGGCCTTGATCTGCTTGCCGCCGATTTCCGCATCCGCCGTGGCGGTGCGGCGCATATGGATGACGGGGGTTTGCCAGCGGACGATTTCCGGCACCAGGCTGTTCACCAGGCTGTGATTTTGCCGCAGCTTTTCGAATTCGTTCGGGAATTGCGACAGCGCCCATAATCCGCCGGTCATCGAATTGCGGGTGGTGTCATTGCCGCCGACCAGGAACAAAATCAGGATGCCCATGCGCTCACGCAGGGTCATCTTCGACGTTGCCTCCCCATGCGCGAGGATCGAAATCACGTCGAAGGTTTTCGGCTTCTTCGCGCGCTCCTCCCAAATCTCGTTCATGTGTTCGGCGAAGCGCATCTGTTCGGCGAAGCGCTCCTCCTCGGACTTCACCGGCGCATCGGGGGCGTTGATGTCGCAGATAAACATGTCGGACCAACGGATCAGGCGCGCCTTGTCCTCGATCGGGTAGTCGAACAACGTCGCGAGCATCATCGACGTCAGCTCGACCGAGACCTTATCCACCCAATTGAAGGTTTCCCCGATCGGCAGACCGTCCAGCACCATGTTGGTGCGATCGCGAATCAGCGTTTCCATCTTCGCCAGGGTAACCGGATTGACGGTGGAACTGACTTCGCGACGCTGTGTGTCGTGATCGGGCGGGTCCATGCGGATGAAGCTGGTGCGCTCCATCCCCTTGGGCGCATCCTTGATCATGATCCCGCCCACCTCGTCGGCGGACGAAAATACTTTGTGGTTTACTTCGACCTGGACGATGTCCCGATATTTGGCGACCGACCAATAGGGGCCATACGGACTGTCGGGGATGTAATTGACCGGCGCCTCGCGCCGGTGCCGCTCGAAATACGGCTGCCAGACATCGTCGACGAACAGGCGGGGATCGCTGAGATCGAGCTTGTCCAGCGGCAGGGAATAGGCGTGGGCTATTGGGTCATGGTTGACCGGTGCGTTCATGGCCGTCCTCCGTTACTATGTTTCTTTTATTTCAGGCGAACATCGGCGTGTAACGCGGCGATGATAATCTCGAATGGGTGCCGCCATGCAAGCCAGTCGAACACGCCACACCCCCAAGGTGATCGCATTTGGCGTCCGGGGGCGCGAATTTTCACCTCTCCCCCTGGGAGAGGTCGGCGCGAAGCGTCGGGTGAGGGAGGTGCCACCGGCACAACCCATTGTATTCGCATCACCTCCCTCACCCGCGCCGCTTCGCGGCACGACCT
>CANJLW010000008.1 GCA_947475245.1 Acetobacteraceae bacterium | reverse complement strand
TCGTGCCGCGAAGCGGCGCGGGTGAGGGAGGTGATGCGAATACAATGGGTTGTGCTGGTGGCACCTCCCTCACCCGACGCTTCGCGCCGACCTCTCCCCCTGGGAGAGGTGAAAATTCGCGCCCCCGGACGCCAAATGCGATCACCCTGGCTCTCCTCCGCGAGACACCGCGCAAACACCGTGAAACTCCCCAAAAACCAACCGTCGTTGCCCCGGCTTCCGCCGGCCGTCCCCCCGCACGACCGGTTCGCAACCCACGGATGTCGGAACATGGATCGTCGGGCCGCGACGTCCGTGGCGCGATCGGCGGCAAGACCCCATGCGCCCAGAGAAAACCGCCCCCGCACCGTTCAGCGTCGATCGCCAACAGCGCATACGCCCCGGAAGGTCGCTCCGCGCCCACCGCCGGCTATGCGGCAAGACCCCATACGCCCAGAGAAGCCAACCCGACATGCGACGATCAGTGACCCCGTGGGCCCGGCCCTTGTCGCCATCCGCCGGGGTTTTGCATAGTCTGGGCCGAAACCGACCAAGGACCGATCCGCAATGACGACGACCACCACCGGAACGCCCAACGGACCTCTGAAAGGGTTCCGTATCCTGGACCTGACCACGGTGCTGTTCGGCCCGTTCGGCACCCAGACCCTGGGCGACTGGGGCGCCGAAATCATCAAGGTCGAAACCCTGACCGGCGACACCTGGCGCAATTCCGGCCAGTTCCGCAACCGCGGCATGAGCGGACAGTTCATGGCCGTAAACCGCAATAAGCGGAGCATCGCGCTCGACCTGAAAAACGCCGACGCAAAGGCGGTGCTGCGCCGCCTGATCCCGACCGTCGACGCGCTGGTCAGCAATATCCGCCCCGCCGGCCTCGCTCGTCTGGGCTTCAGCTACGAGGTCTGCAAGGAACTGAACCCCAAAATCGTCTACGCCGTCGCCACCGGCTTCGGCCAGAACGGCCCCTGGGCGGCGCGCCCGGCTTTCGACGAAATCATCCAGGCGGCCTCCGGCTTCGCGTCCGCCATGGGCACGGACGAAGAACCCGCCTTCGTCCCCAGCCTGATCGGCGACAAGCTGTGCGGCATGGCGCTGACCTCGGCGGTGACGGCGGCGTTGCTGCATCGGGAACGCACCGGCGAAGGCCAGATGGTGGAAGTGCCGATGCTGGAAACGCTGGCGGCGTTCAACAGTATCGAGATGTTCGGCGGGCTTGCCTTCGTGCCGCCCATCGGCCCATCGGGCTATAACCGGATGAAGGCGCGCCGCCCGGTGCGGACCAAGGACGGCTGGCTGACGATGCTGCCCTATTCCG
The DNA here is from genome assembly GCA_947475245.1 of Acetobacteraceae bacterium. GTDB lineage: Bacteria > Pseudomonadota > Alphaproteobacteria > Acetobacterales > Acetobacteraceae > Rhodopila. The sequence goes on along the minus strand of CANJLW010000008.1, from coordinate 155,720 downwards.
GCGATAACTGGTGCGCCTTCTTCGAAGCCGTGGGCCTGCCGGAGTGCATCGAGGAATTCTCGGTCCGCGATCCCGTGCAGCGCGCCCGCAACATCGACAAAATCTACGATCGCATGCGCGAGATCGCCCCGACCCGCACGACGAAGGATTGGGAAGACCTGCTGCTGGGCATCGACGTCCCGCACACCGCCTTCGCCAAGCTGAGCGAGATCGAGGAACAGCCGCATTTGAAAGCGGTCGGGATGTTCCCCGAGATCGATCATCCGACGGAGGGCAAAATTCGCCAGGCCCGCCCCCCCGCGCGCTTTTCCGCCAGCCCCGCCGGCATTCACCGCCTGCCGCCCCGCCTGGGCGAGCATTCGAAGGAAGTGCTGCGTGAGGCCGGCTTCGACGAGGCGGAAATCGACCGCCTGATTGCGGCGAAAGCGGTCGGCGCGGCATGACCCGCAATCGACCGTGCGCTCGGCGCCGAAGCCTTGCTAAGCTGACCGGTAACGACGTCATTTTATAAAATGGGAGAGACGCGCTTGGCACAACAAACCGCAATTTTGGAACGCCCCGGCAGCAATCGCATGAGCGAGGCGGAATGGAACGTAAGGGTCCAACTCGCCGCGGCCTATCGTCTGTGCGAGTACTACGGCTGGACGGAACAGATTTACGGCCACCTGACCGCGCGCGTGCCGGGGCCGGAGCATCACTTCCTGATCAATCCCTGGGGCTTGAACTACGAGGAAGTCACGGCGTCCAACCTCGTGAAGATCGATCTCGACGGGCGGGTGGTGGAGGGCGAGCATCCCGTCAATCACGCCGGCTTCGTCATTCACTCGGCCGTGCACATGACCAGGTCGGAAGAAAACCTCGTCGTCATGCACACCCATACCCGGGCCGGCATGGCCGTCGCGGCGGGGCGGGACGGGCTGCTGCCGATTTCGATGTTCGCGACCGCCTTCCATAACCGTCTCGGCTATCACGACTACGAAGGCGCTTCGCTTTACGTCGACGAGCGCGCCCGCATCGTGGCCTCCCTCGGCCCGCACAAGGCGGTGATCCTGCGCAACCACGGCCTGATGACGGTCGGGCGCACGGTGGCGGAGTGCTTCCTGCGGCTGTACCGGCTGGAACGGGCCTGCCAGGTGCAGTTGGACGCGGCGGCGGCGGGGACGCTGAACCTGCTGACGGCGGATGTGGCGGAACGTTCCGCATCCGATCTGGATGCCTATCAGTCGATGCAGCCGACGCCGGAGGGGGAGATCGAGTTCGCCGCGCTGATGCGCAAGCTCGACAAGATCGACTCCTCGTATCGTCATTAAAAGACCGGAAGGATTACGTGCCGTGACTGTTCGTTTGCCGGCCTTCGCTTTCGCCCTGACATGCTGGACGGCGGCGGCGGGCGCATTCACCGGGAAATGCGTCCTGCAGGTGGAGGGCAAGACCTATCTGAACGGGCCTTGCCCGATCGTGCTGGACAAGGGCGGGGATTTCTCCATCGGCGTGGACGAAAAGACCCCGTCGAAGTTCTTCGCGATGGTCTCCCTGTCGGATCGCCCGGGCGTGGCCGACGGATTCTGGAATGGTCCGGATGCGGAAGGACACGCCCATTACCCCTTGGGCACCCTGACCCGCCAGGGCGCCTGCTGGGTCAACGGCAACACGAAGGTCTGCGCCATGAAGTAACGCACCCCTACCGCCCCTGAAACCGCGCGGCTCGCTTCTCCAGGCGCGCCAGCATGCCTTCCTTGGCATCCTCGCTCGACAGGGCCGCACGGACCAGCGCGTCGACGTCTTCGTGCGGGATGGTGTCGCGGAACTCCATCTGGCGTACGGTCATCGCCTTCATGGCCTTGAGCGACAATGGGGCGTTGGCGGCGAGGCGGGCGACGATCTTGTCTGCCTCCGCCTCCAGCGCGTCGTCGGGCACGCAGCGCGCGATCAGCCCCAGAGCGTAGAGCCGGCTCGCCGGCAAAGGATCGCCGAGGAGGAGCATCTCGCGGGTCGTGACGGGGCCCAGCACCTCCATCAGCTTCTTGGCGAGAAACCAGTTGGGTGCGATGCCGACCTGGGCGAGCGACATGCCGAAGCGTGCCCTTTCCCCGGCCACGACGAGATCGCAGTGCAGCGCCAGTTCGTTCCCGCCGGCGATGGCGTCGCCCTGGACGACGGCGACCACGGGCAGGGGGCAGAGTTCGATGGCGCGCAGCATCTCCTCGATCCCGCTGGCCTGACCCGATCCCATGCTTTCGCGGCGGCGTGCCATATCGAGGCCGGAACAGAAGGCCGGCCCCCTGCCGCGGATGACCAGCACCCGATCCTCCGCCGCGACGGGCGCGCGCAGGGCCGTGAGCATATCGGCCAGCATCTCGGCATCCAGCGCGTTGCGCTTCTCCGGCCGGTTCATCCAGAGCGTGCGGACCGGTCCGGACTGTTCGACGACGATCTTGTTCATGCCGTTATCTCTCGCGGTTGGGCAACGAAGGCGCGGATGGCGGCCAGCAGGCGGCCCGGTTCGTCCGCGCGCACCGAATGGCTGCTGTTCTCGTAGATCTCAAGCCGAGCACCGGGGATCAGACCGGCGATCTCCTGGGAGAAGGCGGGGGGACAGATCCAGTCGTGGCGGCCGGCGACGATCAGTGTCGGGGCCGCGATGTTGGGCAGTTCCGGGCGCAGGTCGAAGCGGCGCAGGAAGCCGTCCGGGCCAAAAGCCCGGTTCAGCGGTTCCGCCGCATGGATCGTCCGCGCTCGGCCATCCGCCGTGGCGGCGGGATCGAAGGCGCGGGAGTAGAGCGGACCCATGACGGCGTAGTAGTCCCGCAACTCGTCCTCGGTCCTGAACGCGCCGGACCAGAGCAGGGCGCAGACCCGCTTCTGTTCGGCGTTGCCGTGCGCCTCGATGAACGCCTCCGCCCGCGGCACAAAGCCGCCATGCGCGGCGGTCACGACAAGAACCAGGTGGGAGACGGCGTCGGGATAGCGCGCGGCATGCGCCATGGCGACCATGCCGCCATAGGATGTGCCGACGGATACGATGGTGCCCAGACCGAGATGGCGGCGTAACGCTTCCATGTCCTCGACGTTCTCGTCGAGCGTGTAGCGGGCCGGATCGCCCCGATCGGAGCGGCCCTGGCCGCGATGGTCGAAGTAGACGAGTTGCATGTCCTCGGCCAGGGGCGACATGGCCGGCTTGAAGCCGGTGTGCTCCCCGCCCGGCCCGCCATGGATGATGAATGCCGCCGGCTTCTCGCGCATCCTGGGGCCGTCGGGCACCAGGCCCGCGCCTTCGATGTCGAAATACAGCCTGGTGCCGCGCAGTGTCGCAAACATCGGTGCCCTCCAATCGCCCTCGCAGCGTGCCCGCTCGTCCCGGGGGGAGCAATACGGGATGCCCGTTACAGGAACGGGTTTGACGCGTTGTCGCCTCGCGCCTAGCGTGCGCGGCTTCATTGAACCGGGGGAACCCTCCAAATGGCGAACAAACTCAAGGCCCATTTTGCGGCAGGTAAGGCCGCGATCAACGGATGGCTGGCGATTCCGTCCGGCTTTTCGGCTGAAGTCATGGCCCAGTGCGGCTGGGACAGCGTGACGGTCGACATGCAACACGGCGTGCAGGACTATCAGTCGATGGTTCAGTGCTTCCAGGCGATGGACAAGCACCCGATCACCCCGCTGGTGCGCGTGCCCTGGAACGAGCCGGGGATCATCGGCAAGGTCCTCGACGCCGGGGCCTGGGGCGTGATCTGCCCGATGGTGAACAACGCGGCCGAGGCGAAGGCGCTGGCCGATGCCAGCCTGTATCCGCCGCTGGGCAAGCGCTCCAACGGTCCGATCCGCGCCGGCGCCTATGGCACGGCGACGCCGTACCAGAAGATCGCGAACAGCGAAGTCATGGTCATCGCCATGATCGAGACGCAGGAAGGCATCGACAACATCGACGAAATCCTGAGCGTGCCGGGCATCAGCGGCATCTATATCGGTCCGTCCGACATGGGTCTGTCGCTGGGCATGGAACCGATGCTCGATCGCGAAGAGCCGATCATCATGGAGATCTATCAGAAGTTGCTGGCTTCCTGCCGGAAGCACGGCAAGTTCGCCGGTCTGCACAACGGCTCCGCCGCCTATACCGCGCGGATGATCAAGATGGGCTTCCAGCTCTGCACCATCGCCAACGATTCCGGGCTGATGGCCAAGGCCGCGCGCGAAGCCGTGTCGCAGGCACGCAAGGAAGGCGGCCCCGCCGCTAACTGAGCAACGACAGAGTTCCCCTTCCGCGTGCGGGCGGAAGGGGAATTCGTATCCTTTGAACGCATCGCCGCTGCAAATACACCCGCGGTCGCAAAGCGAAATAGATCGACAGAAGCCGATTGTCCCGCGTAATGTCCCGCGACTGTGCCGGCGGTTCCGGCGAGGGACGAGGTTCAGACGATGCCCACCTCCGCGACCGGCGACGACGGCATGATGGTGCGGTTCTGGGGCGTGCGCGGCAGCCTCCCCACGCCCGGGCCATCGACCGTGCGCTATGGCGGCAATACGCCCTGCGTTGAACTGCGCTGCGGCCCCCATCTGTTGATCCTCGATGCCGGCAGCGGTATCCGCGGGTTCGGAGCCTCTCTGGGGCGGGGTGTCGAGGCCGATATCCTGCTGAGCCACACCCATTACGACCATATCTGCGGTCTGCCGTTCTTTCGCCCGCTGTTCGATCCCGCCGCGACCCTGCGCATCTGGGGCGGGCATCTGACCCATCCCGACGGTATCCGTTCGGCTTTGTCCGTCACCTGGCGCAAGCCGCTGATGCCCGATCTGGATGCGGAATTCCGGGCGCGCGTCAGCTTTCAGGACTTCGCCGCCGGCGCGACGTTGGCCTTGGCGCACGGGCCTCGGGTCGATACGATCGCGCTGCGACACCCCGGCGGGTCGGTCGGCTACCGTATCTCCTGGGAGGGGCGGAGCGTCTGCTACATCACCGATACCGAACACAGCGCCGACGGCCCCGACGCCGATCTGGTCGCCTTCGTCCGCGGCACCGACATCCTGATCCACGACGCGACCTATACCGAGGAGGAGTATCGCACCCGCCACGGCTGGGGCCATGCCACCTGGTCGGCGGCAGCCGAGTTGGCAACGGTCGGGCGCGTCGGCAGCCTGGTGCTGTTCCATCACGATCCCGACCATGACGATGACTGGATGGACGCGATCGGTGCCGCCGCCGCCCGGTCCTGTCCGGATGCCGTGGTGGCGCGCGAGGGGATGCGGATCGCTCTGGCGTCGTTGACGGAGTATCAGGGGGCCACGGCCTCGTTCGGCAGCAAGCCCCATATCTGATCGCGCTTCAGGTAGCCGCGATGCCCGGCGACCTGGACCTGACACCATTCGGCGCTCGCCTCGCAGGCGCGAATGCGTCCGATCACCCCGGACTTCAGGATCGCGACGGCACCGGCCTGCTCCTTGGGATCGGCGCGCATGGTCGCCTCGCTGACCTTGATCACGAAGTTGCGCCGCCCCGTCAGCGTCGCCTGATGCACCCAGCCGCGAATGCCGTCCATGTCGCGGATCAACCGCCAACCCTCGAACTCCCGCTCGATCTCCACCGGCAGGTCGCGTCGCTTGTACAGCCAATCGATCGGATAGCGAGTTCCCGGGCCGGCGCGCAGGTTGACCTCGTCGGAGCGCAGCGCGGCGAAGCGCGGGACCTTCTTCGACGTATCGTCCGGCTTGTCGCCATCGGCCGGCTTCGCGGCATTCGTCGGCGGCGCGACGACAACCGGCGCCGGAACGGCGGGGGCCGCGACGGCGGGCGGTGATGGCTCATGCGGCTTATCGGCGGGTTTATGCGGCGCGGCATGGGGCTTTTGCGCGTGGGTGGTGCCCTGCGGCTTGACGACCGGCGGCGGCTTTGCCGCGGGGCCGACCTGTTGCACCGGCTGGCGCGGCGCGGCGGCGGGGGCCTTTGGCGCCGCTTCCTGCACGGGTCGGCCCTCGGGGCGGCCCAGTGGGCGATCAGGCGGCGGTTGCAAGGTGTTGGGCGCGGGCTGTGCGCGCGTATCGTTGGCGGCCGAGACAAGCATGCCAAGGCAGATAACGGCGGAGACCATTGACGTCGCTGTGCGGGACCGCATCGCCTATGGGTGCCAAGTCGCGGCGAATCGCGTCAAGTATCTTCTTGTCAGATCGTCACGATTTGTCCGGACCCCACCGCCGACAGGAATGTCGCGATCCCCGCGACCTCCGTTCCCGCCACAAGGGCCGCCGCGTCCAGCCGTTCGGCACGCAGCCCGGCCTCGCAGGCAATCAGCCGCACGCCGATTTCCTGCGCGGCCTCGCGCAGTTCCGCGAGCCCGGCGACACCCTCGGCGCGGATGGCGGCGTCGCGTTCCGCGTTGTCCAACCCGGACCAGTCGTCCGACAGCGCGATGCAGCCGCGATTGGTGGCGAAGACCACGACGTCGCGGCCCAGCGCGGCGGCACCGGCGGCGACAACGAAAGCATAGTGGGCACGGTCATGCGCGCCGGACAGCAGCAGGACGCCGAGGGTTTCAGACGGCACAGACCGGCCCCGAGGTGTCGGTATGCGCGCTGAGGTCCTTGATCGTCGCGTTCGGTCCGCAGGCCGAGCATTTCGGGTCGGGGCGCAATCTGATGGTGCGGAAGCGGGAGGCGAGGGCGTCCCAGACCAGCAATTTGCCGGACAGGCTGTCACCTATCCCCATGATTTCCTTGAGTACTTCGGTTGCCTGCAAGGTGCCCATGACGCCGGTGACGGCGCCGAGGACGCCGGCCTCGCTACAGGTGGGGACCACGCCCTCGGGCGGGGCTTCGGGATACAGGCAGCGATAGCACGGCCCGCCTTCGTGCGGTTTGAACACCGATAATTGCCCTTCGAACCGCAGGACGGCCGCGGACACCAGGGTGCGTTTGCCCAGCACGCAGGCGTCGGACACCAGAAAACGCGTGCCGAAATTATCCGTGCCGTCGCAAATAATATCGTAGCGCGCGATCAGGTCCGCGGCATTTTCCGCGTTCAGGCGGACGGCGTGCTTCTCGATATTGACCAGCGGATTGATCGCGCGCGCGGCGTCGGCGGCGGAATCGGCCTTGCCGACGCCGATACGCGCGGTGGTGTGCGCGATCTGGCGTTGCAGGTTCGACAATTCAACGCGATCGTCGTCGACGATTCCAATCGTGCCGACTCCGGCCGCCGCCAAATACAACGCCATCGGCGAACCAAGACCGCCGGCGCCGATCAACAGCACGCGCGCGGCCTTGAGTTTGGCCTGTCCGGTGCCGCCGACTTCGCCCAACAAAATGTGGCGCGAGTAGCGACGGATTTCGTCTTCGGAGAAATCTAGGTCCATGGACACAGAATAGGCATTGCATCCGCATGTTGCGAGAGGGGCGGCGGCGAATTGTCGCAACCGTGATTTATCGTGACCGCGATGGGTCGGGACCGGGTTTCAGACGCGTTCGCGTCGTTCCTGTGCCTCGATCGACAGGGTCGCGGTGGGTTGCGCTTCCAGGCGCTTCAGGCCGATCGGTTCGCCGGTTTCCTCGCACAGGCCATAGATGCCGTTGTCGATGCGTACGATGGCGCGATCGACCTCGTTCAACAGCTTCAGGGCACGGGCCAGGTTGACGACCTCGAACTCGCGTTCCGACTCAGCGCTCGCCTGATCGGTCTGATCGCCGATGCGGATGGCGTCGTCGTCGGTCAGCGACGGCATGGCCTCGATTTCACGTTGCAACGTCGTCCGCATCGCTTCCAGCCTGGCGCGGAAATGGTCGAGTTGTTGGGCGGTCAGGGGCGCTGCGGGCATGCGGTCGACTCCGTTGATACCGCAGCATCGTCGTGATCGGCGTTCGCTTCATTGACGCAGGTCAAGCGCGGCCCAGCGCTTATGTGGATGCCCATTGGGAGTTCGGTCGCGCGCGGGTTGAGCGATTTCCGTGATCAGCTTGGCGCGGATGGCGCGGGCGAATTCCTCGTAGGCGCGGGCGACGATCAGGAACGATCCGTGACCGCCGATCACCTTGTCGCGGTAGTACCCGTCCAGAAAGGGTTCCAACGCCAGGATCGGCAGTCCGTTGATCGTGATGCCCGCCGCCACCGCCGCGTCGCGGGCCAGTTCCGCCGGTCGGCCGCGGTTATTGGCGCCGTCGCCGGAGATGTCGATCACCTGCCGTTCGGCGTGAAACGGGCTGAGCGGGAACAGCCCGACGGCAAAGTCGATGGCGCCGGAGATCGAGGTACCGCCGCTGAACAGCAGACGCGGCGCGCGATCGATCGCCGCGGCCAGACGATCGGCGGCGGCGTCGCCGTCGAGCAGCGTCCAGTCGATCACGACCTCCTGCAAGGTCGGACCGGTCCATTGCAGCATGGTCACGGCAATCGATCCGGTGGCGGTGGAGCGGATCGCCGCCTTGACCTCCGCGCTGCGGAAGGCGGCGGCGTAGCCTTGTTGCTGCAGTGCGAAGCGTTCGGCGTTGACGCTGCCGGACGCATCGACCGCCAGCACCAGTTGCAGCGCGGTCGCGGTCTGCGCCGACACGGGACCGGCGGACGCAAGGCCGATCAGGCAGAGCCGGACGAACCAACGCGCGACCGCGCCGAACATGAAGGTCAGAGCGTCGCCAGGGCGGCGTCCACGGCATCGCCGAGACGGTCGACGATGGTGTCGATGTCGGCGGCGGTGACGATATAGGGCGGCGCGACGATGATGTGGTCGCCGCGTTTGCCGTCGATTGTGCCGCCCATCGGGTAGGTGGCAAGGCCGCGATTGAAGGCTTCGCGCTTGACGCGTTCGTTCAGCTTCAGCGCGGGGTCGAAGACCTGCTTCCCGGCGCGGTCGGTGACGAATTCCAACGCCCAGAACAGGCCGCGTCCGCGGATGTCGCCGACATGGCGGTGGTTGCCGAATCGCTCGATCAGCGCGGTTTCCAGCCGCTTGCCCATGGCGGCGACGTTGTCCACCAGGTGTTCCTCGCGGATGATGCGCTGCACTTCCAACGCGGCGGCGCAGGCGACGGGATGGGCCTGATAGGTCTGCCCGTGCAGGAAACCGCCGGTGCCGTTGTGCAGCGCCTGAACGACGCGGTCGGCGATCAGGATGCCGCCGATCGGCTGGTAGCCGCCGCCCAGACCCTTGGCGATCACCTGGATATCCGGGGTGACGCCTTCCTGTTCCCAGGCGTGCATCGTTCCGGTGCGGCCCATGCCGCACATCACCTCGTCCAGGATCAGCAGCGCGCCGTGGCGGTCGCAGACTTCGCGCATGCGCTTGAAGTAGCCGGGCAGGGCGGTGACGCAGCCGGTGGTGGCGCCGACGACGGGTTCGGCCAGGAAGCCGATCACTGTGTCGGGGCCAAGGCGCTGGAACTCCGCCTCCAACTCCGCCGCCAGCCGATCGACGTATTGCGCGTCGGTCTCGCCGTCGTTCTGGAAGCGATAGGCGAAGCAGGGGGACACCAGGCTGTGCGCCTGCGACAGGATGGGTTCGTAATACTCCCGCCGCATCATGTTGCCGCCGGCGGCGAGCGCGCCGAGGGTGGTGCCGTGATAGGATTGCCGACGCGCGATGGTGCGGATGCGCTGGGGTTGGCCGATTTCGAGGAAGTACTGACGCGCGAGCTTGATCGCGGCCTCGTTGCCTTCGGAGCCGGAGGAGCAGAACCACGCCCGTGTCAGCCCGCCCGGTTCGCCGGAGAGCAGAATGTCGGCGAGGTCTTCGGCCGGTTGATTGGAGAAGGTGCCGGTATGGGCATAGGCCATGGTGGCGGCCTGGCGTCCGATGGCTTCCGCCACCCGCTTGTTGCCGTGGCCGAGACAGGCGACGGCCGCGCCGCCGGAGCCGTCGATGATTTTCCCGCCGTCGGCGGTATGCAGGTAGATGCCCTCGCCGCTGACGGCGATGGGCGGGATGGCGCCGGAACGATGGAGAACGCGGGTCATGGTCGACTCTCTCTGCTCGGATCGGACGGTACTCTATACACGGGACGTGCGGATCGCCATCGGGGACATGCGCGCGATCGGATTGGCCCCACGAAGGGGCGGCGCTGCGCTTTACCCGGCGGCGGCGACGGCGCTAGGTTGAGGGATAACGCCGCCGAAGCGGCGACATCCGGAGGGAAAACGCCATGCTGATGAGCCGCCAGGCGATCTGCCAGGACAAAGCCGTCGATCTGTTCACCGATGCCATCCTGAAGCACGACCAGCCGCGCACCGCCGATCTGTTCCACCAACTGGTGCGTCGCGACGGACGTTCCATGGGCGATGCGCTGAGCATCGTAACGGCGGCCGAGGCGCCGTTCGTGCAGGTGCCGAACCACGTCAACCTGCGGGACGGCCAGATCACGCTGATCAACAACGATCACACCATTCTCGGCCTGCGCACGTCCGCCGCGCTGACGCCGTATCTGCCCGACGCCTATAAGATGCTGCCGATGCTGCAAAGCGTCTGGTACATCCCGGCGGGGCTGGATATCTGGAACCAGTTGCTGGGCAAGTACCCCGGTCGCTACGCCTCGATGAAGGGCATGCAGGTCCCGCTGCCGGATCACGGTCCGGTGGTGTGGAACGACGAGCAGCCGCCGATCGTCGAGTCCGGCACGCTCGACGAACGTATCCACGCCTATATGGTCGCGACCATGAGCGGCGATGTCCGCCGTTCCTATGGCTTGTTCCTGGGGTTGGCGGGCGAGGAATCGGCGCGGCCGGCGCTGCGCGACGCGCTGATGTTCCTGGGGCTGATCGACGTGCAGGACACGATCATCGGGCGCAAGGCGCGCAATACCGGGCACAAGGCGCTGCGGGCGCGCGCGGTCGTCGAACTCGCCGACTACATCGGTTGGGAGCGTGCGCACGGCGTCTATTACACGGGGGTGCCCGACATGGCGGTGGGACCGCTCTACTACTCGGCCTATGACGCCGCCTGCGTGATCGTGACCGAGGAACTGCCCAATGCCGGCAAGGACCTGAAGCGCACCAACACGACGCCGCTGTCGCCGACGCAGGTGGAGGACTTCCTGCGCCTGTTGATGGATGCCGACACCGAGACGCTGTGGAACAGCGTGACCGGCTATCTGCGCGACGGGATCTCCATCCGCAGCCTGGGCGACGCGATCCAGATCGGGGCGGCCGAACTGATCCTGCGCATCACCGTCGGGCGGAAGTTCACCGACGGGCAGCACGCCTTTGACTACTGCAACACCGCCAATTCCTGGATGCGCGGCAGCGACAACCCCTATCAGGCGCGCATCCTGTATCTGATGGCCAACTTCGTGAACGACGCGGCGCGGTCGAACAAGCTGCACACGTCGGTGATCGAACAGGAGTTCGCCCAGTTCGACTCGACCGGACGCGCGCCCGACCGGCTGCTGCGCGACCAGGACGAGGCGATCATGGCGTTCGATGCCGCGCAGGCGACGGCGGTGACCAACGCCTATCTGCAAACCGGCGCGGATCGCGCGCCGCTGCTGGAACGCATCGCGCTGACCGCCTGCAAGTTCCAGGACGATCCGCATAATCAGAAGATCAGCCATTCCACCTTCGAGGAATACGCCCATAACACGACCCATCTGAAGGACCGGCTGCTGCTCGCGACGTCTCGCCTGCTGGCGGGATGGCCGAAGATGCCGGGCGAGCGCGACTGCTTCGCCCGGTTCGAGCGTGAGTGGATTCGCCACTAGCCGACGGCGTCCGTTCCGAGCCTGACGATCATCGGGCCCGGACGGTCGCGCGCCAACCGAGGAAACCAAGGATGCGTCAGGTTCCGTGAACGATCCCATTGCTCCGCCGCCCCGCAAGCTGTTCCTGACGGTCATTCCACCCATCGTCCTGCCGGTTTTCCTGGCCGCCGCCGACGGCACCGTCGTCGCCACGGCTCTGCCCGCCATTGCCGCGACCTTCGGCGAGGTCGAGCGGCTGTCCTGGATCGTCGTCGCCAACCTGATCGCGAGCACCGTGGCCGCGCCCGCCTATGGTCGGCTCGCCGATCTGTTCGGTCGCAAGCAGGTCATGATCGTCTCCCTCGCCGCCTTCATGTGCGCCTCCCTCGGCTGCGCCTTTGCCCCCAGCTTCGATCTGTTGCTGCTGGCGCGGGTGCTGCAAGGTCTGGGCGCCGGCGGGCTGATGACCCTGGCGCAGGCGTTGTTGGGAGAGAACGTGCCGCCGCGGGAGCGCGGCAGCTACCAGGGCTATCTGTCCGCCAACATCGTCGCGGGATCGACGATCGGCCCGATCGCCGGCGGTTTCCTGACGGAGCATTTCGGCTGGCAGTCGGTGTTCATCGGCTATCTGCCGCTGTGTCTGATCGCCATCGCACTGGTCGCCCGACTGCCCAGCCGAGCGCAGGGGGAGGGCGGGCATGGCGGCGCGGGCTTTGACGCCGTGGGGCTGGTGCTGCTGACGACCTTCATCGTGCCGCTGCTGCTCGCGGTCTCGGCGCTGCAAAAGCTGGACCCGTCGGCACTGCCGAGACTGGGCCTGCTGATCGGTCTGACGGTCGCCGGGCTGATCGCGTTGCTGTGGCAACAATCCCGCGCGCGATCGCCGCTGCTGGCGCTGAACCTGGTGAAACTGCCTGCGTTCTGGCGTTCCAACCTGATGTCGGCGTGCTCCGGCGCGTCGCTGACGGCGATGATGACGTTCCTGCCGATCTACTTTCAGGTCGTGACCGGCGCCACGCCGGCCGAGGCGGGGCTGCTGCTGATCCCGCTGACCGGCGCCGTCAGTTCCGGCTCCGTCCTGACGGGGTGGCTGATCTCGCGCAGCGGGCGGACGGCGATCTTCCCGACCTTCGGGCTGATGGTCACCGCGCTGACCCTGATCGCCCTGGCGATCTGGGCGCCGGAGTTGACCCGCGTCCAGTTGGCCTGGGTGCTGGCCATCGGCGGGGTCTGCCAGGGATCGTCGATGATCACCGCGCAGATCACCGCGCAAATGGTCGGCGGGTCGCGCAACCTCGGCGCGTCCGCCGCGTCGGTGCAACTGTCGCGCTCGCTTGGGTCGGCGTTCGGTACGGCGGCGGCCGGGGCCGTGCTGTTCGGTATCCTGGCGGATACCGATCCCGGCACCGCGGCGCTGTTCTTCGACATGGTGCGGCTGGGGCCTGATGTGTTGAACCGCCTGGATCAGGTGCGGCGCGCCGTCGTGCAGGAGGAGATCGCGGCGGCCTTTCGCGGCGTGTTCCTGACGGTGGCGTGTTTCTCCTGCACCATTGTCGCGGCGGCGGCGACGATGCCGGTCCGGCGGTTGGGCTAGCGCCCGCCTTCCCCTAGCTCGCCTTCAGTTCGGCCTCGATCTCCGCCACCAGCACCGGGTTGGCGCGACGCAACTGCCCGGCGCGGAGCAGGGCGCCGAGGTTGCCGAAGCGGTGCATTTCCCACGCCTCCAGAAACAGCAGGTCGGCGGCGGCGGCGGGGTCATTCGCGCTTTGCAACGCTTTACGCACGGCTTCGGTATAAGGCGGCATCTGGATGGCTTCCTTGCGGACGCCCCGCAGATAGGCACCCCGGCGATGATTCACCAGCCTGTCGGCGTGACAGGATGGTGAATTCGCCGGTCGGTTACGCTTAGTAGCGGTACAGGTCGTGCTTGAACGGCCCTTGCGTCGGCACGCCGATGTATTCGGCCTGCTTCGGCGAGAGTTCCGTCAGCTTCGCGCCGACCTTGGCGAGATGCAGCGCCGCGACTTTCTCATCGAGGTGCTTGGGCAGCGTGTAGACGGTCGAGGTATCGTACTTGCCGGCCGGGGCGTTGTACAGCTCGATCTGCGCCAGCACCTGGTTGCTGAAGCTCGCGCTCATGACGAAGCTGGGATGGCCGGTGGCGTTGCCCAGGTTCACCAGGCGACCTTCGGACAGCACGATCAGGCGCTTGCCGTCGGGGAAAATCACCTCGTCCACCTGCGGCTTGACGTTGTCCCAGGTGTAGTTGCGCAGCGCGTCGATCTGAATTTCGGAGTCGAAATGACCGATGTTGCAGATGATGGCGCGGTGCTTCATGGCGCGCATGTGATCGATCGTGATCACATCCACGTTGCCGGTGGCGGTCACGAAGATGTCGCCGGTCGCGGCGACGTCGTTCATGGTCACGACCTGATAGCCTTCCATCGCCGCCTGCAACGCGCAGATCGGATCGACCTCGGTCACCATCACCCGGCAGCCCGCGTTGCGCAGCGATGCGGCGGAACCCTTGCCCACGTCGCCGAAGCCGTTCACCACGGCGACCTTGCCGGCCATCATGACGTCGGTGCCGCGGCGGATGCCGTCGACCAGCGACTCACGGCAGCCATACAGGTTGTCGAACTTCGACTTGGTCACGCTGTCGTTGACGTTGATCGCGGGCGTCAGCAGCTTGCCGGCCTTGACCATGTCCCACAGGCGATGCACGCCGGTCGTGGTTTCCTCCGAAATGCCGCGCACGTCCTTGAGCATCTCGGGGTACTTCTCGTGCATCAGCACGGTCAGATCGCCGCCGTCGTCCAGGATCATGTTCGGCACCCAACCGTCCGGGCCGCGCACCGTTTGCTCGATGCACCACATGAACTCTTCCTCGTTCATGCCCTTCCAGGCAAAAACCGGGGTGCCCGCGGCCGCGACGCCGGCGGCGGCGTGGTCCTGGGTGGAGAAGATGTTGCACGACGACCAGCGCACGGTCGCGCCGAGGGCCGTCAGTGTTTCAATCAACACCGCCGTCTGGATGGTCATGTGCAGGCAGCCCGCGATGCGCGCGCCCTTCAGCGGTTGAGACTTACCGAACTCCGCGCGGATCGCCATCAGGCCGGGCATTTCGTCCTCGGCCATGCTGATTTCCTTGCGGCCCCATTCGGCCAGCGAGAAGTCCTTTACCTTGAAGTCGTCGGCCATGCGGGGTGCTCCTGAGTGTGCGGGCGCTATATAAAGATATCTGCATGTTTGCAAGTTTCTTCGTCGCGCGCGCCCGTCGGTCGGGAGTCCCTATCGGTTCATCGGTGTTCCTTGTGCCGGTTTCCCAGGGCGGATGCCCTGGGTGTATGGGGTTTTGTTTACCCGGCGCGGATCGCGCGCAATTGCGCGGCCAGCGCGTCCGGAGAGAACGGGTCGGACTCCTCCGTCAAATGATCCGGCACCATGTCATACCCGTGTTCGGCGATAATCGCTCGGCGCGCACGGGCGATGCGTTCGCGGATCACGGATTCATCGACGGGGGCGGGCTCTCGCGGCATCAGACTCGAAAACGCACGCTCACTCGGCGAGGGCGGCGGCGGTTCGGCGGCGTCCGTCGTCTGGTCCGCGCTCAGGGTGCATGGGGTGCTTTCGACGGGTTCCGGCAGGTCGCGGGTCTTGAGCCGATCGAGCGCGCGCTGCGCATCCGTCATCGCGCGCATCATGGTGGCGGCGGTCTTGCGCAGGCGGATCGCCAAATCGTCCGACAGGTTCGGGTTCATCGCCCGGCGGAAGCAATCCATGGCGGCGTGGTGGGAGGAGACGAGTTGGATCGCGATCATCGCTTCGACATGGTCGCGGGGGGCGAGGGATTCGAGTTCGGACACGGCGGCGACCCAGCGACAGGTCTGCGCATCGTCTAACGGGCCGTCCTGAGTCCAGATGGCGGAGAGCAGGTCGCGGTAGAGTTCTTCGGAAAATCCATGCCCGAGACGGTCGAGGTTGGGCGTGGCCGGCAGCGTCGGGCGGGTGCGGGAAAGGCGGTTTTGCAGGCTGAGCGACATATGGGATCCTGAAATGGGTTTGGCTGAACCGGTCAGGATATGCCGGATTTATAGGAAAAAAGTCAAGGTTTTTGGTTCTGGGAGGGTGGCGGAATTTTCTGGGACCGGGACGCGAAAGCGTGGCATTCAACGGCAATGGCGCGAGGTTACGGGCGCTCGGAGTCGCGACGCATGAAGCGGGTGGAACATGACGGATAGCCCGACGATCGATCCGGCCGAGGATTTGCTGGCTGCCGTCGGGAGTGAGCGTTTCGCCTGTATCATGTTTGCGGTGTGTCCATCATGGAATAAACCCGTTGCGAAAGTAGCCGTGTGATCGCCGTTGCGCGAAGGCTATCGTCCCCGTGTTCGCTTGCGCACTTGCGGTCCCGCTCGGCGGGTGGTCAGGTCGTGGTGGCTGCCGGGGTGAGAGGGCGAGATCGCGGCGATGCGCCCGCCTTTCGTGATCAGGTACTCGGTCTTGAGCGGAGCATCTTCACCATCCGGCCGAAGATCTCCGGGCTGATACCGGTCAGGCGGATGAAGCTGGCGCTGCCGCGCAGGCGGGCGGTGGCGAACGGGCTGGCCACGGAATCGGGTCCTTCGGGACGAGGGACGCCTTACGAATCCATCCCGCCGTGACCGGTCAAGCAGTCATTTCGGCGGTTTGGGGGGGGGAGGCGGTGCGGCAGGGGCCATTTTCGCAAAGGGTCTAATGATACGGGGCCGCCGCTGGTTTGCGAACCTGTGATTACCGAAGCCACTTATTTCCTGGCCCGCTTTCCCGAGGCGCGGGGGTGTTTTTCGGCTTGCTGCAAAACGGCACTATCCCATTGGCATTCCGGCTGGGTGACCGTGCCACCGCGGGACGTGCGTTGATGGACATCGACCGGGATACGCCATGTCGCTTGCCGATGCGTGTGTGGTGAGCATGGTGGGCATATACTGTGGGACTCGGGTCGGACAGCCGTTCGAGAGCATGCCGTTGAACGGGAAGGTCTGACCCCGAGCGGACAGCGACCGTATGACTATTTCGTCGTAATCGCGAGCGGCTTGCCGTCCGGGTCCAAGGGGCGGCAGTTGGTGATCATCAATTTGTCCCCGACAAGCGGTTTGGCCCCTGCCAACGGGTCCACCCACGGAGTCCCGGTCAGGAGGCCAGTGCCGGGGTCGATAGTGTCCGCCCGCGCCGAACCTATATTGTCGAATTGTGCCTTCAAGCCAGCTGCGCGCCGGGCTGCGCTGTCCGCGGCTCGCCGGGTGGACACAGCGGCCTCTTCCAGTTTGTCGAGCTTCTTCTGTGTGGTGTCGTCGGGAGTGGCGCCAGCCGCCGTGACCGCCTGCTGATACCGCGTTTGCGCGGTGTCGGCGAAGCTCTTTCTGTTCGTCGCATCCTTATCCGCGCTCGCCACGGCATTCGCTAAACGACTGACTTCCGACTGCGTCGGCGTATTGAATACGCTATTGATTTTCTTGATCTGCTGCGTTGCCGCAAGAACCGTCGACAGACTGTCCGACGACACCCGCGCGATCGCCTGCCCGGAGGCGGCGATCCCGACATCGGCGCTGCACGCGCCGTGGTAACGGATGGCCTCCGAGATCGCCAAAGTCAGCGGATAATCCGAAATGCTGGCGCAACTCTTCTCCACAATGTCATTACGCAGATCGGCGCGTTGGCGATCAATGCCAGGAATGATCACGCTGGTCACCAAGCCGTTGAAAAAATCCTTTTGAAATTCGGCGTTTACGCCAGTTGCGGCCGATGCCACAGCAGCGAGCGCCTGGGAAGCGGCACCCGTCACGATGGCTCCAGCGGCACCCGCCGCCGTGGCCAGCGATCCCAGACCGAAACTGGTGGAGGTCGATAACCGGCGTATATGCGTCTTATAGACGTTGCACCGGTTGTTAGAGGCGAAAATCAACTGATCCTGGATGGAATTTCGCGCGTCGCGCAGTTGGTTTTGCGTGACGGCGCGCTTATCCTGCGCGACATTGTAAGGCGCTTTGGCGAAGGCCGCGATCGCCTGATCCAGCCGTGCCACGTCCGCCGCGGAATCCCCGTTACTCATCGAAAGCGCGTCACCAGCCGGCGGCTGGCTGGATTGTCGCGTATTAGCCGCCGACGTGTCGGACGGTATTGCGCTGTTGATCATCGTTGCTAGCCGCGCGGTCGAAAAATGTTCGCTTTCTCCGCTCAGAAGCTGAAGAGGCGCAGCCGAGTTGGCGCGGCCACCACCCAAGATACTGTATTCTGGATTTTGGCATCCAGTGAGGCTCAACACCATTATACAGGCTGCGAAGCCCGGCAGCAGCCGAGGCAAGCGGGTTGGTGCAAGTTGTGACATCAGACGTCCCCTGTTATGTCTCTTAGCGTCCGTCCGAAAACGAATTGAGCGATCTCAGTCATTTGGCATCAAACCCCTCCTGTAATCGGCCCCGTTTTTGATTCACATCGGGTCGGTTTCAAGCGGACATTATCCATAAACTATTGAAATCACTTATATCCTTTCCGACCGGCCTCTTATATGCCGGACATCCAAACTGGGATTATGCCTATTTGTCAAGAACCAAATGCTGATATTTTCGCGTTTCGTTTCCGCGCGCTCATTCTTGCATTCAGCCCTACGTTACGAGGATGTGGCAGAACCTGGGGCGATCCGCGTCATTGCGATCCCGTGCGGTGCAAGCGAAGCCAGTCGCCGTGCAGTCAACAAACCCGTTGCGAAAGTAGCCGTGTGATCGCCGTTGCGCGGCGGCTATCGTCCCCGTTTGTTCGACGGGGTCAGCATGCGGCGAACCCGGCGTTCATATTGACCAGCTCGGCGGCGATTTACGTCTTGGTGGCATGCGTCGGGCGTGGGTGCCGGTACCGCTCGAACACGACCCTGTGTTCGACGGCGACCCGCAATCGGCTCAGTCCGGTGTTGCGGGCTTTGTCCTCCGCGCTCAACTCGCCGTTCTTCGGTTTCTTATACGGATAATCGATGTTGGGGTGCTCCTTGTCGTAGCCCTGGCAGGCGCTGTCGCCATACAGCCGGGTTCGCTTGCGCACAGGCGGTCCCGCTCGGCGGATGGTCATGTCGTTGCGGCTGCCGGGGTGGGAGGGCGAGGTCGCGGCGATGCGCCCGCCTTTCGCGATCAAATACGCGGTCTTAGCGGAGCGTCTCTACCATCTGGTCGAAGACCTTCGGGCTGACACCGGTCAGGCGGATGAAACTGCCGCCGCGGCGCAGGTGCGTGGTGGAGAACGGGCTGGCGACGGAATTGGGTCCGTCGCGACGACGGACGCCTTACGAATCCATCGCATCGTGACCGGTCAAGCAGTCATTTCGGCAATTTTGGGGGGAGGTGGTGCGGCTGGGGCTCAATCTGGAAAATTATCGGTCACCCCATTGGTACTGCGCTGCTTCCGCTGGGTGATCAGCAGCGGTCGATCCAGCCCGCCGAGCTGCTCATAGAACCAGGCTGCGTCAACTCTGATCGAGATTTCAGATCCCCTTTTCCCGCCACCCATCGGGACAGGCGGTCGTCAGAACGCCGGTTGCGTTGCGCCATTCCTTGACGTGAAAGCGCGTCAGAATATCCGGCGGAACAAGGTGAACGGTGGACATGACCACCGTTCTTACACCGTAGAGATCGAGTCCGCCTAATGCACCTTGCGCCGCCGTTGCCGTCCGATGAACCCAAGGCCGAGCAGACCGCCGCCGAGGGTGAGGAGTCCGGAAGGTTCGGGGACGGGGGTTGATTGGGACAGGGTCCAGTTTGCGTTGTTGGAGCCGGGGCTGGCGGTGGCGAAGCTGCCCAGGAAGTAGCTTTCGTAATGCAGTCGGGTCGTGCCCGACGACTCCACGAAGATGTCGCCGGAAGTGGTTGTCCCGTGGGTGGGATCGATGTTGACGAGGTTCACGAGAAAGGCGTTGAAGCTCATTTGGATCGTGAAATTGGTGGTCCTGTTCGTGTTGTTGAACAGATTATGTCCGTCGGTGAAGCTCCACAGGATGCCCGGATCGATGCCGGTGGTGCTGGAGGTCGCGATGGATCCGGTGCCGGCGCCGCTCAGCTTCGAGGAATCGAAGCTTACAAATCCGGTGATTCGTTCGGCGGTCGTAAAAGGCGCCGCGGCCGACGTGAATGTCGGGCCTTGCAGCGTATAGGTCAGGATCGTGGCGTTGGCTCGCGCCGATGCCAGACCGATCAGGGCCGCGCAGGACAGGGTCAGTATCGCGGCGGAACCATTGCTCCGGGTGAAAAATGATACGATCGTTCGCGGGGGATCTGCCGGACCTGTGTTCATCTGCTTGCTCCGCATCGGGTTGTCACTGTTCGATGCGGG
Organism: Acetobacteraceae bacterium; assembly: GCA_947475245.1. GTDB lineage: Bacteria > Pseudomonadota > Alphaproteobacteria > Acetobacterales > Acetobacteraceae > Rhodopila. Next base: position 135,716 of record CANJLW010000008.1, on the reverse strand, counting down.
GACATTAGGGATGCGTTCGGCGGCGGGTCTGTGGGAAAAATCACACCGTGGCACAGGCCCGCGCGATCCCGGCGATGCCGATCACCCCACTGGCACCGTTCCCTCCCGCGGGTCGATCGGCAGCAGCCGATCCAGTCCGCCGACCTGTTCATACAGCCAGGCCGCGCCCAGTGCCGCGGCCTCCCCGCGCGCGGGGGCGGCGATTTGCAGGCCGACCGGGCGGCCGAAGCGGTCGAAGCCGGCGGGCACCGCGACGGCGGGCACGCTCGCCAGGGTCATCGCCGCGTTCAGCGTCGATGCGCCCATGTAATTGGTCAGCTTTTCGCCGTCGATCGTTTCGGGGTGACGCAAATTGACGTCGAACGCGGGCGTCGCCGCGCTGGGTGTGACGAAGATATCGTAGTGCTGGAACATCGCGGCCACGCGGCGGTAGAACGCCGCGCGCTCGCGATCCGCCCAGGCGAGTTGGCTGGGGGTTTGCGCCAGGCCCTTTTCGGTATTCCACACGATATCCGGTTTCAGTTGGTCGCGGTGCGACAGCAGTTGCAGTTCGCGATCGACCACGAAGTGCTGGGATCGCAGCACCATGAAGGCTTCCTCGATTTCGCCCAGGTCGGGGGCGAATTCTTCCACCACGCAGCCAAGCTGTTCGAACCGGCGCACCGCCTGCTCGCAGATGTCGCGGGTTTCCCGATCGACCGCCAGCTTGCCGTTGTAATTCGGCGACCAGGCCACGCGTTTCGGCGGGCGGGCGTTTGCCACGGCCTGGGTGAACGACACGGCAGGCGCGTCGAAGGTCAGTGGGTCGAGCGGGCACAGCCCCGCCATCGTATCCAGGAACAGCGCCAGGTCCTGAATGTTGCGCGCCATCGGCCCGTGTACCGACAAAGGGGAGAACAGATTGTTTGACGTGCCGCGCGTGACCCGCCCCGGCGACGGGCGCAGCCCGACCACGGAACAATACGTTCCCGGGCGGCGCAACGATCCGCCGTGATCGGAACCGTGCGCCAGCCACACTTCGCCGGTCGCGACGGAAACCGCTCCGCCGCCGGTGGAACCGCCGCAGGTCAGCGACGTATTCCACGGGTTGCGGGTGCGCCCGAACACTTCGTTAAAGGTGGAACCGCCGGCGCCGAATTCCGGCGTGTTCGACTTGGCGACGACGATGCCGCCCTTGCGTTCGATCCTCTGCACCAGAGGATGCGATGTCGTGGGCACGTGATCGCGGAAAATCGGCGAGCCATAGGTGGTGCGCACGCCCGCGACATCGGTCAGGTCCTTGATCGACACCGGCAGCCCGCCGAGCCAGCCGGGCTCGTCGGAGGCGGGGGAGGGGGAAGCCATGATGCGACGAGCGTGATCGCGCGCGCGATCCAGGCACAGGGTGGGCAGCGCGTTGACGGCGGGTTCGACCGCCGCGATCCGCGCTTCCGCGGCGTCGATCAGATCGAGCGGCGAAATCTCCTTGCGGCGCAACAGCCGCACGGCCTCGGTCGCGGTCAGGTCGGTCAATGTGCTGGTCATGCGGCGGCTCCGAAGAGGAATAAGGGGCGAAGTGTTTCGTTCGAGGCGCAATCTGACAAGACCCGATCTCGACATTGGCCTGCTCCTGGAGTTGATTGGGAGCGGGTCTGGCGGTTCGACGAGCCGGGAGACGCTGTAGGAGCCACGATAGCATGCACCGCCGCCACAAGGCTGGATCGACGAAGCGATGGCGCGCGCGCCTGACCGTCCTGGCGACGGTTATTGTGTCCGGTTGCACCGTGGGGCCGGAGTTTCAGCGCCCGGATTGGGCGTCGCCCGCGTCCTGGTTCTCCCCGGCCGCGACGCCCGCCAAACCGGCCGCGAAATCGACACTGATCCAGCCCGTCGCCGAACCGGTCGATCCCAACTGGTGGGGCAGCTTCGGCGATCCGATCCTGATCGCGCTGGTCCGCCGGGTGGCGGCGGAAAATATGGATGTGCAGATCGCCGCGCTGCGGCTGGAACAATCCCGCGCGCAACTGGGGTCGGTGCGGGCGGCGGAATTCCCCCGTTTCGGCGCGAACACATCTTATAACCGACAGAAATCCAGCGACGAGGGGCAGTTTTCGTTGAACCCGAACTCCCTGGGCGCGAACGGGGCGCAGGGCAACGCGGCGGGTGCGACGCGGCGCAAGCTGGGTGAGTTCGACGTGTTCCAGTTCGGGCTCGATGCGTCGTGGGAGATCGATTTGTGGGGCGGCGTCAAACGCGCCGTCGAATCCGCCGCCGCGTCGCTGGAGGCGGCGAACGAATCCCGCCGATCCGTGCTGCTGTCGGCGATGGCGGAAGTCGCGCGGGATTACATCCTGCTGCGCGGTGTGCAGACGCAGTTGACCATCGCGCGCGACAACATCCGCGTCGCGCGTCAAAGCCTGGCGCTGACGAAACAGCGGGCGGCGGGCGGGCTGACGACCGATCTGGATGTCGCCAACGCATCCGTGCAACTCAGCAACACGCTCGCGCAAATCCCTCGGTTGGAACAGCAGGAAGCCGCGCTGATGAACGCGCTCGCCTTGCTGTTGGGGCAGCCGCCGCACAGCCTGCGCGCCGAACTCGCGACCGCGCGCGCGGTGCCGCCGGTGCCGCCGAAAGTGCCGGTCGGCGTCCCCGCCGAACTCGCCCGTCGCCGCCCCGACATTCGCCAGGCAGAGGCTCGGCTGCACGCCGAAACCGCGGCGATCGGCGTGGCGATCGCGGAGTTTTATCCGTCCATCCGCCTGGGCGGCAGTTTCGGGCTGCAATCGCTGTCGATCGGGCAGTTGTTCGGCCTCAGCGCGCGTCAATACGCGGCGGGCGGCGGGATCACGATCCCGCTGTTCGAAGGCGGTCGGCTGCGCGCGAACCTGGAATTGCACGAGGCGCGCCAGCAGGAAGCGGCGATCGAATATCAGCGCGCCATCCTGAATGCCTGGCACGAGGTGGATAACGCGCTGAACGCGTTCCGCGCGGAGCAGGTTCGGCGGGAGGCACTGATCCAGGCGACGGCGGAGAGCAAGCGCGCGCTGGGGCTGGCGCAGGATCGCTACGGGCAGGGCGTGGCCGACTTTCTGACCGTGCTCGACGCGCAGCGCAACCAGTTGAGCACGCAACTGCAACTGGCCGACAGCACCACCACCGTCTCCGCCAATCTGATCGGGCTTTACAAGGCCCTCGGCGGCGGGTGGGAAGCGGATTTGCCGGATACCGGCGCCCCGTCGGCGGCACCGAAGGCGTTCCCGAAGCCCGTCGTGTTGGATTTGCCGCCGCTGACGCCGTCCGCCGACAAAAAACCGCCGGCGCGTTAACGCTCTCATAAGGTTTTGGTGGGACGATCCCGTTCGTGATGCGAATGGGATCGAACCGGAACCTGATGGCTTGGGCGGCGATGACCGGCATCGCCGCCGCCTTGCTGATCGGCGGCAAGGCGGGGGCGGAGTTGCTGTCGTCGCTGTTTCCCGATGGGGTGCCCGGCTACGACGCCGCGCCGGGCGTGACGGTCAAATCCCGGGCGCGTCCGGGATACGAGCCGCTGGGCGTGCCGCTGCCGCAGTTCGGCGGGGGCGGGTTCATGCTGTGGCCGCGGGTCGAGCAGAGCATCGGCTATGACAACAATGTGCTGGCGGGCAGCCATAAGCGCGGCAGTGCGGTGGTGCGGACGGAGCCTTCGCTGCTGTTGTCCTCCCGCTGGGCGCGCGATGCCTTGGGCGCCTATGTGTCGGTCGGCGATACGCGCTACCCCGATTTGCCGGCGCAGGGGCGCACCGATGTCACGCTGTCGGTGGGCGGTTCGGTGGAGATCGGCGACGACCGGTTGACCCTGGCCGCGGCGCATGTGCAACGGCATCAGGATCGATCGGCGTTGGACGCGCTGGCCAGCGACCGTCCGGTTTCGGTGCGGGTGGACGACGCGCGGGCGTCGTACGCGATCAATTTCGGCCGCTGGTCGCTGACGCCGCATATCGAACTGGCGTCGTGGCGCTTCGGCGATGCGTCGGTGTTGGGCGTGCCGGTCGGGCAATCCTATCGCGATCGGCTGGTGGTGCAGGGCGGCGCGACGGTGCGGTATGAAATGGCGCCGCTGCGCAATCTGATCTTCAGCGGGCGGGCGATCGGGCAGAGCTACACCGCGCCGTTGCCGGGGCAGGCGGCGCCGGACTCGCAAGGCTATCAGTTCCTCGCCGGGTTGGATTATGACGACGACGCCGTGTGGCGCTATCGGCTGCTGGCGGGCGGCGCCAAGCGCTACGCCGTCGCCTATCGCCCGCGCGTCGATTTCGTGGGCGAAGCCGAGGCAAGCTGGTCGCCCAACGGGATGACGACCCTGCGCGCCAACCTGTCGCGCAGCGTGGAGGATGCGGCGCAGGAAGGCGTCGTCGGCTTCACCTATACCGGCGGCAAGCTGGCGATCGATCACGAATACATGCGCAACGTGCTGCTGACGGCGATGGCCGGGATGCAGCAGGCGGAGTTCAATAATCAGCCCGGCGGCCAGTCCGGCGGGCGTCAGAGCGGCTATCTGGCCGGGGCGGGTGTGTCGTGGCTGGTCAACCGCGCCGTTCGGCTGTCGCTGACGCACGATATCGTCGGTGTGTCCGGCAGTAAGAGCCTGCCAAATGGATTGTCGGGCGATCACACGCGGCAGCAGACGCTCTTGCGCGTGCGGTTGGGGTTGTAGCCGTGCGCCGCTTTGGCCTCCGCTTTGCCGACATGGATGCCGCCGAGACGGCCGCCTGGATCGCCGCCCGTTCGGCGGACGCGCCGTTCGGCTATGTGGTGACGCCGAACGCCGATCATCTGACCCGGCTGCGCCGCCACCCGACGCTGCGGCCGCTGTACGACAATGCCCTGCTGCGCGTGCTGGATTCCCGTGTCGTGGCGCTGTTGGGGCGCGGCCTGGGGCTGGCGATGCCCACCGTCGCCACCGGCAGCGACGTGACCGCGCATCTGCTGGCCGACCACGCCTGCCGGGGAGAGCGGGTGACGATTATCGGCCTGGATCCGGCGTATATTCCGGCGCTGGTGGCGCGCACCGGCATTGCCTGGCCGGCGCATCACAATCCGCCGATGGGCTTTGGGCGCGATCCCGCCGCGGTGCGATCGGCGGTGGATTTCGTGCTGGCCAACCCGTCGCGCCTCGTCTTTCTGGCCGTCGGTTCGCCGCGGCAGGAGGCTCTGGCCCTGGCCATCGCCGCCACCGGGAAGGCCACCGGTACGGGGCTGTGCATCGGCTCCGCCCTGGCGTTTCTGGCCGGGGCCGAACCGCGCGCGCCGCACTGGATGCAGGCGCATGGGCTGGAGTGGCTGTTTCGCCTGACGCGCGACCCGGTTCGGCTGTGGCGGCGGTATTTGCTCGATTGCCCGGCGGTGGGGCCGATGCTGCTGCGGGAGCGGTTCAGGCAGCGGGTCTGAGCGCATTCCCACCCCGCCCCACGCTGAACCGCTATGATTGGGGAACGGGTATGAGAGGGCGGTCGCCTGGGCTATAGCGTCGGGATGACCGCGGCGCGCTCCTGGATTCGGATTGCCATCAACGTCGCCATCGATGGCGCGCTGGCGGCCGTGTCGGCACCGCTGGCGCGTTGGATCGCCGATCCCTCGGCTTTGGCGTTGGAACCCGTCTGGATCATGCCGGTGGCCGCCGGGGCGCTGCTGATCGCGGGCCTGCCGTTCCGGTTGTCGCTGCAATACTGGCGTTTCGCGGGCATCGGCGACCTGTTCACCACCGTCGCCAGCGCCATCGGCGGGGCGGCGCTGTTCTCTCTGCTGATCCGCCTGGGCGGGGCCGGTTCGGCCAATATCGCGTTTCCGCTGATCCACGCCTTGGTGCTGATGCTGCTGCTGGGCGCGCCGCGTGCGCTGTATCGCCATCTGCGCGCGCCGTCCAACGGCTTGCAGCCGGATTCCGACAGCACGCCGATCCTGCTGATCGGCGAAAGCGAGGACGCCGATCTGTTCCTGCGCGCCCTGGCGCAGGACCGCCGGCAGGCGTTTCGGGTCGAGGGTCTGCTGGCCCTGTCCGCGCGCCAGACCGGTCGGCGCATCCATGGGCAGACCATTCTGGGCACGGTGAACGACGCGGGCACCGTGCTGGAACGCCTGCAGGCCGAAGGCCGGCTGCCCGGCGCCATCGTCATCGCCACCCCCGATCTGGGCGGCGCGCCGCTGAGCGCGGTGATGGAGCAGGCCGAACGCTTCGGCCTGAAAGTCAGGCGTGCGCCGAGCCCGACGGCGCTGGACCGGGGGGCGGGGGAGCGAGCGGGGACGGAACTGCGACCGGTGGTCATCGAAGACCTTCTCAACCGCCCGCAGGTGCCGCTCGATCGCGACGGCATGGCGCGCCTGATCCAGGGGCGGCGGGTAATCGTGACCGGCGCCGGCGGAACCATCGGCAGCGAACTCGCCCGTCAGGTCGCGAGCTTTGGCCCCAGCATGTTGGTGCTGATCGATAACGGCGAATACGCGCTGTGGCAGATCGACATGGAGCTGGGGGAAACCTATCCGGGCGTGCATCGCCAGGCGCTGATCGCCGATATCCGCGACGAGACGCGTATCCGTTCCGTCTTCGACTCGGTCAGGCCGGAGTTGGTGTTTCACGCCGCCGCGCTGAAGCATGTACCGATGGTCGAGGCGAACCCGTTGGAGGGGCTGGCGACCAACGCCGTGGGCACGCGCCATGTCGCGGATGCCGCGCGGGCCGTCGGGGCCTTGGCGATGGTGCTGATTTCCACCGACAAGGCGGTTAATCCGACCAGCGTCATGGGCGCGTCGAAGCGGCTGGCGGAGATGTATTGTCAGGCGCTGGACATTACCGCGCTTTCGGCCGGAAACCCCGCCGATGCCATGCGATGCATCACCGTGCGGTTCGGCAATGTGCTGGGCAGCACGGGATCGGTCGTGCCGCTGTTTCAGCGCCAGTTGGCGCGCGGCGGGCCGCTGACCGTGACTCATCCGGACATGCAGCGCTACTTCATGACGGTGCGCGAGGCGGTCGGCCTGGTGCTGCAAGCCAGCGTGCTGGGGGTGGGCGACGCCGATCTGCCGCATGGCCATGACGGCGGCATCTTCGTGCTCGACATGGGGGAGCCGGTGAAGATCGTCGATCTGGCGCGCCAGATGATCAAGCTGGCCGGGCTGCGGCCGGATCAGGATGTGCAGATACGCTTTACCGGCCTGCGACCCGGGGAAAAGCTGTTCGAGGAATTGTTCCACGGCAAGGAGCCTCCGGTCCCGACGGGCCATGCCGGGCTGCTGATGGCCAATGCACGGACCGCCGATCCGGCGGTCGTTGGACGTGCCATCGACGAGATCGCCGCCGCCTGCGGTCAGGGACAGGCGCAGGTCGCGCTGAACCTGCTGGCGGCGCTGGTGCCGGAGTTCGAGCACAACGCCGACGGGGGCGCCAATGGCGGTTCCGTCGAAGCGCGGGGGTGAGGGGGATGTCCCCGGACTGGAGTGCGGGTGGGGGCGCGCCCTTTTCCCGATGCGACGATACCAGAGATGTAAGAAGGCACGATGACCGAACAGACCCATTCGCCCATTCCGTTTCTTGACCTGAAGGCGCAGCAGGCTCGCATCGCCGTCGATCTGCGGCGGCGGATCGACGCGGTGCTGGCGCATTGCCAGTTCATCCTGGGGCCGGAGGTCGCCGAACTGGAAGCCGAACTGGCGCGGTTCTGCGGGGCGAAGCACTGCGTGGGGGTCAGTTCGGGCACCGATGCCATCCAGATCGCGCTGATGGCGGAGAATATCGGCGCCGGCGACGCGGTCTTCCTGCCGGCCTTCACCTATACCGCCACCGCCGAGGTTCCCCTGGTGCTGGGCGCCACGCCGGTCTTCGTCGATGTCGATCCGCGCACCTTTCAGATGAACCCCGCGCATCTGCGCCAACGCATCGCGGAGACCCGCGCCGCAGGCAAGCTGATCCCGCGCGCGGTGATCGGCGTCGATCTGTTCGGCCAGCCGGCGGACTGGCCGGCGTTGAGCGCGGTCGCTGCGGCGGAGGGGCTGTTTACGCTCGACGACCTGGCGCAGAGCTTCGGCGGCTCGCTGCACGGCAAGATGCTGGGTTCGCAGGCCGATGCGACGGCGACCTCGTTCTTTCCGTCCAAGCCGCTGGGTGCCTATGGCGACGGCGGGGCGCTGTTCACCGAAAGCGACGAGCGGGCCGAGTTGTTCCGCAGTCTGCGCACGCATGGCGAGGGCAAGACGCGGTACGAGGTGCTGCGCACCGGGATGAACGGGCGGCTGGATTCAATCCAGGCCGCGGTGCTGCTGTCGAAGCTGGCGGTGTTCCCCGAGGAACTGGCGGCGCGGGAGCGGATCGCACAGTACTATGACTCGCGGCTGGGCAACGCGGTGGTGACGCCCGCCCGGGTACCCGACAGCACCAGCGCCTGGGCGATCTATGCGATCCTGGTCGATGACGGGGCGCAGCGCGATCGGGTGCAGGCGTCGCTGCGGGAGAAGGGCGTGCCGACGGCGATTTATTACCCTCGGCCTTTGCACCGCCAGCCCGCGTATCGCGACAGCCACGACGGATCGGCGCTGCCGGTGTCGGAGAATTTGTCGGATCGTATCCTGGCGCTGCCGATCCACCCGGACCTGAGCGAGGCCGATCTGGCGCGGATTTGTGACGCGGTGGTGGCGGCGGTGGGGTAGGGATTTCGCTTGCGGCGAAAGTCGGAATATGAAAATCATATCTCGATGGAGTGCATCCGATGTCTTATGTCACTGTCGGCCGGTGGGGTAAGAATCTCGCCCTGCGATTTCCTAACGATCTCGCGACCGATTTCGGCCTGCAAGAGGGTGAACGCGTAGAAATCGCGGCGCAGGACGATACCATCGTCATCCGCCGCCTGACGCCGCAGCTTACGCTGGATGAACTCTTTGCAGGGAAGTCGCCCGAGGCCTGGCGTGCGCTGTATGCGGATGCATACGATTGGGGACCTGAGTTCGGGCGTGAGATCATCGAGGAATGACGGAACCGGGCTATGTGCCTGACGCGGGCGATCTGATTTGGACGGATTTCGATCCCACTCAGGGACGTGAACAGGCTGGGCGTCGGCCTGCGCTGGTGGTTTCCCCCGCTTTGTTCACCGCCAATACCGGTTTGGCGGTGGTCTGTCCGATCACCTCCCGCATACGGCTGTTTCCGACCAGCGTTGTGTTGCCGGTCGGACTGCCGATCTCGGGCGAAGTCCTGATCGGTCATATGCGCAGCATCGATGTCCGCGCGCGTCCGATGCGTTATGCCGGCGCACGAATAGACTCCGCGACCGCAGCCTTGGTCCGAGGGAAACTGGCGGTCATCGTCACGATCTGATCAGACGTAGCCGGATCGAGTCTTTTTAGCCGGGGCCTTCTTCGCGGCGGCGGCTTTTTTCTTTGCCGGGGCGGCGGGGGAAGCGGCCTGGGCCAGCAGGTCGCGCATGCCGTTGCCGTTGTCGCGCCAGACATCGCGCAGGATCGACACATCCCAGCCGATGCAGAAATGCCGCACGCCCATTTCCATCAGGCGCGCGGCCTGGGACGGGTGGTGGATTTCCGCGCGGGGGTGCAGGCCCTTGGCCAAGGCGGTTTCGATGGTCTTGCGTTCGGCGGCGGCGACTTCCGGATGCGCCCATTCGCCGGGGCGACCGATGCTCATGGCATAATCCGCCGGGCCGAACTGCACCATATCCAGTCCGGGGGTGGACAGGATGGCGTCGATGTCTTCGACGCATTGGCGTTTTTCGACCATGATCGCCACGACCACGTCGTTCAGCGCCTGAACATACGATGGCGCGCCGGCCTCGCGCAGGGTGCCGACGTCGCGGCGCATGCCGACGCCCATCAGGCCGCGATCGCGCGGGGTTTCCGCCCGCACGGCCTGCACGCAGGCGACGGCGTCGGCCTGGGTGCGGATGTCGGCGAACAGAATGCTTTGGAAGCCCGACCCGATGGCGCGCATGGCCTGATGCGTCCACTGGGTCTGTTCCGCCTTCAGCATGCCGCCGAGGCCGGACAGTTCCAGGGCTCGCCCCAGATTATCCAGATCGTGCAGGTCAAAGGGCGCGTATTCGGCGGTGAATTCGACGTAGTCGTACTGCCCGCTCGCGCCGATCAGTTCGACCAGCGTCGGCCAGGCCGACAACAAATGCGTGCCCAGGGTCGGCTTACCGGCCGCAAGCAGTTCCCGCAGCCGGTTCGCGCGCATCAGGCGGCGACCTTCAGGTTGGCGGCGATCGCATAGGGGGCTTCGGTCTTGGCGCGGATTTCGTCGAGCGTCACGCCGGGGGCGACGTCGATCAGGGTCATGCCGCCATCCTTGCCCTTTTCGGCGATTTCGAAGACGCCGAGTTCGGTTATGACGAGGTCGATAACGCCCGCGCCGGTCAGCGGCAGGGTGCAGCGGTGCAGCAGCTTGGGCTTACCGCCGGCGGTGTGTTCCATCAGCACGACGACGCGGCGGACGCCGGCGACGAGGTCCATGGCGCCGCCCATGCCCTTGACCATCTTGCCGGGGATCATCCAGTTCGCGAGGTCGCCGTTTTCCGCGACCTGGAGCGCGCCGAGGATCGAGATATCGATATGCCCGCCGCGCACCATGGCGAAGCTGGCGGCGCTGTCGAAGAAGCTGGTGGTCGGCAACTGGGTGACGGTCTGCTTGCCGGCGTTGATCAGGTCGGCGTCTTCCTCGCCCTCGAACGGGAAGGGGCCGGTGCCGAGCATTCCGTTTTCGGAATGGAGCTGGATGGACATGCCCTCGGCGAGGTGGTTCGCCACGAGGGTCGGGATGCCGATACCAAGGTTCACATAGAAGCCGTCGCGCAGTTCCTGAGCGGCGCGGGCAGCCATTTCATCGCGGGTCCAGGGCATGGTTCAGCCTCCTTCACGCTTGCGCACGGTGCGCTGTTCGATTCGCTTTTCGACGTTGTCGATCTTGACGACGCGGTTGACGAAGATGCCGGGGGTGATGATGTGGTCGGCGTCGATTTCGCCGGCGGGAACCAGATGTTCGACCTGCGCGACGACCATTTCGGCCGCGGTGGCCATCATCGGATTAAAGTTCCGCGCGGTCTTGCGATAGACCAGATTGCCTTCGGTGTCGGCCTTCCAGGCGTGCACGATGGCGAGATCGGCGCGCAGGCCGCGTTCCATCACATAGGTGCGTCCGTCGAACACCTGCGTGGGCTTGCCCTCGGCGATCTGGGTGCCGACGCCCGTGGCGGTGAAGAACGCCGGGATGCCCGCCCCGCCGGCGCGGATGCGTTCGGCCAGCGTGCCCTGCGGGTTGAATTCGATTTCCAGCTCACCGGCCAGGTACTGGCGGGCGAAGGTGGCGTTTTCACCGACGTAGGAGCTGATCATCTTGCGCACCTGCCGGGTGACCAGCAGCACGCCCAGACCGGCATCGTCGACGCCGGCGTTGTTGGAGATGAAGGTCAGGTCTTTGACGCCGCTGGCGCGAATCGCCTCGATCAAGGCGGAGGGGATGCCGCTGAGGCCGAAGCCGCCCGCCATGATCGTCATGCCGTCGCGCAGCAGACCGGCCATGGCCGATGTCGCATCCGGGAAAATCTTATTGACCGCCATCGTCTCCCCCAAGTTCCACCGGATGCGTTCCATAAGGGTACGATCCAGTGCGCGCAAACTGCCTTGGCCGGGGCTTCCGTGCAAGGCGGGACTGGCGAGTTCGGCGTGATTTCCGGTTGCCAACGCGACGCCGGCGGGGTTTTGATGGGCTGGATTTCAAAGGGTGGGATATGCGGTCGATCGTCGCGTTGGCGTTTGGTTTTGTTCTGGCGACGGGGGTGGCCCAAGCGGCCGTCACCGGGTTTGTCGGCAATGTCGGCGGCAATGCCGCAGATTGGGGCAATTACGTCGCCGGTACCGGGCAGCCCGTCAACACCGGCATTGATTTCGAGTCCCATCCGATCGGCACGCTCGACGGGTCCTGGTACCAGGGCAGCCATGGCGTGACGATGAACATTGTCGCGCCGATTGATTCCGGCGTGGCTGACTACACCAGCGTGCCCACCGGTTCGACCAATTGCCCGTGTTCGTCGGGTGAGGGGCAGATGCCGTTCTCTCGCATCCTGTTCTATCGCGATCAGGCGACGCTGACGGTGTCGTTCGCGATGCCGGTCTCGGGGTTCGGGCTGTATGTCGGCGATCACTACGATCCGTTCGGCACCGATGCGGTGGTGTTGGAGGCGTTCAGCGGCGCGAACGGCACCGGCGCATCGTTGGGCACGTTTACTTTGCCGTCGTATAATTTCCAGTTGGGCAATCAGGTGTTCATGGGCCTGGCCTCGGCGACGCGGGAGATCGGGTCGGTGGTGCTGACCGACGGCTTCGCGGCGTCGGGGGACGGCGTGTATCTGGACAATTTCCAGATCGCGGGGCTGGAGATTCCGGAGCCGACGGGGATCGGCGCGGTGCTGCTGGGGTTGGCGGTGCCCTGGCTGCGTGGGCGGCGGCGGCGCCGGGGGTGAGTTTTGGCGGGATCATTGGGCGGTTTGACGAAGCTTTCTGACCGTTACGAGTACGGACGCCCAAAGTAGGAATGCTTGCAGCCGATCGTGCGTTCCTCGATCCATAGTTCGGGTAAGTAAACGAACCGGCAGGTCTCGGAACGCTGCACGATTTCAACGTTCACCTGCCGACAAACCCCGGTCGGCGGCTCCGGGGACGCACCTTGCCCGTCCCTCCGCTTTATTCGACCTTAAGCCGTTGGATAATGGGGGCACGCATGAAGGTTGCGATTCTTGACGACTGGTTTGATACGCTGCGGTCGCTTCCGTGCTTCGCAAAGCTGTCGGGGCATGATGTAACCGTCTGGACGGATCATGTTGAAGACGAGGATGAACTCGTCCACCGGCTTGCCGACATCGAAGCTCTTGTGCTGATCCGCGAGAGGACCCGCATCACGGGCTCGTTGCTTGACCGCCTCCCCAATCTTCGATTGATCAGCCAACGCAGCGTCTTTCCTCATGTCGATGTTCAGGCCTGCACCCGCAATGGCGTCCTCCTTTGCTCGAACCTTCATGCCGATACTCCGTCGTATGCCGCTGCTGAGTTAACCTGGGCGTTGTTGCTCGCGGTCGCTCGGCAGATTCCCGCCCAGGTGGCTTCGCTCCAGACAGGCAACTGGATGATGGGGGTTGGCCACACCCTCCGGGGCAAGACGCTCGGCATTTATGGCTGGGGCAGAATTGGCGCGACGGTTGCCGGATACGGCCGAGCGTTCGGGATGGACGTGCAGGTGTGGGCACGCGAGGAGTCCCGGATGCGGGCTGCCCGTGAAGGGTGGGCGGTCGCGGACAGCAAGGCGGCCTTCTTTGCCAATTGCGACGTCATATCGCTTCATATGCGGTTGGTGCCTGCGACGCGCGGCATTGTCGGTGCTGCCGATCTTGCCGCCATGAAGCCGTCGGCGATCCTCGTGAACACCAGCCGAGCAGGTCTGATCGAGCCGGGTGCGCTGGTTGCTGCGTTGCGCGCGGGCCGACCGGGCATGGCGGCGGTCGATGTTTTTGAAACCGAACCGCTTGTCGATACGACCGATCCGCTGCTGTCCATGCCCAATGTCGTGGCGACGCCGCATATCGGCTACGTCACCGTCGAGGAGTTTGATCTTCAGTTCGCGGATGTTTTCGACCAGATCAACGCCTTTGCCGCGGGGGCACCGATCAACGTCATCAATCCATGAGATTCGGCATTACGCGGCGGTTGGTACGTGCAACTGGGTAAGATAGTGCGCAAACGATATGTGGCGAGACGGAGAATCGCGCCTGTAAAATCAAAGGGTTGTGTGTCACGCTTATGGGGCGCGTGTTGATTTCAAGAACTGCGGCCACGTCACCGATGTGACTTTTCCCACAGCCCCCACACGCCGAAGCATGATCACTTGGCCTGAACACGGTGCCGGAGGCCACTCCGCACCACACTTCAGGCAGCAAGGAATCATGTGCGATGAGGGGCCATTCTCCAGTCGATCCCCAGGGGTTTCGTCAGGTCGCGACGAAGACGGCGCGGTCCGCTTTGTCTTTCGCGCTGCCGATGGTGGCGATGCTGTTGGGGGTGGTGACATTTGCCACGCCGAGCGGGGCCATTGTTATCAGTGGGTCGGCGGGGACGACGACTTCGGTTGCCGGGGCATCGACGCAGATCACCTTCGATCTCGCGAACGGGCCGCTGGTGTCGTCGATCGGCGCCGGCTACGCGCTGAATACCGGATCCAGTCCGGGCGGCGGCGGCAATTTCGCGGCGGCGGTCAATTTGACCGGGACGACGATCACCTTCACCACGCTGTTGGACTATGTCGGCCTGGCGTGGGGAACGCCGGACACCTACAATCAGTTCTCACTGTATAACGGCGCGACATTGATTGCCGGTCCTTACAACAACAGCGTCGTCACCAACACGTTCACCAACTTCTTTGCGTCGAACCCGAGTGAGTATTTCAATCGGGTCGTCATCTTCAATAACATCAACACCTGCTGCTTCGAATTCGACAACGTCGCCGCGCGCGCGGCGACCAGCGTTCCCGAACCCAACGCGCTGTTTCTTCTCGGCGCCGCCATGGGCCTGCTGGGTATCGCGCGGCGTATGCCCTGGGCAAAGCCCGAGGCGTGTGCATAAGGCCGCCCCGTTACCGCTCGGCGTCGGGGGCACCGGTCAGACCAGCGGCGAACCACGCAAACATCAACTCGTGCTTGTTATGACTCATATGCGCCACCGTCGCGCCGGGGATCGCGGCGAAGGCTTCCGCCGCCGCGTGATCCGTTTCGCCCTGGAACTTGATCGTGCAAACCACGCGCCGAACCAGGCCGGACTCGATCCAGCGCCGCACCAGAACCAGAAGCCGGTCGGGATAGGCAATCACGTCGCTGAACAGCCAATCCACCGGCTCCGGCGACAGGGCGAACGCGCTTTCCCGCCGTTCCGTCACCGTCGGCAGCGCGGACACGCGCGGATCGAGCGGGGCCTTGTCGATCGCCGTCACATGCGCGCCCAATTGCGCGATGGCCCAGGTCCAGCCGCCGGGCGATGCGCCCAGGTCCAGGCAGGTTTCCCCCGGTTGCGGCCAGCGCCGCAGCCGACACAGAACCTCCCACAATTTCAAATAGGCTCTGCTGGGCGGGCCGATGCGGTCCTCCTCGAACAGGCAGACGCCGTTGACGAAGGGGCTGGTCTTGGTCGGGCTGAACAGCAGCCGATCCGGGGCCAGCAGCGTCCAGGCCCCCAGGTGGGCAAGCGGCGCGGCCTCCGGGAAGATCAGCGCGCGCGCCTTGACCGGCGGCAGGCGGTCCTGGATCAACGCGATGCGGCGGTGATGCGCCACCGCCCAGACCGCCCAGTTGCGCTGCACCGCCCGCAACACGTCGGCGGCGGATTTGACCGAGGCGATTTCGACCTCCCGCACATCGGTCCAGACATCCAGCGCCCAGGCGGCCGCAACCGGCGGGTCCGGCGACAGCGCCAGCCTTCCATGCCAGGCGGCGATGGTGACATGGCGACGGGCCAGTTCCTCGGTCAGCGGGGTCTCAAACCCCTCCGCCGCCAGATAGGCCGAACGGATCATGCGCGGCGCAGGGCGGACGCGGCGAGCAGGCCCCAGCCGATCATCAGCATTGTGCCGCCGATCGGCGCGAGCGGACCGACGGAAAGGTGGGCGAGGGCGAGGGCGTAGATCGCGCCGCAAAACAGCAGCAACCCGGCGGCAAAGGCGGCACCGGCGGCCTGGGTCAGCCAGCCGCCGTTGGGCGCCCACAGGCCGGTGGCGAGCAGGGCCAGTGCGTGCCAGCCCTGCATCTGAATGGCACTCTGCATCATGCGCATTTCCGCGGGGTCGAGCCGGCCAAGCCCATGCGCGGCGAAGGCGCTGAGGGCGACGGTGCCCAGACCGGCGAGGCCCCCGAGTCCGATCCATAAACGCCGCATGCGCAATCACCCTTTGCCGTATCGTGCCGGACTTCTATACCATGCGGCATCATGCCACGCGGTGACCTGTTTCCCGAGATCGGCCCGTACGAGACCGGCTATCTGCCGTTGTCCTCCGGCCATACCATGTACTGGGAGCAGGCGGGCAACCCCCGCGGTCAGCCGGTGCTGTTTCTGCACGGCGGGCCGGGCGCCGGGGCCGGGGCGGTGCATCGGCGGTTCTTCGATCCCGCGCATTGGCGCATCGTCGTGTTCGATCAGCGCGGGGCCGGGCGGTCTCGGCCGCTGGGCAGCCTGACCGCCAACACCACGCCCGATCTGGTCGCGGATATCGAAATCCTGCGCCGCCATCTGGGGATCGAGCACTGGTTGCTGTTCGGCGGTTCCTGGGGGTCCACCCTGGCTCTGGCCTATGCCCAGTCGCATCCCGATCGTGTCGGCGGCTGCGTGCTGCGCGGCGTGTTCCTGGGGCGGCGGTCGGAAGTCGACTGGTTTCTGCACGGCATGGCCACGGTGTTCCCCGACGCGCATGCCCGTTTCGTCGGGTTCCTGCCGCAAAGCGAGCGCGGCGACGTGCTTGGTTCCTATATGCGCCGGTTGAACGACCCGGACCCGGCGGTGCACGGCCCCGCCGCCTGCGCCTGGTCGGTGTACGAGGGCACATGCAGCACGCTGCTGCCCAGCCCCGACACCGTGGCCGCGTTCAGCCAGGATCGCTCCGCCCTGGGATTGGCGCGGATCGAGGCGCATTATTTCGTGCACGACCTGTTTCTGCCGCCCGAGGGGCTGCTGGGCCGGATGGACCGCATCGCGCATCTGCCGGCGGAAATCGTGCAGGGGCGCTACGACATGGTCTGCCCCGCCACCACCGCATTCGAACTCCAGGCCGCCTGGCGCAACGCTCGGCTGACGATCATCCCCGATGCCGGGCACTCGGCGTTGGAAACCGGAGTCAGGCGCGCCCTGGTCGCGGCGGTGGAGCGGTTCCGGCACGGGCGCTGAGGCGCGGTAGGAGAAGACAGCATGAAAGTCGGCGTTATCGGTCTCGGCACCATGGGCATGGGGGCCGCGTTGAACCTGCATCGCAAGGGCCACGAGGTCACGGGATGCGAGGTGCGCGAGGGCGCGCGGGCGGAATTCGTCGCGGCCGGGGCGCGCGCGGTGGCGACGCCGGCGGAACTGCCCGCCGATCTGGATGCCGTCGTGGTGTTCGTGATCACCGCCGCGCAGACCGAACAGGTGCTGTTCGGAGAGGGCGGCTGCCTGGCGCACATGAACAAGGGCGCGGTTATTCTGTGCTGCGCCACGGTGGCGCCGGAAGCGGCGCGCGGGCTGGAACAGCGTATCGCCGAGGCGGGCCATCTGATGCTCGATTCCCCGGTGTCCGGCGGCAAGGTCGGCGCGCATGGCGGCACCATGACGGTCATGGCGTCCGGCTCCGACGCCGCCTTTGCCAAGGCGCAACCGGTGTTGGACTCGATTTCCACCAAGGTCTGGCGCCTGGGCGATGCGATCGGCGTCGGCAGCACGGTGAAGATGGTGAACCAGTTGCTGGCCGGCGTGCACATTGCGACGGCGGCGGAGGCAATGGCGCTGGGCATCCGCGCCGGGGCCGATCCGCAGACGCTGTACGACGTGATCTCGGCTTCCGCGGGCAGTTCGTGGATGTGGCAGAACCGCGTGCCGCACATTCTGGAAGGTGACGACACGCCGCTGTCGGCGGTGAATATCTTCGTCAAGGATTTGGGCATCGTGCTGGATCAGGCGCGCGCGCTGACCTTCCCGCTGCCGCTGGCCGCGGCGGCGCACCAGTTGTTTCTGGCGGCCGCCGCCAATGGGCAGGGCGCGAAGGACGACGCCTTCGTGATCCGGGTCTGGCAGGCCCTGGCCGGGATCGCGCTGCCCGGCGACAAGACCTGATCCGGGCCTAAGCGGCCGGGCGGCGCGGCGGCATCAGTTTCGCCGCGATCAGCCGTTCCCAGATCGCCTGCGGCAGTTCTTTCGTCAGGTCCTTGTGGATGGAGTCCAGGACCTTGGCGGCGGCGCGCGGGTTCAATCCCGCCAGCAGCAGATGGCTCTGGGCGGGGGTGACGATCAGGACGAGTTGATCGAACAGATCGGCGTCGCTGTCCTGGTTCAACGCCTCCGCCAGGCCGGCAATGAAATGATGCTTTTGTTCGGCGTGCGGGTCGAGGCGGGAGGCGATGCCGTGCCGGGTGGAAGAGGCGCTTTCGAACGACCGCCCGACCGGGGCATCGACCAGTTCGTGCGTTTTCAGATGGGCGTCGGGCGAATGATGCTCTCGCAGGACGCGCAGATGGTCGCGCTCGTCGGAGATGGCGAGAATACGCGCGACGCCGCCGTCGGCGACGACGATCCACAACCGATCGAGCGAGCGACGCGGCGGGTGGGCCGATTGGGCTTTAAGCGTCATGGGTCGCCTCCTGGGGTTATCGAAACCGCCACTGGCGCATGGATCGGGGGGAGGCGCGTTGATGTGGGTCAAGCGGTGGGGGTTTGGCGGGCTGGAAGGCGCTTGACGCGACGAAACGCGAGGCTGCACTCTGTTGCCGGGATGCGCGAGAACCGGACCACCGCCGACCGACGCCGACGCCGTGGCAATTGCGGCGGGTTCGTCGTGTCTGCCGAGGTCTGGCTTCGCCCGTGATGGATAAGACCGTCACCTGAGCCGAGGCTCCTGCAAGGACATGTTTCAACCCCCGCGACATCCGTCGCGGGGGTTTTTATTTGGAGAGACGACAATGGACACCGCGCTTCCCGTTCAGAAGCAGCTTGACGCCTATAACGCCCGCGACATCGACGCCTTCATGCCGTGGTGGGCGGAGGATTGTGAATACTACGAATTCCCCGACCGCCTGCTGGCGCGGGGGACGGCGGAGGTCCGCGAGCGTCACGTTGCTCGGTTCCGGGAACCCAACCTGTACGGCCGGCTGCTTTCGCGGATAACGGTCGGCAACGTGGTGGTCGATCATGAGACGGTGACGCGGAGCTTCCCGGATGGTCCCGGTGAGGTGGATGTCATTGCGATCTATGAAGTCGAGAACGGCAAAATCGCAAAGGCCTGGTTCAAGAGTGGGCCTCCCCGGCTTTGTTCGGCTTTTTCACTGCGGTCGGCAAACGCGGAGGATGCCGCGGCCATTCGCGCTTTGACGCGGGAGGCCTATGCCAAATGGATTCCGGTCATCGGGCGGGAGCCTTTGCCGATGACCGTGGATTATGACGCAGCCGTGCGGATGCACCGTATCGACCTTCTGTATGTGGATGGCGCGCTGGTGGCTCTGATCGAGATGATTGCGAAAGACGATCACCTGCTGATCGAGAACATCGCCGTGTCCCCCGCGTGTCAGGGCAGGGGTTGGGGGCGCAGGCTTTTGGCTCATGCGGAGCAGGTGGCTGTGGAAGCGGGGTATTCGGTTGTCAGATTGTTCACGAATAAGCTGTTTGCCGCGAATGTGCGGCTTTACGGCGGGGTGGGTTACGGGGTGGATCGCGAGGAAGAATCGGGGCTTGGGGTTGCGGTTTATATGAGCAAGCGGGTGGGGGGTGACGCGCCGGACGGTGTTGCTGGAAGGTTGCCTGTGCGGGGCGCGATCGCGGGTCAACTCAGTGGGCGCGGCACTCGTCCGCCACCTGACAGAGTTTTGGCAATGACCTGAATTTTGGGCCACCTGTGCCGCCAATCTGTGAAGCATATCACATCACAAGAACAAATAGTGTGCCACACTTCTCAGCAGTTCTGGTCCTTGGGCGGCTGACGTGTAGGATCGATAAGTCGCCGCAGACCGCTATCGGCCCCGACTTCGCCTTGAACAGCCGGTTCACACTTGCGGCGGAATGACTGGTGGAGCCCGCCACCGGTCAAAGCGTCGGCCTGGACTTCTCAAAATGGCGGCCTGATCGGGCAGCCAGTCTGCCGACGGTATTCGGTGAGCGGTTTACGGTCACTGGGATTCGAAGGCGACTTCTGATTGTTTGATCGCACTGGAGGACATCCCATGGTAGTGGTAACAATAGAGCAACGGCGGAAGATGGCCGCGATCATTCTGGGCTACGAGGCGCGTCGCGACGCGTCGGGGCGCCTCGCGGTCTATTCACTGCCGGCTGAAGACGGCGGTGGGACGTATGAAGTAGCGGGGATCAATGAACGCTACCATCCGATGGAAGCGCAGGAACTCGCGGATCTCATCAGGTCCGGTCGTCACCAGGAAGCTGAAGACAAAGCCATTGCCTTCATCAAGACATTCACGGATTCGGTCGTTGGCTGGGCTGAGACTGCATCGGTCGAGTTCTATCTTCGCGACACCGCGTTCAATCGCGGCCCTCGCGGCGCAGCGAGGATTCTGCAGCGCGCCGTTGGCGTGGAAGACGACGGTGTAGTCGGTAAGGACACGCGCGCCGCGCTCCGGACGGCGGAACGGGAGCCGAGCAAGCTTCTTCGCGCCTTGAGGGAGGAGCGAGAGGGCTACGAACGCAACGTCGTTGGCCGGAGCGAAACGAGCGTCTTCTGGAAGGGATTGGTGAATCGCTGGAACAAGGCCCTCGCCGCCGCAGAGACTTTCCTGGAGCCGGCCGATGCGGCGGACCATAATGAAAAAGCGTCCGCTGGAGGTCATGGACTGACCGAGGTGGCCAGGTTGGCCGCGGTTTCGGCAACGATGCCGATACCGTTAGACGAGGCCCAGGTCATGCTGAAGCTTGTCCAGGATTATGTACCCATCGGTAACCACAACCGGCCTGGTACCAAGCTGACTGCCACTTCCATCACCATTCACAACACAGACAACACGTCGAAGGGTGCCAATGCGGCCGCCCATGCCAAATACATGAAGGGTGCGGATGCGCAGAAGCGGCAAGTCTCGTGGCACTTCACGGTTGACGACGAGTTCGTTTTCCAAAGCCTACCGACGACCGAGATCGGCTGGCATTGTGGCAAAGACGAAGGAAACCACACCAGCATCGGCATCGAAATCTGCATGAATTCAGATCTGAACGCGGACGCGGCTTACGATCGTGCGGCGCTGCTTACGGCTTGGCTCGCGTATCGGCTAAAGATCCAGGTCCCTGTGGGCGTAATGCAGCACCGTGACTGGTCGGGCAAGGACTGTCCCAGCGTACTGCGCGCCGACAACAACAAAGGATGGATCAAGTTCATCGGGCAAGTGACGGATTTCCACAGCAGGCTCCGCCCGGTCGAATCTCCCGACATTGATCCGCCAGCTGACGATCATCACCACTCGTCAGCATGACAGGCATCAGGTTCCTACGAAAGTCGCGTATCTGATTCCACAGTCGAGCCAGGAGGAAATGTATGTTCAGGACCAGTTGGGACATCAGGCATAATTGTGTAACTCTTGCGGCGATAGCGTTCGCGGCGCTCACGTTGTTGCCGCTGCGGCAAGGATTAGCCAGCGACATCAAGATCGATTCGCGCGAATATAAGCTGATGCTTAAGCCGGGTGAATTCGCCGGCACTGACCCACGCGCCAATATCGACCGCTTCGTCCGAGAGGAGCTAACACTCTTGGTAAGGGCGCACTGGTCTGCGGCGGCTGCCGAGAGGCTTCAAGATAGGGGCCTGAAGCTGGAAAAATCGCGTATCGTGCAGTTCAAGGATACGGAAAAGTGCCTGCTCTCGCATAATGGATTCGCTTGGCGCGAGCGTTTCAAGCTTAACAATTCCGGTGAACGGTCGGGCGAAGCTACGGGGACCTTCAAGTTCCGCAGTCCGGACATCTTCCTTGCGGCAGCGAGCCGCAAGTCCGGCGGCAGTGATTGTAAATTTGAGGAGGACCTCACCCCTGTCGCCGTCCGCACCGAAGCGGGCTCCGGGGTCATAGCAAATCCGCGCAGTGTCCGCAGTCAGTTTTCGCAATCCTGTTCACATGAGACGTCCGCGACTTCCTTCCCCGCTGATCTCGCGGCGGTAGCAAAGCTCAACCCCATGTTTGAGCCCGGACTGAATGCCGCCTTTAGTACAGCCGACATGTTGCTCAAACTCGTCCCGGGCGAAAAGTTCCTTGAGCGGGTTTACGAGAGCAAGAAGCTAATGGTCCACGGTGATACTGAAGCCGAGTTCGCCTTGACAGTTTGGTATCCAGACGCGGGTGATCACAGCCAACCGTACATCGCCGAGATTTCCTACAAGTATGAGACGAAAGGGCATAGCGTGTCGCATGAGGTCGCCAAGCGCGCGCTGACCTTGCTCGTAAACCTTCAGGATTCGCAGTGGGCGGATCCCTCCGCACCAACCAAAACGACCTATGCTAAATGCGATTAAATCGCTGGATCAGAAGGCGCAATTTGTCGTTACAGACATGGAGTTCAGTCAGACGATGATCTCCAACGCGACATCTTGACCGTAGGCTGCGGCATAGCCGGCCGCTGCGCGAAACCTTGCGGACGGGCTGACAAAACACAGCCCGTCCGAACAAATTCCCCACCACCTTGATATGCCCCAGGCAAAAGCTCATCATCCCGAGATGCGCCTCATCCCCCTGTTCATCCTGCTTCTCGCCCTGACGGCCTGCGCGGGCGATCCGCGCGACTACGGCATCACCGGCGCGCGCGCCCCAGCCCCGCCCGTGGCGCGAGAGGATGGGGGGATGCCCGGCACGTTTTATGGCCCCTCGGTAACGCCGAGCACGGGGAGCGGGAAATTTTTTGGGTATAATTGAAAACGGCCGCGGATTGCTCCGCGGCCGTTACGCGTTCGTCTGACGGCGCCGACTCAGGCCGACAGCGCGGCCGGTTCGGTGCGTTCGCGCTTCACCAGCAGCTTGTTCAGCGCATGAACATAGGCGCGGGCGGACGCGACGATGGTGTCGGTGTCGGCACCCTGGCCATCGACCATCTTGCCGTTTTCTTCCAGCCGCACCGTCGTCTTGGCCTGCGCGTCGGTGCCTTCGGTGATGGCGCCGATCTGGAACAGGGTCAGGTTGGCGGTGTGCGGGAAGATCGACTGAATAGCCTTGAAGGTCGCGTCCACCGGCCCGTCGCCGGTGGCGGAGCCGGATTTCACGACGCCGTCGACTGACAGCTCCAGCTCCGCCGTCGGTTGGCGTTTGGAACCGGAGGAGACATCCAGCGACACGAACTTGATGCGCTCGTGATCGCGCATCACCTCGTCGTCGACCAGGGCCACGATGTCGTCGTCGAACACGACCTTTTTACGATCGGCCAGATCCTTGAAGCGGCGGAAGGCGTCGTTCAACTGGTTATCACCAATCTTATAACCCAGCGTATTCAGCTTATCGCGGAACGCCGCTCGGCCGGAGTGCTTGCCCAGGACCAGGGAGTTCTTGGCCCAGCCGACGGACTCGGGGGTCATGATTTCGTAGGTGGCGGCGTTTTTCAGCACGCCGTCCTGATGGATGCCGGCTTCGTGCGCGAAGGCGTTGCGCCCGACGATGGCCTTGTTCGGCTGAACGTCGAAGCCGGTGACGGTGGCCAGCAGGCGAGACAGGCTCAGCAGGTTTTTGGTCTTGATGTTGTTTTGATAGGGGAAGGCGTCGGGCCGGGTGCGGATGGCCATCACGACTTCTTCCAGCGATGCGTTGCCCGCGCGTTCGCCGATCCCGTTGATGGTGGTTTCGATCTGGCGGGCGCCGGCGCGGATGGCGGCCAGGGTGTTGGCGACGCCCATGCCCAGATCGTTATGGTTGTGGGTGGACAGGACGACGTTCTCGACGCCCGGCACCTTGTTCAGGATGTGGGAGTACATCGCCTCCATATCCGCCGGCATCGCGTAGCCGACGGTGTCCGGCAGGTTGATGGTGGTCGCGCCGGCCTTGATCGCGGCTTCCACGACGCGCGCCAGGAAGTCGAAGTCGGAGCGTGTGGCGTCCTCGGCCGACCATTCGACGTCGTCGGCGTGGTTGCGGGCCAGTTTGACGGATTCGACGGTGGCGGCGACGACCTCGTCACGGGTCAGGCGCAGCTTGTGTTCCATGTGCAGATCGGATGTGGCGATCACGATATGGATGCGCTTGCGCTTGGCGTTCTTCAGCGCCTCGGCGGAGCGCAGCACGTCCTGCGAGCCGGCGCGGGACAGGCTGGCCAGAACGGGGGTGTCGGCGCGCTGGCCGATGGTTTCGGCGATGGTTTTCACGGACTCGAAATCGCCGGGGGAGGCGATGGCGAAGCCGGCTTCCAACACATCGACGCCCAGTTCGGTCAGGGCTTCCGCCATGCGGATTTTCTCGTTCAGGTTCATCGAGAAGCCCGGCGATTGCTCGCCGTCACGCAGTGTGGTGTCGAAGATGATGACGCGGCCGGGTTCCAGCTTACCGAAGCTGGGATGATTGATGGTCATTGCCTTGTGCTCCTGGATTTTTATTCGCGCGACTTGCCTCAGGGACCCCTGAGCGATGCCGGCGTTTACCTACCCGGCGGGACGCTCAGGGGTGGGTAAGTCGAAGGAGGAGGAGGTTGGACGGGCGCGTCCGTGCACACGCTGGGGCGTGTGCGATCAGGGCAGAGGCGTGCCGAGCGCGGGTCATGGGCGGGGGATATAGAGGGCGGGGGGAGGGGACGCAAGGGGGCGGTTGTTGTTTGGGGCGGCGGGAGGGCCTATCTTGCGGCGTATGGACGAGGTTGAGCGCGGCAGGGAGATCGAGCGGCTGTACCGGCGGGCTTTTGCCGAGTACGGGGCGGTGGCGCTGTGGAGCATGGCGCCCGTCGCGCATCCAACGGCTGGTTCGGCGCTGGCGATCACATCGGCGCTACGGACGTACGGTTCCATGGACGGACGGCGGCTGGCGGAGGAAATCGAGTTTCTGTGCCATGCCGTTACGTAATCTCCAGTCCCAATTGTTGCGTCTGCTGGCCAGTCACCGCAGCCCGGACAGTTATGTTGCGGGTGGGATCGCGATTAATCGCGACGGGCCGCGCTTTTCGGCGGATATCGATATTTTTCAGGACGGCGACGAACGCCTGGTGGAGATCGCCGAGAGCGATGGCGCGGTCATGGCGGCGGCGGGGTTCGATGTCGCCTGGCTACCCGCGCGCGGCACCGGGAAGCGTTCGGCCATGGTCCGCGGACTGGACGAGGCAACTCAACTGGAATGGGTCGCCGACGCGGATTTCCGCTTTTTCCCGGCGGTGAAAGATGAATTGTTCGGGTACGTGCTGCATCCGGCGGACCTCGCGACGAACAAGGCCTCGGCGGCGGCGGATCGGCGGGTGCCGCGAGATATCGTCGATCTGGTGACGATCCATGAGACGGTCTTGCCGCTGGGTGCGGTGATTTCCGCCGCGGTCGGACGGTTTCTGGGGATGAGCCCGGAGGAAATGCTGGACGAGATCCGGCGGCACGGAACCTTTACGGCCGATGAATTTCAGGTGCTGGCGACCGATCGGCCGATCGATCCTCGGGCGCTGCACAAGCGGATCAAGGCGATGCTGGACGATGCGGCGGGTTTTTTGGCGCGGTTGCCCAGTGAGGCGGTTGGAGTGGTGTTCCTGGAGGGGGATCGGGTCGTCCAGCCGGACCTCGCCGATCTCGGTCGATATCGGCGGCACCACGGCGCTCGGCGTGGCCATTGGCCGTCATCGTCGGAGATCGGATCGGCCATGCTGGAACGCTATCGAGACCTACCGCCGAAAAGCCTCTAACCTCGATCAGATGCGGGTGCGGCGGATAAGTTGCCTGTGCGCCATCCAGATGCCAAGGCCGCACAGCAGCGCCGCGCCGGCCCACATGACGGCGTTCTCGGCTTCCCCGTGCTGCAACCGATCGATGGTGATCCCGGCGAACTGGGCGGGGTAGACATGCGCGGGTGCCCAGACGAAGGCTGACAGCACGTTGGCCACCACGAAGCGCCGCCGGGTCATGCCCGCGACGCCCGCGGCCAGCGGAACGGTGGAGCGCAGCACCGGGATAAACCGGCAGATCGCGACGCTGAACGAGCCGAAGCGGTGGAAGAATCGATCGGCGTGTTCAAGCAGATGCGGGCGCGATGCGAAGGGCCAGGCGCTGCGCAAGGTCATGCGATAGCGATGGCCGACCCAATAGGAAATGAAGTCGCCGATCACCGCGCCGATGATGGCCAGGATCAGATAGGGCAGCATGGAATGCCCGGCCGCGCCGGCCGCGCCGGCGATGGCCATCAGGATGAAGGTGCCGGGGATGATGGTGCCGAACAGGGCCACGGCCTCGATGATCGCGGCCAGAAACGCCAGGCCCAGGGCCCAGTTTGGATATTGCACCACCAGATCGACGCAAGCATTTACCCAAGACCACATGGCGTTTGCCTTATTCGCCGCGATCGGCGCTCCCTGGACTCGTTCGTCGGGTCAGTATGGATACACTGCGTTGCCATCGGCAAGCGCCCAGACACAATATTGCCCCAATTTCATCAAGCCAGGCGGAAAGTTACCGAGCCGGCGAGAGTTTCGTCGGTTTGCAGCGTTCGCATCGGTCGGTGCGTCCGGTTCAGCGCGTCGGGGGCATGGCTGACGGGTTCGACACAGAAGAAGTCCGCGCCCTCCGGCGTGAACACCTGCAGGTCGGCGAACACGGGCAGGTCGGCGAACACGGGATCGGCTTCGATCGTCAGCGAACCGAGATCGGCCGTACCCGCCCAACCCGTGAAGCAATTATCCAGCCGCGTCGAACCGATGACGCGGCCTTGCGCGTGGTTCCAGGCGTCGGGGATGGCGACGTGGCGGTCGGGCAGGGCATCGCGGTCGTTCAACCAGACTCCGTCGGCCTCAAAGCGCAGCGATTGTCCGGTCTTCCGGGGGAAGTAGGGATGCAGCCCGATCCCCATGGGGGCCGGGGCGGAATGGCGGTTGGTCGCGCCGATCCGCACCGTCAGCGCGGCCTCGGTGAGCGTGTAGTCGAGCGTGGCATCGAAGGCGAAGGGCCAATCGGCGTCGCCGTCGTGGCGCAGGCCAAGGCGGGCGCGATCGGGGGCGGCATGATCCACCGTCCAGCGCGCGCGCCAGCCGACGCCGTGGATGGCATGGGGATGATCGCCGAAATTGCGGCGGATCGCGTGCGTCCGGCCCGCCCAGGTAAAGCGGCCGGCGGCGATGCGGTTGGCATAAGGCAGCAGGGGGAAGCACCCCATCGCCCCGGGATCGCCCCGCAGGGCGGCATCCGCGCCGGGGGGGCGCAGGATCGGGGTGGGGCCGTGTCGCCAGCCGAGGATCGCGCCGCCATGCTCCGGCGTCAGGACGACGGCATTTGCCCCCGCGCGCAGCGTCAGCATCAGGCGGGCGCGCCGTCGGCATAGGGTTTCAGCGCCGCGAAGATGGCCGCGTTCGACGGCGTGGGGATGCCGAAGCGGCGGCCAAGCTGCACGATTTTACCGGCGAGCCAGGGGAGTTCGAGCCGGTTGCCGCGCAACAGATCCACGGCCATCGACGCCATGACGGTCGGTGCCTGGGCGCGGATCATTGTCAGCCGCTTTTCCACCGCGTCGAGCGGCAGTGCCACGCCGCTCGCGCGTCCGACGGCGTCCGTTTCGCGCATGACGCTTTCGAACAGCGGCCAGATGTCGGGATCGTCGCGCAGCTTGCCGAGAGGCAGGCGGGTGACGGCGGTCAGGCCGCTGACGGCGGTAAGGAGAAGGAATTTCTCCCAGATCTGCACGTCGATGTTCGGGCTTAGCATGGTGGCGAAGCCGGCCTGTTTGCAGAGCGCCAGCAGGCGTTCGCCGCGCGGCGACGGGCCGCCCGCGCGCTCGCCGAAGGCCATGCTCATGAAGGTGCCGGTCTGTTTGATGACGCCGGGTTCGGCGATGGTGGCGCTGATGCCGACGGTGCCGCTCATCAACGCGCCGGCGCCCAGGATCGGCAGCAGGCGTTCGGCGGAATCGATGCCGTTCTGCAGGGGGATCACGGCGGTATCCGGGCCGATCAGCGGGCGGATCGCCTCGCCGGCGGATTCCACATCCCACAGCTTGACGCAGAACAGCACGAAATCGACCGGGCCGATTGTGGCGGGATCGTCGGTCGCCTGAACCGGCTGGATCAGGGTTTCGCCGCGATCGCCGACGATGCGCAGGCCGTTGGCGCGCATCGCGGCCAGATGCGCGCCGCGCGCGACAAAGGTTACGTCGCCGCCGGCCTGGGCCAAAGCCGCTCCGAATCCGCCGCCGACTCCGCCGGCGCCGATCACTGCAATGCGCATGTCTGGACTCCTGTTTTGCCCCAGCGTAACGCGTTCGATCAGGACGTGCGAGAAGGGGGCGGAGCGTGGAAGAAGTCGATTGCGTGGTGGTGGGTGCCGGGGTCGTTGGCCTTGCGGTCGCACGCGGGCTGGCGCTTGCCGGTCGCGATGTGATCATTCTGGACCAGGCGGAAGGGATCGGCACCGAGACGTCGTCGCGCAACAGCGAGGTGATCCACGCCGGAATCTACTATCCCGCGAACAGTCTGATGGCGCGGTTCTGCGTGGAGGGGCGGCGCAAGCTGTATCCGTACTGCGCCGAGAAGGGGGTGCCGCACCGCAATTGCGGCAAGCTGATCGTGGCCACCAGTGAGCGGGAAGACGCCATGCTGGCCGGGATCAAACAGCGGGCGGAGGTGAACGGCGTCGAGGGCATGCGCGTGTTGTCGCGTGAGGAAGCCATCGAGATGGAGCCGAACCTCGCCTGCACCAGCGCGCTGCTTTCGCCGTCCACGGGGATTATCGACAGCCACGCCTATATGGTCGCGCTGCAGGGCGACGCGGAGAACGCCGGCGCCGTGCTGGCGATCTACAGCCCGATGACCGGCGGGCGGGTGGTCGGCCGCCAGATCGAAATCGATGTCGGCGGCGACGATCCGATGACGCTGCGGTGTCGGCTGCTGATCAACTCGGCCGGGCTGCACGCGCCCAAGTTGGCGCGTTCCATCGTCGGCATGCCGGCGGAACGGATTCCGACCGAATACTTCGCCAAGGGCAATTACTTCACCCTGAGCGGCCGTTCGCCGTTTTCGCGGCTGATCTATCCGGTGCCGGTGCCCGGCGGTCTGGGCGTTCATCTGACCATCGATCTGGGCGGGCAGGCGCGCTTCGGGCCGGACGTGGAGTGGATCGACGCGATCGACTATCGGGTCGATCCATCGCGCTCCGACAGTTTCTATGCGGCGGTGCGGACGTATTGGCCGGGGTTGAAGGACGGCGGGTTGCAGCCGGGCTATGCGGGGATCCGCCCGAAGACCGTGCCGCGCGGCGCGCCGGGGCAGGATTTCGTGGTGCAGGGGCCGCAGACGCATGGCGTGGCCGGTCTGGTCAATCTGTTCGGTATCGAAAGCCCGGGCCTGACGGCATCGTTGGCGATCGCCGATCATGTCCTGGAAGTCGCCGCGACGGGCTGATCTCGGCTGCCGGTCTCGCGAATCGAGAGGCGGGCGGATAGAGTTCGTCCGACCCCGATCCGCGACGTCGATGCGACGGACGGGCAACCGGAGCCAGCCGCCCACCATGAGCGACAGCAACGATCCCACGCGCAGCGGCCCGGACCTGACGTATCGTCCGATCCATATTTCCGGCTACGATCGGCAGACGCATGATTTCTATCCCACCCCGGATTGGGTGACGGAGGCACTGCTGAAGCATGTGCCGCTGCGTGGTCCGGTGTGGGAGGCCTGTTGCGGCGACGGCGCGATGGCGCGCGTGATCGAACGCGCCGGTCATCTGGTCGTCGGCACCGACCTGGTCGATCGCGGCTACGGGATCGGCGGGGTCGATATTTTCGCCTGTAAGACATTCCACGCGGGGTGTTCGGCGCTGATCACCAACCCGCCCTATGGCGACGGCGGCGAAATGACGCGGGCGAGCAACGCCTCACTCGGGATGCTGCGCTTCGTGCGGCACGCGCTGGATCTGACCATCGCGGCGAATGGGCAGTTGGGGCTGCTGGTGCGGTTTCAGTGGATGGCGGGCAAGCGGGCGGCGACGTTGATTTCGTCCGGCCCGCTCAGCCATGTCGTGGTGCTGACCCGGCGCATCCGCTGGTTCGACATGGGGCCGAACACCAACGCCGGGCAGCACCATCACGCCTGGCTGTTCTGGGATTGCGCGCACGAAAAGGGCGCGCCGCCCCGGCTGATCTTCTCCGACTGAAACTTACCAGGAAATCGGTTCGCGGGTGACGGTCACCGTGCCGTTGCCGGTCAGGCGCACGACGTTCACGGTCTTGGCGAGGTCTGGGGAGCCGGAATACCAGGCGGGCACAGTGCCGGGGCCGACCTGGGCGGCGCGGTTCCAATGGCCGAGGGCCAGATAATCCGCCTGCGTGGCGGCGATCTCGGCGTCGCTGATCAGCCAGGACGGGCGCAGCGGGATGGCGCCGTCTTCCTCGTAATGCCCATGCGCCAGCACGATGTGCCAGCGGGCGGAACGCTGCTTCGGCGTGCGCAGCGGCACCATGTTGTCGTAATCGACATGCGCATGGCCCCAGAATTCCACGTCGAAATCGGGGAAATGCACGGCCTTTTCGTGGGTTTCGCCGAGAATATGGACATGCGGCAGGCGGTTGATGCCGCCGCGCCGCCAGACCGTGTCGGGGGTCAGCGGGTCGTGGTTGCCGGGCAGGATCACGACGTGGCGACCGGCATCGGCCAGCAGTTCGACCGAGCGTTGCATGATCTCCTCGGGCTGGCGATTATTGTCGAACACGTCGCCCAGCAGCAGCACGAAGTCGGCATTGTGCGCCTTGCCGGCGTCCAGCACCACGCGCAAACCGGTGGTGCCGTCATCGCCGTACGGGCCCTGGTGCGGGTCGCTGTCGACGTGAAGGTCGGAACTGTGAACAAGAACGATGTCGGAAGCGTTGGTCACGTGACGGTCATCCAGCCTGATAAAGCCGCAGTGTGGCCTGATCCGCGCGGAAGCGCTAGGTTGTCGGGACGCGAATGGGGAAGGAACCGAGCATGATCGATCTGCATTTCTGGCCAACGCCGAACGGCAAGAAGGTGACAATTCTGCTGGAGGAAGCGGGGATTCCGTTCAACCTGATCCCCTGCAACATCGGCGCGGGCGATCAGTTCACGCCGGAATTCCTGCGCATGAACCCCAACCATCGCATGCCCGTGATGGTCGATCACCTGCCGACGGGCGGCGGCGAGCCGATCGCGATCTTCGAATCCGGCGCGATCATGCTGTATCTGGCCGAAAAGGTCGGGAAGTTTTATCCGCAGGACCTGCGTCGCAAGCACGCGGTGCAGGAATGGCTGATCTGGCAGATGGCCAATCAGGGGCCGAAATCCGGCGAATGCGGCCATTTCCGCCGGCTGGGCGATAATCAGGGCGATCAGTCCTATGCCGTGCGCCGCTTCACCGACGAGGTGAACCGCATCTATGGCGTGCTGAACAACCAGTTGTACAAGAACCGGTATCTGATCGGCGACGATTATACCATTGCCGATATGATCTGCTATCCCTGGACCATCAACTGGAAAGCCCAGGGCCAGGATATCGAGGAATTCCCCTACTTCAAGCGCTGGTTCGACGAACTGGCCGCGCGCCCCGGCGTGCAGCGCGGCATGGCGGCCGGCGCGCACCTGCAGAACGATCCCGCGAGCCTGTCGCGGGAGGAGCAGGAACGGCGCGCCAGGATGCTTTACAATCAGCGCGCCCGTCCGGTGCCCGCGGAATAATCACGACATAAACTTACGGAGACGACAAAATGGCCGAAATCGAGTGCTTCTTCGACTGTTCCAGCCCCTGGACGTATTTCGCGTTCCACAGCCTGTTGGAGATGCAAAAGGAGATCGACTGCACGATCGCGTTCCGTCCGCATCTGGTGGGCGGCGTGTTCAACGCGGTCAACCCCAGCGTGCACAACAGCACCACCAAGCCGGTCCCGGCGAAAGCCGCGCAAAACAAAAAGGACCAGTTGGACTGGGCGCGCTTCCTGGGCCTGCGGGTGATGTACCGCCCCAGCGTGTTCCCGGTGAACAGCGTCAAGGTGATGCGCGCCTGCTGCTTCCTGGAAGGCACGGATCACCTGGTGCCCTTCGCGCTGGCCGCCTTCGACGCCTATTGGGGCGACGACAAGGATATTTCCCAGGTCCCGGTGCTGGCGGAAATCTGCGCCAAGGCCGGCGTCGATCCGCAGGAAGTGCTCGCGGGCATCGACCTGCAACCGACGAAGGATCGTCTGCGCAATAACACGCAGGAACTGATCGATCGCGGCGGCTACGGATCGCCGACGATGTTCGTCGGCGGCGACGACATGTATTTCGGCAACGATCGCATGCCGCTGATCCGCGCCGCCGTGCTGGCCCGCCGCGGATGAGCCTGATCCTCGTCGCGATCGACGATCGCGGGGAGGCCGGGACGCTTGCCCGCGTGACGGTGAACAACGCCGAACAGCGCAACGCGCTGGGAAACGCGGGGAAGCGGGAACTGGCGGAGGCGATTGAACGCGTCTCCGCCGATCCCAGGCTGCGGGCGATCGTGCTGACCGGGGCGGGGGATCGCGCCTTTATCGGCGGCGCGAACCTTAAGGAAATGTCGGGTTTCGGGCATCACGACGCCCAGGCGTCCGAAGGGCCGGCGCTGACGCATCGCGCGTGCGAGGCGATCCGACGCGCGTCGGTGCCGGTGATCGCGCGGATCAACGGCTATTGCTTCGGCGCCGGGTTGGAAATCGCGGTGGCCTGCGACATGCGTGCCGCGGTCGATACCGCGCGGTTCGGCATGCCGGAGGTGCTGTTCGGCCTGCCGTCGGGCATGGAAGCCTGTTTGCTGCCGCAACTGATCGGTTGGGGCAAGACGCGCGAACTGGTGTTCACGGGGCGGCATATCGACGCGAGGGAAGCGGCGGAGTGCCATCTGGTCGAACGCATCGCGACGCCCGAGGGGTTGGATGCGGCGGTCGAGGAATGGGTGGCGGCGATCCTGTCGGCCGGGCCGAATGCGATCCGCGCGCAAAAGGAACTGATCCGCGACTGGGAACGCATGTCGATCGCCGATTCCGTGCAGCAGGGCATCCGCGCGGTCGCGGCGGCGCATGGGACGGAGGAAACCAAGCGGCTGATGGGGGCGTTCGTCGCGCGCCGGAAACGATAGGACGTCAGTGATCGCCGTAGCGCAGCGCCGTGGCATGGAAAATCGCCAGTCCGCGGGCCAGATCCACGTTCAGCGCGATCCATTCCATGACCAGCGGATCGTAATCGGCGTCGTGCGCGAATTGGGTGCAGGCCGCCGATAACTTGCCGACGCATTGTTCGTGCAGGCGGGTCATGATGTGGAAAGCGGATGCGAGGTCGATGTCGAATTCCGCGCACAGGGCCTTGGCCATGTTCAGCCGAGCGCCGTCCTTGCCGCAGTTCATGGAGGTCATGTCGTTTTGGAGGATGCACATCCAGTTGAACTGCGTGCGAATACTGTCGATGTGCGTGCCCCAACGTTGCTCGTCGAGCGGCGCGGACATCGCGTAATCCGTCAGGACGGCCAGGGCGAAGGCGGCGATATTGACGTAACGCCAGGTCAGAAACGTCTCGCAGTCCGGATGGCGCCCGGTTTCTTCCATCCGTCGGATCAGATCCAGTTCGCGACCGTGGGAGGCGAACCAGTCGGATTGGGCAAGATGCAGCAGGTCTTTCCACGACGCCGGCATGGTGCCGAACGCCTGTCCCAGTGCGTTGAAAGCGCGCAGCACGGATCGGGGTTCGTCGGCGGGATCGGTCAGATCGCCGACCGTCGCGGCGATGGCGCGCGCCTGCTCCGCGTCCGAACAGGTTTCAACGGAATCGTCGTACAGCCACCAGACCAGATTATAGATGACGAGAATGTCGCTTTTCTTTTGCTCGACGCGCGGGAACCAATAACGCGCGATCTCGGCCGGCCCCAGTTTCGCGACTGTTTTTGCCGCGTGCGGATTTTCCGCGAAAACCCCGTGACCCCCCAGAAATCGGTCGATCCTGTCGAGAATGTCGGGATCGTCCGGTGGCGAACCGTGCGGCCATCCCGGAATGGTCGTGCTCCAACCCAGAGTTGTCGTTCCTGATACTGTTTCGTATGGAAGTTGTTTGACCATTGCGCGAATGGACGACATCGCCCAGGCAACCTCGGCGGTCGTATTGTCCGGGTAGTGAGTCCGAGGCGGCGGCACCGCTTTCGATGTCAACGATACCACTCGCGGCGCTGTCCGTTCCATCGAAGCCGTAGCCGTCATCTGCAACCCTCGCCCAGGCTCCGGCCGGTCCGGAGCGTGTCGCTTGCGGTTGTACTCGGGCGCTATGACGCGCCCTGTCTTGATGACGTGATTTTTCCGTTATTTTCCCACCGGCGGCGATATTTGTATAAAATAGTTGGATGACAAGTATTTATGCCCGAGACTTCACTGCCCCGGCCAGTCCAGCTCCGGCAGTCGCAGCAGCGGAATCTGGCGCATCGACAGGGTGCGATACTGCAAGGTGACGGGCACTTCGACCTCCGGCTGCTCCCCCTCGGCCGGCGCGTCGGCCAGCAGCGCCAGCACCGCCTTCGCGGCGGTCACCGCCGAACGGCTCAGCACGCCGTTGCCGCTCAGCGCGTCCAGCGTCGCCATATAGCCGATCAGCTTGCCGCTGCCCGCCCCCATCGGCTGCAACTGCTCGTCCAGCGCCAGCGTCGCCGTCCCCTGCACGTTCAGCGGGCCCCAGGTCAGCGCCAGCTTCTGCACTTCCATCGATCCGCCCCCATCGCGCCAGGCGGCGGCGGCGGAGGCAAGGTCGCGCAGCGGCGGCATCGGCCCGTCCAGGGCGGACTCCAGCGCGAAGGTCGCGATATCGGCGCCCAGCGGCCAGCGGAACTGCGGCGGCAGGCCGATCTTTTCCGCCGTGATCGAAACCCGTGCCGATCCGGTACCGGCGGTGGCGATGCCCAGTTCGGCGCTGATCGCGGCCATGCTGAGCGTGCCGCTGCGATCCTGATCCAGCGGGATGGCGGCGCGCAGGTTGGCGGCCTCGATGCCGTATGCGCCGCCGGGATCGATGCCCAGCGGCAGGTAGGCCGTCAGCCGTTCCGCCGTGAACAGAATTTCCTGCCAGTCCCACAGGCGCAGCCGCTGAATACCCTGGGTTTCCAACCCCAAGGTGCTCGGCGCCGTCAGTTTGACCTGCAGGATCACGCGATCCGCGTTCCAGGTCAGATCGACCGGCAGGCTGCCATGGGTGGCTTTCAGTTCGACATCGCTCAGCGTCAGCGTGGCGGCGAGCGGCCAGCCGCCATGCGTCGCGCGCGCATAGGTGAAGGACCATCCGGCGATCTTGCCGCGCTCCGCCCAATCGCGCAGCCCGGCGTCGAGTTGGCGTCCGGTCCAGTACCAGTCCAGCGAGGCAAAGCCGACCAGCAGGCCGAAGCCGACCCCGGCGGCGGCGCCGACCCGGCGGGGGTTGAAGCGCCACCGGAATGGCATGTCAGGACTCTTCCGACGGCATCGGTGCGGCGCGACGCGCCTTCAACGTCTTGCTCAGCGCGGCTTCCAACTGGCGCATCAGTTCGACCCGGCCGAGATCGGTTCCCAGCGGCGGATGGATGACGACGCGAATGACGCCGGGGCGCTTCAGAAAGGATTCTCGGCCCCACAGCGTGCCGGAATCGGTTTCCACGGGGATGACCGGCAGGCCGGTGCGTGAGGCCAAGGCGGCGACGCCGGGGTGCAGCGGCAACAGCACGCCGGGCGGGGCGCGCGTGCCCTCGGGGAAAATGACGATCTGCCGCCCGTCCTTCACCGCCTGTTCGGCCTGGCGCACCATCGATCGGATCGTCGCGCCGCCGCCGTCGCGGTCGATGGCGATCATGCCGGTGGCCAGCAGCAGCTTGCCGAACAGCGGAATGCGCAGCAACTCCTGCTTCAGAACGAAGCAGAAGCGCGGCGCCAGCGTCGGCCACAGCAGCGTGTCGAACGCGGATTCATGGCGGGATGCGATCAGCGCGGGGCCGGCGGGCAGATTGTCCAGCCCGTCGATCTGGATCCGAATGCGGCAGATCAGGCGCAGATTGGCCAGCACGAAGCGGGTCCAGAACCGCGCGAGCGGCATCACGCCGGCGGGGGAGATCAGCCGGACCACGGTGGCGGGAAGCACGATCAGAAAGGTGGAACCGTAGAAGACGATATTGAACAGGAGCGAGCGCAACAGGATCACGCGGGCCTCCCGGCGCGGGGCGGCAGCCAGTCGGTCACGCCGACCGTGACGGCGAGGTACTTGCAGTACTCCTCGACCAACAGGCGCGCGGCGAGCATGCGCCCGAGGCCGTTGCGCTGCGAGCGATCGACGGGAAAGGACAGTAATTCGACGTTCCGCACGACGCGGCGAAACTCCAACATGGCTCTGGGCATATGATAATAGGCAGTCACGACGATCAGCGATCCGATATGGTTGTCTTTGGCCCAGGCTGCGGTTTCCGCCGCGTTGCCGTGGGTTGTCGTGGCACTGTACCCCAACGTCACCCGATCCGCGAACCGTTCCGCGTCCACCCCTGCTCGGCCGGCGAAGCCGCGCAGATCGGCGCCGCCGCCGGTGCCGCTGATCAGCAGCTTTTCCGCGCGTCCGTCGGCCAGCAGGCGCAGCGCGACCTCTATGCGTTCGGCACCGCCGGTCAGCACGACGATGCCGTCGGCGCGCGGCGCGGGATCGGCCGGCAGGTAGGTCAGGTGGACGAACCAGACAAAGCCGATGGCGAAGGGCAGCAGCGCCAGGGAAACGCCCGCCGCGGCCCGCGCCTTGCGGGTGCGGAGGGCGATTATGTGCGCGTGGCCTCCGGCCTGAAGCGCACGCCGGCGCGGGCGAGACCGCCGCCGATGGCGATGGGCGTGCCGTCGGCGCGCCAGCAGGCGGCACCTTCCAGCGTGCCGTCGGCGTGGAAGTCAATCGCGCTCATCCCGCCGGCGACATTGCCCACGGTGGCGACGTCGTGGCCCCGCGCGCGCAGGGCGGCGAACATGGCCTCGCCAAAGCCCAGCTCCATTTCCAGGGCGTGGCCCTGGGTCCAGACGCGCGGGGCTTCAACGGCCTGCTGCACGGTCATGCCGTGGTCGATCAGGTTGGACAGCGCCTGCATGACGGATGGGAAGATGCGCAGCCCGCCGGGCAGGCCCAGCGCGTATTTCGGCTTGCCGTCGCGCAGGACGATGACCGGCGACATGGAAGACGTCACGCGCTTGCCGGGCTGGACGGAGCTTGCGCGTCCTGGGCGCGGGTCGAACACGAACATGTAGTTGTTCGGGATCATGCCGGTGCCGGGCACGATATAGCGCGCGCCGAACAGGGAGTTGATGGTCTGCGTGCTGGCGACGACGTTGTCCATGCCGTCGGCGATGGTCAGATGGGTGGTGTGGGACGACAATTCGCCGGGCTCTACCTCCGCCGTCCAGGCCTGGGCCTGGTCCGTCATGCGCGCGCGCCGATCGGCGGCGTAGTCCTTGGACAGCAGCTTTTCGACGGGTACCTTGACGAAGGCCGGATCGGCGGTGGCGGCGGCGCGATCGGCGAAGGCGATCTTCAGCACTTCCGCCAGCAGATGCACGGTTTCCGGCGTGCCGAAGCCCAGCGCGCCGATGTCGTAGCCTTCCAGGATGTTCAGCATCTGGATGATGTGCAGCGGGCCGGAGGATGGCGGCGGCGGGCCGACGATCTCGTGCCCGCGATAGGTGCCGCGCAGGGCTTCGCGGGTGATGGTGGCATAGCCGGTCAGGTCTTCCATGCGGATATGCCCGCCGGAAGCCGCCATGTGATCGGCGTAGTGCCGCCCGAGGCTGCCCTGATAGAGAATGCCCGGGCCTTCGCGCACGATGGAACGCAGGGTTTCCGCGTAATCCCCGGTGACCAGCCGCGTGCCGGGGGCGATCGGGGTGCCGCCGGGCAGATAGAGCTTCGAGATTTCCGGGTCCATCGCCATGTCGGCGGCGCAATCGGTGACGCATTCCGACAGGTACGGGGTCACGCGAAACCCGCGGGAGGCATGGCGGATGGCGGGTTCCATGACATCGGCGAGCGGGAAGGTGCCGAAGCGGGCCAATGCCTCTGTCCAGCCCATCAGATTGCCGGGGGTGGCGACGGAGGTCGGGCCGACGGCGTTCTTGCGCCCGATCGTATCCATCGTGCCGGGGGGCGCGGTTGGGTCGGGGGTATAGGTGGTGGGGCCGGTGGCGCGCGGGGCCATGCTCTGGCCGTCGATCACGATATGGCGACCGTCGGCGAGGCGGATATGCGCCATGCCGCCGCCGAGAACGCCGACCATCATCGGTTCCACGACCGTCAGCGTAAAGAAGGCGGCGATGGCGGCATCGACGGCGTTGCCGCCGGCGGCCAGCATTTCCGCCCCGGCGGCGGACGCGAGCGGGTGGTTGGTGGCCACCATGCCGCGCTTGCCGGTGGCGGGGTGCTTCTCGCACGTGAAGGTCGTGGGTTGGGTCACGTCGTCAGACCGCTTCGGCCGAGAAGCTGCGCGGTCCGGCGCAGCAGGCGCAGCCGCCGGCATGGGCGCGGGCGGGGGACGGGCCGGCATCTTCCGTCGCGCCGCCGCCGAACATGGCGAGGGTGAGGAGTCGCGGGGCGGGTTCGGCGCAGTCGGGGCATGGCTGCGGCAGATCGTACTCCGCCATCGGCCGTTGCTCCCGGAATGGGCCGCAATTCTCGCATTCGTAATCGTAAGTGGGCATCGTGGCCTCCGGTGGTGGGGCGCGGTTGGTCGTTCGTTATGACTCTGCCATCTTGATGACGCGATTGTCGAGACGGTCGCGCGGAAAGGGAGGGGTCCGTCATGTCCACGCCGTTGCTGTATACCGCCGAACTGGATCTGGCCGAGGACGATGTCGAGGCCTTCAACGCCTGGTACGCCGGGCGGCACGCGCCGGATGTCTACCAGTGCGGTTTTCTGACCTGCGCCTGCTATCGGGCGATCGAGGGCACGTCGGCGGGTGAGATGAACCTGTTCGACATTTACGAAATCCCGGGATCGGAAGTGTTCGGCACGCAGCGCTATCTGGGGATGCGCGGGCGCGATCCCTATATGGCGGCGTTGATGGAAAAGCGGCGCAACAAGGCGCACACGGTCTACGAGCAGCGGCTGATCGCGCCGGATACGCCGGGGGCTTGGTTGAACGGCGATTACCTCTCGGTGGTGCGCTTCGCCGTGCCGCCCGACCTCGACGATGCGCTGGCGGCGTTTTTGCGGGCGGAGGCGGCGGGGTTGGGCGCGATCAGGCTGCGCTATGCGGTGCGCGGGGTGGATCATCCGCGCAATCCGACGTTTCGGCCGCGCTGCATGGTGGTGGCGGAGTGGGCGGATCGCCCGCCGGTCGCGGCCGATCTGACCGGGGCATTGTCGCGTCGGTTCGGCGGGGCGATTACGGAGGCGTCGGTGTTCGTCGGAGCGCGGATTTATCCCTGGCCGGATCGGGGGTGATGGGCTTTCGGCGTTTCCCTGGCTGGATCAACCGGGGCGCGGGAGCGGTCGTACGCTCGGCCTTGCGGAGGGGCTAGGCCAGCGCGAACTTCAGCGCCGACAGCGCGGCGATCAGCCAGACCGCGCCGGGTACCTCCTGCCAACGACCGGCGACGAGTTTTACGGCGGCATAAGCCAGGAAGCCCAGGCCGATGCCGGTGGCGATCGAAAAGCTGAACGGCATCGCCAGGGCGATCACCACGGCGGGGGCGAATTCCGTGGCGTCGTCCCAGTCCACCGCGCGCAGCGATGCCGTCATCAGGCAGGCCACGATGACCAGGGCGGGGGCCGTGGCGAAGGCGGGGATGGCGGTGGCCAGCGGGGCGAAGAAAAGGCACAGCAGAAACAGCGCGGCGACGACCAGCGCAGTCAGGCCGGTGCGGCCGCCGGCCTGAATGCCCGCGGCGCTTTCGATATAGCTCGTGGTCGTGCTGGTGCCGAGGACGGCGCCCAGGATCGCGCCGCCGGAATCCGCCAGCAGCGCCTGTTTCAGGTTCGGCACGGAGCCGTCGGGGCGGACCAGACCGGCCCGCTGGGTCGTGGCGATCAACGTGCCCGCGTTGTCCAGCACATCGACCAGGAAGAAGGTCAGCACCACCACCGGCACGCCCAGGCGCAGCGCGCCCGCGATATCCAGTTGCAGGAAGGTCGGCGCGAGGGAGGGCGGGGCGGCGACAATGCCGTTCAGATGCGTCAGGCCGAAGGGAATGCCCAGCAGCGCGATGCCGACGATGCCGATCAGGATGGCGCCGGTCACGTTGCGCGCGGTCAGCCCGGCCATGACGACGAAGCCCAGGCAGGACAGCAGCGTGGCCGGCGCGGACAGGTCGCCCAAAGTGACCAGCGTGGCGGGATGGGCGACGACCAGGCCCATTTCCTTCAACCCGATCAGGCCGAGAAACAGGCCGATCCCGGCGCCGATCCCGAGTTTCAGCGAAATCGGGATGGCGACGATCAGCCACTCCCGCAGGCGCAGCAGGCTGACGATCAGGAACAGGCAGCCCGACAGGAACACCGCGCCCAGGGCGACCTGCCAGGGCACGCCCATGCCCTTGACCACGACGAAGGTGAAATAGGCGTTGAGCCCCATGCCCGGCGCGAGCGCGAGCGGCAGATTGGCGAACAGACCCATCGCCGCCGATCCGATCGCCGCCGCCAGGCAGGTGGCGACGAAGGCCGCCCCGTGATCGATGCCGCCGGCGGCCAGGATGCCCGGATTGACCACGACGATATACGCCATGGTCAAAAACGTGGTGACGCCGGCGAGGATTTCGGTGCGCACCGAACTGCCGTGGGCGGCGGGATCGAACATGGCGGCCTGTCCTTCGTCTTCGTTCAGCCGCCGATGGCGCCCTGGGTGTTCACGTACAGCGAATACAGTCCGTGGCTCGCCGCCATAAACAGTCGGTTGCGGAACTTGCCGCCGAAGCACAGATTGGCGCAGCGCTCGGGCAGTTCG
The DNA here is from genome assembly GCA_947475245.1 of Acetobacteraceae bacterium. Classification (GTDB taxonomy): domain Bacteria; phylum Pseudomonadota; class Alphaproteobacteria; order Acetobacterales; family Acetobacteraceae; genus Rhodopila. The sequence goes on along the minus strand of CANJLW010000008.1, from coordinate 94,935 downwards.
ATATGGCCGATCGGCTCCCCGGCCGGGTTGAACACGCGCACACCGTCCAGCGACGGATCGCCCATGCCCCAGCCGCACCACAGATTGCCGTCGATATCGACCCGGAAGCCGTCCGGGGTGCCCGGGCCCGCGTCGATGAACACGCGATTATTGGCGAGCCGTTGGCCATCGTCGAGCACATCAAGCACGACCAGCTTGCGCGTCGGGGTGGCGCGGGAGGCGACGACGTAGAGTTTGGACTCGTCCGGGGAGAAGGCGAGCCCGTTCGGCCCGTCGATGTCGTCGGCCATCATGCGCGCCTGCCCCGTTTGCGGGTCAAGCCGCCAGACGGCCGGACGCAGTTCGGAGTCCGCTTTTTCGCCCTCGTAATAGCCGCTGATACCGAAGGCGGGGTCGGTGAACCAGATGGAGCCGTCGGATTTCACGACGACGTCGTTGGGGGAGTTCAGGCGCTTACCCTCGAAGCCGTCCTGCAGCACGGTGATGGTGCCGTCATACTCGGTGCGGGTGACGCGCCTGCCGCGATGTTCGCAGGTGATCAGCCGGCCCTGGCGGTCGCGGGTATTGCCGTTGGCATTCCACGAGGTCTTGCGGAAGACGCTGACGGCGCCGGTTTCTTCTTCCCATTTCAGGATGCGGTCGTTGGGAATGTCGCTCCACAACAGATAGCGCCCGTCGCCGAACCAGACCGGGCCTTCTGACCAGCGGCAGCCGTCATAGAGTTGCTCGACGGAGGCGAGCGGCAGGCGATACTGGTTGAAGCTGGCATCCAGCACCTGAACGGACGGGTCGGGGTAGCGCCGGTTCGGTTCCCACATGATCTGTTTCCCTTTAGTTTTGTCGGCGGGATCGTAACCGGCCCCGGCGGTTCGGCAAGGTCACTTGTTGCCGTTAATCGGGAAGGGACGATCGAACGACGCTTGTGGCCGACCTCACCGAGATTGAGAGCGGGCAGCGACGAAGCAAGGAGCGCAAATGGTCTGTTCAGATTGACGCGGCAGTCCAAGGATTGACGACGGGAACGCCACAGTCGGACAGGTCACTGTCCCGTGTAGCAACCGCCGCGCCATGGGCGTGTGCGATTGCCGCGATCATGCCGTCTATCGGATGCAGCGGTTGCCCGGCTAACCGTCGCGTGCCGACGATCGTTGCATACGCGGGGGCCGCCGCCATATCGAAATGCAGAATGCGACCGGCGAAATCCTCGAGAAACATGCTGTTTGCCTGGTCGGTCAGAAGTTGCCGACGACGGCCATCCGGCATCACATGCAGCCCAAACAGGATTTCGGCGTAAGAGATCGTGGTGACATGGATCACGCCCGCGGGTTGGGCAGACAACCAATGCAGCACTGATGCGTCGGGCACCGGTCGCATCAGTTCCGAGATCACATTGGTATCAAGGATGATCATTCGAAGCGCGGAGGTTCCCGTGCCGACCCACGCGGGGGCAGGTCAAGGTCGACACCGCCCAAGGGGGCGAAGCGGCCGCGAATGGCCTCAACGAGGTCAGCGCCGGTTTTAAGATTACCGCCGGTCAGCACCTCTTGAAGGATGGTGCGGGCCTCCGCCTCCATCGAGTGTCCGTTATGTTCGGCACGGATACGCAGTTGCTCCGTCAACACCGGATCAAGCTGCCGAATATTAAGTGAGGCCGAGTGACCCTCCTGTAAATTCGTACGCGACGCCCCACCCTAGCCATCGGTCGCAGTGACGTCAATTAGATAACCAATGATAACAAATGGGGCGCCTGCTGTGCGGCCCGCCATGCCCTCGACAGTTCGGCGCGGTGGCCCAATACTTCCCGCAATCACAAAGCGCGGAGATGTCCCCCATGGCGAGCACCCAGGCAGAGTACGATATCGTCATCAGAAACGGCCTGATCTTCGACGGCGCCCGGGTGCCGCGCTATCGCGCGGACATCGCGATCAAGGACGGGCTCATCGCCGCGATCGGGCATATTCCCGCCGCCGCGGCGACCCGCGCGATCGATGCGGAGGGGCTGCATGTCGCGCCTGGCTTCATCGATCTGCACACGCATTACGACGCGCAATTGTTCTGGGACCCCTACTGCACGCTGTCGGGCTGGCACGGCGTGACATCCGTCGTCATCGGCAATTGCGGCTTCGGCTTCGCCCCCGTCGCGCCCGAAATGCGGGAGCGCGCGATGCGCAGCATGACCCGCGTCGAGGCCATTCCGCTGAAATGTATGCAGGAAGGCATGCCATGGGATTGGGTGAGCTTCCCGGAATACCTCAACAGCGTCGATCGCGCGCCCAAGGCGATCAACATCCTGCCCTATGTGCCGATCGCGCCGCTGTTGATCGAGGTTTTGGGCTTCGACGATGCCAAGGCCGGGCGCAAGCCGACGGAGGCCGAACACGAGGCGATCTGCGCCCTGTTCGAGCAGGCGATGGATGCCGGCGGCTGCGGCTGGTCGGCGCAACGGCTGCATCCGGATGGGCCGTCGGCCGTGCAACTCGATCATGACGGGACCGCGATGGTCACCGACGTCATGCACGACGAAACCTGCGAGGCCCTGGCCGGTGTTCTCGGTCGGCGCAATCAGGGCTTCATGCAGATGACGATTTCCACCGGCAGCTATCAGCACGACCGCACGCATATGGAGACATTGGCGAAAATCTCCGGCCGACCGCTGCTGTGGAACGTCGTGCAGGCCTACGACCATAAGCCGGAAGTTCATCGCGAGGGTCTGAAATGGCTGGCGCGCTGCCGCGAGGCGGGGATTCGCGTCTACGGGCAGGGCATGACCACCGATGCCGGTTTCGCCTTCACGTTTGAGGATTGGAACCTCTGGGACGACCGTCCCGCCTGGCGCGAGGCAACCCTGGGCACCACCGCCGAACGGCTGGCGAAGCTGTCCGATCCGGAGCTGCGCCCGGCCTTACGCTCCCAGGCGCCGATGACGGTGACCGGGCCGATTTCGGCCATAGTGGTGGTCGGCCCGTGTTCCGACGCGACGGAGCGCTGGCGCGATCACACGATCGGGCAGATCGCCGAGACTCTCGGGGTGCATCCGGTGGACGCGATGCTGGACATCGCCGTCGCCGACGGGCTGCACACGGAATTCTATGCCGCGCCGCCGAACGTGAAGTTGGAGCATCTGAAGGACATCATCGACGATCCCTACGTGTTGCTGGGCGTGTCCGACGGCGGGGCGCACACCAAGTTCCTGACGGCGGGACGTTACCCGACCGAGACATTGGTGAAGCTGGTGCGCGAGCACGGGCTGCTGAGCCTGGAGGAGGCGCATTGGCGGTTGTCGGCGCTGCCGGCGATGTTGGCGGGATTCGAGAACCGCGGCGTGTTGAAGATCGGCGCGCCCGCCGACATCGTGATTTACGACTACGCCGCCCTGGCGGTGGAGCCGAGCGTGGTGACGCATGATTTGCCGGGGGGAGAGTGGCGGCGGATTCAGCGGGCCAAGGGGTATCGCTATGTGTTGGTCAACGGTCAGGTGACGATCGAGGACGACACGGAAACGCATACCTATTCCGGGCGGTTGTTGCGCCACGGGCACGCCGGCGCGCGGGCGGAAAGCGTCGGCTGAGATGGCGCACGGGCGCGACGGGCTGAACGACATCCTCGCAGGCCAGGCGGCGGGGATGACGGTTGGGCGGCTGCTGATGCATCAGGTGCGGGTGCGCCCGGATCATCCGGCGGTGGAGGACGGGGCGCGACGGCTGAGCTTCGCGGCGTTCAATGCGCGGGTGAACCGGTTGGCGCATGTGCTGCGCGGGCTGGATATCCGGCATGGCGACCGGGTGGCGATCCTGTCGGAAAACCGGCTGGAATATCTGGAGTTGCTGTTCGCGGCGGGCAAGATCGGCGCGATCGTCGCGGCGCTGAACTGGCGTCTGTCGGACGCCGAACTGCGCCACTGCATCGGGCTGGTCTCACCCAAAGCGCTGCTGGTCGCGCCGGATTATGTCGATACCGTGCCGCGCCTGCGCATTCCGACCGGGGAGATCGTTGCCCTCGGCGAGGATTACGAGGCGCGTCTGGCGCGGGCGTCCGCTGCCGAACCGGTTGCCGAGGTCGCCGGGGAAGACGGGCTGATGATCCTTTATACCAGCGGCACGACCGGGCTGCCGAAGGGCGCGGTGATCAGTCATCGGGCGCAGGTGGCGCGGATGTTTTCATCCTGCGTCGAGTTCGATCTGACGGCGGGGGATAATTTCGTCGCCTGGGCGCCGATGTATCACATGGCCTCCGCCGAACAGTCGCTGTCGGCGATGTGTCTGGGGGGCAAGATCGTCGTGGTGCCGCGCTACGACGCGGATCGGATCATCGACGCGATCGAGACCACGCCGCAATGGTGGCTGCTGCTGATGCCCGGCATGATCGGCGACATGATCGACGCGCTGCGCCGCCGGCGGATCGTGCCGGCGCCGATCAAGCTGGCCGGCGCGATGGCCGATCTGGTGCCGCCGCATCAACTGGCGGAAATCACCGCGCTGCTGCGCACGCCGTATGCCAATACGTTCGGCTCCACCGAAACCGGGTTGCCGCCGTTTTCCGCCGGGCGCATTCAGCCGGGCACGGTGCCGACGTCGCTGTCGAAGATCCCCAGCGCCAGTTGCAGTTTTCGGTTGGTGGATGCCCAGGACAACGATGTCGCGGACGGCGAACCCGGGGAGGTCGCGGTGCGGGGGCCGACGCTGTTCAGCGGCTATTGGAATGCGGCGGAGACGAACGCGAAGGATTTTCGCGGCGGGTGGTTTCATCTGGGCGATGTGTGTCGGCGCAATCCCGACGGCACGGTCGATTTCGTCGATCGGGTCAAATACATGATCAAATCGGGCGGAGAAAACATCTATCCGGCGGAGATCGAGCGGGTGTTGCTGGCCGATCCGCGGGTGGCGGATGCCGTGGTGGTACGCCGTGTCGACGCGCGCTGGGGCGAGGTTCCGGTGGCCTTCGTCGCTCGGCGCGACGACGGCGTATCGGAGGAGGACCTGTTGGCGCGCTGTCGGAGCGAGCTTGCCGGCTATAAGCGGCCGAAGGGCGTTCACTTCATTCGCGCGGAGGATTTGCCGCGTTCCACCACCGGGAAAATTCAGCGGCATGAGGTGGAGAAATGGCTGCTGAATCAGGCGCGTTTCGGGCCCTAGGGCATCCCCGCGCCGATGTGGCGCAATTTTTGGCAATTGTCACGGGCGGAGGCGAAAACGAAAACGGGCCGGAACCCTGGGGTTCCGGCCCGTCCGCGTTGGGGGAGAAGGGGTAGGCTTAGTTCTTGAAGATGGTGAAGATGATGGACGGCACGGCAGGCATGTTGGCGGGCTTGGAAGCGATCAGGCCCAGGCCGGGTGCAGTGGCGGAATAGACGAATTCGAACACGTCGCCGGCCTTGAAGGTCATTTCGCCCTGGGACACCAGCACGGTGGTGAAGTCCTTGGAGGGAATGTTCTGGATGGAGTTGGAGTCCGGCACGTCCTTACCGTTCACGCGCACCCAGAGATAGATGTTGCCCGCGGTGCTGCCGCCGACCTGGGCCGCGCCGCACACGAAGTAATCGCCGCCCTTAAGGACGGTTACCTTGGAGCCGTCGACCTTGAAGCCGGGCGTGGCGTCGCCGGTCATGGTGACGACGTAGGGGGTGTTGGCGGCTTTGGCGACCTGATTCTCACTGCTGATCAGGGCGGAATACGTCGCCGCCATGGATGCGGTCGAGCAGAGCAGGGTGAGGGCGCAGGCGGCGAAGAGTGCTGTCAATTTACGCATCGTATTCCCCTTTTTGGGCTTCTGTAGAGCGGTTGTTAGCGTTTTGCCCAGGCCGATCGGGCTGAGACATTAATTTCTAAGCAAGTCTCGGGCCAATTATCGGATTGTCGGGAAAATAAAAAAAAGGCCGGAACCCCTGGGGCTCCGGCCTTTCCGTAGCGGATTTGGCGTGGATCAGAACGTCAGCACGAAATCCGTGCCGAAGGTGAAGGCGCCGGTATCGCGACCGCCGCGGAACGGCTTTTTGCCATTCAGCGATGTGTCGTAGCGGACTTCCGGACGGATCATCAGCGCGCCCGGCAGCTTCAGCATTTCGATGGGCGGCTTGACGGTCAGGCCGACGGTGATGGCACCGTACGTCGTTGCCTGTCCGGCGACGCCGCTCACAATCGGGCCGGTCGCTCGGCCTGACTGGAAGTTGTTGAAGTCGTTGGCGCCGGGGAAGGCGGCGACGAAGAAGTTCTTTTCGTCGCGGAACACTTCGGCGCGGGCGTTCAACGTGACCATGTCGGTGAGTTCGTAACCGGCATAAACCGCCGCGCCGTAGGCGGATGGGGTCAGGCCGGGCAGTTCGTCACGGACATAGTTCAGTTCGGCGATCAGGGTCAGCTTTTCGGTCGCCTTGTAAGTCGTCAGCACGTCGAAATAATAGCGGTTCGAACGGTTGGCGAGCGGGATGGAGGCAGTGCCGCCGGCCTGGCCGGGGTTTTCAGGCCCGATATGGGTCAGGCCGAGGATGGTCAGGTCGCCGCCCATCAGGTTCAGGCCGACGCCCGCCATGAAGGAGCCGGCGGAGTTATTGTCGCCGCGGTACGCGCCGAGCGTTGTGTTCACGCCGGACGTGACGCCGAGATAGAGGTCGACGATGTCCGTCGCGTGCAGGGTGGCGAGCACGCCGGTGTGCTTCAGCGGCAGGCCGAAGTTGAAGATATAGGAGTGCGAGTAGAACGGGTTGGTGATCGGGTCGATGGTTTCGAAGCCCATCGGCGTGGAGAACATGCCGAGCTTGAAGTCGAGGCCGCCTTCGGTGATCCAGGGGGTGTGGACGAGGATGTTGGCCTCGGTGATGTCACCCTGATAGCGACCGGTGGGGCCCTGGCCGAAGTTCACCCAGCGCGTGTAGCGCGCATCGGTGCCGAACAGGCCTTGCAGCTTGAAGCCGAAGTCGAAGCCGGTGGCTTTCGGATCCAGCGGGCGGGCGACTGTCGCCAGCACCTGGTTCAACTGGAAGTCGTTTGCCTTGTCGGTGAAGAGCTGGCCGAAATTGCCGCCGCTTCCGGTTGTCTGCTTGGCGGAGTTGCCGATGATGCCGCCCTGGATTTGCAGATTAAATTTGACCGTGTCTGTCCACAGGTTGGGGGACGCGGGCTGGGCCGCGGCGGGCATCGACGCGGCGACGATGCAGGTCGTCGCGGTGAGCCAGCCTGCGAACGATGTGTTTGAACGTCTCATTGCTTTCGTTTCCATCTTTCGTCTCTATGGAATGTTCCGGGGTCGTGCGGCGATGCCCGGATCGTTTCGGGCACCGCCGGTTGGATCGATCAGAAGACCTGTTCGCCGTGCAGGACGATGTCGAGGCCTTCGCGCTCTTCGTCAGGGGCCAGCCGCAGGCCGACAAGCGCCTTGGTGATGTAGAGCAGGACCGCCGTCATGACACCGCTGTAAATCACTGTCGTAATGACGCCGATGGCCTGGAGCTTGAGCTGGTCGAGGCCGCCCGGCGAACCGTCGGGGGTGGCATCGGTCGCCGAGAGCGGGCCGAAGGAGAGGATGCCGGTGAGCAAAGCGCCGACGATACCGCCGATGCCGTGCACGCCGAAGGCGTCGAGGCTGTCATCGTAGCCAAGCATGTGCTTCAGGCCGGTAGCGCCCCAGAAGCAGACCACGCCGGCAACGACGCCGATGATGATCGAGGAGCCGGGGAGCACGAAGCCGGAAGCCGGGGTGATAGCGACCAGGCCGGCAACCGCGCCGGAGATGGCGCCGAGGACGGAGGGTTTGCCCTTGGTGATCCACTCCGCGAACATCCAGCCGAGGGCGGCGGCGGCGGTGGCGATCTGGGTGACGGCCATGGCCATGCCGGCGCGTCCGTTGGCGGCGGTGGCGGAGCCGGCGTTGAAGCCGAACCAGCCCACCCAAAGCAGGGAAGCGCCGATCACGGCATAGACCAGGTTATGCGGCGCCATGTTGTCGGAGCCGTAGCCGACGCGCTTGCCGAGAACCAGGGCGCAGACCAGGCCGGCGACGCCGGCATTGATGTGCACGACGGTGCCGCCGGCGAAGTCGAGAACGCCCAGGCCGAAGGCCCAGCCGGTCGGTGCCCAGACCCAATGGGCGACGGGCGAGTAAACAAACAGGGACCACAGCACCATGAAGATGCACATGGCGGAGAACTTCATGCGATCGGCGAAGGCGCCGGCGATCAGGGCCGGGGTGATGATCGCGAAGGTCAGCTGATACATCATGTAAACGGTTTCGGGGATGGTCAGCACGGTCTCGCCGGGGCTGCCCGCGCCCAGGGTGAACGGAATATCCGCGCCCTTGGAGATGTTGTCGCCGATGCCCTTGAGCAGGATACGGGAGAAGTCGCCCATATAGGCGTTGCCGTTGGTGAAGGCGATGCTGTAGCCGGCGACCACCCAGACGATGGTGACGAGGCAGCAGATCGCGAAGGACTGCATCATGGTGGCGAGGATGTTCTTCTTGCGCACCATGCCGGCATAGAACAGGGCGAGTCCGGGGATGGTCATCATCAGCACAAGCGCGGTGCTGGTCAGCATCCATGCGGTGTCGCCGCTGTCGATCTGCGGTTCGGCGAAAGCCGGTGTCGCGGCCAGAAGCGTAGGCAGCAGGGCCGCCATGCCCCAACTCAGGCGGGGTCTCGTCATCGCTGTTGTTTCCCTTTTATCGCTTTATCAGAGGGCTTCGGTATCGGCTTCGCCGGTGCGGATCCGCAGAGCGCGTTCGATATCCATGACGAAAATCTTGCCGTCGCCGATCTTGCCGGTATGCGCGGCCTTGGAGATCGCCTCGATGACCTGATCGGTCATGTCGTCGGAGATGACGACTTCGATCTTGATCTTCGGCAGGAAGCTGACGTGGTATTCGGCGCCGCGATAGATCTCGGTCTGTCCCTTTTGTCGTCCGAAGCCCTTGACCTCGGAGACGGTCAGCCCTTGCACGCCGAGCGGCGTGAGCGCTTCGCGCACGTCGTCGAGTTTGAAGGGCTTGATGATCGCCATGATGAGTTTCATCTCAGACCGTCCTTATGTGTGGTGCCGTGCATTGCCTCTCTCCTTGTTGCCGCCCCGGACTGGAACGGCAGGGCATGCACAGTTCCTTTCAACATTCGTGCCAACTCATAAATTCACGATGTTTCAACGTGTTGGCGGGTATTTCTGGAGGGATTTTTACAATTGTGCTTAGCAACTAGGCAGTTGCTTAAATTGCTTCCCCGTCATGTTTGGGGAATTCGGGCATGAAAAAACCCGCCATCCTTTCGGATGGCGGGCTGTTTCGACGATCGATCCGGGTGGGTGGATCAGACCGAGTAGTACATTTCGAACTCGACGGGGTGCGGCGTGTGTTCGAAGCGGTGCACTTCGGTCCACTTCAGTTCGATGTAGCTCTCGATCTGGTCGATGGAGAACACGTCGCCGGCGAGCAGGAATTCATGGTCGGCTTGCAGCGCGCCGAGCGCTTCGCGCAGGCTGCCGCAGACCGTCGGGATGCCCTTGAGTTCTTCGGGGGGCAGGTCGTAGAGGTCCTTGTCCATCGGGTCGCCCGGATGGATTTTGTTCTTGATGCCGTCGAGACCGGCCATCAGCATCGCCGCGAAGGCGAGGTACGGATTGGCGGTCGGGTCGGGGAAGCGGACTTCGACGCGCTTGGCCTTGGGGTTTGTCGCATAGGGGATGCGGCAGGAGGCCGAACGGTTGCGGGCGGAATAGGCCAGCAGCACCGGCGCTTCGAACCCGGGGATCAACCGCTTGTAGCTGTTGGTCGAGGGGTTGGTGAAGGCGTTCAGCGCCTTGGCGTGCTTGATGATGCCGCCGATGTAATACAGGCAGGTTTCCGACAGGTCGGCATAGGCGTTGCCGGCGAACAGCGGCTTGCCGCCCTTCCAGATCGACTGATGGACATGCATGCCCGAGCCGTTATCGCCATAGATCGGCTTCGGCATGAAGGTCGCGGTCTTGCCGTAGCTGTGGGCGACGTTGTGCACGCAGTACTTGTAGATCTGCATGTGGTCGGCCTGCATGGTCAGCGGGCCGAACTTGGTGCCGAGTTCGTGCTGGCTCTGCGCGACTTCGTGGTGATGCTTTTCGATCGCGAGGCCCATCTCTCCCATCGTGGAGAGCATTTCGGCGCGCAGGTCGGATTCGCTGTCGACCGGGGCAACGGGGAAGTAGCCGCCCTTGACGGTCGGGCGATGGCCCATGTTGCCTTCGGGGTAGTCTTTCATCGACGCGCCGGGGCCTTCCTGGCTGTCGAGCTGGTAGGTGCCGAAGTTGCCGCCGGTGCCGAACTTCACGCTGTCGAAGATGAAGAATTCAGCTTCCGGGCCCATGTAGACGGCGTCGCCGATGCCGGAGGACTTGACATAAGCCTCGGCCTTTTTGGCGGTGCCGCGGGGGTCGCGGGCGTAGGGCTGACCGGTGGAGGGTTCGATGATGTCGCAGATGATGATCATCTGGGGCTTGGCCGAGAACGGGTCCATGACCGCCGTGTCTGGGTCGAGCATCAGGATCATGTCGGATTCGTTGATGGCCTTCCATCCGGCGATGGAGGAGCCGTCAAACATGATGCCGTCGCGGAAGACGTCTTCATCGATGGTGGAGACGTGCTGCGCCGTGTGATGCCACTTGCCGCGGGGGTCGGTGAACCGCAGGTCCACGTATTCCACGGAGTGCTCCTTGAGCATCTCCAGCACCTTGCTCACGCTGGAGGTCGTGCCTGTCGGCTTCTTCGCCATGCCTGCTGTTCCCCGTCCTTAGAGAAATGCGACCGTTTCCGGCCAGATTGCTTCACATTTGAACCGAGCGTCGTCGGTTCGGACTCCGCACCGCGCGGACTCCTATGGGCCGGCCCCTATATTCGTTTCCGCCAGGGGCCGAAAGCGGTTAATCGCTTGGGAGGCCGCCGATCAGATGGCGTCCTCTCCGCGTTCGCCGGTCCGGATGCGGATCACTTCCTCGATCGACGATACGAAGATCTTGCCGTCGCCGATCCGGCCCGTGCGGGCGGCGTTGACGATGGCTTCGACCGCGCGCTCGACAATGGCGTCGTCGCACACGATCTCGATCTTCACCTTGGGCAGGAAATCGACCACGTACTCGGCGCCGCGGTACAATTCGGTGTGGCCTTTCTGGCGACCGAAGCCCTTGGCTTCAACGACGGTGATCCCCTGTAGCCCGACCTCGTGCAGAGCTTCTTTCACCTCGTCCAGTTTGAATGGCTTGATGACCGCCTCGATCTTTTTCATGTCCTACAAGCCCGGCTCGCCCAGGCCTCCCATAATTTGCCAGACTGCCCGGTCGCGCTCCGGCTTGCGGCGACATGAACAGCGTCACAGGTTTGCACGCGGCGTGCCACGCTTCAATGGATCACCGCGCCTTGCCGCAATTTTTCAGTTTTTTCCTGTCGGATCAAGCCCTTGTGGATGGAGCGAAATTTTCGGCCCCCGAGCGGCGGGATTTGATCCGCGCGCATGGGACGATATATGCCTGCTCTATGGGCAGTTTCTGACGATTTCCTGCCCGCACTTTCCAATCCCACTCCAAGCCACTACGCCTCATTCGTCATCAATCCGGCGGAACGACCTTTCATGCGCGCCACAAACTCCTATCTCGGCTCGATCGGCACCACGATCTTCACGGTGATGTCGTCGCTGGCGGCCGAACATCAATCGATCAATCTCGGCCAGGGTTTCCCCGACACCGACGGCCCCGACGACATCCTGCGCGCCGCGGCCGACGCGCTGTTCGACGGGCGCAACCAGTACCCGCCGATGCCCGGCGTGCCGGAACTGCGCCAGGCGGTGGCGGCGGCGGCAAAGCGGTTCTACGACCTCGACATCGATTGGGCGCGTCAGGTCACCGTGACCTCCGGCGCGACGGAGGCACTGGCCGCGAGCCTCGCCGCCGTGGTCGATCCCGGCGACGAGGTGGTGGTGATCGAGCCGCTGTACGACACGTATGTGCCGATGATCCGCCTGTTGGGCGGCATACCGCGCATCGTGCGCATGCGCCCGCCAAGCTGGGAACTGCCGCGCGCGGAGTTGGCGGCGGCGTTCGGGCCGAAAACCAAGGCGATACTGCTGAACTCGCCGATGAACCCCGCCGGCAAGGTGTTCACGCTGGAGGAACTGACATTCGTCGCCGATCTGGTGCGTCGTCACGACACCTATGCGATCTGCGATGAGGTCTATGAGCATCTGATCTTCGACGGGTTGCGCCATATCCCGTTGATGAGCCTGCCGGACATGGCGGAACGCTGCCTGCGCATCGGCAGCGCGGGCAAGACGTTCTCGCTGACGGGTTGGAAGGTCGGGTACGTGACGGCGTCGGCGGCGCTGACCCCGCTTGTGCAGAAGGCCCATCAAAACCTGACCTTTACCACCGCGCCCAACCTGCAACGCGCCGTTGCCGTCGGTTTGGGCAAGGACGACGATTATTTTGCGTCCCTTGCCGGCGATTTGCAGGTGCGCCGCGATCGACTGCGCGCGGGGCTGACCGCCATCGGGTTGGATGTGCTGCCCTGCCAGGGCACCTATTTTTTGACCGTCGATTTCACCGCGCTTGCCAAGCGCCGAGGCTTCAACGGTGACGATGTGGATTTCTGCCGCCATATCACGGAACAGGCGGGGGTGACGGCGATCCCGGTGTCGGCTTTCTACGATGGCGCCGACGCGCCGAAGCATTTCGCCCGCTTCGCCTTCTGCAAGCGCCTCCCCATCCTCGACGAAGCCGTCGCTCGGCTTACGAGACATTTTGGGGCGGTGTAGGGCAGGCGCCGTTCTTCCCTGCGTGAACGTGTGTTGACGAACCGGGGTCGTCTGTCCTACACGCCGCCCCTCGGATGGCGGGCATAGCTCAGTTGGTAGAGCGCCAGGTTGTGGTCTTGGATGTCACGGGTTCGAGTCCCGTTGCTCGCCCCATCCGAATTTCTTCCCGACTACCCGAAAGCGAGACCACCGATGTCGGATCGGGTCGCGGCCATTGTTTTGGCGGGTGGGGCTGCTCGACGCATGGGCGGGGGCGACAAGCCGCTGTTGACCGTCGGGTCGCGTTCCATATTGGCACATATCCTCGACTTGCTCGATCCGGCCGCGTTTGTCGGTCGCGCCATCGTGGCGAACGGGGACCCGGCGCGGTTCGCGGCGTTTGGGTTGCCGGTCATCGATGACGGCGCCTTTGCGGGGCAGGGACCCTTGGCGGGCATTCTGGCCGGCATGATCTGGGCGCGCGGGCTGGGTGCCGACGCAGTGATGAGCATTCCCGGCGACACCCCCTTTGCCCCCACGGATTTATTGGCCGCGCTGACCCCCGCGCCGGCTTGTTCGGCGACGCTGGGGCAGGCGCATCACCTTGTGGCGCTCTGGCCGGTGCGGGAGGCTGAGCGCCTGCGGGCGCTGCTCTCAACCCCCGGGCCGCGGCATGTGGCGCGATTTGCCGAGGCGATCGGGATGCGGCAGGTTGATTTCCCGGTCGGGAAGTGGGACCCATTCACTAATATCAATAGTCCGGCCGACCTGATGCAGGCGCGGGGGTTAGCCGATCAGGCGTTTACCAAGGGGCGATCATGACAAAAACCGTCGCGCTGGCCGGGCTTGGGGCAATCGGGCTGCCGCTGGCCCGCGCGCTGGACAACGGTGTCGACGGGCTGCGCCTGATCGCGGTCGCCACGCGCGATCAGGTCAAGGGGTTGGCCAACCTCGCCGGGTTCCGCCATCCGCCGCGCCTGGTCGATCTGGCCGATCTGGCGGAAGCCGACATTGTGGTAGAGGCCGCGCCGGCCGCGGTGTTCGAACGCGTGGCCATTCCCGCGATCGACGCGGGGCGGATTTTCATCCCGGCTTCGGCGGGGGCCTTGTTGCCGCGCATGCATCTGGTGCGGCGTGCGCTGAAGACGGGGGCGCGGATCATCGTCCCGACCGGCGCGCTGCTGGGGCTGGACGCGGTGCGCGCGGCGGCGGAAGGGCCGGTGGAGAGCATCACGATCGAAACCCGCAAGCCGCCCGGCGGCCTGATGGGCGCGCCGTGGCTGGAGAAGAACAACATCGACCTGTCCGATCTGATCGCGCCGCTGCTGGTGTTCCAGGGCAATGCGTTCGACGCGGCGGCGGGCTTCCCGGCCAATGTGAATGTCGCGGCGGCCCTGGCGCTGGCCGGTATCGGCCCGGTGCGCACCAAGGTGGAAATCTGGGCCGATCCGTCGCTGACCCGCAACGTGCACATCATTCGGGTTGAAGCCGACGCCGCGCGCTTTACCATGACCATCGAAAACGTGCCGAGCGAGGATAACCCGAAGACCGGGAAGCTGACGGCGCTGTCGATGTTGGCCTGTTTGCGCGGTCTGGTGTCCCCGTTGCGAGTCGGAAGCTGATCACCCCGTTTCTGGCGGTGATGGAGGCGCTGTTTTACGGCGCCACTCTGACCATGTTCATCTTCGTGCTGTATGCCAGCGCGCGGTTTCGCCACGAAACCTTGATCATGGGGTGCATCCCGCCGGTCTTTGTCTCCATCGTGATGGTCTTTTTCATGGGCATTTCCGCCTGGGCGACGATCAGTCCGATCGTCGTGCTGGTGCCCCTGGTCGCGCCCTGGTGGATCGCGAAACGATTCGCCGCGACCTATAAGCCGCGCGATTTTCTGATTACGATTTATCTGGCCTGGGCAATCGGGCTGGTGCTGGCACCGATCGCGTTCAGCTTTCCCGACCCGACGGAGTTGCCGTAGCCACCCCCGTCGGATCGGTTTTGCGCGGACTTAGCGCGGCCGGTGCGCGCGCATGAAGGAACGCACCTGACGCGTCACCAGCGGGATCAGGTCCTTGGGGTCTTTCCAGGGATACAGGCAGACTTCTGACCGCGGGGCCAAACGAGCGGATTCCATGGCCACGGCGAAGGGATGGGCGGGCACGTCGTCGGGCAGGATCAGCACGGGGGTCTGGCACTGGCGCACGAAGTCGCGCGGCACGGTAAAGACGAAATCCTTGTTCGCGCCGTACATCTTGCCCAGGAACGCTTCGACCATCGGCAGCGTGATGTCGGGGTTTTGCGCCATCAGGGTCGGCGCCCAGCCGGTGATGTTGTTGTTATAGAACAAATCCGGCATTTCCGGCCGCCCGCCGCTGGGCTGTGCCAGCACCGCCGCGGGAATCCGGCCTCCCGCCCTGCGCAGCAGGTTCCAGATGAACGGCCCGCCGATGCAGAAGCCCATCACCAGGAATTTGTCGATGCCGAGGTGATCCATCAGCCCAAGCTGATCGTCGGCGTGGGAGTCCCAGGGGCGATCGACTTCCAACGGGCCGGTCGATTGCCCGGTGTTGGCGTTGCGCAAATCCATCGCGATGCAGCGATATTCGTCCTTGAAGACCTCCATCGGATTGAACGGCGCGCTGCCGGTGAAGAACCCCAGGGTGGAGTTCAGACCGCCGCCGGGAATGATCAGCAGCGGATAGCCGGAACCGGATTCCTCGTAATGAATACGGGTGGCGCCTCTTTCGTAGAACGGCATGGCGGACTTCCTTTCCCCAAAATTTATCCCAAAAACGAACGCAGCACGGCCGCGATCCAGGCGGGTTGTTCAAGCACCGAGGCATGCGCGGCCTTCGGCACCCAGGCCAGTTTCGCGCCGCGAATGCTCTGTGCCAGCCAGTCGGCGGCCTCTCGGAAGGCGAGCCGTTCGTGATCGCCGCACAGCACCAGGGTGCGCGCGTGGATTTCGTCCATCAGTTCGGTCAGATCGACCACCGCCAGCGCCTCGCAGGCCAGAGCGTAGCCTTCGGGCGGGCAGGCGGCGAAGCTTTCGCGCATCAGCGCCAGACCGGGCGGCGTCGGTTGTCGCGCCAGATAGTCCGGGGTGAACCAGACCGGTTCGACCTGACGCAGCAGGCTTGTCGGCCCGTATTCGCGCGCGGCGGCGGCCCGGACGCGCCAATTACCGCGCGCGTCGTCGTCGTAGCAGGGCGTGGTGTCGCACAGGATCAGCCGATCCACGAGATCGGGCGTCTCCGCCGCCAGATACTGCGCCACGCACCCGCCCAGCGACAGGCCCAGCACGTGCGCGCGCGCGATCCCGGCCTGACGCAGGGCGACGGCGAGGCGATCCGACAGATCCTCGATCCGATAGGCGGCGTCGGGCACCGGCGCGTCGCCATGGCCGGGAAAGTCGCAGGTAATCAGTTCGAAGCTGTCCGCCAGCGTGTCGAGGCAGCCCCACATGCGATGCGACATGCCCAGGCAATGCAGCAGCACCAAGGGCGGTCCTTTGCCCCGGCGGTGCAGGCGGATCAAGGCAGCCGCACCAGCTTTTGCATGCAGCGTATGTCCTGGTCGTCGGGGATCGGGGTGCCCTTGTTCTTCATCGCGGTGCGCGCGACCTCTCCGACATAGATATCGCCGCGGGAGTCGACCGCTACGCCGTGCGGGGAGGTGAACTGGCTGGGGGCCGCCGACGTTGCGTCGCCGACGCGGGCGATACGCTTGCCGTCCAGCGTCCACAAACTCACCCTCGGCCCGATCCCCGGACTGTTCACATTCACCGACATGCTCGGCCCACTTTCCCCGATATAAGCGATCGGGTTCTTGCCGCGCGTCATGCACAGCCCGCAGGGGCGGTGCATGTTGTGCCAATGCGTCTCGAACTTGCCGTTGCCGTCGAACACCTGGATGCGGTGGTTCTCCCGATCGGCGACATAGACCCAGCCGTCTTCGTCGCAGCAGATATTGTGGACGATGTTGAATTCGCCGGGATCGGTGCCGGGCTGCCCCCAGGAGAACAGTAATTTGCCGTTTGGCGCGTATTTATGCACCCGCGCGTTGCCGTAGCCGTCGGCGACGTAGATATCGCCCGACGGGGACAGGGCGGTGTGGGTGCAGCGGTGTAACGGATCGCCGCTCATGTACGGCGCGGGTTTGCCGGGCACGCCGATTTCCAGCAGCATTTTGCCCTCGGGGGTCATTTGCCGCACGGTATGATCGCCGTCGTCGGTGCACCAGATCGAATCGTCGGGGCCGACATGAACGCCGTGCGGGCGGCTGAACAGGCCCTCTCCCCAGGAGCGCAGGAAGTTGCCTTGGCGGTCGAACACGGTCATCGGGTGCTTGCCGCGGCTGAAGACGTAGACCTGATCTTTACTGTCCACGCCGACGGCGGCGACTTCGCCATAGCGCCAGCCATCGGGCAGCCGGCCCCAGTTTTCGATCACTTCGTAACGATAATCGCCGTCTCCGATTACGATCGACATGGACGTCTCCATTGGGAATTGGGGTCAGCGGTTGACCCGATAAAGCGGCAGCGACGCCAGCAGCGTGCGTTCGTCGCCGCGAAAATCGTTGACGACTTTCGACTTCACGTCGAACACCATCGTCGCGCGTTCCGCGGGCTTGAACGCCGGCCATTGCGGGATCGCCGGTGTGTTCGGGTTGCCGGATTTGGCGAAGGCCAGCCAGGCCGCGCTCATTTGATCCGCCAGGGCTTGCGGCGCCGAACCGGTGCCGACCATCGCCTCTGACTTCGCGACATTGTCGAACACGAAGGCCAGTTCCAGGGAGTGCGGGGACCGCCACTTGCCGCCTTCGACCGGCGTTGCCCATTCGACCTCGTACAGCCAGACTGGCGCGCTGTTCTGCGCGGCCTTGCGTTCGGCCTGCACCCACGCCTGCTGGCGCACCCGCCGAGCGGTGGTGATGGCGAAAAACAGGTCGGACGGGGTGGCGTTGGGTTGTTTCTGGCGGAAGCCGGCGATGACGCGCTCGATCTCCTTTTCCGGCACCCAGGCGGCGAGTTTCTTACGCAGGGTCGGTTCGTCGAGTTCGAATGTCGTCGGGTCGCCGGCGCCGATCAGCGCCGTGGTTTCCGTGCGCGTGGTGCCGATCATCATCGGCACGTTGGCCGACACGGGCGGCGCGTCGGGCAGCCACATGCCCTTTGGCAGCGTGTGCCCGTCGACCACCGGGCTGTAGTTTGGCCGAACGCCGGGGGCGGACATGACCTTGCGCAGGGCGTCGAGCAGGCGTTCGACCGGCAGTTTCGCCAGTTGCGCGGCCTCATTCGGTTTCATCCCGAGCGCGGCGATCAGGGTCAGCGTGTGTTTCGTCGCCTCGTCCGGCGTCAGGCCTTCCAGATGCGATCCGCTTTGCACGATGGCGCGGTGGTAAAGCCCGCGCGCCTGCGGCATGGCCATCAGGGTGCTGACTTTGCCGCCGCCGCCGGATTGGCCGAAAATCGTGACATTGGCGGGATCGCCGCCGAATTCGGCGATGTTGTCGTGCACCCAGCGCAGCGCCGATATCAGATCGAGCACGCCGACATTGCCGGATTCCGCGAATTCGGTGCCCGCCAGACCCGCCAGGTACAGGTGCCCGAAGATGTTCAGGCGGTGGTTGAGCGTGACGACGACGACATCGCCCTTTTGGCAGAGACGGGTGCCGTCGAACACGTTGCGCGAGCCGGACAAGGACGAGAATCCGCCGCCGTGGAACCACACCATGACCGGGCGTTTACGGTGATCGCGCAGCCCGGGGGTCCAGACGTTCAGGACCAGGCATTCCTCGCTGCTGTCCTTGTCATAGGTCCAGGACGCGGTCAGGCTGGATCGTTCGCCGGTCAGTTGCGGACACATCGGCCCGAAGGACAATGCGTCGCGCACGCCGTTCCACGGCTTGGGCGGTTTCAGCGGGCGGAAGCGGTTGCCGCCCTCGGTCGATGCGCCATAGGGGATGCCCTTGAAGACGCGAATGCCGTCCTGCATCGCGCCGCGCACCTTGCCGCGATGGGTGGCGGCGACGACGCTGGCGTTGGCGGCGGGTTTGGACGCGGCGAAGGCGTTCGCCGAACCCAGTAGCCCCGCCGCCGTTCCGATCAATCCCCGACGGCTGAACATGGCGTCAGCCGCGGCCGATCCAGGGCATCTTCGTGGCCATGATGGTGACGAACTGGATGTTGGATTCCAGCGGCAGGTTGGCCATGAAGGCGACCTGTTGGCCGACATGGGTCACGTCCATGCGCGGTTCCACGGCCATGCCGCCATAGGGCTGCAACTGTCCGTTGGTGGATTTCGCCGTCATCGGCGTGGCGGCGTTGCCGATGTCGATCTGCGACGAGGCGATGTCGAACTGCCGCCCGTCGAGCGCGATCGACTTGGTCAGCCCGGTGACCGCGTGTTTGGTGGTGGTGTAGGCCGACGATCCCGGGCGCGGGTTATGCGCGGAGATCGAGCCGTTGTTGATGATCCGTCCGCCCATCGGCTTTTGGTCGCGCATGATGCGGAACGCGGCGTTGGCGCAGAGGAACATGCCGTTCAGGTTGACGTCGACGACGCTTTTCCAGGCTTCCCACGTCATGTCGCCGAAATTGGTCATCGGCACGTTGCCGCCGGCGTTGTTGAACAGCATGTCGATGCGTCCGTAGGTGGCCAGGAC
The DNA here is from genome assembly GCA_947475245.1 of Acetobacteraceae bacterium. Taxonomy (GTDB): domain Bacteria; phylum Pseudomonadota; class Alphaproteobacteria; order Acetobacterales; family Acetobacteraceae; genus Rhodopila. Next base: position 75,542 of record CANJLW010000008.1, on the reverse strand, counting down.
CTTGGCGAAGGTCGCGGCGACGGCATCGGGGTCGCTGACGTCGGTTGGGCAGATCAGGGTGCGTCCGCCGGTGGCGAGGCCGGCGGTTTCTTCCAGCGCGTCCCGGCGCCGGCCGAGCAGGGCGACCGACCAGCCGGTGGCGCAGAGTTCGAGTGCGGATGAGCGTCCGATTCCGCTGCCCGCGCCGGTGATGACGGCGATACGATCTGCCATTGGGTGGTTCCTCCCGTTTGAACTGTGACTCCGGGTCCATGATGGACCGTGACGGGGTCGCCGAAAAGTGGGTGCGCGTCGATTGAACCTCTGGCGGTGGGAGAGGTCGGAGCGCGCGGTGCGGTTTGCGGTCAGAGGAGGAGGGAGGCGAGGGCCATGAGGCCGTAGATCCGCCATTTCCCGTCCTCGAGATGCTCCGCCGCCAAGCAAAGGTACAGGGAGGCGAACACCGTCTTGTGGAAACGGTCGTGGTCCGCCATCAGGATCGCGATGTGTTGGCGGAAGAGTTCGAGCGCGGTTTGGGCGATGTCGAAGCGGGTCATCGGAGCGTGTCTCCAATTGGATGCTGAAGACTATCCCATGTATTGACCAAGTCATAAGGAAGTGAGTGGAAGTTATGAAACCCGAAAATGGGACTTTTGGTGAAGAATCCGGAAGTAATTCATGGAAGTCTCCGGAAGTTCGGAATTTCGGGGAACTTCTGAAATGGCATGTTGAGGTGAACGGCACGCGGGCGAATGGTCCGCGCGCGGCTTGGCACATACCCGATTTTTGTCTCGCAGTCGGCAAAGGCATTAAAGGGCGCGGAGCTTATACGAAAAAGGCATATGACCTTTTGGTCACGGGCAAATCCAAAAAACCGCAGCCCGGAACATTAATCGGCATGCGGAACGCGCTGTTCCAAACAGACACCTACGAAGACCGCAAGTTCGTCAGGTTCGCCAAAGCCATAGGTGGCCAAATCGACCCTGATACTATTGGGTTATCGTCTTCGACGCCCTCCGACGACCCTGGCGGCGATGCGTCCTTCGGTTCCGAGCCGCCTGGCAAGGACAAAAAAACCGCCGGCGGCACCCGCATGCATACGGTATCCGACCCCCGCCCGCGCTTTCCCAGATTGGCGGACTTCTCGATTTCCGGTTCGCAGGGAAGTTCCGACGACTTCCTGCTTTTTCTGTCCATGATGTTCGGCCTCACGCAGGTCGAACTGCCCGATGGCACGACCGCGATGCTCGGGACCTCCAAAGTCGCGGTTCACCTGACCTCCGACGGATATACCCAGTCCGAACAGTTTAACGCGGATCGCGCACTGCCGCATTGCGAGGCATTGGCGCGGATGTGGATCTTCAGCGCCTCGGACAACGCCTCCGCGCTGCGGGGCGCGCAGCCGTCTCTGAAGGAATCCGACCCGCTTGTCCGGCTTAAAAGAGCCGTTACAGCCGAACCAAAGCCGCCGAGCATCAAGGTCTATATTCCCGATCCGACCTGCCTGCATCTCGACCTGCGCGATAAGCCGGAGGAAACCGATCGTGCCTATGAAGCCGTGCTCGAAGCTTTTCTGAAACTTTGCCCGCCGGACACGGCCTGGGGCTTCGATCTCGGCGACGCGACGTTTGTGTGGGAGGAAGCGCGATGATCCTGACCGAGGAACAAAAGGCACGGTTCCAAGCTCTTCACGCCGCGCGGGACCTGCCATTCTCCGACATGGTTCGGGCCGCAGGATTGGACAAACGCTTTGCCTTCATCCGCGCCAATCTACGCGGGGTGGACTTCAAGACTTCCGACCTGTCGGGGTTCAACTTCGCCGAGGCCGATCTGACCGGGGCCGATCTGACGCAAGCGCGCGGGACAGACACGCTGGTGCTGGTGAACGCGACGCTCGACAACGTGCGGGGAAGGCCGCGATCGCGCGAACTGCGGGAACCGCCGGGGCCGGAGATGGTGGAAATCCCCGCCGGGTCCTTCGACATGGGGATTCCGACGGCGGAGTCGAAACGCGAACAATCCGGGGACATCGACGAGGAAGCCCGCCCGGTCCATCGCGTGACGATCCCGCGCCCGTTCTGGATCGGTAAATACCCTGTCACTCGCAGCGAATTCGCCGCCTTCGTCGCCGATACCGGTCGTGTCATGCCGACCTTTCAAGTGGACGAATTAGACCCTATCGCGCGCATATGGAACGCTGTCGAATTGGGGGATCACAGCTGGCTCGACCGGGACTTCGCACAAACCGACCGTGACCCGGTGGTGCGAGTGACGCACGAAGACGCAGTCGCCTATGCGGCCTGGCTCGGAAACTCCTATCGATTGCCGAGCGAGGCGGAGTGGGAATATGCGGCGCGTGGCGGCACGCAATCGGCGCGCTTCTGGGGCGACGATCGCGACCAGGCCTGTCGCTATGCCAATGTCGCGGATCGGTCGTTGATGACCGCGCTGGGCGCGTCCTTCGATGCCGGTCAGTATTTTCCCGGCGACGACGGGTTTGCGTTCACGTCCCCCGTCGGGTCTTTTCTCCCTAACCCTTTCGGTCTCTACGACATGCTCGGCAATGTCTGGGAATGGTGCGCCGACCCGTGGCACAACAATTATCGCGGCGCGCCGACGGATGGTTCTGTTTGGACCGCAGGCCCAGTTACCGCTTTGCGGGTTGCGCGCGGCGGTTCCTGGAGCGTTATCCCGCGCATCACTCGCGCGGGATATCGCTTCGGCAGCGACATCAGCGACCGCAGCAGGCTGCGCGCCGCTATCGGTTTCCGCGTTGTCAGAACCTAGTTTTGGTCCTGTATCCTCGCCTCCTTACCTCTTGCGGGGTATCCAAAGGGGGCGCGCCCCCTTTGACGCGCGGAGCGCGTGTTTACGTCCCCCCAACCGTTAAGGCGTTCCCCCCGCGCCCAAATCCCACCAAATCCCGGCGTAGCCGGCCATGCCCTCCCGCGCCGGGCCCTTCAGGAAATGCTCGTCCGGGCCGTGCTGCTTGCAGCCGTTATAGCTGTGCGGGATCCAGATCAGCGGCACGCCCAGATGATCGACAAACACATCGCCGGGCAGACCGCCGGACGAGTTCGGGATCACCTGCACCCGCTTGCCGATGGACCGTTCCATGCTGGTAACCGCCCAGCCCACCCAGGGGTGCGCGGGATCGGTGCGGCTGGCGGGCATGCGGATGCCGGCGTTTTCGATCCGCACATTGGCAAAGCCCTCCGCATCCAAATGCGCGCGCAGGGCGGGGCCGAAATCCGCCGGGTCGGTATCGACGGTGTAGCGAATCTGGCAATGCGCGCGCGCGTTCGGCGCCACCGCGTTCACCGGGTTTTCCGGCCGCCCCGACAGCATCGCCAGCACAATGAAACTGTTCCAGCCGTAAATCTTCTCGGCCGAGGTCAGGCCGGGTTCGCCCCAGTCCGGATCGATCCGCGCGGCCTCTCCGCCGCCGCCGACCGGGCAGCCGGCCAGCACGGATCGCACCGACGCCGGCACGCCGTTCCTCGGCAGCCAGTCGCGCACCAGGATCTTGCCCTTGCGATCGACGATGCAGCCCAGCGCATGAGTCAGCAGCACGGCGGGATCGGCGGTCAGCCCGCCCCAATGGCCGGAATGCACCCCGCCCGGACGCAGGTCCAGCACGAGGTCGAAATGATACGTCCCGCGCGTGCCGGTCGCGATCGTCGGCACGTCCGGCGTGACGCGCGGCCCGTCGCTGGCGATCAGCACGTCGGCGGCCAGCGCGTCCTTGTTGGCCGCCACGAACTCCCGCAATCCGACAGAGCCGCGTTCCTCGCTGGTTTCCAGCACCATCTTCAGGTTGAAGCCCAGCTTGCCGCCGCGTTCGGCCAGCACGGCTTCCAGGGCGGACAGGTTGATCGCGTGCTGGCCTTTGTTGTCGGCCGAACCGCGCCCGTACCAAAGATCGCCTTCTTCCGTCAGGGTCCAGGGGTCGAGCCCGGCGCGCCACTGATCCTCCAGGCCGCGCACGGTATCGCCGTGGCCGTAGGTCAGGATGGTCTTCAGCGACGGATCTTCGATCCGCTCCGCCGTCAGGATCGGGCCGAACCCGGCGCGGGGGTTGGCATGGATCGCGACGGTAAAGCCCATGCGTTCCAGCCAGGGCTGAATGGCGGCGGACAGATAGTGCATCACGTCAGCCTCGTGCCCCGGGTCCTGGGACGTGCTGCGGATGGCGACCAGTTCGGCCAGGTGGTCGCGAAAGGCGTTGGTGTCGAAATGGGCCAATGCGCGCGCGACGGCGCCTTCCCGTGATCCCATAAGCTGCTCTCCTGCTCGGCGCTTTCATGGTGGCAGAAATCGCGGGGGGCGGGGAGGGGGCGGCGGCGGGCGCGTTGACACCGGTCCGGGATGGGAACCACTGTGCCGGGATCGGACGAAACAGGAAGAAACGACATGTCGCTGGGACCCGTGCTGGATGTCGCCATCGGGCTGATGTTCATCTATCTGCTGCTGTCGCTGGTTGCCACGGCGGCGCAGGAAACGTTTGCCGGGCTGATCAACAAGCGCGGCAAGGAGTTAGAGACTGGCCTGCGGTCATTGTTGGCCGGGACGGACACCGCCTTCTTCCGGGGCATCTGGGATCACAGCCTGGTCCGCGACAAGGAAGCCGACGGGCTTCCGTCTTATGTCTCCGCCACCAGTTTCTCCACCGCCGTGCTGGATACGCTGATGGGCGGCAAGGCCGCGCCGAAGCTGGCCGAGGTCAACACGGCCATCGGGAATTTGCCGGAAGGCCGAGCAAAGCAGGCGCTGATGGCGTTGTCGCGGGAGGCGGGGAACGATCTGGAGGCTTTGCAGCACGGTATCGAGCATTGGTTCGACAGCGCGATGAACCGGGTTTCGGGGGCGTATAAGCGCTGGACCCAGGTGTTCACGCTGCTGTTCGGGATGCTGATCGCGGTGTCGATGAACGTGAATTCGTTCGAAATCGCGCGCGTGCTTTATCTGGATAAGCCGATGCGCGATGCCGTCGTCGGGCAGGCCACCGAGCAACTGGCCAAACTTGCGCCGAACGCCGACCCGGCGGAGGTCGAAAAGCGCGCGGAAGCGGCGAAAAAGGTCGTCGATTCGCTGGGTCTGCCGATCGGCTGGACCACGCCGGCCACGGTGCCCGCCTGCTGCAAGAATGAGTCGGAGTTCTGGAAGCCGATCTGTTCGCGGGTGTTCGGCGGCGGTGTCATGGGCTTTGTCACTCTGATCCTGGGGTGGATCGTAACGGCCTTCGCGGTTTCGCTGGGTGCTCCGTTCTGGTTCGATACGCTGCAATCCGTCATCAACATCCGTAACGCCGGTGCCAAGCCGCCTACGGGGAAGGTGTCGCGCTCGACACCTGCTTAGCCAGGTTTGAGCCTGCCGTCCGCCCATGATATCGCCTGCCGCGCAAACCATTGCGCGGGAGAGCGATCATGAAAGTCGGTATGTTCATCAACACCCAGTTCCCGGAAGGCGACAACGTCGCCGCCCGCGTCCCGGAACTGGTGGAACAGGTGCGTCTGGCGCGCGCGTCGGGCTTCTCGTCGTTGCTGTTCCCGCACCATTATCTGACCGACCCGCTGCAAATGCTGCAAATCGCGCCGCTGATGGCGTATTTGCTGCCGGAAGCCAAAGGGATGACGATCGGCGGCAATATCCTGCTGCTGCCGCTGCTGAACCCCGTGCACGTCGCCGAGGAAGCCGCGACGATGGACGTGCTGAGCGAGGGCAATTTCGTCCTCGGTGTCGGTCTCGGCTATCGGGAGGGCGAGTTCGACGCGTTCGGCATTTCGCTGACGGAGCGCGCGGCGCGGTTTTCCGAAAGCATCCGCCTGATGCGGCAACTCTGGGCCGGCGGCAAAACGACGTTCCAGGGCAAGTTCTACTCGGTCAAGGATCACGGCATCAGCCTGAAGCCGCATCGCCCCGGCGGTCCGCCGGTCTGGGTCGCGGGGTTGGTCGAAGCCGCGGTCAAGCGCGCCGCGCGGATCGGGGATGCCTGGCTGATCGCGAACGCCACGACGCTGGGCGCGACGCTGCCGCTGATGACGCTGTATCGAGAGACGTTGGCCTCCCTCGGCAAGACGGTGGAAGAATTCCCGATCGCGCGGGAATGCTATGTCGGGTCGAGCCACAAGACGGCGATGGAAGAATGCCGCGCGGCGTTGGAGTATAAATACAACTCCTATGCGGCGTGGGGCATGGAAAGCCCGACCGCGAACATGACGTTCGAGGAAATGGCACGGGATCGCTTCATCATCGGCGACAAGGTGTCGGTGAAGGAGGAAATCGCCCGCTGGACAGAGGCCCTGGGCGTCAACCATTTCAGCATGCGCGTGCAATGGCCCGGGCTGGAGCAGGAAAAGGTCCTGAACTCCATCCGCCGCCTGGGCGAAATCTTCGCCTGATCGATCCGGTGCGGCGGGGGATTACCCCGCCGCGACCGCGGTGAACTCGCCGTCCGCGCCCAGCACGCTCAGCCGTCCCGTGCGGATGTCGAAATGCGCGCCGTGCAGGCGCAGCGATCCCTCCGCCACGCGTTCGGCGATCCAGGGAAAGCCGAGCAGATTGTCGAGCGAGAGTTTGATGACTTCCTGCTCGCAGCAAAGCTGACGATCCGCCCCGTCATCGCACGCCAGTGCTCGGCGTTTCGCCCGATCGGCGATGCCGATCCATGGGGCGATGAAGTCGGACGCTTCCGGCGGGGCGCCTTCCAGCATCGCGCGCACGCCGCCGCACAGGCCGTGGCCCATCACCATCAGATCCCGCACTTTCAGCACGCGCACGCCGAATTCCAGCGCCGCGCTGGTGCCGTGATAGGCGCTGTCGGGGGCGTAGGGCGGCACGAGGTTGGCGACGTTGCGCACCACCAGAATTTCACCCGGTCCGGCGTCGAAAATCATGCCGGGGTCGACTCGGCTGTCGGCGCAGGACACGATCATCGCGCGCGGCGACTGCCCGGCATCGGCCAGACGTTCGAACTGTCGGCGGCGATCGGCCCATTGGCCCGCGCGAAACCGGTGATAGCCGTCCAACATCCGTTCCATACCCAAAGCCTCGTCCGTCACATATCAGCGCGTTGCAGTATCAGGCCGCGGTTCGGAAACCAACGGGGGGAATGTGTAGATTGCGCAAGGCGTTGCCATTCCGCGCGATCGGACCGATACCGTTTGGGCAGCACAGGGGAAGAAGGCATGACCTTGGAGCACGACGTTGCCGCACTGACCGCCATCGCGCGCGCCCATGCCGCGAGGCATCGGCGGATCAAGGGGCTGACCTGGCCGGGCGGCGCGCGGATCGCGGTGAACTTTACCGCCGATTTCGATGCGATGCTGCTGCGGAGGCTGTTGAACGAGCCGCCGATGCAGCTTGCCAAGGGGGAATTCGGCGGGCGGGTCGGCATCTGGCGGCTGCTGGAGCTGTTCGATCGCCACGCGATCAAGGCGACGATCTTTACGCCGGGGCGCATCGTCGAACTGTATCCCAACGCTCTGCGCGCCGCGCATGCGGCGGGGCACGAGATCGCCGATCATATGTGGGAACACCACGTACCCCGCGATTTGCAGCGGGAGGTCGATCATCTGACCAAGACCGGCGACGCCTTGGCATCCATCACCGGGCGCCGTCCGGTCGGCTCGCGCAGTGAACACACGTTGGCTTTGTTGCAGGAGGCGGGGTTTCTCTACATCTCCCACGATACCGCCGATCATCTGCCGTACTATGTGACCGACGCCGAGGGCGGGGCGACGATGTTGAACCTGCCGTTTCACTACGCGATCGACGACGCGATGTTCTACAGCTTTGCCTGGCTGGGGTCGGACAACGGCGCGCAACGCATCACCGATACAGACCGCGTGTTCGACATGTGGTGGGACGCGTTCCTGCAACAGTACGAGGCCGGCGGCTATCTGAACGTTTGCCTGCATCCCTTCGTGTCGGGTCGGGCGCAGCGCATCGCGATGCTGGATCGGCTGATCGAACGGATGAAGACGCTGCCGGGCGTCTGGTTCTCGACCTGCGAGGAGGTCGCGCGCCATTGTCTGACGCATTTCCCCGCCGACGGGCAGGAGGGCTGATCGATGCCGTGGAAGCAGGGTTATACGATTTCAGACGAAATCGGCGTGCGGGACGAAGCGATCGTCTGGCCGTCGGGCAATCGCTGCTGCGTGGCGATCACGGTCGACCTGAGCGTCGCGTCGACCGGCGCGGGGATCACCGAGCGCGATCTGACCAGCCCCCGCGCGCGGTTCGGCGCCGGCGACGGGATGGATCACCTGCGGCGGGCGCTGGATCGCTATGGGCTGCGGGCGACGTTCGCGGTGCCAGCGGTCACGGCGCGGATCGATCCGGCGTTGCTCCGGTCTCTGCGGGAAGATGGGCACGAGATCGCCGCGCATGGGGTGCGGCATGAAGACGTCTCCGCTTTGGATCGGGCGGAGGAAGCGGACAGGATCGCCTTCGCGACGGATGTGCTGGCGGATGTGACGGGGGTGCGGCCGAATGGCTGGTACTCGTTGCCGCGTCAGGGCGATCCCTTCGCCGGCGGCACGATCAGCCCGAACACGATCGATCTGCTGATCGATGCGGGGTATCGCTGGTTCGGCAACGGTCTGGCGGACGATGCGCCGCATTACTGGGTCAGCGATTTCGCGCGTCGGCGGGCTTTGCTGACGTTGCCGTACTATTACCATTACGACGATCAGTTTTTCCTGTTGTTCCCGACCAAGGGGACGGGGCTGGAGCACGCGGACTCGCTGTTTCGCAACTGGCGGGCGGAGTTCGACGCGCAGTATCGGCGCGGGCGGCATTTCCACATGACGCTCCACCCCTTCGCGATCGGCTTCGCCCATCGCATTCGGATGCTGGAGCAGTTTTTTCAGCACATGAGCGGTCATGTCGGGCTGTGGAATGCGACCGGTTCGGCGATTGCCGATCATTGGACCGGGGCGTTTCCGCCGGACGAATCGCTGCGTCTGGAGCCCAGCGTCTGGCGCGATTACGACGGCAGTCTGAGTTAGCCGTCGCGCGACCAGCGTTCGGCGGCGGCGTCATCGGCTTCCCGCGCGTCGACCCATGCGCCGGAGCCGTCGGCGAATTCTTCCCGCTTCCAGAACGGGGCCTTGGTCTTCAGCCAATCGATCAGGAACGCCGTGGCGTCGAGCGCCGGTTGGCGGTGCGCGCTGACGGCCAGCACCAGGACGATATTGTCGCCGGTACGCAGCGTGCCGACGCGATGGATGACGGTGCAGCCGAGAATGTCGAAGCGCTGTTCGGCCTGTTCGGCGATGCGCGCGATCGCGCGTTCGGTCATGCCGGGGTAGTGTTCAAGCGTCATCGCCGCGACCGGTTCGGGAGCTTGATCGGCCCCGGCTCGTTCACGAACGACGCCGACGAAGCAACCGATGCCGCCGATATCGGAGCGTCCGGCGGTCAGGGCGGCGATTTCCCGGCTGACGTCGAAATCTTCGGTCTGGACCTTGATCGTGGCCATGGTCAGCCTCCGGTCACCGGGGGGAAGAACGCGATTTCGTCGCCGGGCGCGATGGCGGCGGACTGATCGGCGAATTCCTGATTGACGGCGCAGCGGATGGTGCGGCGGGTGACGAAGGCAGAAGCGTAGCCGCCGCCGCGTTCGGCCAGATGGTCGATCAGATCGGCGACGGTGGCGATGGCGGCGGGCAGGACCAGCGATTCCTCGGACCGGCCGACCCGTTCGCGGATCCAGGCGAAGTACAGGATCGTGACCGGCGTGGTCGGCGCGTTCATCGCGGTGTCTGGATCGTTTCAACCCGCCCGTCGGAGCGGATGATGGTGCTGGTGCCGTTGCCGTTCGGAACGATCACGCCGGTGCCGCCGCCGGGCAGGGTGGTGGTTTGGTAGCCCGCGGTGCCGCCGGTCGTGACGACGGGGCCGCTGGGTGTGTTGTAGACCTGTCCGGTGCGCTCCCGCGGCGGGGGTGCCGCGCCGGGCGACGACGGAGACGGCAGACCGGCGGGAACGGCGGCGCGCGGCGCTTGCGGCAGGTAGGACGATGCGGGCGGCACCGAACTGCCGGGGGAGGAATGCGGCGCGGGGAACACGCTGTCACCGGTCAGGCCGCGATCCTGCAGGTCCTGCAAGGTCGGAGTCGGGGGCAGGGGGCCGGGCCAGATGTTGCCGACTTCCGTCATCAAAGGCTCCGCCGCCGTCGGGTCGCCCATGATGCGGCGCAGGTTCGCGCTGTCGCCCTGGGGCTGATTAGGGTCGAATCCGGTGGTGAAGGGTGGGTTCCACCAAGTGTTGAAGCCGCAGCCGCCGAGTGTCAGCGTCAGTCCGAGCAGGGCGATAAGCCGCATGCGGGAAGGTTCCCCGAGGAGTTGGTGCCGAAGGCAGACACGGCCGGAGCCGCGTCTCAAGCCGGCGTTCGGCCTCGGGCCCGGAGTGTGCCGGGATCGAGGCCTTACGCCATCTCAGCCCTAACATAGTTCCGAACCCACGTCGCGACAATTTCCGGCGCGTTCAGCGGCAGCAGCGCCCGATCGCCGATCGGCGGCGTCGTGTCGGTGGCGACCGCGATCACGTCGGGCTCCGTCTCCCAGATCGGCGGCTTGCCGAGATCGGCGCGGAAGACTTCCAGCTTTGGGAAGGGATGGCTCTTGAAGCCTTCGACGAGCACGAGATCGACCGGTTCCAGCCGCGTGAGCAGATCGGGCAGTGTCGGTTCGGGGCCTTCGAGTTCGTGCAGCAGCGCCCAACGGCCGGAGGAGGCGACGAGGACTTCGTGCGCGCCGGCTTCCCTGTGGCGGTAGCTGTCCTTGCCCGGGCGGTCCATGTCGAAACCGTGATGGGCGTGCTTGATGGTGGACACGCGCAGCCCCGCCTGTCGCAGCAAGGGCAGGATGGCGACCAGCAGGGCGGTCTTGCCGCTGCCGGACCAGCCGACGACGCCCAGAACCCTGGGTATCATTCGGAGGGGGACGGCGGCAAAGGCCGAGCGGCGTGGCGGAGTCCGGCGATGAGGTAGTCCCAGCCGGTGATGAGGGTCAGCGCGGCGGCGACCCAGAGCATGATTTCTCCGATCGTGCCGACCGGCAGGAAATCCAGTCCGATCAGCCTGGCCCCGGTGTTGCCCGCCAGCAGCGTGCCCAGCGCGCCCATCTGAAAGCCGGTCTTCCACTTGGCGAGCTTGGTGACGGGCAGGCCGATCCGCAGTTCGGCCAGATATTCGCGCAGCCCGCTGACCAGGATTTCCCGCAGCATGATCACGGTCGCGGGATACAGCGCCGCATAGGACAGCCGGTCGTGCCCGGCCAGCATCATCAGCGTCGCCCCGACCAGCAGCTTGTCCGCGATCGGGTCCAGCATGCGTCCCAGATCGGATTGCTGCCGGCGGGAGCGGGCGAGCTTGCCGTCGAAATAATCGGTGATACCGGCGAGGCCGAACAGCACGCAGGCCAGCATGTCGCCGATCGGCTGTTGCCATGCGACCAACAGGACGAGCACGGGTATGGTCGCGATCCGCGATAAGGTCAGCAGGTTGGGCAGGTCGGTCAGCATGCGGGCGCAACTTACGGCGGCTTGCGCGTATAGGGAACGCCCTCCATCCGCACGCCGGGATGAAAGTGGGCGTAAATGCGGCGGGCGATCTCGCTGCTGATGCCCGGCGCGCTTTCCAGATCGGTCAAACCGGCGTTTTTCACCCCGCGGGCCGATCCAAAATGGTTCAGCAGCGCGCGTTTGCGGTTGGCGCCGATACCGGAAATTTCATCGAGTTCGCTTTGCCGGATGGATTTGGAACGGCCGGAGCGGTGGGTTGTGATGGCGAAGCGGTGCGCCTCGTCGCGCAGGCGTTGCAAAAAATACAGCACGGGGTCGCGCGGCGGCAATTGGAATGGTGCCTGTCCGTCGATGTGGAACCATTCCCGCCCGGCGTCGCGGTCCGGTCCCTTGGCGATGCCCACCAGCTTGACGTCGGCGATGCCCAGTTCCTCCAGAACCGCGCGCGCGGCGGAAAGCTGGCCGGCGCCGCCGTCGATCAGCACGACATCGGGCCAGTTGGAGTCGTCGTCGTCGGACTCATTCGCCTTGGCGGCCTGTTCCTTCAGCCCGCGGCTGAAGCGGCGTTGCAGCATTTCCCGCATCATCGCGAAATCGTCGCCGGGGGTAATCGCGCCGCGAATGGCGAATTTGCGATAGGCGGCTTTGATGAAGCCCAAGGGGCCGGCGACGATCATGACGCCGTACGGGTTGGTGCCCATGATGTGGGAGTTGTCGTAGACCTCGATCCGCCGCGGGGTTTCCGCCAGTTTGAACAACTCGGCCACGCCGTCGAGCAGTTTGGCCTGTCCGGCGGATTCCGCCAGGCGTCGTTCCAGTGCCTCCCGCGCGTTGGTTTCGGCGTGCAGCACGACGGCGCGCTTTTCGCCGCGCTGGGGTTGGTGGATTTCCACCTTGCGGTCGGCTTTCAGCGACAGGGCTTCGGCCGTCAGGGCTTCCTCGGCCAGGGTTTGGTTCACCAGCAGCAGCGGGGGAGGCGGTTTGTCGTCGTAGAACTGCGCGATGAAGGCGGCGGTTACCTCGGCGGCGTCGGCGGTGGCGGAATGGGTCGGGAAGAAGGCGCGATTGCCGTTGTTGCGTCCGCCGCGCACGAAGAAGACCTGCACGCAGGTTTGCCCGGCGGTTTGCCAGGCGGCAATGACGTCGGCGTCTTCCAGGCTGGCAGGGTTGATGACGTCGCTGGCCTGGATCTGGGTCAGCCCGCGAATACGGTCGCGCACCGTCGCGGCGCGTTCGAACTCCAGCGCCTCCGCCGCCTGTTCCATTTCCGCCGCCAGTTCGCGCTGCACGGTGCCGACCTTGCCGCCCAGGAACGAGCGGGCCTGATCCAGCAGCTTGCCGTAGGCCGCCTGATCAATCCGGCCGACGCAGGGGGCGGAACAGCGCTTGATCTGATGCAGCAGGCAGGGGCGGGCGCGATTGGCGAACACGGTATCGGCGCAGGAGCGCAGCAGGAATACGCGCTGCAAGGCGGTCACGGTCTGGTTGACGGCCCAGGCGGATGCGAAAGGCCCCCAATAGCTGGCCTTGCGCACCTGCGCGCCGCGATGCTTGGCGATCTGCGGGAAAGGGTGATCCTCGGTCAGCATCAGCCAGGGATAGGATTTGTCGTCGCGCAGCACGATATTGTAGCGCGGCTTCAGGCGCTTGATCAGATTGGCTTCGAGCAGCAGTGCCTCGGCCTCGGTATGGGTGGTGATCACCTCCATGGCCTCGGTTTCGGAGACCATCCGACGCAGCCGTTCGGGCAAGCGCGCGATCTGGGTATAGGAGACGACCCGCCGTTTCAGGCTGCGCGCCTTGCCGACGTAAAGCGCCTCTCCCTTTTGGTTGAGCATGCGGTAGACGCCCGCGCCGGCGGGCATCGTGGTCAGCGCGGCTTCGATCACCGCAACGCCCTTCATGGGCGGGGGGGACGGCTGGATGTCGGATTCGGTCGTGTCGCTCATGCCGGGGGAATGTTACCACGATCCCCGCCGCCATTGGGACCCGGCATAGGAGCCGACGGCGTTACGGCATTTCGTTCGCCAGATCGTCCAGCAGTGTCAGCAACTCCTCTCGCCGGAACGGTTTGCGCAGGACGGAGACCTTGCTCATGTCATGGAACTCCGCGACCGCCTTGCCGAGACGCAGATAGGCGTTGCCATAGCCGGAGGTGAGGATGACCCGTGTCGGTTCCTGCGTCAGCAGGATTTGGTTCAGGACATCGATGCCGTCCATTTCCGGCATGATCATGTCCACCATGACGAATTGCGGTCGGAAGTCGAGGAAGGCCTGAATGGCATCCTGCGGCGCGTTGACGATCATCGGTTCGAAGCCGGCCTGTTTGGCGACCATGCCGATGACTCTGGTCAGCCCGACCTGATCGTCGACGATCAGGATGCGTTTGGACATAGCCGGCTCCTCCGTATTGCAACGGGACACAGGCGGACACTTCCGTACTCGATTTGCGATTGCTTAAAGGAACGAATCGAATACATGAGATCGGACATCCTTCCGCGGTAAAGCATCCTATGGCCCGACTCTCCGTGATCTGGCGCGGTAAGTTGTTCTGCCGCGCCGCCGGTCGATCCGGCATCGGGTGTCTGTTGACAGCCTGAAGCGGCGCGCGGTGTTACAGAGATAATGTCATATAAAATTTACGTTAATTATTGCGGGTGGAAATAAATTGTCGGCTGGGTAATGAACTCATTGCGTCCGCGGTCGCCGGCGGATTTCCGAGCGAACATGCCGAAAATTCAGGACCGCCGGGTCCGCAAGCACCGGTCCCGGCGCGATCGCTACGATAATCCGTTCGGCGATCGGTCCGAAGTCCGCGCGAAAATGGACCGAGGACTTCAAGGCCAGGATCGGGACTTCGGCCGGTTCTATGCCGAAATGGCGTATAATCGCCTGATCCAATGCCTGCATTTTGCGTGTTGCAACGATAATATGGACGCCGTCGACGTCGATCAAGGCCGACGGACCCAGATTGCCGGGATTGCCCGCGCCCATCGGCCCGGTCAGCGTAAAGACGCCGTCGGTCAGTTTTTCCACCCGCGCCGAACACGGGTAGGGCATGCCGTCGGACTTGCCGCCCAGCGAAAGGGTCACCGTCGCGCCCTCGCCCGCCGCGTGACAGGCCGCCGCACTTTCCGAGTCGTTGATCAGGCAGACCAGCGCGCCGACAGCCTTTTGCCGGACCAGTTCGGACAGCAACTCGGTTGTATCGCCGTGCCCGCCGCCGCCGGGATTGTCCTGCGTGTCGGCCAGCACCACGGGTCGGCCGGCACCGGCGGAGTCGCGCAGCGCCGCGGCGACGGCGTGGGCGGAGGGCAGGGTATCCTGCACGAACAGCGGTTCACGTTCGGCAACATCGGCGAACATCGCGTCGACTGCCGCGTCCGCCTGTTCCTGGGTTTCGGCATAGGCCGCGATACCCGGCGCGCAATCGATGAAATCGGCATAGGGAAAGCCGAAACAGAAGGCGAGTTCGACCACGCCTTGTGCCTGCGCCAGTTCCGCTCGTCGGTCCATCGCCGGCAGCATCGGGGCCATCAGCGTGCATTGCGACCCCAGCGGGATCCAGAAATCCAACTGCCGGAAGGCGCGGAACCACGGGCGTTGCGCGGCGATCCGCGCCAGCAGCAGACGCATGGCCTGGGCGCCGGCTTCCTTCATGTCGACATGCGGATAGGTGCGGAACGGCACCGCCGCGTCGGCCAGTCGGATCATCGCCGCAGTCAGGTTGGCGTGCGGGTCCAGACTGATGGTGAGCGGCATGGCGTCGCCGACGATCGCGCGCACCCGCCGCAGCAATTCGCCCTCGGCGTCGGGGAAACTGTCGACCACCGCCGCGCCGTGCAGGTCGAGATAGACGCCGTCCAGCGGTCCGGCGTCCAGCGCGTCGGCCAGACGGGCGCAGATTTGCGCGGCGATACGCTCAAACGCTTCGTCCTGCACCGGTCCGGCGGGATTGGCGAAGCACCAGATCAGCGGGCACAGGGTTACGCCGGCGGCTTCCGCGACCGGGATCGCGCCCGCGGTGGGGGCGGAGGTCGGGCGCAGCGCCTCGATCATCGTCGCCCCCGCCTGCAAGGCCGGCAGACCGCCGGGGTTCAGGAAGTCGGCATAGGTGGTGGGCCGAGGGGCGAAGGAATGGCTTTCATGCAGGAATCCGCAGATCGCGATGCGCATAAGCTCAGCTCCACAAAGGGTCGATCGCACCGTGTCCGGCCAGGACGGCGGCGATGTTGTCCAGCGCGCGGAAGCCCATTGCGTTCCGCGTCTCCCGCGTTGAACTGCCCACGTGGGGCGACAGGAAGACATTGTCCAACGCGGCGAAGCGCAGATCGAAATCCGGTTCGGCGCGGAACACGTCCAGCCCCGCGGCGAAGAGTTTGCCGCCGGTCAGCGCATCGTAAAGCGCATCTTCGTCCACCAGCCCGCCGCGGGAGACATTTACGAGCACCGCGCCGTCGGGCATGGCCGCGATGGCCCTGGCATCGACGATCTTGTCGGTGGCGGGGCCGGCCGGGGCGTGCAGCGACAGGAACTCGCAATGCGGCAGCATCGCGTGGAAATCGGCGAAATAGGTTGCGCCCTGCTCCTGCTCCTGCGGCAGGCGGTTGCGGGCGTGATAGACGATCTTCATGTCGAAGCCGCGCGCCCGCTGTGCCATGGCCTGGCCGATGCGGCCCATGCCCAGGATGCCCAGCGTCTTGCCGGTCACGCGCACGCCCAGCAAATCGCCCTGGCCGATGCGATAGCGCCAACCCTTGCGCATGATCCGATCATACTCCGATCCTCGCCGAGCGGCGCCGAGGAGCATCATGAAGGCGTGATCGGCGGTGCATTCGGTCAGTACGCCCGGTGTGTTGGTAACGACCAGGCCGCGCGCGCGCGCCGCCGGCACGGCGATATGGTCGTATCCGACGCTGCTGGTCGCGCCCACTTTGACGTCGGGCGGCAAGGCCGCGATCGCGGCGGCGTCCAACGGCAATGTGTTGGTGAACATGATGGCCTGCGCCCGGTGTTCGGTCGCGGCCCGCACCACTTCGGCCACCGTCATGTCGTCCGGGCCGGGGGCGATGATTGCGTCGAACTCCTCCCGCGCGCGGGTGTTGACGTCGGTCGGCATGAGGCAGGCGAGAACGAGGCGCGGTTTCATGCCGTGGGAACTCCGGTGCGGTTCCATTATTTATGAAGGAGCCGAGCGGCTGGGAGAAGGGGAAATGGCTATCCCCAGCGGCCGAGACCGGCGGCGCGGGCGCGTTGGCTGACCCAATGGAGCCAGATTAGTTGCGGCAGGATCAGCGTCGACGGCACCAGCCATTTCCAGGCCGACGGCGCGGCGATGAAGATCAGGCAGACCAGCCCGCCCAGCACGGCGAAGCCCCAGTGCAGCAGGCTGATCGCGACCGGCGACACGCCGGACCGATGGGCGACCTGATACAGGTGCCCGCGATGCGGCTTGGTCAGGTTCTCCCCAGCCAGTTTGCGTCGGATCAGGGTAAAGCCGACATCGAACAGCACGCCCGACAGCAGCATCGGCATCAGCAGAAACGACAATTCGACGCCTTCGAAGCGGCTGGCGACGACGGCCAGCACCGCCAGCACGAAGCCGCAGAACTGGCTGCCGACATCGCCCATGAATATCCTGGCGCGCGGGAAGTTGAACGGCAAAAAGCCGAGGAGACCGGCGGCGAGAAGGCTGGATGCGGCGTAGCCGAAGGCGCCGCCGTGGCTGAAGGCGATGTAGGCCAGGAACAGGGCGGCGATCAGCGACACGCCGGACGCCAGGCCGTTCAACCCGTCGATGAAGTTCATCGCATTGGTCACGAACAACAGCCAGATCAGCGTCGCCGGGATGCCGATCGCCGCGCTTGGCGGCAATTCCACGAAGGGGACGCGGAAATCCGCGACGTATAATCCGCTGCCCACCGCGACCAGGGCGGCGGCGACCTGGGTGGCGAGCTTGATGGTGAAGGGCCAGTCGTAGACATCGTCCAGCAAGGAGACGATCGCGATCGCCGAGGCGGCCTCGATCACGCCCAGGAAGTAGGGATCGCCGACGCGGGCGAACTCGGCGAAGCGGTAGAGAAACGCGATGCCCACCAGAAAGGCGACCACGATGCCGACGCCGCCGCCCTTGGGCGTCGGGCGGATATGGGCCTTGCGCGCCTCCGGCGTGTCCATGACTCGGAGCGAGATCATCAGGCGGACTACCAGCGCGGACAGGGCGATCATGCCGCCGGCGAAGGCCAGATGGCGTAGGAAGGCGGCCAGGGTCATTGGGACTCCGGGTTTCGGGAACGGGGGCAGGCGGGGCTTCCGGACTATGACCCAGGGGGACCCCGACCCGGGGCTTTGCCCCGGGGCCCCGCCAAGGGGCGACGCCCCTTGGAACCAATCAGGGGGGGCTTGGCCTTAGCTGTTCAGGCGGGCGCCGAAGTCTGCCGTGAACTCGCTGAACATTTTGAAGCCTGGGTCCTTGCGGCAGGCGGCTTCGGTTTCGGCCAGGATTTCTTCGTCGGATTTCGACAGGTCCAGCGGCGCGCCGTGCGGTTGCGGGACGTGGAACGGCGTATCCAGATAGGCTTCGACCACGTTGCCTTCCGGGTCCTTGAAATAGCACGACCAGGCGTTGCCGTGGCTGGTGGTGCGCATTTCCGTCGCCCCGTGCGCCAGCGCGCGATCGTGCACCTCCCGCAGTTCCGCGAGGGTGTCGACGATGAACGAGATTTGTTGGATCGGGTTGAACCCGCTCGTGTCCGGCCGCCCGCTGACGATCACCAATTGGTGGTGGTTGGCGGCGCTGGAGCTCATGAACGTCAGCTCCATCCCGCTGCGCGCCTTGCCGCTGTCGGTGATCACAAGGCCGAGGACGGTGGTATAGAAGTGTTCCAGTCGGGGCTTGTCGTGGGCATAGATTCCGACATGGCCGAGACGCGCGTGTATTGGCTTCATCGTCGTTTCCCCTCGCTTCCCTTGGGTTGTCGCCTTCGGTCGTGACCGATCGTGGGCGACAATCCTTCATTGCCGTTGATTGGATACAAGTTGCTCGCCGTACTTTCCATCGCCATGCCGGTCTTCGGCCTGATTCTGACCGGATGGGTCGCCGGACGCTACCGCCTGTTGGGTGGCGATGTCACCGGAGCGTTGAACGGCTTCGTCGTCTACCTCGCGCTGCCGGCGGTGCTGTTCCAGGCGATGACGCATATCCGCCCGGCCGATCTGGCGAATGGCGGGCTGCTGGCGGCCTATGGGCTGGCGATTTTGCTGCCCTTCGCGCTGTCGATTGTGGTGTCGCGTCGCCTGGGGACCAGTCTCGGCGACAGCGCCATTCAGGGCATGAGCGCGACGTTCAGCAATGTCGGGTACATGGGCATTCCCCTCTGCCGCATGGCGTTTGGCGAGGACAGTCTGATCCCCGGCGTCATCACCATGGTCATCACGGCCTGTCCGCATTTCGCGCTGGCGCTGGTGTTGCTGGAACTCGACGGGCCGGGCCGGCGCGGCGTCGGGCGGCTGACGCGCCGGGTCGGGGGAGCGTTGATCCGCAACCCGTTGCTGATTTCGCCGGTGGCGGGGCTGGGGGTGGCGCTGCTGGGCATCGACCCGCCGGTGTTCGTCGATCGGTTTCTGCTGCTGTTGGGGGGCGCGGCCACGCCCTGCGCGCTGGTTGCCACCGGGCTGATGCTGGCGGAAACGACGGAGCGGTTTCAGTTTGCCCTGGTCGGACGGCTGGTGGTGTTGAAGCTGTTGATCCAGCCGGCCATCGCCTGGGTCATCGCCTTTCATGTGGTGTCGATGCCGCCTTCATGGGCGGAAACGGCAGTACTCATGAGCGCGCTGCCCACCGGCGCGGGGGCGTTTATCCTGGCAAAGCTCTATGGGCGAGAGGTCGGTTCGACGTCGGGCGCGGTGTTTCTGTCCACCTTGCTGTCCTTCGCGACGCTGTCCGCCTTGCTGGCCGTGCTTACAAAGGCAACCTGACCCGCGCGCGCAGGCCGCCCATCGGGCTGGTCTCCAACAGGATATCGCCGCCATGGCCGCGCACGATGTCGCGCGCGATCGTCAGGCCCAGCCCGGTGCCGCCCGCGGCGTCGCTTTCAAACGGGCGGAAGACGCTTTCGCGCCGATCCTCGGGAATGCCCGGCCCGTCGTCGTCGACCACGATCTGCACCGCGCGCGGCAGTTCCTCCACGGACACCGCCACCCCGCGCGCATGCCGACGCGCGTTGTCCAACAAATTCGTCAGGGCCCTGCGGACGGCATCGACGCGCAGTTTCAGCATCATGTTGGGCGGCGCCGTCAGATCGATGCGCGCGCCGGACCTGCGCGCGTTGGCGACGACGTCTTCGAGCAGGGCGGAGAGATTGGCGGTTTCGGCCTGTTCGGCGCCTTCGCCGCGGGCGAAGGCCAAATAGCCGCCGATCATGCGCTCCATTTCCTCGACGTCCGCGGTCATCTCGGCGATGTCCTGCTTCAGCGCCTCGTCGCCGGGCATCATGGCGAGCGCGAGGCGCAGTCGGGTCAGCGGCGTGCGTAAATCGTGCGACACGCCGGCCAGCATTTCCGTCCGTTGCGCCAGAAAGCGGCGAACGCGCTCTTGCATGCGATTGAAGGCCGCCGCGGCCTGACGCACCTCCGTCGCGCCTTCGGGGCGGATGGGCGGGGTATCGCGCCCCATGCCGAAGGCTTCAGCCGCAGTCGCCAGGCGGCGGATCGCGCGGACCTGGTTGCGCATGAACATCCCGGCCACGGCGAACAGCAACAGCGCGGTGCCGACGACCCAGACCACGAACAGGTAGATCGTTGCGGTGTACAGTCGCTTGCGCGGCGCGACGACATCCAGCACCGCGTCGGTCAATTGCAAGCGGATCAGTACCGAACGGGGGTCCGAGGTCCAATCCATGGTGAAGGGGACGCGGAAATTCTCGGTCAGCGCCTTGGCCAGATCGTCGTCCATGCGGCCCAGCACGTTGACGTAGCCTTGCGTATCCAGTTCGGCGCCGGGGGTCAGTTTCATCTCGAGATTGAACTGCTCCCGCGCCGAACGCAGGATCCACGCACCGTTCTCCGGCCCCGGAAAGCGGCGCATCAGTTCCATGGTAAAGGCGATTTCGCCGGCCACGGCGCTGGAAAGCCTGCGGGAGACGACGTCGAGGTGATTGCCGTAGAATAGTTGCAGCGTGACCGCCTGCAGCGCGACCAGCGGCAGCAGGATCATCAGCAGGCTGCGCCCCAGCAACGATTTCGGCGCCAGCCGCTTGATCGATCGAGCCAGGGAGAAGCGCATCGGCGCGTCAGATCCCCGGCTTCAGGATATAGCCGCGCCCGCGCACGGTATGCAGAAAGCGCGGTTCGCGCGGGTCGGCTTCGATCTTGCGGCGCAGGCGCGTCACCTGCACGTCGATCGCGCGTTCGCCGGAATCGTCCATGTTCAGCGTTTCCGCGATGTCCTCGCGCGACAGCACCGCGTTCGGCTTGCCGGCCAGCGCGCTCAACAGCGCCGCTTCGCCGCCGGTCAGCCTGATCGGCCCGTCGGCGTCGCTGAGTTCGCCGCGTTCGACGTCGAAGGACAACGGCCCCAGCCGCAGCGGCCCGTTCGGCACCGACGGCGCCACGGGGGCGGTTCGACGCAGCAGGGCGCGGATGCGCAGCACCAGTTCGCGCGGTTCGAACGGTTTGCCCAGATAGTCGTCGGCCCCGGCCTCGAACCCCGCGATGCGGTCTTCCGGCGCGCCGCGCGCGGTCAGCAGCAGCACGGGCAGGTCGTGGCCGTGTTCCGCGCGCAGGGATTGGGTCATTTGCAGGCCGGTTTCGCCGGGCATCATGACATCCATCACGATCAGGTCGGGCAGGATCGCCCGCATACGCGCCCGCGCGTCGGTCGCGTCCGCCGCCGCCGTCACCCGGAACCCCTCGCTGCTCAGGTAACGGGCGAGCCGTTCGCGCAGGCGGGCATCGTCTTCCACGACAAGGATATGGGCGTCGTCGGACATGTCTTACTCCGCTGCCTTGGAGCGCTCTCGACCGATATAGTCGCGCGCCGCGTCGTCCATGATGCCGATCATGACCTGTTGGAAACCGGCGATCGCGTCGGGGCCGGCGGCGCGCCAGGCGGCTTGCAGCCGATCCTTTTGCCGCTCGAACAGCTTGGCCTCCAACGCCCTGCCTTTGTCCGTCAGGGTCAGCAGCCGTTGGCGTCGATCGATCGGGCCGGGCGTTTGCGCGACATAAGCCTGTTCCACCAGCGCGCCCAGCACGCGCGCCAGGGATTGCTTGGTGATGCGCAGGATCCCCAGCAGATCGGTGACCGTGATGCCGGGATTGCGCCCGATGAAATGCAGGGCGCGGTGATGCGCTCGTCCAAAGTCCAACGCTTCCAGCACCACATCCGCGGCATTGGTGAAATCGCGATAGGCGAAGAACAGCAGGTCCTGCGCGAGGCGAATATCCGCGTCGCCGACGCTGTCGGCCGGGGAGGAATCGGTCATCGCGCGCATGGCAGGCATACGTCCGCCGGAGGGGGATAAAGAGTCAGCATAGTTGACCTAAATTTCGCTCGATTATAATATCAGGCTGTCTACGGTAACAAAATTACAAGGAAGCCGATCATGACGCTTGTTCCTTTCGACGACCGCGACGGTTGGATATGGCTCGACGGGGCACTCATCCCCTGGCGCGATGCCAGGATGCATGTTCTGACGCATGGTTTCCACTATGCCAGCACCGTGTTCGAGGGAGAGCGCGCCTATGGCGGACAAATCTTCCGCCTGCGCGCGCATACGGATCGTTTGATCAATTCCGCGCGTATCCTGGGTTTCTCCATCCCCTATACGGCGGACGCGATCGATGCCGCCAGTCAGGCGGTGCTGCGCGCCAACGGGTTGACCGACGGTTATGTCCGCCCGATCGCCTGGCGCGGGTCGGAAGCGCTGTCGGTTTCCGCCACGGGCGCGACGACGCATCTGGCCATCGCCGCCTGGGCCTGGCCCAGCTATTTCGGTGCCGACCCGATGCAGGGCATTCGCATGGCGCATGCCGAATGGAAGCGCCCGTCCCCGGAAACCGCCCCGACGGCGGCAAAATGCACCGGTCTGTACATGATCGGCACCATGGCAAAGCAGAAAGCCGAGGCCGAAGGCTGCGCCGACGCCTTGATGCTGGACTGGCGCGGGCTGGTTGCGGAAAGCACCGGCGCCAATATTTTCCTGGTGATCGACGGCGCGCTGCATACGCCGCGACCGGAAGGCTTCCTCGACGGTATCACCCGCCGCTCCGTCATCGCCCTTGCTCGTCGTAACCAGATGACGGTGATCGAGCGCGAGATCGCCGCCGAGGAAGTCGCCACCGCCAGCGAGGTCTTCCTGGCCGGCACCGCGGCCGAGATCACCGCCGTGCGCGCGATCGGCGCGCAGGCTTTCAGGCCCGACCGGATCACGGCCACGCTGATGGCGGATTATGCCGCACTGGTGCGGTGTTCGCCGGCGGAAGTCGCCAAACGCGTCGCCTGATCGAGGGGAATCGTCTACAGTCCGGTCATGGCAATCGAGACCGACACCGATGTCGTCGTCGTCGGTGCCGGCCTCGCGGGGCTGGGTGCCGCCGAACGGCTGCGCGCGCTGGGACGGCGCTGCGTCGTGCTGGAAGCCTCCGCCCGTATCGGCGGACGGGCCTGGACGACGCATCCCGCCGAACTCGGCGGCGTGTGGTTCGACATGGGCGCGATCTGGCTGCACGACGCCGAGAATAACCCGCTGACATCCATCGCGCGCAATGCCGGCGATCCATTGCTGCGCTCCGACGCAATCCGGGTTGAACGCGGCTTTGTCGGGCAACGGTTGATGACTCAGGCCGAACAGACGGAGTACGCGGCGGCGTGGCCGATTTTCGAGGCAGCGGCGGATACGCTGATCGCCGCCCATGGCGACGTATCGATGCGCGCCGTCGCCGAACATCTGGGCGATAACCCCTGGGCGGCGAGCATCGAGGCGTGGGAGGCGGCGGTGATCTGCACCGTCGACGGCGACCGGTTCAGTGCCCGCGACTGGCGGCGCAACGCCCTGGGCGGCAGCAATCTGGTGCCCGACGGCGGCGTCGGGGCATTTGTCCAGCGGCGTCTGGGGCTGGGGATCGATATTCGGCTGAACACGCCGGTGACGCGCGTGCGCTGGAACGGCAGGGGCGGGCGGGTTGTCGTGGAGACGCCAAGCGGCGCTGTCAGCGCGCGATCCTGTATCGTGACCGTGTCGACCGGCGTACTGGCCGGTGGCGGTCTGGTGTTCGATCCGCCGATACCGGCGCGCGCGCGCGACAGCATCGCGGCTTTGCCGATGGGTCTTGCCGTCAAGGTCGCGTTGCGCGCCGTCGGGCCGGATCGGCTGGATGTGCCGCTACACTGCTCCGTCGAACAGCGCGTGGAACGCATCGGCGATCCGCTGATGCCGTTTCAATGCTGGCCGTTCGGGCGGGATTATGTTCAAGGCTGGATCGGCGGGTCGGTGGCGGAGGACCTGGCGCGCGCCGGAAGCGATGCCACAGCCGCCTTTGCGTTGGAGCGTCTGCGCGCGGTCTTCGGCGGCCGGGTCGATGCGCTGTTTCGCGACGCCCCCCGCCTGATCACCGCCTGGGACGCCGATCCCTATGTGCTCGGCGCATACAGCTATGCCGTCCCCGGCGCCGCCGACGCGCGCGCCGCCCTGGCCGAACCGATCGGCGACGGTCACCTGCTGATTGCCGGGGAGGCCTGCCATGTCGGTTACGCCAGTACGGTGGCCGGTGCGTGGATCAGCGGCCAGGATGCGGCGACCGCCGCGGCGTAGTGGGCTTTTCGATTTGTTGCGGAAGAAAACGCCGGCGCGCGGGGGTTACATCCCCAACGCGCGTCGGTAGACGTCGAGCATTGTTTCCAGTTCTTCCACTTCCGCCGCTTCCTGCTTCCGGATGCGGATCAACTGGCGCAGCACCTTGACGTCGAAGCCGGCGGATTTCGCCTCGGCATAGATGTCCTTGATGTCGGCGCCGAGCGCTTTGCGTTCTTCTTCAAGACGCTCGATGCGCTCGACGATGCTGCGCAGGCGATCGGCCGCGACGCCGCCGGTCTTGATCTCTTCCTCGGTAATCGCCTTGGCCATGGTCCATCGTCCCGTAAAAAGGAAAGCGGGCGGGGATACCGGCGCGCCGGACCCGGGTCAATGACCCGGATTGCTCTTGGCGAACGCCGCCTTCTGCTCCGCCGTCGCTTCCTTCTGATATTTCGCCTGCCACTCCTTATAAGGCATGCCGTAGACGATTTCGCGCGCGTCGGGATCGGCGATGGTAATCCCCTGCGTCGCCGCCTCTTCCCGGTACCACCGGCTCAGGCAGTTACGGCAGAACCCCGCCAGATTCATCATATCGATGTTCTGCACATCGCTGCGTTCCTGCAGATGCGCCACCAGACGGCGGAAAGCGGCGGCTTCAAGTTCGGTCTGAGTTTGCTTGTCGAATTCAGGCGCGGACATCGCATATCTCCCATTGGTAACGTGAACATGGCGCTGCTGCCCCGATTTTGCCATACTGCGCTCGGGAGCGAGCGGGAGAATATCGCAAATGGCCTGGCCTGACACCGGCTGGAACGACGCACGCGCGCGGGCCGCCTTGCGCGCCCTGTTCGACACCGCCGTCGCCGCGGCCGATCCGCGCGCCGTGCTGGCCGCCCATCTGCCGCCGAAACCCACACGCGGGCGCTGCATCGTCGTCGGCGGCGGCAAATCCGCCGCGCTGATGGCCGCCGCCCTGGAAGACGCCTGGCCGGATGTCGCGATGGAAGGCGTCGTCGTCACCCGCTATGGCCACGCCGTACCCACGCGCCGTATTCAGGTGATCGAGGCTTCCCATCCCGTCCCCGACGCCAATTCCCAACGCGGCGCGTTGGCGCTGCTGGATCGCGTGCGCGGCCTGGGGCCGGACGATCTGGTGATCGCGCTGATGTCCGGCGGCGCGTCCGCCCTGCTCGCCGCCCCCGCGCCGGGGATTACCCTGGAAGATAAGCAGGCCATCAACCGCGCCCTGCTGGCCTGCGGTGCCAACATCGCGGAGATGAACGCGGTGCGGAAACATCTGTCGGCCATCAAGGGCGGACGCCTCGCCGCCGCCGCCGCCCCGGCGCGTGTCGTTACCCTGGCCATCAGCGACGTGCCGGGGGACGACCCGGCCGTTATCGGCTCCGGCCCCACCGTGCCCGACGCCACGACCTTCGCCGACGCGCGGGCTTTGATCGCGCGCTACGGCATCGCGCCATCCGCCGCCGTCGCTGCTCGCCTGGCGCAAGACGACGACGAAACCCCCAAGCCCGGCAGCCTGCCGAACGCCGAATTTCGCATGATCGCCACCCCGATGATGGCCCTGCGCGCCATGGCCGACGCCGCCCGCGGCATGGGCCTGACGCCCATCATCCTGGGCGACGCGCTGGAAGGGGAGGCCAAGGAACTCGGCACCGCCATGGCCGGCATCGCGCGATCCATCCGCGCGCACGGCGAACCCGTCGCCGGCCCCGCCGTGCTGCTGTCGGGTGGGGAGACCACGGTCACCCTCGGCCCCGGCCCTTATGGAGAAGGCGGTCGCAACACCACGTTTCTGCTCGGCCTGACCGTCGCGCTGAACGGCGCGCCCGGCATCTGGGCGATGGCGGGGGATACCGACGGGGTGGACGGCATGGCCGAAATCGCCGGGGCCATCGCCACGCCGGACTCCCTTGCCCGCTTGCGCGCGACCGGTCGCGATCCCCGCGCCATGCTGGCCGGGCATGACAGCCACTCCGCCTTCGGCGCCATCGGCGATCTGATCGTCACCGGCCCCACCCTGACCAACGTCAACGACATTCGCGCGATCCTGGTCGCCTGAAGGAGGCTTTTCCCATGGCTGCCCGACCCAAGATGCGCCGCCGCCGCCGCACCAAGATCATCGCCACGCTGGGCCCCGCCAGCGGCACGATCGAAATCCTGACCCGCCTGTTCCAGGCCGGCGCGGACGTGTTCCGACTGAACTTCTCCCACGGGAGTCACGAGGATCACGCGCTGCGCTTCGCCATGATCCGGGAACTGGAGCAGAAATTCGACCGCCCGATCGGCATCCTGGCCGACGTGCAGGGGCCGAAGCTGCGCGTCGGCCGGTTCGGCGGCGGGCGGGTGCAGTTGCAGACCGGCCAGCAATTCCGCCTGGACCTGAACCCGACGCCCGGCGATGCGCGCCGGGTCAATCTGCCGCATCCCGAAATTATCGAGGCCGCGTCGATCGGATCGAACCTGC
Source organism: Acetobacteraceae bacterium (assembly GCA_947475245.1). GTDB lineage: Bacteria > Pseudomonadota > Alphaproteobacteria > Acetobacterales > Acetobacteraceae > Rhodopila. The sequence continues at coordinate 48,755 of CANJLW010000008.1, read as the reverse complement.
TGCTGGACGACGGCAAGCTGCGGCTGCGCGTGATCCGCAAGCTGCCCGACGCGCTGGAAACCGAAATCGTCGTCGGCGGCCCGCTGTCCGACCGCAAGGGCGTCAACGTTCCCGACGTGATCCTGCCGATCCCCGCCTTGACCGTGAAGGATCGGGAGGACCTGGAATTCGCCGTGTCGCACGGTGCCAATTATATCGGCCTGTCCTTCGTCCAACGCGCCGAAGACGTGGCCGAAGCCAAGGCCCTGATCGCCGGGCGCGCCTGGGTGATGGTGAAGCTGGAAAAGCCGCAGGCGCTTGATAATCTGGACGAGATCATGGCGCTGACCGACGCCGTGATGGTCGCGCGCGGCGATCTGGGCGTGGAACTACCGCCGGAGGAAGTGCCGCTGGCGCAAAAGCGCATCGTGCGGCTTGCTCGGCAACTGGGCAAACCCGTCGTCGTCGCCACGCAGATGCTGGAAAGCATGATTTCCGCCCCCGCGCCGACCCGGGCGGAGGCCTCGGACGTCGCCACCGCCGTGTTCGACGGGGCCGACGCGGTGATGCTGTCGGGCGAAACCGCCGCCGGGCAATATCCGTATGAAGCCGTCAACATGATGGATCGCATCGTCGCGCGGGTGGAACAGGACGCGGGCTGGCGGGCCGGCATCGATGCGTCGCGCGCGGAACCCGACGCGTCCGCCCCCGGCGCCATCGCCGCCGCCGCGCGTCAGGTCGGGCATACGATCGGCGCCAAGGCCATCGTCGCCTTCACCGATTCCGGCAGCACCGCGTTGCGCGTCGCCCGCGAACGCCCGGATTCCCCCGTTATCGGGCTGACTCCGAATACCGACACCGCTCGGCGGCTGGCCGTGGTCTGGGGGGTGCACGCCGTCGTCACGCCCGACGTGCATTCGATGACGGAGGCGACGAACCGCGCCGCCAAGGTCGCGCAATCCGAAGGCTTCGCGGTGCGCGGCGACGAAATCGTCGTGACCGCCGGCGTGCCGTTCGGGCAACCCGGTTCCACCAACGCGCTGCGTGTCGCCACGGTGAAGTAACGCCCATGGACGCCGCCGCCCGCGCCGCGATCGTCGTTGAAACGTTGGAACGCGTCGCCGATCGCTGCGGCGGCGACCCGACGCCGTTCGTCTTCGCGCGCCTGTTCGCCGAAAACCCGGCGGCGGAGGCGCTGTTCGTGCGCGATGCCGCCGGGTTGGTGCGCGGACAGATGATGCAGGTGACGATCGAGAGCCTGTTGGATTTCCTCGGGTCGCGGGAATACGGCGCCAACCTGATCCGCATCGAGCGGATCAATCATGAGGGGCTGGGCGTCGATCCCGCGCTGTTCGACAGTTTCTACCCCACCGTCCACGCCGCCTTCCGCGCCATTTTGGCCGAGGAGTGGACGGATGCCATGGAAACCGCCTGGGCCGAAACCGTCGCCGCGATCCTGGCGCTGGATTGAGTGCGGCGTTTCGGTGAGGGGAGGCGGAGGGGTGGGGGCGTGTGCCCCCGCCGCGTGGAACGCCAGTGCGGCGACCAGTAAAGCGGCGGTGAAGTACGCGGCGATTGCCAGGCGGTGCTTGTGCTGCCAGGCGTTGAAGGCGAGTGCGAGGTAGGTCACGCTGAGGCCCGCTTCGCACAAAACCGTCGGGTCGGTTATCGTTGCCATGGTGCCAGTTTCCTTTCTTAATGGGGGAAGCTGGCACCCACGGAACGGGTAATGGCAAAGGGGTTCCGCGGAACGGCGGAACGGAACGAAAGGCGGAACGCGTGCCGGAACAGGACAAGCCGTTCCATCAGTTGATGGCCCAGCACCTTCTCGCCGGGACTTGTGCCGAACAGGAAACCGCCAGCATCGCGCCGCCTGAGTGGAATTTATTGCTCCTTGCCGGAAAATTGAGTGTCACCGATCGCACCGTCCGCAAGTGGCGGAGCGGGGAAAGTACGCCCGATAATCGGGCGCTTTCAGAGATCGTGCAGGTGTTTTTCGGCGACAATCCGATCCATGCTGAGGATAAAGCCCTGTTCATCGCGGCCTGGGAGCGGGCCGACAACGCCCGATCCAAGCGTGATCTGAAAGTAAGGACCCCACCGGACCCGGTGGCAATTACACAGCAGGTCGCGGTTTCAGGCGATCCAGGTCACGATTTCGGACGCTTCGTCGAATTCATCCTGCATCCGCTGCAAACCAAGAATGAAGACCCGACAAAGTCCGAGGCGCGAGCCACGCTGCGGATTTCGCCGACCACGATGCCATGGCGGAATGGGACGGTCGAACTGACCCTGCGCCATGCCTTCCTTCGGATTCCCGTGACGGGGTATCAAGTATGCCAGGGAACCTTGATCGGCGATGTTGAGAACCAGCACGACAATTTCGTCCGGGAAACCGGCGGATCGAAAATCGTTGGGCCGCTGGTGGGCGACTGCATCCATGGCGATGTGCTGCAGGGTGCGCACATGGCGGTGATCGAACCTGGGCCGGAGGGAGGTGGTCCGCTGACCGTTTTGATCCTTGCCAACCGACCTTGCTTTGACGTCACGGCCGCCCATGGCGAGGATAAACCGGGCTTCGCCTCTAAGGTGTTAAAGAACAAACAAATCGTGCTGAAAGAGCTTGTCTTTGACACGCTTCCGAAGGACATCCACGGCGATGCCATGCTCGCTCGGCGGACGACCGAGCGGAGGGACATGCGGTGAGTGACCCGAATCGTACCCTGACCCAACGTATGGACGCGCTGCTCGACGCGCCGAGCGATGTGTTTTCCGATTTGATTCGGGCGGCGGAACTCGATCCGGATCGGGCGTTGGTTGGGGCCGATCTGAAAGACGCCGATATGACCGGGTCGGACCTGACCAACTATCGGCTGATCGGTTCCGATCTGTCGCGGGTGACGGGGCTGACGGCGGAGATGCTGGCCGTCGCCATCACCGACGAAACCACGCGTCTGCCGCCTGGGATGCGGGAGGCTGTGCGTGTCCGCCGCAGCCGCAACGCCTTCTGGGAATCCGGCCGTCCGCCGTCCTGGGCCGACGATTGGGGGTATGACGACTACAAAACCCCCTGGGTTACTTTCGCGGTGGAATCCGCCGACGGCGCCAAGGTCGTGCAGCGCATGCGCTGGATACCGCCGGGCGAGTTTTTGATCGGCTCCCCTCCTGACGAAAACGGGCGCTACGACGATGAGGGCCCGCAGGTCCCGATCGAGATCGCGGACGGGTTCTGGCTGTTCGATACACCTTGCACCCAGGCGTTGTGGGAAGCGGTGATTGGGACCAACCCCAGCACATTCAAATCCCCCGCCCGCCCGGTCGAGAACGTCAGCTTTCACATGGCCCGCCGCTTTATCCGCGCGCTGAACAAGCGCCTGCCGGGCCTCGATTTGGGCCTGCCGAGCGAGGCGTATTGGGAATATGCGTGCCGGGCGGGGACGGCAACGGCGCGCTATGCCGAGGATGTGGACGCGATCGCCTGGTATGACGACAACAGCGGTGGAGAAACCCACGCTGTCGGCGAAAGGCAACCTAATAACTGGGGGCTGCACGACATGCTCGGCAATGTCTGGGAGTGGTGCGAGGACGCTTGGCTGAACCGTCACGAAGGCCGCCCGCCGGACGGCGCCCCCTGGCGGGACGCCGGCGGTGCCGCGAACCGCGTGCTGCGCGGCGGGTCCTGGATCTTCGCCGCGCGCAACGCGCGCTCGGCGGACCGCATCTTCTACGCCCCGTCCGACCGCCACGACGACATCGGCTTTCGCTGTGCCCGAGTTCAGTGGGAGCGCAAGCGACTGGCGAGCGGAGCGGAGCGCGCGGCAGGCCGAGGCCAAGGAGGGAAGCGGAGCGACCGAACGGCTCGGCCGGCCACGCGCGGAGCGTAGCGAGCCCCGGGCACACACGACACTCCACAGGAGTCTTGCGGTACGCGCCCGGCCTGTCCGATGCTGCCCCATCGCCGCAGCACGGAGCCGCCAGCCATGCCAGCCAGCCTGTCCGAAGCCGAAATCGCGCAGTACCGTCGGGACGGGTTCCTGTTCCCCATCGACTGTCTGACGCCAGACGAAGTCAGCCATTTTCGCGGCGCGCTGGAAGAGTTCGAGCGCGAACAGGGCGACACCTTCGGCAAGCTGCCGCACCTCGTGCGATCCAAGTCGCATCTGCTGTTCACCTGGATGGACCGCCTAGTGCGCCACCCCAAGGTGCTGGATGCCGTCGAAAGCCTGATCGGGCCGAACATCCTGATCTATCACCTGACATCCTGGCTGAAAGAACCGAACGAGCCCTCCCACGTGTCCTGGCATCAGGACGGTACGTATTTCGGTCTGGAACCCTACGATCAGATCACCGCCTGGATCGCCCTGACCGACGCGACGGAGGAGATGGGCTGCATCAAGATCATCCCCGGCAGTCAGGTCATCGGCCAAAGGCCGCACAAGGACATGCCCGCGCCCGGCAACCTGCTGTCGCGCGGGCAGACCATCGATCATCCGCTGGATTATACGCAATACGTAACGATGCCGCTGCGCGCCGGGCAGATTTCGTTGCATCACACGCATATCGTGCATTGCTCCGAACGCAACCGCACCGACCGGCGGCGCATCGGCATCGGCGTCAGTTATGTTCCGACGCGGTGTCGGCTGATGAACGATGCCCGGGTCAGCGCGATGCTGGTGCGGGGGGAAGATACGTTCGGCCATTTTGAGGCTGAGCCGAGGCCGACGGGGGATTACGACGCGGCGGCGCGGGCGGCGCATGCGCTGGCGGTGGATCGGTTTTTTGAGTCGAACAAGCTGCTCGCCGCGCGGCGGAGGTCGGGGAATATTGGGGTTTGATTATGGTTGCCTCTCCCGCGCGCGGGAGAGACCCTCACCCGGAGCGCCGGCGCGCTCCGACCTCTCCCAGAGGGAGAGGTGACGCGGATTATTCCGCGCCCAGTTCCTTCGCCATGGCTTCCCGCATGATGAATTTCTGCATCTTGCCGGTGACGGTCATGGGGAAGTCCTCCACGAAGCGGATGTGGCGCGGCACTTTGTAGTGCGCGATCTGGTCTTTGCAGAAGGCCTTGACCTCGTCCTCCGTCAGGCTCTGGCCGGCGCGGGGTTTGATCCAGGCGCAGAGTTCCTCGCCGAATCGTTTGTCGGGCACACCGAATACCTGCACTTCCTGGATGGCGGGATGGCGGTAGAGGAATTCCTCCACCTCTCGCGGGTAGATGTTCTCGCCGCCGCGGATGACCAGGTCCTTGATGCGTCCGACGATGGCGCAGTAGCCGTCTTCGTCCATGGTGGCGAGGTCGCCGGTGTGCATCCAGCCGGTTTTGTCGATGGCCTGGTCGGTGCGCTCCGCATCGTCCCAGTAGCCGAGCATGACGGAATAGCCGCGGGTGCAGAATTCGCCGGGGGTGCCGCGGGGGACGATGCGGCCGTCGGCGTCGACGATTTTGATTTCGAGATGCGGATGCACGCGCCCGACGGTGGAGACCTGGCGTTCGAGCGGGTCGCCGATGGCGGTTTGCGTGCTGACGGGGCTGGTTTCGGTCATGCCATAGCCGATGGTCATTTCGGTCAGGTGCATGTCGCGGATGACGCGGCGCATGATTTCGATCGGGCAGGGGGCACCCGCCATCATGCCGGTGCGCAGGCTGGACAGGTCGAAGGATTTGAACTCCGGATGATCCAGTTCGGCGATGAACATGGTGGGCACGCCGTACAGGGCGGTGCAGCGTTCTTCTGCCACTGTTTGCAGGGTGGCGAGGGGGTCGAAGCCCTCCCCGGGCAGGACGATGGCGGAGCCGTGGGTCATGCAGGCCATGGAGCCGATCACCATGCCGAAGCAATGATACAGCGGGACGGGAATGCAGATTTTGTCCTGCGGGGTGAAGTGCATTTCTTCACCCAGGAAGAACCCGTTGTTGAGGATGTTGTGGTGCGTCAGCGTGGCGCCCTTGGGCAGGCCGGTGGTGCCGGAGGTGAACTGGATGTTGATGGGATCGTCGAATTGCAGGCCGGCGGCGAGTTCGGCGAGGCGGGCGCGATCGACGGCGGTGCCCATGGTCAGGACGGCGTCGAAGGCGATGGCGCCGGGCACGGGGGCGTCGCCGATCTGGATGACGGCGCGCAGGGTCGGCAGTCTGGCGGCGTCGAGATGGCCGGGGCGGGAGCGGGCGAGTTCCGGCGCCAGTGTGTTGACCATGCCGATATAGTCGCTGGTTTTGAAGCGCGTGGCGGTGATGAGCGCCTTGCAGCCGACTTTGTTCAGGGCGTACTCGACTTCGGACAGGCGATAGGCGGGGTTGATGTTGACCAGGATCAGCCCGGCCTTGGCGGTGGCGTATTGGGTGACGATCCACTCGGCGTTGTTGGGTGCCCAGATGCCGACGCGATCGCCGGGGTTCAGGCCGAGCGCGAGCAGGCCGGCGGCGAGTGAGTCGACCTTTGCACCGAGTTCGGCGTAGCTCCACCGCACGCCCTGCTGGCGTACGATCAGGCCGGGGCGTTCGCCGAACCGCGCCACAGTGCGGTCGAAATGCACGCCGACGGTCTCTCCGATCAGGCGGACGTCGGATACGCCGTGGGCGTAGCTTAAGGCGAGGGGTTCGGTCATGGGCGAGGCTCCCGTCTGTATCTTTCCCGCATATTGCGACCGCGGCGGGTTGGGGCGCAATCGGGTGCCGTCAGGTTGCCCGTAATGCCGCCCGCACGGCCCCGGGCGCGCGTTCGATGACCGTGAGATAGGCTCTGGCGGCGCTTTCCGGCCGGCGGGAGCCATTTTCCCAATGCCGGAGGGTGCTGACACTGAAGCCGAACTGGTTGGCGAAGGCTTCCTGGGTCAGGCCCATGCGGCCGCGGATCGCCTTGACATCGATGTGGTCCGGCATGTTGACCCGGTATTCGGTCGTATCGGCCTCTCCGGCGGCGTAAGTGACGGCCTGAAGAAGTCCGCGACGGATGCTGTCGGCGACGGCGCTCATTGTCCTCTCCCTCGGAAGGTCGATACCAGAAGTCGGGTGGATCACCTGGGGCAAGAGAATCAGTTTCTTCCGCACCCCTCGCGCAAACACGCGGGCTGATGCAGTTTACCGCGACATTTCCAAGACTCCGATAGGAAACCCAGGATGGCCGCCGTCCCCAATCGCTTGCCCGGTCTGAATTTCGATCTCGGCGAAACCGCCGACATGCTGCGCGCGCAGGTCGAAGCCTTTTCCGCCGCCGAGATCGCCCCGCGCGCCGCCGAGATCGACCGCGACAACGCCTTCCCCATGGACCTCTGGCCCAAAATGGGCGCGCTCGGCGTCCTCGGCGTCACGGTCGAAGAAGAGTACGGCGGCGCGGGGATGGGATATCTGGAGCATGTGGTGGCGATGGAGGAAATCTCCCGCGCGTCCGCCTCCGTCGGGTTGTCGTATGGGGCGCACTCCAACCTGTGCGTCAATCAAATCCGGCGCAACGGGACCGAAGATCAGAAGCGCCGGTATCTGCCGGGCCTGATCGCGGGGACGGCGGTCGGGGCCTTGGCGATGAGCGAGCCCGGCGCGGGGTCGGATGTTGTCGGCATGCGCACGCGGGCGGAGAAGAAGGGCGACCGCTATGTGCTGAACGGCACGAAGATGTGGATCACCAATGGGCCGGATGCCGACGTGCTGGTGATCTATGCCAAGACGGATATGGAGGCCGGGTCGCGCGGCATTACGGCGTTCCTCGTCGAAAAATCCTTCCCCGGTTTTTCCACCGGTCAAAAGCTCGACAAGCTCGGCATGCGCGGATCGAACACCGCCGAACTGATCTTTCAGGACTGCGAAGTGCCGGAGGAAAACGTTCTGTCCACCGTCGGGCGCGGGGTGAACGTGCTGATGAGCGGGCTGGATTACGAGCGTGCGGTGCTGGCGGCGGGTCCGATCGGCATCATGCAGGCGTGTATGGATATCGTCGTGCCCTACGTGCACGAGCGGAAGCAGTTCGGCCAGGCGATCGGCGAATTTCAGCTGATGCAGGGCAAGCTGGCCGACATGTACACGACGATGAACGCCGCCAAAGCCTATGTTTATGCGGTGGCGAAGGCCTGCGATCGCGGGGAAACAACGCGTAAGGACGCCGCCGGCGCGATCCTTTATGCCGCCGAAAAAGCCACATGGATGGCGTTGGAAGCGATCCAGACCCTCGGTGGTAACGGCTACATCAACGACTACCCGACCGGGCGTCTGCTGCGCGATGCCAAGCTGTACGAGATCGGCGCGGGAACCAGCGAAATCCGCCGCATGCTGATCGGGCGGGAACTGTTCGCCGAGACGGGCTGACACCTGCGCCACATCCGGGCATGATCGGGCGAAACATCCAGGAATCGCCCCATGACCCGCCAGGACCTGCGCCAACAAGGCATCGATACGCTGCAACGTCTGTTCGGCTCCTCCGCCCAGGCGCCGGGCCTGGCGAATTTGTTGACGGAGCCTGTGTTCGGCGGTGTCTGGAACCGGCCCGGCCTTGCGGTGCCCGATCGGATGCTGTGCGTGATCGCCGCCTTGTCCACCATTCCCCGCCTGCGCCCGTTGCGCCGCCATATCGTCGCCGGGCTGGAACTGGGATTGACCCCGGAAGCGATCCGCGAAATCCTGGTGCAGGCCGCGCTGTATGCGGGGTTCTCCGCCGCCGAGGAAACGCTGGCTCTGCTCGCGGAAATCCTGGCCGATCGCGGCATTGCCTTCCCGGCCGATCCGCCGGAGGACGTTTCGTCGGAAGAACTGATCCGTCGCGGGGCGGAGGTGATGAACACGCTGCACGGTGCCCGCGCGCGTTTGGGCTACGCCGCGCCCGATAACCAGACGACCGGCGCGCTTTATCCCACCGCGATCCAGTACGGCTATGGCGAGATCTGGTTCCGACCGGGGTTGGAGCGGCGTCAGCGCGCCTTGGTCGCGGTTGCCGGCTTCACCGCGCTGCGGCTGCCGGAGCAGGTCGGGAAATTCGGTCAGTCGGCGTTGAATGTGGGACTGAGCAAGACAGAAGTGATCGAGGCGATCATCCAGACCGCCCCGTACACCGGGTTTCCGCCGGCATTGAACGCGCTGGGCGCGTTGAGCGCCGCGTTCGGGTGACGGTGTCGCCTCTGCGATAGTCTGACGGCAAACGGACCGAGGAAGCCCACATGGAAGCGGATTACGTGATCGTCGGCGCCGGATCGGCCGGCTGTGTGTTGGCCAACCGTCTGACCGAGAACCCCGCCAATCAGGTTGTTTTGATCGAGGCCGGGGGCAAGGATTGGAACCCGCTGATCCACGTGCCCGCCGGCTACATGAAATTGCTGGATCACCCGACGCTGACATGGGGCTTTAAGGCCGAACCCGATCCGGGCGTCAACGGACGCGCCATCCCGTTCCCGCGCGGCCGCGTGCTCGGCGGTTCGTCGTCGATCAACGGCATGATCTACATCCGCGGCCAGCCGGAGGACTTTGACCACTGGTCCCAACTCGGCAATCGCGGCTGGTCGGCCGACGATGTGCTGCCTTACTTCCGCAAGGCGGAAAACTGGTCCGGGGCGGCCGATGCCGTGCACAGCAAAGGCGGGCCGCTTTACACATCTCCGGCCGCGGATATGCCGATGCTGTGCCATGCGGCGGTGGAGGCAGGCCAACAGATCGGTCTGGAATACCGACCCGATTTGAACGATCTGCCGCCCGGCACCGGCGATCATATCGGCTGGGTGCAGCAAACACGCGGCGGTCGGTTCCGCGCCAGCGCGGCGCGGTCCTATCTGCGTCCGGCAATGAAACGGCCCAACCTGCGCGTGATCACCGATGCGCTGGTGCATCGTGTCGTGCTCGACGGCAACCGGGCCACCGGCGTCACCTTCGCGCGGGGCGGCACGATTGAAACCGTCACCGCGCGTGCCGAGGTGGTCCTGTCCGCCGGTGCCATCGGCTCACCGCACATCCTGCAATTATCGGGCATCGGCGATCCCGATCACCTCGAACGTATCGGGGTCGAAACCCGCCATGCGTTGATCGGTGTCGGCAAGAATCTGCAAGACCATTTCCTGGCGCGGATATCTTGCGACATCCAGGGCGCGCGGTCGTTGAACGAGAAATCGCGCGGTCTTGGGCTGTTGGGCGAGATGATGCGCTATGTCTTTACCGGCACGGGTATCCTGACCTACGCGGCATCCCTCGTCGCCGCCTCGGTCAAGGTGTTGCCGGAATCCGCCTCACCCGACGTGCAGGTGCTGTTCGCGCCGGGCAGCTACGCGCCGGGGCCGGTGCGTCGGTTGGACGACAAGCCGGGCATCACCGCCGGCATGTGGCAGATGCGCCCGCAAAGCCGGGGCTATGTCGAAGCGAAGTCAAACCGCCCGGAAGATGCCCCGGCGATCAACCCGCGCTATCTGAGCGCGGAAACCGACCGGCGCGCGACGATCGAGGGGCTGCGGTTTGTGCGCAAGTTGTTCGGTGCGCCCGCCCTGGCGCAGTATATCGTTGCCGAAACGGTGCCCGGTGCCGACGCGCGCAGCGACGATGAGTTGCTGGACTATGCGCGCCGCACCGGCGGCACCGTGTTCCACGCCACCTGCACCTGCAAGATGGGGCAGGACACGATGGCCGTCGTCGACGACCGCTTGCGCGTGCATGGGATGGAGCGTCTGCGGGTCATCGATGCCTCCGTCATGCCGGCGGTGACATCGACCAACACCAACGCGCCCACGATCATGATCGCCGAAAAGGGTTCGGCGATGCTGTTGCAGGACGCTCGCGCCTGAAAAGAGGCCGGAGCGCGTTCGGCGCTCCGGCCTTTTTTGTCTACCGTCCGGCGCGTACCAGCTTGCCGGGACGCGCGCCGGTTTCTTCGCCGCGCTCGAATACCGGCATGCCGGACACGATCGTGGCCTCGTAACCGTCCACCCGCTGTACCAGGCGCTTGCCGCCCGCCGGCAGGTCGTAGCGCATCTCCGGGTGATGCAGCCGCAGTTTCGGCAGATCGACGATGTTGACGTCGGCTTTCTTGCCCACCGCCAGACGGCCGCGATCGTTAAACCCGAAGAAGTCCGCCGTTTCGCTGGTCAAACGCTTGACCGCGAATTCCAACCCGATGCGCGGCCCGCGGCTGCGATCGCGCACCCAGTGCGACAGCATGTATGACGGCAGCGAGGAGTCGCAGATCAGGCCGCAATGCGCGCCGCCGTCGCCAAGGCCGAGCAGGGTGGCGGGGTCGGTGATCATTTCGTGAACGACACCGTGGTCACCGAACACGTAGTTGGTGACGGGGTAGAACAGCATCCGATCGCCGTTCTCTCCGATCAGATAGTCGTAACAAAATTCTTCCGGCGTCAGATTGGTCTTGGCCGCCATCGCCGCGATGCTGCGGCTGTCGTCCGGCTCGTAATCCGGCGGGTCGCCCAGCACGTATTGCCGATCCCAGCGCGTGGCGATCGGACGTTGCAGCGGCGGCAGGATCGCCAGCAGTTCTTCGGACGATTCTTCGTTCAGGATCTTCGCGCGCAATTCCGGATCGCGCAGGCGCGCCAACCGTTCCGCCACCGGCAGCTTGAGCAGCGCGGCAAAGGACGGGCGCGCGGCGAACGGCGTCAGCGATGTCGTCAGCCCCAGGATAATACCGACCGGGCGTCCGGCGACCTGCGCCGTCACGTTCGCGCCATCGGCGCGGGCCTTGCGCACGCCGCCCATCAGCCGCCGCCAACGCTCCGGATCGTAGGACCGGTCGGTCAGCAGGAACCAGAACGGCACGTTGTTGGTTTTGCAGAGTTCGGTGATCCAGCGGAATTCCCCGGCTTCGTCCTCGAAGTCGCTCAACATGCCGTAGGTGCCGCGGCCGACGCGCTTGAACGCGCGGGCGATGCCCAACAGTTCCTGCTCCTCGGAGTAGCGCCCCGGCACCAGATCGCCGGAGGTGGTCTTGTGCTGATCGGTGCGCGAGGTGGTGAAGCCGAACGCGCCGGCGCGCAGCGCTTCCTCGGTCAGGCGAGACATCGCCTCGATATCGTCGGGCGTGGCTTTTTCACGCCGCACCGCGCGATCGCCCATGACATAGACGCGCAGCGGGTGGTGAGACACCTGGGCGGCGACGTCGATGGCGCGCGGCAGGCGGTCCAGCGCGTTCAGGTAGTCGGGGAAGCTTTCCCAATCCCACTTCAGACCTTCGGCCAAAGCGATGCCGGGAATGTCCTCCACCCCCTCCATCAGGTCGATCAGGCATTCATGGTCGCGCTTGCGCACGGGCGCGAAGCCGACGCCGCAATTGCCCATCAGGATCGTGGTGGCGCCATGCCAGGATGATGGCGCCAGCACCGGATCCCAGGTCGCCTGGCCGTCGTAATGGGTATGCACATCGACCCAACCCGGCGTGACGAGTTGGCCGTCGGCATCGATCTCCCGCTTGCCGGGGCCGGCCTTGCCGCCGACCTGGGCGATCTTGTCGCCGTCGATGGCGACGTCGCCGGTAAACCGTGCCGCGCCGGTGCCGTCGACGATCGTGCCGCCGCGGATGACGATGTCATGCATGGGTGTATGACTCCTGCTTTTCGATCCTGTAGCTTTGATCACCTCTCGTCGCGATGCAAGGTTCGCAAACATTGTCAGGCCCCGCCCGCTCGGCCTATCCTGCGACGAAAGGGACGTCATCCGGGAGCATTCCATGGCCATCGCCGTAAAGCAGCTACATCAGGTGTTTGTCGGAGAGGTCAGTGGCGTCGATCTGCGTCGCCCGCTGGATGCGGACACGGTCACCGCGCTGAACGACGCGATCAACCAGTACGGCGTTCTGGTGTTCCACGATCAGCCTATCGACGACGCCCAGCAGCAGGCGTTCAGCCGTAACTTCGGCGAGTTGGAAACCACCGTCCGCGCCTATCGCAAGGATTTCGTGCCGCGGCTCGATATCCACATGGCCGATATCTCCAACCTCGACGAGAACAACAAGGTCCTGCCCGCCGGCGATCGGCGGCGACTGAACGCGCTGGGTAACCGGTTGTGGCATTCCGACAGCAGCTTCAAGCGCATTCCCGCCCGGTTTTCCCTGTTATCCGCCCGCGTCATCCCGGACGAGGGCGGGGAAACGCAGTTCGCCGACATGCGCGCCGCGTGGGACGCGCTGCCCGACAAGATGAAGGCGCGGGTCGAAGGCATGATCTGCGAGCACACCCAACTCTTTTCCCGCGCCAAGATCGGCTTCACCGACTGGGCGGAGGAAGAGCGCGCGAAAATGGCCCCCGTGCCGCAGGTTCTGGTGCGCACCCATCCCGGTTCGGGCCGCAAGTCGCTGTTTCTGTCGTCCCACGCCGGCCGCATTCGCGGCATGGAGGAGCCGGAGGCGCGGATGCTGCTGCTCGACCTCAGCGAGTTCGCCACGCAGCGGGAGTTCGTGCACACGCATCGCTGGAAAGTCGGCGATCTCGTGATGTGGGATAATCGCTGCACCATGCACCGCGCGCGCGAATACGACGAAACCCAGATACGCGACATGCACCGCACCACCGTGTCCGACGGTGTGCCCACGGTGCTTGAAGCCGAAGCCGCCTGATCGATGGCGCGGCTGCTCGTCGCGCTGATTGTTCTTCTGCTGCCGGCGGCGGCGCACGCCGGCTGCTCCCCCATCGCCGGCGCGTCGCCGCGGGTCTGGCGCGCCGCGATGACCGAGCCCGAGGTCGGTATCACCTTCCTCGGTCATGCCAGCTTTCTGATCGAAAGCCCCGACGGCGTGCGCGCCGTCACCGACTACAGCGGCGTCTTCTCCCCGCCCGATCCGCCCGACGTGGTGACGATGAACCACGCGCACGAGACGCATTTCACCCTGCATCCGGATCGGCGCATTCGCCATGTGCTGCACGGATGGCAGGAAGGGCCGTCGCCGCCGCGTCATAACCTGGTGGTGCGGGATTTGCGGGTGACCAACCTGCCGACCAACATTCGCAACTGGGGCGGCGGCACGGAGGTAAACGGCAACTCGGTCTTCGTTTTCGAAACGGCGGGTCTGTGCATCGCCCATCTGGGGCATCTGCACCATCTGTTGGAGCCGCGCGATCTGGACGCGATTGGCCGCATCGACGTGGTGATGGTCGCGGTCGACGGGTCCTATACCGTCAGTCAGACCGACGCGATGGCCTTGATCGCGCAAATCCACCCCCGCGTCGTGCTGCCGATGCACTATTTCAGCCGCGAACGGTTGGCGCGGTTTCTGACGATGATGCGCGACACGCACGAGATCAGCGTGCGCACCGAGCCGTCGATCACCCTGTCGCGCATGAGCCTGCCCGATAAACCCACCGTCATCGCGCTGCCGGGCCCGCACTGATCGCCAGTCGTTGACGTCGGGCACGTGCCCGGCCATGTATCCGGGCCGATTTCAGGACGCGCATGTTCACCCTTCGCATTCAACTCGCCGACCGTTTGGTGGAACATTGTCTCGAACTGGACGCGGCGCTTCCCAACGAACAAACGATCCTGTCGTTCTTGCAGGCCGGCCACTTGTACGAGCCGGATGTCTCCGCCGCCTTCGCCCGCATCCTGGCGCCGGGCGACGATTTCATCGATGTCGGCGCGAATATCGGCTATTTCACGACCCTGGGCGCGCTGCTCGTCGGCCCTACCGGCCATGTGCTGGGCTTTGAACCCGACCCGCGCAACCTTGTGCGACTGCACCATAATATTGGGCTGAACAGCCTGGCGAACGTGACCATCCTCGATCGCGCCGCGTCCGACCAGGCGGGGCAGATCGCGTTTTTTATCAACAGCGATAACGCCGGCGGCAATGCGCTGTGGGACGTCGGGCTGTTTCCCGGCAACCACCGAAGCCAGGCGGAGCGGCGGACGGTGAACGTGGTCGCGACGACGCTCGACGCGGAATTTGCCCGTCTGAAACTGTCGCCGCCCAAGCTGATCAAGATCGACACCGAAGGTGCCGAACATCACGTGTTGCTGGGCGCGCGCGATCTGCTGGCGAGCGGGAAGACCCCCTATATCATCGCCGAACTCCACGAATTCGGCCTCGAAAAGCTCGGCACGTCAGGGCCGGCGCTGCGTGCCTATATGGCCGGTTTTGGGTACGAGACGTTTGCGCTTTACTACGACGGTTCGTTGCCGCGTCTGGTTCCGCCGGGCACCATGCTGCGATCGACCACGCTGATCAATGTTCTGTTCAGCACCCAGGACGCGGTCGCCCGCGCCTGGCCCGATCTGCTGTTCAACCCGCTGCCGCCGGGCGGGGTCTGATCACGCTTCCCGCAGGTTCCATGGATAGGGGCAGGGGCCCTGCAACATGCCGGTCATGCGCTTCCGATAAACCGTCCGAATGAAAAACTGGCCCAGCGGAATGCTCGGCGCTTCTTCCATCGCCATTGTCCCGATCGCCTTCGCGACGCGGGTTTGCGATGCCTCGTCCGGCGAATCGAGCCAGTCCTGCACCATCGCCTCCAACTTCGGGTTGCCCCACCAGCCGAACCAGCCTTTCGGGCCAAGGCCGCGCACGGGTTGGGCGACCGCCGGATTGATCCAGCCGGATGCCGATCCGGTGGTGTGGAAGACATTCCACCCGCCCTTCTCCGGGGGTTCCCGCGACGCCCGCCGCTGCACCACCGTACCCCAGTCGGATTCCTGCAAGTCCACGTTCATGCCCATGGTCTTGAGCAAATCCGCCGTCACCTGGCCGAGTGGGCCGATCAGCGGGAAGTCAGTGGGGTTGATGATGGCGACCCGCTGGCCGGCATAGCCGGACTGGCCGAGCAGTCGTTTGGCGGCGGCCATGTCGCCGGGCATGAGGCGCGCGCCGGTGTCGTCCGTGGAATACAGCGTGCCGCACGGGAACAAGGTGCGGCAGATACGCCAGAGTTCGGGATCGTCGCCGACGGCGGTGCGCATGTAATCCTCCTGATTCACCGCCGTCATCACCGCTCGGCGGACGCGCACGTCGTCGAACGGGGGATGCAGGCAGTTGAACCGGATGATGCTGCTGCGTCCCGACGGATCGGCGATGATGCTGGTAATGCCGGGGTCTTTGAGCAGAACAGGCAGCAGGTCGTTAAACGGTCTTTCCCACCAATCGGCCTCTCCGCGCTGCATCGCCGCGGCCGCCGTCGCCGGGTCGGGGATGACGTTCCATTCGACACGCGGGAAGTGGGCGATCTTGCCGCCGGTCGCCCATTCGGCCTTTTCCTGGCGCGGGACGTAGCCATCGAAGCGGGCATAGGCGACGCGCGCGCCGGAGACGTATTCGTCGGGCAGAAAGCGATAGGGGCCGGAACCGACGACTTCGGTAAAGGCGCGCATCGGGTCGGTGCGGGCGATCCGTTCCGGCATGATGAATGGGACGGAGGCGTCGGGCTTGGCCAATGCGTCCAACAGCAAGGGAAACGGCCGGGTCAGGCGGATTTCCATGGTGCGGTCGTCGGGCGTGTTCCACTGATCCACCACGGCGTCGAGGATCTGGCCTAACGCGTCGCGCTTGCACCAGCGCTGGATGGAGGTGTTGCAGTCGATGCTGCGCACGGGCGTGCCGTCGTGGAATTTCAGGCCGTCGCGCAGCTTGATGCGCCAGACGCGTCCGTCGGCGGAAACCTCGTGCCCCGCCGCCATCTGCGGGCGTGGGCGCATGTCGGGGCCGGCGGAATAGAGTGTGTCGTAAACGTAGTAGCCATGATTGTTGGTGACGGTCGCGGTGGTCCAGATCGGGTCCAGCGAGGTCAGGTTCGCCTGCGGTATGAACCGCATGGTGGAGGTCTTCGCGGGCTGCGCGATGGCGGGCGCGGCAAGGCTTGCGGCGGCGGTGGTCAGGAAGGTGCGGCGGCGCATCGTCGGAATCCTCCGGGCGGTGGAGGCTTGACTATGACACCGTTGCGACGGGCCGCGCCATGGCGGACGCGGCCCTTGTGAGTCGAAACGTGTTAGTTCGGATCGTGGCCGACGTGGACCAGCAGCTTGCCGAAGTTGCGCCCGCCCAGGATGCCGTTCAGTGCGTCCGGGGCGTTTTCCAGGCCTTCGATGACATCCTCGCGATAGACCAGGCTGCCGTCGGCGACCAAGGGGGCGGCGAGCTTGCGCCAGTTGATCAGGCGTTCCGGCTTGTCGGAAACGATGAAACCCTCGATCCGCACCCGCTTGCCGACGACGAAGCCAAGATTCGGGCCGGGCGGGAATTCGACTTCGTTGTACTGGGAAACCATGCCGCACATCGCCACGCGGGCGAAGGCGTTCAGATGGTCGAACACCGCGGCCTGCACGGCGCCGCCGACATTTTCGAAGTAGCCGTCGATGCCCTTCGGGCAGGCGACCGCGAGTTCCCGGTGCAGGTCCATCGAGCGGTGATCGATGCAGGCATCGAAGCCGAGGCTTTCCTGCACCCAAAGGCACTTGTCCGGTCCGCCGGCGATGCCGACGACGCGCGCGCCGGCGCGTTTCGCCAACTGCCCCGCGACCGATCCGACCGCGCCGGACGCGGCGGACACGACGACTGTTTCGCCCGGCTTCGGCTGGCAAATCTCGGTAATGCCGGCATAGGCGGTGGCGCCGGGCATGCCGAGGACGCCGAGATAGGCGGACAGCGGCGCGCCCTGCTTCGGCAGCTTGACCAGCTTTTCGCCGGCGGTCACGGAATGGCTCTGCCACCCGCGGGAGCCGACGACGATATCGCCCGCGGTAAAGTCGGGATGGGCGGAGGCGATGACTTCACCGACCGTTTCGCCGGTCATGACCTCCCCAATCTGGATCGCCACGGCGTATGTCTGCTGCTCGCGCAGTCGGCCGCGCATGTAGGGATCGATGGAGAGCCAGATCGTGCGGGTTACGACCTCTCCGGGGCCGGGCGAGGGGACGGCGGCTTCGACGATTTCGAAGTCGGCGGCGACGGGTTCCCCGCTCGGGCGGCGTTTTAGCACGACGGAGCGGCAGACGGCGTTGGCGGTCATCACGCGGCCTCCGCCTTCAGTACCAGGCGACCGGTCACCTTGCCGTCGCGCAGGCGCATCAGGGCGTCATAGGCCTGGCTTTGCGGCACGGTGGCGACGGGCAGTGCTTCCAACTCTCCGGACTGGGCGAGGCTGACGAGTTCGCGCAGTTCCTTGGGGTTGCCGACATAGGAGCCTTGGACCGTCAGCGCGCGGATCGCCATGATCGGCAGCGGCAGCATCAGTTCGCCGCCGAACAGCCCGACCTGGACCAGCTTGCCGCCCTTGCGCAGCGCGGCGAAGGCGAAGCGCGCGGTCGCGGTGCCGTTCACGAGATCGACGACCGCCTGCACCGGGCCGCCGGCGGCCTCGATGATGCGTTTGGTGACTTCGGCGCCGTCGCCGCTGCCGTCGACGACCTTATGCGCGCCGGCTTTCAGCGCGGCGGCGCGCTTTTCTTCGCTGATGTCGACGGAGATGATGTTGCGGTGCTTCATCGCCTTGAGCACGGCGATGGCGTTCAGCCCCAGGCCGCCCGCGCCGACCAGCACGATGGCTTCGTCCGGCGGCAGCGGCATGTGTTTCTTGATGGCGGAGAACACGGTGATGCCGGAGCAGGCATAGGTCGCGGCGACGGCGGGATCGAGGGTGCCGGGATCAACGAGGTGGCGGGAATGCGGGGCGACGACATGGGTGCCGTAGCCGCCGTTTTGATAGACGCCGAGGCTGCGGGCGGCGACGGTGCACATGTTGTCGTCTTCCGCGAGGCAGGTCGGGCAGGTGCCGCAGCCGAGCCAGGGGAAGACGATGCGGAGGTCGCCGACTTTGACGCCGGTGGCGTCGGGGCCGAGCTTGACGACACGGCCGACGATCTCGTGGCCCATGGCGAGGGGGAGGGTGACGCCGCGGTCGTTCAGATTCATCTTCTGCCCGCCGCCGACGTCGTAATAGCCTTCCCAGATATGCAGGTCGGAGTGGCAGACGCCGCAATGCGTGACTTCGAGCAGGACCTCGGTGCCCTTCGGCTCCGGCGTCGGCAGTTCGATTTCCTTCAGGGGTTGTCCATTCTCGACGACGGCCCAGGCGCGCATTGTCTGTGTCCTTTGTTGGATGTGCAGCGATGGATAGCGCCCTCGGGAATCCGGTCAAGTGCCGGTTCCCAAGGGCGGGTTGCCGTGCGCGCGGGGGTTACTTCGCGAGGGTCTCGGGGTTCGTAACGCGCACCGGCTTGCCGTCGAGGAAGCCCAGTGCGTTCTCGATCATCTGGGGATAGAAGCCGTCCCAGGTTTCTTTCACGCCGTAGCCCATGTGCGGCATCAGCACGGTGTTCGGGGCGGAGCGCAGCGGGTGATCGACGGGCAGCGGTTCCTTGTCGAACACGTCGAGCGCGGCGACGATCTTGTCGGCCCGCAGCGCCGCCAGCATGGCGGCTTCATCGACGATCGGTCCGCGCGATGTGTTGATCAGGATCGCGCCCGGCTTCATGCGCGCGATGTCGGTCGCGCCGATCAGCCCGCGCGAACGATCCGACAGCACCAGATGGATCGACATCGCATCCGATGTGGCGATCAACTCGTCTTTTGAAACGCGACTGACGCCGACTTCGGCGCAGCGTTCGTCGGTCAGGTTCTGGCTCCACGCGATGACGTTCATGCGTAGCGCCAGGCAGTACTGCGCCATGTATCCGCCGAGGCGGCCGAGACCGATGATGCCCATGGTCTTGCCGGCGAGGCCCATGCCGATGCGCACGCCCATCTGGAAAGTGCCGGAACGCATGTTGGCATCGCCGCGCGGGATGCCGCGCGCGGCGGCAAGCAGCAGACCCAGCGACAGTTCGGCGGTGGCGGAATCGGCATAGCCGCCGCCCGACGTGTTGCAGACGACGATGCCGCGCGCGGTGCAGGCCGGGGTATCGAGCGAGGCGTTGCGCGCGCCGGTCATGCCGAGCATGCGCAGTTTGGGAAGGCGGTTGATGAGCGTGTCGGGCAGCGGCGTGCGTTCGCGCATCGACAGGACGATGTCGAAATCGGCCAGTTTCGCCGCCGCGTCGTCCTCGTTCGCGAAGGCGTCGGCGAAGAAGGTCAGTTCGGTCCGCGCTTCGAGCGCCGACCAGTCGGCCGCGCCGCGCGCCACGCCCTGCCAGTCGTCAAGCACCGCTACCTTGGTTCTGTTGGTCATGTTGTCCCCCTATGGATGAATCGTCCGTACCAGGGTGCCGACGGCGGGGAGCGCGCGCAAGCTGTTGCCGAAATAGGTCGGGGCGTGTTTATCGGCGGCAAAGGAGAATCGCTTATGACCAAAGTCGCCGTCATTGGGGCCGGGCTGATCGGACGCGCCTGGTCGATCGTTTTCGCGCGGGCCGGGTTCGACGTGGCGCTGTGGGACAAGTTCCCCAACGCCATACCCGCCGCGCTGGACTTCATCGCCGACCGCCTGCCTGAATTGCGCCAGGCCGGTCTGCTGGGGGAGGAGCCGGAGGTCGTCCTGCGCCGTATCCGCCCGATCGAGACGCTGCGCGAGGCGGTCAAGGACGTCGAATACGTGCAGGAGAACGGGCCGGAGCGGGTTCCCGAGAAGAAGGCGCTGTTCGCTGAACTCGACCATGCCGCGCCGGCGGGCGCCGTGCTTGCCAGTTCCACCAGCGGCATTCCGGCCAGTGCCTTTACCGAGGAGTTGCGCGGGCGCGGGCGTTGTCTGGTCGCGCATCCCGTCAACCCGCCGTATCTGATTCCTCTTGTGGAGATCTGTCCCGCGCCCTGGACCGATGAGTCCGCCGTCGAACGCACCCGCGCGCTGATGGTCAAGGCCGGTCAGCAGCCGGCGACGGTCAAGAAGGAAATGGACGGTTTCGCGTTGAACCGCTTGCAGGGGGCGCTGCTGGCCGAAGCGTTTCGGCTGTTGGCCGACGATGTGATCTCTCCCAACGATCTCGACGCGCTGGTGAAGCACGGGCTTGGGTTGCGGTGGAGCTTCATGGGGCCGTTGGAAACGATCGATCTGAACGCGCCGGGCGGGTTGGCGGATTACTGCAACCGGTACGGCCCGCTCTATGCAAAAATGCAACAACAGGCGGTGCCGCTGGATTGGGACGAAGCGCTGGTGGGCAAGTTGCAGGCGGCCCGTCGCGCCGATTTGCCGGCCAACATGCAGCCGGTGCGTCAGGAGTGGCGCGACCGGCGGCTGATGGCGCTGCTGGCGCACAAGGCCGAGCAGCCGGAATAATCAGACCAGGGCCCGTTTCGAGGCCTCGATCTTCGCGAACCGATGCGCGCCCGCCCGAATGGGCGGGTATTTCGCGGGGCGGTCGGTGCTTTCGCAGGTCGGCAGGCAGGCGATCGTCAGGTTGTCGTTGGGATTGCAGAAATAGGCGAAGGACAGGCGACGCGCGGCGCCGCCGGAGCCGGGCGGGGGATTGACGACGCGGTGTTGGTTGGAAAGCCAGGTATCGTTTGACCAGCGCATCATCAGATCGCCGATGTTGACCACGAAGCTGTGCGGGTTGGTTTTCGCGTCGATCCAGGTCCCGTCGGGCGCGCGCACTTGCAGGCCGCCGGGTCGATCCTGCCCCAACAGCAGAGTCAGCGCGCCGTAATCGGTATGCGCGCCGGCGCGCAACTGATCGCGTTCGGGCGCTTCGTCCTGGGCGGGATAGTGGTTCAGGCGCAGGGTGGAGTTATGATCGGTGAAGCGATCGACGAAGAAGCGTGGCGGCAGGTCCATGCCGATGGCGAAGAGTTCCATCAGCACGTCCATCAACCGCTCCATCTCCCGGTAATAGGCGGTGACGGTGTCGCGGAAGCCGGGCGGATGGTCCGGCCAGATGTTGGGCGTATAGGTCGCGCCGATCGTATCGATCACCGCGCGTTCGCGGGCGATGCCCAGCGGGCCGAGGCCGAAGCCTTCCTTCAGATCGGGCGGCGTGCGTTGCCCGGCGCTGAGCGCGAGGGTTTCCAGTCCGAAGTCGAGATAGCCGCGCGGGGAGCCTTGCACGGTGCTTTTGATGCGCATCTTCTCGGCCAGCGGGCGGTCGAAGAAGTCGGTGGCGGTTTGCAGCGTGGCGTCGATCAGGTCCGCGGGAACCCCGTGTCCGGCGATCACAAAAAAGCCGAGCAGACGGAGTTCGGCGGCGATTTCGGCGGCCCAGGCGCGCTTGCGGGCCAGATCGGCGGTTGCGAAGCCGGTCAGGTCGATTTCCCGCAGCGCGGTTGGGGTATGGACCTCAGACACGCAGGACCTCCGCCCCCGGTCCGGCTTCGAGTTCGCAGGCGTTCACCGTCATTGCCAGCATGCCGTAATAGCCGATGGCGCCGGTCAACTGGATCAGTGCGTCATTGCCGAAGCGTTCGCGCATCGCGGCGAATTGCGCGTCGGACACGCGATGTTTGCGCAGCAGATCGCGGGTGAATTCCACGATGGCCAGGTCGTCGGGCGGAATGCCATCGGAGCGGTTGTCGCGGATGGCGGCGATGGTGGCTTCCGACACGTCGCGCTTGCGCGCGATGCCGGTTTGCGCGCCCCAGACGTACATTGCCTCATACTCGCGGGCGACGACCATGGCGGCGAGCACGCGGGCGCGGAAATCGAGCGTGCCCTCGAACCGCACATAGGCGCCCAGATGGGCCAGGCGTTCCGACAGATCGGGGGCGTGCAGGAAGACCGAGAACGGCCCCTGCAACGATCCTCGGCTGGCGACGATGCCGTCGACCACGGCATGGTGTTTCGGGTCGAGTTGGTCCTTGCTTTCGATCAGCGGCAGTCGGGCCATGGGACGGTTTCCTTCGATCAATCGAACAGCAGGACGGTGCGCGCGACCTCGCCGGCCTTCATGGCGCGGAAGGCTTCGTTGATGTCGCCGAGACGGCCGCGGCGGCTGACCATTTCGTCGAGCTTGAGTCGGCCCTGACGGTAGAATTCCAGGTAGTTGGGGATATCGGTGCGGAATCGGTTCGACCCCATGCGCGAGGTCTGCACCTTGCATTCCGGGCGGATCGCCATCCAGGGGAATTCGATGGTGGCATCGGCCGGCAGCACGCCGACGATGGTGGCGGTGCCGCGCACGGCGAGGCTTTCGATGGCCTGACGGCAAAGCTTGCTGATGCCCACGGCCTCGAACGCATGATCGACGCCGAGCCCGCCGGTCAAGGCGCGGATTTTTTGTACGGGATCGTCCTGGGTGGTGTTGACGAAATGGGTGGCGCCGACGGCACGGGCCATTTCAAGCTTCGATTCGAACATATCGACCGCGATGATCTGGCGCGCGCCGCCGATCAGCGCGCCCTGGATGATCGACAGCCCGACGCCGCCGCAGCCGTAGACGGCGACGGTCTGGCCGGCTTCCATGCCGGAGGTTCGCAGCGCGGCGCCGACGCCGGTCAGCACGCCGCATCCGACCAGGGCGGCGCGGTCCAGCGGCAGCGACGGATCGATGCGCACCAGGGAGTTTTCATGCAGCAGCATGTGTTCGGCGTAGCTCGCGATATTGGCGAACTGGCGGATCGGCTCGCCGCTTTGGGAGACGCGGGATTGCGCGGCGTCGGAACGCTGCACGACGCCGCCGGTGCAGACGTTGGGATGTCCGCCGAGACATTGCGGGCAGTTGCCGCAGAAGCCGGAGAGGCAGGCCACGACATGGTCGCCCACGCGCACGCTGGTCACGTCGTCGCCCACGGCTTCGACAACGCCGGAGCCTTCGTGGCCGAGAACATAGGGGCGATCGAGCGGGTAGCGACCGAGGCCGTCGACGATGTGAAGATCGCTGTGACAGACGCCGGTGGCGACGGTGCGCACCAGGACTTCGCGGCCCCAGGGCTTGTCGATGTCGACGGTTTCGATGGTCAGCGGTTCGTGGATTTTGCGGAATACCGCAGCCTGGCTTTTCATGTGCGTTGTCCCCCTGGTGCGCGATGTCGTTGGGCGATGGTTGTTCGAGGCACTGTAGCGGTCGTCGTCGTTGACAGGAAGGTTTGGGTTCGTGCCGCCCCTGGTGTCGCCCCTGGGCGACCCGGGCGTCGGCGGTTATGATCGTCGTAAAACCAAAGGAAACATCCGATGCGCATCAATCCACTCCGCGCCGCGCTTGAACGGGGGGAGGTCCAGGTCGGGACCTGGCTCACCATGGTCCGCAATCCCGCGATCCTGTCGCTGATGAAGGCGGCGGGGCTGGATTTCGCGCGGGTCGATATGGAGCATACCTCACTGACCATCGAAACGATCGCCGACATGGCGCTGGTGTCGCGCGCCATCGATTTCCCGATTGCCGTGCGTCCGCCCAAGGCGAACCGCGAGTGGATCACCCGTCTGTTGGATGTCGGCGTGATGAACCTGCATTGCCCGCAGGTGGAAAACGCCGCCCATGCGCGGGAAATCGTGGCCGCGTCGCGCTACGCGCCCATGGGATTGCGGGGGAACGGGGGGCTGAGCGCCTCGACCGATTTTGAAACGACCGGCACGGCGGCGGAACGCAGAAGCCACGCGAACCGGCAGGTCTTCGTGACGGTGATGTTCGAGACCGGCGCCGCGTTCGATGATCTCGACGAGATCGCGGCCATGCCGGGCATCGACGCCCTGACCATCGGACCGGCCGATCTGGCGCAGGATTTGGGGGTGTTCGGCTCCCCCGATCAGGCGCGCGTGTTGGACGAAAAGCGCGATCTGGTGCTGGCGGCGGCGAAGAAGCACGGCAAGACCTGCGCGATGCTGGCGAGCAGCTATGAACAGGTGCGGCAGTGGCAGGACGCGGGCGCGCTGTTGCTGGCCTATTCCAGCGACGTCGACATCCTGCACAGCGGATTTTCCCAGGCGATGAAGCGGATCAAGGGGTAATCCGTTCCAGCACCGCGTTGATCAGCCGGGTCCGGTTCTCCGCCTGCGCTTTGCCGGCGTTGCGGATTTTCTCCCGGAAGCTTGGGCCGACGACGATGTGGATCCCGAGCTCCGGCGGCGGCCCGCCCTTGGCACGATCGGCCGCCGCCTCGGCCAGCGCGGCCTCGGTATTGTCGATCCATTGCAGGACGCGGAAGCCGGCGGCTTCCAGCAGCGCGCGGGTTTCTTCCGGCGTGCGCAGGAAGCTGATCTCCGCCCGGTCGGCCCACATGACCGGGAAGGTCAGCGGCCCGCCGGGGCCTTGGGCGACGTCCTGGATCGCCACACGGCCGCCGGGCTTCAGCACGCGGTGCATTTCGCCATAGAAGCGGGCGCGGTCCTGAATATTCATCGCGACGTTTTGCGACCAAGCCAGGTCGAAGGCGGCATCGGGAAACGGCAGGTCGAGCGCCGAACCCTGGCGGAAATCCACCCGGTCCGTCAGCCCGGTGCGCGCGGTCAGGGCTGTCGCGACATCGACGAAAGCCGGTGTCAGATCGACGCCGCTGACGCGACAGCCATAGGTCGTCGCCAGATAGCGCGCCGGACCGCCGATGCCGGAGCCGATGTCGATCACCCGATCCGTCGGCGACGGTGCCAGCATGCGGCCCAATTCCTCCGTCGCCAAGCGGCGGCGGGAGTGGAATTCGTCGATCGGGGCGAGGTCGTCGGTGGTCAACCGGTCGGGATCGAGGCCCGCCTGTCGCAGCGCGGTCAGGATGCGATCCAGCAAATCCTGTTGCGCGTAGTGATCGGCGACGTCGTTGGTCATAACTGCCTCCTCCCTTCAGAAATCGGCGCAGCCTGGCTGACGGGTCATGCCGATCAACAGTTGATTGAAGCGGTCCCGGTAGGCCTGTCTGACGCGCTGAATGGCTGCGAAGGCATCCTGCGTCGGCGGCAGCGAGGTGACCAGCACCTTGGTCGTCTCGGTGATCGTGACCCGCGATCGCGGGTTCATCCAGGCACCGGTCGCGTCGAGCACTGTGTATCCGTCCGGCAGGTTCGGGGTAATGCTGCGGTCGCGGAAATCCAGCCACTCCGCATCCGTGACGTCGGCGCGACCTTTGACCGAGCGGCCGAAGTAAAGCGTGTAGAGGTGGGTGGGGGAGGCCGAGATCGCGGCGCAGGTCGGCGGCGGATCGGCTTGTTCCTGCGGGTGCATGCAGGCGGAGAGCAACAGCAGCGATGCCGGCAACCACTTGTTCATGGGAGGGACCTTGGAGTGCGAACGCGCCGGTAACGGGACTTGAGACATGGCCCGACGACCAACAACACTGGTCCCGTCCCGGTGGTGCTTCTCGACCCCTGGATCAGGACCGGCTGAACACCCGTCTTCCAGATTTCCATGTGCCGAGCACGACGCCTTCCAGGGCGCGGCCGTCGAAGGGGGTATTCTGGGCCTTGCCGGGCAGCAGGCCGGATTCAACTTTCCAGATACGGTCGGGGTGAAACAGGCACAGATCGGCCGGCGCGCCCTTGGCGATTCGCCCTGCATCGATCCCCAGGCGTTTGGCGGGGCGAGCGGTCAGCAGCGCGATCGCGGCGGCAAGCCCGATCTCTCCGTTATGCACATGCGCCAGGGTCACGCCCAGCAGCGTGGCCAGCCCGACGCCGCCCGGCGCCGCCTGGGCGAAGGGCAGGCGCTTGTCGTCGGCGTCGCGCGGTTGATGGTCGGACGCAATGGCGTCGATCGTGCCGTCCGCCAGTCCCGCGACGACGGCGACCCGATCGCTGTCCTTGCGCAGCGGCGGGGACAGTTTCGCATAGGTGCGAAATTCGCCGATCGCCGTTTCGTTCAGGTCGAAATAGGGCGGCGCGGTGTCGCAGGTCACGCTCAGCCCGTCGTTCTTGGCCTGACGGATCAGGTCCAGCGCCTCGGCCGTGGAGACATGGGCGAAGTGCACCGAACCGCCGGTCAGGCGCACCAGACGGATATCGCGCGCGATCAGCATCGCCTCGGCTGCGGCCGGGATGCCGGGAATGCCGAGACGCGAGGAATAGAGGCTTTCGGTGGCGGCGCCGCCGTTGGCGAGGGAGGGGTCTTCCGGGTGTTGCGCGATCCACGCGCCGAAGCCCCGAGCATAGCTCAGCGCCAACCGCATTACCCGCGCCGATCCCACCGCTCTGCCGCCGTCGGTGAAGGCAATGGCCCCGGCTTCCTGGAGCAGTCCGAGTTCCGCCAGTTCCTCCCCCTTGCAGGCGCGGGTGATGGCGCCGTAGGGAAGGATGGTCAGGCTGCCGGTTTCCTCGCCGCGCGCGCGCAGCAGGCGCACCAAAGCGGGGTCGTCAATCACCGGCATGGTGTCGGGCAGGGCGGCCAAAGTGGTGATGCCGCCGGCCGCCGCGGCCTGGGAGGCGGAGGCGATGGTTTCGCGGTATTCGTAGCCGGGTTCGCCCAAGGCGGCGCGCATGTCGACCAGTCCGGGGCACAGCACGGCATCGGGTTCGGAGACCAAGATTGCCCCGTCGGGGCGGCCGAGGGCGGGGCCGAAATCGGCGATGCGGCCGTCGCGGACCAGCAGATCGCCGATCAGATCGACACCGTCCGCGACGATGCGAACGCCGGAGAACAGGGTATCAGGGCTCATTCCGGCCCTCCCCGCGCGAAAGGGTATCCAGCACCGCCATGCGCACGGCGACGCCCATTTCGACCTGTTCCTTGATGACGCTGCGCACGGGATCGTCGGCGACGGCGCTGTCGATTTCCACGCCGCGGTTCATCGGGCCGGGGTGCATCACAAGGGCATCTGGCTTGGCGTAGGCCAGTTTCTCCGCATCCAGGCCCCAGAAGCGGAAATACTCCCGCTCGCTCGGCACTTGTCCGCGGGTCATGCGTTCGCGTTGCAGGCGCAGCATCATGACGATGTCGGCGCCGGCCAGACCGGCCTTCATGTCGTGGAATACCGTCACGCCGAGTTCCGAGGTTTCGGCCGGCATCAGCGTGGGCGGGCCGACGACGTGGACCTGACAGCCCATGGTGGTCAGCAGATGGATGTTCGATCGCGCGACTCGGGAGTGCATGACGTCGCCGCAGATCGCGACGGTCAGTCCCGCAATGCGGCCCTTGCGGCGCTTGATGGTCAGCGCGTCGAGCAGGGCCTGGGTCGGGTGTTCGTGCGTGCCGTCGCCGGCGTTGATGACGGATGCCTCGACCTTTTTCGCCAGCAGGTTAGGCGCGCCGGACTGGCCGTGGCGGACGACCAGCAGATCGCATTGCATGGCGTTGAGGGTGGCTGCGGTATCGAGCAGCGTCTCCCCCTTGTTCACCGAGGATGTGGAGACCGACATGTTGATCACGTCGGCGCCGAGCCGCTTGCCGGCCAGTTCGAAACTGGTTCGGGTGCGGGTGCTGTCCTCGAAGAACAGATTGATCAGGGTGCGCCCGCGCAGCAGGTCGCGTTGGGTTTTGCCGGATCGGTTAAGCAGAACGTAGCTTTCGGCCAGATCGAGCAAATGGCTGATCTCGGGCGGATGCAGCCCTTCGATCGCCAGCAAATGTTTCTGTCGGTAGAACACGGCGTCTCGTTGCAGCAAGCTCGGCATCGCGTCAACCTGGGGGTATGATTCAGACGCATTCGATTTCGCCCGAACGGTTGGTGGAACTGCATGAAGCGGAACGGCTGGCCAACGCCGGTCGGCTGGGCGACGCGGAAACCTTGTGTCGCCGTGTGCGGGACGCCGAACCGGAGGCCCCGGAGCCTGCCGCGCTGCTCGGGTTTCTGGCCCTGCGGCACAACCGGTTCGAGGAGGCGTGCGCCCAGTTGGAATGGGCGGTGACGCGGCGCGGCGACGTGCCCCAGTGGCGGTTGGAGTTGCGGCAGGCCTATCGGAGTCTCTACCGGCTGGAGGATGCGCTGCGCGAGGCACAGGCGGCGGTGCGCCTGGCCCCGACCGAGGCGCGCTATTTGCACGGTCTGTCGCAGGTTCATCTGGATCGCGGCGAATGGGACGAGGCGATGAACTGCGTGCTCGACGCGCTGGCCCTTGCCCCCGACGACACCGATGTTCGGCTGTCGTTGATGCACCTGCTGTTGAGCCGGGGCGAATATCGGCCCGGCTGGGCAGCGTATGAGCATCGGTTTCACGCCAAGCTGTATGCGCGGGTCATGCCGGCGTTCAAGCGGCCGGTCTGGAACGGGATGCGCCTGCCGGGGCGGCGCCTGGTGCTGGCGGCGGATCAGGGCTACGGCGATGCGTTCCAGTTCGCGCGCTATATCCCGATGGCTGCGGAACGCTGTGCCGGGGTCGTGGTGCTGTGTCGACCGACGCAAATCCCGGTATTTCAGCGCATTCCCGGTGTGGTGGCGTGCGTGACCGACATCACGCGGGCGGGGGAACACGCGGCCTATGGGTGGCTCGCCAGCATGCCCTTCGTGTTCGGGACGGAACTGCACGCGGTTCCCGCCGCCACCCCGTACCTGTCGCCCGATCCGGCGCGCAAGGCGTTTTGGCGCGCCGAACTGGATGCGCGGATCGCTCGTCCGGGTCTGCGGGTTGGGCTGGTGTGGGCCGGTAATCCGGAGAACGGCTCCGACTGGCGGCGTTCCATCCGATTGGCGCAACTGCGCGATCTGGCGGCGGTCGGGGTGAACCTGGTGTCGTTGCAACTGCCGGTCCCGGAGGCGGACCGGCCCGACATGGCGGCGATGGGTTTGCCTGACCTTGCGCCGGACCTGAAGGATTTCGGCGAGACGGCCGCGGTGCTGGCCAATCTCGATCTTTTGATCGGGGTGGATACCGGCACGGTGCACCTGGCCGGAGCGATGGGGGTGCCGACATGGGTTCTGACATATCAGCCGTCGGACTGGCGTTGGTTGATCGGGCGCGACGACAGCCCGTGGTATCCGTCCATCCGGTTGTTTCGTCAGCCGACCGCCGGCGATTGGGCGGACCCGATCGGTCGGGTGGGTTCGGCGTTGCAGGTGTTAGCGCGGGCGTAGGCCGACGCCGTAACCGCCCGCGGCGAAGGCGAGCAGGCGCATCTCCCGCCCTGTCAGCAGCAGTTCAGCGGATTTGCCGCAATTGGCGTTCGCCGTCGCGTGGGTACGCGGGCCGGCCCAATGGACGCGAAAGGGACGCTCGGTGTTCGGGAGTCTGGATTCCACGATCAGGCTGCCGCCGCCGCGCTGGATGGTGGGGATGTCGAGTTGGCAGCCGACCCCCGTCGCGGTGCGCACGCTCAAGGTCGGGGTATCGCCCGGTTCCACGCCGGGATGGAACATGACGATGTCGCCGACGCGCGGGTTCGAGACTTCGAACGCGCGGTCGAACTGTGCGACGACCGAGCCGATGAACAGAACAGCGGCGACCGTCATCAAGCCAAGTGTCTGGCCTTGCAGGGGTTTCGGGTTTTCGGCGCGCATCGGTGGCTCCTTCCGCGCGACAGGAAAACACCAATCGATGAACAACCGATGAACGTGGATTGGCCTTCCGCTGCGGGGTGGCGTAATCTGATGGCCGAAGCAACCAAGATACACGAGACAGCAGTGACCCAGATCGCGATCACCCGGACCACGACGCCCAAGCAACCCCCCGCGGACGAGACGCTGACGTTCGGCACGGTCTTTTCCGATCACATGTTCATGATGGAATATCATGAGGGGCAGGGCTGGCACGACCCGCGCATCGTTCCGTATGCGCCGTTCACGATGGACCCGGCTTCGTGCGTGCTGCATTACGGGCAGACGATTTTCGACGGGCTGAAGGCGTTTCGCGGTCAGGACGGTAAAATCCGCACGTTCCGTGTCGGCGATCACGCGCGTCGGTTGAACCGGTCGGCGCATTATTTGTGCATTCCGCAACTGCCGGTCGACATGGTGGAAGAATCGATCCGCGCTTTGGTCGAAGTCGATCAGCGCTGGGTGCCGAAACTGGCGGGG
This sequence comes from Acetobacteraceae bacterium, assembly GCA_947475245.1. Lineage (GTDB taxonomy): Bacteria > Pseudomonadota > Alphaproteobacteria > Acetobacterales > Acetobacteraceae > Rhodopila. Next base: position 18,156 of record CANJLW010000008.1, on the reverse strand, counting down.
ACGTCGCTGTATATCCGCCCGACGGTGATTGCCACGGAAACCTTCCTGGGCGTGCATCCGTCGCACTCGTATCTGTATTACGTGATCGTCAGCCCGGTCGGTGCTTACTACAAGGAAGGCATGAACCCGGTCCGTATTCTGGCGTCCGACACGCATGTGCGCGCGGTCAAGGGCGGATTGGGCGCGGCGAAGACCGCCGGCAACTATGCCGCGAGCCTGTTCGGCGCGGAAGAAGCGCAAAAGGCCGGCTATACGCAGGTGCTGTGGCTCGACGGTGTGGAGCACAAGTACCTCGACGAGGTCGGCACGATGAACATCATGCTGAAGATCGGCGACGAGGTCATTACGCCGCCGCTGAATGGCGCGATCCTGGCCGGGATCACGCGGGATTCGGTGCTGACGCTGCTGCGCGATTGGGGTTTGCGGGTGTCCGAGCGTCCGATCTCGATCGATGAGGTTACGGCCGCGGCGGCAGCGGGGACCCTGGAAATGTGGGGCACCGGGACGGCGGCGGTGATCTCTCCGGTTGGGGAGCTTGGCTATAAGGGGGAGCGCTACGTCATCAACGGCGGTAAGACCGGTGCGCTGACGCAGAAGCTGTATGACACCATTGTGGGTATTCAATACGGAACCGCGCCGGACCCGCATGGCTGGGCGCGCGTGCTGGGGAACCGATTGGGGGGGTAGTCTTCCTTTGCGTTAGGGACGGTTACGAACCACTGATCGGCGGGCAGGATCGGATCGACGAAGGTCCGATCGTTGCACGGGGCGATAAGCGAATCCTATGGATCAGCAGTAGCGACCTCACACTGACAGACGTACCGGATACGCAGGTATCGCGCTGCTGAGCCTTGGCTTGGTCGGTCTGAGTATTGCTCGACGGGGGCATGGGTTTCGGTGGTCCTTACGCACCTCGTGTACCCGTGAATTCCTATCGGGCGCGGACCTTCGAATGGAAGGGAATCGGCATCACCGGTGGTGACGCTCGACATATTCCCGCAGGGCGGCGTTGATCCGGGTCTGGTATCCCTCGCCGTCGCGCTTGAACCATTCCAGCAGGTCCGCGTCCAAACGCAGGGACGTCAGCCGTTTCACGGGGCGATAGAGCCCGCCGCGGACGGCCCCGCTCCAATCCCTGACTTCCGGCATGTCCGAGGTGTCGATCTCGCTGTCCGGCATGGCAGCGAGCGCGTCGAGCGCGGACTGTTCTTCAGCCGTCAGTTTTCTAACCTTCGCCATCTTCATATGCTCTCCGCTCGTGCGAGGTGGCCTTCCTCGCACTGATGATCCGGCCTGGCGTATCGTCATCGTCCGGCCAGGTGTGCACGATGAACAGCAGCACATTCCCGGCCTTGCAAAGCGTATCCCAACGATCGCCGTCGGGATGGAGATCGGGCTTGGACAGAGCCAACGGGTCTGCGAGCGCGACCTCGCCGATACTCAGCGGCAGCTTATGCCGGCGGCGATTGATCGCGTCTTTGTCCGGGTCCCACGTCCAGCGCAAGATGGCCCCCTGTATCTACGAAAATGTAGCTACAGGATGGGGTCAAGTCAATATCGCTTGCAGATTGTGCTTGCTCGCGGCCGTAGGGCCGGAATTGCCTGAACGGTGAGTTGAAGAACGCCGCATGCGGAGCGGCGAGCGCTTCCACGTGTCGAGCGCGCGGGACGGGTCGTTTTATCCGGCGTCGACGGCGTGGCGTTTCAGGTCATCCAGGTCGCACCATTGCAGCGCGCCTGACTCGGTGGCGCGCAGCACGACCTGGGGGGCGGCGTTGGCTTTCAGGGCCTCTTGCCAGCGCGGCGCGCAGAGGCACCAGCGGTCGCCGGGTTTCAGGCCGGCGAAGCCGAATTGCGGCATCGGTGTCGACAGGTCGTTGCCGCTGGCCTTGCTGAACGCCAGGAACTCGGCCGTCATCACCGCGCACACCGTGTGACTGCCGACGTCCTGTGGGCTGGTGTCGCAGCAGCCGTTACGGAAAAATCCGGTCAGCGGCTGCATCGAGCAGGGTTCCAGCGTCCCGCCCAGCACGTTGTAGGACGGTTGGCGCCGTCCGCCGCGTGGTCCGGAATCGTCGAATGGCATGATGGGCCTCGTCAGAAAGCGTCGGGCTGCAACAGGCGCGCCAGCCGGTCGAGCACGGCGTTGGCGATGCCGGTCTCCGGCCCGGTGAAGAAGCCGCGGGCGACGTCGAGATACTCGTTGATCACGACCTTGGGCGGTGGGCCGCCCGCCATCATCAACTCCGCCCCGCCGGCGCGCAGCAAGGCGCGCAGCACCGGGTCCAGGCGCGCGAGCGGCCAATCGTCCGGCAGCGCCTCGGTCAGCATGCGATCGATGGTGTCCTGTTGCAGCACGGCGGAGCGTACGACGCGGCTGAACAGCGGCACTTCGGCATCGGGGACGCGACCGTCTTCGAACCCATCCGTGCCCGGCAGGTCGCCCAGCCGGTGTCGCACGAACTGATCGATGACGGTTTCAGCACTTTCCGGTGCCTGCTCGCTCTGGAACAGCGCCTGCACGGCGGCGACGCGAGAGGCGGTGCGCGAACGAGCCTTGGGGGCGCGGGTCACGCCGCCCCGAGTCGACGGGCCGCGGAAATCTGCAACAGGGCGGCGGCGGCGGCTTCGGCGCCTTTGTTATGGCCATCCTGGCCGGACCGTGCTTCGGCCTGCGCCAGGTTGTCACAGGTCAGCAGGCCGGTGCCGAGACACAGGGAGTCCTGAAGCGCGACCGTCTGGAAGGCGTGCATGGTGGCGGCGCAGATGAAATCGTAGTGGTCGGTTTCACCGCGCACGATGCAGCCCAGCGCCACGAAGCCGTCGAAGCGCTGCTTGCCGCGCACGGCAAGGCGGATCGCCTGCGGCAGTTCGAACGCGCCGGCGACGTCGAGGACTTCGAACGTGCCGCCGGCTTCGGTCAGGATGCGTTCCGCGCCCTGGGTCAGCCCATCGACCACGGCGCGATAATAGGGCGCGCGCAGGATCAGCAGATGCGGCGGCGGGCCGGCGACAACCGGCGCTTTGGGGAGTTCGGCGTCCTGCGTGCTCATGGAATGGGTCTCAGTTCTCGTCTGTTTTCGCGTTGATCAGGTTCGGGATCGGCCGTTGTTCGACAATGTTCAGCCCGTAACCGTCGAGTCCGATGACGGTACGGCGGCGATTGGTCAACAGGATCATGTTGGTCACGCCGAGATCGAGCAAGATCTGGGCGCCGATGCCGTAATCGCGCAGCTCCCGCTGGGGGCGTTCGGTGCTGGTCAGTTGGCGGACCCGTTCGGCCAGTGCGGTCTTGCGGTGTTCGCGGATCAGCACGACCACGCCGCGCCCGGCGTTGCCGATCATGTGCATGGCATTATGGATGGCGATCCAGTGCGGAGAGGCGGTCATGTCGTCGAGCAGATCGACGGCGTGCATGCGCACCATGACCGGTTCCGGTCCGGACACGTCGCCTTTCACCAGCACCAGATGTTCCTGGTATTCGACCGTATTGGCATAGACCAGGGCGCGCCATTCGCCGCCGGCGGCATGGGTGAACGTGCCTTCTTCCACCTTGCGCACCAGCCGTTCGGTCAACCGGCGGTGGGCGATCAGATCGGCGATGGTGCCGAGCTTGAGGTTGTGGTGCTGGGCGAAGGTGATGAGGTCGGGGAGACGGGCCATGGTGCCGTCGTCGTTCATGATCTCGCAGATCACGGCGGCGGGTGACAGACCTGCCTTGCGAGCGATGTCGACGGATGCCTCGGTATGGCCGGCGCGCACCAGGGTGCCGCCTTCGCGGGCCATCAGCGGGAAAACGTGACCTGGGGTGGTGATATCGTCGCGGGTGCTGTCGGAATTGATGGCGACGGCGATGGTTTTGGCGCGATCGGCGGCGGAAATCCCGGTGGTGACGCCTTCACGCGCTTCGATCGAGACGGTGAACGCGGTCTGGTGGCGGGTGCCGTTCTGCTGGCTCATGAGCGGCAGGCCGAGTTTTTCGACCCGCTGCGGGGTCATGGCGAGGCAGATCAGGCCGCGGGCGAAGCGGGCCATGAAGTTGATGGCGTCGGGCGTGGCGAACTGGGCGGGAATGACCAGGTCGCCTTCGTTCTCGCGGTCTTCGTCGTCGACCAGGATGAACATGCGACCGTTGCGGGCTTCTTCGATCAATTCCTCGGCCGAGGCGAGGTATCGGGAGAGTTCCGTGGTCACGAAGCTCTGGTGTTGCAGGTTTTCCATCACTTCGTCTCCGCGAGGCGGGCGACATAGCGCGCCAGCATATCGATTTCGATGTTGACCGCGTCGCCGGGGGCCAGGGTGCCGAAGCCGGTGACGGACGCGGTATGGGGGATGATGTTGACGCCGAACGTGTCCTCGGTCACGTCGTTCACCGTCAACGATACGCCGTCGATGGCGACGCTGCCCTTGGCGGCGATGAAGCGGGCGAGTGATTTCGGCACCTGAAAGCGCCAGCGGGTAGAGCCGTTTTCCGGGGTGGCGGACAGGGTGCGGCCGATGCCGTCGACGTGGCCGGAAACGATATGGCCGCCGAGTTCGTCGCCCATGCGCAGCGAGCGTTCGAGATTGACGCGGGAGCCTGGGACCCATTCGCCCAACCGCGTGTGGGCCAGGGTTTCGGCGGACACATCGACGGCGAACCAGTCGGGGCCTTGATCGACGACGGTCAGGCAGCAGCCGGAACAGGCGATGGATGCACCCATGGCGACCGATCCGGCCATGAATTCGGCGGGCGTGCCGATGACAAGGCGCATGTCGCGCGGTCGTCCGGCGGCATCCGTGCCGATGGGGTCGATGGTCCGGACCGTGCCGAGCGCGGTGATGATGCCGGTAAACATTCAGGTCTGCCTTGTGTATTCGGTCAGTGTGTCCGACCCGTTCAGGGTAGCAAGTGGTGTCGTTCGGGTCGGTGTAAAGCGCGGCATGTCCGCGAGTGCTTCGATACCGAAGGCTTGCACCGCTGGCCAGCCGTCTCCGCCGATTATTGCCGGCGCATGAAACCATGCGAGGCGATCGACCAGGTCGGCGCGCAGCGCGGCGCCGGCGATCAGGCCGCCGCCTTCGATCATCAGTCGGGTGATCCCGGCGTTGCCAAGGGCCTGCATGGCTTCGGTCAGGTCCACGCCTGGATTGGCGGAGGGTACGGGGATCGTGACGACGCCGCGTTCGCTCAGCGCCAGGGCGCGTGCGGCGGGTGCGTCGGGGCGGTGCAGAATCCAGGTCGGATTATCGCGGGCGGTGGCGACAAGGCGGGCCTCGGTCGGGGTGCGCAATTGGGAATCGACGACGATCCGCACGATCGGCGTTTGACGAAAGCCGGGGATACGGCAGGTCAGGTCCGGATCGTCGGCCAGGACGGTGCCGATGCCGACAAGCACGGCGTCGCTGCGTCCGCGGATGGCATGCGCGGCTCTGCGGGCGCCGGGTCCCGTGATCCATTGGCTTTCGCCGGTGGCGGTGGCGATGCGGCCGTCGAGCGTGGAGGCCAGTTTCAACGTCACCAGCGGGCGGCCCTTGGTCACGCGCGACAGGAAGCCCGCGAGGGTATCGCGGGCATCGTCGGCCAACAGGCCTTCGTCGACCTGAATGCCGGCGGCGCGCAGGGTCGCCGCGCCCATGCTGTCGACGCGCGGATCGGGGTCGCGTTCGGCAATCACGACACGCGCGACGCCGGCAGCGATCAGGGCATCGGTGCAGGGCGGGGTTCGGCCCCAGTGGCAGCAGGGTTCCAGCGTGACATAGGCGGTGGCACCGCGCGCCCGATCGCCGGCCATGGAGAGCGCGGTGGGTTCGGCGTGCGGGCGTCCCCCCGGGGCCGTCAGGCCGCGCCCGACGACGCGCCCATTGTTGACGATGACGCAGCCGACGCAAGGGTTCGGCCATGTCGAGCCGAGACCGCGCCGAGCCAGAGCCAGGGCGGCGCGCATGTGGTCGTGATCGTCGGGTGAGAAGTTCGGCATGATCGTTCACGATAGACCGAACTCGTTCGGCGGCGGAACCCTTGCGCGCGCATGGGCAGCAATCCCACGCGCGCGGGTTCGGTATCAGATGGCGATGGCACCGCCGTCGACGTGGATTTCGGAGCCGGTGACGTAGGATGATTCGTCGGATGCCAGGAACAGAATGGCGTAGGCGACCTCGTCCACCTCGCCGGGGCGGCGCATCGGGATCACGCCCATGCGCTTTTCCCGCACGGCCGGTTCGGCGGTGCGACCGGAGGTACGCATGGCGGGCATGATGCCCGGATGGACCGAATTGGCGCGGATGTTATCCTTCGCATGCTGCACGGCGACGGATTTGGTCATCAGCCGGACGGCGGCCTTGGACGCGTTATAGGCCATGTGAATGCCCTCGCTGCCGATGATGCCGGCGATCGACGACAGGTTGACGATGGCGCCGCCGCCGCTTTGGACCATGGCGGGAATGGCATATTTCATGCCGAGGAACGGGCCGGTGGCGTTGATCGCCATGATGCGGTTCCAGGCGGCGGTGCTGTAAAGGTCTTGTTCGGCGCTGCCGGACACGCCCGCGTTATTCACCAGGATATCCAGACGGCCGAAGTGTCGGACGGTGGACGCGACGACGGCTTCCCAGTTGGGTTCGTCGGTGACGTCGAGTTGTTCGAAGCGCGCCGCCGCGCCGATGGAGGCGACGACCTCCGCGCCTTCATGGGCCAGCACGTCGGCGATGACGACCTTGGCGCCTTCGCGCGCGAACATGCGCGCCGTTGCTGCCCCCATGCCGGATGCCGCGCCGGTGATGATTGCGACCTTGCCTGCGAGTCTCATGGTTTATTTCCCCCTTCGATTGTTCTCGTCCCGCAGGTTGGCATGGCTCGGCCGAAGCGAAAAGCGATGCGGGAGGGGGAGCGAGGAGGGTGAAGGCACGCCCCGCCGGAACGGGAAGGGCGTGCCGCCGTGGTTCAGACGCCCTCGACGATCCGGATGTCGCGATCCGCGCCGTCGCCCAGCGCATCCAGCGCGGCCTTGTAGCCGGGGCTGTCATGCGCCGCGATGGCCTGCTCCACACTGTCGAACTCGATCAGCACGGTGCGCGCCTTGACGCCGGATTCATAGGTTTTGGCGGCCTCGCCGCGCGCCAGGAAGCGTCCGCCGGCGGCCATGATCGACGGTCCGGCCAGCTTCGCATAGGCCGCGAGCTTGTCGGGGTCGGAAACGGAACGATAGGCGCTGATCCAGTATGCCTTGGCCATGGTGTGTCCTCTACTCTTCGTTGAAACGCAACGCCCGTAGTTACGCAGCGCCGGGCGGCTTGTCACGCGGGCGGAGCCGAAAGCAGCCCAAAGGAGAAAACAGCCGGGGGTTGCGGAACCGCGCCCGCGACCGTTGAATGCTACCCTTCGGAAGCGCCAGAAAAGGATACGCCGGTGGGACAGTTGGACGGGAAAATCGCCTGGGTCACCGGCGCGGGATCGGGCATCGGCGAGGCCGCCGCGCTGGCCCTGGCGGGCGAGGGCGCCACGGTCATCCTGACCGGCCGCACTCTGGATAAGCTGGAGGATGTTGCTCGCCGCATCAACCAGACCGGTACGGCGCATGTGCAGCAGGCCGACCTGACCGACAAAGACCAGGTGCGTCGGGTCGGCGAGTGGATCAAGGCCACGTTCGATCGGCTGGATATCCTGGTCAACAATGCCGGCGTGAACATCGTCGATCGGCACTGGGACAAGCTGACGCCCGAAGGGATCGACACGCTGATCCAGGGCAACCTGGTCGGCGCCTTGTACTGCGTCACCGTCGCGCTGCCGTTCATGCGCGCGCAGCAGGACGGGATCATCATTCACACCGCATCCATGGCGGGCCGCTTCATCGGCGGCGTCAGCGGGCCGATCTATGTCACCGCCAAGCACGGCATCGTCGCCATGAGCCACGGGCTGAACATGCAGGAATGCATCAACGGCATCCGCTCCACCGTGTTTCTGCCGGGGGAAGTCGCGACGCCGATTCTGGATAAGCGACCGAACCCGGTCGGCCCGGAAGTGCGCGCGCGCATGGTGCAGCCCGCCGATTGCGGCGATCTGATCCGCTATGTCGCCTGCCTGCCGAAGCACGTCGTGATGAACGAGGTGCATCTGGCGCCGACCTGGAACCGCGGCTATGTCGCCAACATCCAACGCCAACTGTAGGAAACGCTCCCCATGGCCACCAACAAGCGCAAGGTTATGCTGCCCCACACGATGGGCCGGCAAGGCATCGACATCGTCCAGGCGCGGGAAGATATCGAGACGGTGATCTATCCGGCCGGAATCGGTCAAAAGGACCTGCTGCCGCAATTGGCGGATTGCGCGGGGATCGCGCTGTCGGGCACGCCGTACAAGCAGACGGAAATGGACGCCTCGCCGGCCATGCAGGTCGTGGCGCGCATCGGCGTCGGCTTCGACGCGGTGGAGGTTCCGGCGCTGACCGCGCGGCGGGTGCCGCTGATGGTCGCGGGTTCCGCCAACTCCGTCAGCGTCGCCGAACAGGCGTTTCACCTGATCATTGCGCTGGCCAAGCGCAACACGCAGATGGACCGGCTGGTGCGCGACGACAAATGGAACGATCGCCATGCCGCCCCGCCGATGGAACTGGCCGACAAAACCGTGCTGATCGTGGGCTTCGGTCGCATCGGCACGCGTTCGGCGCGCCGTTGCCTGGGCTTTGACATGAACGTGCTGATCTTCGATCCGTACGTGGATCAGGCCAAGATCGTCGCCGCCGGGTGCACGCCGGTTCCCGACCTCGACGCCGCGCTGCCGACGGTCGATTTCGTGTCGATCCACTGCCCGAAAAGCCCGGCGACGATCGGCATGTTCAACGCCGCCCGCTTCGCGCGGATGAAAAAGGGCGCGTTCATCGTCAACACCGCGCGCGGCGGCATCATTGACGAGGCGGATTTGTATGCCGCTCTGACCTCCGGCCATATCGCGGGCGCCGGTCTGGATGTGTTCGATCAGGAACCGACCCCGGCCGATAATCCGCTGCTGACATTGGATACCGTGATCTCCTCGCCGCACATGGCGGGCGTGACAGTGGAATCGATCCAGAGCATGGCCGTCGCCACCGCGCGCAATATCCTCAGCGTGCTCGACGGGCAGCCGAACAAGGAAAACACCATCAACCCGGAAGTCTACGGCTGATGCCCCAGCCCACGCATATCTCCAAGCTCGGGGTGCCCGACCCGGCTGTTCTCGACGACGACTTGCAGGCGATCTGGAAGAAGTGCGTCGAAAAACTGGGCTTCGTGCCGAACGTGTTCAGCACCTACAGTCTGAAGCCGCAGCGGCTGCGTAACTTCATGGCGATGTATAACGAGATCATGCTCTCCCCATCCGGCCTGTCGAAGCTGGAGCGGGAGATGGTGGCCGTTGTCGTGTCGTCGGCCAATCGTTGCTTCTACTGCCTGGTGGCGCATGGCGCCGCCGTGCGGCAGTTGTCGGGCGATCCGGAACTGGGGGAGATGATGGCGCTGAACTATCGCGTCGCCGCTCTCGACCCGCGGCAACGCGCCATGCTGGATTTCGCCTGGAAGATGACGACCACCCCGTGGCTGGTGGACGACGCCGACCGCAACGGGCTGCGCGCCGTGGGGCTGAGCGACAGCGACCTGTTCGACCTCGGCGAAACGGTTGCGTTCTTCAACCTGTCGAACCGCATGGCCTCGGCGTCCGACATGATGCCGAACAAGGAGTACCATAAGGCGGCGCGCTGAGCGGGCGCGCTACTCCGCCGCGACGGCCCAAAGTTCGGGCTGTAACTCTTCTTCGCGGTTGGGAAAGAACAGGGCGCAGCCAAGGGTGACGGTCGAAAAGCCGGCAAGCAACGCGGTCACGGCCGCGAGGCTGCCGGTTTTTTCGTACAGCACCGCGATCAGCGGCGCGGCGGCGGCGGCACCGAGGAAGCCGACGAAGAAGCGGATCGAGTAAATCCGCGCGCGCAATGCCGGAGAGACATAGCGCGCGGCCATTGTCTCATTCACCGTCACCTGTCCGAACAGCGACGCCGCGACGGCGCCGGACAGCGGCAGAACCAGCCAGCCGTCGACAAAGGACAGCGCCAGCAACACCGGCGCGAGCACGATGCTGATCGGCACCAGCACGCGCTTGAGCGTGCTGCGATCGATCAACCGCCCGACGGAAAACTGTGTCGCCGCGCCGCAGAGTGTCGCCAGAAACGCGGCGACTCCGACCAGCGGCAGCAGCGAGGCATCGCTCGCCAGACGCTCTTCCATCAGTTTCGGAAGCAGCAGGGTAAACGCATTGAACACCAGCCCCGATACCGCCGCGATCAGCATCAGCACCAGCACCGCGCGCCGCACCAAAAAGGCGGGGATCGGCGGGAACGGGCGATTGGTCTGTCGCGTGGCGGCGGCGATTGTCGGCAGGCGCAGCCAGAACAGCCCCGCCGCAAGGCACAGCAGCCCCGGGGCGATGAAGGCGGCGCGCCAGCCAAAGCGGGTTGCCAGAAATGCCGTCACGACCGGGGCCAAGGCCACCCCGATATTGCCAAACACCCCATTCAGCCCCAGTGCTCGGCCTGGCTTGTCGCCCGCGGCTTCCACCAGCAAGGTCGTGCCGATCGGGTGATAGATCGCGGTGAACAGCCCGACTCCGCACAGCGCGGCGGCGAGCAGCAGGGGCGAGGCGGCGAAGCCGCAGGCGATCATCGACAGGCCGGTGCCGAGATAGAACGCCGTCATCAGCCGCTTCTGTCCGAAGCGCGCGGCGAGCCAGCCCTGCGGCAGGGAGAACAGCCCGTACAGCACGAACATGCCGGTCGCGAGGGCCAGAATGGGGCCGTAGGAGTCGCCGAACGTTCCGCCCGGAACCGCCATCGCCAGCACTGCCGTCGGCAGGATCAGCAGGCTGTAATGGGTGAAGGTATGGGCGGTGTTGATCAGCAGAATATGGTGTTTGGCCTGGGTCATGGGCGGGATCATAGGGCGCGCCGCCCGATGCGATAGGCGTCGCGCGGATTGGTCCGCCGCCGAGCAGTGTTATTGGCAGGTAGGATTGGCGTGGCGGCAGTGGGATTCAAACGTGTCGGAGATGAAAGGCGGGCGCTTGTAGAGGCCCTTCATCCAACTCGCGAGCATGCAGAGTTCTTCGAGTTTCAGGATTTCGTTCAGTGTTTCCGGCGGGAAGCGCAGTTGAAAAGCGCCCGCGACGATGTCGAGCAGGGTTTCCACCTGCTCGATCGCCAGTCCGCAGTCGGTTTCCAGCACGGCCGTGCGGGTAAGGATTGCTTCGTCCACGTCGTACTCGTCGCGGATCGTCTTCACGATCCAGCGGAACATCTGCATCCAGTTGGTAACGTCGGTCGTAGGAAGCGGCACGAGCAGGTCCACCGTCAGTGGCATGTCGCTCGATCCTGACCGAAAAAAGTATCCAACCGGTTAACGGGAACCGCTATCCGGATTGGCCGCCCGTCACATCGATCGTCAGCCCCGTTACGAAATCCGCGTCGGCCGAGGCCAGGAAGCAGATGACCTTCGCCTGATCCGACGCCACCGCGACGCGGCGCAGCGGGGTGCTGTCGATCTGGTTCTGCTGAGCCTCGGGCGAACGCTGGTTCCAGTGCGGCGTGATGCGTTCCGTCAGCGTCAGGCTGGGTGCGATGGCGTTGATGTTGACGCCGTAAGGCCCAAGCTCGAACGACAGCTTGCGGGTCAACGCGATGATGCCGCCCTTGGCCGCCGCATAGGCCCCGCCGCTGGCAACACTCATGCCGCGCCCGGCGATCGAGGCCAGATTGACGATCTTACCGCTTTTCTGCGCCTTCATGATCGGGATCACGGCATGGCTGAACAGGAACGTGCCGTCGAGGTTGAACTTGATCACCCGCTGCCAATCGTCGAGCGAATGTTCTTCCAGATTGGCGCTTGGCTTCGCGATGATCGTGCTGCCGCCGACCGCGTTCACCAGAATGTCGATACGGCCGAATTCCTTGTGCACGCCTGCGACGACGGCATCGACCTGGTCCTGTTCCAGCGCGTTGCACAACCGCCCATGCGCGATGCCGCCGGCCTTGATCAGCGAGTCCATCGCCGTATCGAGCCGTTCCTGATGGTTATCGACGCCGACGACGATCGCGCCTTCGCGCGCCATGATTTCCGCCGTCGCGCGGCCGATGCCGTTCGCCACGGCGGTGATCAGCGCGACCTTGTTCTTGAAACGCATTGGATCCTCCTGTTTTTTCTTTAGTTGAGGCGGGCGGCTTCGGCCATCACCTCGATCGCGGCCGGTTGGCGGGAGCGCACGGTGATGCCCGTGGCGCCGGTGCCTTCCCAGGCGCGATAGCGTTCCTTGATGCGGGCCGGCGGGCCGACCAGCGATTTCAGATCGACCCATTCGTCCGGCACCGCGGCGATCGCTTCTTCCTTGCGATGCGCCAGGTACAGTTCCTGAATGCGGTCCGCCGCCTCTCCGAAGCCACGGCGCACCATCTGATCCTTGTGGAAGTTCTTGTCCTTGTGGCCCATGCCGCCGACATACAGCGCGACCTCGGGCTTTAACTTGGCCAGAGCCGTCTTGACGTCGTCGGCGACCTCGACATGCACCGATGCCTGAATTTCAAACGTTTCCAGGCTTTTCCCGTTTCCTGCTCGGCGGAAACCTTCCTCCAGCCAGGGGCGGTATTCTTCCATCGCGCCGGGCACGAAGCCCATCGGGATCCAGCCGTCGGCGATTTCCGCCGTCAGCTTCACGGTCGCTTCGTTCCCGGTGGCCAGATAGATGGGAATGTCGCGGTTCATGTGCAGGATGGACTTCAACGGCTTGCCGACGCCGGCCGCGCCTTCGCCGCGATAGGGCAGGCTGATTTCGCGGCCTTCGTGAGTCAGGGCTTCGTCACGGTGAAAGATCTTGCGCATGATCGCGACGTAATCCTTCAGCCGGTAGTAGGGGCGGCCCCAGGGTTCGCCGTACCAGCCTTCGACAATCTGCGGGCCCGACACGCCCAGCCCGGCGATGAACCGGCCGCCGCCGGCCAGCGCGTCCACCGTGCCCGCGCACATCGCCGCGTTGGCGGGCGTGCGCGCGGCAAGCTGCATGATGCCGGTGCCCAGGCGGATGCGCTTTGTCTGCCCGGCGAGATACGCCAGCGGCGTGACGGCGTCGGACCCATAGGCTTCCGCCGACCAGACGGAATCGTAGCCAAGTTCCTCCGCGCGCTGCACCAGCGCGACGGGAAGGTCCATCTGCGCCTTGGAATAACCGATGGAAAGGCCGAGCTTCATGGCGAACCTCTTGTTATTGTGGGGGGGAGGCCTGGCTGAGCGATGCCGGATCGGTATTGGCGCCGCAGACGACCACCCCGACGTGCGCGCCTTTCGGCGCGGTGAAGCGTCCTGATAGTAAGGCGGCGAGCGCGGTGGCCCCGCCGGGTTCGGTGACGACCCGGCAGCGATCCCACAACCAGGCCTGCGCGGCGGCGATATCGGCGTCGGTCACCAGGACGGCTTGCGCTACGTGATCGCGCGCGACGGCGAACATCAGCGTTCCGACCTGGCGCGCGCCGAGGGAGTCCGACGCAAGGCCGGAGACCGAGACGGGCACCGGCTGCCCGGCTTGCAAGGCGGCATGCAAGGTCGGGCAGGATTCAGGTTCGACACTGATGACCTGCGCCGATCCGCCGTACCAGGCGGCGACGCCGCCGATCAGCCCACCGCCGCCGGTCGCGACCAGGACATGGGTCAGGTCCGGGGCATCGGCCTCGAACTCCCGCCCGACGGTGCCCTGACCCGCCAGCACATCGGCATGGTCGTAGGCGTGAATTTCCATCGCGCCGGTTTCCGCCTGCCGCAGGCGAGAGGCGGCGAGGGAATCCGCGTAGGCTTCCCCCACCAGATGAACCCGCGCGCCATAGCCCTTGATGCGATTGACCTTGGTGGCGGGTGTGCGGGCGGGGACGAAGATTTCCGCGACATGGCCCAGCGCGTGGGCTGCATAGGCAACCGCCGCGCCGTGATTGCCGCCGGACGCCGCGATGACGCCGCCGGCGGGAACAGGGCCGGACAGCAGTCGATTGAACGCGCCGCGCGGTTTGAAGCTGCCGGTGTGTTGCAGAAACTCCAGCTTCAAAGCCACGTCGTCGACGCGCAGGACCGGCGTATGCCGAACATGCGCGTCGATGCGTTCGGCCGCCGCCGCGATATCGGCGCGGGACGTCAAGTCAGACCGCCGCGGCTTGCGCGCCGCGCACCAGACCGCCGGGCAGCGCGCCGGTGGACTGGCCGTTGCGATAGGTAATCTGTCCGGCCTTGATCGTCGCCGTGTAACCGCGCGCCTTTTGCATCAGGCGGCGTCCGCCGGCGGGCAGATCGACAACCATGTCTGGACGTTCCAACGCCAAATTCTCGAAGTCGATGACGTTGATGTCGGCCTTCATGCCGGGTGCCAGCACGCCGCGATCGTTCAGCCCGGCAAAGCGCGCCGGTTCGCGCGTCTGACGGCGCACGAGGTCGTGCAGTTCGATCTTGTCCGCGCCCCGATCGCGGCCCCAATAGCTAAACAGGAAGGTCGGGAACGATGCGTCGGAGATAAACGCGACATGCGCGCCGCCGTCGCTTAGGCCCGGCAGAACGTGGGAGCGGCTGTACATCTCCTTGACCGCTTCCAGGTCGTAGTTCGCGTAGTTGACGATGCAGGCGAAGATGAAGTTCTTGCCTTCATCGGCGATCAGCATGTCATACGCGACTTCCTGCGGCGTCGTGCCGGTCCGCGCCGCGATCGCCGCGATCGAATCTTCCTTGCTGGGCGTGTAGTTCAGGGGATCGGCGAACTGGAACATACGTTCGTAGTCGACACGGGACAGCAACGACCAGGTGTTGAATTCCGTCGGGTCCTCGGTGACGATCGCCGCGCGGATCGCGGGATCGCGCATTTTCGCGACGCGCGCTTCAAGCGGCAGGTCGGCGATGGCGCGATAGGTGCGGGTGCCGGCGAAGGGGTTCTGGCTGCCGGTCAGGCCGAGCAGGGCGCCGATCGGACGGGGGGGGACGACGCAGCGGACGTTCAGGCCGTCGGCGGCGGCCTTGCCGGACAGTTCCAGCAGGTCTTGCCAGGCGGTGGTGCGGTCGTGGCGCTGGTTCAGCGAAAACACCAACGGCCGGCCGCTGGCCGCCATGATCCGCCGCACCATGGCGAATTCGGTGGCCGGGTCGGGGGTGTTCCAGTCCGACGTCATCTCGATAAAGCCGCCGCCCGCGTCCTTGAGACCCATGGCGATGCCCATCAGTTCCGCTTCCTGGGCGCGCAGGCCCGGGTGCAGGTCGCCCGCCAGGGTCTTGTGCGCGATGGTGCGCGAGGTGGAGAAGCCGAAGGCGCCGGCGCGCACGGCTTCGGCCGTGATCTCGCGCATGCGTTGGATGTCTTCCTGATTGGCGTCTTCGAGGTTCAGCGCGCGATCGCCCATGACATAGACCCGCATCGGCGCGTGCGGCAGCAGGGCGCAGAAGTCGATATCGTGTTTGCGGCGTTCCAGCGCGGTGAGATACTCCGCGAAGCTTTCCCAGGACCAGTCGAGGCCTTCGTTCAGGCAGGGGCCGGGCAGGTCTTCAACGCCTTCCATCAGCGCGACGACGGCGTCTTGCGTGTTCTTGCGGACGGGGGCGAAGCCGACGCCGCAATTGCCCATCACGACGGTCGTGACGCCATGCCAGGACGACGGCGCGAGGTGGGAGTCCCACATGGCCTGCCCGTCGTAGTGGGTATGTATGTCGACGAAGCCTGGGGTGACCGACAGGCCCTTGGCGTCGATTTCCTCTGCGCCGGTGCCGGTCACGGTGCCGACGGCGGCGATCTTGCCGTCCTTGACCGCGACATCGCCGATAAAGGGCGTGCCGCCGTTGCCGTCCATAATCGTGCCGCCGCGGATCACGACGTCGAATGCGTGGGCCATGCCTGGTTCCTCCTGAATGTTGTCCGGAGTTTCGTTCGAGCGGGCGTTCCCGGCAAGGGGCGGGGGTGTTCCGGCCGGTCGGCTGGGCCGTCGACAGGAGAGGTGCGTCCCGGTGCAGTGTATCTCGTCGGTTCGGCAATGCCTGCCTTGCTCCGCGTTCGAGGTTGCTGTTACCGTTGAGGCGGATTGCCGGAAACCCATCCATCCGGGAAATTTTGCCTTAGGCTTCAGGATGTAACCGATCGGGATGCGTCCGACATGATCGCATGCTTTCGTCCCGCCCGCATGACACGGCAGATCGCCTACCAGGTTGTCGGCCTCTTGATAGCCACGCTGTTTGTCTCGCCGGCGCGCGCCGGGTCGTATGGCTTGCAGGCCTACGGATTTTCCAATGCTGTCAGTCCCGGCTTTGTCACTGACCAATCGTTCTTGCAGAACGGCGCGTTGGATGTTTGTACGCCATCGCTCACCGGTGCCTGCGGCCTGGTGCACGGGGGCACCGCACCCAACGCTGCGTCTGTCTTCAGCGAAGCCAGTGTCCCAGGTGCGGCCCTGACCACCAACGTGGACGGCTCTGCATTGGGGGTGGCGAGAATCCAACTACTCGGAAACGCTGCCGGGCTTGTCAGTCCGGTGGACGCAATTCTGCATTTAACCTACGGCTGGAATATCAGCACCGCCAACAATGGAGGAGTAATACTCCAATATGGCCTAAGCGGCGGATATACGAACGTAAATGGTGGCGTATCGGTCAGCCAAAGCAGTCCTAACCCTGGGTCGGCGGCGCTCGATTTGACCTTTCACCTCGCACCCGCCGACAATTTTACATTCAATTTTGATCTGAAGCTTCAAGCAACCTCGGCCGACAGCCTCAACAGCGGTGCCAGCTTCTCTCATGCCTGGGCCAACTACTGGCTTGAATTGCCGACTGGCGGCGCGCTGGCGAGCAACTCCCCGTTCGTTCCGCTCTCCGCCCCCGCAACCCAGGACGTGCCGGAGCCCTTGTCCGTGCTAATCTTCGCGGTCGGTGCCATGGTTCTCGCGGCGGCTCGGTTCGGCGTCTTCGGCGTATGTCGCCGGTTCGAGATCTCCTTCGCGATGTCCGGTTTAAGCCCGGTCAGCCGTGGCACCCGGCTGACGTAGAGGAGTCGAACTTCTCTCTCGTGGAGATTTCGCGGCCCTACGCACGACTCTCAACCCTGGCAATCGCTCCCGACGTTCGTGTCGGTATTGTTTACATATGTCGCAAGCACGGGACACGGAACCAAATCATTCCAATATATTGTGATATGGCATAAAAATCGCTTATGTTATCTGTCGAGCGCCTGGCCATGCATGGCTTTGGACATGAGGGGACAACAATGCGACAGCCCATTCGCCTTGCCGTGCTGGCCTCTTTAGCGATCGGCGGCGCGCTGCTGACGGCTCCCGCGCACGCCGTGCTCTATGACCTCGCGACAGACTGGAGCACTGTCAATAACGGCACCGGCGGGAATCCGTGGAGCTACCGGGGCGGGACCAGCGCATTACCGGTCCAGTCCGACCTGACACTCCTGACCTTTCCCTTTACGCAACCCGGCTGGGCACCAAGCAACACACTTGGCTCCTTTTTGCCAATTTGGTTCAAGGCTTCCGGCAATCCGGGTCTGGGTGGCATCGATATCCTGGCTGACGATGTCGTCACCCACACCTGGGATGCGCCCAATGGCGGATCGAGCGGGCAATCCAATATCCTCTTTACCGCGCCAATTGGCGGCACCGCCACGATCAGTGGTTCGGCGTTTAATTCCCGAAATCTGAACCGGGCCGAACGCTGGGATATCTTCGTCAACAATGTGCAGCAGGTCGGTGACACGCTGCCTGGTGACGGTAGTAACATCCGCGCTTCGGCCGACACGTTCAACCTTGCGAATGTCGTGCTGGACGCCGGCGACACCGTGGAACTGCGGATCACGACTTTAGGATCGGCCGGCGATTTTGTGACCGTCAGCATGTCGGTCGAAATGACACCGGCACCCGAACCCACGTCGCTCGCTCTGCTCGGCACGGGTCTTGCCGCGGTCTTCCTCCGCCGTCGTTCCGTTTGATCGGGTCTTCCGCCTTCGTTTTATGGGCACCTCTAAGAATCCAAATTTCTGACGCCCTTTGACCCGCCAGCCGTCGCGATCGCCGTGAAAATTTCAGATCGCGTTGCTCGTTTGTTCGGTCCCATCCCGCCTGAGTTGTAACTTCGTCGCCTCTTCGCCTTTCGAGCGAC
>CANJLW010000007.1 GCA_947475245.1 Acetobacteraceae bacterium | reverse complement strand
TGACAGATGCGCTGTCCCAGCCCGCCGTTGCCGCCCGTGACCAGAGCCACCGCGCCTTTGAGTTCCATGTGTCGTCCCTGTGTCGGTGTCCGCGCCGTTGCGCGTTCGACCGACAGATTGCGACCGAACCGTTCAATCAGGCAAGCTGGCGGGTTTCATCCTCAAATTGTGCCGAACGCCACGAGTTCCGAGACTTGCGCCTTTGAGAGGCCGAGGACGTTGATGTACACGTCTTCGTTATGCTCGCCGATCAGGGGCGCGCGTCGAGAGATTTCCCAGGGCGTGCCGTTGTAGATCGCCGCTTCGCCCGGATAGACAAAACTGCGGCCGAGTTCGGGGTGTTCGACGGTTTTCCAGAAGCCGCGATCTTGTAGATGGCCGTCGTCCGGCAAGTCTTCCGGCGCGCGCACCGCGCCCCAGGTAAAGCCGCGCGCCTGGGCCGCATGGTAAACCTCTTCGGCCGGCAGGCTGGCGATGAAATCGGCCAGCAGACCGTCGACGATGTGCGATGTGCTTGCGGCGATCGTCGCGGGGTCCTGGTATTTCGGGTCCGCCAGATCGCCCGCCATCTCATAGGCACCCATGAGGTCGGCCAGATTTTTGACGTTGCGCGGATTGAGGCCGCCGGAGATCAGGGCCGTCACGTACTTGCCGTCCTTGGCCGGAAACTGAGTGCGGACGGTCGGCCCGACGGCGTGATGCCGGCCGGTTTGCCGCTTCAACACCTCTCCGCGATAGACGTAATTGGCGATCGCGGATTCGGTGGTCAGCGCGCAAGCCTCATGAATCGATGTGTCGATATACTGGCCGACGCCGGACACGGTTCGGTAAACCAGCGCCGCCATGATCGCCATATAGGCGTAGTGACAGCCCATGTGCCACGCATTGCCGCCGCCCGGCGCGATCGGTGTGTCGATATCGTCATAGCCACAGGACGCCATCTCTCCACCCGCCGCCATGTGCAGCAAATCCGCCGATTCATAGTCTCGCCACGGCCCGGTTTGCCCGAACGGAGTCAGCGAACAGACGATCAGCGCCGGATTTTCCGCACGCAACGTCTCCTGGCCCAGCCCGAGTGATTCCAGATAGCCGGGACGGAAGCTTTCCAGCACGACATCCGCCGTGGCCGCCAGACGCCTGAACAACGCCCGTCCGTCCTCGGAGGCGAGGTTCAGCGTTATGCCGCGCTTCGAGGTGTTGTAGTACCAAAACGACAGGCTGCGGTCGGGGTGCGCGACGTCGTTCAGGAACGGGCCGACCAGACGGCAGGGCTCTCCGCCGAGGGGTTCGATCTTGATGACGTCGGCACCGAGATCGCCGAGTAGCTTGCCGCAGAATTGGCCCTTTTCATCGGCGAGTTCGAGTACCCGCAGGCCGTGCAGGGGACCGCTCATGCCAGCATCTCCTCCTGGTAGGGAAATTTTGGTCGTTTTGTCGGCCAGAACGTGCCGTCCGCGTAGCCCGCCCGCAGATCGTCGTGGCTGTAACCCAGCAAACCCTCGACGATGTCGCGCGTGTGCTCGCCGATCAGGGGGCTGGATCGATGGTTGAACACCGGCGTTTCCGACAGGGTGAAGGGGGCGTTCTGCACCTTGTGAGTGCCCAGCGCCGGATGCGCCAAAGGTTGGTACATGCCGCGATGACGCAATTGCGGATCGTTCTCTACCCTGTCTTCCGCGCTTTGCACGGGCATCGCGCGCACGCTTTCCGCCTGACAGCGCTCCGTCACCGCGTATTTGTCCAGCGTCATCGTCCAGGATTCGAGGTGCGCGTCGAGTTCCTCCTGGTGTGCCAGACGTCCCTCGGTCGTGGCGAATTTCTCCGCGTTCGCCCAGGCCGGCGCGCCCATCGCCCGCACCAGCCGGCACCATTCGTCGTCGGTGTGGCAGACGATGACGCACCAATCGTTATAGCCGCCGGGCGCGGTGCGATACGCGTTGTGCGGCGCGACGATCGGGCCGCGATAGTTATGAAGCAGCGGCGTGCCCGGCCAATGCGCGCGGTTGCCGGGTGGGAAACCCGGCCGCGTCGCGCCGCGTCCGTTGACGGTGAAGTCGAGCAAGGACGGGCCATTCAGCGGCACGCTGGAGATCATCTGCGCCTGATCGATGTGCTGCCCCTTGCCCGTCATGTTGCGGTGATACAGTCCGGTCAACGCACACATCGCCCCATACATGCCGCCGGTGTCGTCCATATAGGACCAGCCCCAACCCGCGGGCGGGCGATCCGGCAGGCCGGACAAATGCGTCAACCCCGATGCGGCCTGGGCGACCGGGCCGAACGTCGTATAGGTGTGGTTACGACCGGTATGGCCATATCCTGACATCGAGACATAAACGATATCCGGCTTGATCCGGCACAGTTCGTCATAGCCCAGCCCCCAGTTTTGCAGGACGCGGGAGCTGAAATTCTCGATCACGATGTCGGAGATCGCGATCAACCGCTTGACGATCTCCAGCCCCTTGGCGCTCCGCACGTTCAGGGTCAGGCTCTTCTTGTTGACGTTGGTGTCGTTGAAGTTGCCCGATGTGTTCAGATTGACATCCATCCCCGGCGGGGTCGTCGAACTGGGCAGGCGGCCACGTTCGGTTTCCGGCCATTCGATCTTGATGATCTCGGCACCCAGCGCGCCCAGCCACCGCGTGGCCCAGGGGCCGGCGCGGACCCAACTGAAGTCGACGACGCGAATGTTATCGAGTGCGCGGGGCGGGGACATCGGGTTTTCCTTCTCTATCCGGCGGCCTTCTTCGAGTGGGCTTATGCCGGCGCGCGGTCGAGGATGGATTGCAGCGTCGTCGCGCCCTGCCATCCCGGCGGCGAGACATGGCCGCCGCCAGCGATGCGGTTGTTCTGCGCGTCCTGCCAATGCTTGCCGTCGAAAAACCGGGTCGGCTTCAGCGCGGGGCCGTCGATGTCGTCAAGACAGCGCGCGTTCACCGTCACTTTGTCCGGTTGCGAGCGCGGAATATAGAACGGGTGCATGCCGCAATGGGCGCAGAACGGGTGCTGCGCCACCCCGGTTTCAAATGTATGCACCGTCAGCGCGGCCTTGCCGCGCAACAGCTCGAAATCCGCCGGGAAGATGGGTAAGTGCAGGATGCCCTTCTTGGTGCAGATCGAGCAACTGCACTGTGACAGCAGGTCGAGATCGACTTTCGCGCGGAATCTTACACGACCGCAATGGCAGCCGCCCTCTCGTGTTTCCAGCATCGCGCCGTTCTCCCCTGGTGCTTGCGCGCACTCTCTCAAATCAGACGCGGTGCGTCCATCCTTGGGCTTTGCTCCCGGCCCCACTGCTTCCCCAATTCCGGACGAGCGGGCAAACTGCGGCAGGGAAACGGGCAAGGGGAACGAAGAGTCATGGCGTCTGGACCGCTGAACGGCGTGAAAATCCTGGAATTCTCCGGCATCGGGCCGGGGCCGTTCTGCGGCATGTTGTTATCGGACATGGGCGCGGACGTCTTGCGCATCGACCGCAAGGGCGGCGATCGCGGTGAAAAGACTCACGTCACGCGGCGCGGTCGCAAGTCGGTCGCGCTCGACCTGAAGCAGCCGGCGGCGCGGGAGGCCTGTCTGCGTCTGATGGAGACCGCCGACGCGTTGTACGAGGGGTTTCGTCCGGGGGTGATGGAACGTCTGGGCCTGGGGCCGGACGTCGCCTTGGCGCGTAATCCCCGGCTGGTTTACGGCCGCATGACAGGATGGGGCCAGGATGGTCCGCTGGCGCAGTCCGCCGGCCACGACATCAATTATATCGCGATCACCGGCGCTCTTCATGCGATCGGGACTGCCGAACGGCCGGTGCCGCCGTTGAACCTGGTGGGCGATTTCGGCGGTGGGGCATTGTATCTCGCCGTCGGCATGCTCGCCGCGCTGCTGCATGCGCGCGCAACGGGAGAGGGCCAGGTCGTCGATGCCGCCATGAGTGACGGCGCGGCGTCGCTGATGGCCGCGTTTTACGGCCACATGGCGGGCGGGCGCTGGAACGATCGACGCGCCGCCAACGGGGTGGACGGCGGCGCACCGTACTACGGGGTCTACGCCTGTAAGGACGGACGCTGGATCGCCGTCGGTTCGATCGAGCCGCAGTTTTTCGCGTTGCTGATGGAAAAGCTGGAGATTGCCGACTTCCCACATAAGCACCAACGCGATCCCGCCCATTGGCCGGCGCTCCGCGCTCGGCTTGAAGCCACATTCCTGACCCGGACTCAGTCGGAATGGATGGCATTGATGGAGGGCAGCGACGCCTGTTTTGCCGGCGTGCTCAGCCTGACGGACGCGCCGTCGCACCCGCATCATATCGCGCGTGGTACGTTCGTGACGGTGGACGGCGTGCTGCAACCCGCGCCGGCACCGCGATTTTCGCGGACCCCGGGGGAAATCCAGGCGCTGGATCCGCGCATCGGCGCGCATAACGAAACCGGACTGACAGGCTGGGGGTTCACCCAGGCGGAGGTCGATGCCCTGCGGCGCGACGGCGGGTTCTAGGCAAAGGGTGGACGCGGGATGATCAACCGTCAGGCACTGTTGGGCCTTTTGGGCGCCAACATCATGAAGTCGCTGGCACCCGCATTGCACATCGACGCTTTCGCGGCGGCGGGCATCGTGGGTCATTACCATCTGATGGATGTCGATCGCCTGCCGGGGCGCACGCTGGCGGGGCTGTTGGACGCGGTGAAGACCGCCGGGTTCGCGGGGGTGAACGTCACATTCCCGTTCAAGCAGGACATCATCCCGCTGCTGGACGCATTATCCCCGGAAGCGGGCCGGATCGGCGCCGTCAATACCGTCGTGATCTCCGACACCGGGCGGACGATGGGCTATAATACCGACAGCAGCGGGTTTCGTTTGAACTTCGAGGATGGGTTGGGGCGCGCCGCGGCCGAGGGAAAAAGCGCGGTGCTCCTTGGCGCCGGCGGGGCAGGCAGCGCGGTCGCCTTTGCGCTGATGGACCTGGGGCTGGCGACCTTGGTCGTGCACGATACCAATACCGCGCGCGCCGAGGCGCTTATCGCCGACGTAACGCTGCACTACGGGGCCGATCGCTGCCGAGCGGCGGGCGACCTGCGTGACGAAATCGGCCATGCCGACGGTGTCGTCAACGCGACTCCCCTGGGCATGACGGGGATCCCCGGCGATCCGGTTCCCATCGAGGCTTTGCGCGCCCGTCACTGGGTGGCGGATGTGATTTACAGCCCTATCGAGACGGCACTGATCAAGTCCGCCGCCGCCATTGGCGCGCGCACGCTGACCGGTGGCGGTATGTGCGTGTATCAAGGCGTGGATGCTTTTCGTCTTTTCACCGGCATTCAGCCGGATGTCGCACGCATGCATCGAACCTTCGCCGCGGCGCTCGCGGCGCGGGATGCTTAACCCGTGAATGGAGGCGGACCGGAACGTATGACCTCGGAGACTTTCACGCCGCGCGATTGGTCCGGCCAGCCCGCCTACATCGCGCCCGACTACAAATCGACGACGTTGCGCGGCCCGACCAAACCGTTGATCCCGATCCCGCAAACATTGTCGGAACTGACCGGACCGGTGTACGGCCATGACAGCGTCGACACGCACGACGCCGATCTGACGCGGAACGGCCGTCGTAACGGAGAGCCGTTGGGCGAACGAATCATCGTCGCCGGGCGGGTGTTGGACGATAACGGCCGAGGGGTGCCGAATACGCTGTTGGAAATCTGGCAGGCCAATGCCGCCGGGCGCTACATCCACCAGACCGATCAGCACGATGCGCCGATCGATCCGAATTTCTTCGGCGGTGGCCGCTGCGTGACCGACGCCGACGGACACTATCGCTTCATGACGATCAAGCCTGGTGCCTATCCCTGGCCGAACCACCACAATGCATGGCGACCCAACCACATCCACTTCTCGCTGTTCGGCGGCAGCTTTCTGTCACGGTTGGTGACGCAGATGTATTTTCCCGGCGATCCGCTGCTCGATCTGGATCCGATTTTTCTGGCGACGCCGGAACAGACGCGATCGTCGCTGGTTTCACGGTTCTCGCTGGACATCACCCAGCCTGGGTTCGCCCTGGGCTATGCGTTCGACATCGTGCTGCGTGGGCGCGACGCAACTCCGATGGAGGCCTGATCGATGGCGAAGTCGCGGCAAACACCCTCGCAGACCGTGGGCCCTTATTTCGCGTATGGGCTGACTCCGGAACAATACGGCTATCAGCATGGGCTGCGCAGCCTCGCCGGCCCGGATATGGCGGCAGGCGATGTGGAGGGGCTGCGCGTGCGCATTGAGGGCCGGGTGTTCGACGGCGCCGACGCGCCGATTTCGGACGCGTTGATCGAAATCTGGCAGGCGGATGCCTTGGGTCGCTACGCCCATCCCGCCGATCCGCGTGGGCGCAACAGCGGCTTTACCGGGTTCGGACGCTGCGGCACCGGCATCGATCCGAGAAACCGATTTATATTCGATACAATCAAGCCCGGCGCGCCGGCCGACGGGCAAGCGCCCCATCTGAACGTGATCGTGATGATGCGCGGCATGCTGCTGCATGCCTTCACGCGCATCTATTTCCCAGACGAGGCCGCCAACGCGACCGACCCCGTCTTGAACCGCGTCCCCACCGACCGCCGCTCCACCCTGATCGCCATACCGCTTGGCCGCGACGCCTATCGCTTCGACATCCACATGCAGGGCGAGCGGGAGACGGTGTTCTTCGACGTTTAAGCGGCCTCGTCCATCGTCGAACGCAGCCCGGCAACCGTCGTGCGGTGCATGTCGCGCACCTGCGACGCGTCGAACGGGCGCGAGCGGTGCATGGTCGCCTGATTGTCCCACACCACCAGGTCGAATTGCTTCCATTGGTGGGCGTAGACGAACTTGCGCTGCGTCGCGTGCTCCGTCAGGTCGCGCAGGAAGGCACGTGCCTCGGGTATCGGCCAGCCGAGAATGCTGCCGGCGTGAGAGGCAAGGTAAAGCGACTTGCGACCGGTCGAGGGGTGGCGGCGGATCAGCCGCTGTTGTACCGGGGCGAACATCTCCCGCTCCTCCTCGGTGAAATCGCCGAAACCGATCTGCGCGCGGGAAAAGAGTTGGCTGTGTTCGCACACCAGACCCTCGCACTCCGCCTTGGTGTCGTCGTCCAGAGCGTCATAGGCGGCGCGCATGTCGGCGAATTCGGTGTTGCCGTCCTTGTCGGGGATGATCCGCGCCGACAGCAGCGAGTATTTCGCGGGCACGACCTTGAACGAACTGTCGGAGTGCCACAGCCGCGTGCCGAGACTGAACAGGCGACGGCGATTTTCACGCGCGAGCACCTTGTTGTCGTTATCGAGGTTGGAAATGTCGGCGATATGCGCGCCCAGCCGTTGCGTCTTGCTGTCGCGCAGGTTGTTGGTGGCAAGTTCGAGTTCACCGAAATTGCGCGAGAACGCCATTTGCGTCTCATCGGTCAGGCGCTGATCGTTGAAGACCAGGACGCCATAACAATCCATGCCCTTTTCGATCTCCGCTGCCTGTTCGCGGGTCAGCGGCTGGGTAATGTCGATGCCGGATACGATGCCGCCGAAGAACGGGCGAGATACGGGATCGATGGCACGGATGGATAACGTCACGGCGGAGCTCCCTCTGTAAGGACTGGCGGTGTGGGCACCGTCTGATTGCCAAGGTTGGAAACACATCGAGCGGCTGTCAACGTAAGGCAGGTGCCGAACGCCCGGTCAGCGCGATAAAGCCCATGCCGACCAGGGAGGACCCCAGGAGAATACAGGCGACCGGATAGACCGAGCCGGGGTCCCAGGACTCCACAACGATCGTGCACACCATGCCGTAACCCATCTGGATGAAACCGTACAACCCGGAGGCTGCGCCGATCGTTCTGGGGTTGGCGCTGATCGATCCGGCCAAGGCAAAGGGGCTCGCCATTCCGGCACCCACCATGAAAAGGGTTATGGCACCGACGACAACCGGTACGTTCAACCAGCCCGTCAGTTCCGCCGTCATGAAGATCGTCGCGCCGCACACCGTCAGCGCGTTGGCAATCTGTAGTCCGCCGCGCAGGTTTACCCGTCGGGAAATCCGATTGGCCAGAAAGCCGCCGAAGCCGACGCCTGCCATCAGGATCAGGTAGTACAGCCCGACTTCCTGGGTCGGACGATGCAGATGATCCTCGAAAATAAACGGCGCGGCTGCCATGAAGCCGTAGAACGACGTGGTGGACAGCGCCCCGCCAAAGGCATAGCCGCGAAACACGCCGGACCGCAGTAGGGTGACATATCCGCGCCAAAGCTGCCGGCCGGTCGCGACCGAAGTGCGGGCGTGATTGGTTTCCGGCAGGATCAGAACGGTCATGATCAGGGTCACCGCGCCGATCGCGGCCAGCAATACGTAGCTCGCGCGCCAGTGCACGAACGCAGTGACGAAGCCGCCGATGGCGGGGGCTATCGCGGGCACGATCGACATAACCACGGTCAACAGCGCCAATTGACCGGCCGCGCGTTCGGGTGTCGCCGAATCGCGCACGGCGGCCCTTCCCAGCACCAGGCCGGCACAGCCGCCGATGGATTGCATGATGCGCGCGCCGATCAGAATTTCCGGCGACGGCGCGCAGGCGGCGACGACGCTCGCCACGGTAAACAGAGTCATGCCCACCAGCAGCACGGGACGGCGGCCGAAGCGGTCCGATATCGGGCCGTAGAGCAATTGCCCCGCCGACAAACCGATCAGGTACAGCGTAATCGTCAATTGCACCGTGGCAATGGAGATATCCATCGCCCGCGCCGTCGCCGGCAGCGCGGGAATGATCACGTGCATGCCTAACGTCCCGCAAGCGGTCAGGGCGACCAGCAGCAGGAATGGCGCATGCTCCCGCGTGCGCAGCAGCGGGGTATTCAATAAACTCATCGGATGTCTCAATGTTCGACATCACTGTGCGGCCATGCGCGCCGCGCCGCAACACGGGAGGGAATTCAATGGATACGCTACGTTTGCAGGACCGGATGGAAATTCAGGACTGCCTGTTTCGCTACGTTCGCGGGGTTGATCGCAAGAATTGGGACCTCGTCCGTTCGGCCTATCACACCGATGCCTACGACGATCACGGCAATTACAAGGGCGGCATCGATGGGTTTATCGAGGGATTGGTGAAGCGCCACGCCACCATTGAGCAGTCGATGCATGTGATCGGCAATATCGTGATTGAGTTCGACGGTCCCGATAGCGCGCTGCTGGAAGCCTATTTCATCACGCACCAACGCATTTCGCCCGAAGCCGGCGATGCGCGTCTGCCTTACCTGCGCGGCAAGCCGATTGCCGCGGATCAGGCGGTGGAGACGGAGGTGGTGGGCCGTTACGTGGACCGCATGCTGCGCAAGGACGGCGTGTGGCGCATCCAGAATCGTACGGTGGTGTTTGAAGTCTCGCGCGGTCAGCCTGCCCCGGCGGGCGGCGGTTTGCGCGACAATTGGGTCATCGGACGGCGCGACGGTAACGACCGGCTGGAGGTGATGCGGCGGGAACTGAACCTGCCGCAACAGTAAAGCCGGTTCAGGCTTCCCGTTGGCGCAGACAGGACCCAAGCAGGCGGGGATTGCTGTTCTTGCTAAGGTCCTGATCGCGATGGAGCGAGCAGGCTTCGAGGCTGCCGAAGGAGGGACGGGTTTCCGTCTTGACTTCGGCGCAGTCGCCGGCGTCACCCGCCTTGGCGCAGAGGGAGGTGAAATAGACCCAAACGGCACCGACATCGGATTGCGGCTGCACGGAAGGGCCTTGCCCGAGGGCGAAAACACCGACCAACGCCACTGCGCCGAGCGGAAGGCAGAAGCGAACCCGCAGTAATGAGCGCCAATTCATGATGCGTCTCCCTGGCGGCGTTACGGGCGCGTTTTGGTCAGTGACGAGCCGTGGAAACCGGTGTCGTGGCGACGAAGTCGAGCAGTAACGCCTGGATCGACAGCACCGCGTCGCGCAGCGTCTTGAATTCAGCGACCGAGGTGTAATCGTCCCACTGGAACTGATCGAGGCGATAGGCGTCTCCGTCCTGATACAGGACCAGAGTCGGCGCAATGGCGTCGTCGGCCCCTTCCGGCATCAACACGATGCTGCTTTCGTTCGGGAAACCTTGCGTCAGTTCGGCGGACCAGCTCGGCGCCACTTCCGCGATCGAATCGATGATCAGCAGCAGGTCTCCCTGGCTCAACGGGCGGGGCGGTTCTGTCCTGGTAGACAGGCGGGCGGCGGCCCGGGTCTGGGTATGAAGAGCCATGTCGTTACCACTCCCAATCATAGGGAAACGTTTGAGGCGCAGCGCTGAGGCGTCAATACAGGTAGGGCCAGCGCGGCTGTTGTCATCTTATAGTCGCATGTCCGGCGAAAAGAAAAGTGTTATAAACCGGGATTTGTCTCATTTAACGATAATTTATCGCGCGTTTCCCCGCGTTATCGCGGCACGCCGAGCCAACGCTAAAACTGCGTTACGGCACAGCATTTGGTCGGGCCAGCCCGTGCGCTTGCATCCGCGTTCGGCTTCCGACAATCCGGCGATGGCGGCCAGTAAAGCGGGCGCGGGCCACAGTGAAACCGCGCGCGTAAAAGCGCGCGTGCGGCGGTAAAACACTGGCGGACGCAAAGTCTTGGCTGCATCGGCGGCGTTCAAACCGTCCTGATCCATCGCCAGGCGCGCACGATGCAGCCGTTGCAGATGGGCCAAACCGGCACGCAACACCTGCACCGGGGCCGCGCCCTCGGCCATCGCCAGTTCAAGCGCGCGATCGGCGGTGGCGACTTCTCCCTCGGTTGCCGCGAACAACGCGTCGTCCAGGGACAGACCCGCCAGATCGCCGACGCATTCCATCGCCGCCGCCAGATCGACCCTTCGGCCTGGGCCGACATAAAGCGCGAGTTTCTCCAACTCCGCGCGGGTGGATACGCGATCCGCGCCAAGCTGCGCGGCGAGCCAGGACAGGGCATCGGGGTCGATGCCCACCTGGGATGCCTGGAGCGTCGCCTTGATCGTATCCTCCAGCGCACGGCCTTCTTCCGGGTAACATCCGATGGCCGCCCCGTTCGGTGCCGCTTCCAGCAGCGTGCGCAGCTTGGATTTCGCGGCGAGGCCGGCACCCTCCAACACAATCAGGGCGTCGCCATTGCGTTTCAGAACGGCGCGGACGGCGTCCACCGTCGCGACATTATCGGTCAGGTCGCGCACCCGAACGACCCGACGCCCGCCGGTCAGCGACATGGAAGCGGATTCATCGGGCAGTTGCTCGATCTGGTCGCGGGTCAGGTCAACGACACGGAACGGATCGTCCAAGGACCCGGCGACGGTGCGCACGAGCGCTTCCGCACGCTCGCGGATCATCCCCACATCCTCTCCGAACAACAAAATCGCTCGGCATGGGCCGGGATCGCGCAGCAGGGCCGCGATCTGGGCACCGGCCGGCTTCATGGGTCAGCCCGACCCTTCGGCTTGCTTGCGGAAATGCAGCGCGAGTTGCAGCGCTACCTGATCGGCAACGGCAGTGGCGATGCGGCGCGTCGCGGCTTCATTCGCCATATCCTGGGCGAAGTATTGCGCGGTGAAGACGTTGACGCCGTCGGAAGCGCGGGTAGAGCCGTTGGCGAGCGGAGTGCGCGCGGTATCCAGCGCGGAGAGCGTCCAGTTGGCATGGCCAACCAGCCGTACCCGACTGGCAAGGTTGTCCGGCCCAATACCGATGCCTTCGCCGCTGACCCAGAAAGCGACTTTCAAATCGTATTTCCGCCGTTCTCCGGCGTCATTCCCCAGGCGCTGTTGCAGCGCCTGACGCAACAACTGTCCGGGGCGATCGGCGATGACACCGACGTCGATCGCCGCCAGTTCACGTTCCGCCGGGCCGGGTTTGCCGGTTGCCGTGGGCATGTAAACAGGTTGGAACCCGCAGCCGGCCAGCGCCGATCCGGGGATCAGCGACAGCAGGTGACGGCGGGAGAAGCGGATGGTCATCCGGCGATCACGAAGTTGACGATGCGGTTCGGGACGTGGACGCGCTTGACGATCCGCTTTCCCTCCAGCGCCCGAACTACGTTGGGATCGGCTTCGGCCGCGGCAATCACATCGGCGGCCGGGGCATTGGGGGCCACGACGATGGTGCCGCGCAGCTTGCCCATCACCTGCACGGCGATGGTGACGCTATCGGCGACCAGCAAGGCTGGATCGGCCTCCGGCCAGGAAAGATCGGCAACCAGACCGGCGTCGGTATGCAGCCTGGCGTACACTTCCTCCGCCAGATGCGGCATCATCGGGCTGGCGAGGCGCGCGATCATTTCCACCGCTTCGCGCCGCGCCCATCCAAGGCCCGGTTCGGCGGGCGCGCGTTCGGCGTCCGCAATGGCATTGGCGAATTCGTAGAGGCGGGCGACGGCGACGTTGAAGGCGAAGCTTTCCAGCGCTTCGGTTACCGCCGCGATGGCGCGATGGGTGGACCGACGCAGCGCGCGCCCGGCGGTTCCAACGTCGGCCTGGGCAGGATCGACGCCGTCCAAGGCCTCTGCCAGGCGGAACACGCGTTGCGTGAAGCGATAGGCACCGGCGGCACCCGACTCCGTCCACTCCATATCGCGGTCGGGCGGATTGTCGGACAGGATGTACCAGCGCGCGGTGTCGGCACCGAATTTTTCGATGATTGCGCCGGGGTCGATCGTGTTGCGCTTGGATTTGCTCATGGACTCGATGCGGCCGACGATGATCGGCTCACCGGTTTCACGCAGCACGGCGGAGCCGTCGGGGCGCTTCTCGATTTCTTCGGGGTACAGCCAGCGACCGTCGTTGGTCCGGTAGGATTCGTGGTTCACCATGCCCTGTGTGAACAGGCCGGCGAAGGGTTCGTCGACCGCGATGTGGCCGGTGTCGCGCATCGCGCGGGTGAAGAAGCGCGAA
Source organism: Acetobacteraceae bacterium (assembly GCA_947475245.1). Classification (GTDB taxonomy): domain Bacteria; phylum Pseudomonadota; class Alphaproteobacteria; order Acetobacterales; family Acetobacteraceae; genus Rhodopila. Next base: position 151,121 of record CANJLW010000007.1, on the reverse strand, counting down.
TAGAGCAGATGCAGAATCGCGTGCTCGATACCGCCGATATACTGATCGACGGGCATCCAATGATCGACGGCGGCGCGCACCAGCGGAACGTCGGCGGTGGGGCTGCAATAGCGGGCGAAGTACCAGGAGCTATCGACGAAGGTGTCAAAGGTGTCGGTTTCTCGCCGAGCGGGTTTGCCGCAGGACGGGCAGTTGACGTGCTTCCAGGTGGGATGGTGATCCAGCGGATTGCCGGGACGGTCGAAGGTAACGTCCTCGGGCAGCGTCACCGGCAACTGGTCGTCGGGCACGCCGATGACGCCACAGGCATCGCAGTGGATGACGGGGATCGGGCAGCCCCAATAGCGTTGGCGAGATACGCCCCAGTCGCGCAGGCGCCAGTTGGTGACCCCTTGGCCGACGCCCTGGGCGGCAAGCGCGTCGATGGCGGCACGCTTGGCGGCATCGACGTCGAGGCCGTTCAGGAATTCCGAATTATAGGCCGTGCCGGGTCCAACATAGGCTTCCTTGCCGACCGCGAAGGTGCTGGGATCGGCGCCGGTGGGCAGCACAACCGGTGTAACGGTCAGGTCGTATTTGCGGGCGAAGTCCAGATCGCGCTGGTCGTGCGCCGGGCAGCCGAAGATGGCGCCGGTGCCGTATTCCATCAGCACGAAGTTGGCGATCCAGATCGGATAGGTCGCGCCCTCGATAAACGGATGCCTGACGCGCAGACCGGTGTCGTAGCCGTGCTTTTCGCCAGTTTCGATCACAGCCTCGCTGGTGCCTCGGCTGCGGCATTCGGCGACGAAGGCCTCGGCCTTCGGGTCACGCTCGGCGACGGCGGCGGCAAGCGGGTGTTCCGGGGCGATGGCCAGGAACGACATGCCGTAAAGCGTGTCGGGGCGGGTGGTATAGACCTCGATCCTGTCGATGCCGGACTCCGGTTCGGCCATGGCGAAGTGCATACGCGCGCCTTCGCTGCGGCCAATCCAGTTGGCTTGCATCAGTCGCACGCGTTCGGGCCAGCGATCCATTGTCTCCAGCGCCGAGAGCAGATCGGGCGCGTATTTGGTGATCGACAGGAACCACTGGCTGAGCTGCTTTTTTTCCACCGGCGCGCCGGAACGCCAGCCTTTGCCGTCGATCACCTGTTCGTTGGCGAGCACGGTACCGTCGACGGGGTCCCAGTTGACCCAGCTTTCCTTGCGCTCCACCAGGCCGGCGGAGAGGAAATCCAGGAACAGTTTCTGTTGGTGGCGATAGTATTCCGGCTGACAGGTCGCGAATTCCCGCGCCCAATCCAGCGACAGGCCCATGCGCTTGAGTTCGGCGCGCATGTTGGCGATGTTTTCGTAGGTCCATTTGGCCGGGTGCACGCCGCGTTCGCGGGCGGCGTTTTCCGCCGGCAAGCCGAACGCATCCCAACCCATCGGGTGGAGCACGGAGTGTCCTCGCGCCCGTTTGTAGCGCGCGACCACGTCGCCGAGTGTGTAGTTCCGCACGTGGCCCATGTGGATTTTGCCACTGGGGTAGGGGAACATCTCCAGCACGTAGTATTTCGGCTTGCCGTCGGTGGGGACATCCTCCACCTGAAAGCACCCGCGGTCTGCCCAGGCTTGTTGCCACCGGGGTTCGGCCGCTCGGAAATCGTAACGCGGTCCGTCGGCCGCGACTGTGACGCTGCTATCGCTCATGGTCGTCTGTATCGGTCGGACTTCAGCTTGGTGCAAGAGTGGGCTTACCCACGCCGGGCCATCGCCAACGCCGCGCCGATCGTGGCGACGATCATCGTCAGCGGCCCGAACGCGCCGAAGCCGAACCCGGCGATCATCCAGCCGCCCAGGCCGGCGGCGCCGAGCCAGCCGAGACTGGAACAGGTGACGTTAAGACCCATGACGGTGCCGCGTATGTGGTCCGGCACATCGCCCAACGACGCCATCAGCGATGGGCGGGCGATGGCATTGAAGAACACATAGACGAATCCCAGGCCGACGGAGATCACCATGCTCTCGATCCAGCCGAACAGAACGAGAGACGCCGCGCCCGACGCCAACATCGCCAGCGCGAAGATCAGCAACCGATTTTTCAGCCGGTCCGCCAGTTGCCCGCCAAGGATGGTCCCCAGGATATTGCCCAACGCGAACACGGCCAGCGGTGCCGCGACCTCGTGCACCGACAGCGCATAGGTGGATTGGAGGAAGGTCGCGAAATAGACTGCGACCAATCCATAGCAGATGCGTTCGGCGACCCCCATGCTGAGCAGGCGCATGACCGGTCCGGACAAGGCCGCGCGCATCGACGGCAGCTTCGACCCCGCGCCGGATCGCGCATCGGTGCGGCCGGATGTGGTCAGCCACAGTGCCAGGGCGGACAGAACGGCGAGGGCGGAGACGCAGAGGTTGACTCCGCGCCAGCCGATCCAGGCACCGATCCAGGCGGCGAGCGGCACGCCGACCAACAGAGTCAACGACTGCCCGCTCATGACCCAACCCAGAGCGCGTCCTTGTTGGTTGGAGGCGACGCGGCGGGAGACCTCGGTAAAGATCGCGCCGGTGAACATGCCGCAGCATCCGCCGGCGAAGCCCGCCCAGATCGCGACCATGAGGAAGTTGTCGGCGGAGGCGACGCCGGTCGCGCCGACCGCCAGCGCCAGCGGGCCGCCGATCAGAAACGGACGGCGGCCCCAACGATCGGACCAGGCACCCGCGAACATCGACGCGGAGCCCCAGGCGATCGAGGTGATGGCCAGCAGGTTCGCGACGATGGGGACCGAACTGGATAGATCGCGGGCCATGTCGATCAGGAATGGCGCGCGCGTGGTGCCGCTTGCGGCCGCGGTGAACATCGCGAGCGCCGTCGCAATCAGCAGCGCGACCGGCATGCGGTCGGTGGAAGAGGCCACTATGGATGCTTTCGTTGGAAGGAGCGGCGCGTCGGATACCGCTCAGGCGGCTTTGACGAATCCGGCGTCGTCTTCGATCGGCAGGGGATGCCAGTTGCGCGACACAACCCAATCGGGGCGCGGGTTCGGTCCCAGGATTGGTTTGTTCGCGACGGCGTTGCACGAGACGTAGATGTGCCAACGGTCTTCCCCGGACAGATTGTGGCCGGACGCATGCAGCACGTTGCAATGAAACAGCACGGCGGTACCTGCCTTGCCGGTCACGGCCACGGGGGGTGGCGAATTGCGCAGGACCTCGATCATTTTTGCTTTCGGAATGGACCAGAGCTTGTAGCCGGTGGAGGTATCCAGCACGGATTCCAAAAGACCGAGCTTATGGCTGCCGGGAATGATATAAAGGCAGCCGCTGAATTCGGTGGTGTCGTTCAGCATGACGTTATAGGTGGCCATGTTCGACGTCGGGCAGCCATCCTTGCTCCAGGAATTATAGTCCTGATGCCACATCCAGATGGTGCCCTCGATGGCCGGCTTGGCATTGATCTTGGTGTGGTAGACGTACGTTTCGTCGGAGCCGAGCACCTGCTGGACGGGGCGGAGGACTCGGGGAGAGCGGACAAGGGCGCGGAATGGGGCGGATCGCGTGGGTCCGTCATCCTCGTGCACGCGAAACAGGCTTTTCACGCCTCCTGTCAGTTCGCGCACCACTTCGTCCGCATGGATGTCGGACAGGCGCGCGACTTCCTGGCGCAGGACGGCGATTTCCGACGGGGCGAACAGGTCAGGGAAGATCAGATAGCCGTCGCGGTCGAATTGCGCGCGCTGTTCGGCGGTCAGTTCCATGGGACCCTCCTGCAATGTTGGCCCGGAGGGTAACGCGGAACCGACCTGTAGCGCCAGTTTGGGGGTTTGCGGCGACTCAGATATCGGAGATTTTTTCCCAGGTGAGCTCCCGTTGCTCGATCCTGCCGTTCAGCGGGCGCGCGGGTGGACGCAGGATCATCAGGCCGTTTTCAAAACGGACTCCGCGGGGTTGCTGAGAGCCGACCCGGCTGGGGTCGGGCGCAGCGTCGACGGTGGTGACGAGGCGGGTGCCGTCGTAGGTGTAGGGGCCGCAATAGCCGCTGTATTCGCGCTTTTCGCCCGCGGGAATGGTGGTACGACCGTCGATCATCATGACGGCCATGCGCCCGTCCGGGGTGAACACGATGCGGCCCGTTCCCTGGCCGTCATAAGGCGGGGTGAGTTCGTTGCCGTCGCCGTCGCGGGAGACGGCGCGCACGAGACGCCAGGTTCCTGTCAGTTCGGTCATGGTCGTTTCCTTTTGGTTGGGCATTTGGAGCCGATGCGGGAACGGAGGATACTCACGCCCTGATGCAATTGACCATTCGTGAGCGATGGGGAGGAACTTATAATGCTGCGCTTTAACGGGACCTGGAAGATCGACATCGCCAACGCCAGCAAATGGGACACAGCGACCAAAGCCTATATCCCCGACGCGGTCGGCGAGGAAATCATTACCATACGGGTCGAAGATGGCGTGCAGACCTACGAGGTTCTGTATGGCGACGATCCCGTCATTCGCATGGGTTACACGGCCCGCTTCGACGCGGCGGAGTGGGTGCCTTACTCGGTGCGGGAGATTATCAGCGCCCCAGGCGTCGACCCGACGGCCGCGGCGGCGGCGTTCCGCAAGCGCATCGGCGCGGATGAGGCATCGAACGCGCGCAACTTCGTCGTTGGCAAGCCGTACGGCCTGGTGCGCCTGGTCTATGTCGACGAGCGGACTCACTACAGAATCGGCAAGGCGGAGGACGGCCGCCCGCAGAACGTTCTGCTGCGTCGGCTGGCCGAGGATGGGCAGTCTTACATGACCAGCCTGCTGGATGCCGAGGGTGTGGTCAGTCGGATCAGGCCATTCCTGCGGGTGAAGTGAACGTAGCCGCGACACTACCGTTCCCCGCCTACCAAAGCCTCCGCAAACAGCGCTTCCAGGACTGCCTCGTCTGGCATTTCCCGCGTTCCGATCACGACCAATCCGGGCCTGGCGTCATACGGCGTCATGGCCCACTGGCCGGCGGCGTATTGCAGCAGGTTCGGTTCGGCCTCCGCGCCCAGTTGGCAAAATCCTTTCACTCGTAGAACGGAACGCGGCAATCCCAACAGCACCGCGCGCAGGCAGTCTCGGTCGAAAGCGGCGGGTGGGATCCAGCTCCAGGTACGAAACCGATCGTCGGAAGGGCCGTCGGCATGGAACCGCTTGCGGGTGGGAAGCGGGAAATTCAGCAAATCCAGATCCGCGTCGCCGACAACGACCAAGGCGGATGGGTTGATCTCTTGGACGGCTGCCGGGCCGCCAACGTGCGAGCGGTTCAGCATGACGATCTCGGCCGCCGCGATCTGGCCGCGCACCGTGTCCGCTATCCAGCGATCCGTCAGATGCGCATTCAGGGCGGACGCGTCCACCAGGACAACGATCGGCCCCAGCGCGAAGCCTGGCTCCACCAACGCAAGCTGCGCGATGCGCCACGGATCGCCCACGCCGCTGGCCTCAATCAGAATGTGATCAGTGCCGACCAACCGTTGCAAGCCCGCGCCGAGGTCCTCGCCCATGCCGCAGCAGACACAGCCATTGGTCAGCGCCACGCTGTCGCCGTCGCGCGACGCAATCAGTTCGGCATCGATGTTGATCGCCCCGAAGTCGTTGACCAGCACGCCCCAGCGCCGATCCGCCGACTTCAGCAATCGATTGATCAGCGTCGTCTTCCCCGCGCCGAGGAAGCCGCCGATCACCGTCAGCGGAATATCGCTCACGCAGCCTCGAACACGCGCCCGCCCAATACCGTGGCGCGCACGGGAATATCGCGGATCGCCATCGGGTCGACCGTCAGCGGATCGTCGTCCAGCACCGCGAAATCGGCGAATTTGCCTACGTCAATGCTGCCGATCGCGTGGTCAAGGTGGAGCGTATAGGCAGCCCCCAACGTAACCGCCCGCAGCGCCTGTTCGGGGGTAATGCGTTCCGCTTCCCCCAGGACCCGGCCGGACGCAGTGATGCGATTGACCGCGCACCACATGGTGAACAGCGGATCGACGGGGGTGACCGGCGTGTCGGAATGGATCGCCAGCGGCACGCCGACCTTCAGCGCGGTACCGCAGGCATCCAGGCGCAGCGCGCGCGACGGCCCCATGGTCAGGGCGACGTGTTGGTCGCCCCAGTAATAGATGTGGTTGGCAAACAGATTCACGCACATGCCGAATGCTTTCATGCGACGGAAGATCGACTCATCCGCCATCTGGCAATGTTGCAGCGTGTGCCGGTGATCCAGGCGCGGAAAGGCCGCCGCCGCGCGCCCGATCATTTCGGCCGCCAGTTCGCTCGCTTCGTCGCCATTGGTGTGAATATGCAACTGCATCCCGGCGCGGTGGTAGGCTTCCACGATCGATCCGAGTTCGGCCGGGGCGACATACCACAGACCTTGCGGCGCGCCGTTATGATAGCCCGGCCAGCGAAGCCGAGCGGTGAAGCCTTGAATGGAACCGTCGACAACGAGCTTGACGATGCCGAAATACAGCTTCTCGGTGGAAAGACGTTTCAGTTCCGTCAGCCGTGCGATGCCGTCGGGCACGGAGTATTCGCGGGCGCGCAGAGCGGGCACAAGGCGCAGCGGGAAGTCGTCCACTGCCGTCGCGGCGCGCATGGCCGCAACGGTTTCATCGACCAGCGGATTTGCCAGATCGGTGGAGGTCGTTACGCCGACTCGCCGTGCGATGGCGCCATAATCGCGCAACGCGCGCACATCGAGCGTCCGCGACAGCCCCGCATCTTGCGTGGCGCGGTTTGCTCGGCCCATCACGGCGGGGCCTTGCAGTTCGCCGGTCAGTTCGCCCGCCGCGTCGCGCACCAGGCCTTGCAGGTTGGAGTCGCGGGAAAAGCCGGCCTTTCCCAGCACCACGCCGTTGACGTTCAGGATATGGCCGGAAACATGGGCGACCACGACCATGCGGGTGGACGATACCGCGTCGAGGTCGGCGCGGGTCAGCCGCGGTCCGTCGAAATAGATCGGGTCGAAGCCCCAGGCGATGAGCGGGCGGTCGGGATCGGTCATCGCAGCCTCTGCCTGGCGCAGGCGCGCGACGACGGCGGCGACGTCTTTGTATCCCTGGTGGCGTGTGCCGTCCGGACTGGTGCGGGGGTAATAGCCGACATAGGTGTTGCGCCACATCAGCCCGTCGGCCGCGTGGCCATGGCCTTCGACGAAGCCGGGGATAACGATTTTGTCGGCGAAGCGGTCGTCCAGGATGGCCGGCCCGAAAGCGTCGGCGATTTCCGGCCCGCCCAGGCCGAGAATGCGGCCATCGCGCACAGCGACATGAGTGGCGCGGGGCAGGCTATGGTTCAACGTGACGAAGCGGCGGGCGACAAAGATGCGGGTTTCGGCGGACATGGGGCGTCTCCGGAAGGGCGAGCGGCGCATAATCCGTTGCCCGTTTCCCGCACATACGGCATCAAGACGGCGTGAGCACCTCCCTGACCCCGAAAATCCGCATCCGCGGTCTGCGCAAGCGGTTCGATGCCAAGGTCGTCCTGGACGGCGTTGACCTGGAGGTTATGCCCGGCACGTCGCTGGTGGTGATCGGCGGTTCGGGATCGGGCAAGTCCGTGCTGCTGAAATGCGTGCTGGGGCTGATCCAACCGGACGAGGGCAGCATCGAGATCGACGGCGTCGATATCCTGACCGCGACGACCCGTCAGCGGGAAGAACTGCGGTCGCGTATCGGGATGTTGTTTCAGGCGGGGGCGCTGTTCGACAGCCTGCCGGTCTGGGAAAACGTGTGCTTTGGGCTGATGGCGCAGGGCAAGCTGGCGCGGTCGGCGGCGCGGGAAAAATCGGCGGAGTTCCTGGCGCAGGTCGGATTGGCCGCCAGTGTCGGCGATCTGGCGCCGTCGGAGTTGTCCGGCGGCATGCAAAAGCGTGTCGCCCTCGCGCGCGCCATCGCCGCTCGGCCTGACATCCTCTTTTTTGATGAGCCGACGACGGGGCTCGATCCGATCATGGGCGCGGTAATCGATGGCTTAATCGTGGATTGCGTTAAGCGAATGGGCAGCACGGCAATCGCCATTACGCATGACATGGCGAGCGCTCGGCGGATCGGGGATCGGGCGGCGATGATCCATAAGGGACAGATCGTCTGGACCGGCCCTGCGGAGCAATTGATGGACAGCGGCAACGCGCAGGTCGATCAGTTCACGCATGGTCGACGCGAAGGCCCAATTCAGATGGAATTGCGGCGATAAGGTCGATGGCGCGCCTCGCGGTGATCGGCTCGCTTGTGGCGGCTGCGCTGATTGCCCTTGGCCCGCCGGCGCGCGCGGGGACCGCCGACGAAGTGGTTGGTTTGTTTACCGAGGCCTGCCTGCCATTCGCCGGTACTCCGGCGCGCCTGCGCGACTGGGCGGCGCGCAATGCGCTGACGGACATGCCCGACCCGGCGCGAACAGCGTTCCTGAACGGCGCGGCGGGCAAGGTATTCGATGCCAGCTCCTCCGGCGGTAAGTTTGTGCTGTTGTCGTCCGACGACGGCCTGTGCGCGGCGATCGCCCAGCAGGCGAAGGGGGCGGACGTCGTGGCGGCGTTGGAGCAGGAGCTGGGGAAGGCCGGCGTGGCTTTCCGACTGGCGATTGAACGCGACGACAAGGTGAATCCCGCGCTCCACCATCGCGAGTATCTGGCAACGCTCAAAGGGCGGGTGTGGCGTATCCTGGTCGCGACGGTGAACGATCGGGCCGGTGGGCGCGCAATGCTGACGGCGGCGCCGGGGTAAAACCGAGACCTGAGCGATCAGCCGCTCAGCCGCGTCCTGCGGTAGACATCCGTCAGCGACAATGTCAGGTCGATGCTGTCCAAGTGCAACCCTTCACCGCCACGGATGGTCGTTGCCTCGGCGGGCCAGGACCCATCCTCGCCGCGCCGCAACAGGTCGGCGCGGATTTCAGTGCTGTGCAGCACCAAAATCTCCCGCAGGCTGGGGATGGTGGTGAAGGCCCAGACGTTGCGCCAGGTTTCCGCGCGGTTGGAGGGGGATAAAATCTCGACGATCAGCACTGGGTCGGCGACGTCGTATTCTTCGGTCTCGTAGGGTGTGCAGGTAACCGCGAGATCGGGGATACGGAAGTTCTCGTCCGCCCGGACGCGCGGGACGACCCCGGTTGCCATGACCATCGAGCATATTCCGCTTGACGCCGCGAGATGATTGCCAATCAGACTGCCGAGTTCGCCTTGCAGCGTGCCATGCGTGCGGCTGGTGGGGGCCATCGCGATCGGTTCGCCATCCACCAATTGCCACGCGCCGCCGGTCGGGGAGTTCCAGGCCAGGAACTCGGCGACGGTCATCGGAACCGGGATGTTCAGCGCGACGCTCATGCCCGCATACTACCGATAAACCTCACCTCGCCCCAACTGTTTTCGACCTGTCTGTTCCCGATCGGAGTCCCCTTGGCCAAACCCGTCGCGCGCTTTGTCTGCCAGTCCTGCGGTGCCGTCACCCCGAAATGGATCGGGCGATGCGAGACCTGCGGCGAGTGGAATACCATCGAGGAAGACACCGCCGCGGCGCGTCCCGGCCCGGCGGGCAAGGCTTCGCCCGGCAAGCGCGTCGCCTTTGTCGGACTGGACGGCAAGGCCGAACCGCCGCCGCGCGCGCCCACCGGCATCGCGGAACTGGACCGCGTGCTGGGCGGAGGATTGGTCCCCGCCTCCGTCGTTCTGGTCGGTGGCGATCCGGGCATCGGCAAATCCACGTTGCTGTTGCAGGCCGCCGCGCAACTCGCCCGCACCGGTCGGCGGGTATTGTATGTCTCGGGCGAGGAATCCATCGAGCAGGTGCGCCTGCGCGCGCGCCGTCTCGGCGTCGCCGATACCGCCATCGAACTCGCCGCCGCGATCAACGTGCGCGACATCGTCGCCACGCTGGAACAGGCCAAGGATGCCGCGCTGGTCGTCATCGACTCCATTCAGACCATGTGGCTCGACGCGATCGACAGCGCCCCCGGCACGGTCTCCCAGGTGCGCGCCTGCTCGTTTGAGCTGATCCGTCTGGCCAAGGCCGGCAATTTCGCATTGGTGCTGGTCGGGCACGTGACCAAGGACGGCGCTTTGGCCGGGCCGCGTGTACTCGAACACATGGTCGACGCGGTGCTGTATTTTGAGGGCGATCGCGGCCACCAGTTCCGCATCCTGCGCGCCGTCAAGAACCGCTTCGGCGCCACCGACGAGATCGGCGTGTTCGAGATGACCGAGCGCGGCCTGGCGGAGGTGCCAAATCCGTCGGCGCTGTTCCTGGCCGAACGGCGCGGCAATATCGCCGGCAGCGCGGTGTTCGCCGGGTTGGAAGGCACGCGCCCAGTGCTGGTGGAGGTGCAGGTGCTGCTCGCCCCCAATCCCGGCGGATCGCCGCGCCGATCCGTGATCGGCTGGGACAGCGGGCGGTTGTCGATGCTGCTGGCGGTTCTGGAAACCCGCGCCGGCGTGCGTCTGAACACGATGGATGTGTACCTGAACATCGCCGGGGGGCTGCGGGTCAGCGAACCCGCCGCCGACATGGCCGTGGCCGCCGCCTTGGCCTCCGCCGCATTCGACACGCCGACCAGCCCTGGGATGGTGTATTTCGGCGAGGTCGGACTGTCCGGCGAAATCCGTCAGGTCGCCCAGGCAGAGGCTCGGCTGAAAGAGGCGGCCAAGCTGGGCTTCGACTCCGCCGCCCTGCCGAGACGCCTGGCGCACGGCAACCGCAAGCTGGCACCGCCGGACGGGCTGCGGCTGGAGGAAATCGGTCATATCGCCGATCTGGTGGCCCGCTTCGCGCCGGAGACCGCGAAGGGCTGACGGGCGACCCCCATCAGGTAGCTTTTGTTTCGATTGATTACGGCAACGCGCCCCCTGTTCCGGGGGCGCCATTCGCCGTATATCTTCAAAAGATAGATTTCCATTGCGGATATACATCAGACTCGCCATCGGTCGTCTGATATGAAGTTCGCCGCGACGGACCAGGAGACGCTGGGATGGCTGAGACGACGACGAATACCGGAACCATCCTGGTCGGCATCACGCTGGGTGGCGACGATAGCCTGATCAATGCGGCCACCGGTGTGGTAACCGGCCCCGGCAGCGCCGTGGTGGGCCTTGGCGGAACGACCGCCGCCACGGTGGACAACGCGGGCATAATCCTGGGCGATAATCAGCCCGGGGTGGAACTGCTGTCAGGCGGCATCGTGACGAACCGGTCGGCGGCGACCATCTCCGCCGCCGGTGCCGTCGGGGTAACGATCTCGGGCGGAGCGGGTACGGTCCGTAACAGCGGAACAGTCACAGGGACCGCGGCCTCCGTGCTCCTGACCGCCGGCTATACCAACCGTGTCATCTTTAGTCCGGGCGCGGTCTTCAACGGCACGGTCAGCGGCGGCAACACCATTGGCGCGACAGCAGTCAGTACGCTGGAACTCGCCTCGGGCGCTTCCGTCGGCACCCTGTCCGGCCTCGGCACGCAGTTCGTCAACTTCGCGGCGGTAACAGTCGATGCCGGCGCAGCCTGGGTTCTGGCTTCGGGCAATTCGCTCGTCCCCAACCAAACGCTGCTGGTCGACGGCACGCTCACCAATCAAGCGTCATTAAGCCAGAGCATCACCCTTGGTCAGAATGGCCTGTTGACCAACAGCGCGACCGGCACGCTGGTCACGGCTGTCGGCTATCACGGGTCGGGCGCCACCCATCAAACCGTGGTCAACGCGGGTCGGCTCGGCAACACCAACGTCCGGGGCGTCCATCTCGACAGTAGCGGGACGCTGACGAACCTGTCGTCCGGCACGATCGTCGGTCGGGTCGGCGGAGGCCTGGAGGTAAGAGACGCCCGCTATGCCGTTGTAATGGAAAGCGATGGCGTCGTGGTCAATGCCGGCCGGATCATCGGCGGCAGCCGCGTTTTCGGCGTCGGCGTGGTGCTGGACGGCGGCGGCACGCTCACCAACCAGTCCAGCGGATCAATCAGCGGGCACGACGGCATCATGGCGCGGGTGGGCGCCGCGACGGTGGTCAACGCGGGCACGGTCAATGGGCAACAAGCCGCCATAGACATGTACGCCGGCGGGCTGGTGACGAACCAGACGGGCGGCGTCGTGCTGGGCAACAACAGCATCCTGTTCCGTACCATCGCAGGAACAATCATCAACGATGGCCTTATCAGTGCGCCCCATTTTGGCGTCGAATTGCGGGCAGGTGGATCGATCACCAATCAAGCCAGCGGCACGATCGTCAGCACGGGCGTTGGGTATTACGGTTCCGACGGCATCGCGATCCGCACCCGCGGTCTCAGCACCTTGGTCAACAGCGGCAGCATCGGCGGCAATACGACCAGTGGAACCGGCATCGATCTCGATACCGGCCTCCTCACGAACCAGGCCAGCGCTACCGTCGCCGGCTATATCGGAGTCAAACTGGGTGCGGCGACGCTGGTCAACGCCGGCCTGATCCTCGGAGACGCCGCATACGGTCGTGCCGTGAGTTTTAACGACACCACGTCCGTGACCAAAGGCACGGTCACCGTCACCAACCAGGCGACGGGCACGCTTCAGGCAGCCACCGGATTTTACGTCTTTGGCGGCAACGCGACGCTCGCCAATGCCGGTCTGATCGTCGGGTCGACCGGCACTGCCGCCCAGTTCGCCGCCGGCTACACCAATCGTCTGATTCTGACCAACGGCGCGGTGTTCACCGGCCTCGTCGATGGCGGCAACACCATCGGCGCGACGGCGGTCAGCACGTTGGAGCTCGGCTTCGGCGCTACCGAGGGCACGTTGTCGAGCCTCGGCACGCAGTTCGTCAACTTCGCGGCGATCACCGTGGCCGTTGGTGGAATTTGGTCGATCGATCCGGCCAGCCCCGTGGCCGCCAATCAGTCATTGCTGGTCGGCGGAACCCTGGTGAACCGGGATACGCTGACCCACGCCGTTACATTCAGCAGCGGCGGCGTGGTGTCGAATGCCGCGACCGGCACGATCTCAACTGACACAATTTCGGTATTCGGCGCGACCGTCGGCGGTGACGGCACAGTTCTGAATGATGGCGTCATACTCGGCACGGCGGCCGCGGTTGGGTTGTTGTCCGGCGGCGGCGTCAGCAACGCGTCCACCGGCCGAATCGCCGGAACAAGCGTCGGCGTCTACCTGACGACAAGCAGCACGGTCGCCAACAGTGGGTCGGTCTTCAATGCCGGCACGATCATCGGCACGACCGCCCAGGGAATCGAGATCGCTGCCGGGGGTACCGTCAGCAATGCCGGCACCGGGCTGATTTCCGGCGGCTATCGCGGCCTGTCGATCGGCGTGCCCAACACGGCGCAATCCGCGCTGGTGTTCAACGGTGGCTCGATCGTCGGCGGAACCGGTGCGGGCGTGTCCGTTGGCGCGGGAACGATCACCAATGTGGCGGGAGGGACGATCTCCGGCGTTACGCGGGGGATCGACGCGACCGGCCGGCTTACCTTGGTTGACGGCGGCGTTATTGTCGCGACGGGCGGTAGCAGCCGAGCGGTCTATCTGCATGCGGGCGGGGTCGTGTCGGTTCAGTCCGCCGGTCGGGTCACCGGCGGCGCGTCAGGGATCGACATCGTCGGGGCCGATGGGACCATAACGAACGCGGGCAGCATCGTTGGGAGTTCCGCGGGGGCAAGCGGCATCCGGCTGCAGGCCGGCGGGTCGATCTCGAACGCCGCTTCGGGCGACATCATCGCCGCTTTCGGCGTTTACATCTCCAACGTCGCGGCAACAGTCTCCAATAGCGGCACGCTCCGGGGCACAGTCAATAACGGCGTGGCGTTGAGCGTCGGCGGGTCGGTCACCAACGCCGCGAGCGGGACGATCGTCGGCCACTACAGCGCGGTGAATTTCCACACCGCGGCCGCGTCGGTTTCCAACGCCGGCACGTTGACCAGTACGGACGCGTCCGGGGTCAACGGCAATGTCGGCGGTATGATCACCAATCTGTCCGGCGGCACCATCCAGGGCAGGGATTACGGCGTCGTGCTGAGCGGGGCCGCCGGGACGGTTTCCAATGCCGGGATCGTGATCGGCACCAATAATCGGGGTGTCTATCTGTCCGCCGGCGGCGTTGTCACCAATGCGTCCGCCGGGACGATTTTCGGCTACGGCGGCGTGGCGATCGACGGTGCGGCGGGAACGGTCGTGAACCTGGGCTCGATCGGGGCGAGTGGGGCCAACGCCGTCCGGCTGGCCGCGAATTTCACCAATCGGTTGGTTGTATCCGCGGGCGCGGCGTTTACCGGCAAGGTCGACGGCGGCAATACGATTGGCGCGACTGCCGCCAGCACGTTGGAGCTGGCGTCCAGTGCGTCGGCCGGCACGATCACGGGCTTTGGCGGACAATTCGTTAACTTCGCGAACACCACGATCGATGCGGGCGCATCCTGGACCCTCACCGGCACCAACACGCTCGCGCTCGGCGCCACGCTGACCAATGCGGGAACACTGACGCTGCTGAATGCGTCGCTGAACGACGCCGGCGTACTGGTGAACAATGGCGGTATCATCCTCGATCCCAGCACGCTGGTGGTGGGCGACCTGACAGGCAACGGGTCGGTCACCATTGCCGCCGGCAGCACGTTGGAGGTGACGGGCACGGTTTCCATCGGTGAGACGATCGTGTTCGGCGGCGCGGACGCGTTTCTGAAGATCGACTCGCCGGCGGCGTTTGCCGGTCGCATCCTGAATTTCGGTGCCGGGCAGACGATCGATCTGGTAGGGATCGCCCCGGCCACCGTCGGTTACACCTCCGGTTCCGGCGTGCTGAATTTCGGCACATCTGGCGGCACGATCGCGCTGTCGTCGGTTTCCCCCGCGCCGCTGAACGCGATCGCCAGCGACGACGGTGTCGGCCTGACCAGCACGCTGTGCTTCCGCGCGAACACGATGATTTTGACACCGAGCGGAGAACGATCGGTGCGGGATTTGCGAGTGGGGGACGCGGTCACTGTTTGGGGCGGAGGAACCCGGCCGATCATGTGGATCGGCGAAGGCAGGGTGCTCGCGACACGTGGGCGGCGCGGTCCGGCGACGCCCGCCATCGTGCGCAAGGGCGCGCTGGGAGACAACGTGCCGGCGCGCGACCTGCACGTGACCAAGGGCCACGCGCTGTATGTCGACGATGTGCTGATTCCCGTCGAATTTCTGGTCAACCATCGCTCGATCGTCTGGGACGATCACGCGCAGGAGGTCGAGCTTTACCATATCGAGCTTGATCGGCACGACGTGCTGATCGCCAACGGCGCCCCGGCCGAGAGCTACCGAGACGACGGCAACCGATGGCTGTTTCAAAACGCCAACAACGGTTGGGATTTGCCGGCGTTGGAGCCTTTTGCGCCGGTGCTGACCGGCGGGCCGATCGTGGATGCGGCGTGGCGGCGCATTCTCGACCGCGCCGGTCCGCGCGATAACCTGACGTTGACGGACGATCCGGACCTGCATCTGCGGGTCGACGGCAAGCGGATCAACCCGTTGTTCGGCGACGGCGACCGGTTCATGTTCCGCCTGCGCGCGGACGCGGACGAAATCCGGCTGATGTCTCGGACCGGCGTACCCAGCGAACTTGGCGTGGCGCGCGATGCCCGCGCCTTGGGTGTCGCGGTGCGGGCCATTCGGCTGCGGACGGATACGTGGATCTGGACGATCGGCGCGGCGGATGAACGCCTGACGGATGGGTTTCATGCGTTCGAGGCGGATAACGACATCCGCTGGACCAATGGGGACGCATCGCTGCCGATCGATCGACTCGGTACCGCGCGCGGAACTCTCCTGCTGGAGGTCGTGCTTGGCGGGCGCACACGCTATCTCGATACGGGATATGGGTCGGTTGCCGGTTCGGTGGCCGGGCGCGCGGCCGCATAAGCGGGTAAATCCGCCACCGCCGGAGGAAATCGTCCGCAACGCGTCAACTGGGCTTGGCGTTTGGGGCGCGCCAGCCGATAACCCGCCCGGGCTACTATGGCGGTCGCATGACATGGGTTGATCTCGCGGTCCTGGGCGTGCTGGCGGTTTCCGCCGCGCTTGCGTTCATGCGCGGGTTTGTCCGCGAGGTGCTGGGCATCGGTGCCTGGATCGGGGCCGGCTTCATCGCCATCTGGGGCTTCGCCCCCGCGCGTCCCCTGGTCGCGCATTACTTCGCGAACATGGCGGACTGGATCGTCGATTGGATGACCGGCGCGGCGCTGTTCGTCGTGTCGATCTTCATCCTCGGCCTCGTCGCCCGCTGGGCCAGCGCCGCCACCAAGGGTCTGGGTCTCGGCGGGCTCGATCGCACGCTGGGCATGCTGTTCGGCATGGCGCGCGGTGCGGCGCTGGTCGTCGCCGCCTATATCCTGTTCGGTCTGGCGATGCCGATCGAGCAATGGCCCGACGCCGTGCTGAAGGCGCGCCTGCTTGATTCGACTTATGGCGGTGCCACATGGGCGGTGGAGCACCTTGCTCCGTCGTCGATGCGCGTGCCACCCGTTTACGCACCACCGCACTCCCGCGAAACCACCGCCGAGTCGCTGTTGCGCGCTACCCCACAGGGAACGCCCACCGGGCGTCCCCCCGCGAAACTGCCCGCCCGGGATTAGGAGCAATCCGCACCATGGCCCTGACAACTCATCCGTTCGACGACGACAAACTGCACGAGGAATGCGGCGTGTTCGGCGTCTGGAACGTGCCGGACGCCGCCGCGGTCACCGCGCTGGGGCTGCACGCGCTGCAACACCGCGGGCAGGAAGCAACCGGTATCGTCAGCTTCGACGGCAAGGGCTTTCACTCCCATCGCGGCATGGGCCTGGTCGGCGATAACTTCGGCGCCAAAAGCGTGATCGACTCGCTGCAAGGGCGCATCGCCATCGGGCATAACCGCTATGCCACGACCGGGGAGACGATCCTGCGCAATGTGCAGCCGCTGTATGCGGATTTCGCATTCGGCGGCTTTGCGGTGGCACATAACGGCAACCTGACCAACGCCCATATCCTGCATCGCGCGCTGGTGCAGCGCGGCTGCCTGTTCCAGTCCACCACGGACTCCGAGGTGTTTATCCACCTGATCGCCATCAGCTTGTATTCGACGGTGGAAGACCGCCTGATCGATGCGTTGAAACAGGTGGTCGGGGCCTATTCGCTGGTCGCCTTGTCGAACAAGGCACTGATGGGCGTGCGCGATCCGCTTGGCGTTCGCCCGTTGATCCTGGGCCGCATCCCCGGTCACGACGCACAGGGCGGCTGGGTGCTGACCAGCGAAAGCTGCGCGCTGGATATCGTCGGTGCCGACTTCATCCGCGATGTCGAGCCGGGAGAGATCGTCGTGATCGACGACCGCGGCGTGCGCAGTATCAAGCCGTTCGGCCGCACCGCGGAACGCTTTTGCGTGTTCGAGTATATCTACTTCGCCCGTCCGGACTCCGTCATGGAAGGCATGCCCGTCTACGACGCCCGCAAGCGCATCGGTGCGGAACTGGCGCGCGAATCCCCGGTGGAGGCCGACGTGATCGTGCCTGTGCCCGATTCCGGCGTGCCCGCCGCCATGGGCTTCGCCAAGGAGAGCGGCATACCGTTCGAACTCGGCATCATCCGCAACCACTATGTCGGGCGCACCTTCATCGAGCCAACGGACCAAATCCGCAATCTCGGCGTGAAGCTGAAACACTCCGCCAATCGCCCGGTATTGGAGGGCAAGCGCGTCATCCTGGTGGACGATTCGATCGTGCGCGGCACCACCAGCCGCAAGATCGTCGAAATGGTGCGTCAGGCCGGCGCGCTGGAGGTGCATATGCGCATCTCCTCGCCGCCCACGACGCATTCCTGCTTCTATGGCATCGACACGCCGGAGCGCAGCAAACTGTTGGCCGCGCAGAACAATGTGACGGAAATGGCGGAGATCATCGGCGCCGACAGCCTGGCCTTTATCTCCATCGACGGGTTATATCGGGCGCTGGGCAAGTCGTCGCGCGATCCGGCCGCGCCGCATTATTGCGATGCCTGCTTCACCGGCGACTATCCGATCGCGCTGCCCGATCAGGCGGAAACCGCCGACCGTCAACTCACCCTGCTCGCCGCCGGCCAATGAGCGAGCGGTTTCCGGAGGGTTCCGTGGCGCTGGTCACCGGCGCCAGCCGGGGCCTTGGCGCCGCCGTCGCGGTCGAGCTTGCTCGGCTGGGGGCGCATGTCGTGCTGACGGCGCGCACCCAGGGCGGGTTGGAGGAGACCGACGACGCGATCCGCGCGATCGGCGGGGCAGCCACGCTGCTGGCTTTGGATTTGCGCGAACCGACCCGGATCGATGCGATCGGGCCGACTTTGTACCAGCGCTTCGGGCGGTTGGATGCGCTGGTGCATTGTTCGGCGGTGCTGGGGAAGCTTACGCCGGTGGCACATATCCAGCCGGAGGATTGGAACGAGGTCGTGGCGGTGAACATGACCGCCGCGTGGCGCTTGATCCGCACCTGCGATCCTCTTCTGCGGCACGGGCCGGCAGGGCGGGCGGTCTTCGCGACCGACAGCCGAGCGGGGATGCCGGAGGCGTATTGGGGGCCGTATGGAGCGAGTAAGGCGGCGATGGCCCATCTGGCACTGAGTTGGGCGGCCGAGGTCGCGACGACCAACCTAAAGGTGAATTTGTTCGATCCAGGACCGATGCGGACCCGGCTGCGGTCACAGGCTTTCCCGGGGGCAGTGCCTGAGTCGTTTCCGCCGCCCGAGGATGCCGCCCCGACTCTGGCGGCGATGGTGCTGGCTTCCGAGGTCCGGAATGGGGCGGTCGTCTCGATGGGGGCGTAGTCCGCGTTTCGTTAGCCGGCCTTGATCTCGTGGGGGAACTCCGCTGGTCGCCCATTCCGTCCAGGGTCCGCTCTCGCGGAACTGAGCATACCGGCGGAAATCTTGTGTCCGTCAAAGGCCGATCCAGGACTTGCGACCCTGCTCGGCAATCCCAATTTTCAGCAATCTTAACGAACCGTTCGCCGCGCTTTTTCAGCACCGCCCATCCATAGCAGGACATCGTATGACCTCGCCGATACGGACCGCGCTTTTTGTTGATTTCGACAATGTCTTCGGCAGCCTGTTCTCGATCCGACCCTCTGCCGCGCACGCCTTCGGGCGCAGCCCCGACGATTGGCTGCGGTTCTTCGAAACCGGTCAGCACGCGCAGCCGCCCGGATCCGACGCGCCGCCGGTTCCACGCTCCATCCTGATGCGGCGCTGCTATCTGAACCCCGAGGGCTTCATTGATCCCGCGCGCGCCGACCGGCCCACCGATATTCACGAACCGGCCGAACGGTCCGCCGGCGCACCGGTTCATTTTCGCGGATTTCGCGGCTTCTTCACCCGCGCCGGGTTTTCCGTCGTCGATTGTCCAAGGCTGACGCGCGGCACCAAGAATTCCGCCGATATCGTGATGGCGATGGACATCATGGACGCGCTGGCGCACCCGACGCGGTTCGAAGAATTCATCATCCTGTCGGCGGACGCGGATTTCACCCCGGTTCTGGTGCGGTTGCGCGAACACGATCGGCGCACCTCGGTCTATGCCAATCGATTGGCCGCCGCGCCGTATCGCGCGGCCAGCGATTTCCTGATTGGGGAGCACGATTTCATCGAGCGTGCGTTGGGCATTTCCGGGACCGAGGCGGAGAAGCCCCGCACGGGTTGGAACCACATCGCCTCCGCCGTGCCGATCGCGCCGGTCGCCAAGGCCGTGGCCGATCACATCGCGGAGCACGGGCGGATGTGGATCAACGATCTGACGTCGATCCTGCACCAATACCCGGAGTTCCGCGATCAGACCGCCGGCCGGTGGTTGGGATTTGGCACCATGACCCGGTTGTTCGAGGAAATCGTGCGGCTGGAGCCTTCGCTGGCCATCGACAAATCGGACCCGCAGCGCTGGATGATCGGTGTCGCGGAAGACCCGGCAACGCTGACGGAACAGGTGATCGACGCGGTGCGGGAACTTCTGGCGCTTAGCCCTCGACCGATCCTGTTGTCGCATCTGGGCAATCTGGTGCGACGTAAGGTGGTTGGATTGCCGCCGCGGGAGTGGCCGAACGGTCAAAGCTTCTCTGCCCTGTTGACCGGCGCCGACGATCCGCACATCGCGCTGATCGCTCAGGGCACCGGCTTTGCCTACGACCCGACGCGTCACGACAAGGACGATCTCGCGCTGCCCAGGCAAACGTCCGACGACGTTCCCCCGCCGGAAGCACGCGCGGACGAACGATCTGACGGAGCCATTCACGCCGACCTCGTGGCCGCCATTCACGGTATTGTCGAGGACGAGCCGACGCCCCTGGCGTTGGACGATCTGGTCGCGCGTCTGGGTGGCGAACCGATCACCTTGCCCAGCGGCGTTGCATCGTTGGCGACGTTCATCGGCGGTCTCGACGATCGCCATCTTGCCTTGCTTCGGATCGGCCGCGGCTTTGTCTACGATCCGACGCGGCACGATCCATTCGTCGCCACGGCGACCGACGACGACGGGCGGATGAAGCCGTCGCCCGCGTTACAAAGCCTGGTGGAGATGGTGTTCGCCGTCACCGAATGCCCGCGCCTGCTGCCCAATCGCTATGGCGCGGTGTTCGACGGAATCGCGCAGGCCCTGGCGACCAGCCAGTTCGACCTGACCGGCGAATACGGCTTGCAGGAATTGACCTGGGCGGTGGAAGATAATTGCGAGGCGAGCGGGTTCCGTCTGTCGCGCGATACGATTCAGTATGTGATCACAACGCTGGACGATCACGTGGAATGGCCGACATCGACGGTGCCGGATACCTATGCCCAGCATCTGGCGGAAGTCTATGCTGACAGTCTGGAGGCGCATTGCGCCGATAACAGGGTGGAATTGTCGGAAGACGAGCGGTCTATGCTGCGTCTGTGGATCGGTTCTGAATCAAACCAGGACGAGGTCGTCGCGGTGGACCATTTCGTCGCGTCCGCGCCAGCCGAGGATGGCCTCGATCTCGCTGGACCGATGTCCGGCGATGCGTTCGGCGTCGCTGCTGGCGTAAGCGGAGAGGCCCCGAGCGAGGACCATGCCGTCGGGCCCCGCGACCATGACGGCGTCGCCACGGTCGAAACTGCCCTGCACGGCGCGCACGCCGGCCGGGAGCAAGGATCGACCGGCGCGTAGCGCCTTGGCGGCGCCGGCGTCGACCGTCAGCGTGCCCTGCGGCGACAACGCGCCCGCGATCCAGCGCTTACGGGCGGTGCGGCCTTCGGGGGCGGGCAGGAACCAGGTGCACGGCGCGCCGTCGAGCAGCGCGCTCAGCGGGCGTTCGGGGGCATTTTGCGGGATGCCCTGAGCGATCGCCATGGCGCAGCCGGCCTGGGTGGCAATGCGCGCGGCGACCAGCTTGGTGCGCATGCCGCCCGAGGAGTAGCCCGGCGGCGGATCGCCGCCCATCGCCTCAATCTCGGCGGTCAGTGTTTCGACGACCGGGATATGGCGCGCGGACGGATCGCGACGCGGATCGGCGGTGTATAGCCCGTCGATGTCGGAGAGCAGGACGAGTTGATCGGCCTGCACCATTTCGGCCACGCGGGCGGCGAGGCGATCATTGTCGCCGAAGCGAATCTCCGCCGTCGCGACCGTGTCATTCTCGTTGATCACGGGAATGCAGCCCAGAGACAGCAGGGTGTTCAGCGTGGCGCGGGCGTTGAGGTAACGGCGTCGATCCTCGGTATCGTCGGGGGTCAGCAGCAGCTGCGCGGCGGTCAGACCGACGGCGGAGAGCGCTTCGCTCCAGGCCTGTGCCAGGCGGATTTGACCGACGGCGGCGGCGGCTTGCTTTTCTTCGAGCTTCAGGCGCTTGCGGGTCAGCCCGAGAGTACGGCGGGCGAGGGCGATTGCGCCGGACGACACGACGATGACCTCTGTTCCCCGCGCGCGCAGGGCGGCGATGTCGGCGGCGACTCCGGCCAACCAGGCAGTGCGCGGTGCGGCGTCGCGTTGGTCGACGACCAGGGCGCTGCCGATCTTGACGACGAGGCGTTGGGCGGAGGCGATGGTCAGGGACATGAGGACACGTTGATCGCTTAGCGTTCGGCGTCGCGCCGCTGGGTGTGGATGGCGTTTTGCAGAGCGCGCAGGACGTCGGGCACGCCGTCTCCGCCGGCCCCGGACAGCAGCATGACCGGCCGTCCCGACGCTTTGGCGAGCGCGGCGCGTCGGGCGGAGGCTTCGCGCGGGGACATGTCGTCGGACTTGTTGAGGCCGATGATCTCCGGCTTGTCCACGAGTCCGCCGCCATAGGCCGCGAGTTCTTCCCGCACCGTGCGCCACGCCTGCACGACGTTGCCGGCGGCGCCGTCGACGAGGTGGAGCAGAATGGCGCAGCGTTCGACGTGGCCCAGGAATCGATCGCCGAGACCGGCACCTTCGTGCGCACCCTCGATCAGGCCGGGAATATCGGCGAGCACGAACTCCTCCGCCGCCGAGAGGCGGACAACGCCGAGCTGGGGGTGGAGCGTTGTGAAGGGGTAGTCGGCGATCTTGGGACGGGCCGCGGAGGCGGCGGCAAGGAAGGTCGATTTACCGGCGTTGGGCAATCCGACGAGGCCGGCGTCGGCGATCAGCTTCAGGCGCAGCCAGACCCAGCGTTCTTCCCCGGGCCAGCCTTTGGTGGCTTTGCGCGGGGCGCGGTTGGTGGAGGTCTTGAAGTGGGAATTGCCGTAGCCGCCGTCACCGCCGCGCAGCAGGGTGACGCGTTTGCCGGCTTCGTCCAGATCGGCGAGCATGGTTTCGCGGTCGTCGTCGAAGACTTGGGTGCCGAGGGGGACGCTGATCACGACATCGTTGGCACCGGCGCCGGTGCGATCGCTGCCGGCACCGTTGCCGCCCTTGGGCGCTCGGAAGTGCTGGGAGTAGCGGAAGTCGATCAGCGTATTCAGGTTCTGCATGGCCTGAAAGACGATGTCGCCGCCCTTGCCGCCATTGCCGCCGTCGGGGCCGCCGAATTCGATGAATTTCTCTCGCCGGAAAGCGATCACACCATCCCCGCCATCGCCGGAGCGGAGGTAGATCTTGGCCTGGTCGAGGAATTTCATAGGGTTTCCGAAGGTGGGGAAAAACGCAAAACGGGGATCGGCATGGCGCCGATCCCCGTCACTGCTCAGGCAAAGGGTTTCGACGCGTTATTCGGCGGCGATCGGCAACGGTCGGACGGAGATGTGCACGCGGCCTTCGGAGCGGGTGTTGAATTCCACCCGGCCGTCGATCAGCGCGAAGATCGTGTGGTCGCGACCGAGGCCGACGCCCTGTCCGGGGTACCACTTGGTGCCGCGCTGACGGATCAGAATGTTGCCGGCGATGACTTTCTCACCGCCGTACTTCTTGACGCCGAGGCGGCGGCCTTCGGTATCACGACCGTTGCGGGACGAGCCGCCTGCTTTTTTATGAGCCATGGACGGTTACTCCTGCGGGGCTTGAGTTTCGGCCGCGGCTTCCGCCGGCGCTTCAGGCGCCGTGTAGGTCTGGCCGTTGGCGTTGATGCCGGCGATGCGCAGCACGGTGACGTGCTGGCGATGGCCGTTGCGGCGGCGGCTGTTCTGCCGGCGGCGCTTCTTGAAGATGATGATCTTATCGAGCCGGTCTTGCGCGATAACGGTCGCCGTCACCGACGCGTCGGCGATGGTCGGCGCGCCCAGCGTCAGGCTACCGTCGCCGCCAACGGCGAGGACATCGGTAAACGTCACGGTCCCGCCGGCTTCGGCGTCCAGCTTTTCGACCTTGAGTACCGCGTTCGGAGAGACGCGATACTGCTTTCCGCCGGTGCGGATGACAGCAAACATTGGTTCGTGTTCCCAAGACAGCACGGGCCGCGGGGAATGCCCAGCGACCGAGGAGCGGGGTGTATAGCGGGCGGGGCCACGGAGTCAACGCGGATTTGTCACGATCAGGGCTGGAGGCGTGGACCGCCCTGCCGCATCATGCGCGATAACGAAGGGGAGGATGCCATGCCGGCCTACGGTGCTTCAATGTTCTTCACCGATTATGCCATGCATCCGACGGAACTCGGCCCGGCGCTGGAACGGCGCGGCTTCGATTCCGTCTGGGCGCCGGAACACTCCCACATCCCGCTGAGCCGACTGACTCCGTTCCCGGGGGGCGGCGACCTGCCGAAGAAGTACTACGACGCCATGGACCCGTTCGTCGCCCTGACCGCGGCGGCGGCGGCGACACACACCCTGAAGATCGGCACCGGCATCTGCCTGGTGGCGCAGCGCGATCCGATCCAGACCGCCAAGCTCGTCGCATCCATCGATCAGGTTTCCGCCGGGCGGTTCCTGTTTGGGATCGGTAACGGCTGGAACCGGGACGAAATGGAAAACCACGGCACCGCATTTGCCACCCGCCACAAACGAGCGCGGGAGAACGTGGAGGCCATGCAACGGATCTGGACCCAGGATATCGCCGAATACCACGGCGAACTGGTCGACTTCGGCCCGATGCGCGCCTGGCCGAAACCCATCCAAACCCCCCATCCCCCAATCTACGTCGGCGGTGCATTCCCCTACTCCGCTCGGCGGGCCATTCGCTACGCCGACGGCTGGCTGCCGCAGGCCGCGCGATACGGCAGCTATCGCCAGATCGCCGACATGATCCCAGAGTTCCATCGCATGGCAGAGGCCGCCGGCCGCGATCCGCGCTCCATCGCCATCACCGTCTGGCACGGGCGTCGGGACGCCGATCTGATGAAGCGCTACGACGATCTCGGCGTCGAACGGGTCGTGTTCGCGCTGGAGTCGGAGCCGGCGGCGACGCTGCTGCCCAAGATCGACGCCATCGCCGAACTCATGCAAAAAGCGAACGGATGACAAACCGGGAGCCGATGCGATGACGCCGAACGACGAATGGGGCCTGACGGGTAAGGTGGCGATCGTCACCGGCGGTGGGTCGGTGGGCGACGGCATCGGCAACGGCCGAGCGGCGTGCATCCTGTTGGCCAGGGCGGGGGCGAAGGTATTGGTGGTTGATCGCGACCTGACGCTGGCCGAACGCACCGTCGCGATGATCGAGGCCGAGGGCGGAACCGCCGCCGCCGTGTCGTATGACGTGACGGAGTCCGCGCAATGCGCCGCGATGGTCGCCGATGCGGTATCGCGTTGGGGACGGCTCGATTGCCTCGACAACAACGTCGGCATCGGCAGCAAGGGCAGCGTCGTCGACGAAACGGAGGAGACCTGGGCGCGCGTCATGCACGTCAATGTCGATACGATGTTCCTGACCTGCAAACACGCCATTCCCGCGATGATCCGCACGGCGGGCGGCGGCTCGATCGTCAATATCTCCTCCATTTCCGCCCTGCGCCCGCGCGGGCTCACGGCCTACAGCGTGTCCAAGGGTGCCGTGATCGCGTTGTCGCAGGCCATGGCGGTCGATCACGGCCCGGACGGCATCCGTGTGAATTGCGTCTTCCCGGGACCGGTCTACACGCCGATGGTCTACGCCAAGGGCATGACCGATCAGGCGCGCGACACTCGTCGCAAGGCCTCCGTCCTCGGTCGGGAGGGCAATGGCTGGGACATCGGCGCCGCCGTGCGCTTCCTGCTGTCGGAGCAGGCGCGCTACATCACCGGTCAGGTCCTGGGCGTGGACGGCGGAGCGACCTTGGTGGGGCCGAGCAGAGCCTCCTGAACGAAAGGGCGGAACAATGCAGTTCGATTTGGTATTGACCGGAGGCGACGTCATCGACCCCGCCGCCGGGTTGCGCGGCATGATGGATATCGGCATCGCCGGCGGCAAGATCGTCGCCGTCGCGCCGTCTTTGGCCGGCAACCCGGCGCGCAAGACCATCGATGCCAAGGGCCGGCTGGTCATGCCGGGGCTGGTCGACATCCACGCCCATGTCTTCGTCAACGCGCACGACATGGGCGGACGGACGGATCAAATCTGCGGGTGCAGCGGCGTGACCACGTTGTGCGACGCCGGCAGCGCCGGGTCTTCCAACTTCGCGGGTCTGCGCCATGTGCTGGATACCGAGGTCCGCACGCGCGTGCGCGCCTTCGTCAATCTGTCGGCGATCGGCATCACCGGCACTTCTCGCGGCGGGGAGTTGTCGCATTTCCCATATGCCGATCCCGAAGGCTGCGCCCGCACGATCGTGGAGAACCCCGACCTCGCGATCGGCGTGAAGCTCCGCTTTGGTCCGGGTCTGGTGTGGGAGTATTCCGCCGAACCGGTGAAGTTGGCGCGTCGCACCGCGGACATGGCCGGCGGCGTGCCGATGATGATGCACATCACGGACTCGCCGATCCCGCTGCCGGCGCTGATCGAGCACATGAAGCCCGGCGACATCGTGACGCATTGCTATCACGGCAGGGCGCACGGGATCATGGGGCAGGAGAAGCAGTTCCTGCTCAAGGAAGTTGTCGAAGCGCAGCGCGCCGGCATCATCTTCGACTGTGCCCACGGGCGGAACCATTTCAACTTTCGGATGATCGAGCGGGCGCTCGATCAGGGTTTCCTGCCCGACACGATTTCCACCGATCTTACCGTCACCACGGCCACGCAGGGTCCGGTCTGGGACCTGCCGACGACGATGTCGAAGCTTTTGCATTTCGGCCTGCCGCTGGAGGAGATCGTTCGGCGTTCCACCGCGGCCCCGGCCCGGATCATGGGCCTGGAAGGCACCGTCGGCAGCCTGCGGCCGGGGGCGAACGCCGATATCGCGGTGTTTGAACTGCGCGAGGGCGCCTTTGAACTGCGCGACAGCGACGGCGATACCATCGTCGCCAAGCGCCGTCTGCTGGCCCACCTGACGATGAAGGACGGACGGGTATGCTATGAACGACCCGAAGGTACCTGACCCTATCCCCTCTGGCCATTGATCGCGGCCCGCGCCGCTTATGGAGCATACGATGCAGACCCACGCCTTTGGCTCGCTTGCCCCGGTTTCCACGCTGACCCTCGGCGGCGGCGGTCTCGGGCAACTCTGGGGAGAGACGACGGTGGAGGAGTGCGTCGCCACCGTCCGCGCCGCCGTCGATGCCGGAATCACGCTGCTCGACCTCGCGCCGCGCTATGGCGACGGCAAGGCGGAGCGCGTGGTGGGAGAGGCATTCGGCGGTCGCCTGCCGGCGGGGGTGCGGGTCACCAGCAAGTGCAATCTGGGCAATCCGCCCGCGGGGCGCATCCCGTCCGTGCTGCGCCAGTCGATCGAGGCCAGCCTGCGCCTGTTGCAGGTGGATCGGCTGGATTTGTTCTTCCTCCATTCCAATATTGTGCCTGACGATCACCCGATGTGGGCGAAGCCCGACACCAGCCGCTTTACCCCGCTGTCGGTGTTCACCGACATCGTCCGGCCGGAGTTCGAGAAGCTGAAGCGCGACGGGCTGATCGCCGATTGGGGCATCACCGGGATCGGCCATCCCGACGCGGTCGAACAGGTGTTGGCGCAGGGGCCGAAGCCCGCCGTCGTGCAGTTGATCGCCAATCTGCTGGATTCCCCCGGCGGGTTGAAGTTCTACGACGAAGCCGCGCGCCCGCGTTCGCTGATGGCCACCGCCCACGCCAATGGCGTCGGCGTCATGGGCATCCGGGCCGTGCAGGCCGGCGCGCTGACGGCGGCGATCGACCGCGATCTGCCGGCCGACCATCCCGAGGTGTTGGACTATGCCCGCGCCGCCGGCTTCCGCGCGCTGTGCGCCGAGTTGGGGGAAAACCCTGCGATTGTCGCGCATCGTTACGCTTTGTCGTTGCCGATCGATACGCTGGTGCTGGGCGTGAAGAACCGCCGCGAACTGGCCGAATGCGTCGCCGCAGCCCAGGCCGGACCGTTGCCGGCCGACCTGATCGCGCGGATCGACGCTTCGGTGCAATAGCCGATCAGGCGGCCATGCGCAGGATCTCCATGATGTCGTCGATCCCGTGTACCGGGCGTGGATTGGTGTGCAGATAGTGATCCAGCAATGCCGCTTTTGCGACGATCTCGAAACGGTCCGGTAGCACGCCGACCGCGGCCAGGCTACGCGGCATGCCCAGGCCGGCAATGAATTCGTGCACGACCTGCCAGGCGGGACGACCGGCCTGGCCGAACGCGTCCGCCACCATCGCCTGACGTTCGGCGTTGGCACTTTCGTTCCAGCGCAGCACCGTCGGCAGCATGACGCACGAGGTATAGCCGTGCGGCACGTTGCAGGTGCCGCCCAACACATGGCCGATGCCGTGGCTGGCGCCCATGGAAACGCCGAAACGGTTGTGTTCCATCGACAGCCAGACCGCCAGTTGCGCGTCCATCCGCGCCGCCAGATCGGTGGGATCGGCCTTGGTGCGCGGCAACGCGGACGCCAGCAGGCGGATCGCCGGAATCGCCTCCATGTACGAGCGTACGTCGGCCTTGGGGGCGCAGACTGTCTCGACCGCGTGATCGAGCGCGCGGATGCCGGACGACAGCCACAACCATTCCGGCGTGCGCACCGTCATGGCCGGGTCCAGGATCACGGTTGTCGGTGCCAGCAACGGGTTGCGGTAGATTTCCTTCAGCATCGTGCGGGTATCGGTCGCGCCGGCGGATTGGTTGAAATCGCCGCCGGACAGCGTGGTGGGAATAGCGACCTGCGGCACATCGGGGCCGTCGTAGATCACCACCTTGCGGGTTCCGTCCGCCTGTACGCGCAGCACGAAGCGGTCGAAATCCTGCGTGCCGCGGATGTCGTGACGCAGCGCGAGGCGAACCATCTTCCCGGCATCGGTGTTGGACCCGCCGCCGAAGGTCACGACCAGATCGGCGTTGACGGCGCGCGCGGCTTCCGTCGCCGTCAGCACCGCGTCGCGCGGCGTGTGCGACGGCATGCCGTCGTACGAACCGGCATAGCGCGCGCCCAGGGCCGAACGCATGTCGTTCACCCAGGGTGTTTCACGGTCGAGCGTGCGGCTGACGATCAGGAAGACGCGGTTGGCGCCAAGGCGTTCGGCTTCGCCCGCCAGAGCGGCGGCGGCCGGCTTGCCGTAAATGACGCGATCGATTTTGAAGGCTTCGTAGACGCCCTGGACGGTCATGACACATTCCCCACTTGCGATTTGGTGGGAGCTTAGGCAGGGATCACGCAAAGAGAAACTGGGGAGCGCGTCGACGATGGCACTACGCATGACGATCGGTATCCTGATCGCCGGACTGGCCGTGATCCGTCCGGCCGCGGCGCAGGACGCGTGGCCGACCAAGCCGATCCGCATGATCGTCGCGTTCGCCGTCGGCGGATCGACCGATATCATTGCTCGGCTTTTGTCCGCCAAGATGACGGAATCGCTGGGACAGCAGGTGCTGGTCGACAACCGGCCGGGGGCCGGGGGCAATATCGGCACCGACCTCGCGGCCAAGGCCCCGGCCGATGGGCATACGGTCGTGCTGGGGTCGATTTCGGCCTTCTCGATCAACCCTGCTTTGTATCGCACGATGCCGTACGATCCGATCAAGGACTTCGTCGCGATCGGGCAGGCCGGGATCACGAACTATGCGCTGGTCGTGCACAAATCCGTTCCCGTGAATGACTTCAAGGGGCTGACGGATATCGTGAAGGCGTCCCCCGGCAAGTTCACCTATGGCTCGCCGGGCATCGGCGCGATGCCGCACCTGTGCACCGAACAGATGAAGACCATGGCGGGCGGGTTGGACATCGTGCATGTGCCCTACCGCGGGGCCGGGCCGATGATGAACGATCTGGCCGCCGGGCAGATCACCCTGGCGATCGACGCCGTGCCGACCTCCATCCCGCAGATTGAGGCGGGCACGATCAAGCCGATCGCCAATGCCTCGATGACGCGCGCGCGGGCATTGAAGGATATTCCGACACTCGATGAGCAGGGCCTGAAGGGGTACGAGTGCTATGTCTGGTTCGGCCTGTTCGCGCCGGCGAAGACCCCCGCCCCGATTGTCGGCAAGCTGAACCAGGCGCTGAACGCGGCGCTGGCCGACAAGACCCTGGCCAGCCGCCTGTCCGATATGAATGTCGAGATGATGCCGTACACGACCCCCGAGACGTTCGGGCCCTTCGTCAAGGCGGAACTGACGAAATGGGCACCGATCGTGAAGGCGTCGGGCGCGCAGTTGGACTGATACGCGGGCCGGACTCAGCCCATCGTCTGCGTGGCATTCGGCTCGATCTCGAAGATGGTGCGGATATCCTTGGCGTTGTGCCAGGGATAGACGTCCTTCCCGAGGTACTTCTTGGCCAGGCTGTCGATATGGGCCGCGCCTCCCGTTTCCGTCACATGCACGACCGTGCCGCGTATCTGAATGTAGCGATAGGCGTTGGCGGGATCGACGATCGACAGGGCGACCCGGGCACCCTCGGCCATGTTGCGTGCCTTGACGCGGCCCTTGGCGGTGTTCACCCGAATGCGGCCGTTGGTGTAGTCGAACCAGACCGGCGTCACCTGGGGGGAGCCGTCGGCCATCGTCGTGGCGAGGTGCGCCAGCGTCACCTTGGTGGTCAGCAGGTCGAGGAAGGCGGCGGGAATGTCGGTCATGCGGTCGTGTTCCTGTCAGTGGGACAGACCGTAGATGGCGGCGCGCCGACGGCGTGACAAGGCAGGGGCGATTGATCGCCCTCACGGTGCAAGGGGTGTTATCCACCGCGCAAGGGCGGTCGGTGCATTGCCCCTGAGTTCGGCGATACGGCTCTTCACGTTGCATGAGGTCATTGTTGTTTGGAGTCACCGCGCGCGACGTCGGGCGTGGCGGATGCTCGGATGATCGGGCGTTTCGCGGATCGTTTGGTTCCGTGGTCCTGTCACTTCCAGACCGCCGCCGAACCGGCGCTCGGCGCTGGCCAAGGGCGGCGTTCTCACGTTGCAAGGGGTTTTGTTCCTCGGATTGCCGGTCGGCGCCAACCCCTACATCCTCCAGCACCGACGCGTGGCACCGGCCCCCGGAAGCATCGTCACGGCGCAAGGGGTCTCCCCCACCGGAACCACAACGGGCACGCCAACGGCGATCCCCCCATCAAAGGCAGAAAGCGCAACAAACAGCGGAGACCTGATCACGCAACCTCCGTACTCAATCGCCGATCCCGCGCCAATGGCGACGTAGCGGCAACGGCCCAGCGGAAATTTCTGGTCTGGAATGCCCCCTATCGGCTACCCATCTGCGGGATCGTCATGTGGCACCAGGGGCATTGGACCAACCGATGGATGCGCGTACCGCCCATGCCTTGATCCGTTTCGGCCTGGGTCGCAGACCGAGTGAACCGCCGCCCGCCGATCCCATGGCCTGGCTCACCGGGCAACTCGACGCGCCGGACCCGATGGTGGCCATTCCCGGGCCGAGCGCGGCGGAGGGGTTGGAGTTTTTGCGGCTGGATCGGTTGGATTCGAGCGAACGCGGGTTCGATCCGATCCGTCGGGTCGGCGCGCTGTTTACCGCCGAACAATCGGCTCTGATCAACAACCTCCTGAAAACGCGGATGCCGTTTCGGGAGCGTCTGGTCTGGTTCTGGGCGAACCACTTTACCGTCAGCCTGAAATACGGCGGCGAAATCCAGGCCGTCATGGGCGCCTATATCCGAGAGGCGATCCGTCCGCACGTGACCGGGCGCTTCGCGGACATGATGCTGGCGGTGACGCGGCATCCCGCGATGCTTATGTACCTCGATAATATGGGGTCCGCCGGGCCGAACAGCCAACTCGGCAAGCGCTTCCGTCGCGGCCTGAATGAGAATCTGGCGCGGGAATCGTTGGAACTGCACAGTGTGACCCAGGCCGGCGGCTACACGCAGGCCGATGTCATCGAGTACGCGAAAATCCTGACCGGCTGGACGTTCGAGATTGGCGGCGGGCGATCGGGCGCGCTGTTCCGAGAGGATTTTCACGAACCGGGACCAAAGACCGTGCTGGGGCGCGCCTACCCGACCGGTCAGCAGGGCGGGCAGGCGCTGATCGCCTGGCTCGCGACTCATCCGCTTACGTTCCGCAACCTCGCGACCAAGCTCGCGCGTCACTTTGTGTCCGACACGCCGCCGGAAGCCACCATCCGTCCGATCGAAGCCGCCTTGATCGCCACCGGCGGCGATCTGAAGGCGGCGACCCTGGCATTATTGGCGACGCCGGAGGCCTGGAAGCCGCTGACGAAAATCCGCGCCCCGATGGACTATGTGTTCGCGGTGTTGCGCGGGCTGGATATGACGGAGGCACCGATGACGGAGTTGCACACCGTTCTGCCGACCTTGGGCCAGCCGATGCTGGGCGCGCCGCTGCCGAACGGCTTCGACGATACGGCCGCGAGCTGGACCAGCGGCGAAGCGCTGATGCGCCGCGTCGATTGGGTCTATCGGCTGGCCCTGCACTTCGGCCGCATGCAGCCGGAAACCCTGGCCCGCGATCTCCTCGGCGACCTTCTCGGCACCGCCACGCTCGCCCAGGTTCGCGCCGCGGGATCGCAGCGCGACGGGCTGACCCTGTTGCTGACCTCTCCGGAGTTCCAGAGGCGATGATCCGATCTGTTTCCCGTCGGGGACTCTTAGCCGGCCTGACCGGGGCGTTCACGCTCGGGCGGTCGTCGCTGGCGTTTGCGACCGCGGCCACCGATCGGCGCTTCGTCGCGATCACCCTACGCGGCGGGCTCGATGGCATGGCCCTGGTCGTGCCCTATGGCGACCGTAACCTGTCCGACCTGCGCGCGACGCTGGTGCCGCCGCCGCCGGGGGCACCCAACGGGATGTTGGACCTCGACGGGTTCTTCGCGCTGCATCCCGCGATGATCGGGTTGCATGCATTGTACCGCGCCCGAGAGGCCGCGATCGTGCACGCGGTCGCCGGCCCGTATCGCAACCGCAGTCACTTCGACGCCCAGGACTTCCTCGAATCCGGCGCGGATCGTCGGCTTGGCAGCGGCTGGCTCAATCGTTTGGCGGGGCTGTTGCCGAAACGCGGGGAAAGCGACGCGGCGGTCGCGGTGGGGGCGTCGGTGCCGCTGCTGCTGCGCGGCCCGACACCGGTGAATAACTGGGCGCCGCCGGTATGGCCGGAACCCAGCCTGGATTTCGTCACCCGACTGGTGGCCATGCATCGGGGCGATCCGGTCACCGGCCCCGCCTTTGCCGCCGGTCTGCGCGATCGCGGGTTTACCGCCGCAGTCCTGAACGGGGTGGAACCGCCGCCGAATGCCGGGGCCTTCGTCCGCCTGGCCGACAGGGCCGGCCGGTTGTTGGCGGCACACGACGGGCCGCGATTGGCGACACTGGATTCCGAGGGGTGGGATACACATGGCGGCCAGGTCGCGCGCCTGTCGTTCGGGCTGCGCACGCTCGACGACGGGTTGGCGGCGCTGAAGACCGCGCTGGGCCCGATCTGGGCGAAAACCGTGGTACTGGTGATGTCCGAATTCGGACGCACCGCGCGGGTGAACGGCGCGGGCGGCACCGATCACGGCACCGGCGGCATCGCGCTGCTGTTGGGCGGCGCGGTGGCGGGCGGCCGGATCATCGGCGATTGGCCCGGACTCGCGCCCGGACAGTTGTTCGAGGATCGGGACCTGCGCGGCGTGACGGATTTGCGTTCTGTTGCAAAGGGTATCGCCGCCGCCCATTACAACCTGGATCAGGCCGATCGCGCGCTGATTTTCCCCGACAGCGGGTCGGCCGGTCCACTCACGGGTATCCTGCGCGCGTGATCGTTGTTTAATCGCCGATGGGGACAGGCTAAAAGCGGGGCCGGTATTCGTGCTTCGTCAATCTTTTTTGGTTTCGATGCGTCTGATCGACAGGCAAGGCCAACAGGCCAGGGGTAATTGTGGATATCGTGCAAACCGACACCGCCGAACTCGCTCTGGCCGCCCGCGCGGCGCATGACAGACGGGATTGGGCAAAAGCCGCGCCGCTTTGGCAAGCGCTGATCGCCCACCGGCCGGAGGAGCCGCTTTGCCACAGCGAGTACGCCGTCGCGCTGCGGGAACAGGGCGATATCGCGGGGGCGGAGCAGGCGATCCTCGTGGCGCGGTCACGATTCCCGGAGTTTCTGGGCGCCGGCATCGTCTGGGCCGACCTCGCGACCCGAAGCCGCGATTGGGCAGAAGCGAATACACGCTGGGCCGCTATCCGCGCCGCCTTCCCGCGCGACGCGCACGGCTACGTCCAGGGCGCGCAGGCGCTGGAACAGATGGGGCTGCTGGATCAGGCTGACCACGTGTTGGACGAAGGCAGCCAAACCGTCCAGCAGGCGGCATGGATGCTGTCCGCCTGGGGCTATTTCGCCCAACACCACCTCGATACCGACGAAGCACTGCGTCGTTGGGCAGAGGTCAGGCGACGCGTGC
Source organism: Acetobacteraceae bacterium (assembly GCA_947475245.1). Taxonomy (GTDB): domain Bacteria; phylum Pseudomonadota; class Alphaproteobacteria; order Acetobacterales; family Acetobacteraceae; genus Rhodopila. The sequence goes on along the minus strand of CANJLW010000007.1, from coordinate 116,914 downwards.
CCGACCATCCCGTCGGCTATACCGGCGCCGCGCAGACGCTGCGCGGCAAGGGACGCCATACCGAAGCGGAAGCGATGCTGGCCGGCGCGCTCGCGCGGTTCCCGTCCGATCCCGGACCCTTGCTGGAATTTGCCCTGACCGCGCAGGAAGCCGGGGACTGGCCCGAAGCCGCCCATCGCTGGGCGGCAATGCGCGCCCGCTTTCCCGATAATCTGATCGGATACTCCCACGGCGCGTCCGCCCTGCGCGCGGCCGGCACGCCGGCGAAGGCCGACGCCGTCCTGGGTTCGGCGGTTGAACGGTTCCCGGACAATCAAACGATCTGCGTCGACTTCGCCTGGGCCGGCAACGCGCTGGTCGCGGCATCCGACGATCCCGCGAACAGGGCAGAGGCGGATCGCCGCTGGGCGATCGTTCGCGCCCGCTTCCCCGCCCATCCCATCGGGTATGTCGAAGCCGCCCGCCTGAAGCAAAGGCTGGGGTTGCATGAAGACGCCGAGGCGCTGCTGGAACAGGCCGCGCAAGCCGTTCCCGGCGATCTGGCGATCGCGACCGGGTGGGCCGATCTGGCGACGCGGCGACAGGACTGGGCGCTGGCCGCCGAACGCTGGCGCAAAGTCCGGCGGCGCTTTCCCAATCAACCCGCCGGCGTCGTCGAACTCGCCCACGCACTCCAGGCGCTCGGCCGAAACGACGAAGCCGACGCGGCGCTGTCCGGCGACACGGGCGACGCGCCGACGCACGCGCCGGTCGCCATCGCCTGGGCCGAAGCCGCCATGCGACGGGAACTTTGGGGAGAGGCGGTTCGACGCTGGGAAACGATCCGGCAAACATTCCGCGACGAACCGATTGCCTATGTGCAAGGTGCCCGCGCGCTGCGATCGGCGGGACGCGACGCCGAGGCCGACGCGCTGCTGTTCGAAGGCGGAGAACTGTTTCCGCGCAACGCGCATTTGCGCTTCAGTTGGGCCGAAGCGCCGGCGCGCTCCGGCGACTGGGCGGAATCGGTCCGACGCTGGGACATCTGCCGCGATGGGCTGCCGGACGAAACCCGCCCCTGGGTGGAATGCGCCACGGCGCTGCTGAATCTCGCCCGGGTCGATGACGCCGAAACGCTGCTCGAACAAGCAATGGCGCGCTTCCCCGCCAATCTCGATCCGATGTTTCACTGGGCCTTGCTGGCCGTTCGTCATCGCGACAACGAGACAATGCTGACGCGCTGGCGCCGCGTGCGGGAGATTTTTCCTCAACACACGCCCGGCTATGTGTTCGGCGCCCATGCCTTGCAGGATGCTCGGCGCGCGGACGAAGCGGAAGCGCTGATCGATGCCGCCGTTGCGCGGTTCCCCGACCAGATCGATGTGCTGCGCGCCGCCGGAGAAATCGCGACCCGGCGCGGCGATCTGGCGCTGGCGTCCGACCGGTTTTCGGCCGCGGCGCGCCGTTTTCCCAACGATCTGGCGCTTGCTCGGCGATGGGTCGAAGGCCTGATCGCGCTGCAACGTCAGGACGACGCGCGGGCGGCGTTGGACGACGTGCTGCGGACCTGGCCGAACGATCCCGGCTTCCTGCGCAGCCGCATCATGCTGGATGTACGGGTCGGTCAGGTCGAAGGCGCTTTCGCCCTTTGGCAGCGCGCCATCGCGCAACCGGATTTGCCGGCGGGCCTGGGCTACGAGTTGGCCTGGACGATGTATGGCGAAGGACTGCCGCGACCGCTGGCGCGGGAAGCGCTGCTGTACCTCATCCAGGAAAAAGACACCGGCGCGCGCGACTGGCTGCCCGTGCTGGCCGGATTTCTGCAATTGCGCGGCCTGAAGCCGCAACTGTCCTATCTGGCGCGGGAAATCCTGGACGCCGAACCAAATGCGCCCTGCGACCCCGCGACGATGGATGTGGTGCGGTGCGCGCTGCTGTATGAATACTCGGATCGGGGCTTGCAGCACTTCCTGCGGGAATACGTCGCCAAGGGCCGGGTCGCGCTGACCGCGCATCTGTTCTGTCAGAACTACTGGAAGACCAAGAAGAACATGTTCGAACGCTTTACCGCGGCGTTCGAGGAATACATGGCGGATCGTTGGCAGGATGTGTCCTGGCTCACCGCGGGTAACGCGGCGGAGATTCTGGCCTATCTGAACTTTGCCGCGGTCCATTCCGCCGACACCTATGCGTCATTGATCCGCGCCATGCGGCAATGCCTGGATTTGCAAGCGATGCGGGCGCAAGGGTTGCACACGATCGCCGGTGTCGTCGGCAATATCGGGCTGGAGGCTCGGATCGATCCGCCGCCCGCGGTGCCGGTCAAGCGCCGTCTGCGCGTCGCCATCTGCGTCTCCGGCCAATTGCGCGGCTATCAGCAGGCGGTGCGCACCTGGACGCATCTGGGCTTGCAGGATCACGATGTGTCGGTCTTCGTGCATGTCTGGAAGGCCATCGGCCGCAACTGGCAGCGCATCTGGTTCTTCACCCGATCCAACAAGATGATGTACGACACGCTCGTCGGCCCCAGCGGCCTGGCGTTTCTGCGCGATCGCTATCCCACCCTGGCAGCGGCAGCCGAAGCGGCGGCGTCGGAAGGCAACGACGCGCGCGAGGACGAGTTGAAAGCCGTCTATAATACCGATTTCGTGCGGATCGAGGACGATACCCGCGACCAATTCCGCAATCGGCACAATTTGTGGAAGATGCACTACAAGGTCGACCAATCGCACAAGCTGGCGCTGGAAGACGGACGCGCCTTCGATCTGATCATCCGCCTGCGCCCGGATCGGGAATTCCTGCCCGGATCGGCACCGGACTGGAACGCGATCCATGCAGAGTCCCAGGCACGCCGGATCGTCTACACCGACTCGCCCTATCTGTTCACCGAACGCCAGACCTGGCTGGGCGATCAGTTCGCCGTCGGAACGCAGGATGTGATGGACGTCTACACCGGGGTTTATTCCGATATGGAAGAATTCACCCGCGCCGGTGCCTTCCCGCCCGACGTCCCCGATCATATCCGGCCGCATACCAATCTGTTCTATCTGTGCTTCTACCGGGGTCTGATCGGTCGAATGATGCCGAATGTCACCTTCGGCGCGCTGCTTGACCCGGCCATGCTCTCGATCGCCGAAGTGCTCGCTCTCGCGCGGCAGGATATTGCTCGTCGCGAGGAAGACGATTTCGATCGTCAGTTTATCGCCGCGGCGGAAGCCGCCCTGGCCGCGTGACGCCGATCGCAGGAGAGACATCCGACGTGACCGAGATCGATGCCGGTGCCCTGGCGGAACAGGCGGCGCAAGCCCACGCGGCCGGCGATTGGGCGCGTGCCGCCGATGCGTGGGATCGTCTGTGCGTCCAACGACCGGAAGACCCGCACTGCCACAGTCAGGCCGCGGTCGCCCGACGCGAACTGGGCGATCGCGACGGAGCCGAACAGGCCGCCTCGCGGTTGGTCGAACGGTTTCCGGGATTTCTGGGCGGCGGCATCGTCTGGGCCGACCTCGCGACGCGGCGGGGCGACCACGCGGAGGCAAGCCGCCGCTGGGCCTTGCTGCAAGAACGTTTCCCCAACGATGCCACCCCTTACTGCGAAGGCGCGCGGGCCTTGCAGGCCGCCGATCAGGCGGACGCGGCGGAACGGCTGATGCAATCGGCGCAGTCCGTCTTTCCCACGCATCAAGGCGTCGCCTTCGTCTGGGCGGAACTCGCGATGCGCCGGAGTTCGTGGGCCGAGGCGGTGCGCCGATGGACCCTGATGCAGGCGCGCTGGCCCGACTTCGCGCTGGCACCGGCCGAATGCGCCCGAGCACTGCACAAATCCGGCGACGGCGCCGCCGCGCGCCTGGTCCTCGGGGAAACCGCCGAGCGCTTCCCCGATCAGGAGCGCCCGCTGCACGATCTGGCGCGACTGGCGGAGGAAGCCGGCGACTGGGCGGAGGTCGAATCCGCCTGGACGCGCTACCTGGAACGCTTCCCGCCGGTTTGGTTCGGTTATGCCGGACTGGCGAACGCGCTGCGCCGGCAAGGCCGGGCGGAGGAGGCGGAGTCGGTACTGACACGCGCCCGTCAGGCTTTACCGAACGAACCCGGGGCGACGCGCGAACTCGCCCGTTTCGCCGAACAACGGGGCGACTGGAGTGCGGCGGCCGGCCTCTGGGCCGAGTACCGCGCGCTGCGACCGGACGATTGGGACGGCTATACCGGAGAGGCCTACAGTCTGCGCCAACGCGGCCTGTTCGATCCGGCGCGGGCGCTGCTCGAAGCTGCCCTTGCCCGCTTGCCCCACGCAGCCATGCCGCGCCACGAACTTGCTCGTCTTGCCGAGGAAACCCGCGATTGGGCGGCGGCGGAAGCCCATTGGGCGGAATACCGACGCAGTTTCCCGCCGATTTGGATCAGCTTCGCCGGCGGCGCGCAGGCCCTGCGCCATCTGTCGCGTACGGCGGAAGCCGAAGCATTGTTTCAGGAGGCGATCGCGCGGTTTCCCAACGAGTTGGGACCCGTGCTAGGGTTGGTCGATATGCATGGCGCGACCGGTCGATGGTCGGACTCGATGGCGGTGATCGACGCGGCTTTGGCGCGCCATCCGGACCGGCCGGAATTGCTCGCCGCGCGCGCCGACCTGGCGATGAAAAATCGGGACCCGAAGATCGCCTTCGCCGCCTGGGACTCGATGCCCGACGCCACGCCGGAACAGGTGGAACGCAAGCTTAATCTCGCGCGCGAAATTTTGCGCATCGATCCCAACACGGACAATACGCCCGACCTGCTGGGCTATCTGGCGACGGAACAGGACACTCTGGCGGTGGATTGGGCACCGCGCGCGGCTGCCGTGCTGCATGCGCTGGTGCTGATGCCGGAAGCGCCCTGGCCGGCGCTGCGGGCATTTTTCGATGCGAACCACGCGCTGTTCGAAAATTCCCCGCACCGCCTGCTGTGGATCGCGGCCTTGGATATCCCGCCCACCGCCGCGGACGTGACGGAGATCGAGGATCGCGTCCTGCGCCCGGGCCGCTTCGGTTTGGCATCGTATATCTATTCCACCTATGTCCTGAACAATCGCAAGGCGTGGCGGGAAGCGGTGCTGGACCTCTTGTCGCGGCGGCTGCGCGCGCGGAATGAAGCCGAACAGGGGACGGTACTGGCGCTTGCGGCGGGGTCGATGCATCTGCCCGATGATTTCTGGACCGCGATCGCCGAACTGCGGGATCAGCCGTTGGACGGGGAAGGCGATGCGGCGGGCGTGCTGGTTCGGCTGGTCCGGGCGGCATCGCGGGCGGATCGAATATCGGGCGCGCCGGCAATCGTCCAAACCTCGGATCGACCGCTGCGCATCGCCGTATGCGTGTCCGGGCAGTTGCGCGGCTACAAGCAGGCCTTCGCCAGTTGGGCGACCTCCGGCCTGTGGCGGCACGAAACGCGCATCTTCGTTCATAGCTGGAAAAATGTCGGCCTGAACTGGATGCGGAACTGGGATTTTTTCCGGACGACGCATCCCGGCGCGCATGCCGTGCTGTCGCGCGCCGATGGGCCGGCTCTGCTCGCGTCCTGCTTCCCAACGCTGGCGGCCGCGGCGAATGACGGCCTGCGCGCCGAGGCCACGGCGACCGAGGCCGGCGTGAGCGCATTTTACCAAACCGACGCGGTGGTGTTGGAAGACGATGCCCTGCCGCCGTTCGCGGGAAGACCCAACGATTGGAAGATGCTGTACAAAATCCAACAGGCGCATAATCTGGCAACGGCGTCGGGCGATCCCTTCGACCTGATCCTGCGCATTCGGCCGGACGTTCAACTGGGGTTTGGCGCGGAGGTCGACTTCCACGCGATCGCCCATGAATCGCGACGGGATCATCGCCTGTTCCTCGACTCGCCGGTCCTGTTCACCTTCCCCGACGGGAAGCTTAAGGCCGGCGATCAATTGGCCATCGGCGCACCCGGCCCGATGCAGGTCTACGCCGACACCGTCGACTTCGATCCGACCCTGGCGGCGGTCATCGGCGCCCCGCCGACGCACAAAGCGCATGAAACATTGGGCACGTCGCTGTTCGCCCGCGGTGTGACGACCGGCGCGATTCCCGGACTGCGCGGCAAAAACCTGCTCAACCCCGCCGTCCTGACCCCTGCGCGGGTGGCCGAACTGGCGCGACAGGACGCCCATCCCGAAGCCGCCCCGGACTTCTGCCGTCAGTTGCTGGAGGCCTGCGCGCTGCAAGTGGAGCAACGGGTATGAGCACCGCGGATACCGCGATCGCCGAAGCCCAGGCGGCGCAGGCGCGAGAGGATTGGGACACGGCGCTGACGCTTTGGGCGGATGTACGCGCGCAACACCCGGATCGCCCGGATGGGTGGCTGGAAGCGGTGCATTGCCTGGGCAAGGCGGGGCGGCCATTGGATATGGAAGCCCTGTATGGGGAAGCCAGTGAGCGGTTTCCGCATCTGGAGCGCCCGGCGATCGAGTTCGCCTGGATGGCGCACCACCGCCGCGACTGGACGGCGGCGACGGAACGGTGGCAGCGCCTGCATCGCCTGTTTCCCGGCCATTTGTCGGGGTATCTCGGCGGCGCCTTCACCCTGTCCGCCGCCGGCGATGCGGCCGGCGCCGATGCGCTGCTGGAACGGGCGATGGCGGCGAGCCCGGATAATCCCGAGTTCTTCGTCGTGCACGCGCGTCAGGCGCATCACCGAGGCGATCTCGCCGCCGCGCTGCCGCGATGGGCTGCGGTGCGGGAGCGTTTTCCCGCGAACCCGCGCGGCTATATCGAGGGTGCCGCGTGTCTGCGCGATGCCGGAGACTTACCCGGCGCCGAAGCCGTCATCGCGCGGGCGATCGAACAGTTTCCAAACGATATCAATCTGGCGATGGAATTTCCTCGGCTCGCGGAACGGCGCGACGACCACGCGGCCGCCGCCGAACGCTGGGCGGCATTCCGCGGCCGGTTCGCCGATCGCGATCTTGGCTACATCGAGGGCGCGCGCGCATTGCTGCGCCTCGACCGGACCGAGGACGCGGATACGCTGCTGACGACCGCGATGGGCACCTGGCCGGACAACGCCGCCATCGCCGGCGCCTGGGCGGATTTGGCGGTGCGGCGAAACGACTGGGCGGAAGCGGTACGACGCTGGGAAACGGTGCGCGGCCTGTTGCCGCATGCGCCGGAAGGTTACGTCTTCGGCAGCCAGGCGCTGGCGCGGGTGGGGCGGGACGCGGACGCCGAACGGCTGCTGGATGAAGGCCGGTTGAACAATCCCGGCAATCTCGGCCTCGCCACAAGCTGGGCGGAACTGGCCGCTCGGCGGCAGGAATGGCCGACGGCAGCTGATCGCTGGTGCGCCGTGCGGCAGGCCTTCCCCCACGAAATGCGAGTCCAGCTTGAAACCGCGCGCTGCCTCGCCGAATGCGGCCGCGTGGCGGAAACCGACGCCGTGCTGGACGATGCCCTGGCACGCTTTCCCGGCGCGCTGGATGTCTGGTTTACCTGGGCGCACCTCGCGCCGCGATCGAAACCGTTCGAGGAAGTGCTGAGCCGCTGGGCGCGGTTCCGCGAATTGTTCCCCGGACATCATGCCGGATACGTGTTCGCGGCCTGGATGATGATGGAACAAGGCCGGACGGAGGCGGCGGAGGCGTTGGCGAGCGAGGGCGTCCGCCTCTTGCCCGGCAGCCTGGAAATCCGACGTGTATGGGGCGATCTGGCCAGCCGACGCGGTGATATCGCCGCCGCGGCCGAACGCTTCGGCGATGCCGTGCGCCGCCACCCCGAGGATCGCGACGTGACGGTCCGCTATATCCGCGCGCTGACCGCTCTGGCCCGGATCGACGACGCTTGGGCGGCACTGACGGAAGCGCGTCGGCGGTGGCCGAAGGATCGCGCGTTGATCGAACAGGCCGTGGATCTGGCGGAAGGCGCCGGCCGATCCGACGACGTATTCGCGCTGTGGCAAACCCTGGCCGCCGACCCCGAGGCGGATGCGGGCCTGGTGCTCGATCTCGCCTGGCGGCTGTTTCAGGCGGGGCGGTCCACCGAACAGACAACCGCGACACTGAGGGTGCTTGTCGCCGAAGCCGATCCCGGCACCCCGGACTGGCTGCCCGTCATCGCGCGTCTGGCGCAAATGCGCCCCTCCCAGTCGGCGCAGATCGACCTTGCGCGCGCCTTCCTGCGCGATGAACCGAAGAATGCCTTTACCGCGGCAACCCTGGCGGTCATGCGGCGCGCGCTGGGGGAAACGCCCTCCGACAGCGCGCTGGCCGACATCCTGCCCCGGTTTGTGCGCACCGGTCGGATCGCGCTGACGGCATTTCTGTTTTCCGCCACCCAATGGGCGCACGATCCGGCGCGGGCCGGGGTCATTGGTGCCGCTTTCGCGCGGTCGGTCGACGCGAACGACGCAACGCGCGTCGACCCGGTGGAACGCCTGTCGCTGCTGACCTTTGGCGCGGTGTTCAATCACGCGGTGTTTCGACAACTCGTTCCGCCCGCGATCGGCGCGCCGCCCGCCGACCTGACGACCCCCGAAGCGGTGGTGAGCAGCATCGCCCATCACGCGCGCGCCGCCGCCGGTGTTCCCGGTCGCGAACGCCTGAAAATCGCCGTCTGCGTGTCCGGGCAACTCCGCGGATACCAAAAGGCGTTTCAGTCCTGGTCCAGACTTGGCCTGGACCACCACGATGTGACGTATTTCGTCGATACCTGGCGCGATATCGGACGCAACTGGCGGCGCATCTGGGCCTTCGCCACGCGCTTTCCGGAATTGACCGATAATCTGGGCGGGCCCGACGCGGTGGCGTTCCTGCGACAGCGCTACCCGACCTTGGCCGAGGCCGTGCTGGCGGCCGATGTCGATGTCGCTCGGCTTCAGGCGTTCTACGGCACCCCGCATGTCGCCGTGGAGGACGACAAGGACGGTCGCTTCGTCGGACGCGCCAATGTCTGGAAGATGCACTACAAGATCGAACGCGCGCATCGCATGGCGCGCGAAAGCGGTATCGCATTCGATCTGATCCTGCGCATTCGCCCGGACATCGCCATCACCCGCGAAGCGCCGGTCGATTGGTCGGCGGTGCACGCCCGCGCCCACGCGGAACGTCTTCTGTTTACCGACCTACCGTTGCGCTACGTGCACGACAAACTGGAACTGGGCGATCAGTTCGCCGTCGGCGCGCCGGACGTCATGGATATCTATGCCGCCGTGTTGAACGACCTGACCGCATGGCAAACAGCCGGCAAGATTCCCTATGGCCTGCCGCGTACCCTGCGCAATCATGAAGCGCTGGGTCTGCTGACGCTGTATCGCGGCATCCTCGCGGAACAGCTTCCCGTGCTCCGGAACTCGTCGTTCTTCGATCCTTCGATGCCGACCGTTTCGGAAATTCATGCAATGCTAAAAACGGATTTAAGCAATCGGGAGATCGACGCATTGGATCGAATGTTTATTGAAGCGTGCTCGACGGCGGAAGCGGAGAAAGTGTGATGGCCAAAGTAAAAAAGAAGATCAAACCGGCGGCGAAGGCCGTCGCCCAACCAGCCCCCGCGCCGACCGTGACACCCACGCCCACCCAGGCCGCTTTGCCCGGCGTCGACGCGGCGGCAACGCCGGCGGAGGCAGCGCGCGCCGCGCAGCAGCGGGAAGACTGGCCGTTGGCGGCGCGACTGTGGGCGCAGGCGCGCGCGAAAACCCCAGACTCGTTGGTCGCCTACGACGAAGGGCTGGTCTGTCTCGGTCATGCCGGCCTGTTGGCGGAGCGAGAGGCGCTGTTCGGGCAGGCAGCCGAGACGTTCTCGACCGAACCGCGCTTCAGCGTGGAACACGCCTGGCTGGCCCATCATCGCCGCGACTGGCCGGCCGCGATCGAACGTTGGACGACGCTCAACAAGCGCTTTCCCGGCCACCTGACGTACCACCTTGGGGCGGCGGCGACCTACAGCGCGGCCGGCATGGCGGAAAAGGCCGATGCGGTGCTGGAAGCCGGAGCGGAACTGCATCCCGATAACCGGGATATACAGGTCGCCTATGCCCGTCAGGCCCAGGCGCGCGGCGATCTCGATCTGGCTCTGAAGCGGTGGGAAGCGATGCGCGTTCACCTCCCGCATGAGGCTTTGGGCTACAGCTTCGGCGCGATGACCCTGTTCGACGCGGGACGACCCGACGATGTCACGGCCTTGCTGACACAGGCGGTGAAACAACTATCCGACTTTGCCACCCGCGCCGACGGTCTGCCGACCGTGCTGAACTTCGCGCGCGACCCGATGCGTTACGAGCAATGGCAGCAGGCGCATATTCGCCTGGGCGCGTTGCGGAAGGCATTTGCCGCCAACACCGAAATCGCACGCGACCATGCCGCCTGCGCGGCGCGCATCACCCCCTGAAAACGACTCCCTCTGTCCCGCGTGCGGGACAGAGGGGCAGTCACCCGGATCAGCGACCCGTGAAGACCGGCTTGCGCTTTTCGACGAAGGACGCCGTCGCTTCCTTGAAGTCCTCGCTGTTCTCGGCTTCCCTTTGCATCGCTTCCATCCGGTCCTCATCGCGCTGGGCGCGTTCCAGACCCAACTGGTTGATGAAGTACTTCGACGCCTTGATCGACAGCGGCGCGTTCACGGCCAGCGTTTCCGCATAGGCGACCGTCACGGCCTCCAACTCCTCGGCGTCCACCACACGGTTGATCAGTCCGATCCGCAGCGCCTCATCCGCCTTGATCCGACGAGCAGAGAACATGATGTCCTTTGCGACGCTCGGACCGACCAGATCGACCAGCGATTTCAGGCCGGCCGGCGCATAGGCGATGCCGCGCAGCGCCGCGGGCACGCTGAACTGGGAATCGGACGACGCAAACCGCAGATCGGCATTCAGCGCCATCCCGAGACCGCCGCCCAGGCAATAGCCGTAGATCATCGCGATCAACGGCTTTTCCAGGTTCAGCATCTTCAGGCGCAGCTTTTCCGGCGCTTCCCGCGCCTGACGCGCGACCTCGGCGTTCGCGCGGGTCTTGTCGAAGCTCTTGATGTCGCCGCCGGAAATGAACGCCTTGCGGCCCGAGCCGCGCATGATCACGACCTTGATGGCGGGATCGGCCTCATACGCTTCGATCACCGTCAGCGCGTCTTCCGACATGCCGGGGGAAAGCGCGTTCAGCTTGGTGGGATTGTCCCAGATCAGCCAGCCAATGGCGCCTTGCGTTTCCGCGCGGATCAATCCGGATGTCAGGTTCATCGTGTTGCCCTATGTAAAGTTTGCGATACGGGTGTCGCCCGCGACTATGCGTCCCGACAAGGTTAGCGCATATCGCATCCCAGCGTCATCCGGGCGGATGCGATCGCCGGTTGCCAGCCGCGATCCAGGCGTGTTGAGTCCTGAAAACGCCCCCAATGGCGGCGTGGAATCTGATGGGACGGAGGAACGGGCATGAACGTTTTTCGCGGCGTGATCGCGACACCGAACGCGTGGACCAACCGCTCGATCGGCGGCAAGGCCGGTTTGACACATCGCCTGACCGCGGCCCAACTCGGCGCATTCGATACGCTTCTGGCCAAGACCCGACACCTGAAGCCGCAAGACGTGACGCGCGACGATTTCGATCACCCGGAAGTCGCGGCGCTGGCGCGTTGGCTCGACGAAACGATCCGCCACGGTCGCGGTGCCGTACTCCTGTCGGGGCTGACGCGGGATACCCACTCCGAAGAAGATATGGAACGTATCTATTGGGGCATCGGCACCCATCTGGGGGAAGCCGCGACGCAAAGCATGCTGGGCGATCGGCTGGGCCATGTACGCCACGTCAAGGACGATCCCGTCGTGCGCGGCTATCGCAGCAACGAGGAACTGACACCGCATACCGATTCGTACCGCATGGTCGGCCTGCTGTGCCTGCAACGCGCCGAGACCGGCGGACTCAGCCGGATCGTCAGCAGCATGGCCATCCACAACGAAATCCTCGCCACCCGGCCCGACCTGCTGGAAGCCCTGTACGAAGGCTATTATTACGCGATCATCGAAGCGCGGTTTTCCGGCCAGCCCGTAACCGACTTCAAGATCCCCGTCTTTTGCTGCATCGACGACATCGTCAGCTGCGGCTATTCGCGCCAGTTCATCGATCGCGCGGCGGATTTGCGCAACGAGCCTCTGCCCGCGAAACTGCGTGAAGCGCTCGACTATTTCGATGTCCTGGCGGAACGCGACGATCTGAGCATTCATTACATGCTCGAACCCGGCGAAATCCTGCTGTGGCACAATTTCCAGATGCTGCACGCGCGCGACGCGTATCAGGATTCGCCCGCCCATACCCGGCACTTGCTGCGGCTGTGGCTGAATATCGAAAACGACCGCCCAATCGACGATGCCATCATGCAGCGCGCCGTCATCTACGAGCGGGTCTACAAAGAACGGTCGGGCCGCGTGCCGCAAAGCGCGCTGGCGTCCGCGTGATCCAGACCGACCCTCTTCGACCCGCCCATGAGTCCGTTTTGGATCGTTCATACCGCGCGGCTGACGCTGTCCCCTGTCGGGGGACGCGATCTGCCCGATTTGCGCGCCCTGAAGTCCGATCCACGCGTCTTCGCCATCATGCTCGGCGGTGTGCGCAACGCCGCGCAAACGGCCGAGGAACTGGCCGAGGATGTCATCGCCTGGGGGCGTAACGGTTACGGTATCTGGTCGATCCGAGAGACCGAGACCCGTCGTTTCGTCGGGATAACCGGGCTGGAAGCACGTCCCGACGGGCGCGGCGTCGCGCTGCGGTTTGCCCTGGACCCCGAGGCGCAAGGACGCGGCATGGCGCGCGAGGCCGCGGGCGCGGCTTTACGATACGGTCACGAACAGGTGCGGCTGACGCGGATCGTGGCGGTCGCGCGCGACAGCAATTTCGGCTCTCGCATGGTGTTGGGCGGCATCGGCATGACCGAATGCGCCCGTTTCGAGCAGAACGGCCACGAGATGGTGATGTACGAGAGCCTGCGGGCGAATTAGCCGTCCTGGGCGGTCTGCTGCTTCATCGCCGCGATCAGCGCGTCGATACTGCCGTTGTTGCGTGACAGGAACGCGGCATAATCGCTGCGTTGGGTCAGGCGCAGCGACGTGCCTTCGGCCACCACATCGATGATCTTGGGTGCCGTGGCCGGTTGGCCGATGATCCAATCCACCACCGTCGGCGGGTTGTTCGGTCGGTCCACGGTGGTGGACACCACCGCGTCTTCTTCCTGCTGACGGGTCTTCACGACGTTGAATTTCACGCCCTGATACTCGCCCAGTTTCGTGCTGATGTTGGTGACGAGGACCTGATGAAACAGCGCGACGTATGCCTTTTGTTGCTCCGGCGTAGCCTGGCGCCAAAAGCGCCCGAGACAGAACCGCGCGATGCCGTCGACATCGACCGCGGCGTCCAGAATGCGCGTCAGGCTGCCGCGTTTCGCGGCGGGCGTGCCCGCGCCGTTGATCACGCCGATCAACTGTTCCCCGGTGGATTTGATGAACGCGGAGGCCCTATCGGTTCCTTGGGCATTGGCATGTCCGCCGGACAAGGCCAGTAGGCTCGCAACCAGGATGTGACGGCGGTGCAGCATGTCGGTCCTTCAACAATTCCACGCGGTCGGTCTGATGGTGTCGGTCTAGCGGGCGCTGGTCTGGTCGAACCAGACCGGAACGGTCGCGCGCTTGTCGTTGCGCAGCGCTTCGATCTTCGCCTGTCGGTTCTGTCGATAGAGGCTGCGGAACGTCGCGTACGGGTCGAGCGCGGTTTTCTTGATCGAGTCCGTCGCGTCGAGAAAGCGTTCGCGCGCGTCCAGCGCGTTCAGCCCGGTGCGGGTCCAGCCGGCGACCTTGACCGCGGTGCCCTGGCCGACCCAGGTGAACGGGTCCATGGCGATATCGACGCCAAAGCCGGCGGCGTCGCGCGGGCCGGTGGGGCCGAGCACGGGCAGGAACAGGAACGGGCCTTCGGGAACACCCCATCCGGCCATTGTCAGGCCGAAATCGGCGTCGTGGTCCGGATAGCCCCAATCCTTGGCCACATCGAACACGCCGAGCACACCGACTGTTGTGTTGATCAGGAAGCGCATCGTGGTATCGCCGGCGCGGCGCGGCTTCCCGGACAGGATGTCGTTCGACAGTTGCACGGGCGTGCCGAGGTTCGACAGCGCGTTGTGAATGCCGGTGCGCACCGGCGCGGGCACCACGAAGCGATAGGCCTGCGCGGCCGGGCGCAGGATCACGGTATCGAGGCCGTCGTTGACGGCGTAAAAGACGCGATTGGTCGGTTCCAGCGGATCGTTGGTCTGTTCGTATTCCGCCACGGCTTCCGGATCGTCGGCCGCAGGCTTCGCCGCGCAGCCGGTCAGGAACAGGGCGAGCGCGCCGATCGCGGCCATGCCTCGCGCGGGCCGGGTTAGCGCCTTGGCCAGGCTGGAACAGATGCGCATGGAGGGTCCTCGGTCCGGGTCTGACGTCGTACAGGGCTTTTAGCACGGAGACCGCCCGATGCAACGAAACCTGATACTTAATGCCTCGGCGCTTGCATTCCAGAGTGTTTCCGAGGGATTGGAGTGGTTATGAACGCGACCGATCCCGATTCACCCGCCCTGCAACGCTGGCTGACCGGGCCGCGTTTCGCCGGCTTGCCGATGCGCGGCGCCGAACAGCCGCCGCCGGCCCTGTCGTTTGAGTTCTTCCCACCGAAAACAGATGCGTTGGACCTGCAACTCTGGGCGTGCATCGAGCGTTTGGCGCCTTTGGCGCCCCGGTTTGTCTCAGTCACCTACGGCGCGGGCGGCACGACTCAGGCCCGCACCCATGCAACCGTCGCGCGGATCGCGCGCGAAACACGGCTGGCTCCCGCGGCGCACCTGACCTGCGTCGGCGCCACGACAGGTGAAGTCGACGACGTCGCTCGGCAATATTGGGACGCGGGCGTGCGCCATATCGTCGCGCTGCGCGGCGATCCGCCGCCGGGTTCCGTGTATGCGCCGCACCCCGGCGGCTATGCCTTCGCCGCCGATCTGGTGGCGGGGCTGAAGCGGGTCGCACCGTTTGAGATTTCCGTCGCGGCCTATCCCGAAACACACCCGAGCGCGCTGAGCGCCGAGGGCGATCTGGATAATCTGAAGCGCAAGCTGGATGCCGGGGCGACGCGGGCGATCACCCAGTTCTTTTTCGACACGGCGACCTATTTGCGCTTTCTGGATCGCTGTCTGGCGGCCGGAATAACCGCGCCGATCGTGCCGGGAATCATGCCGGTGACCAACCTGGCGGGCCTGAAACGGATGTCCGCGATGTGCGGCACCGCCGTGCCGAGTTGGTTGGAGCATCTGTTCGACGGTGCCGAAGCCGATCCGGAAATGCGCCGGATGCTGGCGCTTGTGGTGGCGGCGGAGCAGGTGCGCCTGCTTCAGGCGAACGGGGTGGATGAGTTCCATTTCTACACGTTGAACCGCCCGGACCTGACCTATGCGATCGCACACCTGCTGGGCGTGCGTCCGGCGGCCGCGGGCGGAGTGTAAGGGATTCTTTACACACCGGTTTGGGCGGCTCGGTGACGATTTTGGTTGCCCTGACGGCATAAAGTTGGCTGCTCGGCCTGAAATGGGCGGGTCACCGAGGGTCGTCTCAATTTTCGTTCGTTTTCCAACGAATGTCGTAGGTGCGTGGGGCCTGTTTCACGGCCTTTTGACGCGGCCCTGGGATGGGGGTGTGTCGGACTTTTCCGAATCCTGACAGAATCTTAGGGCGGAGGGCCGGGTGTGTAAGGCGGAGTTTACACTCGATTTTCTGTCCGTCGTTTGATGATAATCAAGACATTGGAATCATTGGATTTTGAAAGTTGGCACGGTGGTTGCTTATACCCTGGCACGACTAAGTCTGATCCACTTCCTACCCTGGGAACCTGACCGATGAGCCATCTTAGCAACCTCGCCCGTGCCGCGATCGCCGCCAGCGCTATCACGATTTCCGCCGCGCCCGCCGCGAATGCCGCCTTGACCTGCGTCTCTGGCGCTTGCACCGAAACCGTCTCACTGGGCGCGACGGCCACCGAGATCAATGCGAACATGCTATTCCCGCTGTTCGACTCGACGATCGGAACACTGACCAGCGTCAGCGTCCAGGTGACCGCCACTCTCAACGCGTTGGGATCAAGCTTCGTCCAGAACAATGCTGGGACGTCGCAAACCTTCTTGGTCAAGCAATCCGCTGACTTCACCATTTCCGCGACGGCCGGCCCCACCTCGGGTGCCTTGAACACGGCGCTCGGAGCGCTCGCGCTTGGGCCGACCACCGGCTTTAAGTCGTTCACCATCGGGGCCGGCGGCACCGCGGCGTTCGGACCGTTCTCGCCGACCTCCTCGGCGACACTGACGTCCCCGCTGGCCGCCTTCCAGACCGCCGGCGGTGGCGACGACACGATCCACATCAGCACGATCTCCGGCACGTCGATTTCCGGCGGTGGCGGCAACATTCTGGCCAGCATCTCGACGACCGGCGACCTCAGCTTCAACATCACCTACAACTACACGGTTCCGGAAGTTGGCGTCCCCGAACCCGCTTCTCTGGCGCTGCTGGGTGCCGGTCTCGCCGGTATCGGTTGGGCCCGCCGCCGCAAAGCGAAGGTCTGAACTCTTATACTCAGGCCCGGGTCCCAGGCTGGGTCCTGTGAGTGATAAAGACGCCCGGATCGCGTAAGCGGTCCGGGTTTTTTCTTGTCCGGGCCATTTGGCACAGTTCACGGGATGTTCTATAACTCGCCGGTGTCAAACGCTCCGTCCCCCTCCGGCGACTATCTCGCCCGCCTTAACCCCGAACAGCGCGCCGCGGTGGAAACCGTCGACGGGCCGCTGCTGGTTCTCGCCGGCGCGGGCACCGGCAAAACCCGCGTGCTCACCACGCGCTTCGCCCATATCCTGCTGACCCGACGCGCCTTCCCCAACCAGGTGCTGGCCGTCACCTTCACCAACAAAGCCGCGCGCGAAATGCGTGAACGCGTCTCCGCCATCCTCGGCCAACCCGCCGAAGGCCTCTGGCTCGGCACATTCCATGCCCTGTGCGCGCGGATGCTGCGGCGTAACGCCGATCTCGTCGGGCTGACATCCAGCTTTACCATTCTCGATACCGACGATCAGCTTCGCTTGCTGAAGCAGGTGATGGAGGTCGAGAAGATCGACCCCAAGCGCTTCCCCCCACAAGCCCTGATGGGCGTCATTCAGCGCTGGAAAGATCGCGGCCTGACCCCGGCGCGGATCGGCGCGGCGGACGATACGGACTATGCCGACGGCAAGGCAAAATCGGTGTACGCCACGTATCAGATGCGCCTGCGGGCGCTGAACACAGCCGATTTCGGCGACCTTCTGCTGCACATGACCGAAATCCTCCGCGGGCACCCGGACGTATTGGCCCAGTACCATCGGATGTTTCGGTACATCCTGGTGGACGAGTATCAGGATACGAACGTCGTCCAGTATTTGTGGCTGCGCCTGTTGGCGCAAAGCCACAAGAACATCTGCTGCGTGGGTGACGACGATCAGTCGATCTACTCCTGGCGCGGGGCGGAGGTGGAAAACATCCTCCGCTTCGAAAAGGATTTTGAGGGCGCGCGCACGGTACGCCTGGAATCCAACTATCGATCCACCGCCCCGATCCTGGCCGCCGCATCCGGGCTGATCGCGCATAACGAAGGCCGCCTGGGCAAGACTCTTCGGCCGGGGCGGGCCGACGCGCAGAACGGCGAAAAGGTCTCCATCGTCGGCGTATGGGACTCCGACGAAGAAGGCCGCATGGTCGGCGACAAGATCGCCGCGCTGCGTCGAGACGGGCATGATCTGGCGGAAATCGCCGTTCTGGTCCGCGCCGGCTTCCAAACGCGATCCTTCGAAGAACGACTGATCGTCCTCGGCGTGCCCTACCGCGTTGTCGGAGGGTTGCGCTTCTACGAGCGACAGGAAATTCGCGACGCCGTCGCCTATATGCGCGCGACCGTGCAACCCGCCGACGACCTGGCGTTCGAACGGATCGTCAATGTCCCCCGACGCGGCGTCGGCGACACCGCGCTGCGCACGATGCACGAGGCCGCGCGCGCCTGGGGCATTCCATTATCCGCCGCCGCCGCGCGTCTCGTCGAAACCGGCGGGCTGAAAGGCAAGCTGCGGGACTCCATCGGCGGATTGTTGGGTCAGTTCACGCATTGGCGCGGGCGGTTGGAACAGGACGGCCACGTGCAGACCGTCTCCGCGATGCTCGACGAAAGCGGCTACACCGATATGTGGAAGGCGGACAAAACGCCGGAAGCACCGGGGCGACTGGAAAACCTGAAGGAACTGGTACGCGCCCTCGCGGATTTTGAGACTTTGGGCGGTTTCCTGGAACACGTGTCGCTGGTCATGGAGAATGAGGAAAACGCCGGCGACGCCAAAGTCAGCCTGATGACGCTGCACGGCGCCAAGGGCCTGGAATTCGACACCGTCTTCCTGCCCGGCTGGGAAGAAGGCGTGTTTCCCAACCAACGCTCCATGGACGAATCCGGCGCCAAGGGGTTGGAGGAAGAACGACGGCTCGCCTATGTCGGCCTGACCCGCGCCCGCAAGCGCGCCATCGTCAGCCATGCCGCGAACCGGCGGATCTATGCCAACTGGCAGAGCAGCATCCCAAGCCGCTTTATCGAGGAAATCCCCGAGGAACACACCGAAGTCAGCGGCTCCGCCGCGATTGCGCGCGATTCGCGGATTGCCGCGCCGCCAAGCTTCGGCGGTGTGCAGTTTCCCATGATCGCGCGCGCGCCGAAGGTGATCGAGGCGTGGGAGAAGCCCGCTCGTCCCGCGCGCGCCGACGCCGTGCCGGTGGGCGCGCGGGTGTTCCACCAGAAATTCGGCTACGGCACCGTCACCGCCGCGGACGACGACAAGCTGGACATCGCCTTTGACAAGTCGGGCGACAAGCGCGTGCTCGATCGCTTCGTCGAACGGGCCTAGTGTTCGGAGTAGCCTGACCCGCGCGTGGTCACGCCGCGACCCTGGCCTTGCTCGATCCAGCCGAATTCCTTGAGGATTTGCTGGCTGTAGGTCACGCGTCCGTTCACCGTTTTCGCCGGTTCGCTGGCCAGCAACAGGGCCGACCGCGCCATCAGAATCGGGTGTTCGCCCTTCGGGTCGTCCATCCCCGTTACCAGTTTGAAGTGAACGGTTCCGGGTGTCGGCACAACCTGCGATGGCGATACGGCGGTGACACTGATACCGCCGTAATGCGCGACTTCCTGCGCCAGCCCCTGGGTAAACCGTTCCAACGCCGCCTTGGTCATGCCGTACATCACGCCGCCGTGCACGGTCTGATCGTCGTACGGCCCCCGCCCCGGCCCGATCGCCGAACCGGAACTGATGTTCACGATCGCGCCGGTGCCGCGCGGGGCCATGTCTTTCAGCACTTCCTTGGCCAGGATGAACGGCGCGTGCACGTTCACGGCGAAGCAGCGCACCCAGCGGCTGGTCGGGTAGGATTCCGTCGGCAGGTAGTAGTTCAGCGCCGCGTTATTCACCAGGATATCGACGGTCCCGTAGGCACGCCGAGCGGCTTCGACGAGGGCGATGCACTCGGATTCGACGGACACGTCGGCGGTTACGGCAATCGCTTCGCCGCCGGCCGCCTTAATGTTTTCCACCGTCCGCGCGAGCGAACCTTCGAGCATGCGGTGATCGCCCTCGTTCAAAGTGCGCGCCGCGCAGACGACCTTCGCGCCCTCGGAGGCAAAGAGTTCCGAGATCAACTGGCCGATGCCGCGGCTTGCGCCGGTGACGATGGCGACCTTGCCGCTAAGTTTACCCATGACGATGATCCTTAAGCGGCCGCTTTGACGAACGGATTGCGCAGCACGCCGAGACCGGTGAGTTCGACTTCGACGACATCGCCGTCGACCAGATCGGGGGACGTGCCGTCGGTGCCCATCCAGATGACATCGCCGGGATGCAGGGTGATGTATTTGGTGATGGCGGCGATGTAGTGGGCGATGCCGAAGATCATGTCGTTGGTCTTGAACCGCAGGTCTTCCTTGCCGTTCAACCGAATCACGGTTTCCATCGCGTCGAGATCGACGTCGGTTTCGATATACGGGCCCATCGGCTTGAACGTATCGGTATTCTTGCCGCGCCAGAACGTGCGGTCGCCGCGCTGCCAGGTGCGCTCGCTCACGTCGTTACCGATCGTGTAGCCGAACACGCAGGAGAACGCGTTTTCCTCCGTCAGGTGCTTGGCCTGCTTGCCGATGACGACGACCAGTTCGCCTTCGTAGTTCATTTTCGGCGGGGCATGCGCCGGGATCACCACCGGTTCGCCATCGGCGACCAGGGCGTTGTTGGCGCGGTAGCCAATATCGGCCTTGGTGGGGAAAACCGGTTCCACCCCTCGCTTGTGCGCCATTTCCCGGATATGCGCGGCATAGTTGATGCCGGCGCAATAGAACGTCTTCGGGATCACCGGCACTTCGATCTTAACCGCGCCCAGGGCGTGGGTCGCGCCGGTCGGCGTCGCGTCGCCCCAGGGCTCTCCGGCGATTTCAGTGACCGTATCGCCCGCGACCGAGCCGTACGCCGTCTTGCCGCCGGCGGTGAATCTGATCCAACGCATTCCCATTCCCCCTTATGCCGCTTGTAACGCGGCTTCGCGCGCCGGACGCAGGAACGCCGGGTCGAAGACTTTCGTGGCCATGACCTGGCAGCGCCGCATCAGGCGGATTTCGTCCGGCGCGTAATCGGCGATGGCGCGATGGATCGTGCCCAGGTGATCCCAGATCAGCAGGTCGTTCTCGTTCCAGTCATGCGTATAGCGGAAGCGCATTTCCAGTTGATGCCTGAACAGGAAATCCAGCATCTCGTCGCTTTCGGCCTGCGACAGCTCGTTGATCCGCAGCGCATAGCCCTCGTTGCAATAAAGCACCTTTTTCCCGGTGATCGGGTGGGTCATGAACACGGGATGCACAACCGGCGGGCGGCGCTTGCGCTGCTCATCGGTCATCGCCGGCCGGCCGCTGTTCTTGTTCTGCCGCATGTTCTCCCAGAACTTCTCGAAGTTATGGGTCGCGGTCATGCCGTCCAGCCGGGTTTTGATCTCCTGCGGCAAGGCGTCGTACGCGGCGTGCATGTTGGAGAATTCGGTGCCGCCCAACGGCTTGCCGTCGCGGCGAGGGATGCGGATGCCGTACAGCACGTTCACGAAGCCCATCACGTCGCGATACGACATGTCGGTGTGCCAATCCTGACCGGCGTCGGGGCTGCCGATATACTCGCCGCGTTCCTTGATGTTCGACAGGATGCCGACTTCCGGGAATTCGCGCGTCGTATCGGCGGCGCGGATCGGGTTGCCCTGAATTTCGCCGAACAACTCGGAAAACCGCTTCACGTCGCCGACGCTCAACTGCTGGTCGGGAAAGCGCAGCACGCCGTGCTGCCCCAACGCGTTCAGGATGCGACCGAAGTCAGGCTCCGGGATCGGCTGCGCCAGGTCGATGCCGCGCACGGTTGCGCCCAGGATGGCGCCGGTGGGTTCAATGGTCAGCATGGGTCCGTTCTCCCAAAATACTTGCCGCGATGTTAGCGCCCCGCCGAAGCCTCGTCCAACCCGCCGACGCGCTCATTTGCCAATGCAGAACTGACGGAACAGCGTATCCAGAATATCTTCCACGCCGACATGGCCGGTGACGCGACCGATGGCGCGCAACGCCAGCCGCAAATCCTCTCCGCGCAATTCCGGCAGATCGGCGATTTCCGCCGCCGCCAGCCGAACAACTGCCTCCTGCAACGCCGCGCGATGGCGTGACCGGGTCAGCGGCGGCGGGCCTTCCGATTCCGTCAGTGTCCGCGCCCGGTCGGCCAGGCAATCGAGCAGCGTATCGAGCCCCGCCCCGGTCAGCGCGCTGACCCGCACCGCGCCGTCCGGGCCGGGCAGCCCCAGATCGGCCTTGTTGGCGACCAGCAAACCGTCTCCGGCCACGCCGGGTTCGCCGGCGACGACGACGGATATCACCAAATCCGCGTCTTCCGCCCGCGCCAGCGCGCGACGCACGCCCTCTGCCTCAATCGGATCGGCCGTCTCTCGCAAGCCGGCGGTATCGACCAGCGTGACGGGCACGCCGCCCAGCACCACCCGCGTTTCCAACGCATCGCGCGTGGTGCCCGGTCGATCCGACACGATCGCCACGTCGCGCCCCGCCAAGGCGTTGATCAACGACGACTTGCCAACGTTCGGCGCGCCGGTGATCGCGAAGAACAGCCCCTCCCGCAGGCGTTCCCCGCGCCGAGCGTCGTTCAAATGTGCTTCCATCTCGATACGGACGCCGCGCAGGGTGGCCAGCAGGTCGGCTTCCACGTCCGGCGGTAAGTCTTCGTCGGGAAAATCGATCAGGGCTTCCTGAAACGCCACCACGCGCCGCAGCCGATCCGCCCAGCCGCGATACAAAGCGCCCAGCGCGCCATCCATCTGCCGCAGCGCCTGCCGCCGTTGCGCGGCGGTTTCGGCGGCGACCAGATCGTGCACAGCCTCCGCCTCCGTCAGGTCCATCCGCCCGTTCAGAAACGCCCGCCGCGTGAATTCCCCGGGTTCGGCCGGGCGTAGGCCCAGCGCCGTCAGAGCCTCCGCCACCCCGTCGATCACCGCGCGCCCGCCATGCAGGTGCAACTCCGCCGAGTCTTCGCCGGAGTATGTGTTCGGCCCGGGCAGCCAGATCACCAGCGCGCGATCGAGTTCCACCCCCGCGCCATCCCGCAGTCGGCGCAACCGCACTTCCCGCGCCGGCGGCAAGCCGCCGGTCAAGGCCCGCACCGCCGCCGCGCTCCCCGCCCCCGAAACCCGCATCACCGCGATCGCCGCTCGGCCCGCGCCCGAGGCCATGGCGAAGATCGTGTCGTCCGTCACGGCAGGACCGTCACCCGCACCGGGATGGGCAACCGGTCGTTGCCGCCGGTGCGCAGTTCAAACGCATCCTGCCCGGTAAATCCCGGCGCGGGCCGGTAGGCAATGCGAAGCTCCCCCGCGACGGACCCAACCGTCACGGCGCCGTGGGCGGGGGGCCGAATAACGAACAATTCCGGCGTCTCCTGCCTCTCTCGCCGGAAGAACACGTGCCGGATCGCGCACCAACCGCCGTCGTTTGCCATCGCGATCCGCCCGTCGGCGGCGGCGTATTGCAGGCCGGTGTCGTCGCGCCCGTACTGGTAATGGCCGAAATACGGCAGGCCGGCCTCGCAGCGTTTCGCGGGGGTCAGCGCCTGCAACGTCGCGGCGTTCTGATCCGGCACCGACGGCGGCTGACAACCGGCCACGGCGATCGCGAACAGCCACCATCCCTGTCTCATGCCCGTTTCCCTCTCTGCCGTTGCTTCGTCACCAACGCTTTCAACGCCCGCTCCGCCTGCTTCAACGGCCGCCCCCAACCGCGGAGGTCCGCGCGGAACAAGCGAGCGGTCGGATACCACGGGCTGTCGTCTCGGTCGGTCAGCCAGCGCCAGTCCGGCGCCAGCGGCAGCATGATCCAAACCGGCTTGCCCAACGCCCCGGCCAGATGGGCCATCGAGGTATCGACGGTGATCACCAGATCCAGACTCGCCACCAACGCCGCGGTGTCGGCGAAGTCGCCGGCGTCCATATCGACCCGCGCGATGCCCGGGCGTTCCAGCAACGCCGACCGGTCGGTGTCGCGCACCGCGAATTGCAGGCTGTAGAACGTCGCGTCCACATCGTCGGTCATCGCCAAAAACCGGCCCGCTGGGATGGACCGCTGATGATCGCGCAGATGGCGACGATCGCCGGACCAGACCAGCCCAATGCGCAACCGCCCGTCGGTCGCGGGCGGCAGAGCCGGCTTCGCGCGCAGATACGGTGTTTCCGACGGGATCGTGTCCATCCGGGTGCGCAGCAGAAACGGCAAATCCGATGTCAGGCAATGGACGTCGCACAGCGCGGCGGTCGGCATGGCGGTCACGACCTCCGCCGGCCCGCTCGTCGACAGCAATGACGCAAGCGGCGGATACGTCACGTGGACGATCCGTTCGGCCCCCGCCTGCTTCAGCAGCCGGTGATAGCGGCAGAACTGGATCGCGTCGCCAAACCCCTGATCGTCCTGCAACAGGATGCTTCGACCGAACAGAGCCTCTCCCATCCAGCGCCTGCCGGGCAGATTGGGCATGCCGTCGGGGTGGAAAAAGGTCACCTTGTCGCGCCAGGCATAAGACTCCCAACCCGCCTCGAACTCCCCCAACCGCAGCAGGTTCATGCCGTGGTTCATGCGGCTCTGCGGGTGATCCGGCGACAGGTCCAGCGCGGCCTGAAACGCGGCGCGGGCTTCGCGAAAGGCACCGCGCGCCACGTCCAACTCCCCCAACAACCCATAGGCACGGGTGCGAATGTTCGGGTCGTACAGCGCCGGGTCCAGCAACGCTTCGCCCAGCGCGCGCGCTTCGTCGAAGCGGCCGAGCCAGACGCAGAGTTGCCCCAGTATCAGACGATAATGCGGATTGGGTGGTTGCACCTCCACCGCTCGGCGGGCGTGGCGCAAGCCTTCCCAGGGATTGCCGGCGATCCAGCAGGCTTGCCCCAGAGTCGACAGCGCCGGCGCGAAGTTGGGTTGCGCGCGCAGGATGGCTTCCAGGCGCGGCATGGCGGACGCGATGTCTTTGCGTTCCACCTCGATTTCCGCGAGCTTGGCCAGCGCCAGCAGGTTGCCTTGGTCCTGGCGCAGGATATCGTGCAGCAATGCCATGGCGTCGCGGCCATGGCCCTGCAGGAAGAGTGTGTTCGCCTGTTGGATCAGCCGGTCGGTTTCGGACAGCAGGACCGGCACGGCGCGTGGCCGGCCTGGATCAGCCGGCCGCTTGACCTTGTTCGCGCAGCTTGCGGGCGCGGGTCAGGACCTTGTCTTCCATTTCCCCGACGGTGACCTTGCTGACCTGGGTATCGACCCATTGCCCGCCTTGCAACACCTGGCGGAACAGCGACACGCGGATACCGTCGCTGCGCAGTTCCTTGCCCAGGATATAGGCCGTGGCCTTGAACCGTTCCCCGGACACGCCCGCGGGGGTGTACCAGTCGGTAATAATCACCCCGCCGAACGGATCGGCGGATACCAGCGGCATGAAGCTGAGTGTGTCGAGCGCGCCGCGCCACAGATAGGCGTTGACGCCCAGGGCACCGCCTTGATCCTTGTTGCGCTGCGTGCCGAACAGTCCGGCAAAGCCGTCGTCGCCAAGGATACTGCCGCCGGCGGCCTGTCGCGAAGGATCGATGATCGCGCCGGGGGCCGTGGGATTGGGCTTGACGTTGCTGCAACCGGCGAGCGCCAGCATGGTCAGAAGCAGGGCGGAGTGGGCCTGACGCGGCATCATCGCTGATTTTTCCAGTCGTTCACTGTCGATGCCGGCTTCCTTAACCGGTTCGCGCCGCGTCGCCAAGCGTTGTCGCATTGCTAAGCGCACGCCCGCGCGGGGAAGGAAGCGCTCGGCGATGGGGGAGAGGCATAGAAAAAGGCGGCGAGGTTTCCCTCGCCGCCCATTCCGTCGTGATAGTGGAACGTCTTACCAGTAGACGGTCGCACCCATGCCAACCGCGTGCGACTTGACGTCGTTGAACGCGGCGCTGCCGGCCGTCGAGGTGGCGAAGTTGAAGCCGCCCTGATGACGCTGCTGATAGACATACTCGGCCCACACAACCAGGCCCGGGGCCAGGGTGTAGGACGCGCCGCCGGAGATACCCACTTCGTGGCGCTGAGACAGGCCAACGAGCTGCGGGGCGCCCTGGTGGTCGATGATTTCGCCAACCACACCCATGGTCAGCGGGCCGGTGACGTACTTCACGCCGGCAACCACGGCGACCTGAGAGGCGCCACCGGTGGGCTTCAGAGCGCCCTGGTTGTTGACGTTGCCGAAGTTGACGTTGCCGCCAACGGTCAGGCCGGCATAGGTACCGGCGAGGCCGATGTTGCCGAAGCTGAGGTTTTCGAAGCGACCCGTGCCGCCCGAGCTCGCGAGAGCAGCGGCGCTGCCGGCGTTGATCGCCGCGCCGGTGTACTTGGCATGGCCGGAGAACATGTAGACGCCATAAGCCAGCACGTCGACGCCGCCGAGGTTGCCCTTGTAGCGAGCGCCAACCGCGGTCTGGTTCAGGATGCGAGAACCGTCGAGCGCCGTTGCGGACGAGGACAGGTTGGCGCAGCCCGTGGCGGCGACAGTGCAAGGCGCGTAGCCGTTATAGGTGTTCGGCGCCCACTGCAGGCCGAAGTCGAAGCCCGAGAAGGACGGCGACAGGTAAACCAGCTTGCTGTTGTCGTATTCGTTGCCGGCCACCGCGAAGTTGGCGAACGGAACGTTGGCGATGCCGGCGGGGGCAACTTCGGTGTCGCCGCCGTTCAGGTTGCCGGTCGGCAGGAACTGGAAGGTGGTCTGACCATTATCGTAGATGCTGATCAGGCCATCGGCCTGGCCGACGCGCAGGATGCCGAGCTGTTCGGAAGCGACATAACCGAAGGCGCGACGCACGAACAGCGTCTGGCCGGAGGAGTAGGCGCTGGCGCCCGTGCCGGCGCTGCTGCTCGCGGCGGCGACGAAGTTTTCGCGGACTTCGATCGCGCCACCGTAGCGCATGCCACCGGTCGTCATGCCGTCAACGCCGGTATACAGACGGGCGTAGGTGGACAGCGCAACCGGGTTGATCTTCGCGCCGGTCGCCTTGTCGCCCGAGCCCCAGCTCGCGAACACGCCGGAGAACACGCGGCCGTTGAAGTGGATCACGACGGAGCCCGGGGTCGGGTTCGCGACGGCACCCTTGGTCGCGGCGGCGGCCATGTTGTTGGAGTTATTGACGCCGGCGGGCGGATTGCCGCTGGTGTTCATGGCCGTCTGGCCCTGGGTCGGTGCCATCGGCATGGCGGTCGGCTGAGCGTGGGCGAGGCCGGCGGCCCCAACCATGGCTGCGCTCGCCAGCAAAATCTTACGCATGTGAACCTCCTCGTTGTCGCCGGAAATCCGGCGGCTGTTGCAGGCCCCGCCCCTGTATCGCCTTGGCAACCCCCCGGTAGACAGGGGAGAGACCGCGGACATGGCGAGGGCAGCCAGACCTGACGGGACTATGAATCCATTTTCGTCCGTCCTGCAACAGGGGGAGGGCTACTTACATGGCAATTCCGAAACACTGTGTCCTTCGCGCCACAGGCCTACACGGCTTTCCGTGGCTTAACCTGGGGGGCTGAAGCGGCGGCACCGATCCCTTTCGTCCGCGCCGGGACGTGTCATCGGGGCGTGGACCGCGTGCGATCGACCAGCATGCGAACAGGGCCGCCGAGGCCCTGCCTCCCGCACCGCCGGCATCGTCACCCCAGCCGCCAATGGGGACCGCGGCAGTTTAAGGAAGACTCACCACGGATGAACGCGGATCGTGGCTGACAGGTCGCGCGATAGGCTTTCGATTGTCGGTCGTGTGCCTCGGGATGTAGGATAGAATGCTCGGCGCCGGGCGCACGATAGGCTTCCGGCACCTCTCGATTTTGCCACCCGGCTTCCCGTATCGTTCCCGCCAACGACACCGCGACCGCGGAGGACTACATGACCGTCGCCGAACAGGTTTTCGAGCAAGCGAAGTTATTGCCTCAACCTCTGGCTCAGGAAGCGCTCGACTTCGTGCTGTTTTTGCGCGCACGCCAGGAACGGGAAGAGTGGCGCGATCTTTCCAATGCACAGTCAGTGTCGCTTGCGGCTATTTGGGACAACGAGGAAGACGAGATATGGGACAATGTTTGAGGCTGGGGATCTGGTCTTGTTGCCATTTCCATTTTCCGACCTGACCAGTACCAAACGCCGGCCCGTGCTGATCCTCACAGGGCCTGACCCGCGGGGAGATTTTCTGGCCTGCCCCGTGACCTCGCGCGCGGGATGGCTTAACGCGCGTCAAGTTTCTGGCCACCATCTTAGCGAAGGCGGTCTGCCGCTGGACAGTTGGGTGCGGACCGACAAAGTCGTGACCCTGCACATCGGCCTTATCGCGCGGCGCTTCGGCCGAGTGAGTTCGTCATTTCGCGCTGCGGTCGCGGGCGATGTGTGCCGGTATCTCGACGCGGCTGCCGGTATCACGTCGCTTTAACTTCGATCTGGAGTGGTAGAAATCCACCCCCGCTTCACGATGCGCTTCACCCGCCGCAAGTAGAGTCTGACGCGACGCCGCTCAGGACCTCACCGCCTCCTAAGGCGCAAACGCGCCGATCGCGGCGGCGGCGGAGCAGAAGCCAGGCAAAGCGCGGACGGATCGACCGTCGATCCCGCCCAAAGCCGCAATCGGCACCGGTGCCCTGCGCGCCCAGCCCGACCAGCGCGCGATGCCCAGCGACGCCGCGCCGGGATGGCTGGCGGTGGCAAAGACCGGCGACAGAAAAGCAAGGTCGACTCCGGCCCGCCGACAGCGCTGCAGATCGGCCACGCCATGCGCGGAAGCGGTCACGAAGCCTGGCCGCCGCCGAACATCCGGCCAGCGCCCGCCGCGCAGATGCATCCCGGCGCCGAGCGCGGCGGACAGGCGCGAGTCGCCGGCGATGACCAGGATCAAGCGCCGCTGCCGGCAAATCCGCGCCAGGCCCTTGCCAATCTCGGCGCGGTCGGCGGCACCGTCATGGCGAAACACGATGCCCGCCCGCCCGATCGGCAGCCGGCGAGCGGCGGCGAGGGGATCGGGCAGACGGGCAGAGTCGGTAAACATCCACAGCGACGGCACGGTCCGACCTCGCCGAGAGCGACCCCAGGCCAGCAGCGCGGCATCCACGACAGGCGAGCCTAGGCGGCTTTGGGCGGCTTGGGCCATTTCGCGGCGACGCG
Organism: Acetobacteraceae bacterium; assembly: GCA_947475245.1. Taxonomy (GTDB): domain Bacteria; phylum Pseudomonadota; class Alphaproteobacteria; order Acetobacterales; family Acetobacteraceae; genus Rhodopila. Next base: position 88,121 of record CANJLW010000007.1, on the reverse strand, counting down.
GGGCAGAACTTCCTCCACCAGCAGCGTCGTCTGGGCCAGCATGTCCATGTCGCCGTCCGCCGCCGGGCGCAGGATGAACTTCGAAGCCCCGGCTTCGACATAGGCGGTCAGCCGCTCCATGATCTCATCCGCGCCGCCGACGGCGAAGTAATCGCGCCCGTCGCGCCCGGTGCGCGCCTTGTATTGGTCCAGCACCTTGGCAACGCCGGGATCGTCGAGGCCGCCGAAACGGAAGGCAAAGGCGGCGCCGTAATGGTCGTCGTCGATGCTGCGGCCGGCGGCGGCGGTGGCGGTTTTGATGTCGGCGATCATCTGGGCGACGGTTTCAGGCGTTTCCGCCCCCGCCTGCCAGCCGGTGCCGTATTTCGCGGTGCGGCGCACGGCGGCTTCCGACGACCCGCCGATCCACATCGGCAGATCGGGCTGCACCGGCAAGGGCGCGATCTGCGCCCCGGTCAGTTGAAAGTGCTTGCCGGCGAAGTCGAACTTCTCCCCGCTCCACAGCCGGGCGATGATCTCCAACGCCTCATCCGTTGTGCGGCCTCTGGTCTTCGGGTCCAGGTGCATCGCGGCCCATTCCGGCCCGCGCGGGCTGCCGATGCCGAAGCCGGGCAGCAGCCGCCCGGAGGACAGCAGGTCGAGCGTCGCGCATTGCTTGGCCAGCAGCACGGGATCGCGCATCGCCACCGACACGACATTGACGCCGAACTTGATCCGCTTCGTGCGCCCGGCGATGGCGGCCAGCGCGACCATGCACTCCAGAATCGGGCTGCGGCTGATCAGCCGATCCGTCTGCCAGATGGAGTCGATGCCGCCGTCCTCGCACAGATCGACCCAGCGCCAGAATCCTTCGACCGACTCGAAAGGGTATTCCATCAGTCCGACGCCGACCGCGATCTTGCGCTGCATGGCCTAACCCTCCGCGCTCGGCGGGCGCAGACCGTCGGGCGGCCATACCATCACGCCGTCTTCCACGGGGATCTTCAGATTGCGCAGCAGGATGGAGAACATGGTCCAGTTCGCCATGGCCACCACGAATTCCACCTGCTGGCCGGGATCGACGACGTGTTTGGTGACTTCCGCCCAGGTGGCGTCGGAAATGGTCTTCCCCGCCAGGGTTTCGTCGGTTGCCGCCAGCACGGCCTTGTCGGCGGCGGTCAGGCGGTCGGAGTTCTGCCAGTCGCGCACCGCCAGCACGTCCTCGGCCGGGATGCCGGCGTTCAGGGCGACGCGCCAATGCTGGGTCCATTCATACTCCGACCCCGTCACCCAGCCGATGCGCATGATGATCAGTTCGCGCAGGCGGGTGTCGAACGTATTGCGCAGCAGCAGCGTGGTCAGTTGCCCGAACACGGCTTTCAGCAGCGGCGGGTTGTTGGCCAGGACGCGGAAGGCGGAGCGTGTGGCCATCGGCGCGGGCAGGCCGATGTCTTCCCCGAGTTGTTTGGCCTTTTCCATGGATACCATGGTGACGCGTTCGGTCATTGGAGTTCCCCCTGAATGCTGGGCCTGATCGTCGCCCGCTTCGCGGGATGCTGCAATACGCCGCTGTGACTGGTCCCCCGGCGGTCCGATGGTGCATCAACCGGCGGCGGGAGGAAACAGCGGTTTGGAAAACGCGACAGGCACGCGATACGGCGGGCTGATCTTGACCGGCTGCCCGGATTTCTGGCGGCTTTGGTCGATCGGGCTGGTGATTTTCGTCGTTCGCTGGCTGGAAACGGTCGTGGTGGGCGTCGTCGTATACGATCGCACCGGATCGGCGTTCCTGGTCGCAATGATGACGATGCTGCGGCTGCTGCCGATGGGCCTGTTCGGGGCCTTCCTGGGTGCCTGGGCGGAAAAGCTGGAACGGCGAACAACGCTGATCCTGGTCGTGCTGACAATGGGCGCCAACTCCGCCGCGCTGGGTCTGCTCGCCCATGCCGGGCAGTTGGAGGTCTGGCACATGGCCCTGACCAGCTTCCTGAACGGGTTGGGTTGGGCGACGGATAATCCGGTGCGGCGCGTCATGATCGGCGATGCGGTCGGGTCGGCGCACATGGGCACCGCGATGTCGCTGGATGTCGGCGCCAGCAACGCCAGTCGCATGGTCGGCCCGACCGTGGGCGGGCTGTTGCTGGCCGGCGTCGGGATCGACGGCGCTTTCGCGCTGAGCGTCGTGCTCTACGTCGGCGCGTTGTATGCCGCGTGGCGAGTCACCTACCGCAACAGCGAAGGGACCGGCGCCGGTTCGGTCATCGCGCGAATCGCCGAGGGACTCCGGCTTGTGCGCGGCGACTCGCGGTTGGTCGGGGTCTTGATCGTCACCGTCATCTACAATCTGTTCGGCTGGCCCTGCGCCAGCATGATCCCGGTGATCGGGCGCGACAGGCTGGGCCTGGGGCCGGAAGGCATCGGCATGCTGGCGAGCATGGACGGCATCGGCGCCTTCGCCGGCGCGGTGCTGCTCGGCCTGTTCCTGAAGCCGAGGGCCTATGCCCACACCTATATCGGCGGTGTCCTTATCTATGTGACGATGATGATCGTCTTCGCCCTGACGACCGACCCGACCGTCGCGGGCCTGGCGCTGACGGTCGTCGGGCTGGGCGGGGCCGGGTTCAGCACGATGCAGGCCACGCTGGTCTATCTGGCCGCGCCGCCGGAGATGCGATCCCGCATTCTGGGCGTTCTGTCCGTCTGCATCGGCACCGGCCCGCTTGGCTTTCTCGGGCTTGGCGTGTTGGCGGAACTGATCGGTGCTCACTATGCCACCGCCGCCACGGGTATGATCGGCTTGCTGACCATGGCCGCGACGTATCGCTGGTGGCGTACCATATAAAGCCGACACATTGATGGGAGCCGCGCCGATGGGGCAACGTATCGCCACCCTGACCCTGAACCCCGCCATCGATCTGGCGTGCGTGGCGGACTCCGTGCGCCACACGCACAAGGTGCGCACGCGTGATGAGCATATCGACCCGGGCGGCGGCGGCATCAATGTCGCGCGCGTGCTGCATGCGCTGGGCGGCGACGCGATGGCGCTGATCCTGGCCGGCGGCGTAACCGGGGCGTTGATCGAGGACCTGCTGACCGAGGCGGCGGTCCCGCATCGCACCATCCGCGTCAAGGGCCGCACGCGCATCAGCTTCACCGTCTACGATCGGGACGCCGGAGTTGAATACCGGTTCGTGCCGCAAGGCCCGACGGCCGAGGCCGCCGACTGGGAAGCCGTTCTGGCGGCGGTGGAAACACTGGAAACCGATTGGCTGGTCGCCAGCGGCAGCCTGGAACACGGCATGCCCGTCGATATCTACCGCCAGGTCGCCGACATCGCCCATCGGCGCGGCATCCGCTTCGTGCTCGACACGTCCGGTCCACCGCTGGCCGCCGCTCTCGGCCCGGGCATCGCGATGATCAAGCCGAGCCTGGGGGAGTTGGAGAGTCTGGTGGGGCGGAGGCTGGAGGGAGAGGCGGAGCAGGAAGCCGAAGCGCTGGCGCTGGTGCGCGCCGGAAAGGCGGGGCTGGTGGCGGTGACGTTGGGGGAAAAGGGCGCGTTCGTGGCGTCGGCGACGGGGATCGCGCGCCTGCCCGGTCTGTCGGCCCCGTTTCGCAGCGCGGTCGGCGCGGGCGACAGCTTCGTCGCCGCGATGACCTTGGCGCTGGCGCGCGGCGACGCGCCGACGGAGGCCCTGAAATGGGGAATCGCCGCCGGCACCGCCGCCGTTATCTGCGCCGGCACCGCGCGGCTGACCCGAGAAGAAGTGACGGCGCAGCGGGCGCGGATTTAGGGCGGGTTATCCCCGACGCGCGAAAGGTCGGACCGCGTTCAAAAGCGCGGTTGTCGTGGCCAGCCGAGGCACCCCATCGTCGCTGTCCGGGGGCACGATCGTTACGCCCCACTCCGGCAAGGTCCGCAGCGACGACCGCGCCATCGGGTGATCCATCAGCGGCTGGTTCAGCGACGGCGCGACAATCACCGGCGTGCGCCGCCCGATCGCTTCCGCCGCGACCGACAGCGCCAGCGTGTCCGCAATCCCGTGCGCAAGTTTGTTGAGTGAGTTGAAGCTGCACGGCGCGAACAGAACCACGCCGAGCGGCGGACGCGGGCGGATCGCCAGGTCGAAATACGACTCGACGACTTGTGCGCCTTCGACATCCGCCAGTTCCCGGCCGGAGACGGTGCGGGATGCGTGCGGTGTCGGCAGCGCGATGACGGTGGAAAATCCCAGGCCGACGAGTCCTCGCAGAATCTCGGGGCACCGCGCCGCCGTCGTCGTGCCACTCAGGATCAAATAGACGACGTCATAGTGTTCGGTCATGGCGGCTATCCGATCAGTGCCTGATAAACCAATGCGTTGACGATCGGTCGGAAGCGCCGCCGCTGTAGTCCGGGGACCTGGGCCATGAACACAACGGCCAAATCCTCGACCGGATCGGCCCACCACAGCGTGCCATAGGCGCCGTTCCAGTAGAATTCCCCGGGACTGCCCATCAGCGTGCTTGCCTGCGATCGCACCGCCACGGTCAGGCCGAATCCGTAGCCGTCGGAATTGGGATCGAGCGCGGCGATGTGGTTTTCGATATCCGGGGTCATCCGATCGGTCCGCATCGCCTCCACGGTCTTGCGGCCCAGAATGCGCGTATCGCCCAACGCGCCGCCCGCCAGCAGCATCTGCGCGAAACGCAGATAATCCAGCGCGGTGGAGGCCAAGCCGCCGCCGCCGCATTCGAAGCGCAACGCCTGGGCACGATCCGGGACCGATTGCGCCTCTCCGGTATCCGGATCGTTCGGCAGGCAGCGCGCGAGGCGCGGGGCCTGGTCGGGGGCGACCTGGAACGACGTGTCCGTCATGCCCAGCGGGCGGAACAAGCGGTCTTCCAGAAACGCTCCCAGGGTCTGACCCGACAATGCCTCCACGATCAGGCCGATCACGTCGATGGAAAGCCCGTAATCCCAGACCGTGCTCGGTTGATACAGCAGCGGCGCGGCGGCGAGGCGTTGCAGAAATTCGGCCGTGGTCAGTGTCGCGCCGGCGGCGTTGGACGAAGCGGGATACAGCGCATGCACCGCGGTCGTGCCGCGCCCGCCATAGGTCAGGCCGGAGGTGTGACGCATCAGGTCCAGCACCGTGATCGATCGATCGGCGGGCATCGTCTCAATCGGGCCAGGCCCGGAGCGGACGCGTTCGTTCAGCACCGCGACCCGCCGATTGCCGAGGGCGGGGAGGAACCGTTCCACCGGATCGGCAAGACCCAGCCGTCCTTCCTCCCACAGCATCAACCCGGCCACGCCGGTGATGGGTTTGGTCATGGAGGCGATGGCGAACAGCGCGTCGCGGGGCATGGGCGTGGACCGGTCGGGGCCGAGATAGCCAACGGCCTCGTGGAAAACCAACTGCCCGTGGCGGGCAATCGCGATAACGGCACCCGGCAGTTGCCCGGCCTCGACCGCGGTATTCAGCGCGGTCACGATGCGGCCGAGACGAGCGGAGGACATGCCGACGGCTTCCGGCTCCACGCGCGACAGGGGTGTACCGGTATCGGTCATGTCGTTGCTCCTGATGTCGGGAAAAGCGTGTCCGACGTGCGCGGCGCGGTCAATCCGCGCGGGGCCGCGTCAGAACGGCACGCCGTCGAGCCGCCCCATTTTTCCGGACAGATAGTCCTGCTTTGCGCGCAACAGGTTTTCCGCGGAGTCCATGACGAACGGGCCGGAAAACAGGATCTGTCCCTCCGCCGGGGTGCCGCCGAGAACGGCGAGTTCGACGCCCTGTTCGCCGGCTGTCAGGGGCAGCGTGTCCCCGTTGGTGAGCAGTGCGAAGGCCCCCGGACCGATCGATCCCGAGGGTCCGATCAAACCGCCGTCAAGCACGTAGACCCCGAGTTCGGCCTGTGCATCGACAGGCAGTTCGATTGTCGCGCCGGAGTTAAGGCGCGCGTGAACGAAGGTTGTAGGGGTTGCGAGTTGCATCGGCCCTTCCACCCCCGCCGCCAGACCGGCAATGACCCGGATCGTACCGCCGGGAAGATCGACAGTCGGAATTTCGGCGGCCCGCCAGGAACGATACGCGGGTTCGGCGAATTTTTGCGCCGGTGGCAGGTTGGTCCAAAGCTGCAGGCCGTGCCGACCGCCGAAGGGTTGTTCGGCGTGCAAAATGCCGCGTCCCGCGCGGATCCACTGCGCGTCCCCCGCATTCAGGCGATCGCGAAAGCCCATGCTGTCGCGATGTTCCATCGATCCTTCGAGCAGATAGCTGATGACCTCGATGCCCGCGTGCGGATGCGGGCGGTCGCCGATGCCGCGGATGGAGGCGCTTCTGTAATGGTCGACGAACACGAACGGGCCAACCGAGTCATGCGATTCGGTCGGCAACGCCCTGAACAACAGCATGTCGCCGTCGTCGATGACACGCCGGTCCGGCAGAACCGTTTGGATCGTCCGCGTGGTTACCATTGGTCAGCTATCCCTGATCGGGCGCGCAGGCACGGATCGCGGCTTCGAAGCGGTCTTTTGCGCCGGGGCCGCGAGCGAACGGACTCAGGATCGGCACGTCGATGCCAGATTGCCGATAGGCCTCGACGCGCGTTCGGCTTTGCTCGGGGGTGCCCGAAATGCTCGTCGCGTCGATCATGGCATCGCTGACCGCGCGTTCGGCGGTTTCTCGATCGCCCCGCACCCAGGCTTCGGCGATCGCGGCGGCTTCGGCGGCGAAGCCGTGTTCCGCCATCATCCGATTATAGCGCGGGAAGAACCCGCAGTAGAACGCGATGCCCGGCCGCAGCGCGGCGAGTGCGGCTTCGCGCGTCTCGGCGACGGAGGTCGGCAGCAGCGTCGTGACTTCGATCTTGGCGGGATCGCGTCCGGCCAGACGCGCGCCTTCGGCAAGGTGGACTCGCACTTCGGCGGCGGTGCGCACGGTGCTGCGCGTCAGGATGATCCCGTCGGCGACTTCGCCGCACAGGGCGATCCCCTTTTGGAAGACGGCCGACAGATAGACCGGAATGTCGCGTTGCCGGGGCGTATACCAAAGGTCGAAGTTCTCGATGCGGATGGTTTGACCGTCGATGCTCGCGCGCCCCTCGCGGATCAGGTCGCGGACGAAGGCGACGGTTTCCCGCGTGCGGGTCAGGGGCTTGGAATAGACCACGCCGTGTTCGGGTTCGACCTGCGCCTTGTGGCTGGACCCAAGGCCCAGAATGAAACGCCCGCCGGACAGATCGGCGACGGTCGACGCCGCCATGGCGATCGTCGGGGCGGTGCGGACGTAGACGCTGCTGATCGCGGTGCCGAGGAGAATGCGCGACGTGCGGGCGGCGCAGGCCGACAGGATCGCGAACTGGTCGCCGCCGTGCCCTTCGGCAACCCAGGCGGATTCGTACCCCAGGCTTTCGGCGAGGACGACGAGGTCGACGATCTCCGCCGGGTTGGGGCCACCCGAGATTGCGATACCGATCCGGCTCATACTGTCTCTCCGATCACTGGGGGTTGGGGCGGTTCAAAGGTCGCGGGCCATGTCGGGCCAGCGGTCGGCCCAGGGCGAGATTGTTTCCAGTCGTTGGGCGATATCCAGCACGACGGCATCGTGGCCGAAGGGCGCGACGATCTGCACGCCGATCGGGCGGCCATCGGGATGCGGGCGTCCGGGGACGGTGATCGCGCTGAGCCCGGCTGGATTGACCCAGCCGGTGAACATCCCCTGGGTGGCGGTGCTGACACCCGGTGGCGAGTCGTCCTCTGCCCGCCAGGCGGGCGCGGCGGTGGTGGGCAGGATCAGCGCATCGTAGTCGCCCCAGTTTTGCGTGACGTCGGCGCGCCAGACGGCGAGCCTGTCCAGCGCATCGACATAGGTGGCGGCGGTTTGCGTCAGGCCGCGTTCGGCCATGGCCCGCGCGTTGTCCGACATCTCCGCCCGCCAACGATCCGGGAACCGCATGGCAAGCCGAATCATGCCGGCGGAACCGAGAATGTCGGAGATGGAGCGGAGGGCGGCGAGATCGAACGGCGCCGCGACAGGCACGACATCGCACTGGGCAGTCGTCAGATCGGCGGCGGCGGCAGTGACCGAGGCGACGACGTCGGGCGTCGCGCCTTCGGAACCGATCGCGGTGAACCAACCGATCCGCGGGCGGCGACCCGAAGTGACATCGGGTTCGGCGGGAAAGCGTTGCGAGTACGGATCGCGCGGGTCCGGGCCGGCGAGCACGTCGTAAAGCAGCCTCATGTCGCGGAGCGTGCGGGCGAAGGGGCCGATGGCCTGGAAATCGATGCGGATCGGGGGAAATCCGAAGCGACGCGGAATGCGCCCCAGCGACGGCCGCATGCCGACGATCCCGGTCAACGCGGCCGGCCCGCGGGAGCTGCCGCCCATATCGGTGCCGATCGCGAGGGTCGTGACCCCGGCGGCGACCGAGGCGACCGCGCCGCCGGAAGACCCGCCCGGCGTCAAGGATGGGTTCCAGGGGTTGCGCGTGGTGCCGGAAATCGGGCTTTCCGTCCGGCCCATCAAGGCGAATTCCGGCGTGGTCGTCTTGCCGATGATGACCGCTCCGGCGGCGCGCAGCCGTTCCACGCAGATATCGTCGCGGTCGGGCACATGATCGCGATACAGTCGGCTGCCCCAGCGCGCCGGTAATCCGGCGACAAAGATATTGTCCTTCACCGATACCGGAATCCCGTCCAACGGCCCCAGCCGCTTGCCGGCGGCCTGCCGAACCGTGGCGGCCTGGGCGGCGACCAATGCGCCGTCGCGGTCGACATGGACAAAGGCATTCAGCACCGGTTCCGACGCTTCCAACCGGGACAGGGTTTGGTCGAGCAACTGAACCGGGGTAAGATCGCGTTGTTCGAGCCGAACAGAGAGCGCGGTGGCGTCAAGGTGCCGGGTCATACATGCTTCTCCTGTTCGGCCGTCGCCGCGTGCCGTGTTACATCGAGAGCCTGGCGCGGATGCCGTCTTTTTCCACTTCCCGGCGGCTTTCGGCAAGGACAGGGTAATCACCGCCGGCGCGGATACGATCACTCTGACCAAGGTGACCGCGACGACGCTGGTCGCCGGGAACTTCGCCTTCCAGTAAGAAGACCGATCCATAAAAAACCCCTCGGCTTCGTATTGAGGCCGAGGGGTTTTTTGTGCCGCTACCGGTTCAGGACAGATAGCGCGCCGTCAGATGAGCCTCGAAATCGGCGGGATCGAGCGGCTTGCCTGTCGCGGCGCGCAGCAGATCGTTGAACCCGAGCCGGCTGCCCTGCCCATGCACATGCGTGCGCAACCAACCGAGAAGCGGTGACAGATCGCCTTGCGCCAGCGCCGCGTCCAGATCGGGCAGCGTTCGACGGGCGCTCGCCATCAATTGCGCCGCCGCCATAGCGCCAAGCGTGTACGACGGAAAATAGCCCAACGCGCCGTCGTACCAGTGGATGTCCTGCAGACAGCCGCGCGCGTCGTCCGGCGGCACGATCCCCAACAGGTCCTTCAGCCCATCGTTCCAGGCACTCGGCAAATCAGCGACGGCGAGGTCACCGGAAATCAGGGCCTGTTCCAACCGGAAGCGTAAAATCACATGCGCGGGATAGGTCATCTCATCCGCGTCGACGCGAATGAACCCCGGTTCAATGCGCCGCCAGAGGCGTCCGAGATTGGCGGGTTGGTAAGGCGTTGCGTCGCCGCCAAAGGTCGCATGCAGTTCGGGGCCAAGCCACGACAGGAAGGCGTCGGACCGGCAGGCCTGCATCTCCACGATCAGCGACTGACTTTCGTGGGACGCCATGCCCGCGGCCTCACCAACGGGTTGACGCGCATAAGCGGCGGGCAGGCCGCGCTCATACAAGGCGTGGCCGGTTTCATGCACCACGGCCAGAACGGCCTGGGTAAAGTCGTCCTCGATATACCGAGTCGTGATGCGCACATCCGTCGGCGTGCCGCCGGAAAACGGGTGCGCCGAACGATCCAGGCGAGCATGGGTGAATTCGAGACCCAGACGTTCGGAAAGGCGGCGGCAAAGCGCTTCCTGCCGGTCAATCGGGAACGGCCCAACGGGGCGGACAGGTTGCGGTCGGGCGGCCTGCCGCGCTTCGGCTTCCGGCAGCGCCTGTCGGAGGAAGGCTTCGTAGCGCGTGAAGACGGGGGCGACATCGGCAGCCTTGATGCCGCGTTGGAAGCCATCCATCAGCGCGTCATATGGGCTGAGGCCTAATGCCGGTGCCAGGGCGCTCGCGGCTTCACGCACCAGGGTGACGACCTGTTCCAGGTGGGGCCGCACCATCGCGAAGTCGGCATTTGCCTTGGCGACCCGCCAGACTTTCTCGCAATTCGAATTCGCGCGCGCCTGCGCCTCCACCAGGTCGTTCGGCAAGGCGGTCGCTCGCAGATAGCTGTGCCGCATCAGGTCGAGATTGGCTTGCTGCCAGGGATCGGCCTGGGCTTCGGCCTGGGCCAGATCCTCCCCGACTTCGGGCGCGGTCAGGATGGAATGGGTCAGCCCCGCCAGCACCGCGAGCTGGTCCCCGCGCGCCGCACCGCCGCCCGGCGGCATGATGGCGGCCGCGTCCCAGCCCAGAACGGCGGAGCACTCGCCGATGGTCGCGATGCGGGTGAAGCAAGCGGTCAGGCGATCGTAAGCGGTTGTCACGGTCGGGTTCCTTTCCTGAGCCAGACGATGAAAATCGCCACCAGGGAAATCGCGAGGCCGTACCAGGTGATGGCATAGGCGAGGTGATTATTCGGCGGCTGTGGTAACTGGCGCGCGGGATCGGGCCATTTGGCCGCGGGGGTCGGACCGATCGCCACCAGAATAAAGGGCGCGACGGACGGTAATCCGACCGATCCCGCCATCGCCGTCGGATTCATTGTGTAGAACTGGCGCGCGGCCAGATCGTCGGTGGCGCTGAACAGGCCCGCCCGATCGGGCGGGTGAATGAACCCGATGACGCTGACGGGTTCGGTGGGTTCGTCGAGCTTAACCGTCTTTTCCGACGGGACCCAGCCGCGGTCGACCAGGACGGGCGGGCCGCCGTCACGCTCCAACGGCACGATCAGGCGGGTGCCCATCCGCGATTCCTGCACGACGGCACCAAAGCGAACCGCGAGGTCGTTGCGAAACCGCCCGGTTACGACGACCTTGGCATAGGGTTCCGGCGTGAGATTGAGCGGGATCGGAGGGGACGCCGCCGCGACGGCGAAGCGGGCCAGGACATCCTGTTTCCACAACAGGCGCTGCACCTGCCAGGTGCCCAGTCCCAGCAACCCGATCAGCATGATGCCGGTCATGAGAGAGGGCCACAGGATGGCCCGCGCCCGAAGGGTCACAAGTCCATCTCGTGCGATCGGTGGCGGAATTGCAGGGCGACCAGGGCGGCCTTGGCGGGGCGGATCATCAGGATTGCCAGCGGCACGGTCACGATCGGCCAAAGCACGGCGTGGACCCAAAGCGGCGGCATAAGCCGGAATTCAACCCAGAAAGCGCAGGCGACGACGATTGCGCCAAGCAGCAGGATGACGCCGACGGTTGCGCCATCTCCGGAATCGACCTGTCGCAGGTTCAGGTGGCAAACCGCGCAGGTTTCGCGGACTTCAAGGAGGTTCTGAAACAGAACGCCCTGACCACACCGCGGGCAGCGGCAGGTCAGGGCGGCCTGAAGGACAGAAACCTTTGGTGTGGCCAAAGCGGCGTGACTACTCGGCCGCGATGTTGCCGGCACCATACCAGTAGATGCAGATGAACAGGAACAGCCACACCACGTCGACGAAGTGCCAATACCAGGCGGCGGCTTCGAAGCCGAAGTGACGGGCTGGGGTGAAATGGTTGGCCCTGGCGCGGAAGTAGCAGACGATCAGGAACAGCGTGCCCACGATGACGTGGAAGCCGTGGAAGCCGGTCGCCAGGAAGAAGACCGAGGAGTAGACGCCGCCGCCCCAGAACTTGAAGGGTGCGTGGGCGTATTCGACCGCCTGGAAGCCGGTGAAGCACAGGCCGAGCAGGATGGTGATGCCGAGTCCGTTGACGAGGGCTTTCTTGTCGCCTTCCAGCAGGCCGTGATGCGCCCAGGTGACCGTGCAGCCGGAGAGCAGCAGGATCATCGTATTCAGCAGCGGCAGATGGAACGGGTCGAACGTGAAGATGTTCGACGGCGGCCAGACCAGCATCCCGTTGCCCTGGGTTTCAGGGTAGAGCAGGAAGTTGAAATAGGCCCAGAAGAAGCCCGAGAAGAACATCACCTCGGACCCGATGAACAGCACCATGCCGTAGCGCAGGCCCAGGCGAACGATCGCAGAATGCGCACCGGGGGTGCGGGCTTCCTTGATGACGTCGCGCCACCACATGAAGGCGGTGCCGAGTGTCAGCAGCGTGCCGGCGATCAGCATGAGGTAGCTATGGTAGTGCGCGGCCAGGATGATGCCGAACACAATAAGGAAGCCGCCCAGCGAGGCGATGATCGGCCAAGGGCTGGGGTCGGGCAGATGGTAGGGGTGCTTCATACCTGAACCAGCTGGCACCGTGGCGCCGTGCGCGTCGTTGCTCATCACGTACCCATTACAACAGCGCCGAGGAATCCGCCCCGACCCGGCCGCCCCATAATCGTCAATTCCCACATCAGTTCAAGGGGCGCTGTCTGAATTGTGTGGTTATTTGGTTTGCGTGTTCGGCGGACCGTCGATTCAGTTCGCCCGAACGTTGGTTTGCCCGGCCGTGTGGGGGCCAGCCTTGGCGAGTGCTCCGGCCCGGGCAGCGTCCTCCATCGATCGGAAGAACGTGTAGGACAGCGTGATTTCCTTGACGTCCCGCGTCGCGGGGTCCTTCGCGATGGCGGGATCGACCCAATAGCTGATGGGGAATTCCATCGTTTGGTTCGGCTGCAAGGTTTGCTGCTCGAAGCAGAAGCAGGCCGTTTTGTGAAAATATTTTGCGGCCTTTTCCGGCGTCACATTATACAGCGCCATGCCGGTGACCGGCGTATTGGCGAGGTTTGTGGCGGTATAGAACGCGAGCTGGTCTTCCCCCAGCGGCAAGACCACATTTCTCTGCACGGGGCCGAATTTCCAGGGCAGGCCCGGATTGGTATCGGCGTTGAAGCGGACCTTGATGGTTTCTCCGTTGCCGCCGGGCGCATTAAGGCCGCCGATTTTCGGTGTTCCGCCAAAGCCGGTCGCGGCGCAAAACAGGCGGTAGAGCGGCACGGCGGCAAACGACAGCCCGACCATGCCCAGCATCACCGCGACGAACGCCGAGGCGATAACGACGTTGCCCCGATTGCGCATCGGGTCAGAACTTCGCGAGCTTGACGATGGTGATGGCGTAAAACAACGCGCAGAGCCCCGCCAGGACCAGGACCATGGCGATATTCCGCCCGCGGCGCTTCCGGCGCAGTTCGGTCATGTCGATGTTCGGCGGAGGTGAATTGGATGTGGTCATGCGCGTCTTTTAGCCTGTCAGACGATCGACGGCCAGCGCCCCGAACAGCACGAACAGGTAGACGATGGAGTATTTGAACGCGGCACGCGCCGGGGCGTCGTTCGTCAGGCTGACGCCTTCGCCATCCTGACGGTCACGGGCGACGCGGATGACGCTGACCAGGAATCCCGCGCCGAGGAGCAGCGCGGAAACGCCGTAGATCGGCCCGGAAAAGCCGATCGCCCAGGGAGCCAGGGTGAACGGCACGAGCAGCAGCGTGTAGCCCACGATCAGCTTGCGGGTGGCGCGCGCGCCACGAATGACCGGCATCATGGGGACACCGGCACGCCGGTAGTCGTCATTGGCCCAAAGCGCGAGCGACCAGAAGTGCGGCGGGGTCCAGATAAAGATGATCATGAACATGATCACGGCCATCAGATCGACCGACCCGGTCACCGCCGCCCAGCCGATGACCGGGGGAAACGCGCCGGCCGCGCCGCCGATGACGATGTTCTGCGGCGTGCGGCGTTTCAGCCACATCGTATAGACGAAAACGTAGAAGGCCACCGACAGCGCGAGCACGGCGGCGGCGACAAGATTAACCGCGAGGCCCATCACGATGATGGACCCGATCGCGAGGGTTATTCCGTATCCCAGCGCCGAACCCGCTTCGATTCGCCCGGCGGGGATCGGTCGGTTCACGGTGCGCCGCATCACGGCATCGATATCGCGGTCGTACCACATATTGATCGCGCCGCAGGCGCCGGCGGCGACGGCGATGCACAGCACCGCGGTAAAGCCGAGCACCGGATGGAGATGCCCGGGTGCGACCAAGAGGCCGATCAGGCCGCTGAAGACGACCAGCGACATGACGCGGGGCTTCAGCAGGGCGATCCAGTCCCGGACCTCCGCCTCGCCGTCGGCGTGACCGAGTGGTCCCGGAAGAGAAGAAAGGGGGGATTTCTCCCCCCTTTCGTTCTGCTCGATTGATGCGGTGGTTTGGCTCATGTGTCCCTTGGCATCATTTGATGCGCGGCAGTTCCAGGTAGGTGTGGAACGCCGGCGGAGAGGTTTGCGTCCATTCCAGCGTCGTCGCGCCTTCGCCCCAGGGATTGTCGGCCACCTTTTCCTTGGAGGTCAGGGTGCGATAGCAGACGTAGAGGAACACGAGCATCGCGACGCCGCTGATATAGGCACCGATCGAGGACACGTAGTTCCAACCCGCGAAGGCGTTGGGGTAGTCGGGGTAGCGGCGCGGCATGCCGGACAGGCCCAGGAAGTGCTGCGGGAAGAACGTCAGGTTCACCCCGACGAAGGTCATCCAGAAGTGCACCCGGCCCCAGAATTCCGGATACTGCCGGCCCGACATTTTGCCGAACCAGTAGTAGATGCCGCAGAAGATCGAGAACACCGCGCCCAGCGACAGCACGTAATGGAAGTGCGCGATGACGTAGTAGGTGTTGTGGATCATGTAGTCGATGCCGGCGTTCGCGCAGACAACGCCGGTGACGCCGCCCAGGGTGAACACGAACAGGAAGCCGACGGCCCACAGCATCGGGGTTTCGAAGCTGATCGATCCGCCCCACATCGTCGCGATCCAGGAGAAGATCTTGATCCCCGTCGGCACGGCGATGACCATCGTCGCGCCCATGAAGTAGGCGCGGGTGTCGATGTCGATGCCCGACAGATACATGTGGTGCGCCCACACGACGAAGCCGACGACGCCGATGCCCACCATGGCGTAGACCATGCCGAGATAGCCGAAGATCGGCTTGCGGCTGAAGGTGGAGATCACGTGGCTGACGATGCCGAAGCCGGGCAGGATCATGATGTAAACTTCGGGGTGGCCGAAGAACCAGAACAGATGCTGGAACAGCACCGGATCGCCGCCGCCCGTCGGATCAAAGAAGGCCGTGCCGAAGTTGCGGTCGCAGATCAGCATGGTGATCGCGCCGGCCAGCACCGGAACTGACAGCACCAGCAGGAACGCCGTCACCAGTTCGGCCCAGATGAACAGCGGCATCTTGTGCAGCGTCATGCCGGGGGCGCGCATGTTGAAGATGGTCGTGATGAAGTTCATCGACCCCAGCAGAGAGCTCGCGCCGGCGAGATGCAACGCGAACAGCGTGCAATCCATGCCCATGCCCGATTCGTAGGTCGAATTGGACAACGGCGGATACAGCGTCCAGCCGGAGCCGGACTCACCCATCACGAGGCCGATGCAGATCAGCACGAAGGCCGGCGGCAGCAGCCAGAAGCTGATGTTGTTCAGGCGCGGGAACGCCATGTCCGGCGCGCCGATCATCAGCGGGATGAACCAGTTGCCGAAGCCGCCGATCAGCGCGGGCATGACCGAAAAGAAGATCATCAACAGCCCATGGCTGGTGACGATCGTGTTCCACTCCTGCCCCGAGGTCACAATGTGACTGTTCGGGAATTGAAGCTGCGCCCGCATGATCATCGACAGCGCGCCACCGACCACGCCGCCGATGACGGCGAAGATCAGGTAGAGAGTGCCGATATCCTTGTGGTTGGTGCTGAACAGCCAACGCGCCACGAACCCTGGCTTGTGGTCGTGATCGTGGTGGTCGTCATGACCATGGGCGTTGTCGTGTGTCGTTGCCGCCATCGTCTGTCTCCGTCACGCGCGACCCGGGGGTCAGCGCTGAATTCCGGTAGTGGCCGTTGTTTCCGCCGCGGCGAAGACCCGCGCGGACTCGGTCACGGAAGCCGATTTTTTCGCTTTTTCCGCCCAGGCCTTGAACTCGGCCTCCGGCACCGCGCGCACCGCGATCGGCATCCGGCTGTGGTCCTGGCCGCAGATCTGGTTGCACTGACCGTAGTACACGCCGGGCTTGTCCGCCGTCAGCCACATTTCGATCGTGCGGCCCGGGATCGCATAGCGCTGCACGCCCAGGGCGGGAACGAAGAAGCTGTGGATCACGTCGGCGCTGCTGGTCAGGATGCGCACGCTTTTGCCGACGGGAACAATCATCTGATTGTCGACTTCGAGCAGGCGCAACTGGCCGGGCTTCAGGTCTTCGTCGCGCACATAGCGGCTTTCGATCGCGAAATCGCCGTTATCGGGATAATTATATTCCCAATACCACTGATGCGCGATGACCTTCACCGTCAGGTCCGGGTTCGGGGTCCGATCCAGAAAATAGATCAGCCGGAACGACGGGATCGCCATCACGACCAGGATCAGAACCGGGACCACCGTCCAGGCGATTTCCAGCATCGTGTGATGGCTGGTACGGCTGGGGTTGGGATTGCGATGCGCGCTGTAGCGATACATCACCCAAACCAACAGGGCCGCGACGAAGATCGTAATCACGGTAATGATCACGAGCACCAGATCGTGCAGATCGATGATCTGACGCTTAAGCGCGCTATAGGCCGGCTGAGGGCCCATTTCCCAGGGCTTCGGCGCCCCGATTACCCCACCAGGGGCCTGCGCGAACGCGCCACCCATTAGCCACGGCGCCATCATCATAAATGTCAGCGCGGCAATTAACCGCCTCAGAACCCGCATCGGCCGACCACCTCGTTTCGTCATGCGTCCCGGGGACGAGGCACCCTTGGGCACCGGTCTCCGGCCTGCTGTCTTCCGTCGCCTACCGGACCATCGACCTAAGATCAAGGTCCCGTCGGCGGACCATACCCTTTCCGGATTATTAAATCCGGCAGCCGTCGCCAAACAGGTACGGAATCAACCGTCAGTTCGGCAACCTTACAAGTGTGAAGATCCCGAACGGCGGCACGGTTTCCTTGGCCAGCAGGCTCAGGTCTTCCGCCTCGAACATCGCCTCCATCGCGAAATCCGGATGCCAGCCCAGCGCCCGCGACGCCGGGGCCATCGCGCGTTCGATCCACCAGCGCGGACCGCTTTCCGCGGCAAAATGATTGACGAACAAAATATTGCCGCCCGGCCTTACGACCCGTCGCATTTCGGCCAGCAAGCGCTTGGGATGCGGCACGACCGACGCCACGAACATCGCAACCGCCGTATCGAAGGAATTATCCTCGAACTCCGTCGCCTCGGCGTCCATCTCGTGCAAGGACGCGACGGTACGCGGCTGCAAACCGACCAGGCGCTTACGGGCCTGCGCCAGCATTTCAGCCGACAGGTCGATGCCCGTGATGATCTTGTCCTTGTTGTAGTGCGGCAGCGCGAGGCCGGTGCCGACCCCGACTTCCAGGATGTCGCGACCGGGCAGCCGATTGACCAGGGCCACCGCTCGCTTGCGGCCGATCGACGAAATCCCGCCGAATACGGCATCGTAGACGCCGGCCCATCGCCGATAGGCGTCGCGGATCGACTCCGCGTCCAAACTCGCCATCGGCGCCGCGTCGTGTGGTCGCTTCCCGGTGGGACGCGACGGGCCGTGAGGCGGACGTTGCTCCAGAGTATGACTCATCGGTGACCGTCATCCTTTCGAGGCATGCCTAATGGACCGCGCTACACGGCGCAAGCAGCGTCTGGTTTGGTCACCCGGTCGAGCTGCCCCGACCGGCATCCGATCCGCTTCTGGCCGGCCTATTGCTTAAGGTCGATCGCGGCCTGCCGACCGTTCGGCTGCTGCTCGATCTCGAAGCCCACCGTCTGGCCCTCGTTCAGCGTGCGCATGCCCGCTTTCTGAACGGCGCTGATGTGAACAAAGATGTCCTTGCCGCCGGATTCCGGGGCAATAAATCCATAACCTTTGGTCGGATTAAACCATTTTACGGTGCCCTGGGGCATCGACGCGTCGCCTTTCTGCCTGCGCGCGATCGGGTCCCGTAACCGGGGCACACCGCGCTGTTGCACGGGGGCGCGGTTTTCCCGCGACGCCCTTCCCTTTGGCGGTCAGCCGAGCATCCTTTTCATGGGCTCAGATTTATCCGCCAGGACGGGACGTTAACGAGCAACCCCGCGTCGCGCAACGAACCAAAACGCCGATCGCGCGAAAATATGACAAAACCGTATACCGCGTTGGTCGCCTCCGGCCCCCGGCTTCATCAAACATCGCTTGCATCCGCGACGAGTCCGCGCCATGTCGTCCTCGGTTCGGCATACAGGGTAATCTTGGCCGCACATTTCGGGGCAGCCGGCGCTCGGCACGGAGGATTTATGGGTAGTTTCAGCATCTGGCACTGGCTCGTCGTGCTTCTGGTTGTCCTGCTGCTGTTCGGCGGCGGCAAGGTCAGCAGCCTTATGGGCGACTTCGCCAAAGGCATTAAATCCTTTAAGAAAAACATGGCTGAAGGCGACGACGCTTCGATGGAAGCAACCGCCGACAAGCCGGCCGGCACCCTGCCCGGCACGGGCGCGCAAGCCGCCACCCCGACCCCCAATCGCGATACGGCGCGCTGAACAAAATTCGGCACGCCTTATCGACGCCGACAGCCATTAGCGCTTAGCCTCGCGCGGTCACCCAACCGCACGAGGCACCCTTATGGCAACGCATCGCCTTTCGCCGACCCCGGATAATGTGCGCTGGGGCACGTTCGATGCCGCTTACCCTCCCCGCTTAACCGTCAATTCCGGCGATACCGTGGTTTTGGAGTGTGTTTCCGGCGCGCCGGAAGTCATGCCCCCCATCGGCTCCGGCTTCACGATTCCGCCGGCCCTTGCCGCGATCCATGCGTCCGGCATTCCCCGCGCGGGCGGCCACATCGTCACCGGCCCGGTCGCCGTGGCGGGCGCCGAACCCGGCGACATGCTGGAAGTGAAAATCGACCGGATAGAGCTGGGCAACGACTGGGGCTATTGCGGATTTCGTCCGCTGGCCGGCACCCTGCCGGAAGATTTCCCCGAACGCTTCCTGAGCCACATCCCCGTCGATCGCGCCCGCGGCACGTGCAAGCTGCCATGGGGCGCCGAACTGAAGCTGGCGCCGTTTTTCGGCGTCATGGGCGTCGCCCCGCCGCCGGGATACGGCACCATTTCCACAATCCAGCCGCGTGAACACGGCGGCAACCTCGACAACAAGGAGCTGACCGAAGGCTCCACCCTGTTCCTGCCGGTCTGGGCGCCGGGCGCTCTGTTCTCGGCCGGCGACGGCCACGGCGTGCAGGGCGATGGAGAGGTCTGCATCAATGCGCTGGAAATCTGCCTGACCGGCACCTTCACACTGACGCTGCATAAGGGCGGAGGCGCCCGCGCGCCGCTGCTGTCCTATCCCCGGGCGGAAACACCGACCCACTACATCACGATGGGGATGCACGAGGACCTGGACCAGGCGATGAAGCAGGCCCTGCGGCAGATGATCGGCTTCATCACCAGCCGCACCAACCTGTCGCGGGAACAAGCCTACCAATTCTGCTCCCTGGCCGTGGATTTCCACGTCACGCAGACGGTCAACGGCGAGAAAGGCATCCACGGCCTGCTGAAAAAGGGCCTGATCTTCTAGCCCTTGTGGTGTGTGAAATACTTGTCCACAACTTTTTGTGGTGGCGACGATTTCGCGCTTGAGTCCGGCGACCACCCCCCTTACCGTATCTTGTGTTCGATGCGGGAGGGGGAGCCACAAGATGGAGTGGAACGAAGAGGTTATCGTTCGCCTTCGAGACCTTTGGGCGGAGGGGCATTCCACCGCGGAAATCGGTCGTCGTCTCGGCGTCTCCAAGAATGCGATCGTCGGTAAAGCCCATCGGCTGGATTTGCCCGCGCGGCCGTCACCCATCAAGCGCGAGGGCACGTCCACCGACGCCCCGCGCCGTTCCGCCCCTCGGCGGATCGAAGGACCAACCCTGCCGCCGCTCGCCAGCGCCGATATGCCGCCGGTTGCCCCCGTCGTCGCCCTTGCCGTCGAGGCTCCGGTGCCGCCGCCTGTCGTTCAGGTCGAAGTAGCCCCGCCGCCACCTCCGCCGCCGATCGTGGTGTCAGCGCCTCCCCCGCCGCCGCAGCCGTCGCGCCCGACAATCGTGCCGCCGCCGCGCGCGCAAGCCGGTGCCCCGCGTTCCTTCGGCCGCGTCGTCACCTGCTGCTGGCCGATCGGTGAGCCCGGCACGCGCAGTTTCCGCTTCTGCGACGATCCGTCGGACCCCGGCAAGCCGTACTGCGCCGAACATGCCAAGCTCGCTTATGTAAAAGTTCGGGATCGCCGCGAAGACGCCGCCTGATCGCGGTTCTGGTTCTGGCTGCTATTCTGGATAGTACTTGCTCCCAACGGACGGGCGGCGTATGCGTCCGCCGTCCGGTCTTCGGGCTGACTTGACGGTTCAGAGGCACAACATGGCTGTTACGCACCCGGGCGTTCGCTCGCGAGGCCAGTTGTGACCCCCGCATCAAGCGCCGGACATGGCGCGCCGCGGCCAACCAGCGGATTGCTGCTGGCCGTTCTCGGCATCGTTTATGGCGATATCGGCACCAGCCCGCTCTACGCCTTCAAGGCAAGCCTTCAACTGTTCGGTGCCCACGGCACGTCGGAACGCGAGATCATGGGCGTTCTGTCCATGATCTTCTGGTCGCTGATCCTTGTCGTCACCGTCAAATACGTCACGCTCGTCCTGCGCGCCGATAATCGCGGCGAAGGCGGCATCCTGTCGTTGATGGCACTGGCGCAGCGCGTCGCGGTCGGCACGGCATTGCGCAAGACCCTGTCGCTGATCGGCGTCGCCGGTGCCTGCTTGTTCTTTGGCGACGGCATCATCACGCCCGCCATCTCGGTGCTTTCGGCGGTCGAGGGCCTGGAAATCGTCTCCCCGGACTTCAAACAATACGTCCTGCCGCTTGCCACCGTCGTCATCGTTTTGCTGTTCATGATGCAGTGGCGCGGAACCGGCAGCGTCGGTCGGATTTTCGGGCCGGTGATGGCGCTGTGGTTCGTCGCCCTCGGGGTCCTGGGGCTGGTGGAAATCCTTCATCACCCGTCCGTCCTCATCGCGCTCTCACCCACCTACGCAATCGCCTTGTGCATCCACCACGGCGGTCTCGCCTTCGTCCTGCTCGGCTCCGTGGTGCTGTGCGTTACGGGGGCGGAGGCGCTTTATGCGGATATGGGCCATTTCGGCGCACCCGCGATCCGGATCGCGTGGCTCTATTGCGTGCTGCCCTGCCTGGTTCTCAACTATTTCGGCCAGGGCGCGCTGCTGCTGACGGAACCGTCCGCGGCGTCCAATCCCTTCTTTTTGATGGGGCCGGCCTGGGCCACCCTGCCGATGGTGGCACTGGCGACGGCGGCGACCGTCATCGCCAGTCAGGCCATGATTTCCGGCGCGTTTTCCATGGCGCGCCAGTGCCTGCAACTCGGCTTTCTGCCCCGACTGACGGTGCGCCATACCAGCAACAGCGAAGAAGGGCAGATTTACCTTCCGCAGGTCAATTCCGCGATGCTCGTCGGCGTGCTGATCCTGGTGTTCGCGTTCCGCACCAGCGACGCCCTCGCCGCCGCGTATGGGATCGCCGTCACCGGCACCTTCCTGTGCACCAGCATCCTCGCGATGATCGTGTTCCGCCGGCAATTCCACTGGTCCCGCGCGCTGACGATGACCGTCTTCGGATTCTTTTTTGCGGTCGATCTGCTGTTCTTTACATCCAACCTCCTCAAGGTCCCCGAAGGTGGCTGGGTGCCCCTGGTGCTCGGCCTTGCGCTGATGGGGATGATGACGTCCTGGAAACGCGGTCGCGACCTCATGCTCGCCAAGTGGAAACAGGACAGCATGCCGATCACGCCGTTCCTGGCTCGGCTGCCGCAGTCGCGCACCGTGCGCGTGCCGGGCATGGCGATCTTTCTGACCGGCAACCCGGATTATGTCCCGACCTCCTTGCTGCACAACCTGAAGCACAACAAGGTGTTGCACGAAAAAGTGCTGTTCGTGACGGTGCAGAACGAGGATGTGCCCGAGATTCCGGCGGATCGGCGGGTGCAGGTATCCGAACTCGCCCCCGGCATTCACCGGGTCGTGCTGCACTACGGCTTCATGGAAAGCCCGAATATTCCGGCGGTGCTGGAAACGTTGGATCCAGCCATCGGATACGACCCGATGCAGGCCAGCTACTTCCTCGGGCGGGAAGTTCTGGTGCCGAGCATGGCACCGAAGTTGTCGTGGTGGCGGAGGCGGGTATTTATGGTGATGGCACGGAACGCCGTGCCGGCCACCGAGTTCTTCCGTATCCCCAGCGATCGGGTCGTAGAACTCGGTGTGCGCGTCGCGATCTGACGATCAGTGCGGCAGACCGGACATCATCATCGACACGATGGCCGTAAACGCGACAATGGCGAAGCCGACCAGAGCGGGGACGATATGACCCGGATCGCGTTTGGCAGCCTTGGGCGCCGGTACGGTGAACGAGTCGGCGGTGATTGGCATCGTATTCATGCGACATCTCCTTCTGTATCTAAGAGCCCCATGAAAATCCCGCCGTCTGGATTGCGCCTTGATCCAGATCAACTCAGCCCAGATCAAAGGAGGGCATCGCATGCATGATCCGACCAAAGCCGCCCCATGGATGCCAAGCTGGCAGGCGACGGATAAACCGGAACTCTATCGCGGTTTGGCGGCCGAATTGGATGCTCTGCTGACCGGGGAACCCGACGCGGTCGCCAATGCCGCCAACGCCGCCGCCGCGATTTACAACAGCCTGCCCGACCTCAACTGGGCCGGATTTTATTTTCTGCGCGGCGGCGAACTGGTGCTGGGACCGTTTCAGGGACAACCCGCCTGCGTGCGCATCGCCCTGGGAAAGGGCGTCTGTGGCACCGCCGCGACGGAACGCCGATCAGTTCTGGTGCCGGATGTGGAAGCGTTTCCGGGCCACATCGCCTGTGACTCCGCCTCACGCTCCGAACTCGTCATCCCCCTGATCGCCGACGGCCGCCTGCTCGGCGTGCTCGACCTTGACAGCCCGTCGCTGGCCCGCTTCGACGCGGCCGATCAGGCGGGGTGTGAGGCGCTGGCCGCCATCGTGGTTCGGCATTTGGCGCCATCCATGCTTGATTAAGCCGCCGCGTTCGCGCGGTTCTCGATTCACCAGACCTACCAACGGAAGTGAACAACGTCATGCTGATCGATCACCGTACCTACACCGTTAAGCCCGGCACGATGGGCAAGCAGATGGCCATTTACGAGGAATACGGCCTGAAGGCGCAAAAGCGCCATCTGGGCGAGCCGCTCGCCTACATGATCACCGAATCCGGCGAAGTGAACACCTACATCCATATCTGGGTCTACAAGGACGCCGCCGATCGCGCCGCCAAGCGCGCCGCGATGCAGGCCGATCCGGAATGGCAGGTGTTCCTGCAAAAGGGCGCCGAAGCGGGATACCTGATCGCGCAGCGCAATAATCTGATGACCCCGGCCCCCTTCGCGCCGATCAATCGATAAGGATCAGGTTCCGGCCGCAAGGCCGGAACCCCCAATCCCGTGACCGAAATTTTCATCGATGGCGACGCCTGCCCGGTGCGCGAGGAAGTCTATCGCGTCGCGACCCGGCTCAACCTGCGAGTCAGCGTGGTCTCCAACGGCTCTCGCCCGATTCGCCCACCGAATCTGCCGAATGTCGTGCTGATCACCGTTCCCGCCACCCCCGATTCGGCGGACGACTGGATCGCGGAACGGATCACGGCGGCGGACGTCTGCGTCACCGGCGACATCCCCTTGGCGTCGCGTTGCCTGGCACAAAAGGCGCGGGCGATTTCACCGTCCGGCAAACATTGGACCGGCGACAATATCGGCAATGCGCTGGCAGGCCGAGCGGTGGGTCAGTATTTACGAGAGTTGGGGCAGAATACGGGGGGGCCGCCGCCGCTGACGAAACAGGATCGCTCCCGCTTCCTCAGCGCGCTCGATGCCGCCGTGCAAGCCGCGTTGCGGGTGCAGGCGGTGCCCAAAACCCCTTAGCGAGCGCCGAAAATAGCGCTTCCGACCCGGACACAGGTCGCCCCGCAGGCAATCGCGATCTCGAAATCCGCGGACATCCCCATCGACACGGTCGGCAGACCATGGCGGGCCGCGCGATCCGCGAGCCAGGTGAAATGCGGGCGCGGATCGACATCGTGCGGCGGAATGCACATCAGCCCGACCAGGGCCGCGCCGAACCGGCCCTTGCAGTCGTCGATGAACCCATCGGCGTCGGCACGAGGGATGCCGGATTTCTGCGGTTCCTCCCCGGTGTTCACCTCGATCAGCAAGCGGGGTGTCCGGCCCTCCTTATCGATCGCGGAGGCAATCGCGTCCGCCAGACGAGGCCGGTCCAATGTTTCAATCACATCCGCGATGCGCACGGCGTCGCGGGCCTTGTTGGTCTGAAGCCCGCCGATGATATGCAGGCTGAAGCTGTGTTGGGCGCGCAGGGCGGGAAACTTGCCGTCCGCTTCCTGAACCCGGTTTTCGCCAAAAATCGTCTGCCCGGCGGCCAGCGCCGCGAGCACGGCCTCGACAGGATGGGTCTTCGAAACCGCGACAAGGCTGACGTCTTCCGGGTTGCGTCCGGCGGCGACCGCCGCTTGTGCGATCCGATCGCGAACACGCCGGAGGTTTTCGATAATCGTGTCCGATGTCATGGTGCCGTTCGATCCTCCCGCTGAAAATTCTGTGCGGCCAATGCCGCCGCGACTCGGGCAATTACGTCGTCCCATTGACCGGGCTGAGTCTGGCGAAACTGGCGCAGACCTGGATACCAGATGCTGTCATCGCATCCCAGCATCCAGCGCCAGCATGTATCGGCGCGATTCAGCAACCACACCGGTTTGCCCAGGGCGCCGGCCAGATGCACGACGGCGGTGTCGACCCCGATCACGAGATCGAGCGAGGCGACCAACGCGGCGGTGTCCTCGAAGTCGGTCAAGCCATCGGACCAATCGATCACGCGGCCCGCCAGTTTCCCGAGATCGAGCAGCCTGCCGCCGGCCGGCTTTTGCAGCGAGACAAGTGTGATTCCGGGAATTTCGGACAGTGGCACAAGGCGATCCGGGGCGATCGACCGGCGCCGATCCATCCTCATGCGATCCGGGTTCCCCGCCCAAACCAACCCGACCTTGGGGAAGGGCGTCGCCGCCAATCGCTCTCGCCAAAGCGCGACGCGATGCGGGTCGACCGTCAAATACGGGCTGGGCGGGATGTCCGCTATGCCGGTCAGGCCCAGCGCCAGCGGCAAGCTCATGATCGGGCAGCGGATTGCGTGGTCCGGCGTCGGCGCATCCAGCCCGACCACCGTCCTTGTGGGGAAGCAGCGGCGCAGCAACGCGACCAATGGCGGCTGCACCGCGACGACGACCTTTTCATGTGCGGGCAACGCGGACAGGTAACGGCAAAACTGGATGACATCGCCCAGACCCTGTTCGGCGTGCACCAGCAAGGTTCGTCCCGCCAAGGCGTCGCCGGACCAAATCGGCGTATCGTAGATCGGCGCCAGGGAGGGATCGGCGCGAAACCGCCATTCCCATTCGGGCCAGGCCTCCGCCAGCCGACCGGCCAGCAGCAACAGCACCGCGAGGTTGAAATGCGACCCCGCGTCGGCGGGATTGCGCCGGATTTCGCCCCGATACAGCGATTCGGCGGGCGCGATCTGGCCGGTATCCTTCAGCAGTCCCGCCAGATTGGACGTCGCCACCGGGTCGTTCGGCGCGATCAGCAGCGCCTGCCGCACCGCCGCGATCGCTTCCTCGAACGCGTTGGCCTCTCGCAGCGCCAGACCCAGGGCGTTGTGCAGGTCCGGAATGCGCGGGTTGAGTCGCGCCGCTTCCCGATAGGCCGTCACCGCGCCATCCGGTTCGCCCAGGTCGCTCAGGGCATGACCCAACACATGATGGGCCTCTCCCAGGTTGCGTTTCAGACGCACCGCCTCTCGCGCGGCAAGCTGCGCGTCGGGTGCCCGCCCCAGGGCAAGCAACGCATGGCCGCGGTGGACATGGAACAGAGCGGTGTTGCGCTCCCGCGCGATGGCCTGATCGATCAGGACAAGCGCCGCGTCGGCCTGGCCGACCTGCAGGGCGACCAGCCCGAGTCCGTGCAGACTTCCGGCATGGTTGGGTTGGGCCGCCAGGATTTGCCGATAGCCCTGTTCCGCATGCGCCAACTGTCCGGCGTCATGCGCGCGTTTGACTTGCTGAAAAAGCGCGTCGATCTGCTGCGTGCGCCGGCTCATCGGTTCATCTTACACATAGGCCGTGTCATCGGTGTTCAGCGGTTGGCACCGGGGGTCCAAAGCACATCCTCCGCCCCGTTGGCGTTCAGGACCCGAGCCAATACGAACGCATGATCGGATAATCGGTTGAGGAATTGCAACACAACGGGATTCACATCCTCCACCGCCACCACCGCCCGTTCCGCTCGACGTGCCGTGACGCGCACCAGATGAGCGTGAGCCGCGCCGGCGGAGCCGCCCGGCAGGATGAAACTGGTCAGCGGCGGCAATCCGGCATTCATGGCGGCAACCTCGGCTTCCAGCCGCAGGATCGGGGCCTCGGTCAATCGCAGCCGATCGCCCGCTTCTCCCGGCACACACAAATCGGCGCCGACATCGAACAAATCGTTCTGGATGCGCGCCAACATCGCGTCGGTCTCGCCGACGGTATGCAGGCGCAGCAGGCCGATTGCCGTGTTGGTCTCATCAACCGCGCCGATCGCCGCAATGCGCGCGCTGTCCTTACGCACCCGCGCGCCGTCGCCCAACGAGGTCTCGCCCTTGTCTCCGCCTCGGGTGATCACCCGGTCAATCCGTACCATCGTTCACGCTCCTACCCACCCTCGAAGACAAAACGCATCGGCATATCGAAGGGGATCGGTATGCCGCCTCGGACGGCCGGAACAAAGCGCCATGTCAGCACCGCCTCTCGCGCGGCTTGATCCAGCAGCGGATAGCCGGAGCTT
Organism: Acetobacteraceae bacterium; assembly: GCA_947475245.1. GTDB lineage: Bacteria > Pseudomonadota > Alphaproteobacteria > Acetobacterales > Acetobacteraceae > Rhodopila. Next base: position 60,953 of record CANJLW010000007.1, on the reverse strand, counting down.
TGGGCAATATCCGCCCCCGCCGCCAGCCCTTCCGGCGAGACGTGAATGATGACGATCACCGTGCCTTGCTGGCGTCGCCGCGCGGCTTCAAGCGGGTAAAGCGGCGGTCGGTTGCGCGCGCGATCGTCGGCGCGGGCGGGCAGAATCTGATCGCCCACCACGATTGCGTTGCTCTGACTCTCGGTGCCGCCGAGATTAAACGTCAATTGCGTGCTTTCCGCCGGCTGCTGTGACGGCGGGGCCGGAGGCGCTTGCGGCGGCGGGGCAATCGGCAACGCGGCCTCGTCGGGCGGCGGCGACTCTTCGCTGACCCGTGCCTCCGCGGTGGCGTTCGGTTGAGCGGCCGCGGCGGTGGTTTCGCCGGTACCGGCCTGTTCGACGGTCAACAACTCCACCTGCGTCGGCTGGTCGGGTGCTTCAGGATCGCTTGGGGTCGATCGCTCCGACGCGACATACAGGGCCGCCGTCACCAACAGGTGCAGCAAAACCGATATCAGCGCGGCAATTCCAAGGGGCCGCGACATCAGGCGGGCGGCAGCAACCGGGGCGACGGATCGACGCCGAACGGCAGCCCAAAGGCCTGGGCCAGCGCGGGGAGTGCCCGATCCGCCGGCAAATCGGCCTCCACCCGTCCCTGTCGCATCACGACGATGCGATCCGCATAGCGCAGCGCCAGGTCGATCGCATGCAGCACGACGACGACGGTTTTCCCTTGCTCCGCCGTACGCTTCAGCAATGCCAGGATCGCATGCGCCGCGGCGGGATCGAGATCGGCGGTGGGTTCGTCCAGCAGCAGCACATCCGGCTCCGTCGCGAAGGCGCGCGCCAGCATGGCACGCCGCGCTTCCCCGCCGGAGATGCGATCGACGCGGTGCGCGCGCAATGCCTCTATGCCGCATTGGCGAAGCGCCAGGGTAACCGGAGCGTCCGCCGTATCGCCATGGGGAATCCGCCCCAAAGCGGCGATTTGGCCCACGGTTAAGGCCCAGGCGCTGCCGGCGTTCTGCGGCAGATAGGCGACGCGGCGCGGGTCCGCGGGCGTGGTCTTCGGCAGCAGGCCCGCCAACGCACGCAGCAGCGTGGTTTTCCCCGCGCCGTTCGGGCCGCACAGTGCGATCATCTCCCCCACGCGCGGGTGGAACGTCACGTCGTGCAACACGGCGCGCCCGCCCAATGTGACGGTAACGCGGTCAAGGCCGATCACGGTGCCGCCTTCCGCGCCAGCAGGATCAGGATCGGCGCGCCGAGCAGAGCGGTTATGACGCCGAGGGGGGGCGTTTGCGCGACCGGGAGGAGGAGTGGGACGACGCGCACCAACATATCGGCCAGCGTCAACAAACAGCCGCCGACGAACAGCGATGCGACCAGCAGCCCACCGGGCCGCTCCCCCACGAAGGGACGCAGCACATGCGGCACGATCAGCCCGACAAAGCCGATCCCACCCGCGACCGCCGCCCCGGCGCCGACCGTCAGCGCCGTGCCGATCGCCGCCAGCCGCAGGACGCTATCGACCCGCACGCCCAGGCTGGCGGCGGCGTCTTCCCCAAGGCTGAGCGCATCGAGGCCGGTTCCCAGCCGCAGCAGGATCGCCATGCCGCACAGCATCGGCGGGGCGGCGAGCGCCAGATGCGTCAGGCTGCGATCTTCCAGCCCGCCCAACAGCCAGAACGTGATCTCGGCCAACGCGAAGGGGTTAGGCGCGAGTGTCAGAGCCAGGGCCATCGCCGAAGCGGATAACGCGGACACGGCGACTCCGGCCAGGATCAGCGCCGAACCGGAAGGGGCGCGCCCGGCGAAAACCAGCAGGAACGCGACGCCCAGCCCCGCGCCGACCAACCCGCCGATCGGCAAGGCCGGCGCGAAGGCCTGCGACCAACCCCAGTAGAACACGATGACCGACCCCAGGCCCGCCATGCCGGAAACGCCGAGCAGGCCGGGATCGGCCAGACGATTGCGCAACGCCCCTTGCAGGACCGCGCCGGACAGGCCCAGTCCCGCGCCGACAAGCCAGGCCAGGGCCGAACGCGGCAGGCGGATATCGACCATGATCGACAGTGGCGCCGACCCAAACACGGAATCGCCCACCATCAACGACAGGGCGAACAGCAGGACCGACACCAGCGCCAAACCCCGGTTCATCGTCTCAACGCTTCCACCGCTCGGCCCGTAAACGGACCCGCGCAGATCGTCCAGGCCGGTCGGTAGTATCGCGTGGGAATGGCGGCGAAGGCCGGTGTACGCAGCATCGCGGTCGCCAGCGAGGGATGAGCCGGAGCAACAGGCAGCACCAGAATATCGGGCGGATGGCGCAGCAGCGTCTCCGCGCTCATGCGCCGCCCGCCGGACGCATTGGCCAGCTCGGCCGCCCGTAAGACGGCATCCATCAGCGAACCGGGGCCGGAGGTATAGCCGCGCGGCTGCATCGCGACGGCGTTCGGCGGGTGAGTCGCTTGGCCGACCGATCCGACCAGTTCGGCGTCCATTGCCGCGATCAGCGCCTCTCCGCGCTCCACTTGCCGCAGCCGTTCCGCGAGCAGCCGTATCCAGTCGCGGATCGCCGGGAAATCTTGCGGCAGGTCCGTGCGCACGACCTCGACGCCTTGTCTTTCGAGCAGCGCCAAGGTGGTCCGCGCACCGAAGCGGGTTCCCAGCACAAGGTCCGGTCGCAATCGCAGCACAGCCTCCGCCGAGGCACGGACGGTAGGAAACCGTTCGGCCTGTTCCGCGACAAAGGACAATGTCGGGTCGCGGGCGAGGGTCGACAGCGCCGCGATCCGCTCCGGCGCAAGCAGAACCAGCATTTGGTCGGTGCAGAGATTCAGCGACACGACGCGATCCGCCGCACGTGCCGGACCGCCGATCGCCGTCAGGATCAAGGCCAGCAGGGCGACTAGCAGACGCATGCGCTCACAAAACCGGGACGCCCGTTTGCTTCGCCTTTTCTTCGGGTTCGACGTGAATGGTCACCATCAGATGGTCCATTTCCGCATGCAGCGCGGCTTCGATCCGGTCGCAAATGTCATGCGATTCCGCAACCGTCATGGTGCCGGGCACTACGAGATGGAAGTCGAGGAAGGTCAGTCGCCCGGCATGGCGCGTGCGCAGATCGTGCGCCTCAATCGCGCCGGCGGCGTTGATCGCCACCAGTTCGCGAATTTTATGCAGCACCGCCGGTTCCGGCGCCGCGTCCATCAACCCGCCGACCGACGAGCGGATCATCTGCATGCCGGACCCCAGCACATAAAGCCCGGTCGCCGCCGCCAGAATCGGGTCGAGCGGCAAGTATCCGGTCACGATCGTCAGAATGACCCCCGCGACGATGCCGACGGAGGTCACGACATCGGTCATTAAGTGCCTGCCGTCGGCCACCAGCGCCGGAGAGCGTATGCGCCGCCCGACACGGATCAACACCAGCGACCAGATCAAATTGAGCACGGTCGCGCTGGCGCTGAGTGCAATGCCCTGGGTCGCCATGGTGATCGGATGCGGATCGGCCCAGGTTTCCCAGGCATGGCGAAAAATCGAAAGGGCGGCGACGACGATCAGCACGCCCTCGATGACGGCGGCGAAGAATTCCGCCTTGTCGTGGCCGTAGGGATGGTTGTCGTCGGCGGGCAAGGCGGCGAAGCGCAGCGCGATGAACGCAACCAGGCTGGCGGCGACATTGACGATGCTTTCCAGCGCGTCGGAATACAGGGCGGCGCTGTCGGTGACCCACCAGGCGGCGGCCTTTAACCCCAACACCAAAAGCCCCATGGCCAAACTGCCCAGGGCGAAGCGTTCCGCTTTGCTCATGCGGCAGCCTGTAGCAGAGTTGAGCCGGGATCGTCAGTCTTTCGCTTTTGCGGGCGCACGCCGGCCCTGCCCTGACAGGTGCCTTTCGGCGCAACAATAACTGTAATGTTCCGAAAGGCTTGTCGAATTCCTCTCGCGGCGCGGTTGAACCTGCGCTATGCCCTCGCCACGCAACACGCGGGAGAAATCTATGCGCCGTCTCATGCTCGGGGTCGCCCTGCTGTCCACGCTCGCGGTCCAGCCGGCGATGGCCCAGCGCCATTGCGCCAATGTCGCCGACCAATCGATCTTCGAAGTGCAGGCGCTGCGCAGCTCCATCATGGTTCTTGCGACCGGCTGCCAGGAAGAAGACCGCTACAACGCGTTCATCCGCCGCTTTCAGAGCGATCTGCAGGCGAACGAACGCGCCGTCAGCGCCTATTTCAAGCGCCGCTTCGGCGGACGCGCGCAGCACGAGCAGGACCGCTTCGTGACCGATCTCGCGAACGCGGTGTCGCGCCAGGGATCGCAGTACGGCGGCGACTTTTGCCCGCGCAACGGGATGATCTTCACCGAGGTGATGGCGCTGCGCAGTTCGGCCGAACTGGCCGATTTCGCGGCGGGCAAGGACCTGATCCCCGCCGCGATCTCCGTCTGCAACGACGCACCCGCCGCCGCCGCGCCGGCCAAGGCTGCCCCCAAGCCGGCGGCGAAACCCGCCGCGCGCTAGTTATCCCAGCTTAGCCCGCGCCTGCATCGCGATCCCGCCGGACGGCGATACCGCGAACAGCTCCGCCTCGTTGTCGTTCACCATGCCCCCGGCCAAGGTGAACGGCGCGACGTCGAACAGCGGAGAGCGGGCGCGCATCGTAAAGGAACGGATCGGCCTGGGCGTCGAATCGCGCAGCAGATCCAGCAAGCACTGCTGTGAAAACGGACCGTGCACGACCAACCCCGGATACCCCTCGACGCCCATCGCATAGGGCCGGTCGTAGTGGATGCGGTGCGGATTGAACGTCAAAGCGGAATAGCGAAACAGCGACACCGGATCGGGCACGATCGTGCGATGCCATGTCTGCCCGGCCGGCGGCGGTTCCGTCTGCGGAATCCCCGACGCCGTTCCGGGCGGCACCGCCTCGCGAAACACGCTGATCGTATCCTCGGTCAACGCCAGACCGCGCGACGTGTGAATGCGCCTGGTCTGCGTCGCGATGATCAGGGTGCCGGTCTTCCCCTCCCGCAACTGCACGTCGGAGAATTCCGTTTCCCGCCGCAGCGCGTCGCCCACCAGGATCGGCGCGTGAAACGTCAGCGTCGTGCCCGCATACATGCGCCGAGGCAGCGGCATTTTCGGCAATCCCGGGCGTTCCAGCGGCAGTCCGTCCGCGCCAAGCCCGCTCAGCCGACTGGCTTCCGGGAAGTAGGCCAGGTGCCAACCCGGCGCGATCGGCTGCCCGGCAACCGGGGCGGTTTCATCGCGGTCGAAGGTCACCACCATCCCCCGCAGCGGGGCGGCGATCGCCTCATCATGATCGACCGCGACGCGACCGAGTTGGGCGCGGATGGCGTCGAAATCGAAATCAGGCATGGAGCGTCCATCCTTGCAGCTGGGCGGCTTCCTCGCGGCACCGTTCCGGGCCACCGAGTAGCTGACGGTTGAAGCCGATCCGCTTGAACCAGAAATGCAGGCCCAGCAGATCGGTGAAGCCCATGCCGCCGTGCGTTTCGGTGGTCATGCGCGCGACATCGCGGCCGACGTCGCTGACATGCGCCTTGGCATGGCACGCCGTAAGCCGAGCCTCATCCGGCATCCCATCCTGCGCATGTCCCGCATACCAAACCATCGCTCGGCACGGTTCCAGCGCCGTTACGCAATCGGCCAGCGGGTATTTCACCCCCTGGAAACTGCCGATGATGCGACCGAACTGCACCCGTTCCTTCGCGAACGCCACGGCGCGATCCAGCATGGTCTGCGCCGCCCCCAACGTATCGGCGGCCAGAACGACCCGCCCGGCATCAAGCACGCGCCGCGCGGCATCCAACGGCGCGTTGGCGGCGTCGAGAAGCTCTGCCGGCGCATTGTCGAAGCTCAGATCGGCGGTCGGACGCGTCCGATCCAGCGACCGGTGCAGCGTCTTGCCGACACCCGCGGCTTCCAGATCCACGACGGCGGCGTTGCCGTCCGCCAGGTAGACGACGACGTGACTGGCAGCGCCGGCATCCATGACGGCAGCGACGCGCCCGGTCAGACGGCCGTTCTCGTATCGCGCCGAGGCCGATCCGGTTTGACCGGCGAGACCGGCGAAGGCCACGGCGAACCGCACTTCTCCGCCCGCGATCTGGGGCAACCATTCATTCTGCTGGGCCTCGGTCGCGCTGTTCATGAACGCCAGCGGCGCCATGATCAGACTGCCGGCGAACGGCAACGGCGCGGCGGCATAGCCAAGCGCTTCCGCCGCCACGACGGCATCCAGTATTCCCAAACCGGCCCCGCCAAATCGTTCCGGTACGATCAGGCCATGCAGGCCGAGTTCCAGGGCGCCGTTCCACAGTTCGTCGTCAAAGCCGACGGCGGTTTCGGCGATTGCCCGCAGTCGATCCATCGGCAGGCGGTCTTTCAGGAAGGCGCGCAGCGAGTCGTCGAACTGGCGCTGTTCCAGGCTGAGTCCGAATTCCATCAGCCTCGTCCTCCGATTGCGGCGGCGGTTTGCGCCTTGGGCTCGCGCGGCAGGTCCAGGCCGCGCTCACCAATGATGTTCTTCTGAATATTATTCGACCCGCCGCCGATCATCAGCCCGACATCGTACATGTAATCGATATTCCAGGTCGTTGCGTCATCGGCTTCGGCGTCCTCGCCGATCGTCTCATAGGGCAGCCCGGCGGCGCCGAGCGCATCGACGGCGAGCGAGGAGAGGCGGAAGCCGAGCATGGTGCCGCCGTATTTGACGATCATGCGCTTTACCCCGGAGTCGATGCCCTGCGCGGCCTCGGTCAGCAGGCGCAGATTATGGGCTTTCCAGGCGATGACTTCGCCTTGCAGCCGCAGCAGCCGATCACGGAATTCCGCGACCCGGATCAACGGCACATCATCAATAGTTGCTGTCCCCAAAAGGTGAATCAGCTGTTCAAGCCGAGCGGTCATTTTGCCGGCGTCACCGATCATGAGACGCTCGTGCTTGAGGGTGACGTTCGCGACGTGCCAGCCCTTGCCGCGGCCCAGCACGATCTGGGTTTCCGGCACCTTTACATCGGTGAAAAAGACTTCGTTGAATTCGTTGCGCCCGGTCATTGTCTTGAGCGGGCGCGCTTCCAGGCCCGGCGATTTCATCGACAGCAGCAGATAGGACAGGCCTTCGTGTTTGGATTTCTCCGGCTCCGTCCGGCAGAGCAGGAACATCATGTCGGCGTAATGGGCGGAACTGGTCCAGATTTTCTGGCCGTTGACGATCCAGTTGCCGTCTTTCAGTTCCGCTTTGGTCTGGGCGTTGGCAAGGTCCGATCCGTTGCCCGGCTCGGAGTAGCCCTGGCACCAGATGATGTCGCCGCGAATGGTGGGGCCGATGTAATTGCGCTTTTGCTCGTCGGTGCCGACTTCCAACAACGTCGGCACGAGCATGGAGATGCCCTGATTGGTCAGTCCGGCATAAATGTTGGCGCGGGCGAACTCGTTCGCGATCACCGCGGCTTCCATGATGTCGGGCTGCTTGCCGGCGCCGCCGTATTCGGTGGGAATGGTGCGGCCGACATAGCCGTGTTCCAGCAGGCGCTTTTGCCAATCGAGCGTCTTCTGATCCGGCCGCTTGCGTCCGCCGCCGACCTTGGGCGACTTATCGCCGTGCACGCGCGCGAAGTCCCGAATTTCGGCTTGCAGAGCCTGGTAGTGCTCGGACAGGCTGAGGTCCATGGTTCCCTCCGGTTTGTTTGATTAGGGCGACTGTAGCCCGGTTCCTGCGTTCGGCCAAAGGGTGCGCGAAGGGGTGAGGTTGACACGCCCCGTGGAGGTGTCCGATTCCGGTACCCTGGGTAACAACGGACAAGGGACTGACCCATGCGTAAGTGTATCGCCATCGCTTTCATTTTGGCGGCGATTCTGATCTGGCCGATCGCGCGCGCCGAGGCGGCGGGCGATATCACCTATAAAATTGAGGCTTTGGCCGGTACGGGATTTTGTCTCGATATCGTGAACGACGCCGCGAAAAACAAAGTGACGGCCGCGAAATGCGGCAAATACGCAGGTCAGTTCTGGACCTATGAACCAATAGGCAACCTGCGGGAGGCATATGTCCGCCTGCGGACGCAATTCACCGGAGAGGCCAAATGCCTCGACGTCGTCAACGACGCGACCAAAGACAAGGTGGTGATGGCCCCGTGCGGCAATTACACCGGTCAGATGTGGGCGATCACGCTGGTCGGCCCCGATGGGCTGGCGCAGTTGCGCTCGAAATTCACTGGCGCCACCGCATGCCTGCAGCTTAACGAAAACGACAAGCCCAGCCGCGTCCGCATGGCGGATTGCAGTGCCGCCGAGGAACAACAGTGGCGCGTGAGCCTGCAATAACGCGCCCCCTGTCGCGCGCGGGCCGCATTGCGTAGGGTCGGTCGGGCATAAGATCGCAAGGAAGCCAAACACATGAATACCGGCATCGCCGCCGATCGCGGCAAAGCCTGTCAGGACCTGGTTCGCGCCGCCCGTGCGATCGTGGATGCCGAGGGACCGACCGACGCCGCGCTCGGGAAAATCCGGGACCTGTTGGTCGCGCTGGCCGGTCGGGGCGAAGCATTATTTCCCCGCGGCGACTTCGCGCTGCCCGACGGCGGCGGACGCAATCATCCGTTGGAGCTTGAAGACGGCGACGGGATGGGGCTTTACCTGACCATCAACATGCCCGGCAAAGAAGCCGCGCCGCACGATCACGGCATCTGGTGCGTCAACGCCGCCATATCCGGTCGCGAACTCAACCGGTTCTTTCGTCGGGTGGGGGAGACCGGCGTCGAGGCGATCAATGAGGTCATGGTCGAACCCGGCAGCGGCATGTATATGACCGAACATGCCATCCACGACACGCTCGTCGTGGGCGACGAGCCGTCCTGGGGCCTCGCGCTTTACGGCTATGCGCTGATCCGCTTCCCCTCCGTCGTCTGGTTCCATCCCGAATTCGGCACGATGCGGGCTTCGCCGTCACGCCGCCCGGCGGAGGCCGCGTGATGACCCATCGCGTCACCATCGCCAATACCGGTCAGACGATCGAATGTTCGCCGGATCGGCCGATCCTGCATGCCGCGGTCGCCGCCGGAATCGACTACCCGTATATCTGCGCCAGCGGCAATTGCGCCGCCTGCATCTCCGAACTGAAATCAGGGGAGGTGTCGATGCTGCCCCATGGCGACGGGGCGCTCAGCGCCGCGCAAAAGGCCGAAGGCAAGATACTGGCCTGTCGTGCCAAACCATGCTCCGACGTCGAAGTGATCTGGCTCGGCCGCGGGCGGAAGTAGCAAAGTCAGGGCGGCGCGGTTGGGACCACGCCGCCTTGGTCCAATCAGCCGTTCTGCATGATGTGGATCGTGCGCGACGCCACCATCTCCCGCGTCTTCGCGCCGTAAGCGGCCATGTGCGGCGATGCGGCATGCGCCTTCAGGTGGTCGGCGCTCGCCCACTTTTCCACGACAACGAACGTATCGTCGCCGAACTTCGCGGGCGAACTCGCGGTGTCGACGACCGGTCCGTATTCGATGCAGCCGTCTTCGGCCAACACGGCCGGGATGTTGGCGTGAAACGCCTCCAGAATCTGCGCCCGCATGCCGGGCTTGGCGGTGATGATCGCGAGAACGTGGATCATTGTCTGTCTGCTCCTTGGTTGGCTTGCGCACTTTCCGCGCGCCGCGTTTTATGATGCCCGAAAAGAATCAGGAAACGAAGCCATGAGCTACGAGACGCCCTATGCCGGACTGAAAGTGATCGACCTCAGCCAAGGCGTCGCCGGACCCTATTGCGCCATGCTCCTCGGCCAGTACGGCGCGAACGTCATCAAGGTCGAACCGATCGACACCGGGGATTGGAGCCGCACTCTCGGCACCCGCTACGACGACCAGACCGCCTATTCCATCCCGGCCAACATCGGCAAACGCTCCATCGCGCTCGACCTTAAGCACCAGGCCGGCCGCGATGTCCTGTGGCGGCTGATCGACGGCGCGGATGTGTTCCTGCAAGGCTTCCGACCCGGCGTGATCGATCGCCTCGGCTACGGCTACGACACCGTTTCGGCGCGTGAGCCTCGCATCCTTTATGTCTCGGTCTCCGGCTTCGGTCTGAAGGGGCCGCTGTCGGAACGGCCGGCGATGGACCCAGTGTTACAGGCCTATACCGGCCTGATGGCGGAAAATAAGGGCGAGGACGGCATCCCGCACCGCATCCCCATCATTTCCATCGACATGAGCACGGGCCTGTTCGCGTTTACCGCCGTATCCGCCGCCATTCACGCGCGGGTCCACGAAACGAAGGGCCGCCATATCGAGGCCAGTCTGATGCAGGCCGGCGCCGGCTTGCAGGTGATCCGCATGATGGGATCCTATCTGGATGGCGGCGCCGCGCGCCCCACCGTCCCGCCAAGCGGCATCTATCGCACCGCCGACGGCTGGTTGTCGGTCACCGTGGTCAGGTTGTTTGAGTGGGAGGCCTACTGCAAGGCGCTCGATCTGACTGCCTTCGCGACGGACGAACGTCTGCGCACGCCGGAGGGGCGGGAAGCCCATAAGGACGAGATGGACGCGGTACTGCGACCGCTCCTGGCCTCCGCCCCCACCGCCGCCTGGTCGGCGAAGCTTACCGCGCATCGGGTGATGCACGAAGCGCTGAACAGCTACACCGAATTCCTGAAGCAGCCGCACGTGTCGGAAAGCGGAGCGGTGGCCTGGACCAACCATCCGAAGGTACCGCAACCCATTCCCCTGCCCAACCTGATCGGCCTTCCGCCGTTCGAAGACGGGCATCCCCGCGCCATCGCGCCAGGCAAGGGCGAACACAGCGCGGCGATTCTGCGCGAACACGGCTATGGGCAGCCGGATATCGATCGCCTCGTGGCGGATGGAATCGTTGGAGTCTGACTCTGTCGCTTGACGCCGGGCGTCACTGCCGCCATAACCCGCGCCTTCCAAAGCGGACCTGATGCAAGCCACCCGAGGTTTGCGTGAGAACGAGACATAAGCAGACTTGCGCCGGCTGCGTGTTTCGAGGCCCTACTTTGTTCCATCCTGCGCAAGTGTGCTTAGGGATTTTTTACGATGTCGCGCCGCTGTGAGATTACGGGCAAAGGCGTGTTGAGTGGCAACAACGTCAGCCACGCCAACAACAAGACCCGTCGCCGCTTCCTGCCCAACCTGCAGGTCACGTCGTTGCTGTCCGATGTGCTCGGGGAGTCCGTTCGCATGCGTCTCTGCACGCGCGGCATCCGCACCGTCGAACACAACGGCGGCATCGACGCCTTCCTGCTCGGCACGCCGAATTCGAAGCTGACGCAAGAAGGTCGCGACCTGAAGCGCCGCATCGAAAAGGCAGCCGAGAAAAAGGCAGCCAAAGTCGCGGCATAAGCTACGAAGCGGCCTGTATGGCCGCTTCCAACCGCTTGGCCGTATCCGCCGCCAGGGCGGTCGGCGTCCCCGCGAAGCCGACAACCAACCCGGTCATTCTGGGCGTGCCCGCGTAGTACGCCCGTAGCGGCGACACGCCTAAGCCGCGCGATCGGCAGGCGGCCACGCATCCGGCCTCATCCATTCCATCCCGCAAGCGAACCGTCATGTGCAGCCCACCTGGTGCAGCCAGCGGGATCGCCGACGCCGTGTGTTTCGCCATGGCCTGCAACACGGCCTCCCTCCGGTGCGCATATTCCGTGCGCATCCGCCGGATATGCGGCCCCAACAAACCCTGCCGCATGAATTCCGCCAAGGTCGCCTGACCCAGCGCATCCGTCCCGCGATCCATCAACGTGCGCAGCCGCACGAAAGCCGGAATCAGCGGTGCCGGCACTACCGCAAAACCCAACCGCAACGCCGGTGCCAGAGTCTTGCTGAACGTGCCGCAGTAAATCACCCGTCCCGATCGATCGAGCGTCGCCAGCGGCGGCAAGGGCTTGCCCTCCCACCGGAATTCGGAGTCGCAGTCGTCCTCCAAAACCCAGGCATTGGCGCGTCCGGCCCATTCCAACAGCGCGAGACGCCGCCCGATGGGCAAGGCACCGCCGACCGGGGTCGCGTGGGACGGCGCGACGAGTGCAAGCCGAGCGGTCGGGGCGAGTTGAATCCCGGCGGCGACGTCGATGCCGTCTCCGTCACTGGGCACGGGAACCGGGCGGGCACCGGCGGACAGCAAGGCGCCTCGCCCAGCGATATAGCCGGGATCTTCGACCCACACGACATCGCCGGGGTCCAACAACAATTCGGCGGCGGTCCGCAGCGCCTGTTGCGTGCCGGCGGTTACGACGATGCAGGCGGGATCGGCGATCAGCCCACGCGTCGCCGCAAGATGGGCGGCAATCTGCTCCCGCAGGACCATCAGGCCCTGAGGCGGCGGATAGCTGGCGAGTTCGCCGGAGAGGGGGTTGAGGATGCGCGCCGCGCAGCGTGCCCAGGCCTGGGCGGGGAACAGATCGGGCGCCGGCAAGCCACCGGCCAGCAACAGGCCGCTGCCGGCGTCTCGGGACGCGGCGCTGACGGGGATCGCGGCCAAGGCGGCGCCGCGCGCGGACAGGGCACTGGCGGCGATTGCGGATGGCGGGCCGGGCGATGGCGTGGCGTCGGGCAGATCGGCGGCGACGTAGGTTCCGCTGCCGATGCGCGCGCGCACGTATCCTTCGGCTGCCAGCCGTTCGTACGCCAACACGACGGTTTGACGCGCGACGCTGAGTTCGCCGGCCAATGCGCGTGTTGGCGGCAGTCGCGCTCCGGCCGGCAGGCTTCCGGTCAGGATTCCCTGCCGCAGCCGTTCAAAGACGGAGTGCTGACGTGTTTGGTCTGGAGATAACACGACTACCTGCTTGGTTCGATCAGTCCAATCGAACCATTAGCGGGTGCATCGGTTATCGGCAAGACGAGCGTACAGGCACGAGGGTCCGAGCTGTTATGCTCAGACCACGGCGGTACGAATGGGTAAGCCCCGCGAAACGCAGGGAGTGGGTTAGAACCCTTCGCGTTCCAGACGCTTGCGCTCAAGCTTACGGGCGCGGCGAACAGCCTCGGCGGCTTCGCGGGCGCGTCGCTCGGACGGCTTTTCATAATGACGACGCAGCTTCATCTCGCGGAAAATACCTTCGCGCTGCATCTTCTTCTTGAGCGCCTTCAGCGCTTGATCGACATTGTTGTCACGCACGAGGACTTGCACTTGGCCGCCTGCTCCTTTGCTAAACGCCACCGCCATCCGGGGCGCGCACGACATCCCCGCTGTCGGACCATTCCGGCGCGGGGGCTGGGCCTATAACACGGCCTTTAGCCCATACCAACCCCATTTCGATCAGTTAAACCGTTAGATTGGGACTCGCACGCATGGCGCGGGCGGTCCTGTCGCTCTATATGTCGCCGGATGATCGCGCGCTTTCTGAAAATGCACGGCTGCGGCAACGATTTCGTCGTGTTCGACGAACGCGTGGCATCGTTCGGCTTCACACCGACCAAAGCGGCGGCGATCGCCGACCGCCATACCGGCATCGGCTGCGACCAGTTCATCACAATCGAACCCGGCTTCGACGGTGCGGATGCCTTCATGCGTATTCGCAACCCGGACGGGTCGGAAGCCGGGGCATGCGGCAACGCAACCCGCTGCGTGGCCTCGTTGCTGACGCAACAGACGGGGCGCGCCGATCAGATCATCCGCACGGTGGCCGGCAACCTGCACGCCACCGCGCTGGGGGACGGACGGGTGCAGGTCGACATGGGTGCCGTGCGGTTGGATTGGGCCGATGTGCCACTGGCGCGGGCCATGGATACTCTGCACCTCGACCTGGCCGTGGGCCCGGTGTCCGATCCGGCGGCGGCAAGCATGGGCAACCCGCACGCCACATTCTTCGTCGACGATATCGACGCCACGCCGATCGAGGCGATCGGCCCGGTGTTGGAGCACGATCCGATCTTCCCGCAACGCGCCAATATCGGCTTCGCGCAAATCCTGTCCCCCGACCGCATTCGCCTGCGGGTATGGGAACGCGGCGCGGGCCTGACCCTGGCATGCGGTTCCGGGGCCTGCGCGACCATCGTCAACGCGCATCGCCGGGGCCTGACCGGACGATCGGCGACGGTGCTCGTCGACGGCGGCGCGCTGGACATGACCTGGCGCGAAGACGGCCACGTGCTGATGACCGGGCCGGTCGCCACCGCCTTTACCGGCGACATCGACCTGTCCGCCTTCCCGCCATGACCGTCGAACTGATCACCTTCGGCTGCCGGCTGAACACCTACGAAAGCGAAGTGATGCGCGGCCACGCCGCCGCACTGACCGATACCGTGATCGTCAATACCTGCGCCGTCACGGCGGAGGCGGAGCGTCAGGCGCGTCAGACCATTCGACGTCTGGCGCGGGAACGCCCCGACGCGAAGATCGTCGTCACCGGCTGCGCCGCACAGATCGATCCGGCCGCCTGGTCATCCCTGCCGAACGTCACGCGGGTTCTGGGAAACGACGACAAGCTCAAGCCCGAAAGCTGGGCGCCCGGTGCCGGTTCTGCCGTCTCCGACATCATGGCGGCACGGGAAACATCCGCGCATCTGGTGACTGAGTTCGCAGGCCGAGCACGGGCGTTCGTGCAGGTACAGCAGGGGTGCGATCATCGGTGCACGTTCTGCATCATTCCCTTTGGACGCGGTCCGAACCGCAGCGTGCCGATCGGCGCCGTCGTCGATCAGGTGCGCGCCCTGGTTGCCTCGGGCTACCGAGAGGTCGTGCTGACTGGCGTCGATATCGCCTCTTACGGCCCCGACCTGCCGGGCGCGCCGAGTTTGGGGCAAATGGCGCGCCGATTGCTCGCGCTGGTGCCGGATTTACCGCGCCTGCGGCTGTCCTCGCTTGATCCGGCGGCCATCGACGCCGACCTGTGGCAGTTGATCGAGCGGGAGCCAAGGTTGATGCCGCATTTGCACTTATCGATGCAGGCCGGCAGCGATCTGATCCTGAAGCGGATGAAGCGTCGCCATCTGCGGACGCAGGGCCTGGAAGTGATCGCCCGCGCGCGCGCGCTGCGCCCGGGCATCGCCATCGGGGCCGATCTGATCGCCGGCTTCCCCACCGAAACCGATGCGCTGTTTGACCAAACACTCGCATTCGTCACCGAAGCGGCCATCCCGTTCGTCCACGTCTTTCCCTATAGCGAGCGCCCCGGCACACCCGCCGCGCGCATGCCCGCCGTGCCCGTCCCCCTCCGCAAGGAACGCGCCGCTCGGCTGCGCGAAGCCGGACGCTCCGCGGCGCGCGCGTTCCTGAACGCCCAGATCGGCCAAACCGTCGCGTTGCTGACCGAAAGCGCCGATACCGGACACTCCGAACATTTCGCGCCGGTGCGGTTGGCGGAGCGGACCGAACCTGGACGATTGCTGCGCGCGCATGTAACCGGGGCGACCGATGACGCGTTGCTGGCGGAGGCAGCCTGATGGCTCTTGGATTTTTCACGCGCCTTAAGGAAGGCCTGTCCCGCAGCACGCAGAAGATCACCGAAAGCATCACCGCCGTCTTCAAGAAGCGTCGTCTCGACGACGCGGCGTTGGAGGAGTTGGAGGATTTGCTGCTCGCGGCCGATCTGGGCATCGATGCCACCGAACGGGTCATCGCCTCGTTCAGGCGCACCCGGTTTGGCACCGAAGTCACCGATGTCGAGATCAAATCCGCGCTGGCGGAAGAAATCGCCGCCATTCTGACGCCGGTCGCGCAACCGCTGGTGATCGACCGCGCGAAAAAGCCGCATGTCGTGCTGATGGTCGGCGTCAACGGCACGGGTAAGACAACGACGATCGGCAAGTTGGCGCAGCAATATCGCGAGCAAGGCATGAAGGTCTTCATGGCCGCGGGCGACACGTTTCGCGCGGCGGCGGTGGAACAGTTGCAGGTCTGGGGCGATCGCACCGGCGCGACCGTCGTGTCGGGCAACGCCAATGCCGATTCCGCCGGGCTGGCGTTCGATGCGCTGACCAAGGCGCGGGAAGCCGGCGCGGACGTGCTGCTGATCGACACCGCCGGCCGGTTGCAAAACAAGACCGCGCTGATGGACGAACTGAGCAAGATGATCCGCGTGCTGCGCAAGCAGGATGAGACTGTGCCGCATTCCGTGCTGTTGGTCCTGGACGCGACCACCGGTCAGAACGCGGTGCAACAGGTCAAGGTCTTCAAGGAAATGGTCAACGTTTCGGGCCTGGTTGTAACCAAGCTCGACGGCAGCGCCCGAGGCGGCATCGTGGTCGCGTTGGCGGAAACCTTCGGCCTGCCGGTGCACGCGGTCGGCGTCGGCGAAAAAGCGGGCGACCTGCGCCCGTTCGACGCGCGCGACTTCGCCAACGGGCTGGTCGGGACCTGACCGCCGGGTTGGGCGCGTCGCCGCGCCAACCCGACAGGGCCTCAGCCGGATACGGTCATCATTTCCATCGGTGCCGGCAAATACCGGAACCCGTCGTTGAACTTCACGACGTTGCCAATCCCGGGCCACGCAAAATGATAGGCCAGAACGGGGATGCGGTTCGCCGCCAGCATATTGAGCACCCGCACGCGGGTCAGCGCCGATTGCTTCGGATCGGTGTCGTAAGCGAACTCGGTCAGCGGTTTTTCCATCAGCAGCACCGGATGATGCGTCAGGTCGCCGATGTAGCAGAGTGACTTGCCGGCGGAATTGATCATGAACACCGTATGCCCGACCGTATGCCCCGCGGCGGTCATGGCGGTGATGCCGGGCAGGAACTCCTCGTGGTCCTTGATGAAGTGGATGCGGTCCTTGTTCGGCGACAGGTTCTTGTGCGCCTGATCGTAGAACGCCTTCAGCTTCGGGCCGACCGTCGCCTCATTCGTCCAGTAATCGAAATCGGTTTTGGAGATGTAAATCCGCGCGTTGGGAAAGTTCCGTGTGCCGCGTTCCGACATGATCCCGCCGCAGTGATCGATATGGGCGTGGCTCAACACGATCGCGTCGATCCCCGCCGGGTCGATGCCGGCGGCTTTCAGGGTCTTCATAAGCTTGCCGGGCGTGGAACCAAACGCCTTCACGCTGCCCATGCCGGTATCGAACAGCGCGGTCTTGCCGCCGATCGTGACGACCAGGATGTTCTGTTCCAGCACGATGTTGTTGGTCGGCAGGAAATTCTCGGTCAGTTGGCGGTCGATGTCTTCCTTGCTGAGGCCCAGGAACGCGCCACCCGGCGCGCCCAGCGGCAGGATGCCGTCGGAAACCACGGTCGCCTGCGCGTCACCCAGCTTGAAGCGGTAGTAATAGGGAGCTTGGGCGGCGGGCATTTGCACGCGGGCTTCCGCGTCGCGCGTTCCAAAGCCGAGCAATCCCGATGCCGCGGCGAAGGTGCCGCCGGCAATCAGACCGCGACGCGCCAATGTCAGGTCCAGATGTGTCATGGTGTCCTCTCCCATTGCATTGGACCGCGTCGGCAAGCCGAACCGCGCACGGCCGATCGGCAGGATATTGATGGTGCCTGGGGCTGGCAAACCGGTCGGGACCGTTCACCAGACGGGTAAGCCATGATAGGGTGGGTCGATTAACTGTCAGCGACACCTCAGATCATGACCCATACGCCCCGCGCCGAACGGATATCGCGTTGGCTTGCCGCCGGCCGGTTGGCCGCGCTTGCCTGGTTGCCGCTTGTCGCCGGGCTTTCGACCTCGCCCGCCGATGCCGCCGACCTGCCGCACCCCTGGGTGCAATTCACCGCGACCGGCGGGTTGGAGGCTCGGGCCATCGTCGCCCCCGGCATGAAGTGCCCGCAGGTGATGTCGGCCAAGACGCCTTTGGCCAGCGTCGTGCGGGCGGAGCCGAATGAAGCGTTTCCGATCCAGGTCTGCGCCACGCCGATCCCGACGGGTGCCGACCGGTTGACCGTGGGCGGCCTGCCGGTGCCGTCGATGCCGCGCCAGGTCAATCGCGTGGCGATCCTCGGTGACACCGGATGCCGGCTGAAGGGTAAATACGTCCAGGATTGCAACGATCCGGCCGCCTGGCCCTTCGCCACCGTCGCCCGCCTCGCCGCCGGGCGTAAGCCCGATGTCGTGATCCATGTCGGCGACTACCACTATCGGGAAACCCCCTGTCCGACCGACCGGCCGGGCTGCGCCGGTTCGCCGCATGGCGATAACTGGGCGGTCTGGCAAAAGGATGTGTTCATCCCGGCGGAGCCATTGTTCCCGGTCGCGCCGCTGGTGCTGACGCGCGGTAACCACGAGCTATGCGATCGCGGCGGCCAAGGCTGGTTCCGCACCCTCGATCCGCGCCCATCCATCGAATGCGTCGCCCAGACCGATCCCTACACATTGTCGATCGGACCGTTGTCGCTGCTGATGCTCGACAGCGCGCCGGCGAATGACCAACAGGCCGACCCGAAGCTGGTGCCCGTCTATCAGGAACATCTCAAGGCGCTGTATGCCAAGGCGCGCCCCGACTCCTGGCTGGTGACGCATCGGCCGATCTGGGCCTTTGTGCTGAATGGCTACGTGCCGGTCGGCACCACGACCAACGCGACGTTGCAGGCGGCCGTTGCGAACGCGATGCCGGCCAATGTCTCCATGATTCTCAGCGGTCACATCCACAGCTTCATGACCTATGATTTCGGCGGCGTTCGGCCGTCGCAACTGGTCGTGGGCGAAGGCGGCGACGCGATCGACGAGATCGCGCATCCACTCCCGGTCGGCCAGTCCATTGACGGCAAGGCGATCAAGCGCGGCATGGCGCTTGGCGACTACGGCTACGTCCTGCTGCAACGCGTCGCGGGCGGCTGGGACGCCGCGACCTATTCGCTCAGCGACAAGGTCATCGCGCGCTGCCAAATCCGTGGACGTTCGATTGCCTGCAATCCGGTCAAAGCGTCATCATGACGCGCCGCCATACCGCGATCGAGTCCTGATCCGTGGCTGACCCGACACGAGAGGGCGCGTTCGATCTGTTGAGCGCCGTCCTGGAACGCCGCCGTTCGCTCGACGACGCGTTCGCCGCGCTCGCGAATCTTGAACCGCGCGACCGCGCCGCCGCGCACCGACTGGGCGCCGCCGTTTTGCGGCGCGCAGGTACGCTGGACGCGGTGTTGGAACCGCATCTGCGCAAGGAACCCCCGGACCCCGTGCGCAACATTCTGCGCATCGGCGCCGCCGGGCTGCTGCTGCTCGATACCCCCGGCCACGCGGCGGTCGCGACCGCGGTCGCGCTGACTCGTGCCCGCGGCTTGGCGCCGTTCTCGGGTCTGGTGAACGCCATTCTGCGCAAGGTCGCGACCGGTGGGGCCGCGGCGATGGCCGATCTGGACTCCCCGCGCCTGGATACGCCGGCATGGCTTTGGTCGTCCTGGGGCAAGATCGCGCGCGCCATCGCCACGGCGCACCAGCAGGAAGCCCCGCTGGACCTGACGCTGCGCCCGGGCACGCCGGTTCCCGAAGGCGCGGTTCTGCTGCCCACCGGTTCCGTTCGCTTCCCGGCGGGCACGCGGGTCGCCGATATCCCGGGCTTCGACACCGGCGCGCTCTGGGTGCAGGACGCCGCCGCCGCGTTACCGGCCAAGCTGCTTGCGGTTCGCCCCGGCGAACGCGTGGCCGATCTCTGCGCCGCTCCCGGCGGCAAGACCGGCCAATTGATCGCGGCCGGCGCCAACGTCACGGCGGTGGAACGCGACCCCGCGCGGATGGAGCGGTTGGCGGGAAACCTCGCGCGCTGGGGCATGAAAGCCAATCTGATCACCGCCGATATCCTGGAATGGCAGCCGTCGGAACCCTTCGACGCCATCCTGCTCGACGCGCCGTGCAGCGCGACAGGCACCATCCGTCGCCATCCCGACGTGATGCGCCTGAAGCGGCAGGGCGACGTGCGATCGATGGCCGAAGCCCAGGACCGGCTGATCGCCGCCGCTCTTGGAATGCTGCGCCCCGGCGGTCGACTGGTTTACTCCGTCTGCTCCCTGCAACCCGAGGAAGGCGCGCCCAGAATCGGCGCCGCGCTTGGCCGGGGCGTGCGATCCGACCCGTTCATGCCGCACGAGTTGGAAACGATCCCAGAGGCGCGGAGCCCCGACGGCTACCTCCACACCCACCCGGCGATCTGGCCCGAAGCCGGCGGCATGGACGGTTTCTTCGCCGCTCGGCTGGTTCGAACTTGAAACCGACTTGTGTGGCATCGGCGCGGCCTTCTACGATAGCCGTATGACCTCTCAGTATGCCCGTCGGGTCACGATTGCGCCGAGCCTTCTTGCGGCCGATTTCGGTCGCCTGAAGGACGAGGTGGCGGCGATCGAGGCCGCCGGCGCGGATTGGCTGCATCTGGATGTGATGGACGGCCATTTCGTGCCGAATATCAGCTTTGGCCCGGGTGTCCTGGCCGCGCTGCGTCAACACACCAAACTGCCGTTCGACGTGCATCTGATGATCGAACCGGTGGACCGGTATATCCAGGCCTTTGTCGATGCGGGGGCCGATCACATCACCCTGCATCCCGAAGCCGGGCCGCATTTGCATCGCTCTTTGCAGTTCATCAAATCCCTCGGCAAGCAAGCGGGCGTAGCGCTGAACCCGGCGACACCGCCCGAGGCTGTTGCATGGGCGCTCGATTTGACCGACATCGTGCTGGTCATGTCGGTAAACCCTGGATTCGGCGGGCAAAAATTCCTGCCGTCGCAACTGCCCAAGATTGCGAAGCTCCGTCGCATGATCGATGCGACCGGTCGCCCCATCGTGCTGGCTGTCGATGGCGGCATAACCGCCGCGACGGCCCCGGCGGCTCTGGCGGCGGGTGCCGATACGCTGATCGCCGGCACATCGGTCTTCGGGGCGCCCGACTATGCCGCCGCGATTCAAAGCCTGCGGACCTCGGTCGAACAAGGAGCGCCAGCGCCATGAGCGGTGTTGACCCAAGGCGGTGGCTGCGCGATGCCCGACGGGCGGTGGCGCGCCTGCCCAGCATGCGCATGCGCCGTATCCCGGATGCGCCCGCGATGCCGGTGCGCGATCTTTGGCCCGGCGATGCGGAGCGCGGATCGCGCCTGCTATCCGGAGAGCTGGAATTCGGCGGCGCCGTTCGACCCTTGCCGCTGGGCGGCTGGCACGCGCTGACCGGGTCCAACCCGTTGCGAGCCGCCGCGCACAGCTTTGTCTGGATCAGGGATTTGCGCGATCTCGGCACGGATGCCGCGCGCCTGCGCGCCCGTGCCCTGGTGTCGGAATGGATCGCCAACCCGCCGACCGACGCCATCGCCCATCGCCCCGACGTCATAGGTGCCCGCATCACCGCATGGCTCGGCACCTACGACTTCTTCGCCGCCACCGCGGACGACGCCTTTCGCCAACGCATGATGGCGCGTCTTGTCGCGGATGCGCGCAGCCTGTCCGCCGCCCTGCCGGCCGAGGAATTCGACGCGCGATCCTTGACGGCTCTCAAGGGACTGATCGCCGCCGCCTCGGCCCTGCCGGATCAGGCGGGGTTCCTGACCCGTGCCCTGCGCTTTCTGCCGCAGGAAATCACCCGCCAGGTGTTGCCGGACGGCTGCCATGTGGAGCGTAGCCCCGCGGCGCAACTTTCGGCGTTGCAGGATCTGACGGAAATCCGCTCCCTGCTGCAAGCCGCCCAGACACAGCCGCCCGCCGCTTTGGCCAACGCGATCGATCGCATGGCCCCGGCCCTGCGGGTCATGCGGCACGGCGACGGCGGTTTGGCGCTTTTCAACGGCAGCAAGGAAGCCAGCGCCACGCTGATCGACACCGTGCTGACCCAGGCCGGTCGCGGCGGTCGAGGCCCCTCCGCCCTGCCCGACGGGGGGTTTCAGCGACTCCAGGCCGGCCGCAGCGTGGCCATTGTCGACTGCGGCGCGCCCCCGCCGATCGGTGTCGATCGCAACGCCCATGCGGGCACACTGTCGATGGAACTGTCGATCGGCCGCGATCGGCTGATTGTGAACTGCGGCGCATTCCCCGCCGGCCCGGCCGAGTGGCGCGACGCCGCCCGCGCCACCGCCGCGCACTCGACCGTCGTCATCGCGGATTTGAGCAGCAGCGAGATCAAGGCCGAAGGTCTAGGTCGCCGGCCTTCGATCGTCGCCGCGCAGCGACAGGAAGCCAATGGCGCGCATTGGCTGGAAACCCACCATGACGGTTGGAAAAAGCCGTTCGGCGCAATCCATCGCCGACAGCTTTATATGGCTGAAAGCGGAGAGGACATTCGCGGGGAAGACCTGATCGAATCCGCCGATCCACAGGCCTTCACGCTGCGCTTCCACATTCACCCCGACGTGCAGACCAGCCTGCAACAGGACGGCGAATCGGTTCTGTTCCGCCTGCGATCCGGCGGATTCTGGCGGTTGCGTGCCGACGGGGCCAGCTTAAAGCTGGAAGAAAGCATCTACCTGGGCGGGGCGGAACCGCGCCGGTCGGAACAGGTGGTGCTTTACGGCTACCCGGACGGGCCACAGCAGGTCAAATGGGCGATCAACAAGGTCGGCTGACCGGACGTCGCTTGAAAATCATCGAACTGACCAACGTCGATTTTTCGCTCCGGCACTTTCTGGTGCCGCTGATGCGCGCGGCCCGGGCGCAAGGTCACGAGGTCGTCGGTGCCTGCGCCGAGGGCCCGCTGAACGACGATCTGCGCGCGGAGGGATTCAGGATCGTCGCGATCCCGTTTGCCCGCCGCGTCTCGCCGATCGCCCATATCAAGGCGTTCGTCGCCCTGGTGCGCATGTTGCGAGCGGAAAAGCCCGACCTGTTGCACGCGCACATGCCGATCAGCGGCTTCCTCGCGCGCTGGGCGGCCTGGTGCGCGGGCGTGCCCCGCGTCGCCTATACCTGCCACGGCTTCCTGTTCAATCAGCAGGAATCCCGCCTCGGGCGCGCCGTCGGGTTCATCATGGAATGGACCGCCGCGCGAGTGACGGACGTTTTCCTGACCGTTTCCGCTATGGAAGCGGACGACGCGCGTCGCCTCGGGCTGTCGCGCAACGCCGTTGCCGTGGGCAACGGGCGAGACCCAGCAGTCTTCCGCCCGGACCCATCAACGCGCACCCGTATGCGCCACGCGTTGGGCGTCGCAGAAGACGCTGTCGCCATCGTCGCCGTCTCCCGCCTCGTGCGCGCCAAGGGCTACGCGGAACTGGCGGACGCGATGCGCGCCATTCCGAATGCCGAGCTTTGGGTGGTCGGCAACCGACTCGACTCCGATCGCGGCGACGACATGGAAGCGCTGTTGCGCGCCGCCGGCCTTGGCGCGCGCCTTCGTATGCTGGGCTATCGCGCCGACGTGCCCGGCATTCTGGCCGCCGCCGACATCTTCGTGCTGCCAAGCTATGTGGAAGGGCTGCCGATGTCGGTGATCGAGGCGATGTTGACGGGCCTGCCCGTCGTCGCGACCGACATTCGCGGCCCGAAGGAACAGGTGATCCCCGAAAAGACCGGTCTGTTGGTCCCGCCGCGCCAGTCCGCCCCGCTGGCGGCCGCCCTGGCGCGATTGGTCAACGACCCATCCTTGCGCCTTGCCATGGGCCAGGCCGGACTCGCACGCGCCCGCGAACATTATGATGAGGCCAAGGTGCTTGAACGCACGCTGGACCTCCTGGGCCTGCGGGTTTATCCCGCGCCGCAGCATCCAAGTGGAACCAAGCAGCCATGACCGATATCGTCGCCGTCCGACGCGCCTTGATCTCTGTTTCCGACAAGACCGGGCTGGTCGATTTCGCCCGGGCGCTGGTCGCGCGCGGCGTGGAAATCCTGTCCACCGGCGGATCGGCCAAGGCGCTGCGTGACGCGGGCGTGCCGGTTAAGGAAGTCTCGGAACACACCGGTTTCCCGGAAATCCTGGACGGCCGGGTCAAAACCCTGGTGCCGCAAATCCACGGCGGCATCCTGGGGCGACGCGACAGCGCCGAACACCTGGCGCAAATGCAGGCCCACGCCATCGCGCCGATCGACCTCGTCGCCGTCAACCTGTACCCGTTCGAGGCGACGGTCGCCAAAGGTGCCTCCGCCGACGATTGCGTGGAAAACATCGACATCGGCGGCCCGGCGCTGATCCGCGGCGCGGCGAAAAACCACGATTTCGTCGCCGTCCTGACCGAGGCGAACCAATACGAAGCCGTTCTGGCCGAACTGGAAGCACACGGCGGCACGACCTTGGCGCTGCGCCGTCGACTGGCGGGAGAGGCCTATGCCCGCACATCCGCCTATGACAGCGCCATCGCCGCCTGGTTCGCCGAACAGCGGCAGGAGACGTTCCCCCAGCGCCTGTCCTTCGCCGGCACGCTGCGCCAAACGCTGCGCTACGGCGAAAACCCCCATCAGGCCGCCGGATTCTACGCCGCCGGCGCGCGCCCCGGCGTCGCCACCGCCCAACAGATCCAGGGCAAGGAGCTGTCCTACAACAACCTGAACGATACCGACGCGGCGTTTGAATGCGTCGCGGAGTTCGACGCCCCGACCGTCGTCATCGTCAAGCACGCCAATCCCTGCGGCGTCGCCACCGCCACCACCCTCGCCGGTGCCTGGGATGCCGCGCTGCGCTGCGATCCGACCTCCGCCTTTGGCGGGATCATCGCCGTCAACCGCACACTCGATGCGGAGGCCGCCGAACGGTTCTCCTCGATCTTTACCGAAGTCATCGTCGCGCCCGACGCCGACGATGCCGCCAAGGCGATCCTGGCGCGGAAGAAAAACCTTCGTCTGCTGCTGACCGGCGGCATGCCCGATCCCGCAGCGCCCGGACTGACCTTCAAAAGCCTGTCCGGCGGATTCCTGGCGCAAACCCGCGATTCCGGGCGCATCGGCCGAGGCGATCTGAAGCTCGTCACCCAGCGCGCCCCGACCGACGCCGAACTCGCCGATCTGCTGTTCGCCTTCCGCGTCTGCAAGCACGTCAAATCCAACGCCATCGTCTACGCCCGCGCGGGCGCGACGGTCGGCGTGGGCGCGGGGCAAATGAGCCGCGTGGACTCCGCCCGCATCGCGGCCTGGAAAAGTGAGGAAGCCGCGCGCGCCGCCGGCCTGACAGGGCGGTTGACCGAGGGCAGCGTCGTTGCCTCCGACGCATTCTTTCCCTTCGCCGACGGGCTTCAGGCGGCCGTCGCGGCGGGTGCCACCGCCGTCATCCAACCCGGCGGTTCCATGCGCGACGCGGAAGTAATCGCCGCCGCCGACGCCGCCGGCGTGGCGATGGTGTTCACCGGCATGCGCCACTTCCGCCACTGATCCGATCAGCGGGCGGGTGGCTTCTCCGGCAGCCAAACGTCGGTCCAACCCGGCGGCTGCCCGGCGATTTGCACCTGGCTCCGCCCGCCCCTTCGCTGCACGATCGTGATCCCGGTGCGCTCTCGGATAATACGGCAATCCGCCGGCCCACCGCCCGGCCCGCCCGACCGGTTCGCCGCAATGCGATCCAGATCGGCCTCTGTCCGGCACAAAATCGCGCCGGGATCCAGCCGCGGCCACACCGATGGCGGAGCCTTTACATCCGGCGCCCCCGGCGGCGGCTTCTTCGGCAGCAAGCCCGGCGCGTTCAGATAGATCTCTTGCGCGGACGCCTGGGTGCCGACGCAGGCCAGCCCAAGCGCCACCAGCAACGCGACTCGGTTTACAAACACACGGCGATCCTCTTCCCGGCAGCAAGCCGCACACTTCCCGAAAAAACACGCCCGAGTCCAGGCGGCAGGTTCGGCTGGCCCGAACCGCGCGCCGGTGCTATCGCCCTTTGGTATGAGACGCCGGCTCGTGCACCAAAAGCTGGATCAGACTTCCGCCTATAACCGCATGAGTTGGGGCGCCCACTACCTGCGCCAAGGCTTCCTGCGCGATGGGTGGGAACTGTATCAGGCGCGCCTGGAAATCCCCGGTCACCCGTCGCAATGGCTGCCGTCGGAGGCGCCGAGCTGGGACGGGATCGCCGATCTGGCGGGGCGTCGGCTGCTGGTGTGGCACGAACAGGGATTCGGCGACATCGTTTGGATGCTCCGCTTTGTCCCGCGCCTGGTCGCCCTCGGCGCCCATGTGGTCCTGGCATTGCCCGACCCGCTGCTGCGCCTCGCGCGCTGCCTGCCCGGCGTTGCGCAGGTGATCGGCGACGGCGGCGTGTTCGACGATGTCGATTACCATGTCTCCCTGATGAGTCTGCCGTACCTGCTGCGCGTTCGACCCAATACGATCCCGGCGACCGTGCCCTATCTGACCCCGCCGCCCGAAACGCAGGAGGCCTGGCGCGCCCGACTGGGACCGAAAACCCGCCTGCGCGTCGGGTTGAGCTGTTCCGGCCGAGCCAACGACACCCGCGATGCCAGGCGTACGATTCCTTTACACATGTTCGTACCCCTGCTCACGACACACAACGTGGACTTCCATTTGGTGCAGAATCACGTCCGCCCCAGCGATGAGGCTGCCCTGGCGGCGCTGCCCGGTCTGCACACCCACACCGAAGCGTTACCCGATCTGGCGGAGGTCGCCGCCCTGATCCTGCAAATGGATATCGTCGTGTCCGTCTGCACCGTCGCCGCCCACCTGGCCGGCGCGCTTGGGGTGCCGACCTGGATCGTGCTGTCCACCGACGCCTATTTCCTCTGGATGGAAGGCCGCACCGACTCCCCCTGGTATCCCACCGCTCGGCTGTTTCGCCAGTCAGAGCCGGACGTCTGGCCCCCCGTGATCGAGCAAATGGCCGCCGAACTGCGGACGCTTGTATGAGGGGATGGACAATCCGGCGCATGCACGCGCACCGGGACGCGGAAACGCGCGGTCGGATCGGCATGGAATATCTGCGCCAGGGCTTTCATTCCGACGGCTGGGCACTTTACGAGTCGCGGCTGGACATCGACGGGCACCCCGCGCGATCGCTGCCGACCGACGCGCCGCTTTGGGATGGGCGCGCCCCGTTCGGCGAAGACGGCTTGCTGCTGTGGCACGAGCAAGGGTTGGGCGACGCGGTTCTTTTGCTGCGCTACGTGCCCTGGGTCTGCCAGATGGGAGGTCGAGTTGTTCTGGCCGTGGAGGCACCGCTGCGACGACTGGCGGCAAGCCTTTCCCCCGTGCCGGAGTTGATCTGCATTGGGGACGTGTTCGAGGATGTCGCCGTCCAGCTGCCCCTGTTCAGCCTGCCGCATCGACGCCGCACCCGTGTCGCGACGATTCCCGGCCAGACGCCGTATTTGGCCGCCCCCGCGGATGCGCTTGCCGAATGGAGAACCCGGTTAGGGCCGAAATCACTGCCGCGTATTGGGTTAATCTGCTCGGGCAGTCCGATCAACGAACAGGACCAACACCGGTCGATCCCCTTGGGCTTGTTCGCGCCCTTGTTGCAGATTCCCGGCGTGGAGTTCCACTTCTTGCAGAACCATCTGCGCGAATCGGACCAGGCGGCGCGACAGGCGATGCCCGACTTGCGCCTGCATTGCGATGCGATCGGCGATCTGGCGGATGTGGCGGCCTTGGCCAGTGAGATGGATCTGGTGATTTCGGTGTGTACGGCGGGGGCGCACGTTGCCGGCGCGCTGGGCGTGCCGACCTGGATTCCTTTACAGCGGTTTGCGTATCACATCTGGCTGACGGAGCGGGAGGACTCGCCCTGGTACCCGTCAGTACGATTGTTCAGGCAGACGGTGCTGGATGATTGGGAGCCGGTGATAGAGCGCTTAAGGATTGAAATACCGGCGTTTTTGGCGGGGCTATCGGGCCGGTAGCGTCCCCGGCCCTGAGCATTAAACGTAAAAAACCACCGTGGATTGCTCCACGGTGGCGCTGAAATGGCGATGTAAGGTTTTCCGACTCTTAGCGAGCGGCAGCAGCGGCGGCGCGACGGCGGCGTGCCCAGCCAACGCCGAGGAGCGACAGCCCAAGGATGCCGATCGTGGCGGGTTCGGGGGTGTCGACGTTGTTGTTAGACGCTTCGTCGATGATGCCCATCACCAGCGGGGCGGTCGCAGGGTCGCCCGAATCCCAGGTGTAAAAATTGCCAGCGGCAAGGGAGGAGGTGCCGGCAACACCGGTTCCACTATCGTCGATGGCATATTGCCACAGCGCGGTGGTACGGTTCGGGTACGTTGTGTTATCAACATCGTAGGCGTCGGTGACCTGGACCCAGTACGCCGTGCTCGCGCTCAACGCAAAGCTCGTGCTGATGTGAAGGTCGCTGCTGAGCGCGCCGATCACGTCATCGCCAAAGGTGCCGAGATTGCTGAGGATTGTGTCCGGCGAACCGCCACTGTCCGACAGCAGAGTGATAACGATGGACCCGCCACTGTTCGCGTCGCCAACGAAAAGCGACAGATAGACATCCGTCAGGGTGCTCGCGCTTCCGCCGCTCATGAAGCTTTGGTAAACTGGTCCATCGCCGTCGCCCGCCAAGTTCCAGACCTGGCCGGACCCGTTCGTCAGGTTGTCATAGATGGTCGCGGCCTGAGCGCTGATGCTGGCACCGGCCAGCAGGGCTGTCGCGAGGAATAACTGCTTCATGGACATCGTAGCACCGCCTCGATCAAATTCGTCTGACTGGGTCATAGCAATCACCGTGCCAAGAACTAATTATGTGAAAATACAGTGAGTTAATACCGCCTCCGATCCCGCGTCGCCGACGAGTGTAAATATTTTCGACATGGTGGGTCGGTCTGTTGCGGCTGATCGCGCGCCTGTTGTGGCTTGCGGCGCGCCTGACTGACCGATCAATTGGTCAACAGTAGCGTGCGATGTTGGGAGCGTCAGTGCACAATATATAAGGTCTCTGCCGGACCTGGCCAGAAGTCGAGATCTGGGTCGGCATTTCAGCGTGTGTTAAAAATGGCATTTCGCTATATTTTCGATGTTTAATGTTGACCTTCCGTCAAAATTCAGCAAACTAATCACGTTGTTCAGTCCCTGCTCTTAGGCGGCGGGAGCAGACCGGCGTCACGCGTTCGAACGGAGAAGTTCTATGGCTTTAAAGACCTGGGCACCAGCGGTTGGTGGGGTGTGGACGGGTACGTCATGGACAACCGGTGCCGCGACCCAAGCGATCGCGAACGGCGATGATCTCGTTGTGAACTCAGCCGTCACCGTGACGGCGGGCACTGGGCTAAACGCCTTCAATCCGGCGACCCTGACGATCTCGAACGCGAACGCCCTGTTTGATATTAACGCTACGGCGAACAGAGGCGTCCGGATCACCAATACTGCCGCCGGCGGACTAACCATTAATAACGGCATAGTGCAGGTAAGGTCGTCTAACACATTTACTGGCACCCTGTCGGCCAGCAACATTACGCTCGGCGGCGGCACACTGACATCCGTGGCCAGCGGAACGGACATCATCAATATTACGCAGTCCACGACCACGGGCAGCGGCGTATTATCGATTTCCAGCGGCCTGTTCGACACCAACGACGCCAACACCCAGCTGAATATCGGCGGCGGGCTGACGGGGGTGACCGGCCTCGCGCAGATCAGCGCGAGCGGCACGATGGCGGTCTCCGGCGGGCAGGCAAATCTGCGTGCATTGAACGTTTCCGCCGGCTTGTTCAATCAGACCGGCGGCACGGTGACGATTGCGAATATCGGCACCTTCGGGTCATCCAGGTCCCACACCATGAGCGGCGTGCTGCAAGCCGGCACAATCGTTGCCAGCGCAGGCACGATCAGCAGCAACGGCGGCACCTTCGCCGGCTCCGGCGGCGCTGTCGGCGTCCTGTCATCCGGCGCCTCGACCGGCGGCACGATCATTGCCACGGGCGGCACGGTCGATATCCACGCCGCGGTGTCCGGCTCCCAGGCTCTGCGCTTCAACGTGAATGCCGGCGCAGCGATCGAATTCGACAGCACCGTCGGTTCCAACGCCACGATCGACCTGACGTCCGCTTCCGCCACCGCGCTGCGCCTGATCGACGGTTCGGCGACCGGCAGCCTCGGCTTCAGCGGCGTGGTCACCGGCGTCGACTCCGGCACCGGCAAAAACAGCACGACCGGCGCCGACGTCATTCGCATCGATAACGTCGTTACCAACGCCTTCATCACCTCCGGCAGCATCCTCACCATTCTGGACTCCGGCGGCACGATCGCGGCGATCGATATCGGCACGCAAACCGGCAAGTTCGCGAACTTCATCGTCTCCGGCGGCACGACGGACGTGTTCCTGACCGATACCGTCTGCTTCGCGGAAGGCACACGCATCCTGACCGATCGCGGCGAAGTCGCGGTGGAGGAGCTGGAGGCCGGCGACAACGTCGTGACCACCGCGCCGAACACCGGCACGCACCCGGTCAAGTGGATCGGCCAGCGAACGCTCGACCTGCGCGCGCACCCCAAGCCCCGCTTCGCGGCGCCCGTCCGCATCCGTCAGGGTGCCTTCGGTGAAGACCTGCCGCATCGCGATCTCGTGGTTTCCCCCGATCACGCGCTGTTCATCGACGGCAAGCTGGTGCCGGCCAAGCTCCTGATCAACGGCATGACCGTTGTGCAGGAAATGGAAACCGCATCGGTCACCTACTACCACGTCGAACTCGACCATCACGCGGTCCTGCTCGCGGAAGGTCTGCCGGCCGAAAGCTACCTCGACACCGGCAACCGCTCCTTCTTCGCCAATGCCAACCTCGCTCTGATGCTGCACCCGGAATTCAGCATCAACGCCGGGCTGCGCCACTGGGACGAAGACGCCTGCGCGCCGCTGACCGTCAATCCCGATCTGGTGCGCCCGATCTGGACCGACCTCGCCGATCGCGCCGCCGCCATGGGCTTCACCGCCGCGGAGCACGAAACAACCTCCGACCCCGATCTGCATGTGATGGTCGACGGCAAGCGCATCCGTGCCACCGCCTCCGCCGCGCGCAAGATCAGCTTCGTGATCCCCGCCGGCGCGAAAGACATCCGACTGGTGTCCCGCTCCACCACCCCGGCCGATCTGACGCCGTATCTCGGCGATCCCCGCGAACTGGGCGTTGCCATCCACAGCATCGTGGTGCGCGACGGGCAGGACGTGATGGAATTCGCCGCCGATCACCCGGCCTTCGCCGAGGGTTGGCACACGGCGGAACGCTCCGGCCAGGCCATCTGGCGCTGGACCAACGGCTTCGCCAAGCTGCCGATCGAAACCTCCACCGGCGCGGTCGTGGTCGAAGTCCGACTGAACGACATCGCCACCTATATCGTGCCGAACACTGGGGCCGGGCGGCAACTGGCCGCGTAGCTTTCGGGTCTTGCGGTAAGACGAACAACGGGGCGCTTCCAACACGGAAGCGCCCCGTTTTCTTTGCCGCCTACACCACCGTCGAAGTCAGCTCCCGAGTCAGCTTCTGCCGCATCGCCTCCGTAAAGTCCTGGAACGTCGCACAGGTCACCGCGAAGCCGCCGGGACCGCCGATCACCTCCGCCGCATAATACTCCAGCAGGTCGGGTTCCTCGTGCAGAATGCACAGCCCGTTGATGGCGATATCCGCCTGCGCCATGCGATCGCGAATCGGCCCCGGCGCAATGCCCGCGTTCGACCGCCCGTCGCCGATCACATTCACGATCGCCCGCGCGGGAACCGCCTCTGTCCGGCTCAGCAGAGTCAGCGCCGCCAACAGTGCCTCCCCGATCGCGGTGGAACCGGCGCGCACCGTGCGCGGCATGTTGTCGACCTCTTCGGCGAAGGCCAGCAACGCCGCCTCATCCCCGATCCGGGTCCAGCCCGTCAGAATTTCCTGCGCGCCCACGCCGGACCACAGCAGCAGACTCAGCATGCTGACCCCGATCCGCCCGCCGGTCAGCCCCTTCAGCACCGCGGGATCGCGCAGCGCGGCGGCCATCCCGCCGGCAATCAGGCCGAATTCGTCGTAATTGACACTCGCGGAGCCATCCACCGCCAGCACCATGGCCAAATCGACGTGCTCCATATGCGCTCCGGCTCTTGAGTGATCGACGAATGCGGCAGAGTATTGCGCCATCAGTCAGGAGGATCCAACGATGCCCGAAAGCCCCGCCGATAAAGCCATGCTCGCCCAGTCACAGACCCGGTTGCCGCTGAACGGCATCACCGTGTTGGACCTGACGCTCGCGCGGGCTGGGCCCACCGCCGTGCGCCACTTCGCCGATTGGGGCGCGACCGTGATCCGGATCGAGCCGCCGACCGAAGAGGCGGAGGGCGTGACCGGTCGTCGCCATGGCTTCGACTTCCAGAACCTGCACCGCAATAAGCGCGCGGTTACGCTGAACCTGAAGACGCCGGAAGGCCACGCCGCGTTCATGCGCCTGGCCGCGACCGCCGACGTCGTGCTGGAAAACATGCGCGCCAACGTCAAGCACCGCTTGAAGGTGTCGTATGACGACGTGAAGGCAGTCAACCCGCGCATCGTCTACGGCTCCATCTCCGGCTTCGGTCAGGACGGCCCCTATGGCCCCCGCGCCGGCGTCGATCAGATCGCGCAGGGCATGGGCGGCTTGATGTCGATCACCGGCGAACCCGGCCGCGGGCCGATGCGCGTCGGCATCCCCATCGACGACCTGACGGCCGGCAACCTGCTGGCCATGGGCTGCCTGATGGCGCTGTTCGATCGGGAACGCACCGGCGTCGGCCGCTGGGTCACGACCTCGCTGCTGGAAGCGCAAATCTTCATGCTCGATTTCCAGGCCAGCCGCTGGCTGATGGAAAAGGAAGTCGCGGGCCAGGCCGGCAACGACCACCCGACCGGCATCCCGACCGGCGTGTTCCCCACCAGCGACGGTCACATCAACATCGCCGCCAGCTCCGCGCGCGTCTTCGCCCGCTTCTGCGAAGCGATCGAGCGTCCGGATTGGCTGGAACGGGAGGATTGGAAATCTCAGGCCGGCCGCAGCAAGGATCGCAAGGCGATCAATGCCGCGATCAGCGAGATCACCGCGACCAAGCCGTCCAATCATTGGATCGAGCTGTTCGAAACCAACGGCATCCCCTGCGGCCCGATCTATTCCATCGATCAGGTCTTCGCCGATCCGCAGGTCAAGCACCTGGGCATGGCCACGAAAATGAGCAGCCCGTTCGTGGGTGATGCCGAAGTGGTGGCCTCCGCCATCAATATCTCCGGCTTCTCCAAGGGCATTCGCCTGCATACGCCCGATGCCGGGGAGCATAACGACGAGATTCTGAAATCGGTCGGCTACACCGATGCGGAACTGGCCGATATGCGCGCGAAAGGGGTGATCTAGAATGTTGGAATCCGTGGGCACCACGGCTTTCGCGGGTGGCAAGATGCTTGCCGCCCGCGAAGGCGGGGTCGGGTTGATCACCTTCAACCAGCCGGAAAAGCGCAACGCCATGTCCATCGAGATGTGGCTGGGCCTTGGCGAAATCCTCGGCGAGTTCGAAGCGGATCCGACGATCAGCTGCGTGGTCATGACCGGTTCGGGCGATAAGGCCTTTGTCTCCGGTGCCGATATCAGCCAGTTCGAGAAGAACCGGAACAGCGCCGACACGCAAAAGGAATACGACCGCATCACGGGTATCGGTCGGGAGAAGTTCCACGCCTTTCCGAAGCCGATCATCGCGAAAATCCGCGGCTTCTGCATGGGCGGCGGGTTGGCGATCGCGATGGCGACCGACATCCGCATCGCCTCCCCCGACAGTCAGTTCGGCATCCCCGCCGCTCGGCTGTCCATCGCCTATGCGCCGGATTCCGTGAAGAAGCTGATCGACCTCGTCGGACCGGCACACGCGCGGATGATTCTTTACACCGCCCGCCGCATCGACGCGAAAGAAGCGGAACGGATCGGTCTGATCAATCAGTGCGTGCCGGCCGAGGATCTGGACAGCGTCGTCATGGATATCGCCCGCACGATCGCCGAGAACGCGCCGCTGTCGGTGCGCGCATCGAAGCTGACGATCAGTGAGATGCTCAAGGACGAGAGCGCGCGTGACATGGCCGCGATCAAGGCGATCGGCGAAACCTGCTTCAACAGTGCCGACTTCAAGGAAGGTCGCACGGCGTTCATGGAAAAGCGCCGCCCGAAGTTCGTCGGCGCCTGATCCGAAGCGGGAAAGGCCGGCGCGGTGCCGGCCTTTCCCGTGTCTACGCGGCCTGATCCACGCGTGTGTTCTGACGGATTGACTGAAGCTCCTGCGTGACGCGCGCGATTGTTCCGGCGTCCTGACGGAACGAGACACGCAGCACATCCGGCGTTGCTTCCACGATGCGCCCGGATACTTCTCCGCCGACGCGCAAGGTAATGCGCAGATCGTCGCCCGCCGTGCCCTTGCACGCGCAATTCAGCGCCACGCCGCCAAGCGATATATCGCGGATGGCCGCGGTCATCGCCGGCTGCCCCTGCGTGCGGATTGTTGCCATTGCCCCCGCTCCGGGAATCCGCTCATACGCGCGGCGCTCGTGCGATTCGCTGGTTGTCATCGCGGTCAGGAAGTCGTTGACCTCCGTGCGCAGCGTGTCCGACGTATCGCCGATGCCGGATGCCGCCGTCAGAACGGATTGGCTGACCACCTCCGCCCGCTCGGCCGTTGTCAGCACGTGTCCCATCGCCCCGACGGCGGCGTTCGTCGCCCCCGTCACCTTCTGAACACTGCCGCTGATTTCTTGCGTCGCGGCGGCCTGTTGTTCGACGGCCGCGGCAATGGCGGTCGCGACGGACTCCACTTCGCCGATCGCCTGGCCGACATCGCGCACGGCGGTGACCGCCTGACCGGTTGCGTCGCGAATGGCGACGATCTGTCGGCTGATTTGCTCCGTCGCCTGGGCCGTCTGCGCGGCCAGCGTCTTGACCTCTCCGGCGACGACGGCAAAGCCCTTGCCCGCCTCTCCGGCCCGGGCCGCCTCGATCGTCGCGTTCAGAGCCAGCAGATTGGTCTTGCTTGCGATATCGGTGATCAGTTTCACAACGTCACCGATACGTTCCGCGCCTTCCGCCATGCCGGTCACGGTCGCATCCGTCGCCGCTGCGCGTTCGACCGCATGGGCGACAGAGGCTGTGACATGGGCAACCTGCCGGCTGATCTCATTGATGCTGGCCGCCATCTGCTCCGCCGCGACGGCAACCGTGTTCAGGTCATGGGCGGAGTTCGTCGCCCCTTCCGAAGCGGTGGAGGAGCTTTCCATCGTGCGCCGAGCGGCGTCCGACATTTCGTTGGCGGCGGTACTCATGTCGGCGGCGAAGCCCACCAGACTGGACATCACGCCCGCAATGGAACGCCCGAAGTCCCTTGTATGCGCGTCCATCGCCGCCTGCCTGCGGGCAATCTGCGCTTGCTCCTGTGCCTTCGCCTCGGTCAGCCGACGGTTCTCCAGGCCGTTTTCCTTAAACACCTCCACAGCCAACGCCATCGTGCCAATCTCGTCGCGGCGCTCCTTCTCGGGCACCGTTACGGACAGGTCCCCGGCCGCCAGCGTGTGCATCGTCGCGGTGATGGCGGCCAGGGGTTTGGTGATCCCGCGAATGATCAGGGTCAGCAGCACCGACAGGACGACCAGGGAGACACCGAAGACGATACCGACGTCCCGCGTCGTTCGTTCGGCTTCTGCATGGACATGATCGCTTATCTCGGACAGGTCGTCACCGACCGCCTCATCGATCGCGGCATGCAAATCCGACAGCTCGGCGATCTTCTGACGGAACCGGCTTGTCAGGCTCGTAAAGGCATCGTCGCCCGCGCCCGCCGCGATCAGTCGCGGAAGCTCTGTCTGCACGATGCCGATGATGTCCGTGCCGAGCAGAAGCGCCCGCCGAAGGTCGTCCGCTTTCAGATAGGGCAGCGCGCGTCCGATCAGACGCTCCGTCAGGTCCTGGAATTTTTGCGCGGATTCAACCAGGCTCTCCCGCGTTTCCACGGGACTGCCCGCGCGCCCTTGAACGATTTCGTAGTATTGCGCCGCCGCCGTGAGCCGAGTCGTAATCATTCGCTCCGCAAGCACCTTATTGCTTTGCGTTACACGAGCCATGTCGTTGTATCGACTGATCCGAGAGCTGCTGACGATTGACAGAATACTGGCACACGACAGTGCCGCCAGCGCCAGAAACAACAGTAAGACAAGTCTGGCTTTAATCGAGACCGACATGATTGCACTCCGAACCCCTGGCTGGGCAGCCCCGTGGACCTGATTATCGAGTCTTGCCGGTCACCTGCTCGTAGCGGCTGTGCGCAGAGTTATCGCATTGTTTGGACAGATCGGCGTCGCGCTTCAGCAGGCACTGGTAAAGCGCTTCCTCTCCGGATTTCTCCTTCACGCCCTGGCACCATTTGGTGATTTCGGTTTGGCAGGGCGACCAATCCACCTTGTCGGCGGCGAAGACGACGGATGCCGAGCAGACAGCGACCATCGACGTCAGAATGAACGGGTAAATGCGCATAGATTTTGCTCCACAATGATCCTCGGCGCGGCCCATCGGTTTTCCCGGAGCGCGCGCAAGCCGATCATGGGGCCAAGAGGTTAACCGCCGGTAAACGGAACCGCCCACATATCGTTGGGACTTCATACGCGGGTTGAAGCCCGTGGGTTGGGGGACTAGTTATATCGGAAACATATCCGGGATTGCTCGCGCCTATGCTCGCCCCACCCGCCAATACGCCAACCATCAGCCCCGCCGAGATGCAAATCCTGATATCGCGCGCCGGGCTTGCGCTGAATCCCGGCCAGATGGCCGATCTGGTGCTGGCGTGGCGGCAGGTGGCCGGACTGATCGCCACGATCCCGCGTGATCGCCCTCTGGTCGACGACATGGCGCTGGTGTTCCGGCCGAACCCACCCGCCGAACCGGAACCGGAAGCAAAGCCCGTTGCCAGGCCGCGCGCGAAACGCGTCGGGAAGCCCGCATGAAAAAGTCGGTTCCACCGTTCCTGACCATCGCCGAGGCGTCTCGCCTGATCGCCGAACGAGCGCTGTCGCCGGTGGAACTGACCCGCGCTTTGCTGAAGCGGATAGAGGCAGCCAATCCCGGCCTGAATGCATACGTCTTGGTAACCGCCAAACACGCGATGGCGGCGGCTCGGGCTGCCGAAAAGGCGCTGGCTGCCGGACAGTCAGGGCCGCTGCTGGGCATTCCGCTGGCATACAAGGACATTTACGAAACCGCCGGCGTGCGCACCACGGCGCACTCGAAAATCCTGATCGACAACGTTCCGAAGCAGGATGCGGAAACCGTGCGCCGGCTTCACGCAGCGGGCGCTGTCATGCTGGGCAAGCTCGCGACGCATGAATTCGCCATTGGCGGGCCGGCGACCGACCTGCCGTGGCCGCCCGCGCGGAATCCCTGGGACACGCGCCGCTTCACCGGCGGGTCAAGCTCCGGGTCCGGCGCCGCCGTCGCCGCCGGCATCGCGCTGGGCGCCTTGGGGTCCGATACCGGCGGTTCGATCCGGTTGCCCGCGGCATTTTGCGGTATCGCCGGGTTCAAGCCCACGCCCGGTCTGGTATCGCGTCGCGGCGTCATTCCGCTGGCGCCCAGTCTGGATACCGCCGGCCCGATGGCATGGACCACCGAGGACTGCGCCATCCTGCTCGATGCCATCGCCGGGCACGACCCGGCCGATCCGGCCTCCGTCTCCGTGCCGCTCCCAAGCTTCACGCAGGGCCTGAACGCGCCGCTGAAGGGGCTTCGTGTCGGCGTCCTGCGCCGGTTTTACGAACACGACGCGCCGGTTTCGCCGGAGATGCGGCGCATGATGACGGATGCATCCGCCACGCTCCGCGATCTCGGTTGCATCGTCGAGGAAGCTCGGCTGCCGGCAGTGCAAGACTTCAACGCGGTTGGCCGGGTGATTATCTCCGCCGAGGCCTATGCACTGCACGAGGCGACGCTTCGCACCCGCCTGGCCGATTACTCGCGCGTGTTTCGCATTCGGGTGCTGGCCGGGGCCTTGGTGCGGGCGGCCGATTATATCGGCGCGCAGCGGCGGCGGACCGACCTGATCGCGGCCACGCGTGAGGTATTGCGCAAGTTCGACGTGTTGATCTGCGCGCCGACCGCCGACGTTGCCCCCCCCTTGGCCGAACAGCGTCCCGACGACGGATTTGCTCGGCCGCTCGTAACGACGGTCGCCAATGTC
Organism: Acetobacteraceae bacterium; assembly: GCA_947475245.1. Lineage (GTDB taxonomy): Bacteria > Pseudomonadota > Alphaproteobacteria > Acetobacterales > Acetobacteraceae > Rhodopila. The sequence continues at coordinate 23,031 of CANJLW010000007.1, read as the reverse complement.
GCCGCGGTGCCGTCGCTGGTGGTGTGCGGCGGGTTCAACGCCGCCGGTCTGCCGATGGGGTTGGAGATCATGGGCGCGCAGTGGAATGACGCGACGGTTCTGCGCGTGGGGCACCATTTCGAACGGGCGACAACAACCCGCGAACGCCGCCCGGTTTTGTGATCCCTCGTTAACCTTTGCTTAAGGGTTTGCTGCCACTCTCCGCGCGATCACGGCAGCAGGGAGTGTCAGTCATGAGTGCAATCGGGAACATTGGCGCCCATACCCAGGCTCACGCCGCGCAAGGCGCGCAGCGCCCCCCGCCGCGCGCGGAGAAGGATCATGACGGCGATAAGATCGGCGGTGCGCCGCCGAACGGGCATGGCAAGCCCAAGGACACCAAGCACACGCTGAACATCGAAGCCTGATCTCTATCCGACCCGGGCGATCCCGATCGCCAGGGCGGCGGCGGCCTGACAGGGTTCAATGACCGGCACGCCGATCGCGGCTTCGATCGCGGCGCGATGATGCGCCATGCCGGTGCAGCCGAGGATGACGGTCGCCGATCCCGCATCGACCAGCGCACGCCCGGCCTCGATCAAACGCGCGCGGGCGGCATCGGGTTGCAGCAGCGTTTCCATCGAGACATTCAGGGCGACTTCGGCCGCCAACCGATCCTCCACGCCCATGGCGCGCAAGGCGGTCATATGCCGTCCCTTTGACGCATCGACGATGGCGATCACGCCGAAGCGTTCTGCCCGCGCGATGGCGGTGGAGACGGCCGAACGGAATACGCCCAGCACGGGTTTGTCGGTGGTGGCGCGCGCGGCCTCGATCCCAGGGTCGGAGGCGCAGGCGATCACATAAACATCCGCCGCCTGTGCTTCGATCGTTCGGCACACCGGTTCTACCGCGGCATGCCAATCTCGCCAGGAATAGACCGCCGGAGGGCCATCGGCTGTGGTGACGACGTCGATGCTGGGTCCGCCGGGAAATCGGAACGGCGCGATGGCCGCGTCGATGCCGTCGGAACACGCGGTTGTGCAGTTGGGGTTGATCACGAGGATACGGGTCATGCGCTGAGTGTCCTGCGGCTGGTTCCCGCGATCAAGACGGGCCATCGTCCTTGAGCGCTCCTGCGCCCATCACGTCGCAATTGGCGCGGCGTGGGCGATTGGGTAGTACGGTTGGATGCTCACGCTTCCAACAATATCCGATGGTTTTCGCGTCGGCCCGCGGTCCGCGCCGAATTTCCGGTGGAAGGACCCTGTGCGCCGTGAGCGCGTGGGATCGCCGCTCCGATCGCAAAACCGCGTGAACAAAAGCCCATGCGCCCAGAGAAACCACCGAGGGAAGAATGCCGCTACCACGACCCGCGAGCACCAGCGCCGATTTCTCGGTGGAATGACCCTATGCGCCGTGAGCGCGCGGGGTCGCCGCTCCGATCGCAAAACCGCGTGAACAAAAGCCCATGCGCCCAGAGAAACCGCCGAGGAACGAATGCCGCTACCACGACCCACGAGCACCAGCGCCGATTTCCCGGTGGAATGACCCCATGCGCCGTGAGCGTCCCTCCGCTGTGCCGCAAGCAGAGCCGCCTTCCGACCATGATCAACAGCATTTTCGGCGAAAAGACCCCATGCGCCCAGAGAAACCACCGAGGGAAGAATGACGCGACCACGACCCACGAGCGCCAGCGCCGATTTCCCGATGGTGAAACCCTATGCGCCGTGAGCACGCGGGATCGCCGCCCCGATCGCAAAACCGCGTGAACAAAAGCCCATGCACCCAGAGAAACCGCCGAGGGAAGAATACCGCTACCACGACCCGCGAGCGCCAGCGCCGATTTCCCGGTGGAATGACCCCATGCACCCTGAGCGCCCCTCCGCTGTGCCGCAAGCAGAGCCACACTCCGACCACGATCAACAGCATTTTCGGCGAAAAGACCCCATGCGCCCAGGAAATACGGCTCCGCGCCAGGGTAAACACGCGTGTTTGGCACACCCCCCGCAAGGGCGATCACTTTGGCGGCCAAGCATATCGATATGGTGTTGCGGTGCAGCATGAAGTATTCTGTTTGCCGTAATGCGTTTTCCGACAAAGGACATCTCATGGCTCCGTCGCAATGGCAGCCGCCGCGTTCCGCTACGACACTGCAACAACCAACGCTGATGACGGCGATCGGGCGCGGATTGCTGGGCCAATGCCCAAACTGCGGGAAAAGTCATATTTTCAATGGCTTCCTACGCGTTGTCGGGGAATGCCGAGCATGCGGGGCGCCGTTGGGATTGGCGCGGGCGGATGACGCGCCGCCGTATTTCACGATTTTGGTCACCGGACACGTGATCGTGCCGATCATGTTCATGGTCGACCGGTCCTATGAGCTTTCGACCTTCGCGATGTCGGCGATCTTTCTGCCAATGACGCTGATCATGGCGCTTGGTCTGCTGCGCCCCATCAAGGGCGGCACGGTTGGGCTGATGCTCAGCCTGAACATGTTGAAAACCGACACGGACGACAGATGACCGTAGCCGAAAGCGTACTGCATCGGCTGGAGCGTGTCGTTCTCGATAGCGACACGACACCGTCGCTGTCGCCGTTCATCGAAGCCGACCGAGAGCAGGCCGTAGCCGATCTGGCGCGTTCGAACCATTTCGCGCCCTTGGCCGGCATCACCGCGCCGGGACCATTCGTGCTGCGACTGTCGATCCGCGAGGGGCGGCTGATCTTCGATATCCGCGATCGGCTGGACTCCCCGCTGATCGCCATCGGCTTGGCGTTGGGCCCGTTCCGACGGCTGGTCAAGGACTACCAACTCCTGGTCGATAGCCACATCATGGCGGTCGAGGAAGGGCGGGAGTCGCGTATTCAGGCCATCGACATGGGGCGTCGGGGCTTGCACAACGAAGGGGCCGACCTGATGCGCCAGCGTCTGGACGGCAAGATTTCCATGGATTTCGATACCGCTCGCCGGCTGTTCACGCTGGTTTGCGTTCTGCACCAAAAGGTTTCCGCACGATGAAAGTAGACGGCGTCGCCTATCGTGGCGTGTGGGTCGATCCCGCCGACGGTTGGTCGGTCCGCATTTTCGACCAGACCCGCCTGCCCTGGGCGCTCGATATTCTGCGGCTGGCCGATCGCGACCAGGCCGCGCACGCCATCAAATCCATGCAGACACGCGGCGCGCCGCTGATCGGCGCTGTCGCCGCCTATGGGCTGTGCCTCGCGCTGCGCGCCGATCCATCCGCCGAAGCGATGGAGCGCGATGCGGCGCTGCTGGCGGAAACCCGTCCGACCGCGATCAATCTGCGCTGGGCGTTGGACCGCATGCTGGGTCGGCTGCGCCCGACCGCGCCTTCCGAACGCGTCGCGGTCGCCTATGCCGAAGCCGCCGCCATCGCCAACGAAGACGCCGCGCAGAATGAAGCCATCGGGGATCACGGGCTGCCGTTGATCCAAGAAGCCGCGCGGTCGGGCAGGCGGGTCAACGTATTGACCCATTGCAACGCCGGCTGGCTGGCCTGCGTCGATTGGGGCACCGCCCTGGCGCCGATCTACAAGGCGCACGATTCCGGCATCGATCTGCATGTCTGGGTCGACGAAACCCGCCCGCGCAACCAGGGCGCCGCGCTGACGGCCTGGGAACTCGGCAAGCACGGCGTGCCGCACACGGTCATCGCCGACAACGCCGGCGGGCATCTGATGCAGCACGGCCAGGTCGATCTGGTGATCGTCGGCACCGACCGCGTCACCCGCTCCGGCGATGTCGCCAACAAGATCGGCACGTATCTCAAGGCGCTCGCCGCGCGCGACAATAACGTGCCGTTCTGGGTGGCGCTGCCGTCGACCACCATTGACTGGACCGTATCGGACGGGCTGCGCGAAATCCCCATCGAGGAACGTGCCCAGTCCGAAGTGACCGACATCACCGGCCGCCTGCCCGGCGGATCGATCGCCACCGTGCGCGTCGCCGCCGGCGGCAGTCCCGCGGCCAACCCGGCCTTCGACGTCACGCCCGCTCGGCTTGTCACCGGCCTGATCACCGAGCGCGGCCGCTGCGACGCTTCCGCCGACGCTCTGCTCGGCCTGTTCCCCGAGCGGCGGTGAAGCGCTTCGTCCTGGTCGTGACGCTCTTCCTCGGCGCCTGCACCGGAGGCCGTATGCACATTCCCCCGTTCGCCGCGAAACCGTTTGAACCGATATCGCGCCAGGCCGTGGTCGCGATCGCGCTGCGCGAATGGCGTCTGTTCGGACAGCCGGTCGTGGAGGGTCCGCCGGACCCGACCGTGAAGGCGGAGCGCGAGCCGGGTCTGTGGCAAAGGGTCGGCGAGTATTGGTGGCTGGGTCTGAACGCCGAAGCGCCGGAGATTGCCTGGACCGGCAAGCACGACAGCCAGGGCCGGGTGTTCGACGCCGAACAAGACGGCGACTTCGCGTGGTCCGCCGCCTTCGTATCCTATGTCATGCGGATCGCCGGGGCCGGGGCACGGTTTCCCTATGCCGCGGACCATGCCCATTACATCAACATCGCCAAGCGCATGACGCTGGGATCGACCGAGGATTGGCTGCTTACCGCCGAACGGCCCGAGGCCTATGCGCCCCGTCCCGGCGACCTCATCTGCTTCGGACGCAACCGCGCCGGCGGACTGCGGTATGACGATCTGCCGACCGCGACGCTGTTTCCGGCGCATTGCGATATCGTCGTCGATACCTCCCGCCGCGGCGTGATTGCGGTGATCGGGGGGAACATTCGTGATGCAGTCAGCATGACGTATGTGCCGGTGACCGACGACGGCAAGTTGGCCACCGCCGACGGGACGGTGTTGGACCCGCGCTCCCCCTGGATGGCGGTGCTGCGCTTGCGGGTCAGCGACGACGGCGGAGCATCGATTTGACCTGCCGCAGGTCGTAGGCACCGAACACGTGCGTCGCAATGGCATAGGTCAGCAGTCCCAGCGTGACCAGCGCGCCCAGCGCAACGAATTTGAGCACGCCGCTGGTGGTCGCCGGGAACAGCAGCGGCTCCGCCCCCCAAAGCACCGCGGCCATGGCGGCGGCGGCGCACAGCATGCGCAGCGTGCGCCGACGCAGATCGGCGTCCGGCCGCATTTGACCGCGCCGGTACAGCACGACTCCCAGGCCGACGACGTTGACGATCGCCGCCAGGCTGGTGGCCAGCGCCGGGCCGATATGTTGCAGCGGCACCATAAAGGCGACGTTCATGGCGAGGTTCAACCCCACGGAGGCCATGCCGATCTTCACGGGGGTCGCGGTGTCGCCCCGCGCGAAGAAGCCCGGTGCCAGCACCTTGACCAGGACGAAGGCCGGCAGGCCGAGCGCGTAGGCGGCGAGTGCCTGGGCGGAGAGGCGGGCGCTTTCGGCCGCGAAAGCGCCGTGGCCGAACAAGCCCCACATGATTGGATAGGCCGAGACACTCAGCGCCAGGGCGGCGGGCAGGGTCAGGAACAAGGCATACTCGATCGCGCGGTTCAGTGTACCGATCGCGGCGTCGGCTTCTCCGGCGCGGACCTGACGCGACAGGACCGGCAACAGGGCAGTACCGACGGCGATGCCGATCACGCCCAGCGGCAGTTGCTGGATGCGGTCGGCGTAGTACAGCAGCGACACGGTGCCGGCGGGCAGCAGGCTGGCGATGATCACGTCGACGGCAAGGTTCAGTTGCGTGACCCCCGCGCCGACCAACCCCGGCGCCATGCGGCGGAACAGCAGGCGCATCTGGGGCGTGAGTCTGGGCCTCGGCAGACGCATCGGCATGCCGGCGCGATGGGCCGCAACGATCAGCACGCCAAGCTGCGCGACGCCGGAAATCGTCACGCCCCAGGACAGCGCGTGGCCGGTTGTGGGCACATAGGGCGTCAGCCAAAGCATGCAGGCGATGGAAACGACGTTGAACAGCACGTACGACGCCGCCGCCGCGGTGAAGCGCTCCAACCCATTCAGCACGCCGGACACCAGCGCGGCGAGGCAGATCAGGATCAGGTAGGGGAAGGTGATGCGCGAGAGTGTCACCGCCAGGTTGAACTTCTCGGGCGTCGCGGCGAAGCCGGGCGCGAGGACGGTCATCAACGCCGGCATGAAGATTTCACCGGCGATCGTCAGCAGCGCCAGCCAGAAGGTCATGACGGCGAAGGCTTCTTGCGCGAAGCGGCGGGCGGGCGCGGGACCGTCGGTGGCGAGCATGCCGGAGAAAGCGGGTACGAAGGCGGCATTGAATGCGCCTTCGCCGAACAGGCGTCGGAACAGGTTGGGCAGTTTCAGGGCGACGAAGAATGCGTCGGCGATGGGTCCCGCCCCAAGGATGGCCGCGATCAACATGTCGCGGACGAAGCCAAGGATGCGGCTCGCCATGGTCCAGCCACCGACAGTCAGCACGTTTTTGAGCATTTGACCGTTTAATCCAGCAATCCGAGGAGGTCTCTGTGGCTATTGCGCAACAGTTAGGCAGATAGGCACCGAATTTTGCTGCGGTGCAGCAAATAGTACTTGCCTGCTGCGCCTGCGAAGAGCATTCTTTGGTTCAGCAGCGGCGCCCATGGCGCACTGCTTTCTTGGACGTTTCCTCCCTAAACTTGGCGGCGCTTACGAGCGCCGCCCTTTTTTTGGCATGTCCGGCTACTCGTCCCGACGCGGGCGCGCCAATAGGTCGGCGATCGTTTGGGACAGGCTCTTTTGCCCCGCCAGTAAGCCGGCGACCGCCGAACAGATGGGCAGGTCAATGCCGGCGGCGCGCGCAAGCAAGGCAGGGGCGGTTGCCACGCCCTCGGTCGCGACGTTGCGGCTCGCGAGGATGGTTGCCAAGGTTTCGCCGCGCCCCAGTGCCATGCCAAGGCTGAAGTTCCGGCTCGCCGGGCCAGTGCAGGTCAGCAGCAGGTCGCCCAGGCCGGACAGGCCCATGACCGTTTCCGGTTTACCGCCCAACGCGACGGTCAGGCGCGCGAGTTCCGCCAGCCCACGGGTTACGAGGGCGGCGCGGGCGTTCTCGCCCAGCCCCGCGCCGATGACGGCACCCGCGGCGATGGCGATGACGTTCTTGGCCGCGCCGCCAAGCTGCGCGCCGATGGGATCGTCGTTGCCGTAGAGCCGGAACGAAGCGGTGGCCAGGCGTTGGGCGATACTGTCTCGCAGGGCCGCGTCGGCGCAGGCAACGACGGCGGCGGCCGGCATGCCGCCGGCGACCTCATGCGCGAAGTTGGGGCCGGACAGAACGGCCGCCCGGGCGTAGGGGCGCAGTTCTGTGAGGATTTCCAAGGGCAGACGCAACGAATCGGTTTCGACGCCCTTGGCGCAGACGACCAGGGTCGCGTCACCGGCGGGCAGCGCCCCGACGACGGCGCGCAGATAGCGCATGGGCGTGACCAGCAGGCAGAGATCGCCGGTCAACGCGAGATCGTTGGTCACGGTGACAGTATCCGGCAGGGTCACGTTCGGCAGGCGCGTGGCGGTTCGGGTGCGCTGCATCGTTGCCGCACTGGTTGGATCGCGCGCCCATAGCGTGACGGCGTTACCGGCACGCGCGGCCTGGATTGCCAGGGCGGTGCCCCAGGCCCCGGCCCCGATGACGGTCACGTTATTCATCGGAGATCCTGCTCACCACCAGTGCTTCCCCCGCTTCCCGATCGCCGAGGATCGGCAGCAGGGCTTCCAACAGGGCATCCGCGCCGGCTTCGAATTGATAGGGTGGGTTGATCACCAACAGCCCGCAACCGTTCAGTCTTCCTGGGTCGAGTGGCTCCCGCAGCAGCAATTCGACCGCGACGATGTCTCGGATGCCGCTGTCCTTCATCGCGGTATGGAAGGCGCGCACGGGGGCGCGATGCTTGATCGGATACCAGGCGACGAACACGCCGTTGCCGAACCGCCGATGCCCGGCGATCAGCCCGTTGGCGAGACGAGTGAACTCGTCCGGTTCTTCGAAGGGGCCGTCGATCAGGACCAGGCCGCGCTTTTCCTTGGGTGGCAGCAGCGCGCCCAGGGCTTCCCAGGCGTCGCGACGGTGGACCGACACCTGCTCGTCGCGATGGAAGAGTTGCCGCAGCGCCTCGGCATCTTCCGGGTGCAGTTCGCAGCACGCCAGACGGTCGCCGGGGCGCAGCAGGGCACGGATGAGGTTCGGGGAGCCGGGGTAGAGACCCAGCGAGCGGACCAGGTCGAGGTAGTGAAACAATGCCGGACGGGGATCGCGCAGAAGCCGCTGGATCCCGCGTTCAGCCTCCCCGGTGCGCTGCGCGGGTGTGTCGGTCAGGTCGTATTGTCCACGACCGGCATGGGTATCAAGCACGAACAGGGGTGTCGATTTGCGCATCATCGCGCGCAGTAGCCAGGCCAGCAGTGCATGTTTCATGCAATCGGCGAAGTTGCCGGCGTGGAAGGCGTGGCGGTAGTTCATGCGCCGGTCAGTTCGGTCAGCGGCCAGCGCGGGCGTGGCTTGAAGGTCAGCGTGTCGGTCAGGCCGAGGCGCAGCCGCTCCAGCGCCGCCCAGGCGACCATGACGGCGTTATCCGTGCACAACCGGATGGGCGGGGCGACCATACGAAAGCCCATGCCGGCGGCGGCCTCCTGCAACGCGGATCGGATCGCGCCGTTGGCGGCGACGCCGCCCGACGCGACCAGCAGGTTTGCCGACGGCGCACGCGCGCGCATCATCGCCATGGCGTTGCGGGCGCGATCGGCCAACACCTCCGCGACCGCGTGCTGGAAGCTGGCGGCGATATCGGCGGCGTCCCGCAACGGCAGGGCACCGTCGCCAAAGCGCGAGACGACCTGGGCCACGGCGGTTTTCAGGCCGGAGAAGCTGAAATCGCAGCCCTCCCGTCCCAGCAATGGACGGGGGAATGGGAAACGGGCGGAATCGCCATCGGCGGCAAGGCGTTCAAGCACCGGACCGCCCGGCCAACCAAGACCCAGCAGCTTGGCGACCTTGTCGAAGGCTTCCCCGGCGGCATCGTCCAGGGTGCTGCCCAACCGGGTATGTTGGCCGATGCCGGCGACGGAGACGCACTGGCAGTGCCCGCCGGAGATCAGCAGAAGCAGATAGGGAAACGGCGCGCCGCCATCGACAAGGCCGGGCAGGCGCGGGGTCAGGGCATGGGCTTCCAGATGGTTGATGGCGAGGTAGGGGATGCCCTGGCCGATGGCGATGCCCTTGGCCAACTGGCTGCCGACGATCAGTCCGCCGATCAGTCCGGGACCGGCGCTGGCGGCGACGGCACCGAGATCGGAATAAACCACGCCGGCGCGCGTCATGACGCTGTGCACAAGCTCGGGCAAGGCGGCCAGATGCGCCCGCGCCGCGATCTCCGGCACCACCCCGCCATGGGGGGTGTGTTCTTTCTCCTGACCCAGGACGGATTCCGCCATGATCCGCCCTTCCGCGTCCAAAACGGCGGCCGCGGTCTCGTCGCAGGACGATTCGATTCCCAGTACCGGCCCCATACGTCGATTTCCCATCTTTCCCTCGGCCCTCGCGAGTAATACGACGCCACGATGAATGCCGCCATGTCGCCCCCCGCCCGGACCAGACCGCACGCCCGCGCCCTCCCGCTGCGCGTGGGTACCCGAGCCTCGCCGCTCGCCCTGGTGCAGACTCGCGCCTTTCTGGCCATTTTGACCAGCTTCTGCCCCGTATTGCGCGGGATGGAGGTGTTTGAGGAGCACGCGATCAACACGACCGGCGATATCGTGCAGGATCGCCGGCTGGCGGATATCGGTGGCAAGGGTCTGTTTGCCAAGGAGATACACGAGGCGTTGCTGGATGGCCGCATCGATTTCGCGGTCCACAGCCTGAAGGACCTGGAGACCGAACTGCCGCCGGGCATCGTCCTGGCCTGCACGATGCGGCGAGAGGACGCGCGCGACGCGTTGATCCTCGGGCCCGGTCTGGATCGGATCGATCCCGCGAACCCCTATACCTCACTGCCGCATGGCGCGGTCATCGGCACATCGTCCGTCCGGCGGCAGGCGCAGTTGCTGCACGCACGCCCGGACCTGCGCATCGTGACCCTGCGCGGGAACGTCCAGACACGGCTGGCGAAGCTGGGGGCCGGCGATTGCGCGGCATCCCTGCTCGCGCTCGCCGGACTGCGGCGGCTGAACATGGAAGAGCGCGCGTCGATCGTGCTCGACCCCGAAATCATGACCCCCTCCGCCGGGCAGGGCATCGTCGGCATTACCGTGCGCGCCGACGACGGCGAACTGCGGGAGATGCTGTCGGGCATCGAGGACGGGGAGGCAAAGGCGGTGTCCACCGCGGAACGCGCCATGCTCGCCGAACTCGACGGCTCCTGCCGCACCCCCATCGGCGGTCATGCTCGGCTTCTGGCGTCCGGCGATCTGCACCTGACCGGGCTGGTCGCGCGGGCGGACGGCAGCTTCCTGCTGAAGCGCGCCTTGACCGGAGCGGCGGCCGATGCCGAACGCATCGGCACGGAACTGGGGCGCAGCCTGCGCGCCGACAGCCCGCGGGACGTGTTTGGCTAAGCCCGATCGCGGCGCGGTGCTGGTGACCCGGCCGGAACCGGGTGCCGGCCAGACAGCCGTTCGGCTGATCGCGATGGGGCTGACGCCGATCCTGGCGCCGGCGTTGGTCATTCGGCCGCTGGCTCTTACGCGCCCGCCGAACCGGGTCGCGGCGATCCTGGCAACCAGCGGCAATGCCCTCTCCGCCTTCGACGCCTCCTGGCACGCCACTCCCTTCCTGGCCGTGGGCGATGCCACGGCCGAACGCGCCCGGACGCAGGGCTTCAGCCAGGTCCTCAGCGCCGGCGGCGACGCGGTGGCGCTGACCGCGCTGACCCGGGCGTGGTTCGGCATCGACGACGGTGTGCTGTTGCTGGCCTCGGGCCGCGGTCAGGGACTGGAACTGGCCGCCGGATTGCGCGGCCTGGGTTACCGCGTCGTCCGGCGTGTGACGTATGCGGCGGAGCCGGCGACGACGTTGCCGGCGGACAGCATCTCGGCGCTTCGGGCACGGACCGTTGATACGGCGCTGTTTTTCTCCCCCGCCACGGCGCGGCATTGTATCCGTCTGCTGAGCGCGGCGGGGCTGGCGGCGTGCGCGGCGGATATGGTTGCCGTGGCTATCAGCGCGCGCACCGCCATGGCATTACAGACGCTGTCGTGGCGACGGATCGACGTCGCCCGAAACCCGGATCAGGACGCAATGCTCGCGCTGCTGCGATGACCGATTTACCCGCGTTGCCCGCCCCGACACCGGACACCTCTCCGCCGGAGGTTCCGCGGTGGAAGCGTCTGGCACCCTGGATCGCCGGATGTGGCGCGATGGCCGGCGCGCTTGTGCTGGCGCTGTCCTGGCGCGCGCCCGCCCCTACGCCCGCCCTTGGGCCCGCCCCTGGGCCCACAACCACCGCGGTGGACCTGACCGGCATCGAACAGCAGTTGCAGCGCCTGGAGGCTCGACTGGCCCGTCTGGAGCAACGGCCGCAGCCTGCCGTCCCGGACCTCGCTCCCTTGACCGCGCGTATCGACGCGCTGGAACGGCGCCCCGGCGGCGATCCGGCCCTGACCGCGCAGTTCCATGCATTGGCCGGGCGTATCGAGGGGCTGACCGGGCGGACTCAAAGCGCCGAGACGGAGATCGTCCGTCGTATCGAAGCCGACGACGCCCGACTGTCAGGCGTCGAACGGCTGGCTCGCCAATCCGCCGTCCAGGCGGAAAAGGCCGAAAAGGCCGCGCGCATCCAGGCTGCCTGGTCGGCGCTGAACGCCGGGCGGCCCATCGGCGCGTTGGCCGGCGCTCCCTTGGCGCTGTCGCGGTTCGCGAACGTCGCGCCGCCCACCGACAGCACTTTGCGTCAGGCCTGGGCCGGGGTAGAGCGTTCGGCGTTGGCCGCAAGTCGTCCCGACAGTTCCGGGCGTCCGTTCCTGGAACGCGGGTGGGCGCGGCTGACGGAGTTGGTGACCATCCGCCAGGGCGACCGGGTGCTGGTCGGCGATCCCGCCGCCGGCGTCATGGCGCGCGCGCGGTCCGCGCTCGACGGCGGCGATCTGGCCGGGGCAGTCGCCGCGGTCGGTTCGTTATCCGGTTTGGCGGCGGATGCCATGGCCGTGTGGCTCGCCGACGCGAAGGCCCTGTTGGCCGCCCGTGGCGCCTTGGTCGATCTGGCCGAGCGCGGCTGATGATCAAACTGGTGGGGATTGTGGCTGGGCTGGCGGTGGTGCTGGCCGGCGCCTGGCAGTTGGCCAGCCTGCCCGGAACCGTCAGCGCCGAGATCGGCGGTTATGCGGCTGAAGCCCCCGCGTCGGTTGCGCTGTCGGCGCTGGTCGTGCTGGTCGCGCTGATGTGCCTCTGCGTGTCTTTGATCGCCGCCCTGATGCGGTTGCCGTCCCGCGTGCGGCGCTGGCGGCACGACCGCCGCCGTCGCACGGGCGAAACGGCCATCACCAACACACTGATCGCGCTGGCCGCCGGCGAAAAGCCCGACGCCCGCCGGGAGGCAAGCCGAGCCCGGGCATTGCTCGGGGATACGCCGCAGACGTTGCTGCTGGCGGCGGAGGCCGGTCGCCTTGCCGGGCGCGATGACGAGGCGACCAAGGCGTTTCAGGCCCTGAGCGAGCGGTCGGATGCCTCCTTCCTGGGGTATCGCGGCCTTCTGCGCCAGGCCATCGCGCGTGAGGCCTGGGCGGAGGCGGCGACGTTCGCTCGCTTGGCCGAGGAAGCCCATCCCGGCGCGGCCTGGGTGCGGCAGGAGCGTGCGCAACTGGCGATTCGGGCCGGTCATTGGGCCGAAGCGCTGGAGCTTGCCGCGCCTGAGGGCAGCACCGGCGCGGCGCTGGCCACCGCCGCCGCGCTGGCGGAAGCCGATCCGGCGCAGGGCCTGCGTCATGCACGGGCCGCCTGGAACCTCGATAAGTCCCTGGCTCCGGCGGCGCTGGCCTATGCGGCGCGGTTGCGGGCGGACGGTAAGGAAGCGCGCGCCCTGGCGACGGTAACCGAGACCTGGGCAATGTCGCCGCAGCCCGGTCTGGCCGACTTCGCGCTGGAGTCGACCGCCGATCCGCTGGCGCGGGTGCAGGTCGCGAAGCGCCTTGCCGCCGCCGCGCCGAACCATCCGGAAAGCGAGTTTCTCCTTGCCCGCGCCTCCCTCTCCGCCAACCTGACCGGGGAGGCGCGTCGTCACGCCGAACGCGCCATCGCGGCGGGGATGAACCAGCGGCGGGTTTGGCTGCTGGCCGCCGAGATCGAAGAACTCGAAATCGGAACGACTGAAGCCGGGCGGCTGGCGCAGCGGGAAGCGCTGCGGCGGGCGGCGTCGGCCGATCCGGACCCGGTCTGGCGATGCGATTCCTGTCGGGCCGACCATGCGGTGTGGCACGCCGCCTGCCCGGCCTGTTCGACGCCGGGCAGTCTGAGATGGTCGGGCGCGCGTCAGTCGGCGTAGCGCTTGATTGCCGCCGGGTCGAAGCTGAAGCCCCAGCCGGGCCGATCCGGCACAATGGCATTGCCGGCGGCGTCGAGTTCGATACGTTCCCGGTATATCGCCTCAAACCACGGCATGTGTTCCAGGTAGTAGCTGCCGGGCAGCGCGGCGAGCAGCGGCAGGCTCATTTCGGGAAAGAGATGGGATGAGCAGGGGATGTTGTAGCCTTCGCACAGGTGCGCGGCCTTGATGAATTCCGTCGGCCCGCCCATACGTTGCAGGTCCGGCATTAAAACATCGGCGGAACGGGCTTCGAGCATCTTAAGAATGCCGCGATGCGTGTAGACGGTTTCACCGGACGCGATGGGCGTGTCGAGCGCGGCGGCGATTTGGGCCTCGCCTTCGTGATCGTGGCAGATGATGGGTTCCTCGAACCAGGTCAGGTTGAGCTCTTCCATCATGCGGCCGATACGGATGGCCTGTTTCACGGTCATTTGCTGATTGGCGTCGACCATCAGGCCGATATCCGGGCCGATGGCTTCGCGCACGGCGGCGACGCGTTCGACCATCTTTTCGGGGTCCGTCGGGCCGACGCGGGTTTTCATGGCGCGGAAGCCTTGCGCGACGTAGCCGGCGGCCTGTTTTTGCAGTTCGTCGATGGAGGAGCCGAGCCATAGGCCGCCGGAGGCGTAGGTGGGGACGGAGGGGCGGCATGCGCCGATCAGATGGGCGACGTTCAGGCCCGCGGCCTTGCCGCGCAAATCCCACAGCGCGTTGTCGATGGCGGCGAGGCCGACGATGGACACACCCTCATACCCCAGGAAGTTCAGGTCTTTCCACGCGCGTGCGTTGACGCTGCCGCCCATGCGGGGGTCGAGGCCGATGACGAGGTCTTCGAGGTTGCGCACCATCTCGTGGATGACGCCGAGACGGCGGTTGTTGATGGAGAAGACCAGGCCTTCGCCGGTGATGCCTTCGTCGGTGTCCAGGAAGGTCAGCACGCAGTCGGCCGCGCGGATGGAGCCGAGGATGGCGGTGAGGATGGGCGGGTCGATCGGGAGGTGAACGACCTGGGTGCGCAGGCGGGTGATTTTCATGGTTGCGTTTGTTCCCCGTTGGATTGCGTGCTTCGGCGGTTGGACGCCTTGACGAGGTGTAACCCTCCGACACTTCCCGCATGGACGGCAATGGCAAAGCGGGTTGCGGCTGGGTTGATGGCGTTTGATGCGGACGCGGTGTGCTTGCGTCGCTTGCTCACGGCGCATGGGCTTTTGTTTGCGGATATTGGGGTTGGCGCGGTGCCCGTCGGGTCGGCGTTCTCAGGGCGCATGAGGTTCTTCCGCCGGGAAATGGGCGCGGGCCGAATCCGGGCGTCGGGATTGATCCGTCGGCTTCGACGGTGACACGGTGACAGGCCGATGCCGACGCAGGTCATCGGGGCGCGGCGCTTCGGGCTGTGTCTCACGGCGCATGGGCTTTTGTTCGCGGATATTGCGATTGGCGCGGTGCCCGTTGGATCGGCGGTCTCAGGGTGCATGGGGTCATTCCACCGGGAAATGGACGCGCGCCGAATCCGGGCAATGGGTTCGATCCGTCGGCTCTGACCGTGACGCAAGGACACACCGACGCGGGCCGTCGGGGCGCGGCGCTTCGGTCCGTGTCTCACGGCGCATGGACTGTTGTCCGTCGATATTGCGGTTGGCCCGCTGCCGGTCGGATCGACTTTCTCACGGCGCATGAGGTTTTTCCGCCGGGAAATGGTCACGCGCCGAATCCGGGCAACGGGTTCGATCCGTCGGCTCTGACCGCGACGCAAGGACACACCGACGCAAGCCGCCGGGGCGCGGCTGTCCTGCCCGCGCCTCACGGCGCATGGAGTATTATTCGCCGCGCGCACGATCCCCATCGCGCGCACGCCCATCGACAGATCAGGAATTCCGAGAACCTCTACCACCCATCCGGTCTATCCAATCGACACTTCCGCGCCAATCGCGACGTGACGAACCGCGCCGAAAGTCGCAGGTTGCGAGTCGGACCAACGACTGGGGGAAACAGCGGATGGAAACGACGATCGAGGACGCGCGCCTCTCTACGGATGTCGACGCTCACCCGCTGGTGCGCCAGGCCCGCGCGATGCACCCGATGCTGCGCGGCTTCGCCGAACAGATCGAACGCGAACAACGCTTTCCACCCGAACTCGTCGCCCAACTGCACGATGCCGGCTTTTACCGCATGGTCATGCCGCGCTCGCTGGGAGGGCTACAGGTCGATCCGGTCACCTATACCGGCGTCGTGGAAACGCTCGCCGAGGGCTGCGGATCGGTCGGCTGGAACATCGCCAACAACAATATCGTCAAGCTGATCACGCTCGGCCTGTCCGACGACGGCATCCAGGACATCCATGGTCAGGGCCGCGATGTGGTCGTCGCCGGCACCGCCGTCGCGGGCGGCGGGTCGGCCGAACCGGTGCCGGGCGGCTACCGAGTCACCGGCCACTGGACCTTCGGCACCGGGTGCATGGAAGCAAGCTGGATGCTTGGCAGTTTCCAGATCCTCGAGAACGGTAAACCCCGTCCGGGGCCGACCGGCGCGGCGGGAAACTGGCGCGGCCTGTTCCGCAAATCGGAGACCGAAATCATCCCGGGCACCTGGGATGTCAGCGGCCTGCGCGGCACCGGCAGCTTCGACTGGACGGTGACGGATGTGTTCATCCCCGAACATCGCGTGATGTACCACGCCGGGGCACCGCTGGATAATCAGTGGTCGCGCTGGCCGGGGCTGACCTATGCCCTGCCCTCCGTCGCCTGGGTCGGGCCGCATCACAGCTCCGTCGTGACCGGTATCGCGCGCGCGGGCATCGCGGCGCTGATCGACCTGGCCACCGTGAAGGTGCCGCGCGGACGCGGCAGCGCCACCCTGGCGCAGAGCGAACAAGTCCAGGAGGCCATCGCCCGCGCCGACACCATACTCAGCGCCGCTCGGCTATGGCGATCGACGACGGTCGCCGAATTGTGGAACACCATGGCGGCCGGCGGGGAAACGACGTTGCAGCAACGCGCCCGCTGCCGGTTGGCGGCGGTCAACTCCGGCGACGCGGCCCGTCAGGCGATGGATTTGGTCTATCACTTCAGCGGCACGACCGGATTCAAGCGCGGCACCCGCATGTCGGAATGCTGGCGCGATCTGCACACGGTCGGGCAGACCGGCATGGTCGCGCCGGAGTGGTATCCGATCGGGGGGCGCGCGTTGATGGGCATGGATCCGGGGCCGCGGTTACAATAGGGGGTGGGGTTCGAACCGACGGCACCTTTCGGTGCTGCCGCTTTGCAAGCGGCTGCTTGCGGCCTTTCAGGAATCCCTTCACCAGGGACATTCCACGAAAGGATAAGGGGGGGATGTTTCAAGGTAGTTAGCGACTGCAAGATTCAAGATTTTCGGACGCCCCGGCAGCCAGACCTCCCTGTCTGCACAAGACAGGATTAAGCCCAGGGACGCGTCGCACTTGCGACGCGTAGCCGGTGCGGCGTTATCTAACTAGCAATTGGATAAAATAAGCTACTGCTTTGATTAATAATATATAAATATACATAAGATGTGACTCCTTTCATGTACATAATACGCAGTTTGAATCCAAATCGCAATATTATCGCTGATTTTTTCAGCCTTCCTGCCATCTTTTTTCCGATATTCGAAACTTCTGGGAACAAGACTGAATGCAAAACGCCCGCTCTACGGCATTGCCGGAGCGGGCGCTTCGTATAGCGAGGCACCCACCGTCACACCCAGCGCACCCGCGTCCGGCACCACGCCACAAAGCGATCGAGGCTTTCCGGCGTCGGCATGACGACGATTTCAGCCCCGTCGCAGTCCACGACAAGCCCGGCGGGATCGATGCCCGCCACAACGTCCCGCAGAACGTCGTCATAGCGGGCAGCCCATGCGGTGAGCACGGCAACGCGATCCATGCCCCGTTCGGCCGCATAGGCGCGGGCGCGGTGCACGCCCGCGGCACATGCCGCATAGCCGATTGGACCGGTCCAGTAATTAATCTCGCGTTCCAGATACGCGAGGTCTCCGGTCCGCCAGGGTTCCGCTCCGTCACGCATTGCCGTCTCCTGTGGTCTTGTCAGCGACCGGGGTACCAACCTGCCTCGGTGGCGAAACGCTCGTAGAACTCCGGCTCGTACGCATTGTCGGGGTCGGCGCGCACCAGGCGATCGATCAGTTCCGCGTCGGGGCCGACGAGAATCCGCAGACGGTCCGCCTTGACCCCGTTCAGAATGATCGTCGCAGCCTCCGCCGCGCTGGTCGGCGCGTCGGTGACGAAGCGCCGAGCGCGTTCGGCGTGCATGCGTTCGATATCGGCGTCGGAGTATTGCGCGGAGTCACGGCCCATGGAGGCCATGCGCGTGCGGATTTGCGCGATCTGTGCCGCGTTCAGCCCGTCGGCGTCGGTCTGCGTTTGCACCTTCAAGGAGTTGTCGCGAATGCCCGTGCCGATATGGCCGGGCATGACGACAGACACCTTGATATGCGGCGCGTTCATCCGGAAATCGGCGATCAACGCCTCGGTAAAGCCCTTGACCGCGAATTTCGCGGCGGAATAGGCGGTATGCGGGGTGTCGGGACCGACCGAGGCCCAGAACCCGTTCATGCTGCTGGTATTGACGATGTGCGCCTCATCCGCTGCGCGCAGCATCGGCAGGAAGGCGCGCGTGTTCAGATAGACGCCGCCCCAGCAGATGTTGAAGGTCCGCTCCCACTCCGTTCGGTCGTTGACGATCATGCTGCCGCCGCCGCTGATGCCCGCGTTGTTGAACAGCAGATGGATGCGATCGGTGCCGTGTTCCGCCGCCACCGCGTCGCGAAAGCGCAGCACGTCGGCTTCGTTGGAGACGTCGGCGACGTGGGACGTGATGCGCAGCCCCTGCGGCAGACCCGCCGCTTCGCAGAGTTGGCGGGTTTCCGCCATGCCGCGGGTGGAGACGTCGCACATCGCGACGGCACAGCCCTCCGCCACCAATTGACGCACGAGCTCGCGGCCCATGCCCGATCCGCCGCCGGTTACGACGGCGAGCCTGCCGGATAGATCCTTCATCGGTTTTTCTCCCTTGTTATGTTGTTGCGATTGACCGGTCATTCCGCGGCGCGACGATCCCGGGCGTAGCGGTTCACCACGGGCCGCAGGCCGAGATTTTCGCGCAGGGTTTTGCCTTCGTAGTCGGCGCGGAACAACCCGCGACGGCGCAGTTCGGGCACGACCATGTCGACGAAATCCTCGGCGCCGCCAGGCAGCGTGGCCGGGGTGATGTTGAAGCCGTCGCACGCCCCCGCTTCGAACAGGGCCTGCATGGCATCGGCGATATCGTCCGGGGTGCCGATGCAGGCGGAACCGGTGATGCCCGCGCGCAGATAGAGGTCGCGAATGGTTGGTTTTTCCCGCCGCATCCGCTCCACGAACTGCGCGCTGAGGCTGCGCAGTTCCTGCTTGCCCAGAGCGTCTTCCGGCAGCGGGTCATCAAGCGCGTAGCCCGACAGATCGCCGAACGCGCTGTAGAGTGAGCCGAGGCCGGCCAGCGGATCGAACAGCCCCTGCAACTGATCGTACTTCGCCTGTGCTTCCGCGCGCGTGTGGCCAACGATCGGACAGAAGGCCGGCATGATCTTCAGGTCGTCGGGTTCGCGCCCGTATTTCGCCATCCGCCCCTTCACATCGGCATAGTAGGCGCGCGCGCTGTCGAGCGAAGTATTGATCGCATAGATGACATCGGCGGTCGCCGCCCCCAATTCCCGCCCCTGTTCGGACGCGCCGGCCTGGACGATCACCGGATGGCCCTGCGGCATGCACGTCACCGTCAACGGGCCGCGCACCTTGAAGAAGCGTCCGCGATGGTCGAGCACGTGCATCTTGGTTTCGTCGTAATATTGGCCGCTCGCCTTGTCTAGGACCAGAGCGCCGTCTTCCCAACCGTCCCACAGGCCTTTCACCACCTCCACGAACTCGGCGGAGCGAGCATAGCGGGTGTCGTAGTCCAGCGTCGTTTCAAGCCCGAAATTCCGCGCCTCGTGCTCCGACCACGACGCCACAACATTCCACCCCGCTCGGCCCTTGCTGATGAGGTCGAGCGTGGCGAACTTGCGGGCGAGGTTATAGGGCTCGTTGTATGTGGTGGACGCGGTGGTGACCAACCCGACGTTTTCGCTGACCATCGCCAGCGCGGGCAGGAGAGTCATCGGTTCCAGCTCGATCATGTCCCGGCCGGTCCTGGCCAGGGAGCCGCGGGGGATATCGCCCTGCCTGATCCCCGCGCCGTCGGCGAAGAAGATCATATCCAGCTTGCCGCGCTCCGCGATGCGGGTGCTGCGCACGTAATGCTCGACCTGCAGCGTGCCGTCGGCGGGCACATCGGGATGGCGCCAGGCGGCGGGATGATACCCATGGCCGCGTATCGAAAGGCCGAGCCGCATTTTGCGGGTGGTCATGGGGCGGTTTCCTGAAGATCGTGGGGTGTCGCGGCACCGTCTGGCTGTACTTCTGTAGCGAATACGCCGTCGGCATCAAGGTCAAGGGCGGGCGTCCGGTCTGGACCGGGCGGACACAAACCTGCTTTGATCGCGGGGGTAAAAGGAGCGTTCCGGATGACAATCATCGATTCGCAGGTCCATGCGTACGAAGCGAATACGGCCAAGCGGCCCTGGCACAGCGTGCCGAACTGGCCGGCCCACGTCACGGGTGACGAGATGGTGGCGGCGATGGACAAGGTCGGCGTCGACGGCGCGATCTTTATCTCCGCGTTCAGCCTTTACCAGTACGACGCCAGCTATGCGGTAGAGGTGCAGCGCGCCCATCCCGGCCGGTTCGGCATCGTGAAGCCGGTCGATCCGGATAACCCGGCGGTCGCGGATGTGATCGCGGATTGGAAGGCGACGCCCGGCGCGGTCGGCGTGCGGATCATGCTGCCGCACGACTCCGGTCGGTCCCCCGGCGATCCGGGGCTGGATCGCATCCTGCGCGCGGCGGCGGCGGTCGATTTTCCGGTCAATATCCTGTTCTGGGGCAATCTGGACGACGGCATCGCGCTGATCGACCGTCATCCGCAAACGCGGTTCATCGTCGACCATCTGGGCATCCTGCAACCCCGCGTGCCGCCCGCGCCGGAGCAGCCCTGGGCGGACCTGCCGAAAGTTCTGGAACTCGCCAAGCGGTCGAACGCGGTAATCAAGGTCAGCGGCGCGTGCACGCTGTCGCGCGAGCCGTATCCGTTCGCGGACATCTGGGACCCGCTGGCGCGCGTCTTCGACGCCTGGGGTTTCGAGCGGTGCCTGTGGGGCACGGATTGGACTCGGGCGTTCGCGGTTGTGAACTACGAACAGGCCGTGGAACCGTTCCGGCTGACGGACCGGTTGAACGAGAGTGAGCGGGCGATGCTGATGGGCGGGGCTTGCGCGAAGGCATACGGCTGGTCCCCCAAGGTATAACAGAGAGATAAAATGGAATTCGGCACGTTTCTGCTGTTGCAGTCGCCCAGCGCCCGCAGCTCTGAAGAAGTCTTCGCGTTCGGCACCAAAATCGCCCAGGAAGCCGACGCGCTCGGCTTCGGCAGCGTGTGGTGCGCCGAACATCATTTTTCGACCTATGGGTACTTGTCTCGCCCGTTGATGTTCGCGACGCACCTCGCGGCCCGCACGGAACGGATCCGGGTCGGTTCCGCGGTCGTCGTGCTGCCGCTGCATCACCCGCTTGTAGTGGCGGAGGAAATCGCGACCGCCGACTTGCTCAGCAAGGGGCGGCTCGATATCGGTCTGGGGCGCGGCTATCAGACCTATGAGTTTGAGCGGCTGGGCATTTCGCTGACCGACAGTCGCGCGCGGTTCGAGGAAGGTCTGGATATCCTTCTGCTGGCATTTCAGGGGAAGCCGTTCGCTTACGAAGGCAAGCACTTCAAGTTTGCCGAAACGAGTGTGCTGCCGACGCCCATCCAGCAGCCGCATCCGCCGATCTGGATCGTGGGTCAAAGCCCGGAGTCGATCATTGCCACCGCGAAGCGCGGCTTCAATATCGTTTCGGGCGGTTTCGGCGTGTCGGTCGATCGGCTGCGGGAGTTCCGGCAGGCCTACGATGCCATGGAGCTTGCGCCCGCGTTGCGGTCCCGGATCAAGATCAGCACGCAGCGGCCGGTTTACGTGACTCATGATGAATCAGAACTGCCGGCGGTGGTGGAGCATGCGCGCTGGAACATGCGCGTGACGCTAAGCCTGCGTCAGGGGCTGGAGCGCGTGGAAAAGGGCCGAGCGATTGCGATCCCGCGGGAGAATGAGCCGGATGCGAATGACCTGTTGGAGAATTACTTCATCATGGGCACGCCGAAAGCGTGCATCGCCAAGCTGGAACGGCTGCGCGACGCGATGAAGATCGATCACTTCAACGCCAATTTCTGGTTCGGCGATCTGGAGCACGACAAGGTGCTTCGCTCCATGCGTCTGTTCTCGGAAGAGGTTATGCCGGCGTTTCAATAGCGACGCGGGGGGGGGGTGAACGTCGCCCCCCCCGAGCCGAATGTGGGACATCCGAGCGGCTTGGCCAAAAGGGCACTCCCGCGCTCTCCAGGATATTTGTACCAAAATGATGGGTCTTGTGGGCGGTACAGTCAGGGACGCCGATTATCTCCGCATCTCGGCGGCGTAAGGCTTCCTTCGCCTTATGCGGCTCCAGTTTTCGGATATTTCGGTTGGGTTGCGTTTATTTTGTTTATGTGCTACGTCGGTGCCAGAGGTAGACCATGCTCACACTGACTTTTGATCCCAGAGAACCCGTCGCACCATCCGATGCCGATGCCCTTGTCGCGCGTGAATGCACGTCGCTCCTCGTGTCAAAGCTCGCCAAAGCAAACGGTACCGTGCAACTGCTTGTTGGTGAGCAGGATGGGTCGAACAAACCCATTACAATCCCCACGGCAGCATTTCGGTTGCTCGTGGGTATCCTTACGGAAATGGCAAACGGTCATGCCATCCGACTCATTCCACATCATGCCGAACTGACGACACAGGAAGCAGCCGAACTGTTGAATGTCTCCCGTCCCTATGTTGTTCGGCTGCTTGATGACGGACGCATCCCTTCGCACCGTGTTGGTACCCATCGACGGGTGTTGTTCAAAGATGTGATGACCTACAAGGAAGCGCACCGTCGCGCACGCACTGCATCGCTCGACAGGCTGTCGGCTCTTGATCAGGAGCTTGGGTTAACCTGAATGCCGGGATCGCTTCGTGTCTTTTTGGATGCCGGCGTCCTCTATCCCGTTTCCCTCCGAAACCTGTTCATGCGCCTGACCATCGCCGATCTGTACCAGGCGCGTTGGTCTGGTCATGTTCATGAAGAGTGGATCAGGTCGGTACTTCGAGACCATCCCCATATCCCGGCAACACGACTACATGATTTACGTTTGGCGATGGATGAGAACGCCGAGGACTCCCTGGTAACCGGGTACGAGCCGCTTATTGAGTCTCTGAGTGTCCGTTTGAAAACACTCATTTGGAATTGCACAGCTTTCTCAGCATGAGCCTGATCGACGCGAGGCGGATGAATGCCAAGGCGTTACGAGTGTGATTCTCGAAATCCTTGGCCAGCCGGCGGCAGCGGTTCAGCCAGGCGAGGGTA
>CANJLW010000006.1 GCA_947475245.1 Acetobacteraceae bacterium | reverse complement strand
GAAGAGAAGGACGCGGAAGGCCGCGCGAGGCGCCATGGCGCACTCTTGCACCACAGCTGCCTGGTCTGGGTGGCTTCCGAACAGACCGGAAACAACCGGACAGATCGTGAGCTACAAAAACCGGACAGAATCATTAGCTCGCGACAGCCTGGGCGATGGGCGCGCGCGTTGCTTTCGCCGGACGAGCGGTTACGCTGTTCGGATAATAATCCATGCGGGGGAAGATACGATGGCGGACATTGAACGGATCGCTCGTCGCAAGACGGCGCTGATTGCCTATGACGTGTGCCGCAGGGCGCTGACCCCGCCCGATCCCGCGCGGGCGGCGGCGATGCGTCCCGTGCTGGATGCCTGGGTGCGCGTAATCGCGGCGGCGCGCGCGGCGGGAGTTCCCGTCATTTACACCACGCCCGTCAGCCGAGCGGACGGTGCCGACGTGGTGTTGTTGCCGACCGATCTGTCGGTTGAAACCGGCGTGCCGTCGCTGACCAACGGGATTGAAGGCAGCGAAGGCGCGGGTTTCCCGGACGAAATCGCGCCGCGCGCCGAGGATTACGTCTTCCTGAAGCGGCGACCGAGCGCGTTTTATGGGACAGGCGTTGGGGAGTTGCTGCGGATGCTGCGGCGCGACACGATCCTGATCGGCGGCGGGGCCACCAATCGCGGTGTCGAAACAAGCGTGCGAGAGGCGTTCAGCGCGGACCTGTCAACGATCGTGGTGCGGGAATGTTGCTGGAGCGGCGATGCCGCCGCGCACGCCTACAGCCTGGACAAATCCATGAAGATGTATGCGCGCGTGCGCCATCTGGATCAGGTCGTCGCACTGTTGGAGGCGTGACGGCGGGGCTTACAGCCCTACGCCGTCCTTCCCGCCGATAACGCCCGCGTCGCGCAGGCCGGCGATGTCGCTGTCGGAATAGCCGGCCTCTCGCAGGATCGTCGCGGCATGCTCGCCGAAGCCGGGCGCGCGCTTGATCGGCACCTTATCCGCCCCGCTCAGCGTGAACGGGCTGTCCACCGCCATCATCCCGGTGTCGTCGAGCGGACGCAGGATGCCGGCGGCAAGCGCCTGCGGGTCGTTGACGATTTCAGCGACCGTTCCGACGACGCCGAAGGTCAATCCGGCCGCGTCGAGGCGCGCGCGCCATTCCGACAATGGCTGGGTTGGGAAGATGGCATCGAGGATCCCCATCAGCACCACGGCGTTGATCCGACGGTCCTCTCCGGTCAGGAAGCGGAGATCGTCGATCAGGTCCGGCCGGCCCATGACCTTGGCCAGGATCGGCCACTGCCGCTCGCTCGACAACGCCAGCATGAACCAGCGATCGTCCTGGGTGCGATAGATGTTGCTGGTCGCGCTGATCGATTCCTCGCGCGGCGGCCGCGGCGGGAAGATCGTTCCGCACAGGCGCGCCTGGATCAGATAGCCGTTGGCCCACATGCCGCTGGCCAACAGCGACGCCTGGGCCTCGCCGCCTTTGCCGGTCTTCTCTCGCCGGTAAAGCGCGGTGACGATGGCGCCGTACAGCGCCATCGCGGTCGGCCTGTCGCCCATGCCCGCGACCGAACGCGCCGGGATCGCGCGATGATCCGGCCGCACCTCGTCCATCAGGCCGGAGCGCGCCCAATAGGCGGTGGCGTCGAAACCGGTCTTGCCCGCTTCCTCCCCCACCTCGCCATAGGCGGTCAGCGAGGCATAGATCAGGCGCGGGAATTTCGCGGCGAAGTCTTCATACCGGATGCGCAACCGCTCCCGCGCCGGCAGCGGCGTGTTGGTGATGAACACGTCGGTATCGGCAAGCAGCCGTTCCAGCACGGCGTGACCGGCGTCGGATTTCAGATCGAGCACCAGGCTGCGCTTGTTGCGGTCGTCCATCAGCCAGGGGTGATTGTGCTCGGACGGCGGCATGCCCGGACGCTTGTATTGCGTCCGCCAGGGGTCGCCTTCGCCGGGGGGCTCGATCTTGATGACCTCGGCGCCGAAGTCGGCCAGCACGATCGCCGCGGCGGGGGCGGCGACGTAGCTGGCGCAATCGATGACCTTCAGGCCGGCGAACAGGGCTTCGGTCATGGCCGGGTTCCCACGGCGAGCATGACGCGCCCGTTCAAAAAGCTCATTCTTCGGTTTCCCCACGCAAAGTTCCCGCCGCTTAGTGCGACGATTGAGCGGGAAGTGTCATGGGGTCGCCAATCGGTGTCAATCGCGGCGTCGGGGTTCAGGCGACCGCAAAGGCGGGCAGCCGAGCCCAGGCGGGATGGCGCAGGGTCGTGCGGAGATGCTCCCCCTGCTCGGGTGCCAGGGCGTTCGCCACGCCCGCCCAGGGCATCCCCCGCGCGCGGAAAATGTCCGCCAGCGCGGTCATCGTCGCATCGTCGCGCCAGGACCACAAGCGTTCGATCAGTACCTCGAACGTGCGGGTCCACTCCGGCCCGACGGACCGCCCCGGCGCGAACGTCTCGATCAGCCCCACCAGCTCCTCCATCCCAGCCGCCCCCACCGCTCGGCGCATCTGATCCTCCGTCAGCAACAACGTCGCGGCGGCGGCGTTGCGGATGCGCCAGGTTTCGGCCAGCGTGATTGTATCCTCCATCGTCTTCGCTCCTTACGCGGCCGGTCGGAAATGTTCGGCGTAGACCTGATAGCAGTCGTGGGTCGGCGCGCGTTTGACGTAGCGCGACTGGTGCTTGACGAAGCCGCGCACGATGTCGTCGCGGCGCGACGTGCGGTTGTGGCGGAATTCTTCCAGCGACGACGCGCAATTGCGCATGACGTGCGGATCGTTCTGCCAGTGACAGGCGGCATAGGTGATCGCGTCCAAAAGATCGTGCCGTTCCGTCGTGCGATCCAGCCAGGAATCAACCAGCGCGCAGGACCGGGGCGCGTCCTGCGCCAGGACATGGGTTTTCAGCAGAGCCAGCATGCGATCGAGCGGCACGGAGTCCGCCCAGGCGCGGTAGGCCTGACGCGGTTCCAACGCGACCGCGGGATCGCGCGGGAAATTGGCGTTCGACCGTATCGTATCGTTCATGAACCGAGCGCCCATGAACACGGCCTTGACCTGGTGCGGGTTACCGTAATCGCGGATCCAGGACTGCACGACGTTCATATAATCCAGCGCATGCGTCGGATGCAGAAAGGCGTTCGGATGTTCCAGGACATCGATCAAATAGCGCTGGAAGCACACGATCACCGCATCGCCCACGTCCAGCAGGCCTGCGCCGCGCCTGAAGAACCCCATGACGACGGCGTTGACGTCGAAGGGGCCGCCCCACAACAGCGCGTCTGTCAGGATGTCGAGTTCGCGTTCGGTCAGCGGCTTGCCGGATCGTTTCGGAATGGCTGCCTGGTCCGGCAGTTCCATACGGCAGATCGTGCTGATTTCCGTCCATAGCCCGTACAGGCGCGGGGAACAGCCGAGATCGGGGACGACGGTGTAGATCAGATCGTGCGCGTTCTCCCACCCCAGATAATCGGCGATATCGACCAGCGCGCGGGCGCGCAGCGCCTTGTGGCCGATATTCTGGTAGCCGCCCCGGTTGATGATGGTGTCCTGCAGGTCGGTGATGCCGGCGAACAGGATCGCGTCCTTCAGGCGGTGGCGCTGCGCCGGGTCGTTGGCCAGGCCCAGGAACAGGCCATAGGCTTCCGCCTTGTCGCCCTCGGCGATGGCCCACTGCATGCGGGCGAGACGGTCGTCCGCCGATCCGCCCTCGATGGCCGCATGATCCTCGAAGTAAATCTTGGGCGGGTTCCAGGCCGGGCCGTCAAAGCGGTTGACGTGTTCGTCCGCCCCCGGGAACCTGCGCCCGCATTGTTCGCCGTCGCGCGCGTAATGGCCGGGGAATTCGCAGACGACCTGTTCCCAGACATTCAGGCCCTGCGGCACGTACCACATCGCCTGAACGTTCGGTAAAATGCCGCGGGTGCCGCCGAGTTCGCCCATCAGAGAGATCGCGCCCCGCCAGCCCAGGATCGTGTGATCGTAATTGACCCCGCGCAGTTCGCCGTTCGGCAGGCGCATCAGATGCGACGGCACCTGCACAAAGGGCGCGGCGGAGGCGATGGCCGCCTGGATCATATCGCGCATCGAGCGGCTTTGTTCGGTCATCAGGCGACAGAACGTGGTCGTCGCCTCGCGATAGCGAACGTCGCGAATTTCCTCGCGCAGGCGATCGACGCTCGCCAGCCCCTGAACCAGTCCCATGGACGTCTATCCTTGTTGCATCGACCGCATCTTCGTGCCCTGGCGGGCGACGTCGTTGATGCAGATCAATGCGTGGGCAGTTCGGTTTTTTGGACGTGGGGTGTCGGGATCGGGTCGAGACGATTACGATGCAAGCAACCGAGACGGAGGGCGATCGGTCATGTGTGGCTGTCGCTCCCCGGTTTGCCGGTTATAGGTCGCTCGGCCCTGGCTCTCAGACGGGCAGGTTGCTCCGCTTGCGCAGTCTCAGCAACGCGCCGACCCCGATGCCGAACAGCGCGAGCGAGGCGGGTTCCGGCACGTCGACGGACAGGTTGAGATTTCCCTGACCGGGCGATCCATCAAATGCATAGTTAAACACGGCGCTGGTGATCGAAGAAGAGCCGAACGCTGTAGTATTCAACAGTGTCTGACCGGAGGAATTCTGGCTTGAATTCAAAATCAGCCGCGTCGCGTTGCAGGAGCTGCAAAAGTCGGCGGTTGCTATCCACAATTGGTCCCCTGGCTGGATGACAACATCGGACTGGTAGGTGGCTGTCGAGATGCTGGTGAACGTGTGGCCCGCGATCGTGATCTCGATCTCTATGCCGTTCGCGATGTTGCCATGGGCAAAGTTGTTGGTCCCCGAGTTGACGCTCGAGAGGGTGTAGCCCGTCAGATCGTAGCTCCACAAGGCGGTGTAGCTTTGGCCAACCACGTTGCCGCCGAATAACGTCAGAGCACCGCTTTGACCGGTGACGTGGCCCGATATGGTGCCGGTGACCGGTGTCGCAAAGGCGGGCGATGGCTGGGCAACACCCAGAAGCATCACAGCAATCGCGGCGGCGATCATCGGAATCCGAAGCATTCTAATACCCCTCAGCATGACCATAGTTGAATTCCCCTCGATTAAATTATGTATTTCGATGAAGCAAAAATTATGCCGACGATTTATATGAAGGAAAATCAATGTTTCAATGGTCTGCAGAGCCACTCCGTCGACCAAGGTGTAAAATTTCCCGACAAGAGCTTCGGATTGCGCACGCGGTCGGGGCGTAACAGACATTGTCGCCGCGGCATGTGCGGGGTTGTCGATGCAACCCGCACATGCCGACTTCAATTGTTCAGGCGGAGCGCCTTGCGCGAACAAAGCCAAGCCCGGCAAGCCCGGCGGCGAACAGCGCGAGCGATACAGGCTCCGGCAGTCCTTCGGGAATACCGCCGGCGGTAAAGGCATCGCTAATCCCAGACGCGCTCAGCGCCGTGTTGTAGACCGCGACGTCCTGAATGTAGCCATTCGTGTGGAAGCTCGCGAGATTGCCCCCATTCCAGAATGCGCCGAATGCCAGACCGTTAGTGGCCGACGTCAGCGACGCGGACAGCGAACCCGAAGCGATCAGCACCGCGTCCAAATAGATCTTCGCCGTCGTGCCGTCGAACGTAATGGCCTCCTGATGCCAAGCATTCGCGCTGATCGCGCTGGAGGCACTGGTGATCCCCGTGCAACCTGATCCTTCCAGGTTCGCGGCGCCACTGCCGGTGGTCCAGAGACCCAACGGGCCATTGCCGCAGCCCGGGCTCTTGCCGGCGACCAGGATCTGGTTACCGCTGATGTTCGTCAGATACTGCCACCCAATGATCGTGAATGTGGAACCAAGCGCGAGGGAATTCTGGGTCTGCGCCCACCCGGTGGCGGTGGGTTGCAGGACGCAGGAACCGAAATTGGCGATTCCGGGACCGCAATTGTATCCGGCAGAACCGTTCAGTACGGCATTGTTGCCTCCGACGGAATCGACGCCGTTTCCGTCGAAGCTCCAGAAATGGGTCAACGCCGCGTGCCCGGGGGTGGCGTTGAATGCCGTGACCGCGATCGCCAGGGCGGCCAGGGTCGCAATGCGGCGCAAGAACGACGAAGCGAGCGATCCGCGCTGCCGCGATCTCCCCCTTGTTTCGCCGGCGGGGATGGCGCTGGCAGCGGTGACGACCGAAAGGCAACGGCGCATGTGACGTTTCTCCGCGAGGTTTACATTAAGGATTTGCAATCTTTGTACCATCGGAATAATTGTAGATATATCAATTAATTACGGTATGTTTCATCTGGATGGCATCATCGGTCTGTAAAATTTCCCGACATATCTGGCCGGACCTCCCATGGCGCCGGTGGCCGAAACCGTGGACCCGTGCCGCCATGCATCGCAGGCTGTCGCCCTTATAGTACGCCACCACGCCGATCCCCACATTGCCTCACCGCCCCGGCAACCGACGCCGTTGATCCAGATCAATGCGTGGGCGGTTCCATTTCGTAGGCGTGGGGTGTCCGAACCGGGTCAAAACTTGCGAGCAGTCCGGTCGGCGGGATAGCTTCTGAACGACGGCATGGCCTCGACCACACTGCCGGCGTTGGATCGACATAGTCACAGGTACCGCCGACCGATCGAGACGCGTTCGGCGCATTGGGGGAAACACAGCATGCCTGACACGCAAGTCCTGGCGGAACGACAGGATCAGGGACAGGTCGCGACCTACGACGCGATCGTCATCGGCGCCGGAATCTCCGGCATGTTCATGCTCTACCGCCTGCGTGAGCTTGGCCTGACGACGCAGGTCTTCGAGGCCGGCACGAACGTGGGCGGCACCTGGTACTGGAACCGCTATCCCGGCGCGCGCTTCGATTCCGAAAGCTGGACCTATGGCTACTCGTTCTCCAAGGAACTGCTGCAAGAGTGGGACTGGAAAGAGCATTTTTCCCCGCAGCCCGACACGTTGGAATACCTGAACCATGTCGCGGACAAGTTCGATCTGCGCCGGGACATTCAGTTCCGCAGCACGGTGACGGCGGCGCACTGGGACGACGCGGCCAACGAATGGACGGTGACGCTGGAAAGCGGGCAGAAGGCGAAGTCGAGGCTGTTGATGACCGCGATCGGCATTCTGTCGGCCTATACGCTGCCGGCGATCCCGGGGCGCGACAGTTTCCAGGGCCCGGCCTATCACCCCGCCCGCTGGCCGCACACGCCGGTCGATTTCACCGGCAAGCGCGTCGGCATCATCGGCACCGGGGCGACCGCGATCCAGGCGATCCCGGAAATTGCCAAGCAGGCCAAGCAACTGACCGTCTTCCAACGCCGTCCGAACTGGGCCGCGCCGCTCCATAACGCAAAGATCGGCAAAGAGGAGATGGAGGCGATCAAGGCGCGCTACGACGAGATTTACGCGCACTGCGCCCAAACCCCGAGCTGGTTCATCCACGAGGCCGACAAGCGCAAAACGCTGGATGTGTCGCCGGAAGAACGCGAGGCGTTCTGGGAGAAGCTGTACGCCGAACCCGGCTTCGGCATCTGGATGGGCAATTTCCGCGACATCCTGATCGACGAGAAGGCCAATGCCGCGATCAGCGAGTTCATCGCGAAGAAAATCCGCCAACGCGTCAAGGACCCCAAGATCGCCGAAAAGCTCATCCCCCGCGATCACGGCTTCGGCGCTCGGCGCGTGCCGCTGGAAAGCGGGTATTTCGAGGCCTATAACCGCGACAACGTGACGTTGGTCGACGTGATCAACGACGAACCGATCGAGTGCATTACGCCCAAGGGCGTGAAGACATCGAAGCAGGAATACGAGTTCGACGTTCTGATCTACGCCACCGGCTTTGACGGCGTGACCGGGGCGTTCGATCGGATCGATTTCCGCGGGCCGAACGGACTGCGGCTGCGGGACGCCTGGGCGGACGGGCCGCGCACGTATCTGGGCATGCTGGCCGAGGGCTTTCCCAACATGCTGATGGTGCTGGGTCCGCACACGGCGCGGGGCAACATTCCGCAGGCGATCGAGCACAGCGTGGAATTCCAGGCCGGGATGCTGCGCTTCATGCAAGAGCACGGGCACACCCGGATCGAGACCAAGCGTGAATACGTCGACGAATGGACGGAAACCGTGATCAAGGCGGCGGAACCGCTGCTGTCGTCCAAGGTCGATTCCTGGCAGACCGGCGTCAATCGCAATGTCGAGGGTCGTCAGGTGCGCCGCGTGCTGGGCTACAACGGCAACGGCGTGCATTTCCGGCGCAAGACGGACGAGGTCGCCAAGGGCGGCTACAAAGAGTTCTCGTTCCGGTAACGACAGCGAGCCTCGGTCGGCACGGGCCGACCGAGGCGCGTTTCCCGACGCGCCGGGTTAGTTGCGTCTTCCCGGCGCGATATCGACCAGCATGCCGCCATCCACGGGCAAGGATACGCCGGTGATGAAATTCGCCTCGTCGGAGGCGAGGAACAGCGCGGCGTTGGCCACATCCCAGGCGGTGCCCTGACGGCCACGCAGCGGCACGCGAGCGTCACGTTCGCGCATGATGTCGTCGCGCGGCTTGTCGATGGCGCGCGAACGTACGTCGATCGCCATCGGCGTGGCCATCAGGCCCGGCAGGATGGCATTGGCGCGGATGCCGAATTCGGCATTGCGGATCGCCAGTTGCTGGGTAAAGGCGATCATGCCGGCCTTGGTCACTTTATAGGCGACGTTCGGATAATTCTCCCACGCCGAGATCGAGGAAATCATCAGGATCACGCCCGAACGCTGCGCGCGCATGATGGGCAGCGCGTGCTTGCAGGCCATGACGGCGCCGCGCAGGTTGACCGCGCCGATCAGATCGAACGCATCCTCGGTAATTTCCGTCACCGGCGCGTCGCCGCCGGCGATGGAGATGCCGACGTTGTAATGCAGGATGTCGATGCGGCCGAACCGGGCGTGCGCCGCCTCGATCGCCGCTTTCAGTTCGGCCTCGCGCACGACGTCGGCGCGGGCGGTTTCGCATTCGGCGCCGGCTTCGCGCGCCATGGCTGCGGTTTCGTTCGCCGAGTCGAGATCGCGATCCACCGCGAAGATGCGCGCGCCTTCCTGCGCGAAACGCAGCACGGTGGCGCGGCCGTTGCCCAGGGTTTCGCCCACGCTTTGCCCGGCGCCGATGACGACGGCGACTTTATCCTTGAGACGCATGATGTTTCCTCGACGTGGATCGTTGGCTTCGCGCCAGCCTGCCCACGCGCGCGGGATCGATCAAGCGCGTTCGGTCAGGCCGCGATCAGGATGTCGCCGAGTTTCTCCACGAGGTAATCGACGTCGGCGGGGTCGGACGCTTCGGTCTGGGTCAGGACGCGGGCGATGACGCGGGAGCGGAAGCGTTCGAGGTCGCGCTTTTCGCCGTCGAAGCGGGAGTCGCCGACCACCGCCACGGCGGCGCGGATCATCGCGAACATGACGGGGGGCAGTCCGGCCTTGCGATACAGCGGGGCGAGGCCGTTGCCGCCGGGATCGTGGATCAGCGTGCGGGCATTGGCGAGCGGGACGTCGGCGAGCGCGGCCATGGCGGCTTCGAAGAAGCCGAGGTCGCCGGTGCAGATCGCGCGCAGGACGAGCGAGGGCGTCAGGCGGCCGCTGTGCTTCATCTGTTCCACCATGCGCGCCAGATCGGGTTCGTCGGAACCGCTGCTGAGGCGCATGACGACGCTTTCGCGACCGTTCAGCACCAGGTCCGCGGCGAGACCGGCGGGCAGTTCGTGATGGCGCACCAGATGCGCCTGCAGGCGGGCGGACACCAGGGCGACCAGCCGTTCCGCCACGGTCGGCGGCAGGCTGTCGCGCATCACCATACGCTCCTTGATCGTTTCGTTGTCGCCGAAGCGGTCGAGCGCCTGTTCCATGGCGTCCGCGCCGATGCGGGCGGAGGCGTTGTCCAGCAGGGTCATCACCGCGCCCGGGCCGGCATGGGCGACGACAGCGCCCGAAACGGCTTCGGACAGCGAAGGCCGAGCGGCGATGGCGAGTTGCTTGTAGGGGGAGCCGGCGCGGACGATGCCGATCAGGTCGTCGTCGGTCAGGACGAGCGAGTCGGTCAGGATCGGCAGCGACACCGCATCGATGTCCTGGGCGAGGCGCAGGGCGACATCGTGCGGCAGATGCGGGGATCGGCGCAGGCTGCTGGACAGGGCGACGCGCACGGCGCTTTCGATGTCCTTGGCCAGAAGGCGCACAATGTCTTGTGCCAATGCCAGTTCGGACGGCGCGATGGTCGGTTCGGTCAGATGTTCGCCCAGCTTGTGGGCCAGATCCTGGCGCGCGTCGGCCGACGGGTCGGTCAGCAGACGGGCAACGTCGGCGGCGGAGAGCGATACTGTCATGCGACCCTGCTGGCTTGCGAATGTAGGCCGGCAAGGTGGCACACATCGATAAACAACCGGTTAACGCCAAACGCGCATGCGCGAAAATTCAGACCGGGGCGTCGCGCGCCGCGTCGCCGGGATTCAGGGCAGGTTGTGCCCGGTTTGGCGTCATTCGCGGCGGTGGATGTCGGTCCGGTTTGTAAATCGCCATTTGCAAATCGGCGTTTGCAAAACGGTGGGGGAGACGCCAAATGAGGGTCATGCTCGATCGACGCACGGCACTTGTTTCCCTGTTGGCCGCCCTCGCCCCGCGTATCGCGATGGCGGCGGAGCGCTCGCCCCGCGATCTCAACGATCTGGCGCGGGTGGAAACCTATCTGAACACGCTGAAAACGCTGCGCGCGAAGTTCGTGCAGGTCGCGCCCGACGGCGGGCTGTCGCAGGGCACGGCGTGGCTGCAACGCCCCGGCCGCATGCGGTTTCAGTACGATCCGCCGGCGCCGTTTCTGCTGGTCGCCTCGCACGGCAATCTGGTGTTCAACGACACCTACCTGCGCCAGACGAGCAACATCCCGCTCAGCCGGACCCCGCTGGGCATTTTGCTCGCGGATACCGTGCGGCTGTCGGGCGATGCGACGGTGACGGCGGTGGAACGCCTGCCCGGTCAGTTGCAGGTCGGTCTGGTGCGGACGGCCTCTCCCGGCGAGGGCACGTTGACGCTGATTTTCGCGGATAATCCGCTGACGTTGCGGCAGTGGGTGGTGCTGGACGCGCAGCGCCAGGAAACCCACGTGACCCTGTCGGAGATCGAGCTTGGCGGCACGTTCGACCCGAAATTGTTCGA
This sequence comes from Acetobacteraceae bacterium, assembly GCA_947475245.1. Classification (GTDB taxonomy): domain Bacteria; phylum Pseudomonadota; class Alphaproteobacteria; order Acetobacterales; family Acetobacteraceae; genus Rhodopila. The sequence continues at coordinate 169,716 of CANJLW010000006.1, read as the reverse complement.
GCAGAACACGATCCCCAACACCTCTCCGGGCGGCGGCGGCTGACGTAACGCGGTCGCATGGCGGTCATGTGCCGCGACTCGCGTGATTTGTCTTCATTTTGCCACGGGAATCGGGAATGATCGCTGACTATGAGGTCAGGCCGGATCATGAAGCCACTTGTCGGCATTAGCTGCTGCACGAAGCAGTTCGGGGTTTTCGGAATGCCGAACCATGCGGCATCGGATACCTATATTCGCGCGACGGATCATGTCGTGGGCGGTGTCCCGGTTTTGATGCCGGCGAACGGGCCGATGGCCGACATTGAAACGCTGCTCGATCGGTTGGACGGGATCATCCTGACCGGCAGCCGATCCAACGTGCACCCCACCTTTTACGACGGCCCGCCGCATGCCGAAGGCACGTGGGAAGACACGGCCCGCGATGAGATCACGCTGCCGCTGATCCGCGCCGCGGTCGCGCGCGGCGTGCCGGTGCTGGCGATCTGCCGCGGGTTTCAGGAACTGAACGTGGCGCTGGGCGGATCGCTGCATCAGCGCTTGCAGGACCTGCCGGATCGGATGGACCATTCGACCCCGATGCAGGCCTCGGCCAAGGTGCGCCAGGGCAAGGCGCACAGTATCCGGGTCACCCAGGGCGGCTGGCTGCACAAGCTGGCCGGCACGACCGAGATTTCGGTGAACTCCCTGCATAATCAAGGGATCGACCGCCTCGCGCCCGGCCTGATCATTGAAGGTGTGGCGCCCGACGGCACGATCGAGGCGGTCAGCGTCGCGAAAACCTGCTCCGGGTCGGCCCCCGGGTTTACCGTCGGCGTGCAGTGGCACCCGGAATACGACTGGCCGACGGATTCGCTGTCGCGGCGCATTTTTGCGCAGTTTGGCGAAGTGGTGCGCGCTTATGCGCAGGGTCTCAGCCTGGAAGGCCTGTCCGTCGCGGCCGATTAGGCCGCGGCTTCGATCTGGCCCCGCGCTTGCAGGCCAAACCCCGCAGAGCGTGAACAGGGGAGAGACATTCCATGTCAAAGTATGAAACGGTCGTCGCGGGCGGCACGGTTGTCACGGCGTCGGACGTCTTCAAGGCGGATATCGGGATTGTCGGCGGGCGGATCGCGGCGATCGGCGCCAATCTGTCGGGCGATCGGGTGGTCGATGCCGACGGCTTGCTGGTGCTGCCGGGCGGCGTCGATTCGCACTGCCATATCGAGCAATTGCAGGAAGGCGGCGGCGCGGACGAAGAAAGCTGGGTCAGCGGCAGCACGTCCTGCCTCGCCGGCGGCACCACCAGCGTCATCACCTTTTCCACCCAGTTCAAGGGCGGCGGCATCAGCGGGCCGTTGGCGGAATATCGCCGGCGCGCGGCGTCGGCCATGGTCGATTATACCTTTCACCAGATCATCACCGACGCTTCCGACGACGTAATCTTCCGCGAAGTGCCGGAAATCGTCGCCGCCGGCATTCGCAGCCTGAAGGTGTTCCTGACCTACGATCCCCTGCATCTGGACGATCGCCAGTTCCTGCGCGTGCTGGCCGCGGCTCGGCGCACGGGCGCCATCGTCACCGTGCATTGCGAGAATTACGAGGCGATCCGCTGGCGCACCGCGGCGCTGCTGGCCGATGGCCGGACGGCGCCGAAATACCACGCCTGGTCGCGCCCCCGGATGATCGAGCGCGAGGCCACCCATCGCGCGATTGCCTTGGCGGAGATGGTGGATCAGCCCATTCAAATCTTCCACGTCTCCTGCCCGGAGGTCGCCGAGGAAATCGCCCGCGCCCAGGCGCGCGGCCTGAAGGTCTGGGGCGAGACCTGCCCGCAGTATTTCGTGCTGGCGGCGTCGGATATGGATCGTCCGGGGTTCGAAGGCGCGAAGTTCATGTGCAGCCCGGCACCGCGCGACGCGGAGGCCAGCGCCGGATTATGGGACCTCGTCCGCAAGGGCACGCTGGATGTCGTGTCGTCCGATCACAGCGGGTGGAGCTATGATACCCCCGTCGGCAAGCGGGTGAACGGCGTCGATGCCCCGTTCCGCGACATCCCGAACGGCGTCCCGGGCCTCGCGTCCCGCCTGCCCATTCTGTTCAGCGAGGGCGTTACCAAGGGCCGCATCGATCTGTGCACCTTCGCCCGTCTGACCGCCGCGAATCCGGCGAAACTGTTCGGGCTTTACCCGCGCAAGGGCGCGATCATGCCCGGCGCGGATGCCGATCTGGTGCTGTGGGACGCCAAAAAATCCGTGACCATCACCAATGCGATGCTTCAGCACGTGATCGACTACACGCCCTATGAAGGGTTGGAGGTCACGGGCTGGCCGGTGGCGACTCTGCGTCGCGGAGAGGTCGTAATGCGCGACGGCAAGGTCCAGGCGGAACCCGGCAGCGGTCAGTTCCTGGCGCGGGGCCCCTATGACATGATCAAGCCGACCGGCCGCCTGCCGGACGGATTCGATGCCAGCGCCTTTTTGGTTTGAGGGAGAGTTCACGCGTGTCTCAGGTTCGCATTACCGCCGGCCCGTATCAGTTCCTCGCGCGGTTCGAGGACGAAGCCGCGCCGAAGACCTGCGCGAAGTTTCGCTCTCTGATGCCATACCGCGAACGCATCATCCATGTGCGCTGGAGCGGGGAAGCCTGCTGGATCCCCCTGGGCGATCTGGATTTGGGCCTGAAGCACGAAAACGCCACAGCCTATCCGGCACCCGGCCAGATCCTGCTTTACCCCGGCGGGCTGAGCGAGACCGAAATCCTGCTCGCCTACGGTTCGGTCCAGTTCGCCAGCAAGCTCGGCGTGCTGGCGGGCAACCACTTCCTGACCGTCACCGAGGGCAACGCCGACCTGGCCAAACTGGGCAAGTTGGTGTTGTGGTCGGGCGCGCAGGACATTCTGTTCGAAATGGTCTGAGGTTGACGCGTTGACCATGGCCGCACGCGCGGCTAATGACCGAGGATGAATCGTTTGCCGCCCTGGGCTTTTCGCATGCGTTCGGCCGACGGCGTCGGAATTGGGAGCACTCCGTGAGAGATGTACGCGACGCGCTGATGGTAGCGCGCAACACGGACGGCAAGTTGATACGCCGCCCCCTGTCGCCCCATGTGCAGATCTATCGCTGGCCGCTCAGCATGGCGCTGTCGATCCTGCACCGCATCACCGGCGTGGGGCTTGGCCTCGGCACGGTGTTGCTGACCTGGTGGCTGGTATCGGCCGCGACGTCGGAAGCGGCGTTCGCGAAGGCGCAGTGGTTCATGGGCTCCCCGATCGGCCTGCTGCTGCTGTTCGGCTGGTCCTTGTCGCTGATCTTCCACTTCTTCAGCGGCATCCGCCATCTGGTCTGGGATGCCGGCATCGGCTTTGACGCGCCCCAGTACAACAACTCCGGCTGGGCCGTGGTGATCGCCACCGGCGTCTCCACGGTGTTGGTCTGGGTTGTCGCCCTGGTCGTTCGGTGAGGGGCACCATGTCAGATTCAAAGAATTCTCCGCACGTCGATATCCTGCGCTCCCCGCTCGGGCGAGCACGCGGGCTGGGTTCGGCACGGGCCGGTTCGGCGCATTGGTGGGCACAGCGGCTGACCGCCGTCGCCCTGGTGCCGCTGACCCTGTGGTTCATCTTCTCGGTCCTGCGCCTGGCCGGCGCATCGCACGGCGAAGTCATCGAATGGCTGGGCCACCCGGTGCAGGTCGCGCTGATGCTCTGCCTGATCATCGCGACGTTTCATCACCTGCAACTGGGTTTACAAACGGTGATTGAGGACTACGTGCACGAGGATGGGGTCAAACTCGCATCCGTGCTGCTGATGAAGGCCGCCTGCGTTGTACTGGCCCTGGCTTCAATCGTCTCCGTGCTGCGGCTCGGCCTCTAGGAGAGTTTCTTGCGATGAACGCGATCACGATGCCCTCGTCGCGCGCCTATAACGTCATCGATCACACCTACGACGTGGTTGTTGTCGGCGCCGGCGGTTCCGGCCTGCGCGCCACCTTCGGCATGGGTGCGGCCGGGCTGAAAACGGCCTGTATCACCAAAGTCTTCCCAACCCGCAGCCACACCGTCGCCGCCCAGGGCGGCATCGGCGCCGCCCTGGGCAACATGGGAGAGGACGACTGGCGCTGGCATATGTTCGACACCGTCAAGGGGTCGGATTGGCTGGGCGATCAGGACGCCATCGAATATATGTGCCGCGAGGCCATCCCGGCGGTGTACGAACTGGAGCACTTTGGTGTGCCGTTCAGCCGCACCGAGGAAGGCAAGATCTATCAGCGCCCGTTCGGCGGGCACATGACGGGTTACGGCGACGGCGCGCCCGCGATGCGCGCCTGCGCGGCGGCCGATCGCACCGGCCATGCCATTCTGCACACGCTGTATCAGCAAAGCCTGAAGCACAACGCGGAATTCTTCATCGAGTATTTCGCGATGGACCTGATCATGGATCAGGAGGGCGTCTGCCGCGGCGTCATGGCGTGGAACCTGGAAGACGGCACGATCCATCGCTTCCGCGCCCAGACCGTGGTGCTGGCGACCGGCGGCTATGGACGCGCCTATCTGTCGTGCACCTCGGCGCATACCTGCACCGGTGACGGCACCGGCATGGTGCTGCGCGCCGGCCTGCCCTGCCAGGACATGGAATTCGTGCAGTTCCATCCGACCGGCATCTTCCCGGCGGGCTGCCTGATCACCGAAGGCGCGCGCGGCGAAGGCGGCTACCTCACGAACTCGGAAGGTGAGCGCTTTATGGAGCGCTATGCGCCGTCCGCCAAGGATCTGGCCAGCCGCGACGTCGTGTCGCGCTCCATGACCATGGAAATCAACGAAGGGCGCGGCTGCGGTCCGAACAAAGACCACATCATGCTGCACCTTGAACACCTCGGCGCCGATCTGCTGAACGAACGCCTGCCCGGCATTTCCGAAACCGCGAAGGTCTTCGCCGGCGTGGAAGTGACGAAAGAGCCGATCCCGGTGCTGCCGACCGTGCATTACAACATGGGCGGAATCCCGACGAACGTGCACACCGAAGTGCTGCGCCCGACCAAGGACAACCCCGACGCTGTCGTGCCCGGTCTGATGGCCGTGGGCGAAGCGGCTTGCGTGTCCGTGCACGGCGCCAACCGGTTGGGCACGAACTCCCTGCTCGATCTGGTGGTGTTCGGTCGCGCCGCGGCGCACCGCGCGGTGGAAACCGTGAAGCCGGGCGCGAGCCAGCGTCCGCTGCCGCCGAAGGCCGGCGAAGCGTCGCTGGATCGTTTCGACCGCACCCGCCATGCCAAGGGCGGCACCAAGGTCGCGGAACTCCGCGATTCCATGCAGCGCTCCATGCAGGCGCACGCCGCCGTGTTCCGCACCTCGAAATCGATGGTCGAGGGCGTGGACAAGATGAAGAAGATCTGGAGCGGTATGACCGATATGTCGGTTTCCGACCGCGGCCTGGTCTGGAACAGCGATTTGGTCGAAGCGTTGGAACTGCACAACCTGATGGGCAGCGCCATGACGACCATGGTCGGCGCCGAAGCCCGCACGGAAAGCCGCGGTGCCCATGCGCACGACGATTTCCCGGATCGCGACGACGACCGGTGGATGAAGCACACCCTGGCGTGGTGCGACGACAACGGGAACTCCCGCCTGGATTATCGCCCGGTCAAAATGCAGACATTGACGAACGAAGTGTCGGTGTTCCCGCCCAAGAAGCGCGTTTACTGACGGTTAACCAAAAGCGAGGACCATAACCGTGGCACGTTTACCTGCCGCAGTCGGAGCCGCCCCAATCGGTCGTCCGATGCGTGGGATGGGCCACAACACGGGAATTCGTCGCTCCATGTACGCCGTTACTTTCGATATGGACACCGCCGCCCTTCAAGCAAGCTACCACACGCCTTCCTGGCAGAACGCTTACAACGACATCGGTCGCGTTCTGCACAGGCACGGGTTCGGGCGGCAACAGGGCAGCGTCTATTTTGGCGATGATACAGTCGACGCCGTACGGTGCGTGCTTGCGGTGCAGGAATTGGCGCGTGCCTATGTCTGGTTCACGCCATCGGTTCGGGACATCCGCATGCTGCGGATCGAGGATAACAACGACCTGATGCCGGCCGTCGCCGCCATCACGTCCCAGTAACCCAGGAAGATCATGGTCGCTTTCAACCTCCCCACCAACAGCCGCGTCACTCAGGGCAAGACCTTCAAAGCCCCCGCGGGCGCGAAGAACGTCCGGGCGTTCAACATCTACCGCTGGAATCCGGATGACGGGCAAAACCCGCATACGGATACCTACGAGATCGACATGGACGCCTGCGGCCCGATGGTCCTGGACGCCCTGATCAAGATCAAGAACGAGGTCGATCCCACCCTCACCTTCCGCCGTTCCTGCCGGGAGGGCATTTGCGGCTCCTGCGCCATGAACATCGATGGCGGCAATACGCTGGCGTGTCTGAAGCCGATCGACGACGTCAAGGGCTCGGTCAAGATCAACCCGCTGCCGCATATGCCCGTCGTGAAGGACCTGGTGCCCGATCTGTCGCAGGTCTATGCGCAGCTTCGCAGCATCGAGCCTTGGATGCAGGCCGACAGTTCCGCGCCGCCCGACGGCGAACGCCTGCAGAGCAAGGAAGAGCGCGCGAAGCTCGACGGGCTGTGGGAATGTATCCTGTGCTTCTGCTGCTCCACCGCCTGCCCGAGCTATTGGTGGAACGGCGATCGATATCTTGGCCCGGCCGTGCTGCTGCAAGCCTATCGCTGGATCGCTGACTCCCGCGATGAGGCGACCGGTCAACGCTTGGATGCGCTGGAAGATCCGTTCAAGCTGTATCGTTGCCACACGATCATGAACTGCACCGATACCTGCCCAAAGGGTCTGAACCCGGCGAAGGCGATCGCGGAGATCAAGAAGCTGATCGTCGAACGGGCTGGCTAGGCAAGGGCGGCAGCGGCGAGAGCAAAGCCGACCGAGACAAAATGCGTCTGCATGGGCGGCGCTTCCCTTCTGGGGACGCGCCGCCTTTTTGCTGTCTTACGCCCCATTTCTCCATCGCGGGCCGAATTCACTTGGCGGGCCGAATGAGAAGGCGTTAGGAAATCTGCGGAATTGACAGGTGTCCTATGCCGTTAATCTCACTGGAAGCTGCAACCGAACAGCGCCTGTCCGAACGGGCCAGACGCGCCGGATTGTCCGAAGCGGAGTTGCTCCGGACACTCATTGAGGATGGGCTGGACGATCTTGACGACATCCAGATGGCTGTCGAACGGCTTGAAACACCCCTGCAACCCCTGACCAGCGCCCAGGCACGCCAGATTCTTGGGCTGGACGATTGAATACGACCCTCGGGCCATTGCCGATCTAAAGCGGCTCAGCCCAGATATTCAACGAGACATCGTCCGCTACCTCGAGACCCGGGTTGCGGGGGGCAACAGCCCACGCATGTTCGGAAAGGCCCTTCGTCATGGGCTATACGGACTTTGGCGTTATCGGGTTCGGGATTACCGCATTGTTTGCGAATTGCGGGATGAGACGTTGATCGTCCTTGTCGTGGGAGTCGGTCACAGGCGCGAGGTCTATCGATAGGCACTGCGCCGGACTGATCGCCATTAAAAAGGCCGGTCTGTTGCCAGACCGGCCTTGATCGCTTGTGTTGACCGCTTAGTTCGACATCAGGAAGCCGCCGGTGGTGCCGACGTAGCCGATCACCTTCAGGCTGCCGAGCTGGTCGCCGATGTGCATCGCCTGGCTGCCGCTGGTGTTGTATTCGATCGTTTGCAGCGGGCCGACGCCGGCGCGGAAGTCGTCTTCGTTGCGGAAGATGAAGGCGAACATGTCGGCACCGGGGACGGTGCTGAAACGATCGTTACCGGCCGCGTTGGCAATGTGGGTCGTCAGGTCGACGGTCGCGTCGGCGTAGACTTCCTGGCCGGCCATGACGCTGCCCTTGAAGTAGGTCTTCGCGCCGCTCGCGAACGGGTTGCTGTTGTTGGTGATTTCGATGAAGGCCATGGAGTTGGCATTGTGGCCGGTGACGACCGCAAGGCCGGCCTGGACCTGCTTCAGGGAAACCGTGTCGCTCGGGTTGTAGGTGAACTCGATCTTGCGCGCCGTGCCGTAAAGCGCGCTCAGGCTGCCGGTCGGCGGGCAATAGGAGTCGGTCGAGATGATGCTGTTGTAGGACAGCACCTGAACCGACTTGACGTCGCTGTCGCTGACCGTGCCGCCCGTGGCGGTGGTGGCCGTGACGGTCGCCGTGTCGACAACGGTGCAATCGCCGAGCTTGCCGGAGGTAACCGTGCCGGTGCCGCAGGTGTTGTAGTTGCCGTTGTTGCTCTGGCAGTTGCCGGACGTGTACTGGTTTTCCGGGGTGCCCGCGCAATCGCGGTCGGAGCCGGACCAGCCGTAGCCGTTGGTGTAGCAGTTGCTGGAGCCGTAGTAGCCGTAGCCATCCCAGCCGTTTTTCCAGTCACCGCAGCCGTTATTGTAGTTGGAGCCGTCGTAGGAGCCGCAACCGTTGCTGTAGCCGTAGCCGCCGTAGCCGCCGCAACCATTGCTGTAGCCGCCGTAGCAACCGCCATAGCTGCCGTAGTTGTTGCAGCCGTAGGAGGAGGTGTAGCCGCCGCAGTAGTTGCCGCCGTCCCAACCGTAGCCGTCGTAGACCGAGCCGCCGCAGCCGTACTGGTCGCCGCGGTCGCACACTTTGACGCCGATTTGGTTGTAGTCGTTGTAGCCGTCGCAGCCGTTCTTCTGGAAGCTGTTGTAGCCGTCGCAGGACCCACGCCAGCTCAGGCTGGTCAGGCCGCAGTTATTGGCACTCTGCTCGCAGTTGAAGGTCGCGTTCGCGTTGGTCCAGTTGCAGCCGGCGGGAACCGTGACCGGCACGCCGCAGATGAACACGTTGCCGGGATTGCAGTTGGCCGGCAGCGTCGTCACCCAGCAATGGGTGTCGGAGTCGTATTGGGTCTTCGCTTCGTAGCAGTTGCGCGAGAAGGTCACGCGCGCATCCGGCATGTCGTGGCGAACCGGGGTGCCGACGCCGGCACCGGAGATCGTGCAGGTCACGCCCTTGAAGACGTAAGTCGCGCCGTCGCAGGTGTTGGTCGGCTTGAAGCTGGCATGCATCCACGCCGTCTTGCCGCCGCACAGCTTGTCGTCGTTCAGGGTCTGGCAGACGGAGCCGGAGGACTGGGTGTTGCAGCCGGTTTCGACGACCGTGGTGGTGAACTTCCAGGTTTCGCCGACGTCCAGCTTGCCGTCGCGATCGACGTCGCCGACGTTCAGGCCGCAGTAGAGAACGCCCTTGGCGACGACGTTGTTGGTGTTGACCGCGGTGCCGATATTGTCGACGACCTTGACGTTCGTCAGGGCGGAGGTGCCGGTGTTCGTCACGTTATAGGTGTAGGTGACGCAGTCGCCGGAGCGGACAACCATGTCGCACGGCACTTTGTGGATGGAGATGCTGTCGACCTTTTGCAGACCGGCATCGATCGTGTTGTTGATCTGCCCGGCCGTCAGGGTGATCGGGCCGGTGATGCCCGTGGTCGCATTCGCGTCGGAGTCGGCGGCGTCGTTCGTGCCGACATCCTGCGTCGTCAGCTTGTAGGTGGACGGGGCCGCGAAGCTGACCGCGTAGCTGCCGGCGTTAAGGCCGGTGAAGGCGTAATTGCCCAGACTGTCGGTCGTCGTGGTGGACAGGACGGTCGTGCCCGCCGCGTTCAGCAGCTTCACGGTCACGCCGGCAACACCGGTTTCGTTGGCGTTCTGGACGCCGTCGCGGTTGACGTCGAACCACACCTTGTCGCCAAGGGCGGCGGTCGGCGCGGCTTTCAGGCCGGCGTCGATCGTGCTGTTGAACTCCCCGGCGGCCAGGGTGATCAGCGAGGTCAGACCGGTGGAGGCATTGGCGTCGGAGTCAGCCGCGTCGTTCACGCCCTGATCAGCCAGGGTGAAGACCTTGCCGCTCGGCGTCACGAACTGCACCTGGTAGACGCCGGCGGTGAGGCCGGTGAAGGAATATTGGCCGACAGCGTCGGTGGTCGTCGTGGACACGACGCCGCCCGTGCTGTTCAGCAGTTTCACGGTCACGCCGGCGGCACCGGCTTCGCCGCTGTCCTGAATGCCGTTGCCGTTGGTGTCGCACCAGACGAAGTTGCCGAGACCGGCGGTGGCGACCTTCAAGCCGGCGTCGATCGTGCTGTTGAACTCTCCGGCGGCCAGGGTGATCAGCGAGGTGAGGCCGGTGGAGGCATTGGCGTCGGAGTCAGCCGCGTCGTTCACGCCCTGATCGGCCAGGGTGAACACCTTGCCGGTCGGGGTGACGAACTGCACCTGGTAGACGCCGGCGTCGAGGCCGGTGAAGGAATACTGGCCGACGGAGTCGGTGGTCGTGGTGGACACGACGCCGCCCGCGCTGTTCAGCAGCTTTACGGTCACGCCGGCGACACCGGCTTCGCCGCTGTCCTGAATGCCGTTGCCGTTGGTGTCGCACCAGACAAAGTTGCCAAGACCGGCGGTGGCGACCTGCAGGCCGGCGTCGATCGTGTTGTTGATCTGGCCGGTGGTCAGGGTGATCAGCGCGGTCAGACCGGTCGAGGAGCTGGCATCGGAGTCAGCCGCGTCGTTCACGCCCTGGTCAGCCAGGGTGATGACCTTGCCGGCCGGCGTGATGAACTGAACCTGATAGACGCCCGCGTTCAGGTTGGCGAAGTTGTAGAGGCCGTTCGTGTCGGTCGTGGTCGTGGTAACCACGCCGCCGACATTATTCAGCAGCTTCACGGTCACGCCGGCAACGCCGGTTTCGCCGGTGTCCTGGATGCCGTTACGGTTCGCGTCGAGCCACACGCGATCGCCGATGGAAGCGGTGGAGCCGGCGCCCGAGCCCGGCGGAACGATGCCGGCGTCGATCGTCATGTTGCTCTGACCGACGGTCAGGGTGATCGGCGCGGTGATGCCCGTGGTCTGGTTCGGGGTGCTGTCGAGGGCGATGTTGCCGCCGACGCCCTGCGGGGAGATCGTGTAGCCGGCCGGGGGAATGAACTTCACCTCGTAAACGCCGGCAACGAGGTTATCGAACAGATAATGGCCGCTGGCGTCGGTGGTGGTGGTCGCCAGCACCGTGGTGCCGGTGGCGTTGAGCAGTTGGACCGTCACGCCGGGAACACCCGGGCCGGAGGTCGCGGATGCCTGCACGCCGCTGCCGGTCATGTCAAAGAAGACGACGTCGCCGATCTTGCAAAGCTGATTGGTCGCCACGGCGGTGTAGTTCTGCTGCACGTCGCTGAAGCCGACGGATGTGTTCGCCGGGGCGCCCGCCGCGATGGCTTCGTTGATGGTGATCTCGACGCTGAGGTTCGAGTAGCCCTGCACCAGGTTGTAGGCGGCGTGGCCGATCGACGGATCCCAGTTCACGGTCGCGAGCAGGTTGTGCGCGCTATCATAGACCCGCTCCACCGCCGTGATCGTGGTGGTGCCGGTATTCGCCAGGATGTCGCTGATCAGCGACAGGTCGATGCTGGTGATCGCGTAACCGGCATGGGCGACGATGTTATAGCTGATGTTGATGACCTGGGTGGAGCCAGGGCCGGTCACGCTCGGGCGGAACGCGTTCCATTCCAACCCATCGGTCGGCGGGCCAGGGTTCACGTTAAACAGCGATCCCGGGCTGAACGGCGTGGTGGACCCCGTCGTCGTGTCAACTGCGACAATCGACGTGAAGTCCATATACGTGCCGTTCTGGTCCGCGAAGGTCTCAGTGATCGTCGGCATGTCAGATACCCTTGACGCTAGCAATTGCAGAATGGATCGAACCGATTAGGTCGGGACCATTCCCCAGTGGCTGGACCGGATGTCTCAGGGCCCCCCCATCGACGTGTCGTAGCCTGTTGCATTCTTGATACCAGCCCCTCCACGCCATGTAAACTATATAACGTAAATTCTTATTTTTGGTACTCACGCAATCCCAGTGTAACCCGGTTTGGCCGCCCGGAACGCGCCTCGACGGACCTCGCCTGCCAGCGCCGACACGTCGCAGGCGCATTACAATTCTAAACATTACAATATGTTATAGTGCGTTTTCGGTCCGGGGAAAGTCGGGGCGGCACCCACGCACCGGTCATTTATACGCGAACATTCAACAGTTTACGAATCGGATGCCACGCCGCCAAAGGGTGGTGCGCAGCCCGAAAACCGTATGCCCGGCGGCCTGAGTGACAAAAATTCCATCGAATCGACAGATACAACCCGAAGCGCAACCGATCGATTCCGCTCGGCCGCATCGGTCGGGGCGCTGTCGGCAAAGCCACAAAATGAGACAAACCGCCCTTTGCCGTCGGGCATGGGCGGTTTGCGATCAGGTGATGCTCAATTTTGGGACGATGACGCCGGTATGTCGACTGACCGGATGAGGCCTTCAGGCGGCCTTGGCGGCCTTACGGCGGTTACGCGCGGCGCGCAGGCCGAGCAGACCGACGACGAAGGCGCCGATGGAGGCAGGCTCCGGCGCGGGGGTGAAGCGCTGCGTCACATAGTTCAGGGTCAGCGCGGCACCGACGGTCGCGAGGTTCTGGCTGAGGCCGATGTCCTTCGTGACGTTGAAGGTTGCGCAGCAGACCTGGGCGGCGGAGAACGTCGCCGTCGCGGTCGGTGTATTCAGGTTGGTCTGCATCGTCCCGACCCAGGCCAGGGACGTTTCCGACGCGGTGACATAGACGTTGTCGCCGGCGACGCCGCCGGTGACGGAACCGTTCAGGCCAAGCGCCGCGGCAGTGACGGTTTCCGCGGCGTTCAGGACGGTGATTTTCAGGGTCAGGGTCAGATCGTAGACGCCGCTCGCGCCACCGGTCGCGGTGAACAGCGGATCGGAGCCGGCGATGCCGTCGTCGCGATAAATGCGGACGCCCGCGCCGATACCGGGTTCCAGCGCCAGCCAAAGATTATCGGCCGCGGCGCAGTTATGCGCCGTTCCGCCGTTGTTGATGCCGCAGTTGCCGATCTGGAATTGAAGGCCGTTGACGGTCAGCGCGGCCGCGCCGTTGCGGACGATCTGGATTTGCGCGGAGGCATCGCGCGCGCCCCCAAATGCGAGGACGATCGCGAGAAGGCTACCCAGCAGATACGGTGCCAGCTTCATTGATCGGACCTTTGAATCACGCCAGTTTCTTCTCCGTGAAGCGCGACGGAACCCATCCTGGGCATGAACGCCCATTGCTCATTCAATCGGTATCACGGCTTCGAATGTGGGTAAACAATAACCTCTAATTTTTGCTAAATCAAACGAAGTTTAGCGCCACACGAGACAAATCGACCCTTAATTTGTGTTATTTTTGTAATTTCGTCTCATATATCATTTATTTCGCCTTGTCGCCGGTCTTTTCCTCGTTCGGGCGCAACGAACCCTCGTCGGCCTCCTTGCCCGTTATACTATAGGTACGCACGAAAACGCTCGCCAGGGCCTGCTTCGTCACCTCCGCGACCCCTTCCCGCGCCAAAGCCTGACGCAGGGTCTCCCGGGACTCGCTCAAGGTCGGAGTCCGCGACGGGCGGCGTTCCTCGGATTTCAGAATGAACCACCCCAACGGCCCCTGGATCGGATTCGGCCCGACCTGCCCCGCGTTCAGCGTGAACAGCACGGAGCTGATATCCGGCGACAGCATGTTCCAGCGGACATAGCCGAGATCGCCGCCGACCCGCGCGGTCGAGTCCTTGCTTCTGGCCCGCGCCAGGGTCGCGAAGTCGGCCCCCGCCAGCAATTCCGCGATCGTCGCGCGCGCCTCGGTCTCCGTCGGCGTCACGATGATCCGCGCCCGCACCTCCTCCGGCCCCGGCTTCCCGGCGATGTCGCGGTTATAGCGATCGAGCACCATCTTTTCGGTGATCATCGCCTCGGTATCGTGCAGCAGGGCGGCGTTTTCGAGCGTCTTGTCGACGGCGGCCTTCAGGCGGCGGCGGATCGTCGGGTCCTCGTCAAGGGCCAGGCTTTGCGCGCGGATGACCAGCGCCTGCTGGCGCACCAAACGCTCCAAAATCGCCGGGTACAGCGCCTCAAACGCTACCCCGTTCAGGCTCGGCGGCAGGCTGCGGATTTCCTCTCCGACATCGCCGAGCGTAATCGCGCGGCCGTCGACCTCCGCCACCACCGTGCCGGCGCTTTTGTCCAACTGTCCGCCGACATCGTACAGGGTCATCCGCGTGTCGAATTGCGGCTTGCTGAAATCGGTTACTGAGGCCGGGGACGGAGTCGCGGTCGCCCCCGCCGGCAGAGGAGCGGGCGCTTTCGCAGCCGGGGGATCGGCGGACCAAACCGGTCCCGACGACAAAAGCACGCCGACCGCCAGAACGACCGACATCGTCGCAGTTTTTCTGATGAGTTCGGCCATGCCTTCGCTCCCTCGGTAATGCCTGCTCGGCTTTATACCGCATCCTCCAGGATCATGGCCGCCGCTTTTTCGCCGATCATGATCGACGGGGCATTGGTATTGCCGGCCACCACCGTCGGCATGATCGAGGCATCGGCGACGCGCAGCGCGTCGATGCCGTGCACCCGCAGGCGCGGATCGACCACGGTGTTGCTGCCGTGACCCATCGCGCAGGAACTGCTGGGATGATGGTTCGATATGCCGGTCTGACGCACGAACGCCGCGATGTCGTCATCCGTCACGGCCTGGGGACCAGGCTGCAACTCCTCCATAACATAAGGACGCAAAGCCGGTTGCTCGACGATCTTGCGCGCCAGTCGAATGCCGGTGGTGACGGCGCGCAGATCGTAGTCCGTGCGCAGGAAGTCGAAATTGACGACAGGCGGGGCCAGCGGATCGCGACTGCCGAGGCGGACCGTGCCGCGACCGTCGGGGCGGAGATGTACGGGCGCCAGGGTGAAGCCGGGGAACGGATGGGGGATGACGCGATCCTTGGTGCGCTCCACCGTGCTCCATTCCAGCAGGTTGATTTGCAGGTCGGGGCGTTCCAGCCGCGGGTCGGTGCGGGTGAACAGCCCGGCGTGGATGCCGTTGCTCGCCATCGGGCCGGAGCGGAACAGCGCATAGCGCACGCCCGCGACGGCCTTGCGGAACAGGCTGTTCTCCAGATCGTTCATGGTGATCGGGCGGGAACAGCGCCAGCTGAGATAGGTGTTGAAATGGTCGTGCAGGTTCGACCCGACCGCCGGCATGTCGCGCACCACGTCGATGCCCATGTCGCGCAGGTGTTCGGCCGGTCCCAGGCCCGACAGTTGCAGCAATTGCGGGGAACCGTAGGCACCGCCGGAGACGATGACCTCCGCCCGGGCGCGGGCCTGTCGCACTCCGTCGGCGAGCCGGTATTCGACGCCGACGGCGCGATTATTCTCGATCAAGACCCGCGTCGCGTGCGCGCCGGTCTGAATGACCAGATTGGCGCGCCCCTTCGCCGGTTGCAGATAGGCCTTCGCGGTGCTCCAGCGCCGGCGGTCGCCGGTGGTGGTCTGGTAGTAGCCGCAGCCTTCCTGATTGGCGCCGTTGAAATCGGGGTTGCGCGGGATCCCCGCCTGTTCGGCGGCCGACAGCACGGCGTCGGCCAGTTCGAAGCGCGACGGCTGGTCGGACACGCGCAGCGGGCCGCCGGTGCCGTGAAAGGCGTCGGCACCGCGTTCCTGGTTCTCGGCCTTCTTGAAGAACGGCAGGACGGAGTCCCAGTCCCATCCCTCGCACCCGCGCTGGCGCCACTCGTCGTAGTCCGCGTGGTTGCCGCGAATATAGACCATGCCGTTGATGGAGCTGGTGCCGCCCAAGGTCTTGCCGCGCGGCAGGTAGAGCTGGCGGTTGTCCAGCCTGGCCTGGGGCGCGCTCTCAAACTTCCAGTTCACCTTCGGGTCGACGAAGGTTTTCGCAAAGCCGAGCGGTATGTGGATCCAGGGGTTGGTGTCGGGCGGGCCGGCTTCGAGGAGCAGGACACGGAAGCGCCCGGATTCGGAGAGGCGGGACGCCACCACCGCACCGGCGGATCCCGCGCCGGTGACGATGTAGTCGAAGCTGCTTCCGCTGTCGTCCATGCGGCCGTCTACCCGTGGCTCGCGGCGGCGGATTTCCGTCGCGCCAGCAGCATGCCGACCGCGACGACGAATACGGTCAATGCGGGCTTGGCGATCTGTTCCAGCAGATGGTGATCCATGGAAAGCCAGCCCTGCACCTTTTCGTCGGAGCTGATGATCTCACCCGCGATCCAGCCCAGCAGGCCACCGCCGGCGACAACCAGAATTGGGAAACGTTCGAGCAGACGCAGAACCAGCTGACTGCCGAAGATGATCAAGGGCACGCTGATGATCAGACCGATGACGATCAGGGTGGTGCTGCCCTTGGCGGCGGCGGCGATGGCGACGACGTTATCCAGCGACATCACCATATCGGCGATCGCCACGGTCTGAATCGCGCCCCACAGGTTGGACTTCGCCGCGACGCCGTTTTCGTCGGGTTCGCCCTCCGGCAGCATCAGCTTGATGCCGATCCACAGCAGCAACAGGCCGCCGATCAGCTTCAGATAGGGGATGCTCAACAGCCAGACGATGATCAGGCAGAACACGACGCGCAAGCCGACGGCCGCGGCGCTGCCGCCCATGACGGCCTTGTTGCGCTGATGGTCGGGCAAGGATCGGCAGGCCAGCGCGATCACGACGGCGTTATCGCCGGACAGCAGCACATTGATCCCGATGATCTCAACCAACGCGAGCCAGAACGTCGGCGAGGCGAATTCAGCGAACATGAGCATCCTTACGGTCAGGAGCGGCGAAACAAGAGCGGATGAGACAGGGCGGTCGCTTTACCATCCCCGGACGACAGGGACCAGCGCATGTAACGCGTAAACGGCGCAAGACCGCCCCCGACGCGCCGGGGGCGGTCCTGCCTGCCTTGGTTTACGACGTGTGCCAGCCGAATTGCTGCGGCTTGCGCCCGGCGGTCGGGGCCAGTCGGACATTGACCAATCCCGGGCCGGGATGGGCCATCATCTCATCCAGGGCCTGACGCAGATCGGCGGGGTCCTCGACATACCAACCCTTGCCGCCGAAGGCCTCCATCAGCTTTTCGTAGCCCGAGCCGATGGACATGACGCGCGGCGGGATTGTGTTGCGGTCGTCCGGCAAGGCGTCGATCCCGCTGCCGATGCCGCCGTTGTTCAGCACGACGATCTTCACCGGCATGCCGTAGCGGCAGGCGGTTTCGATCTCCATGCCCGAGAAGCCGATGGCCGCGTCGCCGGAGACCGACACGATCGGACGATCCGGATGTACCACGGCGGCGGCGATGACGAAGCCCATGCCGATGCCCATCGTGCCGTAGCTGCCGGCATCCAACCGCAAACGCGCGTTCTTGTTGGGCATCTGGGTGCGGCCGATATCCATCGTGTTCGCGCCCTCGCCGATGATGACGGCGTTATCGGGCAGCCATGCCGCGATGTCCTTGAACGCGCGGTAGTAGTTCATCGGGTTGGAGTTATCGTCGATCTGCGGCTGAATCTGCTTGGCGTTGGCCGCCGATTTGGCGGCGATGGCGGCGTGCCAGGGCGTGTCCTTCGGATAGAACCACTGGCGGCTTTCCAGCGCCTTGTTCAACTGCCCGACGATCGCCTTGCCGTCGCCGACCAGGGCCACCTCGGCCGGCACGTTCTGGCTGATCGCTTCCGGCGCAATGTCCAGTTGCACGATGCGCACGTTCTTGTTGAAGCGCGGCGGGCGGCCGAAATGCATGATCCAGTTCAGGCGCGCGCCCAACAGATAGATCACGTCGGCTTCCTGCAACGCATGGCTGCGCGCGGCGCCGACCGACAGCGGATGATTGTCGTCCATCACGCCCTTGCCCATCGGCGAGGCCAGGAACGGCACGCCGGTGCGTTCGACGAAGGCGCGCACCTCGTCCTCGGCGCGCGACCACGCCATGCCCTTGCCGACGATGATCAGCGGGCGTTCGGCGGATTCCAGCGTGTTCAGCGCTTTCTCGATTTCCGTCTCCGGCGCAATCATGCGGGGCGGTTCGGCGACGGTCGGTGCCCAATGGACGGCGCTTTCGTCGACCTTGCCCAGAATGATGTCGTCGGGCATGTCGAGATAGCAGGCGCCGGGACGACCGTAGATCGAATAGCGCACGGCCATCTCGACATAGAACGGAATGCGGTGGGTGTGTTCGACCGCATGGGCGAACTTGCAAAACGGCGAGGCGATCTGCACCTGGCGTTCTTCCTGGAACGCGCCCATGCCATTCTGATGCACGGCGGAGGCGCCGCCGATCAGGATCATCGGCCAGCAATTCTGCTGCGCGTTCGCCAGCCCCGCGAGACCGTGCACAACGCCGGGGCCGGACACGACCAGGCACGCGCCCGGACGGCCCGTCAGGTAGCCGACGGCCTGGGCGGCATAGGACGCGGATTGCTCGTTCCGCATACCAAAATACTTGATGCCTTCGGCCTGAGCGGCCTCCGCGATCGGTCCCACGGGGAAGCCGACCACGCCGAACATGAATTCCACGCCTTGTTGTTTCAGGCTTCGCGCGATGATGGTCGCGCCGTTGATTTCGGCCATTGTTTCTCTCCCATCCAGACTGCGGACGCTCCTCGGGTCGCCGCGGCGCGCCTCGGTCCTGGACGCTACGCTCTAAAATTCCGGATGGGAATGTCCGCGCCGCTTTCGCCGGATGGGAGTGTCCGTGTCTATTCAATCGCGCTGGCGGATTTGGCGATCTCCCGCAGGGCGAACTTCTGGATCTTTCCGGTGGAGGTCTTGGGCAGGTCCTGGAACACGAAGGTCTTCGGCACCTTGAAGCCCGCCATGTGCTGGCGGCAGAACAGACGCAGTTCCTCGGCCGTGACGGTGACGCCGGGCTTCAGTTCGACGAAGGCGCAGGGGGTTTCGCCCCATTTCGGATCGGGTTGCGCGACGACGGCGGCGGCCATGACCGACGGGTGGCGATAGAGCGCTTCCTCCACCTCGATCGAGGAAATATTCTCGCCGCCGGAGATGATGATGTCCTTGGATCGATCGCGGATTTTGGCGTAGCCGTCGGGGTACATGACCGCGAGGTCGCCGGTGTGAAACCAACCGCCGCCAAAGGCCTTGTCGGTGGCGGCCTGGTTTTTCAGGTAGCCCTTCATGACGATGTTGCCGCGGAACATGATCTCGCCCATCGTTTCCCCGTCCCAGGGCACCGGCTGCATCGTTTCGGGATCGAGCACGGCGAGCGCCTCTTGCAGGGGCGTGCGCACGCCCTGACGGCCATTGCGTTCGGCGCGCCGGTCGATCGGCAAATCCGCCCATTCCTCATGCTTCGAGCACACCGATGCCGGACCGTAGACTTCGGTCAGGCCGTAGACATGGGTCAGTTCGATGCCCATCTGCTCCGCCCCTTCGATGATCGTGGCGGGGGGCGCGGCGCCGGCGACCTGACCGGCGATGCGACGGGGCAGACCGGCGCGCAGGTCTTCCGGTGCGTTGATCAACAGGGAATAGACGATGGGCGCGCCGCACATATGGGTCACGCCGTGGGCGCGCATGGCGTCCAGGATCGCCTTGGCCTCCACCCGGCGCAGGCAGACGTTCACGCCGGCGCGTTCGGCGACGGTCCAGGGGAAGCACCAGCCGTTGCAATGGAACATCGGCAGCGTCCAGAGATAGACCGCGTGGTGCGGCATGCCCCAGTTCAGGATGTTGCTGATCGCGTTCAGATGCGCGCCGCGATGGTGATAGACGACGCCCTTTGGGTCGCCCGTAGTGCCGGAGGTGTAGCTGAGCGAGATCGCATCCCATTCATCCGCCGGGTTGGCCCAGGCGTATTCGGGATCGCCGGTCGACAGGAAGGCTTCGTAGTCGGTTTCTCCCAGGAGCTTGCCATCCTGGCAGGCCGGGTCGTCGACATCGATCACGATCGGGCGGGTTTCCATCGTCGACAGGGCCTGTTCGACGATCGGCGAGAATTCCCGATCCGTGATCAGCACCTTCGCGCCGCCATGCGTCAGCATGAAGGCCACCGTCTCCGGGTCCAGGCGGGTGTTCAGGGAGTTCAGCACCGCGCCGCACATCGGCACGCCGAAATGCGCCTCGTACATCGGCGGGGTATTGGGCAGCATGACCGCGACGGTATCGTTCTTGCCGATCCCGCGCCGGCTGAGCGCGGAGGCCAGACGACGGCAGCGGGCGTAGGTCTCCCGCCAGGTGAAGCGTTGCGCGCCATGCACGACCGCCGGCTTGTCGGGATAGACGTAGGCGGCGCGTTCGATGAAGGTCAGCGGCGTCAGCGGCGCGTGATTGGCCTGATTCCGATCCAGACCATCGAGATAAGCATTCGTTCCAGCCATGGCGTACTCCCGGCGGGCAAGCGCCCGTTCGCCGCGAGTGTATCGCCGCCGGTCGGGGTCGTCACGCCGTCGCCGGTGCCTATGCTGTCTTGCGGCCGATCATGGCCACGAGATCGCCGACGCTTTGCAGGGAGTCGAGTTCGCGGGTTCTGAACTTGATGCCCCAGCGTTCCTCGCTCGCCATGACGATCTCGATCTGCTTGAACGAGTCCCAGCCCTGCACGTCGCGCGCATTCAGCGTCGGGGTCAGTTCCATGTCGTCGCGCTGAAAGATGTCGCGAAACATCTCGGTCAACGCCGTATAGATTTCGGCTTCGCTTGCCATGGCGTCACTCCTCGACAACGTCAATGAAAGTCTCCGCCGGGGTGAAGTCGCGCAGGTCGAGGCAATAGACCTCGTTATGAGGTGCGAACCCGAGACGGGGGTAGTGATCGCGCACCATCGCGTTCTTCTTGGTCGGAATGTATTCGCCGATCAGCCGGGTCGCACCGAGTTTGGCGGCTTCGCTGGCGATCAGGTTCAGCGTGGTCGGCTCGACCTGCCGCCCCAGCACGCGGCAGCTCATGAGCCAGGTGTCGATGTACAGATCGCCCGCCTCGCGCAGGCGGCCGATGACGATGGCGATCACGCCGTTATCGCCGAAGCGATCCAATAACCGCAGTTGCAGGCCGAAGGCGCGGGGATCGTCGAGCACGGCCAACACATCTTCGTCGGTATAGCGGCGTGTCGTCAGGTTGAACTGGTTGGATTTGTTGATCAATTGCACGATGCGCTGCAGACCGACGCGATCGAAGCGCCGGGCAATCAACCGCATCTCCAGACCGCGCAGGTACGACGGCAAATCGGTGACGGCTTCCTTCAGGGCTTCGCGGGCCTTGTTGCCCTGGTATTGGCCGGTGCGGGCGCGATCTTCGTCGGTCACCGCCAGGCCTTCAAAATAACCGGCATCGGCCAAAGCCGCGGCGTAGCCGACGGGGTCGTCGGACACGTCGGGCACCGCGACCATCGGCAATTCCTGGCGCACGAGATCGCGTTCGAACGGATTGTCATCGACGAAGACCAGCGAATCGAGGCCGATGTTCAGTTCCCGCGCGATCGCGCGAATATTGTCCGCCTTGTTCGACCAATTGGCGACGAAGCAGGCGATATCGCCGCGCCGCAGCACCATATCGGGATGTTTTTCAAACGGTTCCAGCGCATTGGCTTCGTCGTTCTTGGAGCAAACCGCCAGGATGACGCCGCGGCGCGACAATTCGCGGGCGTAATCCTGAAAGGCTACGAAAGCCTCCCCCAACGCGCTGCCCTGGCCGAGGGCGATGCCCTCCAGCCCGTCGTCGCCGATCACGCCGCCCCAGAGCGTATTATCGAGATCCAGCACGAGGCACTTGAAGGATCGCCCTTGCAACGCCGCGAGCCAGCGCCCGACCAGATCGCCGTACATCGGCGCGGCGGTGGGCGCGACTTCCTGCTTGGAGCGATGCCAAAGACCGGGATCGTGCCATTTACCGATCCCGTCGCGCACGGCGCGATCGTCAACCGCGATCATGTCGACGCCGTCGGTCTCGGCGGCTTCGCGCAGCGCCGCGTTCAGTCGGGCGACGAAGGCGGCGCGCGATCCGGGCAGGCGATGCTCGTTATTCCCCAGCAGGGGCGCATGCAGCGGCATTATGGCCTGCTGCGCGATCGGGCAACGAAACGACGCGCGCGCCTGACGCCAGTTGTCGCGAATGCGCGCCACGATCGCCTGCAAGGCGTCCGCCGCCGCCGCCGCGTCCATCCCGGCGGTAACGCCGGCGGACACGTGCCAGGCATCGAAGGCGAACAGGATCGCCGTGGGGGCAAAGCCGTGCAGACCGGACGCGGGATCGGCGAGTTCCTGCATGTACTGGCCGAAATCGTTTTCGTAGGCGTCGATCCACAGACCGCGCCGAACCCCCGCGACCCTTATGGCCGGCAACAAATGCGTCAGGGTGGACGAACCCAGCACGGCGAGGCGGATCGGTTTGGTTTGCAGCCCCTGGGGCGGCGTCGGGAACACGCGGCGCAGTGTTTCGTCGAGCGCGTTGACCAGCACGAAGCCGATCCGCGCGTTGGCGAGGGACACCGCCTCCGCCCAAGGGTCCGGCATCGCGGTCGTCAGCGCGCGCTGACGTTGGCGCCAATCTGAAACCGTCGGAAGCCAGTGAAGATCGGTCATGGTCCGACTGCTTACTCCAAAAACGGTTCCCAGCGGATGTATTTCAGGATGTATTCGCGATAGGTCCACTCATGGCCGTGCCAGCGATAGCGCGCGTCCGGATCGTAGTAAGCGATGCCCAGGCGTTCGGCGACCAGCGGATGCAACGGCGCGATTTCGAGGTCCTGGCCCTTGTTGTGGCTCAGCAGGAAATCCAGTTCGACCGTGGCGCGGAAGATTTCCGCCGCGCTCAGCAGGCCCGTGCGTTCCAGCAACTGCTTCAGCATCCGGCCCAGCGGGAGCGCCGTCAGATGGCCGGCGGTGTAGAATAATTCGCGCCGGCGGAAGTTCTCCAACACCCAATCGGCCACCTGGATGTCGGCCAGGCCGTCGGTCACCCGCCAGCGCGCCACGTCCATGCGCAGACGCCGTTCCAGATCGGGCATCCGCGCCGAACTGATCTCCATATATTTATCGAACAGCGCATCGTCGGGCAGGTCTTCGTCGGCCAGCGAGGCAGCGATCGAATCAGCCCAGGGGTAGCGATACCCGACATCCACCGCGATCCGCGGATCGCTGCCCGAAAACGGCCAGAGGCAGAGCATGCTGTAGGGCGGGAAGCGAACGATCTGACAATCGCCGGCGATGCGGCTTTCCAGCACCTGACGATGGGCGGTGGGCTCTCCGCTTTCGATCTGGTTCCAGAGGACGCGCACGTCGTCGAACCATTCGGCGGTATAGCGTGTCTCCCAGTCCCGCGCGGTGACGATATGCAGCGGGATGATCTTGAAGCGGACCTTATCGCGCAGGCTGGGGATGAAGCGCGCGATATGCGCGATCGCCTCTGCCTGACAGTTGCCGTAGATCAGGATCGAGTGTTTTGCGAGGTCGCTCATGCCAGCCACGGGCTCCAGCGGATATAGCGGACGATGTATTCACGGAACGTGAAATGGGTGCCGAGCATACGGTAGCGCATGTCGGGGTCCCACCAGGAGAGGCCGAAGTGGCGGGCCGCGCGGGGATGCACCGGCAATTCCTGGCGCGAGGCGAGCCAGCCGTGGGTCAGGCGATCCAACGCCGCGCGCATGACGGTGGGATCGACGATGTCGCGCAGCAACGGGGCTTGCAGCAATTGGTCGGCGACCTCGCGCACGATGCCGGTACCGCGTTCGTTCGGTGTCGTGAACAGGCGCTGGGCGCGGAACTCCCGCTCGATAAAGGCGGACAGCTTCACGTCGTGACGCTCGTCTTCGGCCTGCCAGCGACGCATGTCGGCGGCGAACTGGGCATCCATGTCCACCGGGTCGGCTTCCGTCATTTCCATATAGGCATCGAACAACGCATCGTCGGTCATCTCGATGCCCGCAAGGCGGGCGGCGATGCGGTCGGTGTTGGCATAGCGGCCGCCGTTATAGACGGGCGGGTCGGGAACCAACCGATCGTCGCGGCCCAGGAACGGCCATTGGGCGGTCATGTGCGGCGTTGGGAACGAGCGGAAGTCGCAGCGTCCCGGAAGGGATTCGCGCAGGCGGCGTCGCGTGTCGGCGTTGCCGACCATCGACTCCTCGAAATAAACGTCGGCGGTTTCCAAATGGCGGGGCGGCAGGCGAGCGACGATCGTATCGATGTCCGGCCCCGGATCGATGCGAAGATAGCTGATGCGTCCCTTCAGCGGCGGCAGGCGCGTCAGGATCATCCCGATCAGATGCGCGTTATGATAGCCGCACAGCACGACCTTGAGTTCCGCCGGTTTGGCGACGACGGCAGGGGTCGGCAGGGCCGCGATTTCCGGGCCGCTGCGCTGGGCGTCGGCATTGCCGAGAACCGACAGCCAGGATTCCATCGGCAGTTCGCCGATGTCGTTCCATCGGGATGCGATGAAGCGGTCCATGTAACCGATCATCAGCCCCGGGGCGACGGTTTCGACCATGCCGTCGGGATGGGCATCGTCGGCCAGGCGGACGAACAGCAGCGTATTCTCGCCAAAGGCGCGCATCGCGGCGTGCAGGCGCGCGAGTTCGTCGCGCGTCAGATTGCGATCGGTCAATCGATAGACAAAAATCCGACCGCCCTGCGTCAGGTCCTGGATCAGTTTGCTGGCGTGGTATTGGAGGCGGCGGCACATCGCCTCAAACATCTCGGTCTGCGTCACGCTGGCTTGCGCGACGAAGGTGCGCATCGCCATCATGCCGCGCAGATCGCGAGAGCAGTATTCCGCCACGCCGTTCGCGTCCGGCGTGACGAACAATTCCGTCATATCGGGATGGCCGACGTCGACGAAGCGCTGTTCCAACGCGCCCACCAGCATTTCGAAGGGCATATCGGCCCAGCGCAGCAGGCCCATGGGTTCGGCGCCGCAGGCGCGCTGCACCATCCCGAACTCCCACCCCGCGCCGCTGCCGCCGAGACTTTCGAAGCGCATGACGAAATCGCGCAGCTTGGGATCGACCCGCGCCGGATCGGCCGCGGGCATCGCGGGCAGGCGTTCGGCCGTGGTTGGATCGGCGGCCGGTTGGGCGGACGGCGCGGGATCGGCGGCCTGGCGTTCCGCCCATTCCCGACGTCGGTCCGCCATGGCGTTCAGGTCGGAAGCATAAAGCTCGAACCAGGGGAAGCGCTGTTGCGCGGAACGCAGGGCCGACTCCGCTTCGTCGAAGCGCCCGAGACCGGTTTGCGCGCGGCCCAGGCCGAGCGGACCGACGGGTTGGTCGATGAAGTTGGCGCAGACCTGCGCGAAGAGTTGTTCGGCTTCCAGGAATTGGCGATCCGTCAAGGCGAGCCAGCCCAGTTCGATCGTCGGTTCGGCGGCGGTGGGGAAGCGCGCCTGCGCGGTTTCCAGCAGCGCCTTTGCCTCCGCCTTGCGTCCGCTGTCGCGCAGGGCCTGGGCACCGCCGGTGAAGCCCATCACCTGATTGGGGAAATCCCGCCGGATGCGATCCCAGACCGGGATTGCCGCGTCGAAGTCCCGGCGACGGTTATTGAGCCAGGCCAGTTCAAGGGCGGGGCCGGCCTGGTCGGGAAAACGTTGCACGGCTTCTTGCAGCAGGGCGCCGGCCTCGTCGACTCGCGCCATCTCACGCAGGCAGACGGCACCGCCGAGATAGCCCGCCGGTTCCGCCGGGAAGCGTTCCCGCACGACGGCCCAACGGCGCGATGCTTCTTCCCAATCCTGGCGCGCCTGCGCCAGGGCGGCGCGTTCGCGGGGGGGATCGATGGCCTGGGGAAACCGGCGTTCGGCATCCAGCAGCAGCGCTTCGGCTTCCGCTGCTCGGCCGGCTTCGCGCAGCGCGATCGCGCCCCCGGTGTAGCCAACCGACATGTCCGGAAAAAGCGCCCGCACATTGTCCCACCGCTCGACGGCCGCGCCCCAGTCGCGGCGGAAATGCGTGATCCAGGCGTGCTCGATCACCACGCTGGGCTGACCTGGAAAAAGCGCCAGCGCCGCGGTCAGCACCGCTTCCGTGTCGTCGAAGCGGCGCATTTCGCGCAAGGCGGATGCCTTGCCGGTGTAGGCTTCCAACTGGGTTGGAAAGCGTGCCAGCACCGCATCCCAGCGTTCCACGGCCTGTGGGAATTGCCGTTGGATCGCGGCCAGTTGGGCGTGATCGATCAGCGGCTGCGGCTGATTTGGAAAGCGCCCGATCGCGTCGCGCAGCAGGGCGTCGGCCTCCGCAAGGTGTCCGGCTTCCCGCTGGGCCAGGGCGCCGCCGGTGTAACCCGGCGAATGGTCGGCAAAGCGCGCGCGCACCGTCTCCCAGCGCTGTATGGCCAGCGGCCAGTCGCGCCGG
Organism: Acetobacteraceae bacterium; assembly: GCA_947475245.1. Taxonomy (GTDB): domain Bacteria; phylum Pseudomonadota; class Alphaproteobacteria; order Acetobacterales; family Acetobacteraceae; genus Rhodopila. The sequence goes on along the minus strand of CANJLW010000006.1, from coordinate 143,487 downwards.
ACCATGGCCATCCAGGCCAGTTCGATGACGGGGGCGGGATCGTCGGGGAAGCGCGCGCAGGCTTGGGCGAGCAGCGCTTCCGCCGCGTCCAGCCTGCCCGCGTCGCGCAGCGTGACGACCGCGCCGGTATAGCCGACGGGATGATCCGGAAACTGTTCGCGTACCCGATCCCAGCGTCGCACCGCTTCGTCCACATCGCGGCGGCGGTGGGCCAGCCACGCGGAGTCGATGAACAGCGCGACCTCCGTCGGGAAAAGCGCCATGGCCGCGTTCAGCAGCGCATCGGCCTCATCATATCGGGCGGCATCCAGAAGCAGCGCGGCGGCGTGTTGGTGGGGGTGCGTGCGATCGGCAAACGCTGTTCGCAGGGTGGCATAGATGGCGAGCGCCGCGTCGAGCCTGCCGGCCGCGCGGGCTTGCTGTGCGGCGGCCAGGCCTTCTTCCAAACTGCGATAGGCGAATTCGGCGGCTGCCGCGTCGGACATAGGGGTCTCCTGGTTGATCGACCGCCGGGCGGCCAATCTCGCGCGGGGTCATACCAAGCGGTCAGCGGCAACCGCCAGCGCGATTTGCGCCGCCGCTGTTTCCGATCCCGATTTCGACCGGCGAGACAGCTCGGCCATCGGCGGTCGCGATCTATACCTAGCGGTCCAACTTGGTGGTTATCCACAGTATTTTGTGTAGAATGGGCCGATTCTCGTTGACCCCCGAAGTTCAAGGCGATACCTCGAAACGGTGACAACCGCAGAAACACGCCCGTTCATCCGCCTTCGGGGGCGATCCATCATGGCGCTGGTGCTTTCGCCGGAGCCTCCGCTCGCCGATTGGTTGGTCGCGCTCGATGCGCAAATCTATCGCTCGCCGACTTTTTTCGACGCGCGCCCCGTCGTTGTCGACCTCGGGTCGCTGTCGCGCGAACAACAAGGCGTCGGTGAATTCCTGGGCATGCTGGAACAACGCGGCATCCGGATTATCGGTACCGAAGGCGCGCACCCGTCGTGGGAAGGTGTGGAGGCCTGGGGCCGGCCGCTGCCCGGCGCGGGCAAACCCGGCAAGCCGATCGAGGTGCCGTCCGCGGCCCCTGCCCCGGCGCAACCGGTCGCGCAGCCCGCGGTTGAACCACCCGCCGCGGAAGCGGCCTCCGCCGAACCGGCGGCGCTGGTCATCGATCATCCGATCCGGTCCGGCCAGTCGATCATTTTCGAACGCGGCGACGTGACCATCCTGGGCTCCGTCGCTTCGGGCGCCGAAGTCATCGCGGGCGGGTCCGTCCATATCTACGGCGCCCTGCGCGGACGCGCGATCGCCGGTCTGTTGGGCAATGCAAAAGCCCGCGTCTTCTGCCGCAAACTGCAAGCCGAGCTGGTCGCCATCGATGGGGTGTACCAGACCGCCGACGATATGCCGTCGAACCTGATTGGTCAGGCCGTGCAGGCCTGGCTGGATGGCGAACAGATGAAGTTCACCGCTCTGGACTGAAACCGAAAGGGAGGACACAGATGGCCAAAGTCCTGGTAGTGACATCCGGCAAGGGCGGCGTCGGCAAGACGACGTCTACAGCCGCGCTCGGCGCCGCGCTGGCACAGGGTGGCGAAAACGTCGTCGTCGTCGATTTCGATGTCGGATTGCGGAACCTCGACCTTGTCATGGGCGCGGAACGTCGGGTCGTGTTCGATCTGATCAACGTCGTGCAAGGCGATGCCAAGCTGAATCAGGCGCTGATCCGCGACAAGCGCATCGAGACACTGTCGCTGCTGCCCGCGTCGCAAACTCGCGACAAGGATGCTCTGACCGAAGCCGGCGTCGAACGCGTGATCGCCGAGCTGAAGGAAAAGTTTGACTGGGTGATCTGCGACAGCCCGGCCGGGATCGAACGCGGCGCGCTTCTGGCCATGCGCCATGCCGACGTCGCGATCGTGGTGACCAACCCCGAAGTGTCGTCGGTTCGCGACTCCGACCGCATCATCGGCATGTTGGATTCCAAGACGCTGAAGGCGGAAAAAGGGGAGCGGATGGAAAAGCATCTGCTGCTGACCCGCTATGACGCGGGGCGCGCGGCGCGCAATGAGATGCTGAAGACCGAGGATATCCTGGAAATCCTCTCCATCCCGCTGCTGGGCATCATCCCGGAAAGCGAGGAAGTGCTGCGCGCGTCCAACATCGGATCCCCGGTCACGCTGAACAATCCGACCAGCGCGCCGTCCCGCGCCTATTTCGACGCGGTCAAGCGCCTGAAGGGCGAAATGGTCGATGTGGTCGTGCCGATGGAGCGCAAGGGCTTCATCAGCCGCTTGTTCGGGAGGAGGGTCGCATGAGCCTTTTCGACCTGTTTCGCCGGCGCACATCCGCGCCGGTCGCGCGCGAGCGATTGCAGGTGCTGCTGTCGCACGAACGCAATGTCATCGGGAAATCGGATCTGATCGCAATCCTGCAGGAAGAAATCCTGGCGGTGATCGCGAAGCATGTGAAGGTCGACCGCGACGCCGTCCAGATCAAGCTGGATCGGGGCGACACGATGTCGTTGCTGGAAATCGACGTCGAGCTGCCGAAGCTCGCCGGTGCGCAAGGCCGCCGCCCCACCTGACCCAACACACTTCGGGTCAGGCGTAAGGCATTCCGACTAAGCGACCGGCGGCAGCGTGTAGAACCGCTCGGCCGTACGGTGGAACAAATCCGCCTTTTCATCGGCCGAACAGGCCGCCGCGATACGCTTGAACGCATTCCAAAGCGTGGGATAGGAGCACATGCCCTTATCCACCGGGAAATTGCTTTCAAACATACACCGATCCGTGCCGAACGCCTCGATGGCGGTTTCCATGAACGGACGCCAGGCCTGTGCCATCTCGCCCGATGACGGCGGCAACACCTGATGGTGATAGCCGAACCCGTTCACATTCATGCCCAGACCGCCCAATTTTATGAACAGGTTGGGGTTTTTGGCGAGTTCGCGGATCGAGGCGCGCCAGTGTTCGAATACCTCCTGCTTACGGGCGGCATAGGGACCGACGCCAAGCGGACCGCCGAAGTGGTTGAGGACGACTTTCTGGTCTTGATGGTCGCGCAGCAACGCGGAGAGATCGGCGAGTTGCGGGTGATACAGCCATGCCTCAAAGGTCAGGCCGTACTTGTGCAGACACGCGAAGCCGCGGCGGAAAGCGCTGTCGCGGTATAATCCGGGCGGCGCGCCCGGCGGCGCGGTCGGGGCGATGTGCGGATCGTGGGTGCCGTTATGACGGATTCCCTTGAAGCGACCGCCGCCGGCCTGGATATGCGCCTCCAGCACCACATCGATGCCTTCCGCCAACAGGCAATCGGCGTGGGACACGATGCCCGGACAGGCGCGAAACGCGCCATAGGCACCGGTTTCGGATTCCGCCGCGATGGCGGCGACGAATTCGGTCTCCCCGACCGGGCGCAGCGCTTCCGGGCCGTCGGTGCGATAGGCGGAGCCGCACTGGATGAAGACCGTGGACAGGACGTTGTGCCCGGTGCGGACGTCGGCGACGAGTTCTTCCAGCAGATACCGATCGGGGCGCGCGTGCCAGAGATGATGGTGCGGGTCGATGATGGGTTGATCGGGGTCGATGATGTCTTCGCGCTGACGCAGCAGCCAGTCGGGACGAACCCGCGGGTGATGGTACGGCTTGCGATCCCCGTCGGTCGATGTCGTCATGCCCGTTCGTTTCCCCTGCTTTGCGCGCAATATGATGCGTAGGTCTATCGAGCCACGACCTGGGGCGAACTGCAATGGCGTCCGGTTATTCCGCCGCCAGCGCGACCGGCGTATCGACCGGGGTCTCGACAATAAGGCCCATCCCGCGCAGCAGCGATCGGCCTAATCCGGCCCGATCGAAATGCGCCCGCGCGTAGCGGAGTTGTTCGGTGTTGGCATGCTGCCAGGCCGGATCGTCGAGCAGCAGGACACAGACCGCGGCGGCGAATCCGATGGGATCGTGACGCACCGGCACGATCCAATCCAGGTCTGGCAATCCCTGCGCGCCCACCGGCGTGACGACGACGGGAAGCCCTTCCTTCAACGCTTCCACCGTCTTCATCTTCACCCCCGCGCCGGCGCGCAACGGCACGACGGATACCCGGGCGGAGGCGTAGGCGGCGGCGAGGGTTGCGTCGTCCACATCGCCGTCGACGATGACGGACGCGCCGGCCTGTGCCCGTACCCAGGCGGTTGGATCGGAGCCGATGACGCGCAGACGCGTGTCCGGGACGTGGGACAGCACCAGCGGATGGATGTGCGTCAGGTACCAGCGCAAGGCGTCCTCGTTCGGGGGATGACCGAAGCCGGCGACGAACAGAATGTCCCGCCCCGCCGAAGGCGCGCGCGGTGGGGCAAAGGTATCGAACGCATAGGGTTGCACGGCATGCGCGCGGGCCGAAGGGTCCATTTCGGTGACGACAGAGGCCTCGCTCGCCGATGGGTAGAGCACCGTGTCGACCGACAGCCAGATCGCGCGTTCGCGTTCTTCCATGCGGTCGGCCGCGCGCAGCATCGTTTCGTCGCGGTTCAGTTCGCCCTGCGCGCGCATCCGCGCAAAGTGCAGATCGTGGCCGTAATAGGCGACCCGCGCGCCGGTGTGGCGACGGATGGCGGGCAGGCAGGCTTCCGCGACGTCCGGGCGGCAAAGCAGGACGTGATCGATCGCCGCGCCGTTGTCCTTCAGCCAGGCGGACAATGTCGGATGGCCGGGACCGTGGAACACCTCTATCCCCCAATCCTGCAGGCGCCTGGTGTAACCCGGCGTTCCCAGCATGTTGTGGGGCCAGAACTTGACGACATGACCGGCATCGAGCAGCGCGCGCAGGAAGGCGACCATGGTGCGCGAACCCGCGTCGCGGTCGGGTCTGGGGATCATGTGGTCGATCACGAGCACGATCTTGCGATGACGCGCGCGGTCGCGGGCGCGCTGCACCTGTTCGCCGTTGCGATAGTGATCCGCCGCCAGGGTCGCGTGCCATGCCTGCACGAAAACCCTTCGGTTGGAGGTCTGATAGGCTTTCACGCCGATGCTCAGATCCTGCCCGTGGGAGACGCCTTCGAAATGGATCACGCAGGCATTCGGTTGATAATAAGTCTTCCAGCCGTTGCGACGCAGCTTGAAGCAGTAATCCGCGTCCTCGAAATAAGCGGGCGCATAGCGGGTGTCGAAGCCTTCGACCCGCCGAAACAGCGTCGTCGGGGTCAGCAAGGCGGCGCCGGAGCAGTAATCGACTTCGCGGACATGATTATAGGCGGGGCGATCGGGATCGTCGTCGCGTCCGACGTTCCAACCGGTGCCGTCGCGCCAGATGATACAGCCGGCTTCCTGCAGCCGCCCATCGGGAAACAGCAGCCTGGCGCCGACGGCACCTGCATCGGTGTGGGTGTCGAACAGCGCGAGCATGGCGTCGAGCCAACCCGGCATGACCTGCGTATCATTGTTCAGGAACAACAGATAAGCACCCCGCGCGGTGCGCGCCGCCGTATTGCAGGCACCGATGAAGCCGAGATTGACCTCACTCCACAGCAGATCGATCCCCTGAACCCGCGACAGCGCGCGCCGTTCGTCGGGCGGGCCGGCATCGTCGAACACCAACACCTCAAACGGCGCGACGGACGGGCAGGCGGCGATGGAGGCAAGACAGCGCAGCGTATAATCAAGTTTGCCGTGAACCGGGATGACGATCGACACCAGCGGTCGATCGGACGACGGCAGCCGCAGTGTCGCGGGATCGACGGTTTGCAGCGGGATCGGGACCGCCGGGGCGGTGTTGGTGCGGCGTGCCCGCATCCGGTTCCGCAGCCAGAAGCGGCAATGCGTGTGCAACTGGAAACTGACGGTCCACCAGAGAAGCAGCACCAGTTTACGCAGACATTCCCCGACCACGGGGGATCGGGCGCGCAGCGCGTGAACCTTGGTCAGGACAGCCCAGAACACACGTTCGGGCGCGGTTGCGACAGCAATCCAGAGGGAAGACGACACGGGGCATGCTCCATCAAGGGGCAGCCCCGTGTTACGCCTGAGAGATTAACCCCGACTTAATGGCCGGGGAAAAAACACCTTAGCGCGACTGGAAGTTCGGCAGACGCCGTTCGCCCATCGCCTTGGTGCCTTCGCGGAAGTCGTCGGTCTTACGCAGCCAATCCTGCTCTTCGTATTCCCGCTCCGTCGCGCGCGCCACGGCTTCGGCAAGGCCGCGCCGCAGGGTTTCGCGGGTGGCGACGATGGCCAGCGGGCCGGATTGCGCGATTTCGGTCGCCAGTTCGATGGCGCGCGCGCGCAGTTGGTCCTGCGCGACGCATTCATCGGCGAGACCCATGGCCAGGGCTTCTTCCCCGGTGACGCGGCGGCCGGTGTAGAGCATGAGTGCGGCTTTCTGTTCCCCGATCAGACGCGGCAGGGTGCAGGTCAGCCCGAAGCCCGGATGGTAGTTCATGCGGGTGAAGTTGGTGGACCAGCGCGCCTCGGGGCAGGTCACGCGGAAATCGGCGGACACGGCCAGGCCGACGCCGGCGCCCACGGCCGCGCCCTGCACGGCGGCGACGATCGGCTTGCCGGATTTCCACAGGCGCTGCGCTTCCTTGTAGAGGTGGCGCTTACGCTTCGGCTCCTGCGCGACTCCGTCCGGGCCGCGGCTGCCGAAATCGGCGCCGGCGCAAAAATGCTTGCCCTCGGAACACAGAACGATCGCGCGAATGGCGGGCGTCGTATCGTAAACGGCCAGCGCGTCCGCGATCTCTCCGACCATGTCGGTATCGATGAAGTTGTTCGGGCCGCGACGGACTTCGATGATGGCGATCATGCCCTGTTCGGAGACGGCGATGTGTTCGTAGGTTCCATGTTGCATGGGCTGTTTCCTGCCTTTGGGGTTTTAAGGTTGCGCGGTGCGTGGCACCTTATGTGCGAATGGCGACGTGGACAATGTACACACCAAAGGTCGCCCAACAGGAGGCAACGATGGCAAGGCTCGATCGCAACGGCGTGGGCATCCATTACGAAGTGCACGGCAGCGGCCCTGCGATACTGCTGAGCCATGGCTACAGCGCGACCTGCCGGATGTGGGACGGGCAGATCGCGGCGTTCAAGGATCGCTTCAAGATCATCGTGTGGGATATGCGCGGGCACGGCGAAAGCGACTACCCCACCGATCCCGCCGCCTATTCAGAAGCCCTGACGGTCGGCGACATGGCGGCAATCCTGGACGCCTGCGGCGAAACGGATGCCGTCATCGGCGGCCTGTCCCTCGGCGGTTACATGACGCTAGCGTTCCATTTACGGCACCCGGAACGATGCCGAGCACTGATGTTGTTTGATACGGGGCCGGGTTTCAAAAAGAATGAGGCGCGGGAGGCCTGGAATCAGCGCGCGCGCTCTCGCGGCGACGAGTTGGAATCGCGCGGTCTCGCCGCTCTCGGCACCAGCGACGAAGTCCGCACCAGTCGACATCGTTCCGCGCTCGGCCTTGCCGGGGCGGCACGCGGGATGCTGACGCAAGAGAACGACGGGGCGATCCGTTCGTTGGAAACCATCGGGGTGCCGACGTTGGTGCTGGTCGGCGCGAACGATACGAATTTCCTGGCGGCGACCGATTACATGGCCGCGAAGATTCCGGGCGCGAGCAAGGCGGTGATCCCGGATGCCGGGCATGCCGCCAATCTGCATCAACCCGCGCTGTTCAATGCGGCGATGGACCGATTCCTGACGGGCTGACCGCCCGGACGATAAAGCCGCCGATATGGTCATCCGGTTCGGCTCCCGATAGGCTTCCTGCAAGCAAGGCCAGGAACGAGGGGGAACGATCGCATGAACTTCGACTTTTCCGACGAGCTGAACCAATTGCGCGAGGAAGCCCGCCGCTTTCTGGCGGATCGCTGTCCGACATCGGTGCCGCGACGCATTCTGGACGGTGACGAGCCGTATGCGGCCGAACTGTGGAAAGCCATCGCGGAGATGGGCTGGACCGGCGCGGCGATCCCGGAGGAGTACGGCGGCGTCGGGCTGGGACGGCTCGCGGTCTGCGTGCTGGCAGAGGAGTTAGGCCGAGCGGTGGCGCCGGTACCGTTTTCGTCGTCGGTGTATCTGGCGACGGAGGCGATCATGCTGTTCGGCTCGGAAGCGCAGAAGCAGGCCTATCTGCCGAAACTGGCGTCGGGCGACCTGATCGGTACGTTCGCGATGGCGGAACGCCCGGGGCCGGTCGATGCGACCCGGATGGCGGCGCAGGTGACCGGCGGCAAACTGACCGGCACGAAGCTGTCGGTGCCGGACGGGGACATCGCCGACTTTGCCGTGGTCGTGGTGAACGGCGCGCCCTGGATGCACCTTGTGGACCTGAAAGGACCGGGTGTCGCGCGCGAGACCGTGACGACGATCGATCCCACCCGTTCGCACGCGCGCATCGTGTTCAGCGGCGCGGCGTGTGAGGCTCTGCCGGGCGCGGAACGGCCGGACAGCGTGCGCACGCTGCTGGATTATGCCGCCGTGCCGATGGCGTTCGAGCAGGTCGGCGGGGCGGAAGCCGCGTTGGACATGGGGAACGCCTATGCCAAGGAACGCTTTGCCTTCGGCCGGCCGATCGGCAGCTTCCAGGGGATCAAGCATAAGCTGGCCGACATGTACATCCAGGTGCAGATGGCGCGCTCCAATGCCTATTACGGCGCCTGGGCGGTGCATACCGATGCCGCCGAACTGCCGATCGCGGCCAGCGTCGCGCGGATCGCCGCCACCGAGGCCGGTTGGTTCGTGACCAAGGAGAACATCCAGACTCACGGCGGGATGGGGTTCACCTGGCAGATGGACTGCCATCTTTACTATCGGCGCGCGAAGGTCCTGGGCCTGGCCCTGGGCGGCGCGCGGGAATGGAAAAAGCGGCTGGTGCATGAATTGCGTACCCGCAACACCAGCCTGGAAGCGGCATAGGAAAGGAACGCAGTCATGGATTTCGAAGATACACCGGAAGAAGCCGCGTTCCGCGCCAAGGCCCGCGCGTTCCTGTCCGCCAATGCCGAACGCCGCAAGCCGGGCGCGGTGGAGGGATATCGGCGCGGTCAGGATGCGCCGGGAGCGATGGAAAAGGCCAAGGATTTCCAGCGCCGTAAGTTCGCGGCCGGGTTCGTCGGCATCCATTGGCCCGTCGAATGGGGCGGACAGGGCGGCACGCAGATTCAGAACGTCATCTATAACCAGGAAGAAGCGCAGTACGACGTGCTGACCGGGTTGTTTGGTATCGGCATCAATCTGGCGCAGCCGACGATCTGCACCTGGGGCACTCCGGAACAGCGGGAGCGTTTCGTAAAGCCGGCGATGCGCGCCGACGAAGTCTGGTGCCAGTTGTTCTCCGAACCCGGCGGCGGTTCGGACCTGGCCGCGCTGCGCACGCGCGCGGAGCGGGACGGCGACGACTGGGTGGTGAACGGGCAGAAGATCTGGAACTCCGGCGCGCATTACAGCGATTTCGGCATTCTGGTGGCGCGGACCGATGCCAATGTGGCCAAGCATGCCGGGCTGTCGTTTTTCATTCTGGACATGAAAACGCCGGGCATCGAAATCAGGCCGATCAAGCAGGTTTCGGGATCGTCGCATTTCAACGAGGTGTTTTTCACCAATGTCCGCATTCCCGACACGCGTCGGGTCGGGCCGGTGGGCGCCGGTTGGAAAGTGGCGCTGACCACGCTGATGAACGAACGCCATGGCATGCGCGACGCGCCCGGCCCGGATGTGGCGGAGTTGTTCCGGTTGGCGGAAGCGATCGAACTGGAAGACGGTCTGGCGATCGACAACGACGCGGTGCAGGAAAAGCTGGCGGAATTCTATGTCCGCTCCCAAGGCCTGAAGTTTACCAAGTTCCGCGGCATGACGGCGCTGTCGCGCGGCGCGACGCCCGGGCCCGAGTCGTCGATCATCAAGGTCGTGGCGGCGAACAAATTGCAGGACATCCTGTCGTATGGCCTCGACATGATCGGCATGGCCGGCCCGACGATGGGGGAATCGATGCCGGTGGCGGGCATTTTCGAGGAAGCACTGCTCTACTCCCCTGCCCTGCGGCTGGCCGGCGGCACGGATGAGATAATGAAGAACATCATCGCCGAACGGGTTCTGGGCCTGCCGCAGGATCCGCGCGCCGACAAGGGCATCGCCTTCCGAGACATCCCGACGGGCGGGAGCCGGACATGACCGCGCACCGGCTGCATAGTTTTTTCTGGCCGGAAACCATCGCGGTCCTGGGCGCGTCGCCGGACAAGCATCGCATTCGCGGGCGGTTGCTGCATCAACTGCGGGAAAACGGCTTTCCCGGTCGGATTCTGCCGATCAACCCGTCATACCAAGATATCGACGGGTTGGCCTGTTACCCGACCATTGCTTCGGCGGGCGGGTCGATCGATCTGGCGCTGGTGGCCATTCCGGCCGCCGGCGTTGCCGCCGCGGTGGAAGAATGCGCCAAGGCGGGCGTCAAGAACACGCTGATCATTTCCTCGGGCTTTGCCGAGGAAGGCGGATCGGCGGGCGACATGCAGCAGGCGCTGATCGACGTAACCCAGCGCTATGGCATTCGGGCCTGCGGCCCGAACTGCGAGGGCTATTACAACGCCCTGGGCAAGGTCGCGACGACGTTCAGCCCGACGGTCGAAACCAAGGCCGACGATACCCAAGTGCTGGTGTCGGAGAAACGAATCGGCGTCATCGCCCAGTCCGGCGGGATCGGTTTCGCCCTGTTCAATCGCGGCAAGGCGGCGGGGCTGGGGTTCAGCTATGTCATCTCCACCGGCAACGAGGCCGATCTGGGAATGGCCGATTTCCTCGATTACATGATCGAGGACCCGCATACGAGCGCGGTGATGCTGTTCTGCGAGGCGATCCGCAACGGGCCCGGTTTCATTACCGCATTGGAAAAAGCGCATCGCCTGGGCAAGCCGGTCATCGCGATCAAGGTCGGTCGCACCGATGCCGGCACGCGCGCGGCGGCGTCGCATACGGCGTCGCTGTCCGGGTCGTATGCCGCCTATCACGCGGTGTTCGAACGCTACGGGGTGATTGAGGCGGAAGACCCGGATGAGGCCGTGGCGATCGCCGGGGTCGTGCTGACCTGCCCCACGCCACGGGGACGGCGAGTCGGGATCGTTACGCCGTCGGGTGGCGGCGGCGCGTGGATGGCAGACACGCTGTCGATGCATGGCCTGACCGTGCCGGGGCTGTCGACGGACTTGCAGGGACAATTGCGGGCGGTGATGCCGTCTTACGGTGCCTCCGGCAATCCGGTCGATGTGACCGCGCAAGGCGCCAATACGCGCCCGGCGATGATGACGGCGCTGGAAACGCTGGCGCGATCGGACGAAATCGACATGGTGGTGCTGATCAGTTCGCTGACCAGCGAAACCCGCGTGTCGTTGGACAGCGATCGTATCCGCGCGGTGGCCGAAAGCTGCGGCAAGCCGGTCACGGTCTGGACCTATACAGTGCCATCGGCGTTCGGGCGCGATCAGGCGGCGAAATGCGGGCTGTTCCTGCACAGCGATTTGCGCAACGTCGGCGTGGCGATGGGCAAACTTGCGGATTACGCCGACGCGCTGCAACGTCCCCTGCCGGAACGGTTCGAGCCGGTTTCGGGCGCGCTGTATCCGGGCCTGCCGCGCATCGTGCCGGAGTATCAGGCCAAGCAGGTGCTGGCCGCCTGGCTGCCGCCGCCGCGGGAAAGGCTGGTCACCTCCGCCGCCGAGGCCGCGACCGCGGCGACGACGCTGGGTTTTCCGGTCGTGCTGAAGGTGCAATCCGGCGATCTGCCGCACAAGACCGAAGCCGGAGGCGTGCGCCTGCACCTGACCGACGCGGAGGCGGTTTCGGTCGCGTACGAGGCGATGTTGGCCGATGTCGCGGCGTATAAGCCGGATGCGCGGATCGACGGCGTGCTGGTGCAGAAGATGGCGCCGAAGGGACACGAACTCGTCATCGGCATGGTCAACGATGCCACGTTCGGCCCGATCGTCATGGTCGGCATGGGCGGAGTCACGGTCGAGTTGTTCGGCGACGTCACGCACAGTCCCGCGCCGATCAATGAGGCCGAGGCGGAACGGATGATCCGATCGCTGAAATCGTCTCGGCTGCTGACGGGGTTCCGCGGATCGAAAGCGATCGACCTGGCGCCGGTCGCGTCGCTGATCGCGGCCTTGTCGCGCGCCGCCCTGACGTTGCGCGATCAGGTCGCGGAATTCGAGTTGAATCCCGTGATCGTTCACGCCGACGGGTCCGGCCTGACGGTCGCCGATGCCTTGTTGACGATGAAGGACTGAGATCGACTGACAGAATAGCCGGGGCTGGATGATGACACGAAGCGCGTGTTGTCGCATGTTATCCGGGTTCTGATCGTTATGGAGGAAACCCAATGGGAATGATGGATGGCAAGGTTGCCGTCGTAACCGGCGCCGGTGGCGGCATCGGCCGCGCGACGGCGCTTGAACTGGCGGCAAACGGCGCGATGGTCGTGGTGAACGACATCGGCGGCACCGTGACCGGCGAAGGCCGTGACTCCGGCCCGGCGCAACGCGTCGTCGCGGAAATCACGCAGGCGCATGGCACCGGCCGAGCCGTTGCGAACACCGGCAGCGTTGCGAGCTGGGAAGATGCCCAGAAGATGGTGCAGGACGCGATCGACAATTTCGGTCGCATCGACATGGTCGTGAACAACGCCGGCATCCTGCGCGATCGCATGTTCCACTACATGTCGATCGAAGAGTGGGACGCCGTCATGAAGGTCCACCTTTATGGTGCCTTCTATGTCAGCCGCGCCGCGGTGCCGCATTTCCGTAAGCAGGAGAGCGGGGCCTATGTGCACATCACCTCGACCTCCGGCCTCATCGGTTCCGTCGGACAAACCAACTACGGCGCCGCCAAGCTCGGCATTGCCGGCCTGTCGCGTTGTATCGCGATGGACATGCAGCGCTACAACATCCGCTCCAACTGCATTGGTCCGCATGCGTTCAGCCGCATGATCGAAACCGTGCCGGGACAGACGGAAGAGCAACTGCAGGCCCGCGCGCAGAAGACCCGTCCGGACCACATCGCGAAGCTGATCTCGTTCCTGGGCACCGACGCGGCCGCGAAGGTTTCCGGCCAGATCTTCGGCGTGCGCGGCAACGAGGTGTATCTGTACAACCAGCCCCGCCCGATCCGCATCATGGCGCGTCCGGATGGCTGGACGTCGGAAAACCTGGCGACGCATTGGCTGCCGGCCGTCGAAAAGGCGTTCACGCCGCTGGAACGGACCCGCGACGTGTATGCCTGGGATCCCGTCTGATCCCTTCCACGAAGACCAAGACAGGGGGGCAATGCCCCCCTGTTGCGTTTTAACGACGCCGCCAAGGAAACCACCGCCATGACCACAATGCTGCGCGGCGCCGACATCGTCGTGCGTACGCTCGAACGAGCCGGGCACACGACGATCTTTACGCTGTCCGGCAATCACATCATGTCGCTGTTCGACGCGGCGATCGACAGCAAGCTGGAGCTTTTGCACGTGCGGCACGAAGCCGCGACGGTGCACATGGCGGATGCCTATGGCCGCCTGACCGGCAAGCCCGGCATTGCCTGGGTAACCGGCGGCCCCGGCCACGCGAACGCGGTTGGCGCGCTGTTTACGGCGCTTGGGCAGGAAACGCCGATGGTACTGTTCTCCGGCCACACCGAAACCGATCAGTTGGGCCGCGGCGGGTTTCAGGAATTGCGTCAGGCGGAAATGGCCGCGCCGGTGTCCAAGGCATCGTGGATGGCAACCGATACCGCGACCGTCGGCATGGAAGTCGCCAAAGCGATCCGCATCGCCACGTCCGGCCGTCCGGGTCCGGTGCATCTGAGCCTGCCGTCGGATATCCTGGACGCCAGCGTTCCCGAGAGTGCGGTTGTATGGCCGAGCGCCAGTGATTTTTGTAGTGAGCCGGTGGCGCTGAACGATGCGGCGGCGGATGCTATTCTGTCCATTATCGGAACGGCCCAGCGCCCGCTGGTGATCGGCGCGCCGGTGCTGGCCAATCGGCCGGGGCGCGATCTGTTGGCGCGGATCGAAGCCGCGCTTGGCATTCCAACCGTCATCAGCGAAGGCCCTCGCGGCTTCAACGACGCGACTCTGGGCCGGTATGCCGATGTCGCGAAGCGCGCCGACCTGATCGTGCTGTTGGGCAAGGCGCTCGATTTCACCGTGAAGTTTGGTGCGGCGCCGTTCATCGATCCCGCCTGCCGGTTCATTTCCATCGATCCGGAAGGCGCGCTGATCGAGCGTGCCACCCAGACCAAGGGCAAGCTGCTGGCGTTCGGCTGCGTGGCCGACACGTATCCGGCGGGGGAAGCGCTGATCGCGCGGTCCGCCGGGCGCGTAAAGGGCGATGCCGCGTGGGTGGCGGAGGCGAAGGCGGCGTTTGCCGATCGTCCCGACGACATGGCGACGATTACGTCGAAAACCCCGGGCAAGCTGCATCCGGCGGAGGTTTTCCGGGCGTTACAGCCGGTGCTGGCGCGCAATCGGGATTCCGTTCTGATCTGCGACGGCGGGGAGTTCGCGCAGTGGGGTCAGAGCATGTTGAGCAACGATCGCCGCATGATCAATGGCGTTGCCGGCTCCATCGGTTCGTCGCTGCCGATGGCGAGCGGCGCGCGGGTGGTGGAACAATCGGCGCCGGTGATCGCGGTGCTGGGCGACGGCACGTTCGGTTTTCATATGTCGGAGTTGGAAACCGCGGTGCGCCTGAACCTGCCGTATGTCGCCGTGGTGGGGACGGATTCGCGCTGGAATGCGGAGTATAATCTGCAGGTGCGGGATTACGGCCCGAACCGGACGCATGGCTGCGAGTTGAACCCGACTCGGTATGAACTGGTTGCGACCGCGCTGGGCGGGCATGGCGAGTTGGTTGAGAACGCCGCCGATCTTCCCGCGGCGTTGGAACGGGCGATCGCGAGCGGCAAGCCCGCCGTGGTGAATGTGATGATCGAGAGCATCCCGTCGCCGGTCGTGCGTCGGGTCTGATCTGTCGTTTGGCTGCCACCTTTCCCGCGGGGCGGGAAAGGTGGTGTGCCAGGGTTTACTCGGCCGCTTCGGCTTCGTCGTTTTCTTCCGGCGGCGAGATCATGGCATTGGTCACGACGCCCGATTTGTCGCGGACCTTGACCTCGATCGAAGTTGCCATCTCGGGATGATCGCGCAGGTACTGTTTGGCGTTTTCGCGCCCCTGACCGATGCGGGTGCTGTCATAGCTGAACCAGGCGCCGGATTTTTCCACCACGCCGGCCTTGACCCCGAGATCGAGCAATTCGCCGACCTTGCTGATGCCTTCGCCGTACATAATGTCGAATTCGACCTGTCGGAACGGCGGCGCGAGCTTGTTCTTGACGACCTTGACCCGGGTTTGGTTGCCGACGACTTCTTCCCGCTCCTTGATCTGGCCGATGCGGCGGATTTCGAGGCGGATGGAGGCGTAGAACTTCAGCGCGTTGCCGCCCGTGGTGGTTTCCGGGTTGCCGAACATCACGCCGATCTTCATGCGGATCTGGTTCAGGAAGACCAGCATGCAGTTGCTGCGCGACACGCTGCCGGTGATTTTGCGCAATGCCTGCGACATCAGCCGAGCGTGCAGGCCCATGTGGCTGTCGCCCATTTCGCCTTCGAGTTCGGCGCGGGGCACCAGGGCGGCGACGCTGTCGACGACCAGGACATCGACGGCCCCGGAGCGTACCAGCGTATCGGCGATTTCGAGTGCCTGTTCGCCGGCATCCGGCTGGCTGATCAGCAGGTTATCGACATCGACGCCGAGCTTGCGGGCATAGATCGGATCGAGCGCGTGTTCGGCGTCGATAAATGCGCAGGTGCCGCCGCGCTTTTGTGCTTCGGCGATGATGTGCAGGGCGAGGGTTGTTTTGCCGGAGCTTTCCGGTCCGTAGATTTCGACGATGCGGCCGCGGGGCATGCCGCCGATGCCGAGGGCGAGGTCGAGTCCGAGGGAGCCGGAGGAGATGACCTCGATCTGCTCATCGCCGGCTTTCGCGCCCATGCGCATGATTGAGCCCTTGCCGAAGGCCCGTTCGATTTGGGCCATAGCGGCGTCGAGCGCTTTGTTTTTTTCCATCGGAGCGACTTTCCGTTCGGTTGTTTGCAACTTCAGGTCCAGTATACCAATAGACACTCGCGCATAGATTGCATCAAGTCGATTGCTTTGTGCAAGCGAATCTCTTGACGGCGGCTCGCACGGACCGCCACGCATCATTCGTTCGTATTATGTTCGATTCGCCGACGCCGCACAAGAACTTTTCAGGAACATCCGCGAGGCCATCCGAGTCGTCAGCGGGCAGGATACAGGGGCGTCGGCGGGAGTGCTATCGTAGGCTCACCCCCGATTTCGCGGTCATCACTGACGGTAGTTATGGACTTTGTTCCATTCCTCGACCCAGGATGCCTGCAGGCGGACGTAGTCCTCCATTTTCGGATACCAAGGTTTTACGGTCTTCATGTCGATGCCATCGGGCGTCGGGCCGTCGATCAGCGCCGAAAAGCCGCCGGAGTCGCGGACGAAGGATTCCTGCCCTTCGCGCGACAGCGACCAGTTCAGGAACAACCGGGCGGCGTTCACATTGACGGCCGTTTTGGGGATGCCGGCGGCATAGGAGGTGAACGGCGCGCCTTCCCTGGGCATCACGCAGGCGATCGGCGCGCCTTCCTTGATGCGGGGAATGGCGATGTTGGTCTGCTGCGCGCCGACTTTCAGTTCGCCGCGCACGATTGCGTCGGTCGCGGGCGCGCCGGAGGGAAACAGGATCGGATCGTTGGCGGCCATCTTGCCCCAGTAATCCTCTCCCAGCACCTGGCGTTCGAACAACACGCGGTTCCAGGTCGGGCCGCCGCCGCCGGCGATCACCTCGGCGATTTGTTTGCCTTTCCATTTGGCGTCGGTCAGGTCGCGCCAACTGGTCAAAGGCTTGTCGACCAGCGCGGTGTTATAGACGAGGCACCAGCTTGTCGTGGTGCGCGGCCAGAGCCTGGTCGGATCGGTAATCGCGGCCGGGGAGAAGTCCTTGGCGTTGGGCGGCGCGTAGTCCTGATACAGGTCCAGCATCTTCATGATCTGGCCGCGATCGGAATATTCGATGACGTCGGCGGTCAGCTTGCCGGCCGCGGCTTCGGTCTGGATGCGGGTGATCAACTGCCCGCCCGGGGCGCGCGTCAGGTGAACCGTCACGAACGGGAAGCGCTTGTTAAAGGCCTTGATCCAGGGTTGCTCGGTCTCGGTGAAATTCACGGAGTAGAGGGAAATTTTGCCCTCCGCGCGGGCTTTTTCGATCAACTCCGCGGAGCCGTATTCGTTTGTCTGGGCCTGAGCGCCAAACGCCCAAACCGCCACCAGACCGAATGCCATCGGTGCGCGCATTGCCGTTCCTCCCCTTATTTATTCTGGGGACGGTGTACTCCGGCTACCGGGGCGCGACAATCGGCGGGCGTTCGTTCAGCGCGTCGCGGTCGAAGCCGGCGATCCGTTTGTAGGATGCGGCGACGCCTTCCAGTTCGGTCGCGGTCAACACGTCTTCGATCCTGCCGTAGCCGTCGGGGGCGCGCTGTTCGACCAGTTGCATCACCTGTTCCGGCCCATTGCCACGATTGGCCAGCACTATGCGCGACGTCGCCGGCCGGCGTTCGGCCTCGTAAGCCTCCAGCGCCGTCGGCGTCACGCCATGGGTCTGGAATGCCCGGGCCAGCACGCGGGCATCCAGGATCGCCTGCGATGCGCCGTTGGAGCCGATGGGGTACATCGGATGCGCGGCATCGCCCAACAAGGTGACCGGGCCGAAGGTCCAGCGTTCCAGCGGGTCGCGATCGACCATTGGATATTCGTAGCAGCGTTCGGCGGCCTGGATCGTGGCCGGCACGTCCAGCCAATCGAAGCGCCAATCGGCGAATTGCGGCAGGAAATCGTCCAGGTTCCCCTGGCGATTCCAGTCCTCCCGCCGCCATGCCTGGTCGGGGCGGAATTTGCGTTCGGCGATCCAGTTGATCAGCGACTGCCCCCGTTCGTCGGCTTCGCGGGAGATCGGGTAGGCCACGAATTTCTGAAACTCGTGGCCGGCCATGATCATGGCGCGCCCGGTCAGGAAGGGTTTGGCCAGCGTCACGCCGCGCCACAGGATGGCACCGTTCCAGATCGGCTTGCCCTCGTCCGGGTAAAGGGCGGCGCGGACACCGGAATGGATACCGTCGGCGCCGATCAGCAGTGCTCCCTCCGCCGATCCGCGTTCGGCACCGCTGTGCCGATCGATGAAATGGGCGCGCACGCCGGACGCGGTTTCTTCCCATCGCGCGCAATGATGGCCGGTCACGACGGCATCGGGGCCGAGACGGTCGCGTGCGGCGTGGAGCAGGATGGACTGCAGGGCGCCGCGATGGATCGAGAATTGCGGCCAATGGTAGCCGGCCGCTCGGCCGCGCGGTTCGGACCATATGGGCTGACCGCGCTTGGAGTAATAGGCCAGTTCGGCGGTGGGAATCGCCGTGGCGGCAAGGGCGTCGACGAGGCCGAGTTCAGTGAGTTCGCGCACGGCGTGCGGCAGGGTGTTGATGCCGACGCCCAAGGGTTCGATGCTGTCCACCGTTTCGAAAACCCGGCAGGGCACGCCGATCTGATGCAGGCTGAGCGCGGTTGTCAGACCGGCGATGCCGCCGCCGATGATCAGTACCGTCATTGCCGTCCATCCCCCCGAAAGCGATCGTTCATGCCCGTGTATCACACCGAGATCGGCGTCGTTGAGACCTTGGAGTTTTGCTCCGACTCGGTCGGTGTCGATGCAACGCTCTGGGTCCTGCTGCACGCCGCCGCCGCCGGTCCGGGCAGCCTGTCGGGGTTGGCCAAACGGCTGGCGGAGTCCGGGTGCCGCGTCGTGGTTCCGGCGTTACATGGCTACGGCGCGACCCGGGTGCGGGTGGAGGGCGACCGGATGAGCGCGCACGAGGCCGTGGCGCGGTTCTGTCTGACACTGGGTTCGGCGCGGACACGGGTGCTGTTCGGGCATTCGATGGGTGGCCTGGCGGCGTTGCTCGCGGCATCGGCCGCCGATCGTCTGGTGGTCTATGAACCGATCGTGATCGGCCTGCTGCGCGCCGACGATCCCGAGGATGCCGCCTGTCTGGCCTGGGACCGCGCGATTGTCGCGCATCTGGAACACTGCGTGACGGTGGGCGCGCCGGAGTCGGGCATCGCGCGGTTCGTGGAAGCCTGGAACGAGATGCGCTGGGATGCGCTGCCGGCGTCGGTGCGTCAGCGCCTGATCGCCGCCGCGCCCGATCTGGCGGCGGATATCCGCGATGGGTCGGGGCGGGAGATCGCGCCTTCCGGCATCGGCGTCGAGGTGCTGATCCTGCAGGGTGCCGCCTCACCACCGATCACGCACCGCATGACGCTGCGGCTGGAGCAATCATTGCCCAACGCGCAACGGGTCGTTGTCGCGGAAGTCGGGCATATGGGGCCGGTGGCGAACGCGGATCGGGTGTTCGCGGCGATTGGGTCGGCTGGCTGACGGTCGTCGCAACGACCGTCAGCTACGCCGATTTACGACTTCAGCGTCCCCAACCCGCGCATGAAGTTGTCCTTGATCCGCGGCGGATTACGTTCCGTCGTGTCCTTCGGCTTATCGGTGTCGATCCGGCAGCCGATCAGCCACGGACCGTCTTCCTTTAGCGACAGCGCGATCAGTTCTTCGAACGCGCTTTCGTCCGCCGCCCAGGCCGATTGCGTCAGCCCTGAACCCTGGGCGATCGCGACGACATCGGCTCCCAGGCCGGTCAGCGTCTTTTGCCCGCCGGTGATCTGATAGGCACCGTTGTCCAGGATCACGACGACGAGGTTCTTTTGCCCTCGGGCCGCGACCGTCGCCAGCGCGCCCAGTTGCATCAGGATGGACCCGTCGCCTTCCAGCGCGATCGTCTTGCGGTTGGGCTGCGCGATCGCCACGCCCAGCGCGATCGGCACCGCGAGGCCCATGCTGCCCAGCATGTAGAAATTCTGTTGGCGACGTCCCTGCGGGCGTTCCGAGGCCGCCCAGAGGTCGAAGTTGGAATAGCCGATGCCGCCGATCACCGCCTCATCCCGGTGCAGCAGCCCCAGCATGCGCTTCGTGATGTCGTAGCGGTTCATCACCTTCGCCTGTTCCCGGCGCGCGGGGTGGTTCGCAATCGATGCCATGATCCGGTCCCCCTTATTTCGCGAATACTTTGCCGCCGGTCAGCAGCGGCGACACGATGAAGCAGACCGGCGCCAGGGTGGCGTAGGCCTGGACGATTGACCGATCCAGGATGAACTCCGCCTCTTCCAGCCGTGTCATCGTGTGCGTCTCGATCGCCAGGCTGTCGAGCACCGGGCGCATCGTGCGCGCGACCATCGACTGACCGATATTGAACTCACCCAGGGTGCCGCGTTCGCTGACCAACATCAGGGTCGGGATCTGGAACGGGACCGGCAGAGACGCCAGCACATTGGCCAGGGTGGCGAAGCCGCTGGTCTGCATCAGCAGAATGCCGCGCGTGCCGCCCATATAGGCGCCGTTGATGATGCCGACGCCCTCTTCCTCGCGCGCCACCGAAAAGGCGGTGAAGAACGGGTCGGCCTCGATCCCTTCGATCAACGGCCGCAGCACGTTATCGGGCACGTAGGTCACCAGGTTGACGTTGTGCCGCTTGAGCACATCGATCACGATCGTGTGCCAGGCGCGGCCTGACGGTTCGGCGTTCATTTCCATTCCTCCGGGTCCGGCGTATTCGCCGCAACTCGCATGCCTTGCGCGACGGGGCAACCGTTCGTAGACAGAAAGCGCAGGCGGAGGAGCCAATGCCGGACCTTAGAAAGACCTATGACGTGCTCGTCGCGGGTGGCGGAAACGCCGCATTATGCGCGGCGATCACTGCCCGCCAGGCGGGCGCGAGCGTGATCCTGCTCGAAAGCGCGCCCAAGGCGTTCCGCGGCGGCAACAGCCGCCATACGCGGAACCTGCGCGCGATGCACGACAAGCCGAACGACGTCCTGACCGATGCGTATCACGAGGACGAGTACTGGGACGATCTGCTGCGCGTGACCGGCGGCAACACGGACGAGTCCCTGGCGCGCATGACGATCCGCGCCTCCTCGGGCGTGTTCGGCTGGATGCGCGACTGCGGCGTGCGGTTCCAGCCGAGCCTGACCGGGACGTTGAATCTGGGAAGGACGAACGCGTTCTTTCTGGGCGGTGGCAAGGCGTTGCTGAACGCCTATTACCTGACGGCCGAACGGCTTGGCATCGAGATCATGTACGATACCGAAGTCGTCTCGCTGAACATGGATGACGGCGTCGTGCGCTCCGTCGACATCACCAACCGCGGCTTTCCCGAAACGCTGCACGCGCGCTGCGTGGTGGCTTCGTCCGGCGGGTTCCAGGCCAATCTGGACTGGATGCGGCAATACTGGGGCGACGCGGTCGATAACTTCGTCATTCGCGGCACGCCGTACAATCGCGGCAGGGTGTTGAAGAACCTGCTGGATCAGGGCGTGGCGGCGATCGGCGATCCGACTCAGTGCCATGCGGTCGCGCTCGACGCGCGGGCACCGAAATTCGACGGCGGCATCACCACGCGCCTCGACAGCGTGCCGTACAGCGTCGTGGTGAACCAGAACGGCGACCGCTTCTACGACGAGGGCGAGGATGTCTGGCCGAAGCGCTATGCCATCTGGGGTCGCCTGATCGCGCAGCAGCCGGGACAGATCGCCTATTCGATCTGCGACGCCAAAGCGTTCCCCCTGTTCATGCCGTCGGTCTATCCGGCCATCAAGGCGGACACGATCGAGGAACTGGCGGTGAAAATGAAGCTCGATCCGGTCAAGGTCCGCCAGACCGTCGATGCCTATAACGCGGCTGTGATCCCCGGTCAGACCTTCGACAATCTGAAGCTCGACGGCAACAAGACCGCCGGGCTGACGCCGAACAAGACCAACTGGGCGCGCACGGTCGATAAGGGGCCGTTCTACGGCTATCCGCTGCGTCCCGGCATCACCTTCACCTATCTCGGCGTGCGAGTGAACGAGCGGGCGCAGGTAATGATGGAGAACGGACAACTGGCCGGCAATCTCTTCGCCTCCGGCGAGATCATGTCGGGCAACATCCTGGGCAAGGGGTATCTTGCCGGTTTTGGAATGACGATCGGTACGGTGTTCGGCCGCATCGCGGGACAAGAGGCAGCGCGCCATGCAAGAAACTGAAGCCGTCGAACGCGCTCGGCACGAAATCGAGGTCTGCAACGCCTGTCGCTATTGCGAAGGCTTCTGCGCGGTGTTTCCGGCGCTGGAACTGCGCCGGGAATTCAGCGCGGGCGACGTCAGCTATCTGGCCAATCTCTGCCACGGCTGCCGCGGCTGTTATTACGCCTGTCAGTACTCGCCGCCGCATGAGTGGGGGATCAACATCCCCCGCGCCCTGGCCGAGGTGCGCGCCGAGAGCTACGTCGAATATGCCTGGCCGCCGGGTTTCGCCCGCGCGTTCGAGCGTAACGGCACGCTGGTGTCCCTGGTCACGGCGCTGTCGATCGCGCTGGTGCTGATCCTGTCCATGGCGATTTCCGCCCCCGGCCAGTTCTTCAAGGCGCGGCCGATGGAAGCGGACGCGTTCTATTCCGTCATCCCGCTATGGGCGATGCAGGTCGTCGGTCTGGCGAGCTTCGGCTACGCGCTGCTGGCGCTGTGGATGGGGGCGCGGAATTTCTGGAAAGACGCAGGCCCTGCTGAAAGCGTCGGCGTCGTCGCGCTGGGCATTGCGTTGTGGGACGTGCTGACGCTGAAGAATCTGGGCGGCGGACAGGGTGTTGACGGCTGCAACGACAACTCCGAACGGTTCTCGATGCGTCGTCGCTATCTTCACCACGCGATGTTCTACGGCTTCATGCTGTGCTTCGCGGCGACCACGGTCGGGTTTTTCTATCACAGCTTCTTCGGCTGGGCCGCGCCGTACGCCTACCTCAGCGTGCCCGTCGTGCTGGGCACGGTCGGCGGCGTGCTGCTGACGATCGGCACGATCGGGTTGTTCGCGATGAAACTGATCGAGGACCCGATGCCGGTCGCGCGCCGCATGCTGGCCGGCGACGTCGCGTTGCTGATGCTGCTGGCGATGTCGGCCATCACCGGCCTGGTACTGCTGGCCGTGCGCGCCACCGGCGCGATGCCGTTGGCGATGGCGATCCATCTCGGCTTCATCCTGGCGCTGTTCCTGGTGCTGCCGTATTCCAAGATGGTACACGGTGTGTATCGTTCGGCCGCGCTGCTGCGACGGGCGACGGAACGCAACATGAAGCCCCTCGGCGGGGAATAATCAGGAGGAACCAAACATGGCAGGTAACGGAGCGGCGATCATCGCCCTGGACAAGAAGCGCATGGACGCGATGGGCGCGAAGGATATCGCGACCCTGAATGCGGTGATCGCGGACGATCTGATCTACACCCATTCCTCCGCGCGGATGGACACCAAGGCGACGCTGATCGGCGCGATGGAATCAGGCTCCACGGTCTATACCTCGGTCGTGCCGTCGGATGTCGTGGCGCAGGACCTGGGCGATGCTGTCGTCCTGACCGGCGTCGCGGCGATTTCGGTGATGTCGGGCGGCAAGCCGAATTCCTTCCGCGTGCGCTTCACCGACGTCTACGCCAATCGTGGTGGGACCTGGCAAATGGTGACCTGGCAGTCGACCCGTCTGGCCGACTGATCCGCAGCGCCGCCCGTCATAGACGGGCGGCGCGCTTATCGGACAAGGGGGGCGAGGATGCCTGAAGTCTATGTTCACGCCGTGGAAGGTCGCACGCTCGACCAGAAGCGCGACTTGGTCCGCGACATCACCGCGGCTGTCGTCGCCCATTTCGGCTCCCCGCCCGAAGCGGTGATGGTGCAGATCGTGGAATCACCCAAACATCACAAAGCCAAGGGCGGCGTGCTGTTCAGTGATCGCGAAGCCCCGAGGACCTAACGCCTTAGGTCCGCGATCAGCGTTTCCGCGGTATCGCGGTCCATCTCCAGCGCCTTGATCGCGACGTCGCGCGGGTAGCCGGCCCGCGCCATCACGCCCAGTTCGCGATTACGATCGCCGGGATCGCCATCGCGAAACGCCCCGATCCGGCGCTTGCGGGTCAGCATGACGGCAGCGTCCAACTCACTGGTTTCGTTGGCCTCGATCGCCGCGCGCGCCGTTTCCGCGTTCACCCCCCTCGCCGCCAGATTCGCCGCCACCGCTCGGCTGGACCGCCCGGCCCGGGCCATGGCGCGCGCCCTGCTTTGGGCAAACTCCGTGTCGCTGACGACACCCAAGGCCACGACACGGGCGATTACGCCGGCGATCGCCGACCGGGCGGCGACCGCGACGCTGTCGGCGGTTTCAGAGTCTTCGACCGACCGGCGCCAGCGATCGATCCGCCGTTCCAGCACCTGCCGCAGCCGCAGTTCGGTGGTCGCGTAACGGGCGAGGTATGAGAGCGCGGCTTCGTACAGAGTCGCTTCGTTCGGTGTCTGCTGTGGCGCCATGCGGCCGACGATGCCATGCCGAGCGCGGGACGCAAGGATGCGAATGGCGAAAAAATGCGGAACACCGTTTGACACCTGCCGAGTACCTAGCCAATGATCGCTGCTTCCCGACGGACCCGCCCCGAAAGGTCGCGGGCGGGAGATCCGTTTTGGGAAGCTTAACCTAGGGTCGTTACCCCCATGATTTCCGCTCTGTTGCCGAACTACGCTCGTGCTGACCTCGCTTTTGAGCGGGGCGAAGGCGCCTGGCTGTGGACAGGCGATGGGCGACGATTCCTGGATTTCGGGTCGGGCATCGCCACGGCCTCTCTGGGGCATGGACACCCGCATCTGGTCAAGGCGATCGCCGAACAGGCCGCCAAGGTGATGCATACGTCCAACCTTTACCGCATTCCGCAGGCCGAACGGCTGGCGCAGCGGCTGGTCGACGCGACGTTCGCCGACAGCGTGTTCTTCTGCAATTCGGGCGCTGAAGCGAACGAAGGCATGATCAAGATGATGCGGCGCGCCATGTCGGATGCCGGCAAGGAAGAGCGGTATCGCTTCATCTGCTTCGAAGGCGCGTTCCACGGCCGCACGCTGGCCACGCTGGCGGCGACGGGCAATCCGCACTACCTGCACGGCTTCGGCCCGGTGGTTGAAGGCTTCGATCACGTCCCGTTCAACAACATGAACGCGGTGCGCGACGCGATCGGCCCGAACACGGCCGGCATCATCGTCGAACCCATTCAGGGCGAAGGCGGCGTGCGTCCGGCCGATATGCAGTTCCTGCGCGATCTGCGCGCCGTCTGCGACGAGTACGGCATCATCCTGGGCATGGACGAAGTGCAGTCCGGCATGGGCCGCACGGGCAAGCTGTTCGCGCATGAATGGGCAGGCATCACGCCGGACGTCATGTCCGCCGCCAAAGGCATCGGCGGCGGCTTCCCGCTCGGCGCCGTCCTGGCCAAGGAGCAGTTCGCCAAGGCTTTGGTCCCCGGCACGCACGGCACGACCTATGGCGGCAACCCGTTGGCCTGCGCCGCCGGCAATGCCGTGATGGATGTCGTGACGGCACCCGGATTCCTGGAAGAGGTCGATCGCAAGGGCCGCAAGCTGCGCGCCGAACTTGATGCCATCGCCAAGGAATTCCCGACGGTGTTCGTCGATGCGCGCGGCATGGGCCTGCTGTTGGGCATGAAGTGCGTCCTGCCGCAAGGTCAGGTGCAAGCCGCCTGCGTCGCCGAAGGCCTGATGGCGATCACCGCCGGCGATAACGTGCTGCGTCTGGCACCGCCGCTGGTGGTGACGGATTCCGACCTGGATCAGGCCGTGGCGATGCTGCGTCGCGCCGCGTCCGCCTGCGCCGCGACAGCCGTGAAAGCCGCCGCACAGTGAGTGCATCTCTAAAGCGTGTGCGTACGACGAAGGGCCGGCCCACCGAACAGGTGGCCGGCCCGCGTCACTTTCTCGACCTGCGCGATTTCGACACCGCGACGCTGCGCCAGATGCTGGATATTGCATCGGGCTTCAAACGCGCCGGCGGCGTGACGTCGCGCCCGTTGGCCGGCAAGACGCTGGTGCTGATCTTCGAGAAGCCCTCGACCCGCACACGGGTGTCGTTCGAGGTCGGGATGCGGCAACTTGGCGGCGATGTCATCGTGCTGACCGGCAAGGACATGCAGTTGGGCCGGGGCGAGACCGCCGCGGACACCGCGCGTGTGCTGTCGCGCTATGTCGATACGATCATGCTGCGGACCGACCGGTCGTCGAAGCTGCACGAACTCGCGGAATTCGCCACCGTTCCCGTCATCAACGGCCTGACCGACACATCGCATCCCTGCCAGTTGATGGCCGATGTGATGACATTCGAAGAACATCGCGGCCCCATCGCCGGGCAGGTCGTCGCCTGGTGCGGCGACGGCAACAACGTCGCGCGCAGTTGGATCGAAGCCGCCGTGCGCTTCGGCTTCACCTTGCGGCTCGCCACGCCGGAATCACTGCGCCCGCCCGCGGAACTGATTGCCTGGGCGCAGGCTCAGGGCGGCAAGGTTGAGCTGACGGACGATCCGGTGGCCGCGGTCGCCGGCGCGCGCTGCGTCGTCACCGATACCTGGGTATCGATGTCGGACGACCCGAACGAAAACCGGCACAACATCCTCGCGCCCTATCGCGTGACCTCCGCCCTGATGGCGAAGGCCGCGCACGATGCGATCTTCATGCATTGCCTTCCCGCCCATCGCGGAGAGGAAGTCACCGACGAGGTGATCGACGGACCGCAATCCGTCGTCTTCGACGAAGCGGAAAATCGCCTGCATGCGCAAAAAGGCATCCTCGCCTGGGCAATGGGCGCGGCGCGTTAACCGATTGACAACGTAACGGGGGCATCATGCCCCCGCATGGACCAGAAGCGCACCATCATCGTCGCCGACCCGGACAGCCAGTTCCGCAATGTGTTGCGGACCGAACTTTCCTATCGCGGCTACACACCCTTCGTCGCCACCGACGGCGCGGAAGCCGTGCGCCTCGCCCGCAGGACGCCGGCCCATCTGGTCATCCTCGATACCGCCCTGCCCGGTCTCGGTGCCTATGACGCCTGCGTCTACATGCGTCGCCTGCCTCTCTATGACGCGGTCCCGATCGTGCTGATGACCATGACGGATCAGCCGCGCATTCGCCTCGCGGCGACGCGCGCGGGTGCCAGCCGGGTGCTGCCGAAGCCGTTTTCGGTCAACGACCTGTTGCGGGAACTGGAACCCTTTGTCGTTGACGAGACCGATCAGGATGCGGTCTCCCGCTGGCGTCAGGCTTCCGGCGCGACGCAGGGCTGGCCGGCGGCGGCCGAACCGCCGATGAAAGTGTGGGAAACCGCCGCGCCGCCGACGCGGCCAAATGGCGAGGGATCCTATCTGCGGCAAGGCCTCGCCACACTCGACATCATGCGCGGTGTTGCCTCCGGCAAGCGCTGAACGGTGCTACGGTTTGGGCAGCATCGTTTCGTGATGCGCGAGACGCCGGTGCAGCAGGAAGAACGGGATCACCGCGGCGGAGATCGCGGCGGCGGCCAGTAATCCACCCTCCGGCCCGCCCCAGGCATCGGCCGCGCGTCCGCACAGCGCGGGGCCGGCGGCGCCGCCGACGTAGTAGAGCGAATAAAAGATGCCCATGCCCACGGCGCGATTCTGCGGGCGCGCGGACAGGGTTCCCACCGCCATGATGACGCCGGGGTGGATCGAGCCCAGGATACCGACCAGAACGGCCCAGAAAATCGGCCAGTCCAGCAGACCGTTGCCCACCATGCCGATGACCAGCGCGATGGTGCCGACCAAAAGAATGCGCAGGCCGCCGAAGCGTGCCGCCAGACCGCCGCCGAACATGATCGCCGGCACGTTGCCCCAGGTCGCGATGGTCATCACCAGACCGGTCAGCGCCAGGCTTTCTCCCCGTCCCGCCATCGTCGCCGGGGTATAGGACATGTAGCCGGAATAGCCGGCGGTGTAGGCCGTCCAGGTCAGCCCGGCGATCGCCAGCAGCAGGCATTCCCGGGCATTCGGGAACGACAGGCCGCTTGGCGCGGCCTCGGGCTGCGGCTTGGCTCGAAAACTCGCCAGGAACAGCAACAGCGCCAACGCCAGAGTGACGCCGCCGGACAGAAATCCCGCCTGCCAGCCATAGGCGTCAGTCAGCGGCGGCAGCACCAACTGCGCCAAGCCGACCCCGATGGGATAGGAACAGACCGACACGCTGATACCGATCATGAACAGCTTGCCGCTGAACCAATCGGCGATGATCTTGCCTTGCAGCACGATCATCGCGACAGCCCCGACGCCCGCCAGGGTGCGTCCGACGGCGATTTCCGTGGCACCGCTTCCCGCGGCGCTCACGCAGGCACCGACGACCATCAGCGCCAGTCCGGAGCCAAGCACGATCCGATCGCCGTAGCGCCGCCCCAGAAAGCCCAGCGGCAGCGCCACAAAGCAACCCAGCAGCATATAGGCACCGATCAGTGCCCCGAACGCGGCATAGCTGAGCGCGAAGCGCGGGATCAAATCCGGGCCGAGCGTGGCGACGGTCTGGAATTGATAGCCGAAGCCGATCCGAGCGAGCGCCAGGGCGGCGAGAATGAACCAGGGCCGCACGCGCGTCCGTATCCTCAGATGAACGCCGGTCGTGTGAGTCGTCTGCTCGGCCGGCTTGGACGCGCATGTTAACCGATGGCGCCCCGGCTGACCATCGGACGGCGTTAGCTGAAGTTGCTGCTCTTCAGGCTCGATACGCCGCTGAACGTGATGGTGGTGTGGTCGGACAGCGTGATCGTGACCGAACCGAAGGTTGTGACCTGCGATTTCAGCGCGTTTTTCACTTCGTGCCCGCCGTAGCCGTCCAGGTCGATGGTATCGCTGTCGGTGAAGTCGGTGATCAACGTATGGCCGCCGGCGGAGCCCTTGATGAATTCGAAAACATCCGCGCCAATGCCGCCCGTGATCGTCGCCGAACCCTTGCCGTCGACGAACGTGTCCTTGCCCAGGCCGCCGACGATCTGATTTTTGCCGGTGCCGGCATAGAACGTGTTGTTGCCGAAGCTCAGTGCGCCCGACAATGTTTCGTTCCCGGCCCCTGCGTACAGCACCTGGTTCTTGCTGCCCGACGCGAACAGCAGATCGCCGGAACCGCCGCCGAACAAGGTCGATTGACCGGCCCCGGCAAACAGCAGGTTGTTGCCCGCCGATCCGCCGTGGATGACGCTGTTGCCGGTGCCGCCGAAGACGGTATCGCTGCCCGTACCCCCGAACAGCGTGACCGAGCCGCCGCCGCCGATGAACGTGATGTTGCCGCTGCCGCCTTGCACGATGGCGGATTTGGCCTGCGTCGCGTCGATCGTATCTGCGCCGCTGCCGCCATAGACGGTGTCCGACCCGGTCAGCGTCACCATGTCCTTGCCGCCGCCCAAAAGGATCAGGTTATTGCCGCTGCCGGCCTGAATGGTGTCGTTGCCGGTGCCCAGCGCAATGATGGAGTCATTGCCGGCGCCGGTAGAAATCAACCACGATCCGCTGTCGTTCGGCGGCACCAGCACGGTGTTGGAACCTCCCGCCGCGACGACGGTGCCGGAGCCTCCGGTGGCGATGAACGTCATGCCGCCGGCGCCGGACAGGACGGATTCTCCGAGATCGCCGGATCCGAAGATGATCGAGCCCTTGGAGTCGTTCACGACCGCCTTGTAGCCGTGCGGCAGGAAGGTCACGCCGGACGTCTGCTGTACCCATTCGCCGTCGACGCCCGGCGCAAGGTTGGGCGGCGCGCCGTTCTTGCTGGAAGCGGGAATCAGCTGGCTGTTTTTGACCCCGGCGCTGATTGCGCCCGCGATCTTGGTCGCCAGCAGATAGTTCTCGCTTGATGAAAATGATAACGAAACAGTTTGACCGCTCGCTCCGGCAACGGTGACGACTGGCATCGTGAAATAACCCCGCGTTTCGGTTTCCGCGCTTTTCGCGCCCTACGCCTAATATGCAGATGTACTCACGATTATTCATTGCTATTTGCGCTTCATTTAAAGACTGTAGATTTCATTCTGAATACGATTTTGTCATATTTCCCTTGGTAGTATATTTTTCGACCCGCGCGCCGCGACGCGACGTCGGACCCGCGTCCGCGCAGCGGGTCTGCAACAATTTTAATCCGCTGCACGCGTCTCCCGTCACGCGACAATGCCCGAAACGCGCCTCGCTTGACGGGCGCGGCGGCGCGTTTTAAGGACGAACTGCTGAGTTCGCTCAGCCCTCGTGATTTGTCCGGCCGGATTGCGGCGAGGTGAAACAAGCGCGCTAAAGAGGCCAGTCGTCGGTCTGTCGTCGGTTTTTCCCCGAAGCAGGCCCACGCTGCTCAACGGTCGGGTCACAGCTTCAGGGGACCCAGACAGATGCCCATCGATCCATCCAAACTTCGCCCGTCTACCCGGCTCGTCCATGGCGGCGTCCAGCGCAGCCAGCACGGCGAAACCGCCGAAGCCTTGTACCTGACTTCGGGATACGTCTACGACAGCGCCGAACAAGCCGAAGGGACCTTCGCGGGAACCGTCGAGCATTACCAGTATTCCCGCTTCGCCAACCCGACATTGACCATGCTGGAAGACCGGCTGTGCCTGATCGAGGGCGCGGAGGCCTGCCGCACGACATCGACAGGCATGGCCGCCGTCAACGCGGCGCTGCTGTCGCACCTGAAGGCCGGCGATCGGGTCGTGGCGTCGCGGGCGCTGTTCGGTTCCTGTCACTGGATCGTCAGTACGCTGCTGCCAAAATTTGGCATCGAATCGGTTTTTGTCGACGGCGGCGACCTCGATCAGTGGCGAGAGGCTTTGTCTCAGCCCACGCAACTCGTGTTGCTCGAAACACCCTCAAACCCAATGTTGGAACTTGTCGATCTGCCCGCCGTCGCCGAAATGGCGCACAAGGCCGGGGCAATCGTGGTCGTCGACAACGTTTTCGCCACCCCATTGTTACAGCAGCCCTTGACCATGGGCGCCGACGTCGTCGTCTACTCCTGCACGAAGCACATCGACGGACAGGGCCGGGTCCTCGGCGGGGCCGTGCTGTCGAGCAAGAAGTGGATCAACGACACACTGCAACCCTTCATCCGCAACACCGGGCCGGCCCTGTCGCCGTTCAATGCCTGGGTGCTGCTCAAGGGGTTGGAAACCTTGTCGCTGCGCGTCAACGCCTGCTGTCAGGCCGCCGAACGGATCGCCGACTTCCTGGCGGAACAGAAAGCCGTCG
Source organism: Acetobacteraceae bacterium (assembly GCA_947475245.1). GTDB lineage: Bacteria > Pseudomonadota > Alphaproteobacteria > Acetobacterales > Acetobacteraceae > Rhodopila. Next base: position 112,193 of record CANJLW010000006.1, on the reverse strand, counting down.
CGCGCGTCTGGTACCCGACCCGCGCGGACCATCCGCAGCGCGACCTGGCGCTGAAGCAGATGTCGGCCGGCGGCACGGTGGTGACCTTCGAAGTCACCGGCGGCAAGGACGCCGCGTTCAAGGTGATGAACGCCTTCAACCTGATCGCCATATCCAACAACCTCGGCGATTCGAAATCCCTTGCGACCCATCCCGCCACCACGACCCATATGCGGATCGGGGAGGCCGAACGCGCCCTGCTTGGCATTACCGACGGGGTCATCCGCGTTTCGATCGGGCTGGAAGATCCCGCCGATATACAGGACGATCTGGCTCAGGCACTGGCGACCCTCTGATACGGCGGTCTATACGAGGCGGAATGCGACGACGGAGATTTCTGGGCGCGATCGGCGGCGCGGGCGCAAGCATGCTCCCGTTCGGCGCGCGCGCGCAGACGATCCGTCCGATCCGCATCGGCGTCCTGGGCGACCGGTCCGGCATCGGCAAAACCGCGTCGGGGCCGCCGACTCTCGAAGCCGCGCGCATGGCCGCGACCGATGTCGGGCGCATGTCGGACGGGCGGTGGATCGAGGTTCACAGCACCGAATTCCAACTGCGGCCCGACGACGCGGTGCGGATCGCGCGGCAATGGTTCGACACGGACGGCGTCGATGCGATCGTCGATGTGCCGACCGCGGCGGCCGCGGCGGCGGTGCAGGAACTCGCGCGCCAACGAAACCGCACCTTCATGGCGACCAGCACCTTTAACGCGGCGCTGACAGGGAAGGCATGCACACGGACCGCCTCGCATTGGGCGGATGACAGCCTGACGCTGACCAACGCCATCGCGCGCGCGGTGACCGCCATGGGGCCGCGCACCTGGTTCATGATCGGACCCGACACAACGATCAGCCAATCGCTGCAGTACGACGCGACCAAGGCGATCGAGGCGATGGGCGGCAGGGTGATCGGCCTCGCCCGCTACCCCGCCGGTGCCGAGGACATGGCCTCCGCCATCGCTCAGGCCAAAGCATCGGGTGCCGCCGCCGTCGGCCTGTGCGATTTCGGCGACGGGCTGCGCGCCGTGCTGCGCCAGGGCAGAGCGCTGGGGCTGTTCGACGACGGGCGGCAGGTCGCTGCCTATCTGGTGGCCATCGGCGACATCCACGATGTCGGGCTGGACGTTGCCCAGGGCCTGCTGATCGCGAACAGCTTCTATTGGGACATGAACGATCAGACCCGCGCCTTTGCGCAGCGAATCATGAATGCGACGGGAAGCATGCCGGGCAAGCCGCAGGCCGCGACCTATGCGGCGATCCGCCATTTCGCGCGCGCCGCCATCGCCGCCGAGACGATGGACGCCGAGGCGCTGAATCTGGAGATGCGACGTGCCCCGGTTTACTTCTTCGGACGCGTCGGCCGGGTCCGGCTGGACGGGCGCATGACGCTGGATATGACCGTCTATCGCGTCAAGCCGCCGGCCAAATCACGCGACCCCTGGGATTGCTACGAGCCCGCCGCGAACATTCCCGTCGCGCTCGCGTATCGCTCGATCAATCAGGGCGGATGTTCCGCCGTCCCGTGATTGTCATGCCAATCTGGACATTTGCGCGATACTGCGCATTGATCCGCTGATTGGCCTCGGAAGGAGGGCGTTCGCACCATGCCGGACCCAAACGCGAAGCGGAACAATCGACCGGATGACGCGGACCCCCGTCAGCCCCCCGCGGGGCAATCGACGGCGTCCGGCGGGCGCGAAGACTATTCACGCACAACGCGCGAGGTCCGGGTTTCCGTACGCTCGTTCTTCCTGGCCGATCAATCGCGACCGGAGGAGCGTCACTTCGTCTGGGCCTATCGAGTCCGGATTGAAAATCAGGGCGCGCTGGCGGTCCAGTTGCTGCGTCGTACCTGGCAAATCACCGACGCGCGCGGGCGCACGCAGCATGTCCACGGCGCCGGCGTGATCGGAGAGCAGCCATTGCTGCAACCGGGACAGAGCTTCGAATACACATCCGGAACGCCGCTCGACACGCCGTCCGGCTTCATGGTCGGTGCCTATCATATGGTCCAGCCGGACTCCGGCGAAAATTTCGACGTCGCCATTCCCGCCTTCAGCCTCGACAGCCCGCATCAAAGCGGCCGGGTTCACTGACCCGTCATTTTATCGGGTTGCCAGTTCCCTACCCCGCCCCATATCGCCATTCGGCGTTCGACGACGACCGCCCTGCCCCAATGAAGGAATCTACGAGGTGAATATTGTCTCCGGCCCCGATCGATCAGATGCGACCAGCGCATCCGGGCCACGTCCGACGCGCGAGGAAGCCGAAGACGCGATCCGCGTCCTGTTGCGCTGGGCGGGCGACGAACCACTGCGGGAAGGGCTGACGGATACGCCCAAGCGGGTCGTGCGCGCCTACGAGGAATGGTTCTCCGGCTACGGCGTCGATCCGATCAGCCTGTTGGAACGCACCTTCGAAGAGACCGAAGGCTATGACGAAATCGTGCTGCTGCGCGATATCCGCCTGGAAAGCACCTGCGAGCACCACATGGCGCCGATCATCGGCCGCGTGCATGTCGCCTATCTGCCGCATCGGCGCGTCGTCGGGATCAGCAAGCTCGCCCGCGTCGTGGAGGCCTATGCCCGCCGGCTGCAAATTCAGGAAAAGTTGACGGCGCAGATCGCCAATACCATCCAGGACGTGCTGATGCCCCGCGGCGTCGCCGTCGTCATCGAAGCCGCGCATCAGTGCATGACGACACGCGGCGTCCACAAATCCGGCGTCACCATGGTGACCAGCCGGATGCTCGGCGCATTCCGCGACAATCCCGATACGCGCCGCGAATTACTGTCGATGATCGGCAATCGCGGGACGTCGATCGTCACATCCTGACCGCGATTACCGCGTCGGCGGCAGGCCCAAAGGTGCCTGCTCGACCGGCGTGGACGCCGCCGTCGGCGTGGTCAACCATTCCTTGAGGTTCCGCCGCACCTGATGCTCGAACTCGACGTTCATGTCGTCGAGCATCGATTTCGTCATGTCGTACAGCGTGCCGCGCAGGCTTTCGACCCGCCCTGAATGACGCAGCGCCACGCGGGCTTCGGCGAAGGCGGCGCGCTGGTTGTCCTGCGTGTAGATTTCCAGCAGCACCCGCATCGCGCCGTTGATCACATCGCCCTGCCGCATCAACGGCGCATCCAGAATGTTGAACACCGCTCGGCCCGATGTGCCGAACGCCTGCAGGCGGTCTTCGGCCAGAACGCGCAGCCCCTGAGTCGGCGGGATCGGCGCCTGATTGCTGACATCCGGCGCTACGCCCGACGCGATGAAGCGTTGAACGATTTCAATCGATCCGACGTTCAGACGAATCGGCGGCAGGTAGTTGTAGCGAAGCGGGGCGAAATTCGTACGCTCTTCCCCGCCGCAAGCCGCGAGAAGCAGCGGCAGCAGCAGCGCGCTTCGACGGGAAAGTGATCCTGATGACATCGGCGTCGTCTCCGTCTGGTCGAGCGATCAGTTCGCCCCGGTCCCCTGGACCTTGTCCCTGGGGAAAAGAAAATCGTGATTGCAGAACTCGCAGGTCATGACGATGTCGGTGCCGACGGTCATGTGATCAAGGTCGTCGGTGGAAAACCCTTCCAGGATGCCCGCCAGACGCGCGCGCGAACACCGGCAGCCGAATGACAGGGTGCGCGCGCGATCGACCGCGACCCCTTCGGAATGAAACAGGCGGTAGAGCAGAGTCTCGTCGGACAGTTCGTCGTCCAGCAACTCACTGTCGCGCAGCGTCGCCGCCAGCGCGGTCGCCGTGCGCCAGCTTTCCTGCTGCGCTTCATCGTCCAATGCCGGATCGATGCCGCCCGCGCCGGCGATTTTCTCGAGGATCAACGCCCCGGCGCGCCAGCCTTTTTCAGTATGTTCGCAGGCCAGATGCACGGTGCAGAGGATCTGCTCGCTGGTATCGAAATAGTGCAGCGCCATATCGGCGAGACTGTCGCCCTCGATCGCGACGATGCCCTGATGGCGCGCCTGATCCGGTCCCTGATCCACCGTGAACGCCAAATACCCCTTGCCCAGCAATTCCTCGGCGCTCGGCCAGGGGGTTTCGTCCAACAGGTGCGCCAGTTTTTCGGAGTCGACGCGAGCGTAGCCGCGCAACGCCCCGGTGTCGCTGCAATCGGCCAGCAGCATGCCGATCGGGCCGTCGCCCTTGGCTTGCAGGCTGAAAGAGCCGCGGAATTTCAGCGCGCTGGCAAGCCCGGCGGCCAACGCCATCGCCTGGCCCACCAGGCGCGTGACCATGGGCGGGTGGTCGTGACGCATCAACAGGCTGTCGGCCAGAGGCCCCAGCCGGATCAGCCGACCGCGCACCGGGCGGCGCGGCAGGAAAAAGGGCGTGACACCGCGTGGCACCACGATATTGGGCACGGGCGGGCGATCTGCGTCGAGGAAAGCGGGCGTGTCGGACATTTGGCGTAAGATAAGCTCAAGTGACCGCCACCGCTACCGCCCCCCTACGGATTGCGCGGAACATACGACCAAGAGATTGCGCGGCGTCGGACGGATCGCTAAACAGAGTCCCGACGCGGGTGTAGTTCAATGGTAGAACGGCAGCTTCCCAAGCTGCATACGAGGGTTCGATTCCCTCCATCCGCTCCACTCAGCCTCTTTTCAGACCTGGGAACGGCGGCGCTGCAAGGCCGCACCATGACCGACGACGCCCTGCTTTGCCACCCCACAATGGACCGGACGTATCCGCCCAGGATTGGAATCATCCGCCGACGCTTGAGAGCGATCACGGTCCCAGGCTGGGATTCGCGGCGGCTGTGAACCGCATCGGCAAGAACAATCCGCTGATGCGGTGAAAGTCCGCCGTTGAAACCTCCATCGGGTATATGAACAGCGATCCCCGAGCGTCCCGCGGATCGACTGGCCAATCATCGGACGGCTATTCGAAGAAGCGCGGCCAATTCAGGCAAGCGCCGCGGCGCTGACACCATGGAGGCACAACCCCAAATCCGACCGCCGCTGGCTCGTGACCCGCGCCAGCACGGCTTTCAGAGCCGCGGGACTGATGGGCTTGGACAGATAGTCGTCCGCCCCCGCGGCCAGAAACTTCTCCCGATCGCCAGCCATGGCGTGAGCGGTAACGATCACCACGGGAGTCGTATGGTTCCTTCCAGACAATTCCCGGATCCGGCGCGTCGCCTCGATGCCGTCCATCTCAGGCATCTGCACGTCCATCAGGATCACATCGTAATCCGTTCGTTCGGCGGACCTGACCGCCTCCGCCCCATTGCTGACAGCTTCGCACTCATGGCCGGATTCTGACAGAAAATGCTGCACGACCAACTGATTGGTGGGGGAGTCTTCGGCCGACAGAATGCGCAGAGACCGACTTATGTGTTCAATATACTGATCTGTCTTGCCTGACGCGGATACGACTGGGACGCAAGGAATCTCGACGCGGAATACCGAACCTTGGCCCGGTTCTGATTCGAAACCAATCTGACCGTTCAGCTTTTGGATGATCAGTCGCGAAATGGCCAAGCCAAGCCCAGTGCCGCCAAACTGTCTTTGTATAGAGCTGTCCGCCTGAAAAAATTTATTGAAGATTTGGGACTGCACCGATTTCGGAATCCCAATCCCGGTATCCGTGACAACAAAGCGTATCACCGCAGCGCCATCATCGGTCCTGTCCGCATCGACGTGAACCGATATTTTGCCGTTCTCCGTGAACTTGACCGCGTTGCCCAGGACATTGAGCAGAACCTGCCGCCAGCGTCCCTCATCGCCCACGACCCGATCGGGAACATTGGCGGCGACTGTGAGATCGATCTGGTTGCCTCGCTCCTTGCTGGAGGGGTACATGATCGCGACTGCATGCCGAGCCATGTCACCCACGGCGAACGGCGCGCTATCGATTTCCATGCATCCCGCTTCCACCTTCGATAAATCAAGCATGTCATTGACGATCGATAACAAATGTTCGGCTGATCGGCTGCCGGTTTCGACGAATAATTTTGATTCCTGGTCGTTGGTTTTCTTGTCGAGCAGCCGGAACATCCCCAGGATGCCGTTGAGAGGCGTGCGCAGTTCGTGGCTCATGTTAGTGATGAACTGAGATTTGGCATTGTTCGCGGCTTGTGCGGCCTTGCTGGTCTCAAGCAACTGTCCGAGCATGACCAGCAACCGCCAAAACACGAACGCGATGGACAGAACCAGGAGGACAGAAAGCGTCATGACACCCGCGAACCAGGGCCACCAGGTAGCATAGATATCCCGATTGCCGATCACCACCGCGATCCGTGCCGGTAAACCCTCAACCGGCTGACAGGCCGCCGCGAAACTCGTCATTTCAAACGTCGTCGGAAGGGCATTCAGGCGACGAACATATCCGGTTTCACTCCCGATCATATCCACCAGTGACTGGGTGAGCCGAGACCCGTAGGCATCGCTCTGCAGACCCACGCCAGTCAACAAAGTACCGTCGCTTCGGGTCAGGAAAATCGCACTGGCACCGCCGAGCGCGGTCCTGTGGAAAAATTTGGTGACGAAGTCGGCATCGATCGCGGCAATCGCCAAACCCAGCACCGCGCCCCGACCCGACACGATTTTTTGCGCCAGATAAAACACACGCTTGCCCGAGCCTCGGTCGACAACGACGACACTGAGACTCGTCGCCGGTGCATTTGGCCCCATCTGTTCTATGAAATAGTCCCGGTCCGCGACCCGAATGGGGGGAGGAGGAAATTTCAGAGAGAAATTCAGTACCTGCCCATCGTTGGATATGAACGCCAACTTGTCGATTTCAGGGATGTTCATGATGCGATTCTTGAGCATCTTTTGGATGTCGACTTCGTTCATATAGTCCCTGAACTGCTGATCGGTCTCGATGCCGCGGTCGGAAACCATCGTGCGCATACTATCGATGGCGATGGTACCCGCCTTCAGGGTTTGCGCGACATAGGCCGATACCATCAGGCTTGTATTCCGCGCCGTAGCGACGGCTTCGTGGCGTTCTATATGACCGATGAAGTAAACGCAGGACCAGGTCAGCATCCAGACCGTCACCATGACAAGAGCGAAGCCAATCAGAAAACGCCCCGGCAGATGCCTGTAGCTGTTCATTAATCCAGGCACATATCGCGCAAGCAGGGACTCACGAGGCTGATAGCTCAGCGCCGGCGACAACATCGTACTTGATAACATTGTCACCACCGCCCGCCTTATCCGATCCGCACCTGAACGGACACTTCGGTGCAAGCACCGTGCCATTCGATGCAGGGGATAAACGCGTGCGAGAAGCCAAAAATCGGACGTCCAGTGAACCAGAATGCGTCGACGCATCCCATATTGCAAAAAAATCATTGCAAAATGGGAGGTAGCCTTGCGTACTGGAATTCACGCCCATCTCGCCTCGACGCTCGCATGACCCTGAGAGTGGGCCCTTCAACCGGTACTTCCCATTTCGGGACGTCGCGTTGACCGTCAACTGAACGCGCGGGCGAACGCGGAGAGTGAGTCCGACACCACCCTGATGATAATTCTAGTAACGCAGACAAGCCTCCAGAACCCGGGCGTAGTTGCCGCCGAGGAGCTTGACCACCTCGGGCTGCGCAAACCCCACACCGAACAATGCGTCGGCAAGGCCGGGTAGCTGATAATAGTCGGGAAAGACGCTGAGGCCGGTCAGACCCCGGATGTCGCTGCCCAGCCCGACGTGATCGATCCCGGCCGCATCCACCGCGCGCGCCATCCCCGCCGCCAGCGACGACAGAGTCGGGAATTCCGACGCCGGCGGCCAAATCCCGATCACGCCGCCGGTCGCCGCCACGATACGGGCGTGCTCCACCGTGATGCGGCGAGAATACCGCGACGGGTTCGACGCCAACGACGTGTGCGACAGAATTAGCGGCGTTGTGCTGACGGTGGCGGCGCGCTTGACCAGGTCGATCGTGCCATGCGCGATGTCGACGACGATGCCCAATCGGTTGCAACGCCGGATGACCTCCGCCCCGAAATCCGTCAGTCCGCCGTGCACCGGCGGTTCCGTCTGGATGTCGCCGAGCTCGTTGACGCGGTAGTGGGTGAGTTGGAGGTGACGGAGGGACCAGCGCGTATAGGCTTCGTCCACCCGCGCGATGTCTCCCTCAAGGAAATCCGCGCCTTCCGCCGAGACGATGACGGCCGGCGCGCCGGCGCGGGCGGCCTGCAAGGACGCACGATCCGAGACGACGGGCAGACCTTCTCGGCGCAGCAATGCATGTAAGCGTTCAAACGCCAGGGTGCCGTAGCGATAAAGCTCACCCGCGCCGGACTCGCGGAACGGCCGGATTCGTCCGTCCGGCTGGACCTTGTGGGTGGGACCGTCCGACACGATGGCCAGGCAAGCCACAGCCATGCCGCCGGCGCGCATGGGGACGGCGACGGACGAAAACCCTTCCCCGGAGGTGATGCGCGCTACGTTGGCGATGCCGCCCGCGTGGCTGTGCAGGTCGATGCTTCGGCCCGCCTCAATCGCGGCCTTGCCCCGCTCGGCATTGGCGGCGGGATCGGTGGCGGCGGCACAAGCGGCGAGGCAGATCAGCGGTCCGCCGGTCAGGACGTTGCGCCGGGTCGCCGCCTTCCATCCGGGCGGCTCGATCGCGCGCGCCTGCGTCAGGCGAAAGGCCTCGGGGCCGGAATGCCAGATGCCCGACAGGCGCAACACGCCGGCGCGCATCGGCAGCGGGTCGGCGGACAGAACTTCCACCGATGCGGTGATGGCGGATGGCGCGCAGCCCGGGCAACACGGCGCTTCCGCCGTCAGCAGGAAATGGCGCGAACGGGTTTCACCGTCTCCGGCGACGGGAAACCCGATCAATTCGACGGTCTGACCGTCGCATTGGCGCGCTTTCGGTGTTTCAAGATCGGCCCAGGCCATGCGCATGTCGGTACTCCCCACGGGACGACAGACGATAGACCAGGACCGCGCTGACTACATAGGCGGCGCGACGCCGTCCTTGCCGACGGTGACGCGGCCGGTGACGAACTGGCCCTCGGCGTTCTTCGTCGCCGACAGGAAGACCGGCGCGCCCGGCTTCAGATCGGCCCGTTCGGCCGGGGCGAACGTCACCACCGGCGCATCCGGCGTGACTTTCACCGTATTGCTGGCGCCCTTGAAATTGATCGTCAGTTCACGACCGGCGGAGGCTTCGACCACCCCGCTGACGGTGCCGTTGGTCATCATGCTGCCCGGTTCCAGGTCCCAGGCGTAATGCCCTTCCCCCGCGCCGCGCATCGCTTCGGGGAATACCAGAACCTCGATCGCGTTCAGCGATCCGCCGGTGCCCGTGCGCGTCGCGGTGCCGATATAGGAACCGGGAGCGACGGAGGACAGCGGAACGTTCTTGACGGTCGCGACGGTCAGCGGATCATTCAACCGCACGTCCACCTTTTGCCCGTCGCGGGCATTGATGCTGAGTACCTGCCCGTCGAGCGAGGCGATCGTGCCGCGAATACGGGTGGGCGGCGCGGTTTGCGCCCATGCGGATGCACCAAGAAGGCTTGCAGCGACTGCCACGACGAAAACACGGCGATTCATTGAAAGCCTCCCATAATATGTCGGATACACGTTTGGCCGACGTTTATATTCCGCCGAGACACAGGAGCGCGCCGATGCCGGACGAGACGATCATCTACCACAACCCGAACTGCGGCACGTCGCGAAAGGTGCTGGGCATGCTGCGGGAGGCCGGAATTGAGCCCCGCATCGTCCAATACCTGAAGACGCCGCCGAACCGGGCCGAACTGATGGACCTGCTGGCGCGCATGGACATGAAGCCGCGCGCGTTGCTCCGAACGAAAGAAGCCGCCTATCGCGACCTCGGGCTTGCCGACCCGGCCCGCACCGACGCGGACCTGATCGACGCGATCGTCGCGCATCCCATTCTGATGGAACGCCCGATCGTGGCGGGACCGCGCGGTGTCGTCTTGTGCCGACCGGCGGAGCGTGTGCAATCCATCCTCCCGCCCCCCGACTAAGCGGAGTCCGTCCATGGCGCCACGCGTAACCCAGGTTGCAAGCGATCCGGCCCCGCCGACGCAAACCCGCGTCGTGATCGTCGGCGGCGGCATTATCGGTGTCTGCACGGCCTTCTTTCTGGCCCGCAAGGGTGTGCCGGTCGTGCTGTGCGAAAAGGGGGAGATCGCCGCCGAACAATCCAGCCGCAACTGGGGCTGGTGCCGCAAGATGGGCCGCGATCCGCGGGAAATTCCGCTGTCCGTCGAAGCGCTGAAGCTGTGGGCGGAGATGAACCAACTGATCGGCGGGGAAACCGGCTTCCGCCGCTCCGGCATTGTCTACCTGTGCCGGACGGCCGACGATCTGCGTCGGCGGGAAACCTGGCTGGAACAGGCCGGCCGTCCCTTTCAGCTCGACAGCCGCATGTTGACCCGCGATCAGGCGGCGCGCGTCCTGCCCGGGCTTAACGGCGCCTGGGCCGGCGCGCTCTATACCCCCAGCGACGGACGCGCCGAACCGACGCTGGCGGCGCCGGCGATCGCGGAGGCGGCGCGCCGGCTCGGGGCGACAATCCTGACGCAATGCGCGGTACGCGGGTTTGAATCGACGGGGGGTCGCATATCCGGCGTCGTGACCGAAAAGGGCCGTATAGGCTGCGATTCCGTGGTGCTGGCGGGCGGTGTCTGGTCGCGCATGTTCTGTCGCAACCAGAACCTGCGTCTGCCGCAGCTCCAGGTCCTGTCCGCGGTCATGCGGACGGAAGCGATGGACGGCGGCCCGGAAATCTCGTGCAGCGGCACCGGATTCGCGCTGCGCAAGCGCCTGGACGGCGGTTACACCGTCGCGAACTGGAGCGAGAACATCGCCCAACTGGTGCCGGACAGTTTTCGCTTCGCGCGCGACTTCTGGCCGGTGTTCCGCCAGCAGCGCGGCAGCGTGAAGCTGCGCCTGGGCAGCCAGTTCGCGCGGGAGCTGATCCGCCCCCGGCGCTGGTCCCTGGACAAGGTATCCCCGTTCGAAAAGCACCGTATCCTGGACCCAAAGCCGCGCCGGCGAATCCTGGATCAGGCGCGCGACAATCTGGTCGCGGCCTTCCCGATTTTTCACCGCATGAAAATCGCCGAAAGCTGGGGCGGCGCGATCGACGTGACGCCCGACGCCATACCCGTGATCTCCGGGGTCGACTCCATGCCTGGTTTTTTCATCGCCACAGGCTTCACCGGCCATGGTTTCGGCATCGCGCCGGGTGCCGGACGCCTGATGGCGGAGCTTGTGACGGGTGAGACAACGGTGGTCGATCCCTCGCCTTTTCGCTACAGCCGCTTTACGGATGGCGCGCGCCCGCGTCCCTCTCCCCTGGCCTAGGAAATCGATCATGTCGCAACAATTCCCCATCACCCGCCTGCGGCGTCTGCGCGCGAACCAGACCCTGCGCGACATGGTGCAGGAAAACACCGTTACCCTGAACGATCTGATTTACCCGATCTTCGTCGAGGAAGAGTTGGACGATTACGCCCCGGTCGAGAGCATGCCCGGCATCAATCGTATCCCGGAACGCAAGCTGGATGCCGCGATCAAGGAAATCGCCGGGCTCGGGATCAAGGCTGTCATGACCTTCGGCGTCAGCCGTCACAAGGACGAGGACGGCAGCGATTCCTGGAATCCGAACGGCCTGCTGGCGCGCATGATCAAGCGCGCCAAGGACGCCGCGCCGGACATGCTGGTGATCTCCGACACCTGCTTCTGCGAATACACATCGCACGGCCATTGCGGCGTCATTCACGGTAACGACGTGCACAACGACCACACCATCGAGAATCTCGGACGCCAGTCCGTGGTCGCGGCCGAAGCCGGCGCCGACATGATCGCGCCGTCGGCGATGATGGACGGCCAGGTCGCCGCCATCCGCTCCGCGCTCGACGGCAGCGGATTTTCCGGCCTGCCGATCATGGCCTATTCGTCGAAATTTGCCTCGGCGTTCTACGGTCCGTTCCGCGCCGCGGCGGGATGCGATCTGCAGGGCGATCGCAAGGCCTATCAGATGAACCCGCTCAACGGTCGCGAAGCCCTGCGCGAGTCGATCACCGACGAAGCCGAAGGCGCGGATATTCTGATGGTGAAGCCCGCCCTGCCGTACCTGGATGTGCTCAGCCAGATCCGCCAGCGCAGCCTGCTGCCGATCGCCGCCTATCAGGTCAGCGGCGAATACGCGATGATCAAGTTCGCCGCCCAGGCGGGCGCTATTGATGAGCATCGGGTGGTGCGCGAAACCCTCGGGTCCATCAAGCGCGCGGGCGCGGACCTGATCATGACCTACTTCGCCATGGATATCGCGCGTCAGGGGTTCTGATCGCGCCGTCCGTTCGTCAACCGCCCCCCCAACCGCCCGACAGGCCACCATGCTGCGCACCAACCTGAATGCCCGATCGGATGATTTCTCCGCCAACGCCGCCGCCATGCGCGCGCTGGCGGCGGAATTGCGCGCGAAAGTCGCTCAGGCGGAACTGGGCGGCGGCAAAACGTCCCGGGATCGGCATGTTTCGCGCGGCAAGTTGCTGCCGCGCGACCGGGTCGCGGGACTGATCGACCCCGGCACGCCGTTTCTGGAGTTCTCCCAGCTTGCCGCGTTCGGCATGTACGGCGGCGATGTCGCGTCGGGCGGCATCGTGACGGGGATCGGTCGCGTGTCCGGGCGGGAATGCGTGATCGTGGCGAACGATGCCACGGTCAAGGGCGGCACCTATTTCCCGGTGACGGTGAAAAAGCACCTGCGCGCGCAGGAGATCGCGCGCGCGAACAACCTGCCCTGCATCTACCTCGTCGATTCCGGCGGCGCGTTCCTGCCGATGCAGGATGAAATCTTCCCCGATCGCGATCATTTCGGACGCATTTTCTTCAACCAGGCCAATATGTCGGCCCAGGGCATTCCCCAGATCGCCGTCGTGATGGGCAGTTGCACCGCCGGCGGGGCCTATGTCCCGGCCATGAGCGACGAGAGCATCATCGTTCGCAAGCAAGGCACGATCTTCCTCGGCGGCCCGCCATTGGTGCAGGCCGCGACGGGAGAAATCGTCTCGGCGGAAGACCTGGGCGGCGCGGACGTTCATGCCCGTACATCGGGCGTGGTGGATCACTACGCGCAGAACGACCGGCACGCCCTGGCGATCTGCCGCCGCATCGTCGGTGGGCTGAACCGCGTCAAGCGGCCCGACATCGCGCTGCGCGCGCCGATACCGCCGCAATACGATCCCGCCGAACTGTATGGCGTCATCCCGGCCGATATCCGCGCGCCGTACGATGTGCGGGAGGTCATTGCCCGCATTGTCGACGGCAGCGAGTTCGACGAGTTCAAGAAGCTCTACGGCACAACCTTGGTATGCGGCTTCGCGCATCTGCACGGCATGCCCGTCGGGATCGTCGCCAATAACGGCATCCTGTTCAGCGAATCCTCGCAAAAGGGCGCGCATTTCATCGAGTTGTGCGGCCAGCGCCGCATCCCGCTGCTGTTCCTGCAGAACATTGCCGGCTTCATGGTCGGGCGAAAATACGAATCGGGCGGCATCGCCAAGGACGGCGCCAAGCTGGTCACCGCCGTCTCCACCGTAGGGGTGCCGAAGATCACGCTGATCATCGGCGGCAGTTACGGCGCGGGCAATTACGGCATGTGCGGGCGCGCCTACGATCCGCGATTCCTGTTCATGTGGCCGAACGCCCGCATCTCCGTCATGGGCGGCGAACAGGCCGCCGGCGTGCTGGCCACGGTACGTAAGGGTTTCGCCTCGGCGGAGGAGGAGGAAAACTTCAAAGCCCCCATCCGCGCCCAGTACGAAACCCAAGGCAATCCCTACTACGCCACCGCTCGGCTTTGGGACGACGGCGTCATCGACCCCATCGATACGCGCCGGGTGCTGGCGCTGTCGCTGGCCGCCGCGCTGAATGCACCGATCGAGGATACGCGCTTCGGCGTGTTCCGGATGTAAGGCCGACCGAGATGTTCACCTCACTTCTGATCGCCAACCGCGGCGAAATCGCCTGCCGGGTCGCGCGCACCGCCCGTCGCATGGGTATCGAAACGATCGCGGTGTATTCCGAGGCCGATGCCAACGCGATGCATGTGACCGCCGCCGATCGCGCGTTTCCCATCGGCGGCTCCGCGCCGCGCGACAGCTATTTGTCGATCCCGCGCGTGATGGAAGCCGCGCGCCTGTCGGGCGCGCAGGCGATTCATCCCGGCTATGGCTTCCTGTCGGAAAATCCGGCTTTCGCCGAAGCCTGCGCCGAGGCCGGCATCGTCTTCGTCGGCCCGCCCGCATCGGCGATGCGCGCCATGGGATCGAAATCGGCGGCCAAGGCGCTGATGGAAACATCCGGCGTGCCGTTGCTTCCCGGCTATCACGGCGACAATCAGGACCCGACTTTCCTGCGCGCGCAAGCCGAGCGGATTGGCTTTCCCGTGGTTATCAAGGCGGTTTCGGGGGGCGGCGGGCGCGGCATGCGCGTGGTTGAAAGCGCCGAGGCCTTTGCATCCGCCCTCGCTTCCGCCCGTCAGGAAGCTGCTTCTTCCTTCGGTGACGACCGTGTCCTGATTGAACGCTACCTGCAACGACCGCGCCATATCGAGGTGCAGGTCTTCGCCGATACCCTGGGAAATGCGGTTCATCTGTTCGAACGCGACTGCTCCGCCCAACGGCGCCATCAAAAAGTGATCGAGGAAGCCCCCGCGCCGGGACTGTCCGCGGAACGACGCCAGGCCATGGGTTCGGCCGCCGTCGCCGCGGCGCAGGCGGTGGGCTATGTCGGTGCGGGAACGGTGGAATTCGTCGCCGACGAGGAAGGCTTCTTCTTCCTGGAGATGAACACACGGTTGCAGGTGGAACATCCGGTGACGGAGATGGTCACCGGCTACGACCTGGTCGAATGGCAACTGCGCGTCGCCGCCGGCGAAGCGTTGCCGGCACCGCAATCCGCCATCCAACTGTCCGGCCATGCGTTTGAGGCGCGGATCTACGCCGAAGACCCCGCGCGGGATTATGCGCCGTCGATCGGACGGCTGACTCTGTTCCGCGCGCCGGAGCCGAACGATGCGTTGCGGATCGATACCGGGTTTCAGACCGGCGATTCGGTGTCCATCCATTACGATGCGATGCTCGCCAAGCTGATTTGCCACGGCCCCGACCGCGCGACGGCACTGCGCGGTCTGCGACAGGCGTTGGCGGCGACCGACGTGGCGGGCGTGACCAGCAATCTCGATCTGTTGGCCCGCATCGCGGCGCATCCGGCGTTCGAGGCCGGCGGCATCGATACCGGATTTATCGCTCGCCATGCCGATACCTTGCTGGCCGGTCAGTCCGCGCCGCCCGACGATGTCCTGGCCGCCGTTGCCCTGGGCGAATTGCTTGTCGAAGCCGAAGTCGCCGCCGAACAGGCCGATTCCTGGTCGCCCTGGACCGCGCGCGATCTGTGGTGGGCGAATACGCAGCCCACGCGCCTGTTCGATATCGGCGTCGGCGAAACCAGCATTCCCGTTACCGTGCGGCGCGAGGGCGAGCAGTGGCGCGTGACGATCGCCGATCGTTCGCTGTTGGGTCACGCCCGACGTCTGCCCGACGATCGGGTCGATATTGTCCTGGATGGCATTCATCGACCGATGTCCGTGCTGCGCGACGGGGAGACGATCACCATTCGCCGCGGTGGGGAGACCTGGCGTCTGCGCCTGCCCGATCCCATCGCCGGTGCCGACGACGAGCAGGACGGCGCCGATCGCCTGATCGCGCCCATCCCCGGGCAGGTGACTCAGGTCCATGCCGAAGCCGGCATGGCGGTTGAGCGCGGCCAGCTTTTGGTGGTTTTGGAGGCCATGAAGACCGTGTTCCGCCTGACCGCCCCGGTCGACGGCATCGTCGCGGCGGTCACCTGCGTTGCCGGCGAGACCGTCCAGGAAGGTCAGACGCTGGTCAGTTTTGAGGAAAAGCCGGCTTAGGCCGCGTGGACGGATTTGATACAGATAAACACTGCTGCTCGGTCTTTTCGTTCCGTATGGCGATGCGCTTGAACCGTTTGAGCTGCTCCACGCGAGCGCGTGCCTTGCTGAGTATGTTGGGAAAGAAATTCGACCGGTGCAGAATCACCGGCACAACGCCACGTTTGCGCGCCGCGTCGCAAGTTGGTTTTGGCGTCGTAGCCCTTGTCGGTCACGACGCAGCGCGGTGTCACGTTGGGGCCGATCTCGACCTGGGGCTAAAACTGCCGGCTGTCGGTCGCTTTGCGACCTCGGTCATTGGGAAACGCCAAGGTCGCCTGATCGAAGGCGAGCGGTGCCGTGGGATCGGGCACCGCTCGGTTGGGTTGGAGGAGAGACGGGGCGTCAGCCCCGGCGGAAGCGGCGACGCAGGGCGGCGAGACCGGCGAGTGCGGCGACCATCAGGCTACCGGTCGCGGGCTCCGGCACTTGCCCATCGAAAGCCGCACCCGAGGGGGCGGTGAGGCGCAGGACGCTGTCTGTCTGGGTGATCAGCAGCGTGCCGTTTGTCGGGTCGACCGCCAAGAAATCGCCGCGGGACCCGCCCGAGGCGAGCAGCGTCAGGGCGTTCGTGTTCATATCCATCTGCCACAGATTGCCACTGTTGGTGTTGGCGAACAGGTAACCAGCCAGGGAGCCGGTGCCCAACGCGGCACCATCGACGCTGTCATTGAATTCGTAGGTCGCTTCGAGACCGACGGCCGGCGCACCGTTCACACCGGTGGAAAAGGCGCGAATTTGCGTCCCGATCGCGGCGTAGAGGTGACGGCCATCGGTGGACACCGTCAGCCCATCGAAGGCACCTGATACCAGGGTGGTTGTCGTTGGGCCGGACGGATCGATCTCGTAGATGGCAGTCGGATAGCCGCCAGCATAGATATGACCATTGATTGGATTGGTCGCCAGGCCGGTCGCGCCAGGGAGCAGGGTCAAATTGGATTGCCGAGCACCGGTGTCGCTGAGGCGGTCGATACCGCCGCCGGACTGAACGGCGAGATAGACTTGTCCGCCGGCATTGGTCAGGCCGACCGGATCGTTGGCCCCGTAATCCGAGTTTGTGTGCAGTGCCGAACCGGGCGTTTGGCCATCGGCGTTGGCGAAATGATAAACGGTGCCGTTGTAGTCGGCCACGAGCACACCACCGCCGTCAGGGAACGTGATGCCGAGGGGACCGCAGCAGAAGCCGGTGTTCGGTAGGCCGCTGGCGAATGTGGTCAGGCCGAAGCCCATGGTCGAAGCGGCACCGGTCAACGTCATGACCGCTTCGGCGGGCCGGGGCTGAACCACGACGGCGGCGACGAGGATGGTGGTCGCGACGAGCACCACGCGGGTCTGGAGGAATGAGGGCATGAGTCGTTTCCGTACGGTTGTTTCAGTATCCCAGTTATTCCCAGTATGCAATTTTTGAGCCACGATCTATCTCATTGATTCAGACCATAGTTTTTACAGCACTCCACGGGAGTGTAAAATATTCCGACTCCATACCTTGTGTGGTGGCGGGGACGCGACCTGAGCGCGATTAACCGCCACCCATACGGGCCAGAAAGCGGTCCGCCATCGCCTTGGCCTCCGCCTGTTCGGCCTCGTCCAATTGTGCAACCGCGCTTTCCAGATTGATGGTGGCGCGGTCATGCGCTTCGGTACCTGAAGCCGAACGTTTCAGCGCGACCATGAGCCAGGCGGCGGCTTCGACGTAGTCGTATCGGCCGTCCATACCGATCAGCAGGGCGTATCCCAGCGAGTTCGCGGAATCGGCATCCCCCAGTTCCGCCGCTTTACGCGCCCAGAACAGGAACTGCTCCTCGTTGCGCGCAAGGCCCTCTCCGGCACGATAGGCAATCGCGAGCATCCGCTGGGCGGCGACGCTGCCGGCATCGGCGGCGATCCGGTAGTGGCGCACGGCTTCCGCGCGATCTTTTTCCAGCCCGGCCTCTCCGTTCCAGTAGAGATTGCCGATATTGGTTTCCGCCGTCGCGTTGCCCTTTTCGGCGGCGCGTCTATACCAGACCAGTGCCTCATGCTCATCGCGATCGACGCCCAGGCCGATCATCAACATACTGCCCAGGTTGGCCGCGCCGTCGGCAAAATCCTGCGATGCGGCCAGACGAAACCAGCGCAGCGCGGCGGCGTAGTCGCGTTCGACACCCAGATCGCCGTCGCGATACATCGCGCCCAGGCGGTTTTGCGCAAAGGCGCTTCCCAGTTCCGCACCGCGCCGATAGAGCGCGACGGCTTCCGGGATATCCTTTTCCGTACCGCGCCCCTGTTCGATCATCGTCGCGAGCGGGGCATAGGCACCGCGCAGCCCGGCGGCGGCGGCGCGCCTGTAGAAGCGAACCGCCTCGGCATCGTCGCGCGCCACGCCCAGCAGACCGTCGCGCGTGATGTCGCCCAACCGGCCGAGCGCTTCGGGATGTTCGCGTTCGGCGGCCTGACGATACCAGGACACGGCCTCCGCATCGTTTCTGGGCAGGCCCTTTCCGGTCTCCGCCATCGCGCCCAGGCGCTGAAAGGCGGCGGCGGCCTTGTTGCCGGCGGCCATTTGATACCAGCGCAATGCCTCCGCCGGATTGATGCGCGATCCCAATTGGCCGAGATAGGCGGCATCGCCCAGCCGCACCTGCGCGTCGGTGTTGCCCTGCCGAGCAGCGAGGAGGTACCAGACGGAGGCTTCGTCGTGATCGCGGGGAAGGTTGCCGCGCCCCATTTCGTACATGCGCGCCAGAGCGAGCCAGGCACTCGGTTCGCCGACGGCCGCGCCCCGGCGGTACCAATAGACCGCGGTCACATCGTTGCGCGCGCCGGCCCATCCCTCGGCATAGCCGTCACCCAGCAAAGCGGCGGCGCCGCCGTGGCCCATATTGGCCGCGGACCGAAACAGATCGACCGCGGCGCGATCGTCGCGCTCTACGCCGATACCGTCGCGCCGCAGACGGCCCAGGGTGAACATCGCGGGCGCGAATTTGCGTGCGACCGCGTCTTCCAGCACCTTGACCGCGGCGGACACATCCCGGTCGACACCGTCGCCGTCGAGCAGCATCAGTCCGAGGAGATAATGGGCCTGGGCAAAGGTCTGGCCGCGGAATCCGTTCGGGTCCTCGACGAAGAACAGCGATTCGGTCGCGATGCGTTCGACCGCCAGGCGCAGCCAGCGCGCGGCTTCGGTTCGGTTGCGTCCGGGGCCGGGCGTGCCGGCGTGATAGGCGGCCCCGACCAGGGCGGCGGCCAGAGTGTGGCCGTGTTCGGCAGCGCGCAGCAGGAAGCGCCAGGCTTCGAGGCGGTCCTGCGCGACGCCTCGGCCATGTTCGTAAGCATCCGCCAGCAGGTATTCCGAGTCCGCGTCTTCCGACGCAGACGATCGCTTGAGCCAAGCGAAGGCTTCTTCGGGGTTGGCATCTACCCCCATGCCGTCGCGATAGGCCAGCGCGAGGAAGCGTTCGCCCATCGAGTGGTGTTTATGCGCGGCGCGCAGATAGAGCGCGAACGCGGCTGCGGGATCGCGCGGGACGCCGAAACCACGCTGGTACAGCAGCCCCAGCCGCGCTTCCGCCAGCGCGAAGCCCTTGTCGGCGGCGCGCCGGTACCAGACCACCGCGCCGACCGGGTCCGGTTCGGGGAGGCCTCGGCCCAGTTCCAGATAAAGTCCCAGGTTCGCCTGTGCCCACAGCCCGCCCTGTTCGGCGGATTTGCGGGTCCATTGCAACGCATCGGGCCAGCTTTGCGGCACACCGTCGCCATAGGCGTAGAGCGATCCCAGCGCGCCCTGGGCCTCAACGTCGTCGGCCTCCGCCGCTTCGCGCAGATACCCGGCGGCGCGTTCGGCTTCCTTGGGGATATCGCGGCCGCGCAACAGCAGAAGGCCGAGTTCACGTTTCGCGGCGACGGAACCGCCATCCGCGCCGCGGCTGAGCCAGCGCATGGCTTCCCGCGCATCGTAGGCCAGGCCCTCGCCACGTGCGAACATGCGGCCAAGTTCGGTTGCCGCATCGGCGTCGCCGGCCAGTGCCCTGCCGCGCAGGCTTTGCCCGTCGGTGGCGGCCTGGCGCCTGGCCGGCGCGCGTTCGCCGAGGGGATCGGCGCCAGGCGTGGAGGCGGTGAGCGGCGAGGCGAATGAGCACAAGGCCGCCAACACGGCCATTGCCCTGACTGTTGTCATGATGGGCAACGGACGCGCGACGAGATCGGTCAGGCCTGCGCCACGGCGGCCGACCAGGGCGAGGCGGCATCGCTGATGCCCGTGCGCGTGCCGTCGGATTGCACGATGACGTTCGGGCAGGCGAAGTTGATCGGCATGACGCCGTGTTCGACGACTTCCGTCGGGCCATCGGCGCTGAGCGCGGCCAGCACATCGGGCGGCAGGCGCCGATCGGCGCTGATACCGTCGGGGCCGGAGACGTCGATGCGCGGGTAGTGGGCGGCTTGTTCCGGCGTCATGCCGAAATCGGCGATGAACGTCATCATTTGCGCCACCGCGGCCAGAATGCGCCGCCCGCCCGACGCGCCGGCGGCCAGCCAGGGGCGATCGCCGTCGCGCAGGATGATCGGTGACATATTGGTCAGGGGACGCTTGCCCGGGGCGATGGAGTTCGGCTGATCGGGGCGCGGATCGAACCACATGACGCCGTTGTTCATCAGGATCCCCGAACCCGGCAGCACGACGCGGCTGCCCATCGACGACAGCAAGGTGGTGGTCATCGCCACCATCGTCCCCTCCGCATCGCACACCGTCAGATGCGTGGTGCAGGTTTCCGCCGCCAGGGGATCGGCGTCGCCGAGGCCGGACAGACGTTCGGCATAGGCGTTCTTCATGGCGCGCGCGAAGGCGACATACCACGCCGCGTCAGGTTCTTTGCCGAAATGGGCGGATGCCATCTGATCGAGTACCCGCATCATGGTCGGCGCGGCGGTCAGCCCGCCGGTCAGTTCCAGCGTGCGGCCGCGCCACCGATACTCGGTCGCCGGCAAGGTGCGTGCCTGACAGCCGGCCAGATCGCCGCGCGAGAGGACGCCGCCAAGGTTTTTGGTGTCGGCGACGATCGACGCGGCGATGTCGCCTTCGTAGACATCGCGCAGCCCCGCCTTCGCCAGATGCTCCAACGTCGCCGGCAGGTTGCCCAGGCGGAAGAAGCCCGGCGTGCCTTGATAGGGCGCGACCGGCGGCAGACCGTTCGGCAAATAGATGCGGGCACTTTCGTCGTACAGCCGCAGTACCGAAGCGGAGGCGCCGACCTTCAACGTGGTGTACCAATCCTGCGGCAGCCCGCGCTTTGCCAGGGCGATCGCCGGGGCCAGGAGATCGCGCATCGGCAATTTGCCCCATTGCTTATGCATATGGGCATAGCCGGCGGCGGAGGACGGGATCGCGAAGGACAGCGGGCCGTGAATATTGGCGTCGCCCTCGACCTCGGGCCAGGCGAACAGGTCCTGCTTCATCCGGCCCGTGAGTTTGAACGACGACGGGTTCAACCCGGCGGGTGCGACCGGGCCGAAATCCACAACGTCGGCGCGAGCCTGACCGGCGCGATGCACCAGCGCAAA
The DNA here is from genome assembly GCA_947475245.1 of Acetobacteraceae bacterium. Lineage (GTDB taxonomy): Bacteria > Pseudomonadota > Alphaproteobacteria > Acetobacterales > Acetobacteraceae > Rhodopila. The sequence goes on along the minus strand of CANJLW010000006.1, from coordinate 90,649 downwards.
GCCGATGCCGCCAAGGCCGGAGTTCCAAGGCTCCACCGCCGCGAGCGCCAGGGCCGTCGCGATCGCGGCATCAATGGCATTGCCGCCTGCGTCGAGCACGGCGACACCGGCTTCCGCCGCCGATCGCACCTGCGCGACGACGATGCCGCGCTGACCGGTCGCGGACGCCTTGCCGAGTTGCCAATGCTGGGTAACGTGCGGCGAAGGTGCGAAATCCATGCGACGTGCTCCGGGATGAGAGGTCAGGCTTGGGGCGGACTATGGCGCGGGCGGGCGGGCCGTTCAATGCGGGGGGTTGGTCGCGCGCAGCGCGGGGGGGGTCTTGCGACGCAGGAATTTTCGGTTGCAATTGTGGAGAATAAATGTTCAAAAAAGTAGCGAAAATCACATATTCCGCGACGCCCCTTGCCTAGGGTGCGGAACCGAGTGGAGGGGACGATGCGTAAAGCCTTGCAAAGCTTCGCGATGACGGCGCTGACCGCGATCGCCGTCGTCGGCTCGGCGCACGCCAACCCGACCTTCAATCTGACCTACATCGCGGGCACCAGTGCGCAGGCGCAAACCGCCTTCGCGCAAGCCGCCGCTTACTGGACATCGGCGTTTTCCGACAACGTCACGATCAATCTGACCGTCGGAACCGGCACTTTGGGCTCCGGCATTCTCGCCTCCGCCGCGTCGGCGGAATCGCTGTTTTTCTATAGCGGCGTGCGGACTGCGATGGCGACCGACGCGACCAGCACGCTCGATACGGCGGCGGTGGCGCATTTGCCCAATACGTCGTCGATTCCGATCTACATGAATTATACGTCGGATAACCCGAACGGTTCCGGCAGCGCGACGCCCTATCTGGATTCGACCGGTGTGGCGGTGTCCAACAACACCACCGTGCGGATGACCAACGCCAATGCCAAGGCGCTGGGGCTGACTCCCACCCTGCAGACGGTCAACGGATGCAGCAGCAATTGCGACGGCTTTATCGAGTTCAGCAACGGCTTTACCTACGATTTCGACCGCGGCGACGGTATCACCGGCGGCACTTACGATTTTGTCGGCCTCGCGATGCACGAAATCGGCCACGCGCTCGGTTTCATCAGCGGCGTCGATATCCTCGATATCAACTCCACCAGTCCGACATTTTTCGCGGCCGACCTGTTCACCTATGTCTCGCCGCTCGATCTCTTCCGATGCTCGACCGCCTCGGCCACCGCCGGCGCGACGCTGGATTTCACCGCGGGAACGGCGACCAAGTCGTTTTCCACCGATAATTGCGCGACGGCATTGGGGACGTTTTCGACCGGCCAGGTCCATGGCGACGGACGGCAGGCCAGCCATTGGAAAGACAATCTGTCCCTTGGCATCATGGACCCGACCGCCGCGACTGGGGAATTTCTGAACGTGACGGCGCTGGATCTGAAGGGCTTCGACGTTATCGGCTGGAATCTGACGACCGTTCCGGAACCCGGAGCGCTTCTGCTGGGGGCAGGTTGGTTGATCGGCCTTGCCGCCGCTCGGCGGCGACGCTGAACCCTGCTGTCCTGACCGCGCACGATGCGCGGTCACAGGGAATCGCCCTGTGTCGACGCGTCTGAAAACGATACACACATCCTTACAAATTATTACGTTTCAAATCGGTCTCGTATATTCAATGATACGAAACAGCCATTCTGACGCGCACGCGCAAAAATTCCATTTTGTGACAGGAACAACCGGATTTTATCCGCATCGTATTTTCGCACATATATGTAGTATTATGATGTATTTTGTATTTCTCGCGGGAATATTCGAAATCGACGCGTATAACATTTTTCAGCCACCGAAAATGATTCAGACATGCCAATCCCCCGCGCGATCATTCCACTCGTTCCCATTGTCGGTGTTTGTATCTCCGCCCCCGCGAAAGCACATCCGACCTTCGATCTGACCTTCACGTCCAGCGTCGGCACGCAGGCGCGAAACGCAACGATCGAGGCGGCCGCCAATTGGTCCGCGGTTCTGGCGGACAATGTAACGATCAAATTGACAATCGGCTTCTCATCGCTCTCGTCGGGAGTCGTGGCATCGGCGACCGCCGCCGAACCGCTGTTCAATGTCTCGGCCGTCCGTGCCGCAATGGTCGCGGACGCCAAAAGCTCCAACGACGCCACGGGGGTCAGCCACATACCGAACGTGAGCGCGTTGCCGCTCTACATCAATTACACGTCGACCAATCCCAACGGCGCCGGCAGCCCGATCCCCTATGTCGACTCAACCGGCGCCGACAATACGAATATCCGCATGACCAACGCGAATGCGATGGCTTTGGGTCTGACACCGGTCGCTCAACGGCCCGGCATCTGCGCGACCAACTGCGACGGGTCGATCATTTTCAGCAACACGGCCAGCTATGACTATGATCGCGCCGACGGAATCGGATCATCCAGCTACGATTTCGTGGGCCTTGCGATGCATGAGATCGGCCATACGCTGGGCTTCATCAGCGGCGTCGATTTTCTCGACACCAATTCGACCAGCCCGAACTTCTATCCCCATACCTTGTTCGTCCATGTCACGCCGCTCGACCTGTTCCGCTGCACCGCCGCATCCGTCGCCGCGGGCGCCGCGCTGGACTATACCGCCGGCCCGGCGACCAAAAATTTCTCGCTCGACAACTGCGACACCATCCTCGGAACATTTTCGACCGGCGTCGTACACGGCGACGGATACCAGGCCTCCCACTGGCAAAACGGCCTCGGTCTCGGGATCATGGACCCGACGATCGCAAGGGGGGAGTTGCTGGCCGTAACGACGCTGGACCTGACGGCACTCGATGTGATGGGGTGGGACCTAAGCGCCCAGGTCGGTTCCTTTACGGATATCCCCGAACCCAACGCACTTCTGCTGAGCGCGCTGGGGTTGCTGGGTCTTGCCGCCGCGCGCGTGCGGCGGGTCGCCGCCGATCAGTAAATTGTCGTCCTCAACCGCTCCGGGTATTCGCGGTCGTACTGCTCCCCACCCACCGTTCCATTCGTGATATCCGCCAAAATCGTCCCGGTGCTCGGCAGCGACTTACGCTCAATATGCATCTGGGGGTTCCATAGCTCGGAGCGGATAAGCGCCTTCGGGCATTGGAAATAAACGCGATCCACCGTCACCACGATGACGCTGCGCGGTAATGTGCCCTTGAACGGAAACCGTTCCAGCAAGGCCGGATCGACGGACACAACGGCCGAACCGTTGATCCGCAACGTCTCTCCCACGCCGGGGATCAGAAACAGCAGAGCAACGCGGGGATCGTTGATGATGTTGCGCAGGCTGTCCGCGCGATTGTTGCCGCGCCTGTCCGGGATGACGACGGTCTTTTCGTCCAGCACATGCACGAAACCGGCGGGATCGCCGCGTGGGGAACAATCCAGCCCCTCCGCCCCCGCCGTCGCCAGCACCATGAACGGAGACGCCTCGACCATCGTCCGATAATGCGGATGAAGGTAGTCGATCTCCTTCGCGATCGCACCGGCCGAGGCGGTGCCGTACAACGCTTCAAGCTCGGCATCGCTGCGGATGACGTGATCGCTCGTCATGGCGTCCATCGGTATGCTCCTGTGAAACGCGATCGATATGGCCGCTTCACCCGACGTCCGGCCGCGGCCGAACGTCGGGCAATTCCGGCTTAGTGGCGGAAATTGGCGCCCTTGCGTTCAACCGTGCGCACAAGGCCTTTCCACTCCGCAAGGCCATAGGCTTCGGTCGGACGCACCTTGCGCATGCGTTCCTTGGCCTTTTGCTGCACGTATTCGTCGATGATCACCGGCGGCTCGTCCATCTGACGGGCGAGGATTTCCAGTTCGCAGGCGCGTTCCAACATGTACAGCCGCATCATCGCGCCATGAATGGTTTCGCCCAGGGTGAGCAGGCCGTGGTTCATCAACACGACGCAGCTGCCGGTCGCGCAGCTTACGCCCAGCGCGTCGCATTCTTCCTTGGTCGCCGGCACGCCGTAGTCGTGATAGACGACGTCGTCGAGCACGTGCAGGTGATCCTGGCTGATCGGGCGCAGGCCGTTTTTCAGCAGCGACACGCCGGCGCCGGCGCGGGTATGGGTGTGCAGCACGCAATTGGCGTCAGGCCGAGCCTTGTAGACGCCGCTGTGGATGATGAAGCCGGCATTGTTGAACTTGCCGCCGGGGGTCAGAACATTGCCGTCCATGTCCATCTTGACGAGGGAGGAGGCTGTGATTTCGTCGAACGTCTCCCCATAGTTATTGATCAGGAAGTGGTTCGGCTCGCCAGGGACACGCGCGGACATGTGCGTGTTGATCAGGTCGGTCCATCCGAGGTGGTTAACCACATGATACAGCGCGGCAAGTTCGCAACGGGCATGCCATTCGGCGTCGGACATCTCGGGTTTCATTTGCAAGGCGGCTGACATAGGCGTTGTTCCCAGGTTTCAGTGCGGGCAAAGCTGCCCGATTACCGGTATCCTGAGACACGGCCTCGTCCGACGCAAGTCCGTTCCGTGCGTGTTTTTCCCCTCGACGCGGCCGCGTGAACAGTCAAAATCTGCGGCCGAGGAGCCTGCCAATGTCGTCTACGCTGCTGCGTCCGCCCCCTGCCCTGTTCATGCCGCAAAAGCAGCCGGCGCGACCGATGACCCGTCGGTTGAAGGTTGCGTCGGACTATCAGCCCGCCGGGGATCAGCCGACGGCGATCGCCGAACTGCTGCGCGGGATTGAAGCCGGGGAACGCGATCAGGTTTTGCTGGGCGTCACCGGATCGGGGAAAACCTTCACGATGGCGAAGGTGATCGAGGCGGTGCAGAAGCCGACCCTGGTGCTGGCGCCGAACAAGACGCTGGCCGCGCAGCTTTATGGGGAGATGAAAAGCTTCTTTCCCGACAATGCCGTTGAGTATTTCGTCAGTTACTACGATTACTACCAGCCCGAAGCCTATGTGCCGCGCACCGATACCTATATCGAGAAGGACGCACAGGTTAACGAGCAGATCGACCGCATGCGCCACGCCGCGACGCAGTCCCTGCTTGAACGGAACGACGTCATCGTCGTCGCCTCGGTATCGTGCATCTACGGTATCGGCTCGGTCGAGACCTACGCCAAGATGGTGGCGAAGCTGGAAGTCGGCGGGCACACCGATCGCGACATGCTGGCCAAGGCCTTGGTCGACCTGCAATACCGCCGCAACGACGTCGCCTTTGCGCGGGGCAGCTTTCGCCTGCGCGGGGAAGTCGTGGACATTTTCCCAAGCCATTACGAAGACCGCGCCTGGCGGGTCAGCCTGTTTGGCGACGAGATTGAATCGGTGACGGAGTTCGATCCGCTGACCGGGGAAAAGACCGCCGATCTGAAGGAAATCACCGTCTACGCCAACAGCCACTATGTCACGCCGCGCCCGACGCTGACCCAGGCGGTGCGCGACATCAAGGTTGAGTTGAAGGACCGGCTGGAAGAGTTGACCACGCAGGGCAAATTGCTGGAGGTCGAACGCCTGTCGCAGCGCACGACGTTCGACATCGAAATGATGGAGACCACCGGGTTCTGCGCGGGCATCGAAAACTACTCCCGCTATCTGACCGGTCGGAATCCGGGCGATCCGCCGCCGACGCTGTTCGAGTATCTGCCGGAAAACGCGCTGCTGGTGGTCGATGAATCCCACGTCACCGTGCCGCAGTTGGGCGGGATGTATCGCGGCGACTTCAATCGCAAGACGGTCTTGTCGGAATTCGGCTTTCGCCTGCCGTCCTGCGTCGATAACCGTCCGCTGAAGTTCGAGGAATGGGACCGCTTTCGCCCGATGAGCGTGTTCGTGTCCGCGACCCCCGGTCCGTGGGAAATGGAGCGCGTGGCCGGTGTGTTCGCCGAACAGGTCATCCGCCCGACCGGTCTGATCGACCCGGTCACCGAAATCCGTCCCGTGGAACATCAGGTCGACGATCTGATGGCCGAATGCCGCGTGGTGATCGCCAAGGGCGGGCGGGTTCTGGTCACCACCCTGACCAAGCGCATGGCCGAACAACTGACCGACTACCTCGTGGAGAACGGCATCAAGGTGCGTTATCTGCACTCCGACGTCGATACGCTGGAACGCATCGAGATCATTCGCGATCTACGGCTGGGTGTGTTCGATGTGCTGATCGGCATCAACCTGCTGCGCGAAGGTCTGGACATCCCGGAATGCAGCCTGGTGGCGATTCTGGACGCGGACAAAGAGGGTTTTTTGCGCTCGCAGACCTCTCTGATCCAGACGATCGGGCGCGCCGCGCGCAACGTCGACGGGCGGGTGATCCTGTATGCCGATACCATGACCCGCAGTTTGCGCGCGGCGATCGAGGAGACCGACCGGCGGCGCAATAAGCAGCGCGCTTACAACGAGGCGAACGGGATTACCCCGGTGTCGATCCGCCGCCAGATCGGGCAGGTGCTGGAAAGCGTGTTCGAGCAGGACTACGTCACCGTCGCCCCGATCAAGGATGCGGGCGCCGGCGAATTCGTCGGCAAGGATTTGAAGGCGACGATCGCGGAGCTGGAAAAGCGGATGCGCGACGCTGCATCCAACCTGGAATTCGAGGATGCCGCGCGCTATCGCGACGAAATCAAGCGGATCGAGGCGTTGGATTTGGGGTTGGAACCGCCGCCGACGCCGAGCGCCGCGATGCGTCCGCGTAAGGCCAAGGCCCCGGAGCCGATGGGCCCCGGAGGCGGTGGCTACGATCCGTCGAAAAAGCGCGGCGGCTCCCGCAGACGGGGTCCGTAAACGGTTCTTCGATCAGGGGGAACGCGTGTAGCGCCAGACGCTGGCGGGCGGGAAATTGAGCGGGGTCCAGGCCTCGCGCTTCGCGGTCAGACCATGTGCGCGCGTCGGAAGGGGCGATGTCGCGCAATAGCTGTAGTGGAGGAAGCCGCGGCCGGGCGCGATAGCCTCGATCGCGTTGATGAACTTTGCCTGTTCGGCTTTCGGCAGCAGCACCAGCGGAATACCGCATACGACGGCGCCGACGCGACCATGCCAATGCTCTGGGATCAGGGCGGGTAGTTCGCGGGCGTCGCCTTCGATGACGGTCACGCCGGGCAGCGTGCGGCGCAGATGGCCGGCCATGTCCGGCACGATTTCGACGACCATCAGGCGTTCCGGCGCAAGCCCGCCGTCCAGCAGCGCGCGGGAGATCACGCCGGTACCGGCGCCGAGTTCCACGATGATTTCATCCGGGGCGCATCGCGCGTGGCGCACGATTCGCGCGCACAGCGCACCGGAGGATGGGACGATCGATCCCATCTGCAGCGGATTCGCCAGCCAGCGCCGGAAGAACATGGCGGCGTTGGCCCCGTTGCGCCGGCGGGGGCTGGAGGATCGCGGCGCATCGGCCATCGCGACCTGCAATATTTCCTTCATATTTTCACCACACTACTATAACATTTCGGTCATATTCGCATAATTACTATAACACTCGTGTATTATCGCCGCTATGGGCAATCCCGCGTGTCATTCCACGCGATGTCTTCAGGCCCCATCTCGCGCCGCCTTCCCTTTCGTTCCGGTCCGCGCCATGTTGGGCGCTTGCCCTGGGCGGTCGTGTCACGCGGACCTGACGGCCCGGGGCCATGCAATATGCGCCGGGATGGGCGCGTCGGGGGATGGACTCGCCAATGAACAGGAACGTGTGGCTGCTCTTTGCCTGTCAGGCGATGCTGCATGCGGTGATGGCGGGTCAGACGATCATGGCGTCGCTGATCGGCCATCAATTGTCGGGTTCCGCCCTGAACACGCTGCCGATGGCCATTCAGATGGTGTCGGTCATGTGCTCTTCGGTCGTGGCGAGTTGGGCATTTTCCCGATTCGGTCGAAAAAAGGGCTTCTGGCTCGCTTGCGCGATCATGTTCTCGGGCAGCCTGACCTTCGCGACCGGGGTCTATACGAAGAATTTCGCGATCTACTGCCTTGGCGCGATTCCGGCCGGGATTGGATTCGGGATGTCGCATCACCTGCGCTTCGCCGCCGCCGAGGTGGCCGCCCCGGACGCCCGCGCGCGCGCGATCTCCCTGGTCATGGCCGGCGGTGTGCTGTCGGCGATCGTCGGACCGGAAATGGTCAAGCAGACGCACGATCTGATCACCAACTTCATGTTCCTGGCGACCTACCTGTACCTCCCCTGCCTGCCGATGATCGCGGCGGTGCTTCTGTACTTCGCCGAGTTGCCGCCGGCGCCGCCGAAGGCGACCGGGGAACCGGTGCCGTTCCGCGACATCGTCGCGCGTCCGAACTTCGTCGCCGCCGTAATCAGCTCCCTGGTTGGCTACGGCACGATGAACCTGCTGATGGCATCCACCCCCTTGCAGATGATGCTCTGCGGCTTCGGCGTGGCGGCCAGCGCGGAGGTCATTCGCGCCCATTCCGTGTGCATGTATGCGCCCGGCTTCGTGACCGGGCGGCTGATCCAAAAATTCGGCCTTCATCAGATCATCCTGACCGGCGCCTTGCTGACCACCAGCGCGGTCATCACGAACCTGTGGTTCGACCAGGTGTTCTGGACGTTCTTCATTGCTCTGGCGGTGTTGGGAATCGGCTGGAACTTCATGTTCGTCGGCGGCACGACGATGCTGACGACGGCCTATGAGCCGCGGGAGCGAGTCAAGGTGCAGGCGACGCATGACTTCATCGTCTTCGCCAACGTGGCGATGACGGCGCTGACCTCCGGCATTATCGAGGCGAAATGGGGCTGGACGGCATTGAACCTGACGGTGCTGCCGCCCGTCGTCATCGCGACCACCGTTGTCCTGTGGCATTGGATCGCGAAGCGTCCGCGTTCGGCGCTGGCATAGCTCGGGTCGAATGACCCAATCCGGGAAATTCCGTCGACGCATGCCGCGCGTCGCTTTCCCAGGACGTGTCCATCATATACACTGCGATCCCGCCGGTAGGAAAAGGTCCGGCATTGTCATGGAGCCAGAGACGGCAGACGTATGACGGCGCGCATTCTCATCGTTGACGATGTTCCCGCGAACACGCGTCTGCTCGAAGCGAAGCTTTCCGCCGAGTATTATCAGGTCAACAGCGCGCGCGACGGTTTTGAGGCGCTTGAGATGGCTCGGCGCTGGCAGCCCGATCTGATCCTGCTCGACGTCATGATGCCGGGCATGGACGGCTACGAATGCTGCCGGAAGCTCAAGGAAGACCCGACGACCCTGCATATTCCTGTGGTCATGGTCACTGCCTTGGGAGAACCTGGCGAACGGCTGCGCGGGCTGGAGGCCGGTGCGGACGATTTCCTGACCAAGCCAGTCGAATACGACACCCTGATGGCGCGGGTGCGCAGCCTGGTGCGCCTCAAACGCCTGCTCGACGAATGGCGCGCGCGTGGCGACACAGCGCGTGCCCTGGGGTTGAGCGCGGAGCGTGTGACCATTCCATCGGTGTCCGGCGCCCGCGCGCTGATCGTCGACGATTGGGATTTGGGCGCGCAATCGATTCAGGACGCCCTGACCCGCGACGGGATTGTTTCCGGACGCGCCCGCGATGGCGCGGAAGCGCTGGCGCTGACCGCCGCGATGCCGTTCGACCTGATCGTGATCAGCCTGTCGTTGGTCGAACAAGACCCGCTGCTGTTGATCTCCCAATTACGGGCGTCGGATACCACCCACGAAACCCCTCTGCTTCTGGTGGCGGAGCCGGAGGAGCGGGAACGCACGCTGCGCGGCTTTGAACTCGGGGCGAGCGACTGGCTGACCCTGCCGATTGACGACAACGAGTTGCGCGCCAGGGCACGCAACCAGATTCGTCGGAAGTTCTACCAGGACAGGCTGCGCAACGACCTTGGCACCGCGCTGGAACTGGCGCTGACCGATCCGCTGACCGGTCTCTACAACCAGCGCTACCTGCGCCGCCACCTGAGCGGGCTGATGGACGGCGGTCAGGGGCGGGAACTTGCCGTGCTGATGATCGACGTCGATCACTTCAAATCGGTCAATGATCGGTTCGGCCATGCGGCCGGCGACAAGGCATTACGGCTGATCGCCGATACGCTGCGCGGCGAAACACGCGTTTTCGACTCGCTGGCGCGCTATGGCGGCGAGGAATTCGTAGTCGTGATGCCGGGTGCGGGATTTGACGACGCGTCCGCCGCCGGGGAACGGCTACGCTCCGCCGTCGAAAAGGCCGTCTTCGATGTGGATGCCGCGACGCGCGCGCCGCTGACGGTCAGCATCGGCGTGGCGTGCACGTCAGGTGCCGTCGTGACGCCGGAGGCATTGCTGCACGCCGCCGACCTCGCCCTGTATGAGGCGAAGCGCGGCGGTCGCAACCGGGTCGAATACGCCCCGGCCTTGCAGCCTACTTAATCTTCGCTTCCTTGAACGGAACATGCTTGCGGACGACGGGGTCGTACTTGCGCAGCTCCAGCTTCGTGGTCTGAGCGCGGGCGTTCTTTTTGGTGACGTAGAAGAAGCCGGTATCCGCGGTGGACACGAGCTTGATCTGGACGGTGTTCGACTTAGCCATGACCTGATCCTTGAATGCTCTTCGGAGCGACGTGCCGTCGATGAGCGAGGGCGGGAAAATGCGCATGCGCACGCCCGGGGTCAAGTCTTACCCGCCGCCTGAATGGAATTTCCATGCAAACCGGTTTGCATTAGCGTTCGATGCTGCCCCAGGGAGGATCACCATGACCGCGTCACCGCCATCCGTCGACGATCTGCGCCGCCTGCTGTACACGCCCGTGGTTTCCGACGTGCTCGACAGCTTTGGTCTTATGCACCAGGCGCTTAAGCCGTTCGTGCGTCCTCTCGACGAGTCGCTGACACTGTTCGGCCGAGCGCGCACGGGACGATACGTGCCGGTGACGAAGCCGGTCGGGGTCGGAGAGAACCCGTATGAACTGGAAATGGACCTGATCGACAGCCTGCGGCCGAACGAGGTCGCGATCCTCGCCTGTGACGGACCGACCGACCTGATTGCCCCTTGGGGGGAGCTTCTCTCAACCGCCGCGCGCGCTCGGCAAGCCGCCGGATGTGTGACCGACGGCCTGGTGCGCGACGTGGCGCGCATCCGCGCCATGCGGTTTCCGGTGTTTCACGGCGGTATCGGACCGCTCGATACCCGCAACCGGGCGGAAATGGTTGAAAAGGACACCACGGTCACGATCGCCGGTGCGCTTGTATCACCGGGAGACTGGATTCTCGGCGACGTTGACGGGGTCGTGGTCATTCCGGCCGATCGCGCCGATCAGGTCTTTCGCGCCGCGCTCGACAAGATTGAAGCGGAGGACACGACCCGCGCGGAGCTGGAAGCGGGCGCGACACTGCGCGCGGTCTTCGCTCGGCACGGTGTTCTTTAGGACAAGACACGGTGTTGTCATCAGCGGTTTTTCAATGCCCCCGCAAACCTTGCGTGCCTAACTCACACGGGACTTGATCGGTTCAGAAAAAATTGAGTAAAACCGTTGCAACGACGCCGCGAATCGACGGGATCGCCGCCTTCCTCCTAAGGCTCCTGTCAAAATATGGACGTTTTGGCGTCGCGGCAAAAAAACGTAAAACCATAAGGAGCCGTCATGTCTAAAGCATTCATCGCCTCGGTCATCCAGGAATCCGCTTCTCTCACCGGTGCCTCCGCCAATCGCGCGGCCGGCGACCTGATGGAAGCCATCGTTCGGGAGCTGAAGAAATCCGGCAAGTTTACGCTGCCGAGCTTTGGGACGTTCACGGTTAAGAAGACGAAGGCGCGCAAGGGCTTGAACCCGCGCACCGGCGAAGCGATCAAGGTGAAGGCCGGCAAGACGGTGCGCTTCAAGGCATCCCCGACCCTGAAAAAGGCGGTCTGATCGTCCGCGAGACAGATTCATAGGCAGACGGGGCGCATGCGCCCCGGATGGGGCGTTCTGGTTGTCGGGCTGGGCACGGTTGTCGTGCCGTTCGACTCCTCGGTGAACGTTGCTTTCCCGCATATTATCCGCGGCTTCGCGCTGCCGATCCCGGCCATCCAATGGGTCGTGATCGCGTATACCCTGACCTATGCCGCCCTGATGCTGGTCTTCGGCCGGATCGGCGACATGTTCGGCTATCGCCGTATTTTCCTGTTGGGAAATGCCACCGGCGCGCTGGCCTTCCTGCTCTGTTCGATGGCCACGAGCTACGAGGCGCTGCTCGGCGCACGCGTGATGCAGGGGATTGGCGCAGCGCTGGCGCTGAGTTGCGGCCCCGCGCTGGCGACGAGCCTGTATCCGGAGTCCGAGCGAACGCGCATTCTCGGCCTCTATACGATGGTGTTTGGCATCGGGGGCTCGCTGGGACCGGTGCTGGCCGGCCAATTGGTGGAGCACTGGGGTTGGTCCGCGGTCTTCTGGTTCCGCGCGCCCATCGCGTTGTCGGCGTTCGCGCTGGCGTGGTTTCTGCCGAAGGGCATCGTGCGCGGCGCGGCGCGGTTTGACGCCCTCGGCGCCGTTCTGATGGTGCTGACTGTCACCTTGATGTTGCTGGCATTGAACCAGATCAGGAGCGTGGCGGTCTTCCTGTCGCTGGCGGCGGCGACATTGGTCGCCGGTGCCCTGTTCATCCGACGGCAAAACAGCACGCCCCAACCGATCATCGACCTCCGCTATTTCCGCGATCGCGATTTCGCGCTGGTCAATGCCGCCCATATCCTGCTGAATCTGGCGGGATTTTCGATCATGCTGCTGGTGCCGTTCTACCTGGATCGGATCGGCGGGCTGTCTGTCCCGGTCGGCGGCATGGCGCTGGCGGCCTCCCCATTCGGGGTCATGCTGTCGTCCCCCCTTGCCGGGCGCCTGGCCGCGTTTATCGCCCCCAAGCGGCTGGCCCTGAGCGGGACCGCCGCGATGGCGGTCGCGCAGGTGGTGATCGGCACGACCGGCGGCGACGTCAATCTACCGCTTCTGCTGGGGGCGATGTTCCTGCAGGGCGTTGGTTTGGGCCTGTTCCAGGTAGCGTATTTCGATATCGCGACGGCCACGATCCCCAAGGAGGATCGCGGTGTCGCCGGCAGTTTGGTCATGATGACCCGCACGGTCGGGGTCGTGACCGGCGCGACGGTGCTGATGCTGGTTTTCCAGAGTCTGCGATCCGCCGCGATCGCACAGGGCACGCCGGACGCGGACGCGTTCCTGGTCGGGTTTCAGGGCGCGTTCCGGATCGCCGCCGCCCTGCCCGTGATCGTGCTGTTGGCGTGCCTGGCGCGCGGCTGGGCGCGCCGATAGCGGGTTAAACGTCCAGTTCCTCGATCGTGCGGGCGCGGTCCTGGATGAACTGGAAACGCAGCTCCGGACGCCGGCCCATCAGGCATTCCACACGCTCGTTGGTGGATGCGCGATCTTCCGGCGCGGCGACGACCTTCAGCAGCGTGCGCTTGCTGGGGTCCATCGTGGTTTCCTTCAGTTGCATCGGCGGCATTTCGCCCAGGCCCTTAAAGCGGCTGACTTCGACCTTGGTGCCTGCCTTGAACTCCCGCTTGACCTTGCGTTCGCGGTCATCGTCGTTCATCGCGTAGACCGACTTGGCCCCCTGTGTCAGCCGATACAGCGGCGGCTGAGCGAGATAGATGTGCCCGTGACGCACCAGTTCAGGCAATTCGCGATAGAAGAATGTCATTAACAGCGACGCGATATGGGCCCCGTCGACATCGGCGTCGGTCATGATGATGACACGACCATAACGCAGCTTGGCACGATCGAAGCGGTCGCCGACACCGCAGCCCAACGCCTCGATCAGGTCTTTAAGCTCTTGATTTTGCCTTAACTTGTCGGCGGACGCGCTGGCGACATTCAGGATTTTGCCGCGCAACGGCAGCACCGCCTGGGTTTCGCGGTTGCGCGCCTGCTTGGCCGATCCGCCGGCGCTGTCGCCCTCGACCAGGAAGATTTCGGTGTCGGCGGCGTTTTCCCGTGTGCAATCGGTCAGCTTTCCCGGCAGGCGCAGGCGACGGGTCGGCGATTTGCGCGCGGTGTCCTTGTTTTCCTTGCGGCGGATGCGTTCTTCCGCCCGCTCGATCACAAAGGCGAGGAGATTGTCGGCGGAGGCCGGATCGCCCGCCAGGAAGTGATCGAACCGATCGCGCAGCGCGGTTTCGGTCAGGCGGGCGGCTTCGGGACTGGTCAGTTTTTCCTTCGTCTGTCCCTGAAACTGCGGTTCGCGCAGAAACAGCGACAGCTTGGCGGCGATCGGGTCCAACACGTCGTCGGCAGTCACCTGCCCGGCCTTACGATTGCCGCGCTGTTCGCCCCATGCCCGCAGCCCCTTCAGCAGGGCCGCTCGGAAGCCGGTTTCATGCGTGCCGCCCTGTGCCGTCGGGACGGTATTGCAGTAGGAATGGACGAAGCCTTCGGCACCGTCGAGCCAGCAGACCGCCCATTCGACCCGTCCGGTCGCTTCGCCCGGCAGGTCGGCCTCCCCAGCCCAGATTGCCGGCAAGACGCGATTGGATGCACCGGTGTCGGCTTCCAGTGAGTCGCGCAGCCCGCCCGGAAAATGCAGCACCGCCTCGGCCGGCGTCTCGTCCTTCAGCAGCGACGGCGCGCAGGTCCAGCGAATTTCAACGCCGCGGAACAGATACGCTTTGGAACGACACAGGCGGTAAAGGCGAGCGGGGGAGAATTGGAGGGGACCGAAGATGGTGACGTCGGGTTTGAAGCGGATCGAGGTACCGCGACGATTATGGACCGGCCCGGCGTTGATCAGCTTCGTCGTCGGTGCGCCCTGCGCGTAGCTTTGCTTCCAGAGCGTGCGGTCACGCGCGACTTCGACCTCCATGGTTTCCGACAGGGCGTTCACGACGGAACTGCCGACGCCATGCAGGCCGCCGGAGGTCGCATAGGCCTTGCCGCCGAACTTGCCGCCGGAATGCAGGGTCGTCAGAATCACTTCCAGCGCGCTGAGGTGTTTGAACTTGGGGTGGGAATCGACGGGGATGCCGCGTCCGTTATCGCGGATGGTCAGCCAGTTGCCGGTTTCCACGGTGAATTCGATGAAGCTTGCATGGCCGGCGACGGCCTCGTCCATCGCGTTATCGAGAATTTCAGCCGCCAGATGGTGCAGCGCGGTTTCATCGGTGCCGCCGATATACATGCCGGGGCGTCGGCGAACCGGTTCCAGCCCTTCCAGAACCTCGATATCCTTGGCGGAGTAATCTTCCGCGTCCGGCGTTGTCGGGCGTGGGCGCAGCGCGGGCAAGGCTTTCAGATCGTTCGGCGCCTGAGCGCGCCGGGGCTTGGCGGCGGCGTCTTTCGCAGCTTTGCCGGCGGGCTTATCCGAATCCGAACCAAACAAGTCGTTCATGCTGTGTTCCCGAAGCGTATCCCACCCTACTCGCCACCGAGGCTCCGAGGCAATCGGGATGGTTAGGTCGGGCTCAACCGTCGCATAAAGGCACCGACGGCGCGCACGATCGTTTCCGCCTCTTCCTCGGTATATTTATCGACCTTGGTCGGGGTCGGCGCGCGCAGGGCCAGGCGCACCTCGTCGAGCAGTACCGCGAGCGCGGATGAATGCCGCATCGCCGCGGCGCGCCATGCGCCCCAATCCTCTCCGATCGGCGTATCGGCATCCGGGCGCAGGGCGGCGATCCCCGCGTGGACGATTTGCATGGCATGCAGGACTGCCGCGGTGGGGCGGCGCAGCGCGAGGCAGTGCCGAATTTCCTGCATGTGGAAGACGGCCTCGGGGAAGCGGGCTTCCACGTCCGGCCCAAAATCGGCCGATCCGTCGCCCGCGACCGTCGTCACGACGGTCAGTTGCGCCAGTTCCCGGTCGAGCATGCGTTCAGCCTTGGCAATCTCGTCCGTCAACCGGTCCGCCGCGATCATGCCCAGACGGGTCAGCCTTATCAGATCGCGCAGTATGCCGACGGTCATCGCGGCGCCGAGAACGGACGCATGGGCGGCGGCGTCCGACAGGCGGGCCAGGGCTTCGCCCGAGGGCGTGGCCTTGGGCGTTTTTGCGCCGGCGCACGAGTCAAAGACAGCGCGAAAGCAACCGGTTGCCTGTTGATAGGCGCGGAGCTTGGCCAGCAGCCGATCCGGCGGCACGGGGCCGGGCATGTCGGCGTGCGGCCCGCGGTCGTCCGATGCCTGGGGTGCATCGGACCCGGAATCGGTCAACAATGCCTCGCGATACAGTTCGGCGGCGGCGGTTTCGTTATCCGGCGCGGCGGAAATTTCGATGCCGTCGGCGTCGATGACGTGTTTCCAGACGTCGCCGTCGGGATCGCCGGTCACGACGATGCGCTGTTCGTCGATGCCGTTGCGATAGAGGTCGAGGATCGTCCTGTCCTCGACCGATTCACTGTAATGAAGCCAGCGTCTTTGGTCGTCGGTGAGATCGTCGCGCTTTGGTTCGGTGACGGCGGTGACCGAGATGCCCCGGTCATCCGGGCGGAGCACGAACAACGATGTCGTTCCGGGCACCCGCGCGATGACGGCGACACCAAGGTCGTCGACGCGCAGTTCATGGCGTTCCAGGCCCTGTCGCCGCAGCGCTTCGCCGATCTGCGCTTCGGCGGCCGGCGGCAGCGTGGGTTGGATCGCAAATCGCGGAAAATTCGCCACCAGGATGAAGGGCATCCCGCCGTGCCAGCCCACGCCGCAGGCAACGATGCGTTTGTCGGGCAGGCGCAGGTGAACGATGCTGGACAGTCCGACGCGGTCTTCGAACAGCAGCGGTTTACGACGATCGATCAGCAGAATCGCCGGGCCGAACAGCGCGCGCAACGCCTGTGCCTCACCCTCCCACTGGTCGGGATCGCTTTGGGTCGATGGGTTCGGTGCCGGTTCGGCGGGATCGTCATTGGCGGTGCCGTCGTTGAATTCGATCAACCGGCCGTCGGACAGTGCCTGATAAAGTCTGACGCCGCGCGCGGGTCCGATGAATTCAACGCGGGCGGGGGCGCCGATCAAAGGGCCGTCAACCGCACCGCGCCGTCGTTCGAGGGCACATTCGCGAATCGCGCCGTTCGCGTCCAACACTTCAAGGATGACCAGGATCGAAATCGCGAGAGGGTTCGTCCCCGAAGCGATCAATCTCCGCAGCCAGATGTCCATGGCCGGACCGGGCTGTGGGGCGGGTTGATCCGGCAATACGCAACGGACGGTTTCGTCTCCGCCGGCACGCAACGTTACCCGATAAACGGCGTAGTGAATTGGATTGGGCGCAACATCTTGGTCGACAGCGGCGGCACGCGTACCGGCCCGCGGGTCCTTCCAGTTTTGGACGTTGTCGACATTTCTCATGCGGTGAGCTTGCTTACCCCCGGCCGACATCCGCGCGGGTCTCGGACGCGACGACGGCCGGATGTGTTTCCAGCTTCCAGCCTCGCGGAGAGAGCAAAAAACGATATCAATCCAAAAATTCCGTCAACGTTCGATCCCACTCGGACATTATCCCGAGATCGACTTCTTGTTAACGGTAATCTGACGATATTCGGTCGAATAATTCGACTAAAATTGCAACCCCAGGTAATATTCGCTCGTAACTCACAGCTTCGCGTCGACACGTCGCGCCAGGGTGACCCGCCGTCGGGACAATCTGGCCGTGCCGGTCAACCCCACCGGGCCTTGCCGAAAGGACCGATTAAACCGCCGCCTTGCGTTCGGCGGTTTTCTTCGCCGCGGCCTTGCGTTTGGGCGCGGCTGCCTTGCGCTTCGGTGCCGCCTTCGCCGCTTGTTTGCGCGGTGCCTTGGCCACGCTTGCTTCGCTCGTCGCTTCCGCCGTTTTCGCGCCGGCCATACGACCGCCCTTCCGCCCCGCGGCACCGCGCGGTTTCAGCGCCTTGCCCTTTTCGGCCAGCAGCGCGACCGCCTCGTCCAGCGTGATGTCGTCCATCGAAACGCCGCGCGGCAGGTTCGCGACCGTCTTCGCGTGTTGAACATAGGGGCCGAACCGGCCCTTGCGGACCGAAATCAGTTCCTTGTCGCTGGGATGCGGCCCGATCGTGCGCACGCTCGCCAGTTTTTTGGCCAGCAGATCGACGGCCCGGTTGATGCCGATCGCGAGAACGTCGTCGTCCTTGTCCAGGGAGCCGAACACGGCGCCCATTTTGACGTACGGCCCGAAGCGTCCAAGCCCGGCCTCGATCCGTTCGTTGGTTTCGGGATGCATGCCGATGAAGCGCGGCAGGGACAGCAGACCCATAGCCTGTTCCAACGTGATGCTGTCGCCATCCATCCCGCGCGGCAGCGATGTCCGCCGGGGCTTGACCTTCTTATCCTCGGAATTTTCGCCCTGCTGGACATACAGCCCGTAAGGTCCGCGGCGGACGGTCACGTCCTCTCCGGTTTCCGGATGATGACCGAGCGAACGCAGCCCGTCTTTCAGCGTATCGGCCTGATCCTCTCCGGAACTGACCGCAAGCGCGCGGGTGAAGCGGCATTCGGGGTAGTTCGAGCAGCCGATGAACGATCCCAGACGTCCGAGCTTCAACCCCAGTCGCCCGGTGCCGCAGG
Organism: Acetobacteraceae bacterium; assembly: GCA_947475245.1. GTDB lineage: Bacteria > Pseudomonadota > Alphaproteobacteria > Acetobacterales > Acetobacteraceae > Rhodopila. The sequence goes on along the minus strand of CANJLW010000006.1, from coordinate 72,219 downwards.
CGGTGCAGGCGCGCGGATCGGTCCCATCTTCCCGCGCCGGGAAGAAATGCGGCCCCAGATCGCGATCGAGCGCATCGATGACGTCGCTGATTTTCAATTCACGCGTTTGCTCGACGGCCTTGGAGAACTCGTTCCAAAACGCGTGCATCACCTTGCGCCAGTCGAGATTCCCGGCGGAGATTTCGTCGAGTTTCTCCTCCAGCCCGGCGGTGAAGCCGGTATCGACGTAAGTCTCGAAGAAGCTGACCAGAAACGCGGTGACGAGGCGACCGCGATCTTCCGGCACGAAGCGGCGCTTATCGAGCCGGACATATTGCCGATCCTGCAATACCGACAGGATGGAGGCATAGGTGGAGGGACGGCCGATGCCGAGTTCCTCCATCTTCTTGACCAGGCTGGCTTCGGAGTAGCGCGGCGGCGGCTGAGTGAAATGTTGGTTGGCGCCGACATCGCCGCGGCGCAGCGGATCGCGCTCCGCCATCGGCGGCAACATGCGATTGTCATCCTCGGCGGCCGCACCGTCCGCCGTGTCGTCGGTATCCTCGCGGTAGAGTTTCAGGAACCCGTCGAAGGCGACGATGGAGCCGGTGGCACGCATCTTCACGCCCTTTTGATCGACGACATCGACCGCGACCTGATCGAGTTCGGCGGACTGCATCTGCGAGGCCACCGCGCGCTTCCAGATCAGTTCGTACAGGCGCCGCTGATCGTTGTTCAGGCCCCGCGCGACACTGTCGGGAGAGCGTCCGACTTCCGTCGGGCGGATGGCTTCGTGCGCTTCCTGGGCGTTCTTCGCCTTGCTGGTGTATTCGCGCGGAGCGGCGGGGACGTAGTTCGACCCGAAGCTTTCCGCGACATGCTCGCGAATGGCACCGATCGCCTCCCGCGCCATCTGCACGCCGTCGGTTCGCATATAGGTGATCAGACCGGTCGTCTCACCGTCGATGTCGATGCCTTCGTACAACTGCTGTGCCAGGCGCATGGTCTGCTGCGCGCCAAAGCCGAGCTTGCGGGAGGCTTCCTGTTGGAGGGTGGATGTGGTGAAGGGCGGCGGCGGATTGCGGCGGACACGCCTGCGTTCGACCGTTCCGACGGAGAACTGCCCGGCCTCCACCGACTGCTTGGCGCGTTCGGCGAGCGCCTGCGTGTTCAGGTCGAACTGATCGAGCCGCTTGCCGTCCAGGTGCGTCAACCGCGCGGTGAACGGGGCACCGCCGGGGGTGGTGAACACCGCCTCGATCGTCCAGTACTCTCGTGCCCGGAAGATTTCGATCTCGGCTTCGCGTTCGCAAATCAGGCGCAGGGCGACGGACTGCACCCGCCCGGCGGAGCGGCTGCCCGGCAGCTTGCGCCACAGAACCGGGGACAGCGTGAACCCGACGAGATAGTCCAGCGCCCGCCGCGCCATATAGGCCTCGATCAGCGGCTGATCGAGTTCGCGCGGATGGGCGATTGCGTAGGTGATGGCGTTCCGAGTGATCTCGTTGAAGGTGATCCGATGCACCTTAACGCCCTGGAGTGCCTTCTTCTCCGCCAGCATGGCGCGCACATGCCAGGAAATCGCCTCTCCCTCGCGATCCGGATCGGTGGCCAGGTACAGTGTCTTGGCACCCTTCAGCGCCTTGGCGATCGCGCCGACCTGCTTTTCGCCGCGCGCGTCGGACTCCCAATCCATCTGGAAGTCTTCGTCGGGTCGGACACTGCCATCCTTGGGCGGCAGGTCGCGCACATGGCCGAAACTGGCCAGCACGGTATAGCCACCGCCGAGATAGCGGTTGATGGTTTTCGCTTTCGCGGGGGATTCGACGACGACAACGTCAGACATGGCGACCTGTGCGACCTCTAAATTCCGACGTCCGGCGAAAGCGCGAACCGGCTCCCGGGCAGTGCTTCCACACGGCCTGCGAGTTCCAGCTCCAGCAGTATCGCCATGACAGCGGACGAGGAGAACTGGCAGCGCCGCACCAGATCGTCAACCTTGGTGGGATCGGTGCTCAACAATTGGATCACCTGCCCCCGGATATCCGGGCTGATTTCCGCGTCGGACAGCCAATCCGACTGCGCTTCGGCGAGACCGTATCCATCCGCCGTCTGCGCGGCCCGCACGGGTTCGGCCGGCAGGTTCGACAGCACGTCCTCCGCCGTTTCGGTCAGCACGGCCCCCTGGCGGATCAGATCGTTGGCGCCAAGCGCGCGGGGGTCCAACGGCGAACCGGGGACGGCGAAGATTTCTCGCCCCGCATCCTGGGCGATCCGCGCCGTGATCAGGCTGCCGGAGCGTAACGCGGCCTCCACCACAACGACCCCAAGCGACAGCCCGGCGATCAGGCGGTTGCGGCGCGGGAAATGACGTGCCTGAGGGACTGTGCCGGGGGGCGCTTCGGTGACCAATGCGCCGGCCTCCCCGATACGGCGTTGCAGGTCGGCGTTTTCCGGCGGGTAGACGACATCCAAACCGCCGGCGATCGCCGCGACCGTCTTGCCGCCCTCGGTCGACAGCGCCCCGCGATGCGCGGCGGAATCGATCCCCCGCGCCAGTCCCGACACCACGACGACCGAAGCCGCCAGGTCCGCGCCCATTTTTTCCGCCAGTCGTTGACCGTTGGCCGAGGCATTGCGACCGCCGACCATCGCGACCGCGGGACGGGACAGCAGTGCGACATCGCCCAACACCGCCAGGCACGGCGGCGCGTCGTCGAGCAGGGCCAACAGCGGCGGATAGTCCGGTTGCCCCAGGAACAGCAGTCGGCCGCCGATCTTTGCCGTGCGATCGATCTCGGCCCGCACCGTGCCGATATCCGGCACAACCGGCGACGAAGCGCGCCCCCCGGCCTTGGCAAGGCGCGGCAGCGCGGCGAGCGCCGCCTCCGCGGTTCGGTAGCGATCCATCAGGCGGCGATAGGTGACGGGGCCGACGCCTTCGGTACGGATCAGGCGTAGCAGGTCGATCTCGGCGTTCGGCATGGACGCTGGCTCCTGAGCAAATCGGGCCAGCGCACGCCTTTCATCTACTTCCCGATGCGGGGCTCCGTTCCCGACAGCAGGCGGCGGATGTTTTCGTGATGGCGGGCGAATACCAGCACGGCGATCGTCAACGAGAGGTAAACGAGGTTCGTATTTCCCAGCCACAGCGCCAAAAGCGGGGCCGTGGCGAACGACACGAGCGCGGCCAACGACGAACGGCGGAAGATCGCGGCCATCAGGATCCAGACGGCGCCGGCCGACAGCCCGACCGGCCAGGCCGCCGCGATCAGCACGCCATAGCTGGTCGCCACGCCCTTGCCGCCCTTAAAGCCGAGCCAAACGGGGAAGAGATGACCTATGACGGCACCGAAGCCGGCCCATAACCCGGCCTCCGGCGCGGTCAGGCCTCCCAGGATCAGCACCGCGGCCGCGCCCTTCAGCCCGTCCAGGAACAAAGTCGCCGCGGCGAGCCCTTTGCGCCCCGTGCGCAGCACGTTGGTCGCGCCGATATTGCCGGACCCGATGGCCCGGATATCGCCCAGCCCCGCCGCTTTGGTCAGCAGCAGGCCAAAGGGAATTGAGCCGAGCAGATAGCCGGGGAAAAAGAAGGGAAGGAAGATCATGCAATGCTTCGTATCGCGTTTCGGCGTGGCGCGGTAGAGTGGCGAACGGTGTTTGACAGCGCGGAATTGCGCCCCGTACAGTCCGACGTTCGGAGGACAAACGTGCACGACGCAATCGACTGCGACATCCACCCCGGCGTACCGGATATCAAGGCATTGCTGCCGTACATGAACGACTTCTGGCAGGAATCGTTCGTCCACCGCGGCATCGACGGGTTCGACATGATGTCTTATCCGCTCAACGCGCCGATCACCTGCCGCCCGGATTGGCGGGTCAAGGGTCAGCGACCGGGATCGAGCCTGGACGCCATGCGAACTCAGGCGCTCGATCGCTTCGGCATCGGCACCGCCATCTGCAATCCGCTGACCGGCGGGCAGGTCGCCGTCAGTGAATCGATGGGCGCCGCCATCTGTTCCGCCGTCAACGACTGGATCGTCGAGCATTGGCTGAACAAGGAACCGCGCCTGCGCGCTTCCATCGTCGTGCCGGCGCAGGCCCCGCTGCTGGCGGCGGAAGAGATCGAGCGCTGCGCCGCCGACCGCCGCTTCGTCCAAATCCTCCTCCCCGTTGCCTGCGAAATGATGCTCGGCCGCTCCTACTACTGGCCCATCTACGAAGCAGCGGCTCGCCACGGCCTGCCCATCGGCATCCACGCGGGCAGCATGTATCGGTATGCGCCGACCTCCACCGGCTGGCCGTCGCATTACCTGCATGACTACGTCGCGCAATCGCAGACCTTCGAGGATCAGGTGCTGAGCCTGATCTCCAACGGTGTCTTCAACAAATTCCCCGATCTGAAAGTGGTGCTGATCGAGTCAGGCGTATCCTGGCTGCCAGGCTTCATCTGGCGCGCCATCAAGACCTGGCGCGGCGTGCGCGCCGAAGTGCCGTGGGTGCGGGAATCCCCCGCCGATATCGTGCGCCGTAACATCCGCCTGACGACCCAACCGTTCGACGCGCCCGACGCGGCCGCCGTCGAGCGCATCGTCGAACAGATCGATTCCGACCGCGTGCTGCTGTTCGCCTCCGACTATCCCCATTGGCAGTTCGAGGGCGACGCGGTAACGCCGCCGGGGCTTTCCGGCGGTCTGTTGCACCGCCTGCGCGTGGACAATCCGCTGGAAACCTATTCACGGCTACAGGAGACCGTGCCATGAACGCGCCCGTCGATATACGAGTCGATTCCCGCTCCAGGCTGGGCATCATCGACTGCGACATTCATCCGTACCCCAAGCCGGGAGCGTTCAACCCCTATTTGTCGGAACGTTGGCGCAAGCACATCGCGGAGTACGGCAAGTTCAATTGCGGACCCTACGCGGATCGCGGCACCTATCCGCGCTTTTCGCCCAATACCTGCCGCCGCGACGCCTGGCCGCCCGGCGGCGGGCTGCCGGGTTCCGACGTCGACTTCATCCGGTCGCAACTGCTGGATCCCTACAACATCGTTTACGGCGTTCTGGAACCCCTGCTGGGCGGCAACACGTCACGCAATCTGGACGAAGCCGCCGCGCTGTGTTCGGCGATGAACGACTGGCAGGCCTACGACTTCGTCGATCCGGAGCCGCGCTTACGGGCCTCTGTCCTCGTGCCGCAGGATGACCCCGAAGCCGCGGTCAAGGAAATCGAAAAGCGCGCCCAGGATTGGCGCTTTTGCCAGATACAACTCGGCTCCAAGACCTCCGAACCGCTGGGACGCCGACGCTATTGGCCGATTTTCGCGGCGGCGCAGGCGACCGGCATGTCGATCGGGCTGCATATCGGCGGCACGCAGTCCAGCGCGCCGTCGGCCGGCGGCTGGCCGCAATTCTACATGGAAGACCATCAGGTTCTGTCGCACTCCATGCAGAACCAGGCCGCGAGCCTGATCCTGGAAGGTGTTTTCGACCACTTCCCCGATCTGAAAATCGTGCTGATCGAGGGCGGGTTCGCCTGGGCGCCGCAACTGGCGTGGCGGCTGGACGCGCATTGGATGAAAATGCGCGATGAGGCACCGCTGAAGCGCAAACCCTCGGAATACATGAAGACCAACCTTTGGTTCGCCACGCAGCCGGTGGAAGAGCCGGAGCACCCCGAGGATTTGCGCCAAATCTTCGAATGGATCGGCTGGGACCGCATGGTCTATTCCAGCGACTATCCGCATTGGGACTTTGACGACCCGCATCTGGCGTTCCGCTTTCAAATGACGGAGACGGAGAAGCGCCAGTTGCTGCGCGACAACGCGCTGAGCGTCTATACATTCCGGTAACATGACGTCGCTACAGCATACGGAAACAGCCGCATCGTCATGAGCCTGGGCCACGACCTACGAACCGCGCTGACAGCCCTGCTGCCGCGCTTGCGGCGCTTCGGCATTTCGCTGACCGGATCATCGGCGGCCGCGGACATTCTGGTACGGAATGCCTGCGAACGGGTGTTGCGGCGATCGAGCCAGGCGCGCAACGCGACGCGGACCGACGCCTTGGTTTACGGCATCATGCGCGATCTCTGGGCCGACGAGCAGCGCGATCGTGGTCCCCTTCGTCCGAACGATGCCGCCGTCGCAACCGCGATCGCCGGAAAGGATGGAGGGGACAGACGCATTACCCTTGCCGCCGTGCGTCAGGCGCTGGCAACGCTTCCTGCGGAACACAGGACCGTTCTGGTCTTGGTCTGCGTCGACGGGCTTTCCTATCAGGAAGCCGCCGAGGTCATGGGTGTCCCGGTCGATACGGTTCGGACCCGATTGTCCCGCGGACGACAGGACCTGCATGCCATCCTGTACGGTCGCACCTCCGCCGACACCGTAACGCCCTTTCCACTGAACCCCGGTCGCGGTCGGGCATGAACGTCCTAGGATATTATACTTGAAGGACCTCGATCTTCTGCTTGCGGCCTATGCCGATGGCGAGTTGACGCCGGAAGCGGTCGACGAAGTCGAACGCATCCTCGCCATCGACCCTGCGGCTCGGCGTACCGTGGAGCTTCATCGCGGGACGACGTCGCTGTTGCGCGCGGCCTTGGCCGAACCGGCCTTTGCGACGGACGCGACGACGACTCCCAACCTTCCGCGCGGCATGTGGGCCAGCCGGCACGGCTGGGCGGTCGCGGCTTCGTTGGCGATCGGCATCGTGGGATTTGGCGGCGGGACACTGTGGTCCTCGCTGGAAGCGCCGCCGCTTGCCAACTTCCTCGATGAGGTCGCGGAGTATCACGCCGTCTTTTCGCGGGAGACAACGCATCTGGTGGAAGTCCCCGCCACCGAGATCAATGAACTTCAAGCGTGGCTGGGGGAGCGCATCGGCCGCAAACTGGCGGTCCCCGATCTGTCCGGCGCGGGCCTGCGGTTCGCGGGCGGGCGCATGCTGGTCATCGACTCCGCGCCGGTCGCCGAACTGGTTTACACGCGCGCCGACGGCCCACCGATCGCGCTGTGCATCGGCGGCCGTCAGGGCAAACCGGCCCCCATTCAACACGACCGCCGCGGCACCATGCACCTGGCCTATTGGACGGAAGGTGCCCACACCTTCGCCTTCGTCGGCCAAGCCGACGCGTCCCGCCTCCTCGACTACGCTCGGCAGGTCAAGGATCAAGGGACGGCCCTTGGGAAGGGGTGACGCATCCGGTCATCCCGCTTAAACTCCGCGAAAGTCATATGAGGAAACCGACATGGCGCTGAAACGCATCGTGCTCGAAATCGGCATGGGAACCGATATTCGCGGCATCGACTATACCAAGGCCGCCGTCCGCGCCCTGCGCGACGCGCTTTGGCATAACTCCCTGGGCGTCGCGAATGCATTGGGCATGGACACGGACGCCATGCAGGTCGAGGTGCTGATCGGTGTTCCCAAACCCGACCAGGTCGATACCGCGCAGGTTCTGGCGGTGCTGCCGCACGGCACCGGGACCGTGAAAGTCGTCGAAGGCGGGATGGAAATCCCCAATGACGAGGGCACGGGCGCAACCGTGATCGCCAGCGCCGCCGCCATCGTGCGGCTTGATATCGCGTAGGAGCAAGAACCATGGCACTGAAACGCGTTATCCTGGAAATGGGCACCGGCAACGACCTGCATGGCGGCGACTACACCAAGGCGGCCATCCGCGCGGTGCAGGACGCGATCCATCACAGCTCGCTCAGCATGATCCGCTCGCTGAACCTCGATTCGAAAAAAATGCAGGTCACCGTCACGGTCGGCACGCAGCAACCGGACAAGGTCGATACCGAAGCAGTTAAGGTCACGTTGCCGCACGGTATCGTCACCGTCCGTTCCATCAAGGGCGGCCTGGATGTTCCGGCGGACGAAGGCAACGACACCGCGGTTATTGCCACTGCGGCGGTCGAGGTCAGGTTCGACCTGCCGTAGCCCGCGCCACCGCCGAGAGTAAAAACGCTTCCAATGCACGAACGGGCGCGGCGTCGTCGACCAGCCGATGACGCCCGGCCGCAAGCGCGGCCCGCGCGACCTGTCGCCACCCCAGGTCGCGCCCGAGCCGAACCGCCTTGGATACATAATCGTTCAGATCGACGGCGATCGTTTCGCCGCAGCCGACGATATCCAGAATCGCCTTGCCGTGCCGAGACCGCATGAACCGACCCGGCAGCGTCACCACCGGCACGCCATGAAACAACGCGTCGAGCGTCGTGTTGCACCCGGACCAAAGCGGCGTATCCAGGAAGACCTGCGCATCGCGCACCAGGGCCGAAAAAGCCGCTTGCGATAAAGGCGGGGCAAAACGGCAATACAGTCCGGGATCCAGCCCGGCGGACCCGAAGGCGGCGGTCAACCGACGCGCCAAAATCTCCGACGGCCGCTGTTGCCCTGCCACGAAGACAAACCGCGCTTCCGGCAAGGCCTTCGCGATGTCTGGATACAAGTGATCGTGCTCGGGCAGGTATTTTTGCACCGACTGGCAACACAGAAAGCGCACGGCTTCCAGCCCAAAGGCAAAGTCGGCCCAGGCATCCCCAACCGGCAGTGCGTCGCCCCACGTCGCGTACTCCGACCGATAGAGCGCCCCCAATCCGGGCAATCTGATCAATCGCTCGGTATAGTGCGCCTCGCCGTCCGCCGGCTCCATCGCATCGCTGGACAGGTAGTAATCGATCGAGGGGAGACCAGAGGTCACCGGTTGCCCCCAGGTAGCGCACTGCACCGGCGCCAATCGCAACGCGGCCAGTTGCATGGACGCCTGATCCGCCGCGAGTTCAGGAAAGATCAACACATGCGGACGATCCGCCGCGATTGTCGCCACCCATTCCGGCAAAGGGCGCAGCCCGGTGGTAAAGCGGTCGAATATTCGCGCCGCATACTCTGTCTGATCGTCGCGTTCGTCGCGCGTGTGATAGCCGAACACCGAGAACCGGGATCGATCCATCGCTTCCACCCAGCCCCGCGTCGGCAGACGCCACACGGAATGCCGTCGGAACAAGCCGGAGACAATGCCGACCCGCAATTTTTTCTCGGGTAGCAATGGCGGGGTGGGCGCGACCTGATGTCGCGGATAGGAAAAAGCGACGACATCGCGCGCCAGTTCGCCGAATTCCGTCAATAACGCCCGATCGTCGCGGCCCTGATACGGCAGGAAGAACGGCGACATCATCCCCACCGCGCGCAGAGCCTCCCGCGCGGCATCGTGACTTGCGAAGCAAACCGACCTCAGCTCGCGCAACGCTTGCGTGAAGGCCGAACGGCTTGCGTCGATTTCGGCGTGATCCGCGTAGGCCATGGGCAGCATCGCCATGCAACGCGCCCAGTATAGCACCGGCGACGTCGGGATCCGCTGCAATCCGATGTCGAATATCGCGCGCGCCTCAGCAATGAAACCCGCGACGTAAAGCAGGTTGCCGAGGTGAATGTATCCGGCGGGATCGACCGGACTTTGGAGGATCGCCGCCTGATAAGACGCGATCGCCGCGTCCCGCTCTCCCCCAGCCTCAGCCGCTCGGCCTTGCGCCAGAAGCGCGTCGGCGGGCCCTACATTCCGAACGGCATGCGTCCTTCCTGGTAGCCGTTTTCGTCAAAATGCTGCTGGCCGCTTTCCAGGATACCCTTGCGCACGTACTCGGCGACACCGGGATATTGTTCCAGATACCAGCGCTCGTTCACCTTGATCGGAAACGGCACCCGGCCCTCGAAATAGCCGTCGTAAACAAAATGCTTCTGGGCGGATTCGACGACGCCGGCCTTGATGGCCTTCGCAATATCGGGATACCGCTTGAGGTACCAGGCTTCGTCGACACGTATTCCGGCGATCAGCGCACGCACCAGACGCACAAGATCGTCATACGAACCATGAACGGTCTGTTTCCCGTTTTGGGTCGAAAGAGTCATAAACCCCTTCAAAACCTCGAACGGCGGAATATAGTTCACCTTCGCACTCCAACATATCTAACGCGCGACATGTATCTTACATACCGCGCACTGACGCAATGTTTCATTGCGGCGTTATCGCGAGGGACGCCCGCGCCGCGGCTAACCGCCGGTCATCTGTCGCAATTCCGCCAGAACCGCGCTGCCCATGCCGACGGTGGACACGCGTTCAAGGCTGCCCTCGGCGATATCGGCGGTCCGGACCCGCCGCAACGTCGCCGCCACCGCGCGGTCGAGCAAATCGGCCTCCGCCGCGGCACCCAGAGCATGGCGAAACGCCATCGACAGGCTTTGGATCGACCCGATCGGGTTCGCGATGCCCTTTCCGGCAATATCCGGCGCGCTGCCATGCACCGGCTCGAACAACGCGCGTCGACGGCCGTCCGGCCCGGGCGCGCTCAGCGACGCGGACGGCAGCATCCCCAGTGACCCCGTGATCATCGCGGCGCAATCCGACAATATATCGCCGAAGATGTTATCGGTAACGATGACGTCGAACTGGCGCGGCTCTCGCACAAGCTGCATCGCGGCGTTGTCGACATACAGATGGTTCAGAACGATATCGGAATATTCAGCCCGATGCAAACGCTGCACTTCCTCCCGCCACATCACGCTGCTTTCCAGCACATTGGCCTTATCGACCGACGTCAGCCGCCCCCGACGCGAGCGGGCCAGTTCGAACGCCACGCGGGCCACGCGCTCCACCTCGTCGCTGGTATAAACCTGCGTGTTGATCCCGCGACGCCGACCGTCGGGCAACGTCTCGATACCGCGCGGTTCGCCGAAATAAATGCCCCCGGTCAGTTCCCGCACAATGATCATATCCACCCCCTCGATCACCGAACGCTTGAGCGAGGAGGAATCGAGCATGGAGTCGTGGGCGAAAACCGGGCGCAAATTGGCGAACAGATCGAATGCCTTACGCAGCCGACGCAGATTCATCGCGGTCCGCGCCTCGGGCGGCAGCGCATCGACTTCCGGACCGCCCGCCGCGCCGTACAGGATGGCATCGGCATTTCCCAACGCTTCAAACGTCGAGTCCGGCATCGTGGTGCCCAGCGACGCCCACGCCTCCAGCCCGCTCGGGGGTTGCGAAATATCGAACGACATACCGCGTTCGGTGGCGAACCATTCGGCGATCCGCACGGCCTGCGCCGTGACTTCGGGACCGATGCCCGTGCCGGGCATCACCACAATTCGCCTCATATTGCCGCTCATGACCGCTCCCTTGACCGTTTCAGGACGCTTCAGAACCCGGCACCGGGTTGCGCCAGATAATCTTCTTCCGCCGGCGTCGATGCTCGCCCCAGGGCGGCATTGCGATGCGGAAACCGCCCGAATCGCCGGATGACATCGCGGTGCCGTTCAGCGTAGTCGACGGAGTTGTCGCCCAAAGCCGGCCGCAGCGCTTCGAACAGACGCACGGATAAGTCCTGATCGTCCATGTTTTCGGAATGCTCGAACGGCAAGTACAGAAACATCCGTTCCCGCGGCCCCATACCCGTGTCGAACCCTCGGTCGATCGCCGACCGCGCCAGCGCCAGCGCCCGCGGGTCTGCGGCGAATGCCTCCTTCGATCCGCGATGCAAGTTGCGGGAGAATTGATCCAACAGAAGGATCAGCGCCAGCATGCCGTCCGGCGTCGCGGCCCAGCCGTCCAGTTCGCCCCGCATGGCCGCCGCACGCGCGTCGGCGAAGCGCGCGCAGGCGGCGTCGAAGGCATCGCTTTTCTGGAACCATTCCGAACGGGCGACGGAGCGATCACCGCCGAACCAGAAATCGAGAACATCACTCGGCGCGGTCATGTGGGACTCGGTCATCTCAGGGCCCGTTCAAGCAACGTGACGGAATGCACAACCTCCCGCCCCGTCAACTCCCGTATCTGGTGCCGGCACGACGTGCCGTCGGCGACGATAAAATCATGCGCGGCGGCATTGCGCACCGCCGGCAACAGACCGGCTTCCGCCATCGCCAGCGACACGTCCTGCGTTTCCGCCTGGTAGCCGAAGGCGCCGGCCATCCCGCAACAAGACGACGCAATCGGCGTAACCGACAAATCCGGCACCTGCCGCAGCGCCGTCAACGCGTCGGGGAACGCGCCGAACGCCTTCTGGTGGCAGTGACCGTGAATATGCGCCGCACCGGGCAGGCGGTTATACTTCAAATCCGGCTTTTCTTTCGCGATGAACTCGGACAGCAGCATCGTTCGGCTTGCCAGCTTGTCGGTCGCCTCCCCCGGCAGGAGGGAACGGAACTCGTCGCGCAGAGTCATGACACAGGACGGTTCCAGCCCGATTACAGGCAAGTCGCCCGCCAGTCCGCGCAGAGTGCGCTCCGCCTCCCCCCGCGCCTGGTCGATCATTCCGGCGGACAACCATGTCCGACCACAGCAGAGCGGGCGTCCCTTGGTTTCGGGAATAATGGCCTTATACCCGGCGGCGGCCAGCACCCGAACGGCGGAGCGCAGGTGCTCCGGCTCGAAATATCGATTGAAGGTATCGGCGAACAGAATCACCTCTCCGACCGGTTTCGCTGGCGCGGCGGCGGCGGCTTCGCTGTCGCGGAAACGATCGCTGCTCCATTCCGGCAACGCGCGTTTCGCGGAAATGCCGAGATACCTCTCCATCAACCAACGCACGGGCGGCAGATGATTCCGCAGGTTCGCCAAGGTCGGCACCCGCGACAGGATCGATGCGTAGCGCGGCAATTCCGCGACCAGAGATTCACGCCATTTGACGCCGTGACGCGCGGCGCGTTCGGCCGTGACCTCGATTTTCATCTTGGCCATGTCGATACCGGTCGGACATTCTCGCCGGCAGCCCTTGCAGGACACACACAGGCTCATGGTATCCGCCATGGCATCAGACGACAGGGCATCGGCGCCCAACTGGCCCGTCAGCGCCAAACGTAACGTATTGGCTCGTCCTCGGGTCAAATGCGCTTCATCCCGCGTCACCCGATAACTCGGGCACATCACCCCCGCATCGAATGCTCGGCAGGCACCGTTATTATTGCACATCTCGACAGAGCCGAGCATGCCGCCCAGCGCACCGGGATGGTCGGACCAGTCGAGCCGAGGGGTGAAACCCGATACCGCCGCATAACCCGGGCCGTAACGAAACAATGTGCGATCGTCCATCGCCGGCGGCCGAACGATCCGGTTCGGATTCAGCATCGCCCGCGGATCGAAGGCGTCCTTGACCGTTTCGAACGCCCCGACGATTCGTTCCCCGAACATCGAAGCGTGGAACTCGCTGCGCACCAGACCGTCGCCGTGTTCGCCGCTGTGCGATCCCTTGTACTCCCGTACCAGCGCGAAACACGCCTCGGCCACCGCGCGCATTTTGGCGACATCGGCGGGGTCTTTCATGCTCAGCACCGGGCGGACGTGTAAGCATCCGACGGAAGCATGCGCGTACCAGGTGCCCTTGGTTTCATGACGAGCGAACACGTCGTTCAGACGTTCGGTGTAGTCGGCGAGATCGTCGAGATCGACCGCGCAGTCCTCGATGAAAGAGACCGGTTTCCCGTCCCCCTTCATCGACATCATGATGTTCAGCCCGGCCTCTCGCACCGCCGCGATGTCATTCTGGAAGGCGGCGTCGACCGCGCGGACGACATGCGGATGCCCCAGATCGCCCATCAACTGTTCCAGGTCCCGCAGCCTGGCCAGCAGCGGCGCGTCGTCGTGGCCGTGAAACTCGACGATCAGCAGACTGTCCGGCTCCCCGATCAACATCCGGTCGATGGTCGCGCGATAGATCGGAATGCCGCGCCCGAGATCGATCATGGTGCGATCGACCAGTTCCACCGCCTCCGGGTCCAGTCCGACGATGTGACGAGACGCCTCCATCGCCGCCCGGAAGGTGGAGAACTGGCAGATACCCAGCACCTTGCGCGGCTTGATGGGGTGCAGCTTCAATTCCAGCGCGGCGGAGAACGCCAAGGTGCCCTCTGACCCCACCAGCAGGCGCGCCAGGTTGTCGCGCCCTGCGGCGCGCGCGGCGGGCGTCAAGGCATCGATGTTATAGCCGCCGACGCGGCGAAGCTGCTTTGGAAAGCGCGCCGCGATTTCCTCGGCTTCGGAGGCCCCGAGGGCGCGCAGGCGCTGCACCAGATCGACCATGCGGGCGGGGGTGTCGAAGCTGAGATTGTCGGGCATCGCGCCGAACACGTGCCGCGATCCATCGGCCAGGATGGCGTCGATCGATTGCACATTATCGGCCATCAAACCGTAGCGGATCGACTTTGACCCGCAGGAGTTGTTGCCCGCCATCCCGCCGATCGTGCAGCGCGCGTGGGTCGACGGATCGACGGGGAAGAACAGACCGTGCTTGCGAATGGCGGCATTCAGATGCCCCAGCACCAGCCCAGGCTCCACAAGCGCGGTGCCAGCGTCGGGATCGACATTCAGCACGCGGCGCAGGTGCTTCGAACAATCGACGACCAGCGCGCGGTTGACGGTTTGTCCGCACTGGCTGGTGCCGCCGCCCCGCGCCAGAACGGGAATCCCTTCTTCCCGCGCGATCGACAGGGCCGCCGCGACATCATCGATGGTTTCGGGCACGACGACGCCAAGCGGTTCCATTTGATAGATTGAGGCATCGGTCGAATAGCGCCCTCGGCTGGCGCGATCGAACAGGACCTGACCCCTGATATTATTGGCCAATCTGAGAGCCAGATTGGAATCGCCAGGGTTCACGGTAACGGCGTCGTAAGCGCTCATGGTGGACTCGACCGGATGTGCGTCAGCCCCGAATTGTGGCGCGGCGCGACGTTTCGCGCCAGAGTACCTGGAAATCGGGCCGGCGACCGGAACCGGGGCGCCTGCTCTCGGGGCGATGGTGGCGTCGATCACATCATGGCAAGATGTCTCCCTGGCCTGATCGCGGAGACTCCCATGCCCGTCCCCTCCCCCGAAACCGTCGCCGCCGTGCTGCAACGGGTAGATGCCGAACTGGATCGGTCGCGGGAAAACCTGTTCGCGCTGTTGCGCATCCCCTCCGTCAGCGCGCAACCCGCTCATAAAAGCGACTGCGTACGCGCGGCCGAATGGTGCCGCGACCAACTGGCCGGTCTGGGGTTCAACGCCGACCTGCGCCCAACGCCGGGACATCCGGTGGTCGTCGCCCATCACCCCGGTCCGGACGGCTACACCGGCCCGCACGTGCTGTTTTACGGCCACTACGACGTACAACCCGTAGATCCGCTGGCGCTTTGGCACAGCGACCCGTTCGAGCCGACCGTCGTCGACGGCCCGCGCGGCAGGCGCTTCGTCGCCCGCGGCGCGGTCGACGACAAGGGTCAGGCGACGATGTTCATCGAGGCCCTGCGCGCCTGGCATGCCGTCAGCGGCGGCATTCCCGTCCGCATCACCGCGATTATCGAGGGTGAGGAAGAGGTCGGCTCCGTCAACCTGGAGCCGTTCCTGATCGCCAACAAGGCCGAACTGGCCGCCGATGTCGCGCTGATCAGCGACACCAACATGTGGGATATCGATACGCCGGCGGTCACGACGCAGTTGCGCGGCATGACCTATGCCGAAGTGACCATCAAAGCCGCGAACCGCGACCTGCATTCCGGGCTTTACGGCGGTTCCGCGCTGAATCCCATCAACGTTCTGACCAAAATCCTGGGCGATCTGCAGGACGAAAACGGTCGCATCCGCTTGCCGCATTTTTACGACAACGTGAAACCGATCTCGAACGCGCAGCGCGCGCAATGGGACTCCCTGGGCTTCGACGAAGCCGCGTTCCTGGGCGATATCGGGCTGACGTCGCCGGCCGGAGAACGCGGCTATTCCGCTTTGGAACGGCTTTGGGCGCGCCCCACGGCCGACATCAACGGCATTTGGGGCGGCTATACCGATACCGGCGCCAAAACCGTGATCGCCGCGCATGCTTCGGCCAAGGTATCGTTCCGACTGGTCCCCGGCCAGGACCCGGACGCCGTGCAGCAACAGTTCCAGCAATTCGTCACCGAACGGCTGCCCGCCGGCGCGGTGGCGGAGTTCGCGAGTTTCAGCCGTTCCCCCGGCATCGAGGTCAACGTCGATTCCCCCTGGGTCCGCGCCGCGCTGGCCGCGCTGGGCGACGAGTACGGCAAGCCCGCCGTCCTGATGGGCTGCGGCGGTTCGATCCCCGTCGTCACCTCCCTGCGCAAGGTCCTGGGCGTCGATACGATTCTGATGGGATTCGGGCTGGACGACGACCAGATCCACAGTCCCAATGAAAAATTCGAGGAACGCTGCTTCCATCGCGGTATACGCTCTCACGCGCGCCTGCTGGCATTGTTCGCCCAGGCGGGATTGAGCGGAGGCTAAGCTACCTCCGCCCGAGGACACGCAACAAGGATCGCACCCATGATCGCGGCCGATGTGATGACCCGTAACGTTCTCTCCGTTACCCCGGATTCCAGCGTGGAGGATGCGGCCAAACTCATGCTCGGCCGCGGCATCTCCGGCCTGTTCGTCGTGACCGACAGCGGCGACCTCGCCGGGGTGGTGACCGAGGGCGACCTGCTGCGGCGGGAAGAACTCGGCACCGAACGTTCCCGCCCCTGGTGGTTGCGCTTGCTGGTCTCGCCGGGACGGCAGGCGGCCGACTTCACCCACGCGCATGGCCGCCGGGTGCGGGATGTTATGACGGCGTCCGTGATCTCCGTGGCCGATGACGCCGACCTGAACGACGTCGTGGACATTATGGAGGAAAACCGCATCAAACGCGTGGCGGTGACGCGCAACAAGCGTGTCGTCGGTGTCGTCAGCCGATCCGACCTGTTGCGGGCGCTGGTCGGGCGCGCCGCCGCGGCACCGCCGGTGAAGATCGGCGACCGCGCGTTGCGCACCGCCATCCTGGATGCGCTGGACAAGACCGCCTGGGGTGCCAACGGAACCGTGAACGTCACGGTCGAGGATGGCGCGGTCGATGTTTGGGGCACGATTGTCGACGAAGGCGAACGGCGCGCGATCTTCGTGACGATCGAGAACGTGCCCGGGGTCAAATCCGTGCGCGACCGCGTTGTGTTCGTGGAACCTTATTCCGGCACCGTGATCGAAAGCCCCGACACCCGGACGTGAAGCGCCTTTACGATATCGCGGTCATCGGCGGCGGCATCAACGGCGTGGGAATCGCCCGCGATGCCGCGGGGCGCGGCCTTTCGGTACTGCTGGTCGAACAGGGCGACCTAGCGGGCGCCACATCCTCCGCATCCACCAAGCTGATCCACGGCGGCTTGCGCTATCTGGAGCACTACAAGTTCCGTCTGGTACGGGAAGCATTGGGAGAGCGGGAAATCCTGCTGCGCGCCGCGCCGCATATCGCCTGGCCCCTGCGCTTCATCCTGCCGCACCACGCCGGGTTGCGTCCGTGGTGGATGATCCGCGCGGGCTTGTTTCTCTACGACCATCTGGGCGGGCGGACATTGCTGCCGCCGACACGAACGCTGGATTTGCGGACCGATGAGGCGGGGCAAGCCCTGCGGCCCGATCTTACCGCCGCATTCGAATACTCCGATTGCTGGGTCGACGACGCGCGCCTGGTCGTCCTGGCGGCGCGCGACGCGGCCTTGCGCGGGGCGGATATACGGGTGCGTACCCGCGCCGAGTCCGCCCATCCCACCGATGGCGTGTGGTCGTTGCGCCTGTCCGGCGGTGTCGTGGAACAGGCCCGCGTGTTGGTCAACGCCGCCGGCCCCTGGGTTTCGTCGGTTCTGTCCGGGGTCGTCGGGCAGAACGCGCCGACACGCATACGCATGGTCAAGGGCAGCCACATCGTCACGCGGCGACTGTTCGCGCATGACCGCTGCTACATCTTTCAGAACGCCGACGGTCGCATCTGCTTCGCCATCCCGTACGAGCGGGATTTCACGTTGATCGGCACGACGGATGAGGATTACCAAGGCGACCCCGCCGACGTCGCCATTTCGGCGGCCGAGGAGGCGTATCTGTGTGCCGCGGTCAACGCCTGGCTTCGGGTTCCCGTGACCTCGGCCGATATCGTCCGCCGCTTTGCCGGGGTACGCCCGCTGCGCGACGACGGCGCTTCCGCCGCGCAGGAGGCGACGCGGGATTATGTGTTGGAACTGACCGGTACGCCGCCGGTGTTGAGCGTTTTCGGCGGCAAGATCACGACCTATCGCCGACTGGCCGAGGCGGCGATGGCAAAGCTGTCAGACCATTTTCCGACGATGGGCGGCCCGTGGACGGCGGGCGCGTTCCTGCCGGGCGGCGATTTTCCGTGGGACGGCGCCGCCGACCGGGCGCGTGACCTGATGGCCCGGTATCCATTCCTGACCGACACCGATGCAACGCGGCTGGTACGCCGATACGGCACCCTGGCCGGCGATGTGCTGGGCGACGCGACCGGCCCCGAACGTATGTTCGGCACGGGGCTGTGTGTGCGCGAGGTCGATTGGCTGGTGCGCAACGAATGGGCGCGTACGGCGGAAGACATCGTCTGGCGGCGCACCAAGGCCGGATTGCGGATGGGTCCCAACGATCTCGCCGATTTGCAAGGATACCTGGGGGAGCCGCGGTGCCCGTCGGCAACCGCTTCCGGCGCATCGGGCTGACGACCGCGCTGGGGGATAGCGGGTCCCGCCTCGCCATCTTCCCTCCGCCGCGAACACGGGGCACCATCCGTCCATCATTCCTGACGGAGGCGACGATCGTGGCGCACAAGGACGGCGAACCCTGGCAATGGCCGGAACAGACCTGGCGCAAGATCGTCGGCCGAGCGCGGGCGGGACGAAGCATGAAGCCGAAGATGTGGCCGAATGGGGCGCGCTGCGCCGTCGCCATCAGCTTCGACGCCGATCATGAGACCATCCCCCTGCGCGACGGCGACGAAAGCCCGATGCGCATCAGCCAGGGCCAGTACGGCAACCGCCAGGCCATGCCGCGCATCCTGAAGCTGCTGGCGCGCGAGTCGATCCCGACCTCGTTCTTCTACCCCGCCGTCGCCGCGATGTTGCACCCCGACGAAGTCCGCGCGGTTGCCGCCGACGGGCACGAGATCGGTATTCATTCCTGGATTCACGAGGTCAACACCTCGCTACCGCGTGAAGCTGAACGGGAACTGACGCTGCGGGCGCGGGAAACGCTGACGCGGATTTCCGGCGTCGAGCCGGTCGGGATACGCACGGCAAGCTGGGACTTCTCGGTCAACACGCTGGACATCATCCGCGAGATGAAACTGCTGTATGACAGTTCGCTGATGGCCGACGACGATCCGTACGAACTGCTGGATCAGGACGAACCGACCGGCATCATTGAATTACCGCCGGAATGGATCCGCGACGACGCGGTTTACTACAACTTCGTCCGTTTCTCCGGCCTGCGCCCCTACACACCGCCCTCGGCCGTGGAGGAAATCTTTCGCGCCGAGTTCGACGGCGCGTGGGACGAGGGCGGGCTGTATTTGTTGACAATGCATCCGCACATCACCGGGCACAGATCGCGCATGCCGGTATTGGAACGACTGATCGCGCATATGAAGGCGAAGGGCGGGTGCTGGTTCGCCACCCATGCCCAGATCGCCGCATGGTGCCGCGACAACGGATAGCTCCC
The DNA here is from genome assembly GCA_947475245.1 of Acetobacteraceae bacterium. Classification (GTDB taxonomy): domain Bacteria; phylum Pseudomonadota; class Alphaproteobacteria; order Acetobacterales; family Acetobacteraceae; genus Rhodopila. The sequence goes on along the minus strand of CANJLW010000006.1, from coordinate 52,716 downwards.
GAATAAGCTTCGGAGCGTAAGACGGATCAACCTTGAACTGGAACCGAGCAAGCCGATGAACATCGATTTTACGGGCAAAAAAGTTGTGATCTGCGGCGGCAGCCGAGGCATCGGCCGCGCCATGGCGCTGGGCTTTGCGGGATCCGGCGCGGATGTGTCGATCTGCGCGCGCGGCGCGGGAACCCTGGAAGAAACCCGGCTGGAGGTCGCAGCGCTGGGTCACATCGCCCATGCCGGTGCCTGCGACCTCGCCGACGCCGGCGCGATCAAGTCCTATATCGCCGACGCGGCCGAAACGCTGGGCGGCATCGATGTCCTGATCAACAATGCCTCCGCCTTCGGATCGACCGACGATGTCGCCGGCTGGATGTCGAGCATGGCCATCGACATGATGGCGACCGTGCACGCGACTCAGGCGGCACTGCCGTTCCTGAAAGCCGGCAAGGGCTGTGTCATCAACACCTCCTCCGTCGCCGCATTGCGCGCTTCCGCCCGCCAGCCGCCCTATGGCGCGATCAAGGCCGCGGTGATCCATTACACAAACACGCAGGCGGCAATGTATGCGCGCGACGGCATCCGCGTGAACGGGATCGCGCCGGGATCGATTGAATTTCCGGGCGGCGTCTGGGATCGACGCAAGACGGAAAACCCGAAGCTTTACGGCGCCGTGCTGAACTCCATCCCCTTCGGCCGCCTGGGTTATGCCGAGGAAATCGCCAATGTCGCGATCTTTTTGGCATCGCCCATGGCATCGTGGGTCACCGGACAGACCCTGGTCGTCGACGGCGGGCAAACACTTTGATCCGGCTGCGCGCGGCAATCGCCGACTATCCGCATGCCCTCGCCCTGAAGTCCGGCGCCGTCGCGTCCGAACGGATCGCGCTGGCGTTCGAGTCCGTCGAACCGATCACGCGCGCGTTCCGGCGCATGGTCCGTACGCTCGATTTCGATCTGTGCGAAATCGCGCTGACGACCCATGCCCAGGCGCATGAATTCGGCAAACCCATCACCGCGCTACCGGTGGTGGTCATGCGCGGCTTCCACCACGCCGCGCTGACTTGTCGGCACGACTCGCCGCTGCGCGGGCCGGCGGACCTGAAGGGTAAGCGGATCGGCGTGCGCGCCTTTTCCCAGACGACCGGCGTATGGGTGCGCGGAATTCTGCTGGACGAGTATGGCGTCGACCACCGCGACATCACCTGGGTCACGGAAGAAGACGCCCATGTGCAGGAATACCAGGACGCGCCGAACGTGACCCGGATCGAGCCCGGCCAGGACCTGCGCGCGATGGTGTTGTCCGGGGAAATCGACGCGGCCATCGCGTTGACGGGACTGGATCAGACCAAAGTGCGCACGGTCATTCCGGACGCGGATGCCGCCGCCGCTGCCTGGTACCGCAAGACGGGTGCCTATCCGGTCAACCATGTCGTCTGCGTGCGGACGGACCTGTTGAACGAACATCCCTGGCTCGGGGCCGAACTGATGCGGATGTTCCACGAAGCAAAGGCCGCCTCGGGCACCGCCCCGGCGGAAGCGCGCTATGCCGCCACGATCGGCGGCGATCCCCTGCCCTATGGCCTGCAAGCCAACCGGACCGGGATCGAATACTGCCTGCGCTACGCCGCCGAACAGGGGTTGGTCAGCCGCGTCTACCGGCCGGAGGACCTGTTTCTGACGGCATAGGCCCCGTTACCGGTCGTTCTCGTCATACAGAATCCGGTTCGAGGCCCCATCCAGGTCCTCGAACTGGCCGGTGCGGAGTGCCCACAGGAAGACGGCGAGCCCGCCCCCGCCCAAAACCAGACTCGCGCCCAGTAAATACAGGATGACGGTCATTCCGATTTGGTCCTTGCGCGGAAGCTGTTGGAAATCACCAACAAAGACGAACTGGACATGGCGGCGGCGGCCAGCCAGGGCGTCACCCAGCCGGCAACCGCCAAAGGCACCATCAGGATGTTGTACCCAATCGACAGCATCAAATTCTGCCGCATCACCGCCCGTGCTCGGCGTGCCATGACGATAATCTCGACGACGGGGCCGAGCCTGTTGCGCTGAAAGACGATATCGGCAACGGTCTGACTGACATCCGCCGCCGTCGAAGGCGACGCCGACACCGAAGCCGCCGCCAGGCTCGGCCCATCGTTCAGCCCATCGCCGACCATCAGCACATGGCGTCCGGACGCTGTCAGCGCGTCGATCGCCGCGACCTTCTCGACCGGCGTGCATCCCGCGGTCCAATCCTGAATGCCGCAGGCCTGCGCCATGGATTCGACCGCGCCCGCGCGATCGCCGGATATCAACCGCACGTCGAGCCCCAGGGTGCGCAGACGCGCAATGGTCGCCGCCGCGTCGGAGCGTGGCGTTTCGGCGAAGCCGAACCGCACCGGCGCATGGTCCGGGCGGGTCAGCCAGAATTCCGGGGCATCCGGGTCCGCCGCCGCGACGCCGCAGAACCGCGCGCTGCCCAGGCGGATATTGCCGGAGCGCAGGCCCCGCCCCGGTTCCTCGACGACGTCATCGGCGGGGATCACCGCCCCCGCGACGGCGACCAAGGCGCGCGCCAGGGGGTGGCGACTATTGGCGGCCAGCGTCGCGGCGACACGCAGCGCTTCCGGATCGATCGTATCGCGCACCAACCCGAGACTTGGCTCCGTCAGCGTGCCGGTCTTGTCGAAAACGACGGTGTCGACCAGGGCCAGCCGTTCCAGGGCCGTCGGCGACTTCAGCAGTATCCCGCCGCGCAGCAGCGCGGAGGTCGCGATGACCTGAACCGCGGGCACCGCCAATGCCAATGCGCAGGGGCAGGTGATGATCAGCACCGCGCTCGCGATCATCAACGCCTGCGCCATCGGGGCATCGCCGACAAAATACCACCCCAGAAAGGTCAGCAGCGCCGCCAGGTGAACCGTCGGCGCGTAACGGCGGGCCACGCGGTCCGCGAGCACCACGAAACGCGACCGACGGCTCTCCGCCGCCTCGATCAACCGGACGCATTCCGCCAGCAAGGTACCGCCGCCGGCGGCCGTGGCGCGGATCGTCAGGGGCGCGCCCAGATTGAGCGTGCCGGCGAACACCTGCCCGCCCGGACCGACGACGACCGGAACGCTCTCACCGGAGATCAAACCCGAATCAATCGCGGAACTGCCCCGTTCGACGATGCCGTCAACGCCGATCCGTTCCCCCATGCCGACCAGGACCCGATCGTTCGGCTGAACGGCCCCCTGTGCGCGCCGCACGGTGCCGCCGTCGGGGAGGAGGAGGGTGACGTCGGCGGCGCGCAGGGTCAGCAGCTGTTCCGCGGTGGCGCGGGCCTGTCCGCGCGCGCGGTGATCCATCACCCGCCCGATCAGCAGAAAGAACAGCAGCGTCACGGCGGAATCAAAATAGGTATGGTCGCCATGGTTCAGCGCTTCCACCAGGCTCATCGTCGTGACCAGGATCACGCCGACGCTGATCGGCACATCCATGTTGGACTGGAACCGCCGCAGGGCGGCGAAGGCGGAGGCGAAGAACGGCATGCCGGCATAGGCAATCGCGGGTAAGGCAATCAGGGCGCTGACCCAATGCAGCAGATCGCGGGTTGCCGGCCCCATGCCGTCGAGCCAACCCGACGCCTGCCCGGCCCAGACACCGATCGACAGGACCATCACATTGATCGCCGCGAACCCGGCAACAGCCATGGCGCGGACCAATGCGCGCTCCGTCCGGTCATGGCGCCCCGCCAGCGCGGCGGCGTCGAAGGGAATCAAGCGGTAGCCGAGACGTTCGATCATGGCGATCAGTCGGTCGGCTTCCGCCATCTCGCCGGACCAGACCAGCTTCAATCGACGGGATGTCATGTTGACCCGACCGGACACCACCGCTTTTTCGCGGCCCAGAACCGATTCAATCAACCATACGCACGCCCCGCATTGCAGCCCGTCGACGGCCAGAACCAGCGCGTGGCTGCCATCCGCATCGGTTTGCACGAAGCGAACGAGGTCCCAACGCTCCGCCGATTCCGGCCTGGGTGCTCTCGTGTCTGGATCGAGCAGCCGTCGGGCGTAGTAGGCACCGAAACCAAGGCCTTGGATGGTTTCAAAGGCGGATTCGCAACCACCACAGCAGAACCGCCTTCCCGCGGCGGGCTGGCCGCAATGGGCGCAGGCGGTAATCGGTTCACGATCCATCTTCGGGATGGGACCGACATAAGCCAGAGCAGTCACCTGACAACGATCCTTTGGGTCGAGGTGTGGGCGTGGCTGTTCGCGTCGATCGTCAACGTCAGGTCCCATTGTCCCGGCAACGGAAGTTGTCCCGCGGAGCGATAGCGACCCCGGTCGATCTCGGAGAATGAGAGGTCGGTGCGATTCAACGGACCCAGAGGCCGTTGCGCTGTCGCGGCGATCCGCGCGCCGACGATGGGAGCACCGTCCTCCGCGCTCAGCACAAGCAACGCGCGCGCATCCGTGTCGGTCGAGGCGGTCACGGTCCAGCCCAGGGCGTTCTGATTGGCGACGCGATCCAGAACGATATTATAACGATTTGACAGGCCGAACCCGTCGCGACCCGCGTTGCCCGGAAATGTGGTCAGGGCCGTGGTGATCATTACCGCGTTGACGGCCACCACGACCGACATGCCGCCGACGATGAACCAGGGAAACAGCCGCCACGCGGAACGCGCCGGCAGGATATTTGTCGACATTGCTACCTCCGCCCCGCAACGGGACCCATGAAGACAGATTGATAGACGGTTTGTTCCCCTGTCGCGGTATCGCGCAGCAGGAACTCAATCGGCTGCGACCCATCGACCGAGGCGGCCGACGGTCCGGTAACCAGCACGCGGAACGTTCCGACATTGTCCGCGTCGACCGGCAGTTTCAGCAGGGGGGCCGCGCCGATCCCTTCGTCCGCTTCCGCCAGCACGGCACCGGTCAGTCCCTGCACGGCGAGTTCGAACGTTTTCGGCACCGCTGCTTTGTTAACGATCTTGACGGTATAGCCGTTGCGCAACCCGCCGTCCGGCAGACGGACGAACAATGGTGCCCGATCGTGCAGCACCGAAAGCCCAATACCGGGACGCAGCGCCAGAGCGACGACCATGATGCTCGCCGCGATCCCGAGCGCCGACAGATAGATGATCGTGCGAGGACGGAACAGCTTGAACGGCGCGTGCTTCCCGGCGGCCTTCGCGGCCTGATCGGCCAGCGTATCCCAGGTGATCAACCACCCCGGGCGTCCGGTCTTGGCCATGACATGATTGCACGCATCGATGCACAACCCGCATCCGATGCATTCCATCTGAATACCGTCGCGAATATCGATCCCGGTCGGACAGACATTCACGCAGGCGCCGCAGTCGACGCAATCGCCGCCGGCGGCCGGGGCTCGCTTACCGCGCGTACGCGGCTCCCCACGCCAGGCCTGATAGGTCACGGTCAGACTTTGTTCGTCGAGCATGGCGGATTGGAAGCGCGGCCACGGGCACATATAGGTGCAGACCTGTTCGCGTGCCCAACCCGCGAGAAGATAAGTGGTGGCGGTGAAGAGGCCGGTAAACAAATAGACCTCCGACGACGCCCGCCCGGTCCAAAACTGAACCGTTACGGTCGGCGCATCGACATAGTACATGATCCACGCGCCACCGGTCCAAAACGCGATGCCGACCCAGACGATGTGTTTGGCGGCCTTGCGCCATGCGGTGTCGAAACGGATGGGCGCGGCGTCGCGCTTCATCCGCTCGTTCCGGTCGCCTTCGATCAGGCGTTCCACCCACATGAACAGGTCCGTCCACACGGTTTGCGGGCAGGCATAGCCGCACCAGACCCGACCGAACAGGCTGGTGACCAGGAACAACGCGACCGCGCCCATGATCAGCAGGCCGGTCAGGTAATAAATGTCCTGCGGCCAGAACTCCAAACCGAAGAACCAGAAGCGCTCATGGGCGATATCCAGCAGCACGGCCTGGTTGGGTTGGGTGACGCCGCGGTTCCAGCGCAACCACGGCAACAGGTAGTAGATCGTCAGGCAAGCGATCAGCACCGCCCATTTGAAGCGGCGCACAGGCCCTTGTACGGCTTTCGGATACACCCTGACCCGATTGGCGTACAAGGGCGCGTCTGCCGCCGAGACGGGCAACGGGCCGACAGGGGGCATCGTGTCGATGGTCCCTACTCCCCACCGCCGAGGGCATGCACATACAGCGTCAGGCTCTTGATGGTCGCCTGATCCAGACGCGTGTTCCAGTGCGGCATGACGCCCATGCGGGGATTGGCGATCTGGCCGACGACCGTCGCGCGATCGTCCGCGTTCAGGTGAGTACGACTGGCCAGGCGCGGCCCGCCGACCTCCCGATTGCCCTGTCCGGCATCGCCGTGGCAGGCGACGCAGTTCTCGGCGAAGATTTTCGCGCCCGCGGGAGAACCTACCGTCGATTTTCCGTAGAGCACCATGACGTGATCGGCGACAGCCTGGATTTCGTCGGGTTTCAGCATCGCATCGACCCCGAAACGCGGCATCGCGCTTTGGCGGGCATTGTCGTGACCGCCGCGAATGCCGAAGACGATGCTGGTTTCGATATCCGCCAGCTTGCCGCCCCACAGCCAGTTCCCCGCGGCCAGCGCCGGAAAGCCGGGGCTGCCGCCACCGCCCGCGCCGTGACAGGGCTGGCAGTTATCGGCGAAAACGATCCGCCCGGCCGTCTCGGCAACCGCAAGCAATTGGCGGTCCCTGCGGATCGCGTCGTATGGCAGCGCGGCGATGCGATCCATGTAAACCGAGCGTTGTTTCACAACGGCCGCGACATCGGCCTCGACCGTATCGCGTGTGGAATAGCCGAGCAGGCCGTGGAAATAACCTGATATTCCGGGGATGGAGGGGTACAGGACGAAGTAAACCCCGGACCAGATAACCGTCGCGACGAAGATGTACACCCACCATTTCGGCAAGGGACGATTCAGTTCCTTGATGCCGTCCCACTCATGCCCGGTCGTCAGTTGACCGGAGATGGAGTCCTTCTCGATCTTTGTTGGCACGATGCGGTCTCCTCAGCGATCGTCTTCAAGCGGGATGCGGCTGTCGCGGTCGAAGCCGGCGCGACGCCCCGGCCAGAAGGTCGAAATGACCAGCAACAGGAACACGGCCAGCATCAGGACGACGGAGTGGTGCTGGATCCATTGGAGTATCTGCAACATGGCGCGCTCCTCTATTGCCTCGGCTTTTCGTTGGCGGGATCGGCGAAGTTCACCATGGTGCCAAGCACTTGCAGGTAGGCGACGAGCGCGTCGAGTTCGGTAACCGATCGACCGTCGCCGGGAACCGTTACGGCCTTCGGATAACGGCGCAACAGTGCGGCATTATCCGCTGCCGGATCGGCCTGGGCTTTCAGATCGGCCGCGGCATTGGCTACCTGATCGTCGGTATAGGGCACGCCGACCATGCGTTGCGCCTTGATCCGACGCACCAGATCGCCGGTGTCGAGCGGCGTTTGGGCGAGGAAGGCATAATGCGGCATCAGCGATTCCGGCACGACGCTTTGGGCGTTCATCAGGTGGGCGTAGTGCCAGTCGCTGGAATACTTGCCGCCGACACGGGCCAAATCCGGACCGATGCGCTTCGATCCCCACTGGAAGGGATGATCGAACATGCTTTCAGCCGCGATCGAATAATGCCCGTAGCGCTCGACCTCATCGCGCAGCGCGCGCACCTGCTGACTGTGGCAGACATAGCACCCCTCGCGAACGTAAATGTCGCGGCCTCGGGATTCCAGCGGACTATAGGGCCGCACGCCCTTGACGTGCTCCACCGTCGTTTCGATCGTGAAAAGCGGTATCACCTCCACGATGCCGCCGACGGCAATGGTCAACAGCGTGAACACCAGCAGCAGGAAGGCGTTCTTTTCGATTGTTTCATGTTTGATGAACATGGTCTTACGCTCCCGCCATGGCGGTGCCGATGGGCAGGCCGGTTTGGGGTTCGGCCGCCGGGCGCGCCGTCGTCGGGCTTCGGACGGTCTGGATCATGTTATAGACCATGATCAAACTGCCCAGCAGGAAGAACACGCCGCCGGTGAACCGGATGACATAGTACGGATGCACCGCCATGACGGACTCCGAGAACGAATACTGCAGGAAGCCGAACTGGTCGTATGCGCGCCACATCAGACCCTGCATGATGCCCGCGACCCACATCGAGGTGATGTAGAGAACGATGCCCAGAGTGGCGATCCAGAAGTGCCAGGCCGCGAGTTTCTGCGAGTAGAGCCGCTCCCGCTTCCACAGCACCGGCACCAGGTAATAGAGCGCGCCGAAACTGATGAACGCCACCCAGCCGAGGGCACCGGAATGGACATGGCCGATACCCCAGTCGGTATAGTGCGACAGGGCGTTGACGCCGCGGATCGACATCACCGGGCCTTCGAAGGTGGACATGCCGTAGAAGCCGACGGCAGTGACCGAAAAGCGCAGGCCGGCGTCGGTGCGAAGCTTATCCCAGGCACCCGACAGGGTCATGATCCCGTTGATCATTCCGCCCCAGGACGGCATCCACAGCATGATGGAAAAGGCCATGCCCAAGGTCTGCGTCCAATCCGGCAGCGCCGTGTAGTGCAGGTGATGCGGGCCGGCCCAGATGTACATGAACACCAGCGACCAGAAGTGCACGATCGAAATGCGATAGGAATAGATCGGCCGGCCCGACGCCTTGGGGATGAAGTAGTACATCATTCCCAGAAACCCTGCGGTCAGAAAGAAGCCGACCGCGTTGTGGCCATACCACCACTGGATCATCGCGTTCTGCACGCCGGAGGCGACGTTGTAGCTTTTCGCCGTGAACAGCGACACCGGCATGGCCGAATTGTTGCCGAGATGCAGCACGGCGATCGTCAGGATCATCGCGATGAAAAACCAGTTCGCGACATAGATGTGAGGTTCCTTGCGCATCAGCACCGTGCCAATGAAAACAACCCCGTAGAGCACCCAGATCAACGTCAGGAAAAGGTCGAGATGCCATTCAGGTTCGGCATATTCCTGCCCCTGGCTGAATCCCATCACATACGACAATGCCGCCATGACGATGAAGAACTGGTAGCCCCAGAAAATAAAATTCGCCAGCGCCTCTCCCCCAAACAACCGTGCTCTGCAGGTGCGCTGGACGATATAGAACGAGGTCGCGAACAGCGCCGATCCGCCGAAGGCGAAGATCGCCGCCGATGTGTGAACCGGACGCAGTCGGCCGAAATTCGTAAACGGCAGCCCCAGATTGGCGACCGGCCACGCCAGTTGCCCGGCCAGAACCACGCCCACCAAAAACGCCACCACCGCCCAGAAGATGGCGGCGATCACGAATTTCTTCACGACGTCTTCGTTATATTGGATTGCCGCGTCAGACATAGTCGGTCCCCTTCGGCATGGTACCGGACTGCCGGTCGAAATGACGCCGGATCAACCCCAGCACGAAGACGACCGCGAAACCGGCCAGGGAAAGGCCAAAAACATAGATTGCGTCGTCGGTCGCGCCCGCGGCCATAAACAGGCCGATCAGACCAAGGACCGACATGAGAAGGCCGACGATGACGTCGCTTACCTGGATATCCATCCGCGACTCCGGTGGTTGCTGTTCACATTGGCGACGGAACCCAACAGGCCGCGCCGCCGATCAACCGTGGAAGTCTTGCGGCGATGCAGCATTGACGCAGATCAATGCGACAGCACGCCGATCTCGACACCTATGCCCCATGAGTTCGGCCCTGGACCTGATGTTTGCGTGGTGCGGCTCGGTCCCGCCGGTCGGCGGGCTGGCGGTCGGCATGTTCCTGGCGGGTCTGGCCGGCGGCCCGGCGCATTGCGCGCCGATGTGCGGCGGGTTCGTTCTGGGTCAGGTCGCGGATCGGATGGTGCGACTGCCGGCGCACCATCTCTGCGAATGGCGACGCGCGGGCCTCGCCGTCCTCGCCCCTTATCACCTCGGACGCATCACCACCTATGCGCTCCTCGGCGGCTTCGCGGGGGCGGCCGGCGCATTGACCCTGCGCTATCCCGCGATTTCCGGTGCGTTGCTGTTGACGGCGGCGTTGTTCTGCCTGTGGCGCGGAATCGGCGGCGCGTTGCCCTCCGTCCCCGCAAGCGTGCCATGGGGGCGCTGGATTGCCCGCCGGACACGGACGATAAGCCGAGGCGGCTTCGCGGCCGAATATGCCATGGGCCTGCTGCTGGGGCTGCTGCCCTGCGGGCTGTTGTATGGGGCTTTGATCGCCGCGGCCGCCGCGCCCGACATGGTAAGCGGTGGCGCGGCGATGGCGGCTTTTGGTCTGGGTACCGTGCCGACCTTGATTGCCGTCGGCGTGTTGGGTCAGGCGGCGGGGCGGCGGTGGATGGGTTGGCTGCGCGCCGTCATGCCGGGTGTGATGCTCCTCAACGCGCTGCTGCTGACCGTGCTGGCGGCGCAGCGGCTGGCGACGCTTTAACCACGCCGACGATACAGAGTCGTGAACCCCAGCAACCCCGCGACCAGCAAGCTCAGGGAATTCGGCTCCGGCACCGAAGCGGACAGTTTCGCGGTGACGCTTTCCAATCGGCCCGTGTCGTAAAGCGCGGCGGTCGGCAATGCCGAGCTGTCCAGCAGCAAGGTGATGCCGGTGTAACCGCCGATGTCGAACTGAAGCAGTTGGATTGCATAAAGGCCGGGTTGCTCAAACGTCGCGGAGGTCGTGACGCCGGCCCATGGCTGCTGCTTGAGCATGGCGGCGACGACGGTGTTGCCGATCGACAGCATGGCGCCGTCGTCGGAGTAGAGGCTGAAAGCGTAGGTTCCGGCCTTGGCGATCGCCAGGGCACCGGAAAACCGGGTGAACGACGCGCCAAGGTTCGCCGATCCCGTCAGATCGGTGCCGTTCATCGCGACATAGGCCTCGATCGGGCCGCCATCCTTGGTCGTCGCACCGCAGCGCGGGAAACAGAGCGTGAGCGCGGTAAACCGGGCAGAGGGTTCGACGAGCTTCGCGGCGACCGTCGCGGCGCTGAGGACGTCCGGCACATAGCCAGGCAGGCGATAATACGACCCAGACAACCCGGTCCCGGCAGATGCAGGAACATCGGACAGCCGTTCGCTTGCGGGAATAACCACGGCCTGCGCGGTCAGCGTCGGGAAGATCAGCAGGGCAGCGAACAGGACGGTGATGAGGCGCATGGTATGTCTCCGATTTGACGGAGTCACAGCACCCGGCATGCCAGGGTTTTCGGGCGTTTTCCCTCCCAAAATGGGTCGATCGCGGTGTGCATGACGCAAATCGCAACGCCATTATCGGATGGTCCCGATCTTGCTTTGGCTTTTGCGATCCATCGTAGGAGAACCCCATCGTATGAGCGCACTTCCCTTTCTCACCATCGCCGAGGCATCGGCGCAGCTTCGATCGGGCGCGTTGTCGCCCGTCGACCTCGCCAAGGCACAGTTCGCGCGGATCGCCGAACTGGACGGCCGGTTGAACAGTCATCTGCTTGTGCTGGAGGACTCCGCCATGGCGGCGGCCCGGACCGCGGAGGCGGAGATCGCCGCCGGCAACTGGAAAGGACCGCTGCACGGCATTCCGATTGGCCTGAAGGATATCTACAACACCGAAGGCGTGGCGACGACGGGGCATTCCGCGCTGTTCAAGGACCATGTGCCGGACGAGGACGCCTTTACCGTCGGGTTATTGCGCGCCGCCGGAGCGGTGTTCACGGGCAAGCTCGCAACGTGGGAGTTCGCCATCGGCGGCACATCGATGGACCTGCCCTGGCCGCCGGCGCGCAATCCGTGGGATCTGTCGCTTGATCCGTCCGGCTCATCGTCCGGCTCCGGCGCGGCTGTCGCGGCGGGATTGTGCCTGGGCGCGATGGGCACGGATACCGGCGGGTCCATTCGCGGGCCGGCGGCCTGGTGCGGCATCGCCGGGCACAAGCCCACCTATGGCTATCTCAGCCGACGCGGCATCCTACCGCTGTCGTTCTCTCTGGATCACGCCGGACCGATGTGCTGGACCAGCGAGGACTGCGCGCTGATGATGGACGTGCTGGCGGTGCACGATCCGCTGGATGCTGCCTGTGCGACCCCGCCCAAAGTCAGCTTCGCCGACGCGCTGGGTGGCGGTTTGGCCGGATTGCGGGTTGGCGTGGTGCGCCATTTCTTCGAAACCGATCTGACGACCGATCCGGAAACCATCGCCGCATTTGAAACCTCACTCGCCGCGTTGCGCGAGCTCGGCGCCGGCGTCGTCGATGTCACCTTGTCGCCGTTCGGCGTTTACGGCGACACCGGCAGCCTGATTTCCCGCAGCGAGGCCTATGCGTTCCACCAGCATTGGCTGCGCACGACGCCGGAACTGTACGGTGCCTATGGCCGGCAACGGCTGATGGCCGGCGCGTTCATCTCCGCCGCCGATTATGTGAATGCCCAGCGGCAACGCGCGAAGCTGGTGGCGGAAGTCGCCGAGGTCATGAAGACCGTCGATGTGCTGGTCTTCCCGACGGCGCGCTGCCCGGCACGCCCGATCGGCGAGGACTCGATGGCTTCGGGATTTCAGCCGTTCTTCAACCGTGCCTTCAACGTGACGGGCAATCCGGGCCTGTCGATCTGCAACGGTTACAGCTCCTCCGGCCTGCCGCTGTCGCTGCAGATCGGCGGTCGTCCGTTCGAGGATGCGTTGGTTCTGAAGGTCGGCGATGCGCTGGAAAAGGCGCTTGGCACGCGCTCCAAGCGTCCGGCATTCGCGATGTAGGCGACGATACGGGGGAGCCGTCCGGCTCCCCCGCTTCGGTTCAGGTCATGGAGATCGTCGTCAGGTCCACGAACCAGCTTTGCACGGGCTGGAAGCCCGTGACCTTTTTCGAGATGGCGCGCGGGTTCAGATCGTGCACCATGAACAGCCAGGCCGCTTCGTCGACCATGATCGCGTGCGCCTTGGCGAGCAGCGCGGTCTGTTCCGTCTCGTCGAAGCTGGCTTGCGCCTTCTTGAACAAGGCGGTCGCCTCTTCGTTCCGCCAATGCCCCCAATTGTAGTTGGTGGGGGTGAAGCTATCGATCGCGTAATAGCGGAACATCGTCGACGGATCGACGGAACTCAGGCTGATGTTGATGCCGTGCACGCCGTGACTTTGCGGTGCCTTGGGATCGTTGCGGATGGCAACGAGCATGGTGCCCCATTCGACCACGTCGAACTCGATCTCGATACCGACAGCCTTGCAGTTCTGCTGAATGAACTCGTTCATGGGGATCGGCAGCATCTGGCCCGATCCGGATGTGGAGATCATGATTTTGACCTTGGCGGGCTTGCCGGGGCCGTAGCCGGCTTCCTTCAACAGCGCCTTGGCCTTGTCCGGATCGAATTTGTACTTCTGCTTCGGGTCGCCGAAGAACTTGCTGTCGGACGGATACAACCCGACGGCCGGCTTGGCGATGCCGTTGATCAGCTTGCACAGCCCGTCGCGATCGATCGCGTAGTTGATCGCCTGACGGACCTTCACGTCCTGGAAGGGCGAGCCTTCCTGCGTATTCAGCACATAGGGATAGGTGTGCGGATACGGCCACAGCAGCACATTGTAGCCGGCGCTTTTCAACGACGGAATGGAGTCCGGGGCCGGGACCTCGATCCAATCGACCTGGTTGGAGCGCAGCGCGGCGATGCGGGTCGTGGCTTCGGCCATCGGATGCACGAAGAGCTTCTCGATCTTCGGTATCCGCGCCTTGTCCCAGTACTCCTCGTTCCGCGCCATTTCGACGTACTGGCCCGGTACGACGCGCACGATCTTGAACGGCCCGGTGCCGGCCGGCTTCTTCGCGAATTCCGCCCAGCTTTTGCCGACGACTTCCCACTGGGTCGGGCTGACCATCAGGACGCGAGTCAACAGCCAGGGGAAGAAGCTGAACGGATACTTCGTCGTGATGACGATCGTCGAATCGTCCTTCTTTTCGAAGCCATCGACCATGGACACGGCGGCGCGGATGATCGGCGCGGCGGTGGCGTCGTATTGCGGCGACTTGTCGTCATAGACCCGGCGCAGATTCCAGATCACGGCATCGGCGGTGAAATCGGTGCCGTCGTGGAACTTCACGCCCTGGCGCACGGTGAAGATCCAGCCGAGGGGATTGGCCGGATCGGGCTTCCAGGCGCTGAACAGTCCTGGAACGATATTCGCGGGCTTATCGGGATTGTTGCGCAAATCCCAGTTCACCAAGGCGTCATAGGGCTGATAGCCGAGGAAACGAAACCCCTCGAACCCGTTATTCGGAATGCCGTGCGTGCTGGGAATATCCGCCGCCGTCATGGCGATACGCAATGTGCCGCCCGCGGCATGAGCGGACGAAATCGGCAGGGAGGCGGCGATTGCCGCTCCCGCCACGAAACCACGTCTCGAAATCATAAAGCTGGGATCCTATGCCATCGTGATCTGGGTGAAGTCCTGGGACCAGCTTTGCGCCGGGATGAAACCCTGGACCTTTTTCGACATCGCGCGCGGGTTCAGGTCGTGAACGATGAACAGCCACGGCGCCTCATCGACGACGATCGCGTGCGCCTTGGCCAGCAGTTCCAATTGTTCGGCGGAACTGAAGGTCGCCTGCGCCTTACGCAGCAGGTCGGTCGCTTCCTCGTGCTTCCAGTGACCCCAGTTATAGTTGGTCGGGGCGAAGCTGTCGGTCGCGTAGTAGCGGAACATCGAGGACGGGTCGGTGAAACTCAGGCTGATATTGACGCCGTCCACGCCGTGCGACTGCGGCGCCGTGGGCGCGTTGCGAATGGCGACCAGCATGGTGCCCCATTCGACGACGTCGAATTCAACGTCGATACCTACCGCCTTGAAGTTCTGCTGCATGAACTCGTTCATCGGGATGGGCAGCATCTGGCCGGACCCGGATGTGGAGATCATGATCTTGGCCTTGACCGGCTTGCCTGGGCCGTAGCCGGCGTCCTTCAGCAGCGCCTTCGCACGGTCGGGGTCGTAGATGTATTTGTTCTTCGGCTTGCCGAAGATCGGATCTTCCGGTGGGTAAAGCCCCGCGGCCGGCTTGGCGATGCCATTCAGCATCTTGCACATGCCTTCGCGATCGACCGCGTAATTCAGCGCCTGACGCACCCGCACGTCGCGGAACGGCGAGGATTCCAGGCAGTTCAACGCGTAAGGATAGGTGTGCGGATAGGGCCAGAGGCTGATCTGCATGCCGGCCTGTTTGAGAGACGGGATGGAATCGGGCGGCGGGACTTCGATCCAATCGACCTGTCCGGACCGAAGCGCCGCGACCCGTGTGGTGGCTTCCGGCATCGGATAAACCACCATCTTTTCCAGCTTGGGAATGCGGCCCTTGTCCCAATACTCCTCGTTACGGGACAGTTCGGCATATTGTCCGGGCACCACCTTGGTGATTTTGAACGGCCCGGTGCCCGCCGGCTTCTTGGCGAATTCGGCCCAGCTTTTGCCGGCCTCTTCCCAGCGCGTCGGGCTCGTGATCAGCACGCGGGTCAGCAAGTAGGGCAGAAAGCTGAACGGATATTTGGTCGTCAGGACGATGGTCTTTTCGTCGGTCTTTTCATAAGTCGCGATCATCGACACGGTGGCGCGCACGATTGGCGAGGCGGTGGCGTCGTACTGCGGGGATTTGTCGTCGTAGATGCGGCGCAGGTTCCACAGCACGGCATCGGCGGTCAGCGGGGTGCCGTCATGGAACTTCACGCCCTGACGGACAGAGAAAATCCAGCGCAAGGGATTGCCCTCGTCGCCCTTCCAGTCCGTAAAGATGCCGCCGGTGATATCGGCGAGCTTCGACGGCTTGGTGAAATCCCAGTTGATCAGCGCGTCGTACGCGGGATGGCCGAGGAATCGAAAGCCCTCGCCGCCGTTATTGGGAATGCCGTGCGTCGTCGGCAGATCGGCCGCGGTCATGCCGATCCGCAGGATTTGCGGACCCGCCGCGTGACTGGGAAGGATGGGGAGCGCGGCGGCACTGGCCGCGGCGGTCATAAGACCACGCCTTGAGATCATCGGGGCTGTCCAATCATGCGATTGCAGGGGTTGGGGCGAAGCGGCGCGTCTGCGACCGCCTCGACACCCGGTGGGGCAATTGCAAGGGCTATGCCAGGACAGGCTCTTTGGTTTCTTCTGAAACTGTTTGACTCTCGATCATCGCCGTCATGGCATCGGAGTCGATGACGTCGCAAAACGCGTGCGCCATGGCCGAAATCGTTGCGTTATGTTCCTCGTCGGTGAACGTGGCGTTGCCGTCGGCGACGAAGAACACCTTGTAATTCATCATCATCGCGTCTCGCGCGGTGGATTCGCAGCAGACCTGAGTCGCGGTGCCCGTGACGATCAAGGTGTCGATGCCGCGAGCCTGCAGGATTTCGTGCAAATCCGACGATCCCGGCGCGAAGGCGCCGAAGCGGCGCTTTTGCACCTTCAGGTCCTCGTCCCTGACGTCGAGTCCGGCCCAGATCTGATGTCCGAAGGCGCCGGGTGTGAATGCGTCGATCATCCGCTGACGCCGAGCGGGGGAGCAGAAATGGTCGAAAAAGGTGGACCAGGTGCTGACTGCGAGGTCGTCGAAGGTGTTCTGAATGTAGACAACGATACCGCCGGCGTCGCGCAGAGCGGCGCTGATGCGGTTGACGGCGGGGACGATTTCGCGGGCGTTGCCGATTTCCGCGACCTCGCCTGGGGCCATGAATCCGTTTTGCAGATCGACCACAATATGGGCAGTACGCTCAGGAACAAGGCTTTTGAACACACGGACACTCCCGCGCCGCTCAATTGCACGGGCCGCGACGGCTGCGCTGATGCTGGGTTTATGCATGGTATGCCTCTGATTTAGACTGAATTACCGGTCAACCGGCACTGCCAGCGTATGATGAGAATACATAATATGCAAATGGTTAAAATATAGACTGTCAATTGACTGGACAGAAACCGTCGGAGTGCTAATCTCGGGCAATCGTGCTGCATCGCAGCATAGGCCCACCGCCGAACGCCACGGCAACCGAACAGGAGCGTTGTCCGCCATGCTCGTCTTCGCCTTCCGCAGATTGCTCCAGGCAATCCCAATCCTTCTCGGCGTCACACTCGTCGTCTTCGGACTGGTCCATATCGTCCCGGGCAACCCCATCGATATGCTCATGCCGCCCGAGGCATCGCCCGAAATCATCGCCCAGATGAAAGCCGCCTTCGGCTTCGACAAACCACTCTACGTCCAATATTTCCTCTGGTTGTTCCGCGCCCTGCAGGGCGACTTCGGACTCTCGGTGTTCAACGCAACACCCGTCTGGGGACAGCTCATCGCCGCCCTCGGCAATACCTTCATCCTCGCCATCCTCGCCGCCATGGTCGGATTCTCCCTCGGCATCGGCTTCGGCATGATCTCCGCGCTCTATCACGGACGGTGGCCCGACAAGCTGTTCTCCGCACTGGCAACCACCGGAGTCTCGCTGCCGCACTACTGGTGCGCCATCGTCCTCGTCCTCGCCTTCGCCGTGATGAACGACTTCCTGCCCGCGCAGGGCATGGGCGACGATGCCGAACCGCTCTACAACCGACTGCAATATCTCGTCCTGCCGGTCGTCACCCTGTCGCTGATCCCCATGGGAGTCATCGGCCGACTGGTGCGCGCCACCGTGCTGGAAATCCTCGGACAGGATTTCGTCGGCGCGCTCTCCGCCAAGGGCCTGACCCGCTGGCCGGTCATCCGCCACATCTGCAAAAACGCCGCCCCGCCCGTGCTCGCGCTGATGGGACTCCAGTTCGGATACCTCCTCGGCGGCTCGATCCTGGTCGAGACCGTCTACAACTGGCCCGGCTCCGGCAACCTGCTCAACCTCGCGATCTTCCGACGCGACATCCCCATCCTGCAGGCCACGATCCTCGTCCTCGCCACCTTCTTCGTCCTGCTCAACCTGCTCGTCGATATCGCTCAGGCAGCGATCGACCCGCGCATCCGGCGCTGAAAAGGATCCGACCATGTCCGACGCAACCATGGATATCGCTGGCCCGACTCTTCCAAAGATCGACCAGCAAAAATTGGCCCCCTCCCCCGGCTATTGGAAATCGGTCGGCCAGCGCCTGCTGCGCGATCCCGTCACCATCGCCGTCACCTGCATCATTCTGACGATCCTGTTCATTACCATCGGCGCGCCGCTCGTCACCTCCGCCGACCCGTTCCAGGGCAGCGTCCTCATGCGCCTCAAGCCCATCGGCACCCCCGGCCACGGGCTCGGCACCGATGAGACCGGGCGCGATCTCTGGACCCGGCTTTGCTATGGCGGTCGCCTGTCCCTGCTGGCCGGCGTCCTGCCGGTCACCTTCGCGCTCGCCATCGGCGGCTCCCTCGGGGTTCTGGCCGGCTATGCCGGAGGCCTGGTCGGCACGCTGATCATGCGCGTCATGGACGTGTTCTATGCCTTCCCGTCCATCCTGCTCGCCATCGCCATCTGCGGCATGCTGGGGAACGGCCTGACGAACTCGATCCTCGCGCTGTCGATCGTGTTCATTCCGCCTTTGGTGCGCGTGTCGGAAACCGTGACCACCCAGGCCCGACAGCTCGATTTCGTCGAAGCCGCCCGCGCGTCCGGCACCACGACGTTCCAGGTCATCCGGCACCACGTTCTCGCCAATGTTCTCGGCCCAATCCTGGTCTATGCCACCAGCCTGATCAGCGTATCGATCATCCTGTCCGCCGGGCTGTCCTTCCTCGGCCTCGGCGTCACCCCGCCCACGCCGGAATGGGGGCTGATGCTGAACTCCCTGCGCCAGGCGATCTACGTGCAACCCTACGTCGCCGCCCTGCCCGGGCTGATGATCTTCATTACCTCGATGTCGTTCAATCTCATGAGCGACGGCTTCCGCAGCGCCATGGATGTGAGGCTGAACAAATGAGCACCACCCAGACCCTCGACGCCCGCGACCGCGGCGGCCCCGCTCAGCCGCTGCTGACCGTGGACAACCTGCGCAAGTACTTCCCCGTGCGCGGCGGCATGCTGAACCGGCAGATCGCCACCGTGCAGGCCGTCGACGACGTCTCGTTCTCGGTGCGCAAGGGCGAAACCCTTGGCATCGTCGGCGAAAGCGGTTGCGGCAAATCCACCACTGCCCGACTTTTGATGCACCTGATCAAACCCGATCATGGCGACATCATCTTCGACGGCGACGCCGTCGGCGTAGAGAGCGGCATCACCGTGAACCAGATGCGCCGGCAAATGCAGATGGTGTTTCAGGACAGCTACTCCTCCCTGAATCCCCGCATGACCATGACCGAAAGCATCGCCTACGCCCCGCGCATGCACGGCCTGTCAGGCAAGGCGGCGCTGGAACGGGCAGAAACCCTGTTGTCGCAGGTCGGCCTGAACCCCGGACATTTCGCGCGCCGCTATCCGCACGAACTGTCCGGCGGGCAACGCCAGCGCGTCAATATCGCCCGCGCTTTGGCGCTGGAGCCACGTCTCGTCATCCTCGACGAAGCCGTCGCCGCGCTCGACAAATCGGTCGAGGCACAGGTGCTGAACCTGTTGAGCGAGCTGAAATCCAGCTTCAACCTGACCTATCTGTTCATCAGCCACGACCTGAACGTGGTCGAATACATGAGCGACCGGGTCCTGGTCATGTATCTCGGCCGCGTGGTCGAAACCGGGCCGGTGGAACAAATCTACCGACGCCCCCGCCACCCCTACACGCGGGCGCTGTTCGCCTCCAAGCCGACACTCGACCCCGATCGGCGCACGACGGAGATGCCTTTGACCGGCGATCCGCCCAATCCGATCAACCCACCGTCCGGCTGCCGGTTCCGCACGCGTTGCGCCTTCGCCCAGGCGATCTGCGCCGAACAAATTCCGACACTCGCCCTGCCGTTCGAAGATGTCGCCGACACCGCGACGCCGCATCTGGTCGCCTGTCACCGCCCGGAAGCCCAGGCCGCGATGGGAGGAGCACACCATGCCTGAAGGTATCAACGTCAAACCCATCCTTGGGGAACCGGTGCTGAAGGCGGAGGACCTGACAGTACGGTTCAAGCGCCGCAACACCGATGTCGCCGCCGTCAACGGCGTTTCCTTCGCGCTGCGCGCGGGCGAAACAATGACGATCCTGGGCGAATCAGGGTCGGGCAAAAGCGTCAGCCTGAAAGCGCTGATGGGCCTGTTGCCGCCCTATGCGCAAATCCAGGGCAAGGTCTGGTTGAACGGTCGCGACATGCTGACCATGCCCAAGGCCGAACTGGGGAAACTGCGCGGCGGCGCGATTTCCATGATTTTCCAGGAGCCTATGGCCGCGCTGGACCCCGTCTATACGATCGGCGAACAAATCTCCGAAACCATCGTTCAGCACGAGGGGATTTCCTACACCGACGCGATGAAGCGGGCGCTGGGCCTGCTTGAACAGGTCAAGATCCCCTCCGCCGAACGACGGCTGAAGAACTTCCCGCACGAGATGTCGGGCGGCATGCGTCAACGCGCGATGATCGCGTTGGCTCTTGCCTGCTCCCCGTCCGTCCTGCTGGCCGATGAGCCGACAACCGCGCTCGACGTCACGGTGCAGATTCAGATTCTGTTGCTGCTGCGCCAGTTGCAGGAAGAACTCGGCATGGCCATCGTCTTCGTCACGCACGACGTCGGCGCGGCCGCCGAAATCTCCGACCGCATTGCCGTGATGTATGCCGGCCGCTTCGTGGAAAGCGGCACCGTCCGCGAAATCATGAAATCGCCCAAACACCCGTACACCCAGGGCCTGCTATCCTCGACAGTACACGGTGGGCTGCGCGGGCGCGTGTTGGAAACCATCCCCGGCTCCCCTCCCAACCTGGCGGAACTGCCGCCCGGTTGCGCCTTCGCGCCACGCTGCCGCCATGTGACCGACGGGTGCCGTTCCGGCATCATACCCGTCATCACATCGGATTCCGGAGCCATGGTCCGCTGCGTTCGCGCGACCGAAACCGTCACCGCGTAAGTCCCACGTCTGTTCAGGAGACATCCATGCCGCCGGTTACCAGGGAAGAATTCGACATTCTGGCCGCCCAGACCGGGCTGCCGCTCAGTCAGGCACAGAAGGACACGCTGTTCGACGTCTACCCGACGTTACAGAAAATCCTGACGACGGCGGCCGCGCCGATGCCGCGCGAAGCCGAACCGTCGCTGATCTTTTATCCGGAGGTCCGCTGATGGACGCGTTTCCGACCATCGCGAGCGCATCGAAAGCGATCGCCGCGAAAAAACTGTCTCCAGTCGAGCTGACCAAAGCCAGCCTGGCCCGCATCAAGGCGCATGACAGCGCCCTCCACAGCTTTTTGCTGGTCACCGAAGAACGCGCCATGGCCGACGCAAAGGCCGCGGAAGCGCGTGTCATGGCCGGCAGCGCGAAAGGACCGCTCGACGGTATCCCGATCGCGCACAAGGACATCTACAACACCGCGGACATCCGCACGACGGCGCATTCGAAGCTGCTGGAACACAACGTCCCGACCGCGGACTCGATGGTCGTGAAGAAGTGGGACGCGGCCGGCACGGTCATGTTGGGCAAGCTGGCGACGCATGAGTTCGCCATGGGCGGTCCATCTTTCGACCTGCCCTGGCCGCCCGCGCGGAACCCGTGGAACCCCGACCACTTCACCGCCGGCTCTTCCTCCGGCACCGGCGCGGCGGTCGCGGCGGGCTTTATTCTGGGCGGCACCGGGTCCGATACCGGCGGATCGATCCGCGGCCCGGCCGCGCTGTGCGGCATCGCCGGCATCAAGCCGACCTATGGCCTATGCAGCCGAGCAGGCGTGCTGCCTTTATCGTTTACGATGGATCACACGGGTCCGATGGCGTGGACGGTCGAGGACTGCGCCATGCTGCTGCAAGCCATGGCGGGCTACGATCCCGAAGACCCCGCCAGCGCGGACAGGCCGGTGCCGAACTTCACGGCCGATCTGGCGAAGGGTGCCAAGGGCCTGCGGATCGGCGTCATCCGCCACTTCTTTGAGGACGATCACCCCGTCAGCGAAGCCACCCGCAAGGGTATCGACGCGGCGATGGACGTCTATCGCGGTCTCGGGGCGGAAGTCTCCGACGTCACGCTTTCGCCGATGTCGGAGTATCATGCGGTCGGTTCGGTCATCCTGACCTCGGAAGCCTATGCGGTACACCAGCCCTGGCTGAAGACCCGCTTCAACGATTACGGGGAATTATTCAGGGATCGCATCGCCCTCGGCGCGTTCATGTCGTCGGCCGACTATGTGCAAGCGATGCGCCGACGCCGGATGCTGTGCATCGAGGTGCGCGACGCGATGGCGGACTACGACATTCTGGTCTCCGCTTCCCAACCCGGCGAAGCACCGCGCATCGATTCCGTGCCGAAATGGGGAAACCTGGAAAAGCCGTCGCTCACCATGCCGTTCAACGTCACCGGCAATCCGGCGATGAGTGTCTGCACGGGCTACGGCGAAGGCGGCCTGCCGGTTTGCATGCAGTTGATCGCCCGCCCCTTCGCGGAACCGATGCTGTTCCGCGCCGGCCATGCCTATGAAACAGCGACCGGCTGGCGTGGCAAGCGTCCCGCCCTCGTCGCGTAAGTCGAAAGGACAGGATAATGGATTTACATTTCCTGACGATCGCCCAGGCCGCGGCGATGATAAAGGTCGGAAAGCTCTCTCCGGTCGAGCTGACGGCGGCGTTCTTCAAGCGTATCCACGCCCTCGACAGCCAACTCGACTCCTACCTGATGCCGCTGGAAGCCCAGGCGATGGCCGACGCGGCCAAGGCCGAGGCCGACATCGCCGCCGGCAACTGGAAGGGCCCGTTGCACGGTATCCCGATCGGACTGAAGGACATCTACAACACGGCGGGCGTGCGCACGACCGGGCATTCCGCCCTGTTCAAGGACCATGTGCCGACCGAGGACGCCGTGACCGTGACCCGCCTGCGACAGGCGGGCGCGATCGTGCTCGGTAAGCTGGCAACATGGGAATTCGCGATCGGCGGCGCGTCGTTCGACCTTCCCTGGCCGCCGGCGCGCAATCCCTGGAACACGGCCCACGATCCCGGAGGCTCCTCCTCCGGCTCCGGTTCGGCCGTCGCCGCCGGATTGGCGATGGCGGCGATGGGCACCGACACCGGCGGTTCGATCCGCGGCCCGGCGTCGTGGTGCGGAATAGCCGGGCATAAGCCGACCTATGGCTACCTCAGCCGTCGCGGTATCCTGCCGCTGTCTTTCTCGCTCGATCACGCCGGCCCGATGTGTTGGACCAGCGAGGATTGCGCGATCATGATGCAGGTCCTTGCCGGCTACGATCCGCTCGATCCCGCCAGCGCCGATGTGCCCATCGCGGACTTCGCCGCCGCGTTGGGCGGCGGTCTGAACGGTCTGCGCATCGGTGTGCCGCGGCACTTCTTCGAAACCGATCTTACTCCCGATCCGGAGGTTCTCGCCGCCTTCAATGCCGCGATCGAGGTCTACAAAAGCCTCGGCGCGACCGTCACCGACGTCACGCTCTCCCCGCTTTCCAAATTCACCGAGATCAACTCCCTGATCACCGCGTCGGAAGCCTTCGCCATCCACGGCCGCTGGCTGCGCGAAACGCCCGAATTGTATGGTGAACGCGGGCGGCTGCGCATCATGGCAGGTGCCTTCGTTTCCGCCGAGGACTACGTGAACGCGCAACGCGAACGCACCCGCCTGGTGCAGGAAGTCACCGCGACGATGCGTGATGTCGATCTTCTGATGATGCCGACCCGCCACATCACCGCCCCGATTCTCGGTGGTTACGACTCCTCGGTTGGCCCTTCGTTGACGCGTCCGTTCAACATGACCGGCTTTCCGGCATTAAGCATCTGCAACGGCTTCAGCAGCGCGGGGCTGCCGATCTCCTTGCAAATCGCCGGGCGTCCGTTCGAGGACCATATCGTTCTGAAGGCGGGCGACGCCTACGAAAAAGCGACATCCTGGCGCGGCATGCGTCCGAAACTTGAAGCAACCCTTGCAGCGGCGGCAAACTGACCGCCCGAAAGAGAGCAACACAATGTCGGAAATTTCATTCGAAGCACGCGTACGGGCAACGGGCCTGAAGCCGAAGGCCGAAGACATGCCGAAGCTCGAAGCCTTGGTAAAGGACATGGATCGCGCGGCGGAACTGGTGCGGGGGCCCCGCGCCTATTCGGAAGAACCGCTGAGCGCGTTCCGCCTGAAGAAAGCCTGACCGCCGCTACGCCGCCAGCGCCGAACGCGTCACCATCGCATTGGTGAGCGATCGGACGCTGTTGGCGGACTCCAACCCACGCAACATGCCAAGCGTATGGGTCGCGGCGTCTTCCGGAATGGCGCGCATGGCGCAGTTCATGAACTTCGCGATCAGCAGCTCTTCGGGCAACGGATGGGTCGGACCGCGGCCCAGCGGACGGGTCACCGACTGCGTGAGCACACGACCGTCCGTCAGTGTCACGCGGACTTCCGCGCCGAAATGTTCGAACGTATCCATCGACATATTCGGATGCGGCGCGGCATGGACCCGTTGCAACACCGACTGAACGTCGGCGTCCTGATAGCTCGTACCTTCAAAATGTTCGATCGAAACCCGGCCGCTGACGATGCCGCGCGCGATACAGTACTGAACGCTGAACTTGGCATCCAGCTCGCTTTGCGGATCGGGCCGATTGGTATGGTTCAGGCGCCGCGGATGAGTCCAGGAATCGACGCGATCCACTTGCTCCGGCGCAAAGCGATGCTCCCGCACCAGCATCAGCAGTGCATCGATGGCCGGATGCGTGCTGCCGCAGCAGGGATATTGTTTGATCGCGACGCCGGGGCTGACGATATCCCACGGTTCGCTCCGTTCCGCGAACATCCGATCGACATCGAAATGCCCCGCGCCGTTGAACACGTTCAGGAAGCCCTGCTTGTGCTCGAACACGTCGGCGCTGGCGGTGAAGCCCTCCGCCGCCAGCAGCGCGGCTTGCAGGCCGTTGCGCGCGGCGTGACCGACATGCAGCGGCTTGGTCATCGTGCCGAAGTTCGATTTGATGCCGGATGAAAACGTCGCCGCGAGCGCCAGCGCCGTCGTGATTTGTTGACTGTTCAACCCCAGCAGGTGTGCGCACGCCGCCGCCGAACCGAAAACCCCCAGCGTGGCGGTGGGATGCCAGCCCTTTTCGTAGTGATGGAAATTGACGCCGCGGGCGATCCGCGTTTCCAGTTCCCAGCCCGCGACGTAGGCGGCGAGGAAATCCCGCCCGCTCGTCGGTCGAGTTTCTGCCAGGGCGAACAGCGCCGGCAGGATGGGCGCGGACGGATGCCCACCCAGCGTGTCGCTGCAATCGTCATAGTCAAGGGCGTGCGATGCCGTGCCGTTGATCAAAGCCGCGTCCATCGGGCGCACCCGACGGTCGGAGCCGAAGATCAGGCTGTCGCCGGTCGAACCACCCAGCGTGGTGATCCGATCGGCAATACGGGCACATTCTTCGTTCGCACCGGCCAAGGTGCAGCCGACGGTATCCAGAATAGCGACCTTGGCCCAATGAACCGCCGCATCCGACAAATCGGCGTAGGTGATAGCCGCGGTCAGCGCGGCCAGACGTTCGGCGATGGTCGGCATGGCGGCGGCCTTTCCAGGTCAGGCGGCGGGGGCGACCGTCAGGCGGCCGACAACACCGTGCTTTTCGATCAGGCCGGCGACGAGGCCATTGGCTTTCGCCTCCTCGACAAACGCCTTGAGGAAGGCGGCGCCCGCGGGGTTGGTCTTCGCCGTGCCGATCGCCTGCTGCACGGCGCTGAACTGACCGTCGAGAATGCGTGCGCCCGGCAGCTTCTGGATGTCGGTGATCAGGCCGGGGCGCAGACCCGCCAAGGCGTCCATCTTCTCTCTTACGAACAGCTCAACCGCGCCTTCTAAGCCGCTCGCGCGCACCAACGTTGCATTCTTGATGTTACGTTCCAACCAAAGGTCGTATGCGCTGCCGGCGGACACAGCGATGCGGATGCCGGGACGATCGACTTCGGCAATTGACTGAATGGACGAACCCGCAGGCACCAGATAGGTGGCCTCGATTTCGACATAGGCCGCCGTGAAGTCGATTTTTTGAGCGCGCGCGGGTTCGGCGCCGATCAACCCAATGTCCCAAATCCCCTTCCCGCCATCGTCTGCCAATTGGCTCGGCTTTGCATAGGGCACGAAGGTCACGCCAACGCCGAGACGGGCAGCGATGTTGCGCGCCATGTCGGGGGATACCCCGTCGGGGTCGCCGGAAGCGGTCTTGCCGGTTACCAACAGGAAGTTACCCATATTGATGGCCGCGCGCAGGACGCCGGTCGGTGCGAGTTCTGCTTTTGCTTGGTCTGACATTTTGGACGTGTCCGAACTATGTGTGAACCTGGATGGTATTTTAACGTTCGACGGGCCGCAAGTTCGCGCCGCCGCGACTCAGCCGAGCAGCGCCTGGGCGCAGGCGTCCAGAATTGCGTCAGTATCAAGACCGTATTCACGGTACAGATCGGGGATATCGCCGGTCTGCCCGAAGCGATCGACACCCAGCGGGACCACGCGCTGCCCGCGCACACCGCCCAGCCAGGCGTGGCTGGCGGGATGGCCGTCCAGCAGCGTGACCAGTGCGGCGCCGGGGGCCAACGGCTCCAACAACCGCTCGACATAGGATCGCGCGCCGCGATCGCCCGCGCGACGGGCGCGTTGCGCCACCAGCCAGCCCGCATGCAACCGATCCGGGGACGTGATCGCCAGCAGGCCCGCGCCCGGTTCTTCCGCCACCAGTTCCGCAAAGGCCTCCATCGCCTCCGTCGCCAACGGACCTTGATAACCCAACACGATCCTGGCCCCCGGCGCGGGCGGCACGATCCAATGCGCGCCCGCGATGACCTGCGCCGGGTCCAGCGTCCGCGCGGACTGGTCAAGCGCGCGGGTCGACAGGCGCAACCACACCGCCGACCCGTCGGGCCGCTGCATGAAGTCGAACGCGTGCCGCATCAGGATCGCGAGTTCGTCGACATGCGCCGGTTCGAAGCTCGCCAAACGATCCGCCGCCATGCCGATCAGCGGCGTGTTCACGGACTGGTGCTGACCACCCTCCGGCGCCAGGGTCAGCCCGGACGGGGTGGAAACCAACAGGAAGCGCGCGTCCTGGTAACAGGCATACAGCAGTGCATCGAGACCGCGATTGACGAAGGGATCGTAAACGGTGCCGATCGGCAGAATGCGCGCGCCCGTCATCGACGGGGCCAGCCCGGCCGCGCCCAGCAACAGGAACAGGTTTTGTTCGGCGATGCCGAGTTCCACGTGCTGTCCCTGGGGCGACATGCCCCATCGCTGGGCGGAGGCGAGCTTCGCGTCGCGGAAGACATCGTTGCGGGTATGCCGATCGAAGATGCCGCGTCGGTTCACCCAGGGGCCAAGATTGGTCGATACCGTGACATCGGGGCTGGTGGTCATGATGTGCCCGGCGAGGTCCTTCAACTCCCCCTGCCCGCGACCGATTTCCGCCAGGATTTCGCCGAACCCGCCCTGGGTGGACATCTTCCGCCCCGCCAGTTTCGGCATCGGCAAAACGGGGGGCACATGCACGACGGGCGCGCTGAGCTTGCGTCCTTCCGGCGTCAACGGCGTGCCGAAGGGGCAGCGCGTCAGGTAGTCACGGATTTCGGCTTCGGATACCTCCAGCCCCTCGAACAAATCCCACTCGTGGCCGGGACGGATGCCCATATCCAGACGGAATTGTTCCATCTGTTCCTTGGTCATCAGACCGGCGTGATTGTCCTTGTGGCCGGCAAACGGCAGCCCCATGCCCTTGATCGTGTATGCGATGAAACAGGTCGGCTGATCGCCTTCCGCCTCCGCCGCCCGCAACGTTTCGATCATCGTCTCGATGTCATGGCCACCGAGATTCGTCATCAACGCGCCCAACTCGTCGTCGGTCAGCGCATCGATCGTGGAGCGGATCCTGGATCGCCCAAGGTCGGTCAACAAAGTCTGCCGCCAGGCCGCGCCCCCCTGGAACGTCAGCGCGGAGTAAAGGCTGTTGGGACAGTCGTCGATCCAACGACGCAAATCCTCTCCGCCATCCCGGGCAAAAGCGGCTTCGAGCTTGCGACCGTACTTAATGGTGACGCAGTTCCAGCCCATATCGCGGAACAAGCCTTCAATCCGACCGAACAGACGATCCGGCACCACGGAATCCAGGCTCTGACGGTTGTAGTCGATAATCCACCAGAGATTACGGATATCGTGCTTCCAGCCTTCCAACAGGGCTTCGTAGATATTGCCTTCGTCCAGCTCCGCGTCACCCGCGATCGCGATATGGCGGCCGTGCGGCAAGTCGGTACGCCCGAGGTTATGCAGTCGCGCATAATCCGCCATCAGCGCGGAAAAGCTGGTCATCGCGACGCCGAGACCGACCGAACCGGTGGAGAAATCGATCTCTCCGCCGTCCTTCACCCGAGACGGGTAGGGCTGAATACCGCCGAACTGGCGCAAGGTCGGCATTTTCTCCCGCGTTTGTCGTCCCAACAGATAGTTGATCGCGTGGAACACCGGGCCGGCATGCGGCTTCACGGCAATACGATCCTGCGGCCGCGCTATGGCGAAGTACAGCGCGGTCAGGATAGAGATCGAGGACGCGCACGACGCCTGGTGCCCGCCGACCTTCAGCCCGTCCCGATTGGGACGGACATGGTTCGCGTTGTGGATCATCCACGATGACAGCCAAAGCAACTTTCGTTCAAGCTGCTTCAGGATAACCACATCGCGTTCCGGCGTTACGGATGGTTCAACATGCATCATCGGTGCGTTCATCGCGGTCGCTCCCCCAGATCGTTTGTAAGTATACATACAGATCGGCGTTGTGCATCCCCCTCTCGGATTACCAACCATCCACGCAGGGACGACGCTTGCCTTCGCGCACCGGCGCGGGCGGCATGGAACGCAGCCCCGCGATCAGCCACCGACGCGTTTCGGCGGGGTCGATGACCTCATCGACCTCAAACAGGCTACCCGCGTTCAGAGCTTTGCCGCGCTCGTACAGCTCTGCCACCATCCCTTCATAGGCGGCAAGGCGTTCAGCGGGATCGGCAATCGCGGCCAGCTCGCGCCGACGCCCGAGCTTCACCTGTCCTTCCAGCCCCATGCCGCCGAATTCGCCGGTCGGCCAGGCGACGGCGAAGACGCCGACGCGCATCGATCCGCCGGTCATCGCAAGTTTGCCCAGGCCATAGGACTTACGGGTCATGACGAAGAAGGTCGGGATCGTCAGATTGGCGCCGATCAAATAGGTGCGGCAGCAATGGCGGACCAGGGCGGTCTTTTCCGCTTCCGGGCCGACCATGTTGCCGGGGTTGTCGTTCAAAGACAGCAACGGAACATCGTGCGCGTCGCAAAGCTGCATGAACCGCGCGGCCTTGTCCGCCGCGTCGCTGTCGATCGCGCCGCCCAGATGCATCGGGTTATTCGCGATCACGCCCATCGGTCGCCCCTCGACCCGAATAAACGCCGTGATCATTCCCAGACCGAAGCCGCGACGAATTTCCAGCATCGACCCATCGTCGGCAATGGTTTCGATCACCGAGCGCATGTCATACCCGCGCAGCCGGTTCTCCGGCACGATGTGACGCAGCGCGCGTTGGTCCGGACAGGTGAAACCTTCCGTCCGCCCCTGGAAATACGATAAGTACTGGCGCGCGACGCGCACCGCCTCCGCTTCATCCTTCACCAGGATATCGACGACGCCGTTCGGCACCTGCACCGACATCGGGCCGACCTCCTCGGGCCGGTACACCCCCAGGCCACCGCCTTCGATCATCGCGGGACCGGCCATGCCGATCGTCGTGCCCTCGGTCGCGATGATCACGTCGCAGCACCCCAGCAACACCGCATTGCCGGCAAAGCAGCGGCCGGAGGCAATGCCGACCAACGGCACCAAACCGGACAAACGCGGCAGGCGATGGAACGTGTCGCTGAAGGAAACGAGGTTGTCCGTGTCGCTGCCGCGCCCGCCGCCGCCTTCGGTAAAGATGACGACCGGCAGCCGCCATTTTTCCGCCATCTCGAACATGCGGTCCTGCTTGTGGTGACCCATATGCCCCTGGGTCCCCGCCATCACCGTATAATCATACGAAACCACCACCGCTCGGCTTTGCTGTTCGGCGAAGCGGTCGCCGTTGATTTGCGCCAGGCCCATGATCAAACCGTCCGCCGGGGACTCATCGATCAACTGCTCCATCGGCACCGTGCGACGCCGAGCGGACAGGACCAGGGAACCGAACTCGACGAAGGTGCCGTCATCGCAGATATCGTCGATATTCTCCCGCGCCGTGCGCTGGCCGGTGGCGCGCCGACGGGCGACCGCCTTGGGCCGGTGCGAGTCCAGCGTGCGGTCCCGCCGGTCCAATACCTCTCGCAGGTCGGGCCTGATGCGCGAGAGGTCGATGGATTCTTCCTGGCGCACGCCATCGTCGAGTTCGGCGCGTTCTTCGATGAACACCAGCGGATGATCCTCGAACACCGTGTCGCCAACCGCGACGGTGATGGCGCGCACGATACCGGCTGACGCGGCGACGACGGCGTGCTGCATTTTCATGGCTTCCAGCACCAGCACTTCCTGCCCGGCCCGCACCGTTGCGCCTTCCTCGACACTCAGCGCGACGATCGTGCCCTGCATCGGCGCGCGCAGCCCCACGGTTCCCTCGGGCCCGGCAATGGCTTCGGATGTTTCAACCTGTGCAGCCGGAGCACCCGACTTGCCGTACAGAACGACACCCAGCGGGTCCGACGTATCCAGACGCGCGCCCGGGCGGCGGGCGGCGGCGGTTTGCGCTTCGAAATACCGGGCCTGGGGTGCCTGGGCCGCGACAAGCGCCGCCGCGTTTTCCTCGACGAAGCGCGTGTGCATGCCGCCGGACAGAACGTCGGGGTGACGCAGCAGCGCGCCCAGGAAGGGCATGTTGGTCGGCACGCCGGCGATGCGAAATTCCGCCAAAGCCCGCGCCGTCTTGATCGCGGCCTGGCCGAAATCGCCGGACGCCGCATGCACGATCACTTTCGCCAGCAGCGAATCGAAGCGCGGGTTGGTGCGGTATCCGGCATAGCCGTAGCCATCGACCCGCACGCCGCGCCCGGACGGCGGCTCGTACACCGCGATCACCCCGCCGGCCGATCGCACCGAACCATCGTCCTGCATCGTTTCCAGATTAACTCGCGCCTGAATGGCGAAGCCGTTCGGGTCCCGAATGTCCTGCTGACACAGGTGCAAATCCGCCAGCGTGGCACCGGCGGCAATGCCGAGCTGCGCGCGGACAAGATCGATGCCGGTGATTTCCTCGGTGACGGTGTGCTCGACCTGAAGACGGACATTCGCCTCGATGAAGGCGATGACGGCATCTTCCGTGGCGTCGGCGGCGTCCACCAGGAATTCGAAGGTCCCGGCATTGCGATAGCGACCGGCGGCGGCGAGGGCCACGGCGGCACGCAGCAAACGGTCGCGCACGCCTGGGTGCAGAAACGGCGCGGGGGCGATTTCCAGCACCTTCTGGCGTTCCCGCTGCAGGCTGCATTCCCGTTCCCACAAATGGCTGACGGCACCAGTGCCGTCGCCGAGGATTTGCACCTCGATATGACGCGCGCGCGGAAACAAGCGCTCCACATAGACATCGCCGTTGCCGAAGGCCTGCATCGCCTCGGAACGACAGCGTTCCATCGTGGCTTCGAGTTGGGACGGATCGGTGACCGGTCGCATGCCCCGACCGCCGCCGCCGGCGATGGCCTTCACCATCACGGCCGCATGCGCGCCGAGAGAGGCCATGAAGGCTTGTGCCTCGGCGAGCGAAGTCGGTCCGGAGGTGCCGGGAACGATGGGAATACCGTGCCGCTCCGCGAACGCACGCGCCTGCCCCTTGTCGCCGAACAGCGCCAAGGTTTCCGGGGCCGGGCCGACGAAGGTCAAACCCGCCTCGGCGCAGCGTTCGGCGAAGGCTGCGTTCTCGCTCAGAAATCCGTAACCGGGATGCACCGCATCGCACCCGGCATCCCGCGCGGCGGCTACGATTGCGCCGATATCGAGGTAGGCGGACGCGCCCGAACCGTCCAACGCGACGGCGCTGTCCATCATTCTGGTATGCAGCGAGGACGCGTCGTCGGTGGAAAATACCGCGACGGTCTCGATGCCCATATCCGCGGCGGTGCGCGCGACACGGATGGCAATCTCGCCTCGGTTGGCAATCAGAAGTTTCTTGATGACGTTCGGCACGGTGTTTCCCCCTGGGTTAGGGGGATTGTGGCTATCGCGGCGCGGTTGCCAATAGCCGCACGGGTTTTCGGCGCGCGGCGCGCGCTCGGTAGAGGCGACCGGCACCGGCCATCAAGGCCTCGATGCCGACACCGCGCAAATCCAGGACCGCCGGCTTGAAACCGGCGCCGATGCCCCGCGCGATCCGAAGTCGCAGAGCGGCGGTTTGCAGATGCACCACCACCTGATCCGAACCGCGGTCGAACACGGAGCCAAGGATATGGTTGTGACCGGCCACCAGAGCGTCGAGCAGCGCGGGGTTACCCTTCGGCGCGGCGATTGCGATCGGCATCGTCGGTGCCTCGATCCCACGCATGATGACCATGGCGAGCATTCGAAGCGCCAAGGTCGGATAGGCCGGGTCCGCGGTGACGGTTTCGATCAGAAGGTAAGGCTCCTGCGTCGTCATTTGGTCGCGCGCCGCGAACATGCCCAGGATCTGACCGGAGCGGTTATTCGTCGCGAGGACCAAATGGTTCAAACGATCCGGACGGCAGCGGTCATCCCACGCGAGCGCCGCGGACTGTCCCCAGGCCGCGTCGCCGTGTCCATGACGCTCCAACAGCGTCTCGATCGCGCTGCGTTCGCGCAGATATGTCAGCCGCAAATCGCGACCGGCCAGAACGTCGTCCATGTTGCTCCCCACACGATCCGTCGTGGGGGGATTATTGGCCGATTGTTTGTGTTTGGCTGTGAGTTTAGTCACACGCCGTTCACGATTGACTGCATGGGGGGCAGATGCCGCTGTCACGCCCGGACGGCGGATACGAAAAACCCGCCGGCGTTGTGCGCCGACGGATTTTTGTCGTCTGGGTCAGGCCGTCGGTACGACGGCGGAGACCGATATCAGTCGACGCGGATCGAAGCCGCTTCGGGGCCCTTGGCGCCCTGCACGACGTCCATCCAAATGGTCTGGCCTTCCGCGAGCTGAGCGACGCCTGCCCGTTGCAGGGCGGAGGCATGGACGAACACGTCCTTGCCGCCTTCCGACGGAGCGACGAAACCAAAGCCCTTGGTGGCGTTATACCACTTCACGATGCCCTGCATTTCGACGGACGGCCCGGTCGGCGCGCCACGACGCGGCGCGGCGCCGAAGCCACCACCCGCACCGGGACCGGCACCCATCGGCGGACGCGGTCCGGCACCACGGCTTGCCGCCGGGGTTGCCGTGCTCTCGTCGACCGACAACACCTCGGACACCTGGCGACCCTTTTGACCTTGTCCGATACGGACTCGGAGGGATGCGCCCGGGCTGACGGCGTTATGGCCTGCCTGGTTAAGGGTGTTTGCGTGCAGGAATGCGTCGCCGGACCCATCCGACAGCGCCACGAAGCCGAATCCCTTTTCGGGATTGAACCACTTCACGGTCGCGTCATGTTCGGGTCCGAAGCCGGCCGATGACGGCCAGGACGGAGCTGCGCGCGGCATATCGCCCGGGGGTGCCCGATCGAAGGCGAAATCGTCGTCGAAGCCGCGCCGCCGGGGGGGGCGTCCGCGGCCGCGGTTGTTCATGTTCAAGAGACGGTCGTCCTCATTACCAAAGTCGTTGTCGATGGCGGCCCGATCTGCACGATCGAAGTCACCGGCTGCTGCTCAGTCCCGTGGGCCAGCCGACGGAGCAATAGCAGCTTCGCCCGGATGCACACCATTCGTCAATCGTCACGACGAACCCTTACATTATAGGGGTTCTCAGAGTTTGCGCCCAGGTAAAATACGCAAAAAACACATGGCTACTCTGCAATTTTCTACCCGTCGCTTCGCGCACATCCCACGCGATATGCACTTCTCCGTTCAACCCGCTGAATCCGCATCCAAATCATCGATATCCTCGATCTCGGCATCCACCTCCAGCAAGCGCTCCGCAACGGCGGAATCGAGCGCTTCGACCCCCCGCAGCTTACGATTGACCGAGCGCGTGCGGGTTCGCGCGGTTTCAATCGTCCGACTCATGGTACCGGCCTGCTTCAACAGCTTTCCTAAAACAACATCCATTTTTTGCATTTCGGTGCGCGTTGCACCCAGCAAGTCGTGGATTCGGTCGGTATTCTGTTCCAGCGCGAGGGTCACAAACCCCAAATGCACGGTCCGCAGCAGCGCCGGCAGCAGACTCGGCCCCATCAGCAGCACATGGCTTTCCCGGCCGATGTCGTCGATCAGGCCGGGGATGCGAGCGACCTCGGTATAAAGGGAATCGGTCGGCAGGTACAGGATCGCGAACTCCACCGTGATCGGCGGCACGATGTATTTGGCGGCGATCTTCTTCGCTTCGTCGCGGATCCGACGCTCCAGCCCTCGAGTCGCGATGCGTTCGGCCTCGACATCCCCGGCCTCCGACGCAGCGAGCAGACGCTCGTAATCCTCGATCGGAAATTTCGCGTCGATCGGCAGCAGCGGACGCAGATCGCCGCGCATCGGCATGATCACCGCGAATTCCACGGCTTCGTCGCTGTCGGGATGGATCTTGCGGTTGGTCTCATAGGCGCCGGGCGGCAGGATATCGTCGAGCATCGCGCGGACCTGCGTCTCTCCCCAGCCGCCGCGAGTCTTCACGTTGGAGAACAGCCGCTTGATGTCGCCGATCTGCACGGTGACTGCCTGCACATCGCTCATCGCCTTGCGCACGGCTTCAAACTGATCGCTGACACGGGCGAAGCTGTCGGTCATTTGCTTTTCGACGGCGGCATGCAACTGCTCGTTCACCGTCTTCTGAATCTCCGCGAGCTTAGCCTCGTTCCCCTCCCGCATCTCACGCAGGGATATCGCGATCTGTTCGGCGGATTTCTGCTGTCCTTCGGCCAGGGCAACCCGCAGTTCGCCCTGCTCGCGGGATAAAACGGTTCGGATTTGCTCGGTCGCGGTATCCAATGCGCCGCGGACCGAAGCGAGGCGGTCGGCGGCATCGACGGTGGACGCCCTTACCGCGACGCGGGTCGTTTCCGCCTCCGCCCGTGCTCCGGCCAGGGACTGCTCCGCCAGCAGTCGCAACTGTGCCAGGGAATTCGCCTGACGCAGCACGATCACGACCGACAAAACCGCCGCGATCGCCGCCAGGGCGGCAAACAGCAGCGCCAGTTCGGTCATCGATCCGGTGTCGCCTGTTCGGCGAATTGCGGAAGAAGCGGCAGCAGAAGCGACAGGTCACGCTCCGCCATGCAAACCAGATAGTGTGCGGCGGCGGG
Source organism: Acetobacteraceae bacterium (assembly GCA_947475245.1). Classification (GTDB taxonomy): domain Bacteria; phylum Pseudomonadota; class Alphaproteobacteria; order Acetobacterales; family Acetobacteraceae; genus Rhodopila. The sequence goes on along the minus strand of CANJLW010000006.1, from coordinate 17,304 downwards.
GGTGTCCGCGTCCGATTCCGGCAGTGGCAGACCATCCTGACCAAGCGGCAAGGCGGTCAGCCCGATATCGCCATAGACCTTAAGCAGGTCGGGTCCCGCCCGCCATACCGCCGCGTCCAGCCCTTCCTGCCGAGCGAGGTCGCGCAGCCGCCAGATGGTCGCGACGCGTTCCGCCGCGGGGCCCATCGGATCGCCGAGCGCCAGAAGAACGCGACCGACCCGGCGGAACGGCACGCCCGCGCCGTCAGAATCGTCCATCAGCAATCCGTCGGCCTGCTTCGGCGCGGTGCCTCCGAGCGCGGCAAAGCGACGTTGCGCTTCGGTGTTCCAGTCGTGGAACCGCACCCGGCCCGGGCGCAGCAAAAGCCACAGCGCGATCGCGCCCAGGATGACGGCGATTGCCACCGCCAGGCGCACGGAATGCGGCGCTTCCGGCGACAGGACCACCGCCCACCAGGCGTCGTTGGTCAGGAGGTGGGTATGCGATCGCGTAACGGCGAGCGCCAACAGACAGATCACCAACACGATCAGCGACAGGGCCGTCGACGGATCGAGCTTGCCCGACAAAAGCCGTGCTCGGCGATAGAAGCAGCCGCGAAACGGGGCGACGAGGAGTGTCGTCACGATCAGCACCAAGCCGACCCATAGGCGACCATTCTGTGTCGCCGCGAACGCCGCGCCCGCGACCAAAAGGACGATCGTCACGCCCCAGGCGAGATTGACCCGCTGGGATAGCCCGAGGGCGGCGACAATCAAGCCCGCGCCGATCAGCGACGGCAGGAATTGCCCCGCCTGCCGCGCGAAATCCGCATAATCGGGATCGAGCCACGAGAAATCGCCGCTTGGGACCAACACGCCCAATGCCAGCATCAGCGCGCCGCACAGCGCCACCGCGCCGGTCGCGGCACCGACGGCGAAGTCGGGTTCGCTCCAACGGCCGATGGCCTGCACGGCGGACAGCCGACCGAAATACTGCATCACGCCACCGCCGCGCAGCATGATCTCGTTGCCGGCAAACAGGCCGCCGGCCAGAAACAGCGGGATGATGTAGTAATAGAGGCGGAACACGACGATCGCGCCGACGACGTGCGGGGCGTCGATATACGGTTCCAGCCCGAACAGCATCGCGGTATCGAAAACGCCGATCCCCCCAGGCAGATTGGCGGCCAACCCGGCGGTGTAGGATGCCACGTAAACGCCCAGGAAAATCAACCAGGTCAGGTTCGGGGAGGCCGGCAGCAGAGCATAGAAAATGGTCGCCGTGACCGCGACGTCGACAGTGGCCAGCAGCACCTGGACGATCGCCATCCGCCAGCCCGGCAGATCGATGTCGTTCCCGAGAATACGGACATGCCCGATGATGCGCGACATCGTCACATAGGCCAGAACGACGGCCCATAGCAGCGCGCCGACCCCATACAGCGCCCATAACGGCAGGTATTGGCCGAAGAACGGGATGGCTTTCGGTTCGGCGAACAGGATCGCGCCGCCCAGGACCAGGCCGCCCAACGCGAAGGTCAGGCTGCAAAACGCGACTGTCTTGCCGATCTGTAGCGGCGTAAGCCCCCAATGGGCATAGAGCCGGAACCGCACGGCGGCACCCGACACCGCGGCAAACCCCAGGTTATGCGACAGGGAATAGGCGCAGAACGACGCGAACGCGACCCGCCCGTACGACACCTTGTGCCCGGCGTAGATCGTTCCCAGCCGATCGTAGAACGTCAGAATGCCATAAGACAGCACGGTCCAGATAAACGAGAACACCAGCGCGGATGTCGGGATTTCCGCCAGAACATCGCCGATGTCCTTTAGCTTGAGGTGCCGGAACTCTTTTTGCACCACGTAGATCGCGCCGATCAGCAGCACCAGACCGATCACGGCCGGCAGATGCCGCATCCAGCTTTTTACCTTTTCCGTCGGTTTGGCTGCCATCGGTTCAGACCACTTCCACGTGTCGCGCCAGGGCGGTCCGGATCAAGTCTTCCGTCTCGCGCACCCCGTACAGCGCGACGAAACCGCCGAAACGCGGGCCTTCCTGCTGACCGAGCAAGACCTGATACAGGCACCCGAACCACGCCCGCAGTTCGGGGAAGGCGTGACGCTTGCCGACCTCGAAGACCGCGTTCTGGATCGTCTCCGCCGACGCATCCGTCGGCAGTTCCGCCAGTGTGGCGCCAAGGTCGATCAGCGCGGCGCGTTCGTTGGCGTCCGGCTCGCGGTAGCTTTTATCCGGCCGGACGATGTCCTGGTAATAGGCGATCGCGTGATCCACGAGGCGGGCCAGCAGCGGTTCCGTCTCCGGGTTCGCATGCGGGGCGTAGCGACGAATGAAGCCCCACAGGATGTCCGGCGTCTCGGCGTTGACCACGCTCGCAAGGTTCAACAGCATGCCAAACGAAATCGGGCTGCCGGCATGGTTCGGCAGATTGCCGCGATGCACGTGCCAGGCCGGATTGCTCGGCCGATCACCATCGGCCTGCCCGCGCGCCTTGTCGGCATTCGCAATATATTCGTCCACCGCCCGCGGAATCACGTCGAAATACAGACGCTTGGCCCGCTGCGGCTGGTTGTACATGAACTGGCTGAGCGACTCGGGCGGCGCGTAGCGCAGCCATTCGTCCACCGACAGCCCGTTGCCCTTGGATTTGCTGATCTTCTGCGAGTTCTGATCCAGAAAAAGCTCGTAGGTGAAGCCTTCCGGCGGCTGGCTTCCGAGGATACGACAGATGCGGCCCGACAGTTTCACGGAATCGATCAGGTCCTTGCCGGACATCTCGTAGTCCACATTCAATGCGAACCAACGCATGGCCCAGTCGGCCTTCCACTGCAACTTACAATGGCCGCCTTTGACCGATGTCTCAAAAGCTTCATTGGTTTCGGGGTCGCGCCAAACGACCGTGCCGGCCACGGGATCCTTCGCTTCCATCGGCACCTGCATCACGATGCCGGTCTTCGGATGGATCGGCAGAATGGGCGAATACGTGGCGCGGCGATCCGGCCCAAGGGTCGGCAGGATCACCTGCATGACCGCGTCATAGCATTCCAAGATACGGATCAAGGCGACGTCGAAGCGGCCCTGCGCGTAATACTCGGTCGAGGACGCGAATTCATACTCAAAACCGAACGAGTCGAGGAAGGCGCGAAGCCGAGCATTATTGTGTGCACCAAAGGAGTCGTGGGTGCCGAAGGGGTCGGGAATGCGGGTCAGCGGCATCCCGAGATGCTTTTCCAGCATCTCCCGGTTCGGGACGTTGTCCGGTGCCTTGCGCAGGCCGTCCATGTCGTCGCTGAACGCCAGCAGCTTCGACGGCATCCCGGTCAATTGGGTGAACGCGTGCCGCACCCAGGACGTGCGCGCGACTTCGCCGAACGTGCCGATATGCGGCAACCCGGACGGGCCGTAGCCGGTCTCGAACAATGCGTGCGATTTGCCCGACGCGGCCAGACGCCGCGCGACCCTCGCAGCTTCTTCAAACGGCCAGGCTTTCGGAATGACGAGCGGATTTCGGTCTGTATCGGACATCGCCTGAAGCTATGGACGCCTTGCCGCAAGGTCAATCGGGCACACAAAACTTGCCGCCGCCGGTGAACCGTGACTCCCGATTGGCGACGCCTCGCGAATGAGGCTAAACTTTCCGGGTGAATTCTCCCATCTCGCCGCCCGACGCGCCGGCCGTGGTCGCCGGGCATGGCCGTTCCGCCATCCTGACGCCGGATGGCGAGTTGATGGTCGTAACCCAGGCGGACGCCGCGTCTCGCCTGCGCGAAATGTCGCCCCCGCTCGTGGTGCACGCTCCGGCGACCTTACGCCGCCTGGGCATGCGCCAGGGCCTTGCCTTCGACCTGCTGGAACTTTTCGCGTTCGTGCTGCCCGCGCAAACCGTCGCGCCGACGCCGCGCGGTCTGGCAATCGGTCTCGACCTCGATCCGCCGGCCGGCGGGCTGGAAGCCGAAGCCGCGTTGTTGCCGGTCGTGGCGCGCGCACTGTTGAACCGGCTGGCGCAGGGCCGCGACACCGTCCTTAACCGCGACGCCCCGGCTCTGGCCGCGCGCATGGGCAAGGCCGGCTGGGGATGGGCACCCTATATTCTCGCCGCGCTGAACAAACCCGACGCGATTGCCTCCGTCGAGCCGTTTAAGGTTTGGAAGAACCTGCCGGAATGGGAAGATGCCGCGCCCCTGCCCCCACCCTCCGCGCACGGTGTCGGGGAAGCGGAGGCACGCGGGCGGCTGGCGATCATGCTTGGTCCCGAGGCCGAACAGCGTCCGGGGCAAGCCGATTACGCCGGGGCCGCATCCGCCGCCTTCGCGCCGCGCGAAGTGCGCGGCGATCCGCATCTTGTGCTGGCGGAGGCCGGAACCGGCACCGGCAAAACGCTGGGCTACCTCGCGCCCGCCAGCGTCTGGGCGGAAAAGAACAAGGGACCGGTCTGGATCAGCACCTTCACACGCCATTTGCAGCGCCAGATCGACGGCGAACTGGCCCGGCTGATCCCCGATCCCACCGACCGACGCCGTCGCGTCGTGGTGCGCAAGGGCCGAGAAAACTACATCTGCCTGTTGAACATGGAAGACCAGGTCAACACGGCGTCCGGCGGGTTCCTGGCTTCCCAACTCATCCCGCTCGGCCTGATCGCGCGCTGGGCGATGGCAACGAACGACGGCGACATTCAGGGCGGCGATCTGCCGGGATGGATGGCCGAACTTCACGGTGCCGGGTTGATCGCGACATTGGCGGATCGGCGCGGGGAATGCATCCACGCGGCCTGCCCGCATTGGCGTAGGTGCTTTATCGAGCACACGATCCGCCGAGCGCGCGGTGCCGATCTGGTGGTGGCCAATCATGCGCTGGTGATGACGCAGGCCGCCTGGGGCGGAATCGACGACAATACGGTGCCGACTCGCTATGTCTTCGACGAAGGGCATCATTTGTTCGATGCCGCCGACGGCGCGTTTTCGGCCGAATTGTCCGGGACGGAAACCGCCGAACTGCGCCGCTGGCTGCTGGGCGCGGAAGGCGGGCGATCCCGGGCGCGCGGCATTCGCAAGCGCCTGGAAGAACTGATCGCGGATCGCCCCAATCTGGAAACCCCGCTCGATGCGGCCCTGCAGGCAACTCGCGCCCTGCCCGCCGCCGCCTGGGCAACCCGGCTGGCGGATGCCGGCCCCGAACTGGCGGGGATCGAAGTCACCTCGGCCACTGAAGGCGCGCGCCCCAACCCGACCGAGGCGTTCCTGCGTCTTGTGCATCGTCAGGTGCTGGCGCGCACACAGGGTGACGACCCGGAACCGGGACGCATGCCCAGCACGCAAATCCCCTGGGGTTCGATCGAATGCGACGTGTTTCCCCTCGGCCCGGATCTCGCGGAAGCGGCGGACCGGCTGGCACGCGCGCTGGCGCGCATCGCCGAACCGCTTTCCACCCTGCGCGACCGGCTTCTTGCACGCCTCGAAGACGAGTCCGAAGAACTCGACGAGGCCACGCGCAATCGCATCGAGTCCATCGGCCGCTCGCTGAACCGACGCGCCATCAACCCGCTCGGCGCCTGGCAGAGCATGCTGTGGGCGCTGACCGAACCCCAGCCGCCGCCGGGGCAGCGGCCGTCTTACGTGTGCTTCTTTCAACTCGACCGCGACGGAACCAACGATAAGGACGTCGGATTGCACCGGCATTGGCTGGATCCGACGATCCCGTTTGCCACCACGCTCGCGGCACCGGCGCAGGGGTTGCTGGTCACCTCCGCGACCTTGCGCGACTCCGGCGACGGCGACCCGGAACAGGCCTGGGCGGCCGCGGAAGCGCGCGTCGGCGCGCCGCATCTGCCGTCACCGGCCATCCGCGCCACCGTCGCATCGCCATTCAACTACGCCGCGCAAACTCGCGCCTTTGTCGTCACGGACGTGTACGGCGGCGACATCGGCCAGTTAGCCGGTGCCTATCGCAGCCTGTTCATGGCCGCGCGGGGCGGCGGACTCGGCCTGTTCACCGCGATCCGCCGGTTACGCGCGGTGCATGCGCGCATCGCGCCCGAGCTGGAAGCCAACGGCATTCCGTTGTTCGCCCAACACGTCGATACCATGGGTAACGCCACCCTGGTCGACATCTTCCGCACAGAGGAAGAAAGTTGCCTCCTCGGCACCGACGCGATGCGCGACGGCGTGGATGTGCCCGGACGCGCCCTGCGCCTTGTCGTGTTCGAACGCGTTCCCTGGCCAAGGCCGGACATCCTGCATCGCGAACGCCGCGTGCACCTGTCCGACGGCAACCCTAAGAACTACGACGACCGCATCGCGCGGCTCCGCCTGCGGCAGGCCTTCGGCCGGCTGATTCGCCGGGAAACGGACCGCGGCGTGTTCGTGCTGCTCGATCGGCAAACTCCCACACGCCTGCTTTCGGCCTTTCCGGCCGGCGTGACGGTTCAACGGGTTGGGTTGGCGGAAGCCGTCCTACAAACCCGTGCGTTCCTCGACGACAATCCAACGGCCTGACGCGGACGGTCCCCATGCAAGTTGTCGCGGCCATCCAGATCGGTGCCATCACGGGGAGTCTGGCGATCCTCGCGTTCGGCGGGTGGGTGGACAGCTGGGCCGCCGCCGCCGTCGCCGCGTTGAACATCGGAATCGTCGGTGTGACCGCCATGGTATTAAAACGCGATGTCGCGTCGCTAATCGACATGGCTCGGCGGGTGGAGGTGGAACCGAGCCGGTCGCCGCCGACATTCTCCTCCGTCACGCTGTTGGAAAGCCTGGACAGTGAGCTTCAGCGGCTGGCCCGCAGGCTGTCCGCGCACGCGCTGCGCAGCGCGCAGGATCGCCTGGCGGATACCCTGATTCTCGAACGCCTGCCCGACCCAGTCATTGTTCTGACGTCGGAATTCGACATTCGCCGAGCGAACGCCGCCGCGCGACAGGCGTTCGGTGCCGATCTGCCCGCCGTCTTGCGCCATCCCAGCCTGCGGTCGGCGATCGGGCAGGCACTGACGGGGAAAACGTCGCAGATCGCCTCGATCGGACTGGCGGTGCCCGTCCCCCGCGATCTGGTTGCCACCGTCGTGCCCATCGATCCGCCCCTGGCCGACGGCGGGCGCGTCGTCGTCGTGCTTTCCGACCGCACCCGCGAAAGGCTGGTCGAGCAGATGCGCGAAGATTTCGTCGCCAATGTCAGCCACGAACTGCGGACGCCCTTGGCCTCGGTGATCGGTTTTGTCGAAACCCTGCGCGGTCCGGCGGCGGATGACCGCGATGCCCAGCAGCATTTCCTGGGCATCATGGCCGAACAGGGCGCGCGGATGAACCGCCTGATCGACGATTTGCTGAGCCTGTCGCGTATCGAGTTGACGGAACATCAACCGCCGGCGGAGCGCCTTGATCTGGCGGAACTGCTGCCGCGACTCGTCGCGGGCTTCGAACCCAGGCTCCGCCAGCGGAACGCCACGATCGACATGGAGATCGAGGACGGGTTGCCGGAAACCACCGGCGATGCCGATCAAATCGCGCAGGTGGTGCAGAACTTGCTGGAAAACGCGGTCAAATACGGCAAGGACGGCGGAACGGTGTACCTGACCGCCAAACGCGCCGAACCGGGAAGCAACGGGCAAGCGCGCCAATGGCCCGCCCGCGCCGGCGTGGTACTGACGGTGCGGGACAACGGCGCGGGCATCGCGAAGGTACATCTGCCGCGGCTGACCGAGCGGTTTTACCGTGTCGACAAAGGCCGCTCCCGCGCCGCGGGCGGAACCGGTCTGGGGTTGGCGATCGTCAAACACATCGTCAACCGCCATCGCGGCCAACTGACGATCGACAGCGAGGTCGACGTCGGCACAACCATCAGCGTCTGGCTTCCGCTCGGCACAGTGCCGCCGCCTTAATCGGCAAAACGCAACACTCGGGCGTTTTTCCTCCGATAGGGGCGCCGGTTCGGCTATCGTGCGGCACTTTCTGATCAAGGATGCAATTATGCGCTTGTTCCGCGCCGGTATCGTCTTGAGCGCCCTGATGGGTCCGGCAGTCGCCCAGGCGCAGGCCGTTCCACCCCGCGCGGTCGACCCGGCGAGTGCCGCAGCCCTGCAAACGGAAATCCGCTCGTGGATGACATGGTTGATCGGCCCGCCGGCCCAGGAGTCGCCATTGCGCGTGATGGTGGAAGACAATCACTTCCGTGTCGCGCTGGCCCTGGATTCCCTGCTTGGCCTGACGAAAGCGGAGGCTTCGGTCGCGTTGCGTCCGCTGGAAGACGGGCGCTGGTCGATCGATCGCCTGGTGCTGCCGAACGGCGGGCGAGTCAGCTCCATGTCTTCGGACAAGTCACGCACACCGTCGGGTTTTGCGTTCTCGGTCGGCACGCAGGACGCGCGCGCCACGATTGACCCGGCGCTGAAGAGCCGCTCCTCGGCCGAATTTGAACTCCGCGATGTGGAAATCAAGGTAGACGACCCAAGCGGCAGCCAGGAACAGAGCTTCGAGCGTTATGCAGGTCAGGGCACGCTGACACCCGGCGCGGACGGCAAGCTGGACCTGCGTGTGGAAGGCAGCGTGGGCGGTTGGCACACGATCGCAACGACCAATGACGGCCAACGAGTCGCCATGGAAATCAGGCGCACGCGGGCGACCGCGCGCCTGGACGGGCTCAGCCGTCCGCGTATCGAGGAGATCGCGGCCATCGGGCAGCGCGGCGGCGCATCCCAACCAAAGAATTCCGACGCGTATCGGACCGATCTGCAGGCAGCGCTGACCGCGTTCCTCGACCTTTTTTCCCGGCTCGAACTGGAGCAGTCGGTCGACGACCTGTCGATCGAGATTCCCGGAATCGGAGAGGTTTCGCTGGAGGAAATGCGCACCGGCATGGGCCTGGAGATTCAGGGCGGGCTGCTTCGCGCCTGGATCGACATGGCGATCGAAGGTGTTGAAATCCCCGGCCTGCCCAAGGAACTGGCGAGTCTGGTGCCGAGCAAGCTGTCGATGCGGCCGGTGATTGCGGGGATCAATCGGGACAAGCTGGCACGACTGATCACCGACAACACCACCAACGCGAAGGACTCCAAGGCGATAGAAGCCGCCTCGCTCGCGCTGTTCACCGCGGACGGCGCGTTTCTGGGGGTGGAGGCACTGACTCTGGAGTTGGACCCATTACGCCTGTCAGGTTCGGCGCGGCTGCGCCTGACACCGTCGGGCAAAGGCAGCGTCGAGGGACAATTGTCGAGCACAGGACTCGACGATCTGATCGCCGAAGCGCGCAAGAAGCCCGAACTGCGCGATGTCATGCCGATCGCGATCATGCTGCGCGGGTTGGCGCGGATAGAAGGGCCGCGGATGACCTGGGCTTTCACCGCGAGCGAGGATCAGGTCATCGTCAACGGTGTCGATCTGGCGACCATGGCCGGCAACGGCAAGCAAGGTGCTCAGCCGCCCGCCAAGGGGAACAAACGATAAAGCCCTACATCGCGGAAGGGCCGGTCCTCCAACTCCAACGTGGTTGCGATATGGTAGGACGCGAACGGCTCTAAACCGCGCGTCGGCAGGTAGCTGCGGCCGGGATCGGCGATCCACACCTCGGCTGTGTCGGTCAGACGCGTGAGCCATGGCATGATGTGGCCGGTCATCGGTGCCTCGTAACAGACGTCGCCGCACATCACGATATCCCAGCGACCTGCGAGCCCGACCACGTCGCCCGGGGCGACCGCTACCTCCACGCCGTTCAGGCGCGCGTTGACGCGGATCGCCGCCTGCGCGATCGGGTCGATATCGGCGGCTTCGACTTGCGCGCCCATCATCGCGCAGGCAATCGCCGCGATGCCGCCGCCGGCCGCGAAGTCCAGGACCCGCTTACCGGCGACCAGTCCGGGATGATCGAAGATATGACGAGCCAGTGCCAACCCGCCGGGCCAGGCAAAGGCCCAGAACGGCGGTTCGACGTTGCGCTCATTCAGCCATGCCTCGCTGGCGCGCCAGATCGGCGTGATTTCCGTGGCGAGATGCAGGGAAATCTCCGGGACGAACACGTCGACACCGATCACCGTGTTGGCAAGGATGAACGCGTCGGTTTCCTCAGGCGTCACAACCAACCCGCAAGCAGGGCGAGGCCCACGGCCAACCCGACATCACGGTTGGCGCGAAACAGCCGCAGGCAGTTGCCGGGGTCGTTGATATCCAGGGCCGCGACCTGCCACGCGAGCAATCCCGCCGGCAGCAGCAGAGCGGGATAGAACCATGGGCCGATGTTGGAGAGCCATCCGGCGGCGATGAGCATAGCCACCGCCGCCGCGTAGCAGGCCGCCAGGAAGGGCCGGGTCTTTTCGCCGAACAGGCGTGCCGTGGAGCGAACACCGACCAGCGCGTCATCCTCTCGGTCCTGATGGGCGTAAATCGTGTCGAAGCCCAAATCCCACAGGATCGCCGCAGCATACATCGCCACCCAGGCCGCGTTTATATGCCCGGCGGCCGCGGCGAAGCCCATGGGTGCGCCGAAACCGAAGGTGAACCCCATGACGAGTTGCGGCCACCAGGTCACCCGCTTGGCCAAGGGGTATAGCCCCACCAGCAGCAGCGACCCAACGCCCAGCATCTGGGCGAGAGGATTGAGTTGCAGCAGGACGAGAAGACCGAGCAGCAGCAACATCGCCAGGAACACCAGCGCCTGACGGGGACGAATGGCCCCGGATGCCAAAGGCCGCCCAGCCGTGCGCGCGACCTGCCGATCGATATCGCGATCCCAGAGATCGTTCACCACGCAACCGGCCGCGCGCATGGCCAGACTGCCGACACCGAACAAAAGAATGAGCCGAACGCTGTCCCAGGCGCTCGCCTGGGCGAGCAGAATCCCCCACAATCCCGGCAAGAACAGCAACCACGTCCCGATCGGTCGATCGACCCGCGCCAGCAGCAAATAGGGCTGCCAGGCGGGCGGCATACGGGCGATCAGGCCGCTCGCGTTGATATCGGTATGTGGAGTCATTGCTGTTAGTGTGCGCCCCACGACATGCCGGTCAACCGAAATCCTGAAAGCGCGCCATCCGTGACTCCTCCCCGCCTGTTCGTCGATGCCGACCTTGTCGCCGGATGCCCTGTCGCCGCGACGGCGGAGCAGGCGCATTACCTGGGCGGCGTCATGCGCCGGTCGGCCGGGGACCCGATCGTTCTGTTCAACGGTCGCGACGGGGAATGGCAAGGCACGATTGAATCGATCCGCAAGGACCGCGCGCAGTTTCAGCCGACGACGCAGACCCGGATCCAGGCACCGGAACCGGGACCATGGCTGGTATTCGCCCTGCTGAAACGCGACTCGACCGATCTGGTCGTACAAAAAGCGACCGAACTTGGCGCTTCCGCGCTGCTTCCGGTCCTTACGGAACGGACCAACGCCGGGCGGGTGAACGAGGCGCGCTTGCACGCGATCGCGCTTGAGGCCGCCGAACAATGCGAGCGGCTGACCATCCCAACCATCCATGCCCCGGCCCGCCTGCACGCCATTCTCGACCTTTGGCCCGCCGAACGCCCGCTGTTCGCGGCGGTGGAGCGGCAGAACGCGCAACCGCTGCCACCCGATCCTAATGCGGGCCTGCTGGTCGGGCCTGAAGGTGGGTTTTCGCGGGTGGAGCTTGACGCCTTGCGCGGATACTCGTTTGTAACCCCAATAACCCTGGGACCACGCGTGCTTCGTGCCGAGACCGCCTGCATCGCCGGACTTGCCCTGTTGCAGGCTTTGCCTCGCTCCTAGTACCCTGTCCTCACAACCGAGACACCCTGGAATCCCATGTCCAATCCCGGAGACGCCGACGCGACGCCGATCACGTCGATCCGCCAACTCGCAGACCACATCGCTGTCGGCTGCAAGCCGGCCGATCGCTTTCGCATTGGGACGGAGCACGAGAAATTCGGCTTCCGTCTCGATGACCTCACCACGCCACCTTACTTACCGTCCGACGGTCAGCCGGGCGCCATCCGCGATGTGCTGAACGGTATTCACCGCTTCGGCGGCGAACCCATCATGGATGGGGAGAACATCATCGGCCTGAAGCAAGGCGCCGCATCTGTCTCGCTTGAACCCGCCGGACAGTTGGAGCTTTCGGGCGGTCCGCTGGAAACGCTGCACGACACGGCCGCCGAGTTCGAAGCGCATTACGAGCAGGTTCGCGCGGTGTCGGCCGATCTGCGTGTCGGGTTCTCTCCCTTGGGGTTTCATCCCGTCGCAACACGCGACGCGATGCCTTGGATGCCGAAGGGCCGCTACAAGATCATGCGGCGGTATATGCCCCTGGTCGGTTCGATGGGTCTGGACATGATGACCCGCACCTGCACGGTTCAGGTGAACCTGGACTATTCGTCGGAGCAGGACATGCTCCGCAAGCTGCGTGTGTCGCTGCTGCTGCAACCCCTGGCGACCGCGCTGTTCGCCAATTCCCCCTTTACCGAGGGCAAGCCGAACGGGTTCCAATCCTATCGCGCGCATGTCTGGACCGACACGGACAATCAGCGTTCCGGTATACCGGCGGTGATGTTCGAGGATGGGTTTGGCTTTGAGCGCTACGCCGAATGGCTGGTCGACTCGGTGCCGATGTATTTCGCCTATCGGGACGGCGGCTATATCGACGTCGCCGGCGCGTCGTTCCGCGATTTCATGAATGGTCGCCTGCATAATCTGGTTGGCGTCGAAGCCACGTTGGGCGATTTCGCCGATCATTCCACGACCGCCTTCACCGATGTCCGCATCAAGCGCTTCCTGGAAATGCGCGGCGCGGACGCCGGGCGGACCGACATGATGATCGCGCAATCCGCGCTGTGGGTCGGCCTTCTCTATGACGACGCCGCCCTGACCGCCGCGCTCGGCTTGCTGAGCGACCTCGGCTGGCAGGATGCCGTCGCCATGCGAGCCGCCGTGCCGCGGCAGGGACTTGCGACCGCATGGCGGGGCGGCACGCTGCGCGATCTCGCGAAAGATGTCGTCGCCATCGCGACGGACGGACTGCGCGCGCGATGTCGCCTGAACGCGTCGGGAGAAGACGAAACGATCTATCTGGAGCCGTTGCGCGCCATCGCCGCGGGCGCTCCGTCGCAGGCGGAACACTGGCTCGCGCGATATGCCGGAGAATGGCATGGCGACGTGACCCGAATCTTTCAAGAAGCAGCCATTTGATCAAAACGGAACAGTTGGCATAAAAATTCAACTGGCTTTACAAAAGGCCACGCAACTCGTGAAAATCTGATGCCAGATTCGAACCCTACAGACGGCAGCCCTGTTGTGGTCAGGCTTCGGCTGATTGGCCAGATGGAGGCTTGGACGGTCACCAGCGAGAATGTGTTGCCGGCTGGGCGAAAAACGCGCGCCCTTCTCGCTACGATCGCTCTGTCGTCGCCACGCCCCGCGTTGCGCGGACGCCTCGCGGAATTGCTGTGGAGCCGGAGACCGGAGGAACAGGCACGGGCGTCTCTGCGTCAGGAAATCCATCGCCTCCTCGATGCCTTGTCCGCGACCAACACAGAATTGCTGACTGTCACGCGGGACCATCTGACGCTGAAGCCCGGGCTTGTTTGGGTGGATGTGGAGGAGGTCATGCGCGCGACCGTCCTGCAGCCGGCGTCGTTGTCGCTGCTCGACGGCGATCTTCTGGAAGACCTCGATGGGGTCGATCCGTCGTTTGACGCGTGGCTGACAACCGAGCGCGAACGCCTGCGCGATCGTGCCCGCAACGTCGCGGAAGCGCTGCTGCGCGAACAAAGTGACCCGGAGACGACAATCCCGGCGGCGCAAAGACTGCTGCAAATAGATCGTGCCCACGAAGGTGCATGGCGCGCGCTGATGCGGGCGCACGCGGCACGCGGCGAACGCGGCATGGCGATCCAGGCCTACGATCGGTGCCGTTCGGTCCTCGCGGACCTGCTGGATGCCGCCCCATCCGTCGAAACACAGAAGCTGCTGACCGAAATCCGCGGACCGGCCAGCAATCGCGTTCCCCTTCGTCCGCCGGCAGTTGTCGAACCCGCCCCACCTGAGGCGGAAGAGACCGAGGAAACGTCGCAGGCCGCCGACGACCAGACACCGCCGGACTCGGGTCCCTCGCGCGGCGGGGCGCATGTCGGCGTATTGCCGATGCAACTTGTTGGCGTGACCGAAGAAGACGCGCATCTCGCCCCCGGTCTCGCCGAGGAAATCACCACCGCCCTGGCGCGGTTCCGCTGGATGTTCGTCGTTTCGTCCAACTCCCTGGCGCGTTTTGCCGCCGACAACCGCGACGAGTCGGCGATCCGCAAGGCGTTCGGGATCGATTTCCTGTTGGACGGGACCATCCAACGCGTGCGCAATCGCCTGCGCATCACCGTCCGCCTCCTCGATCTCCGCGCCGGTAACCAGGTCGTCTGGGCTCGGCGGTTCGACCGGCAAACGAACGATCTTCTGTCCCTGCAAGACGAAATCGCGGCCGAGGTCGTTGCCCAGATCGACCCCGAAATCCTCCTCATCGAAGCCCGCCGCACGTCCGCTCGGCCTCCGATCGATGCCGACGCCTACGACCTGATGCTGCGCGCCATACCCCTGATCAACCGCATGGAACGCGTGCCTTACGAGCGCGCGGGCGAGTATCTCGCCAAGGCCATTGCCGTGGAGCCTGACTACGCCTCCGCCCACGCCTGGTATGCCTATTGGCATATCTTCCTGGTAGGCCAGGGTTGGACCACCGACGCCAAATATATGATGGAAATTGCGGGCGAACTGGCGGAGCGCGCGATCATCCTCGATCCATTCGACGCGAGGGCACTGACCATCGCCGGGCATGTGCGGGCGTTTTTACACCGTCGCCTGCGCGAAGCCTCGGCGCTGCACGAGCGCGCCCTTTCGCTCAACCCCAACTTGGCGATGGCCTGGGCCTTATCGGCCATCACCTGTGCCTATGCGGGTGACCCGGAGGAAGCGGAGCGGCGCGCCAATCGATACAAGCGGCTGTCACCGCTGGACCCGAACGCGTTTATCTTTGACGGGTTTTTCACTGTTATCCACCTCCTGAAGCGGAATTTTGAGGCATCGGCGGAGGCTGGACGCAATGCGACGCAGATGAATTCGTCGCTCTCCGCCGGGTTCAAGCCGTATCTGGCGGCCTTGGGGTATCTGAACAACCCGCAAGAAACCGAGCAGGTACGGACGCGGTTGCTGGCGCTGGAGCCCGAATTCACCATTCGGCAGTTCCTTGACAACGCACCGTTCGAACGCAACGAAGACCGCCTTTTGTATGCCGAGGGCCTGCGACGGGCAGGAATCCCCGAAGGGGCAAAGCAACTGATGGCGGAAGTCAGTCTGGCGTCATAACCGATACTGATTGGACGATCCGCGCCGCGAGCGCGTCGGCGACACATCGGTAACCCAAATCGTTATGATGTAGTCCGTCCTGCGCGATCACCGAAGGGCCGCCGTTCGGAAGCGCGGACCAGAAATCCATCAACTCGCCGCGGGAAAACAGGCCGACTCCGGTTTCCGCCGCCAGCGAACGCAGCGCTGCATCGATCTCGGCCGGATTCGGCGCTGCCGCAATCCTCGGGGCGCGTTGATTATCCATCAGAATCACGTCTATGTCGGCCGCCCGCAGGCGTTGAACGCCTTCCCGGACCTGTGTTTGAAACAGTGACGCGTCCGTCCCGCGCAATGCGTCGTTCGCGCCGACCTGCCAAATGACGAGCCTGGGCCGATAGGCGATGACATCGCTGCTCAGCCTTGCCATAGCCTCCGGCGCGTCCTCTCCATTGACACCGCGATTGATCACCGTCCATCGCGTTTGCGGCAGCGCCGCGGTCAGTCGTGCTTGCAGTACTGCCGGGTACGACGCCGCCGGACTCGACGCCTGATATCCCAGGGTTGACGATGATCCGAACGCTACCATTGCGATCGGTTCGGCGTCCTTGATCGCGGCGCGCGTGCGCGGCAGGTCAAAGCGCGTCGTCGTCGGTGGGGCCGGACACTCCGCCGCGACGGCGGGGGAGCACATAATCAGGATCAGGGCCGGCAACGCCGACGCGAACGACCGGACGCGCATCGAAGAGCCGGCTATTTTTCCTCGGCGGCGCGGCGTTTCCGCGCGGCGGCGGCATATTGCCCGCGCGGACGCTTTTCCTGCACATGCGGCCGTACAACGGTATCGTAGTAATCGTCCCAGTCCTCTGGGGTAAGCTGGGTCAGTTCCGGCACCAGCTCGTAGTTGTTCAGCGTCGCTTCTTCATAGGCGTAGCGCGGGATCGGCTGGACCTGAAGCATCGGATAGTCCGGGCGGAAGTCGATCGGCACGTTGGTTTTGGTCAGCCGGATATTGGTGATGAGTGGCCCAAACCATTGATCGGTTTCGATAATGCCTTCGAACGGCTCATACCCGCCATTGCGCGGCAGGTTAGCGGGGGCACGGACCAGCAGGCTCCAGCCCGGTGCCGTGCGGACCACAAGACCGGTCCAGAGTTGCAGCAGACCAGGCTCCTGCAATGCGCCCAGGAACGGGGGGGAGTATTCGCGAATCTCTTCCGGCGCGATGGAGTCGAATTTGTCCCGAAATCCCGGGAATTGAGCGGATTTCAGGGGAAACCAGTCGCCGACGCCTTCCCAGGTCCACATGATGTCGTGACCGTCCCACATGACGGAGAAGCCGATGGGCGGGAAGATGTAGTAGCCATAGGCGGAGGCGGAGGTCGCCGGCTCACAATAGCGAAAGGCTCGCGTCGGCAGCGATCCCGCCGCCGAACGATCGGCCCGCTGCGGCAGCCGAGCGGAAGAGATGAAGCGGTGAAAGGTCACCAGCTTCGGTGCTGCCTGCGGCTTGTCGGTAGGCTGATCGGAGGCGGTCACGGCGCGGCCCTCGCTGGGGATATGTACACACAGACGCATGCCGACCCCTGCGGATCGGCATGCGTGGTTTATCAGGTACGGGACAAGATGTCCTGGTTGGAAGAACCGACCGACTAGCGCGGGGTCGGCAGCGACGGGGCGTAACCGCCGAGGCGGACCTTGCCGGCATCGGCAGTCGACAGCGTCGGGGCATAGCCGCCGAGACGGACCTTGCCGGCGTCACCGGTGCTCAGCGTCGGGGCGTAACCGCCGAGGCGAACTTTGCCGGCGTCAGCGGTCGCCAGCGTCGGGGCGTAACCGCCGAGGCGAACTTTGCCGGCGTCAGCGGTCGCCAGCGTCGGGGCGTAACCGCCGAGGCGGACTTTGCCGGCGTCAGCGGTCGCCAGCGTCGGGGCGTAGCCGCCGAGGCGGACTTTGCCGGCGTCAGCGGTCGCCAGCGTCGGGGCGTAGCCACCGAGGCGGACCTTGCCGGCATCAGCGGTGCTCAGAGTCGG
>CANJLW010000005.1 GCA_947475245.1 Acetobacteraceae bacterium | reverse complement strand
TCGGCGCGAAGCGTCGGGTGAGGGAGGTGCCACCGGCACAACCCATTGTATTCGCATCACCTCCCTCACCCGCGCCGCTTCGCGGCACGACCTCTCCCAGGGGGAGAGGTGAAAATTCGTACCTTCCGCCGCCAAATGCGATCACCCTGGACCAGTCGGGTACTGGTTCGTATCGCGCCCGGGGCGCGTGGTCGTATCGCGCCCGGGGGCGTGTGGTTGCGTCAGGGCGTGAACCGCAGCAGAGTCCGGGCGATCGATGCAGTATCCCAGGGAGTTCACAATGAAATTCGGCGCGTCCATGTTCTTTACCGACTATTCGATGGGGCCGGCGGAATTCGCCGTCGCCTGCGAGGAGCGCGGCTTCGATATCGTCTGGGCGCCGGAGCACTCGCATATCCCGCTGACCCGCAAAACCCCGTTCATCATGGGCGGCGATCTGCCCAAGCGCTACTACGATGTGATGGACCCGTTCGTGACGCTGACGGCGGCGGCGATGGCGACCAAAACCATCAAAGTCGGCACCGGCGTGTGCCTGATCGCCCAGCGCGATCCGATCCAGACCGCGAAGCTGGTTGCCTCCATCGATCAGATTTCCGGCGGTCGCTTCGTCTTCGGGATCGGCAACGGCTGGAACCAGGACGAGATGGAGAATCACGGCACCGACTATGCCTCTCGCCACAAGCGCGCGCGGGAGAATATCGAGGCCATGAAGGCGATCTGGACCGAGACCAAGGCCGAATATCACGGCGAATTCGTCAATTTCGACCCGATGATGACCTGGCCGAAGCCGATCCAGAAACCCTATCCCCCCATCCTGATCGGCGGTGCCTTCCCCTATTCCGCTCGCCGAGCCATCCGCTATGGCGACGGCTGGATGCCGCAGGTGACGGAGTATGCGAAAACCCCGCTGCTGGACCTGATCCCGCGCTTTCGCCAGATGGTGGCCGAAGCCGGTCGCGATCCGGCAGCGATGGATATCTCCATCGGCGGACAGGGACCCGATCAGAAGCTGATCGAGCAATACCAGGCGGTCGGCGTGAACCGTGTCTCGTGCAGCCTGATGTCGGAAAAAGCCGACGTCATTCTGCCGATCCTGGACACCTGGGCGGAGATCATTCGCAAGGTGAACGGCTGACCGACTCTCCATCGGTTTCCCCTTGGGGCGCGCGCCCCAAGGGAAGCGGTAACGGAAGGCGGTCGCCCTTTCCCCATTCGGTGGCGGTGATTACACTCCCCGCCAGCCGAACCAGGGGAACGACGAGATGGACTTTCAAATCAGCGGCACGCAGCGCGAGATGATCCAGGCGGTGCGCGCGCTTGCTCAGGACGACTTCAAGGCCAACGCGATGCGTTGGATGGACGGTACCTTCCCCTGGGAGAACATGAAGAAGCTCGCCGGTCTCGGCGTTCTCGGCATGTCGGTGCCCGAGGAATACGGCGGGCTGGGTCTGTCGATCCTGGATACCGCGCTGATCCTGGAAGAAATCGCCAAGGTCGATTACGTCACCGCGATGGCGGTGTTGGGAGAGGCGGGCGTGCAGACGCGCGTGATCGCCCGCTATGCGCCGCCGTCGATCCGTGAACGCATTTTGCCGCAGGTCGTGTCGGGCGATTGCATCCTGGCAGTTTGCATGACCGAACCGCATGCCGGCACCGATGTCGCGAATTACCGCACCAATGCCCGCATCGTCGGCGACCGCGTCATCCTGAAGGGCACCAAGACGCTGATCAGCCGAGCGAAAGAAGCCGGCATGTTTGTTATTTTTACGCGGATCGATGGGAAGCCGGGGCGGGAAGGCATCGGGTGCGTGCTTCTGGAACCCGACACCAAGGGCTTCGAGGTCACCGGCACCTATCACACGATGGGCGGGGAAAACCTGCACGAAATCCAGTTCAACGACTGCGAGTTGCCGTTGGAAAACCTGGTGATTCGCGAAGACGGCTTCCGCAAGCTGCTGACGGCGTTCAACACGCAGCGTTGCCTTAATCCGTCGATCTCGCTGGGTCTGGCCGAAGGCGCGTTTGACGAAGCGGTCAACTACGTCCGCGAACGAACGGTGTTCGGCAAGCCGATCGCCGATTTCCAGGGCATCCGCTGGAAGCTCGCCGATATGTTCAAGGATATCGAGGCCGGGCGCGGGCTGCTGTATCGCGCCTGCCTGTCCGCCAATCCGTTCCCCGACCCCTTCATGGCGGCGGCGGCGAAGATTTTCTGCAACGAGATGTCGTTGCGGGTCACGACCGAGGCGGTGCAGGTGCATGGCGGCTTCGGCTTCACCGACGAATACCCGGTTTCGCGCTTCTATCGCGGCGCGCGCTACGGCTCGATCGGCGGCGGGGCGTCGGAGACGTTGCGCGATCTGATCGGCAAGAAGATCGTCGGCGAATTCGACACGGCCGACGGGATCATGGGTCTCGGGACGTTCTGACATGATGCTGGTCGAAGCCGACGGGAAAGCTCTGCTGCGCGCCGTCGGGATTCCCGTTCCGGCCGGGGCCGACGCGCCGGGGCCTTGGATGGTCAAGGCGCAGGTGCCCGTCGGCGGGCGTGGACTTGCGGGCGGCGTGGTGCGCTGCGCCTCCCGGGCGGAGGTCGAAGCCGCGACGCGGCGGATCGTCGGCAGCCGGATCAAGGGCCACACGGTCGATGCGGTGCTGGTGGAACAGGCGGTCGGCGGACAGGAACGGTACCTCTCCGTCATGGTCGATCCCGCCGGTTACGGGTTGCGGGTGATGTGGTCGGCGCAAGGCGGGGTCGAGATCGAGACGGCGGGTTCGACGCAGACGCGTCTGTGCCCGCCGCATGCCGCCGCGGTCGCCGAGGCGCTGGCGGACTTGATCGCGGAGGAGCCGGAGGCCTGGCGGCGGCAGGTGGCCGACATCGGTCGCGCGCTGGCGGAATTGCTGATCGAGCGGGAACTGGCGCTGGCGGAAATCAACCCGCTGTTCGTTTCCGCCGCCGGGTGCATCGCCGGCGATGCCAAGATCGTGGTCGATCTGAACGCGATCGAACGCCAGCAGTCGATTGCCGATCTGATCGCCGCCCGTCCGGGCGTTTATGCCGATGCCAACCGTAAGCTGGCGGAAGGGTTCGATTACGTCGAACTCGACCCGATGGGGGAGATCGGGCTGGTGACCACCGGCGCGGGTCTGTCGATGATGGTGATCGACGAGATGACCGCGCGCGGGGCTAAGCCGCTGAACTTCTGCGACGTGCGGACAGGGCAGATGCGCGGCAGCCCGGTTCGGCTGATGCGCGTGCTGGAATGGATCGTCGCCGCGCCGGCACTGAAGGCGGTTCTGGTCAACATCTTCGCCGGCATCACGGATTTGAGCGAGTTCGCCGAACTGCTGGCCACCGCGATCGATCGCACGCCGGCGTTGCGCGTGCCGGTCGTTGCCCGTTTGGTCGGGCGCAACGCGGCGGAGGCAAAGCGGATCCTGGCCGAACGCCATCCGACTCTGTTCGTGACCGAGGATCTGGAAGAGGCTCTGGCACGGGTGACGGCGCTATGATCGGATCGTTGTCGCGGGAAACGCCGGTGATCGTGCAGGGCATCACCGGGCGCATGGGGCGCACCCATGCCGCGCTGATGCGGGC
This sequence comes from Acetobacteraceae bacterium, assembly GCA_947475245.1. Taxonomy (GTDB): domain Bacteria; phylum Pseudomonadota; class Alphaproteobacteria; order Acetobacterales; family Acetobacteraceae; genus Rhodopila. The sequence continues at coordinate 204,972 of CANJLW010000005.1, read as the reverse complement.
GTACGGGACCAACATCGTCGGCGGGACCTCCGCCAGAACCGATGTGCGGGAGGCCGCCGGCGTGCCGGTTTTCGCGACCTGTTCCGATGCGGTGCTGGCCACGGGCGCGACGGTGTCGGTCGCGATGGCGCCGCCGCACGAAACCTTGGCCGCGGTGCGCGAAGCGCTGGCCGCCGGGATCAAGCTGGTGGTGACGGTGGCGGAAGGCGTGCCGATGCACGACGCCATCCGCATCGGCCGAGAGACGAGGCGGGCAGGGGCGCTGTGGATTGGCGCATCGACGCCGGGCATGGCGATTCCCGGTGAAATCAAGCTCGGGTTTTTGCCGGATGTCTGCCTGCGGCCCGGCCCGCTGGCGATCATGACCAAAAGCGGCACGCTGTCGTACGAAGTCGGCTATCGCCTGGCCGAGATCGGCCTGGGCCAAAGCCTGTGGGTCGGGGTTGGCGGCGATCCCGTCAAGGGCGTGCGGTTCGCCGATCTGCTGCCGGTGTTTCTGGCCGACGAACGGACCAGGGGCATCGTCCTGGTCGGGGAAGTCGGCGGGACGGAAGAAGAAGACTGCGCCGAGGCCTATGCCCGCCTGGGCGCCGGCAAGCCGCTCTATGCATTGATCGCGGGGCGGGAGGCCAAGGAGGGCGTGTCGATGGGCCATGCCGGCGCGCTGGTGCATGGCGAGTCCGGCACCCTGGCGTCGAAGCAGGCGCGGTTGCGGCAGGTGGGCGCGCGGGTGTTCGATTCGCTGGACGCGATTACCCGTGCCTGCGGGCAGGACTTCCACGCCTTGAAGACCGCGCGATGAGGTTGGGTCGGTTAATGTTGGGTCTGGGCGGCCCATTGATCGAGGCGCATAAAGGGGCGTGAGCAACGAACCGAAGCCATGCTGACCTATCTCGCGCGCCGACTGGTGCTCGCCCTGATTACGACCTGGGCGATCACGGTCGTGACCTTCATCATCATGCAATTGCCGCCCGGCGATTTCGTCGACGCGTACGTGTCGCAGTCCTCCGCCATGGGATCGTCGATCTCGGCTGCGGAAGCGGACGCGATGCGCCAGGCCTATGGGCTGAACCAGCCGTTCTACATCCAGTATCTGAAATGGATGTCGTTCGTCGCGCGCGGAGAGCTTGGCCTGTCGTTCGAGTATGGCCGCCCGGTGACGGAGGTGATCGGCGATCGGTTATGGCTGACCATCATTCTGTCGATCGGCGCCATTCTGGTGACCTGGGGACTGGCGCTGCCGATCGGGATTTACTCGGCCGTGCGGCAATACTCGTTCGGCGATTATGTCTTCACCTTCGTCGGTTTCATCGGACTGGCGATCCCGAACTTCCTGCTGGCGCTGATCATCATGTATGTCGGCTTCCGGTACTTCGGGCTGAACGTCGGCGGGTTGTTCTCGGCGGAGTATGCGCTGGCGCCGTGGTCCTTCGCCAAGGTCTGGGACCTGATGGAACATCTGCCGATCCCGGTGTTCATCCTGGCGCTGGCGGGCACGGCGCAACTGGTGCGGATCATGCGCGCCAATCTGCTTGACGAACTGCGTCGCCCCTACGTCATGACCGCCCGCGCGCGCGGCCTGCCGGAGTATCGGGTGATCCTGAAATACCCGGTGCGCGCCGCCCTGAACCCGTTCGCCTCCACCATCGGCTATCTGCTGCCGTTCATGGTGTCGGGCAGCGTCATCATTTCCGTCGTGCTCAGCCTGCCGACCGTCGGGCCGCTGCTGCTGCGGTCCCTGCTGTCGCAGGACATGCTGCTGGGGTCGAGCATCATCCTGTTGCTGGGCATTCTGACGGTTATCGGCACGCTGCTGTCGGACATGCTGCTGATGTGGATCGATCCGCGCATCCGGCTGGGGCGCGACACATGAGCGGGGCGACGGATGCCGCCGCGCCAGAGAATCGTATCGCCGTCGCGACCCAGCGGCAACTGATCTGGTGGCGGTTCAAAAAGCACAAGCTGGCGGTATTCAGCGCCGCCGTCGTCCTGGCCTTTTACATGGTCGCGGCCTTCGCCGATTTCCTGGCCTATGCCGAACCCTTCGATACCCAGGCGACGCGCAGCTATATCCCGCCGCAGCCGATCCAATGGTTTGATGCCGAGGGTAATTTTCGCCCGCACGTCTTCGCGCTGAAGGGCAAGCGCGATCCCCGCACGTTCAAGCTGTCCTACGCGCCCGACCCGTCCGATCCGCGCGACCTCGTGCTGTTCGCGCACGGCTACCAATACCACCTCTTCGGCCTCATCCCCACCGACCGCCATCTTCTCGGCCTGTCGCATGGCAGTCCCCAGGATGCGATTTTCCTGCTGGGCACCGATCAGTTGGGGCGCGATTTGTGGTCGCGGCTGATCCTGGCGACGCGGACATCTCTGACCATCGGCCTTGTCGGCGTCGCCATGAGTCTCGTGCTGGGTGTTCTGCTGGGCGGGCTGTCGGGATTGTACGGCGGCACGATCGATACCGTCATTCAGCGGGTGATCGAGGTCTTGCGATCCGTGCCGACCATCCCGCTCTGGATGGGGCTGGCCGCGGCGGTGCCGAACAGTTGGACGCCGCAACAGGTCTATTTCTCCATCACCATCATCATCTCCCTGATCGGCTGGACCGAACTCGCCCGCGTCGTGCGCGGGCGCTTCCTGGCGTTGCGAGAGGAAGACTTCATCACCGCCGCCGAACTCGCGGGGGCATCGCGCATGCGGATCATCTTCAAGCACATGGTGCCGAGTTTCCTGTCGCACATCATCGCCGCGATCAGCCTGGCCTTGCCGGCGATGATCATCAGCGAGACGACGTTGTCCTTCCTCGGCCTGGGCCTGCGCCCGCCGGCGATCTCCTGGGGCGTGCTGCTGCAGGACGCGCAGAACCTGCAAACCCTGGGTCTGGCACCCTGGCTGCTGATCGCGGCGCTGCCCGTGATCGTCGTGATCCTGGCCTTCAACTTCCTGGGCGACGGGCTGCGCGACGCGGCCGATCCCTATGGTTGACCCGATCCTGCAGGTCAGGGACCTGCACACGCATTTCTTCGCCGACGAAGGCGTGGTGCGTGCCGTCGACGGCACGTCGTTCGACCTGTATCCCGGCCGCACCCTGGGCATCGTGGGCGAGTCCGGCTGCGGCAAGAGCGTCACCGCCCGATCGATCCTGCGCATCGTCGAACGGCCCGGCCGTATCGTCAGCGGGCAAATCCTGCTGCGGCGCGGCGACGGCAGTCAGATCGATCTGGCCGCGCAATCGCCGGACAGCGCCGAAATGCGCACGATCCGCGGCGGCGAGATCGGTCTGGTGTTTCAGGAACCCATGAGTTCGCTGTCGGCGTTTCACACCGTCGGCAACCAGATTATCGAGGCCGTGCGCCTGCATTCCAAACTGTCGAAAAAGGCGGCGCGGGATCGGGCGATCGAGCTGCTGGCGATGGTCGGCATTCCACGCCCGGCGCAGCGCGTCGATGCCTATTCGTTCGAGTTGTCGGGCGGGTTGCGCCAGCGGGTGATGATCGCGCTGGCCTTGGCCGCGGAACCCGGCATCCTGATTGCCGATGAGCCGACGACGGCGCTGGATGTGACGACGCAGGCGCAAATCCTCGACCTGATCCGCCGTTTGCAGCAGGAACGCCAGCTGGCGGTCATTCTGATCACCCACGATATGGGCGTGATCGCCGAAATGGCCGACGATGTCGTGGTGATGTACCTGGGCAAGGAGGTCGAGAAGGGACCGGTGGATACGATCTTCCACGCGCCGCGCCATCCCTATACCCGGTCGTTACTGCGATCGATCCCCAGCGTTCTGGCGCGCCCGCGCGATCGGCTGGCAACCATCGCCGGGTCGATCCCGCATCCCTTCGCGCGCCCGAAAGGCTGCCCGTTCCACCCGCGCTGCCCGGATTTCATGCCCGGCACCTGCGATCGAGATTTCCCGAAGGAGGTTGCCATCGCCGATCGGCACTCCACCGCATGTCATCTGTACGCGTCATGAGCCGCGTTCTCGACGTGCGCCATTTGCGCAAGCACTTCCCCATCCGCCGCGGCCTGTTCGGTCGGGTCGCCAATCACGTGCGCGCGGTCGACGATGTCAGCTTTTCGATCGACGCGGGGGAAACCCTGTCGCTGGTCGGGGAGTCCGGCTGCGGCAAGACCACGACCTCTCGCTGCATTCTGCGGGCGGTGGAGCCGACCGGCGGGGAAATCCTGTTCCGTAACGAGGCGGGGCAGGAGATCGACGTCGCGCATCTGGATCGCAAGGGTCTGCGACCGTTACGGCGGCAGATGCAGATGATCTTTCAGGATCCGTTCTCCTCGCTGAATCCCCGCATGACGATTTCGGAGATCATCGGAGAGCCGCTGCTGGTCAACGGCATGACCGATACGGCGGAGCGCAATGCCCGCGTCGCGGCGTTGCTGGATACCGTGCAGTTGCCGAATGCTTACCTCAACCGGTTTCCGCATGCGTTTTCCGGCGGGCAGCGCCAGCGCATCGGCATCGCGCGGGCGATGGCGCTGAACCCGTCGCTGATCGTGGCAGACGAGCCGGTTTCGGCGCTGGATGTGTCGGTGCAGGCGCAGATCGTGAACCTGATGCTGGATTTGCAGGATCGGCTGGGGATCGCCTACCTGTTCGTCGCGCACGACCTGTCGGTGGTGAAGCACGTCAGCCATCGCGTCGCGGTCATGTATGTCGGGCGCATCGTGGAAATCGCGCCGACCGAGGCGTTGTTCTCCTCCCCTCGGCATCCGTATTCCGAGGCACTGCTGTCGGCCGTTCCCGTGCCCGATCCGCGTCGGCGGGCACAACGGATCGTGCTGGACGGCGACGTGGCCGACCCGTCGTCCCCGCCCAGCGGCTGCCATTTCCACCCCCGCTGCCGCTATGCGACGGAGCGGTGCAAGGTCGAAACGCCGGAACTGACGGAGATCGCGCCGGGGCATGCGGTGCGTTGTCTGCGGGCGGAGGAACTGAGCCTGCAAGGTGTGGCGACGGGGTAGCGGGGGGGGGGCTGGGCGGGGCGACAGTCGGCTGGGTGGGCGTTTGTAGGATCGTTGTAAACGAAATGAACGCTGTCCTTCCGACAACCGTTAGCCTGCGAGCCGCTGCATCCGATTGTATTGGATTGACGAAGGCCCATCGACCACGATCCGCGTTGATCTGTTTCATCCGCGTGCATCGGCGTTACGCCTTGTTTTTGAATTGCGACATCGCTCAGTCGATGACCAGGTTCGCACCACCGACCGCCACTCGCTAAGCGCCACGCGACCGAGGTCGGACAAAGAAGGTGAAACGCGGATGGACGCCGATGAAACAGATAAGCGCGGATCGCGGTTTACCCGGCTTTCGTCACGCGGTTGACCGCCGGTGCCGTCCATTTGGCAAAGGCCTATCGACCGCGATCCGCGCTTATCTGTTTCATCCGCGTGCATCGGCGTTACGCCTTGTTTTCGAATTGCGAAACCGCTCACTCGATGACCAGGTTCGCACCACCGACCGCCACTCGCTAAGCGCCACGCAACCGCGGTTGCGCAAGTAAAGCGGAACGCGGATGGACGCCGATGAAACAGATCAGCGCGGATCGCGGTTTACCCGCCTTTCGTCACGCGGTTGATCGCCGGTGCCGCCCATTTGCCAAAGGCCTATCGACCACGATCAGCGTTGATCTGTTTCATCCGCGTCCATCGGCGTTAAGCCTTGTTTTCGCGGAAAAAGGACGCTCAGGCAGCAACCATGCCCACGCTATCAGACCGCCACACACCTCAGTCCCAAAAGCGCCACCGCCACACCCAACAAAGACGCGGACAAGCCGCCCCCCTACAACCGCAGGCGCAACCAACTCAACACCATCGCCATCCCAGCCGACCCGGCGGCAAGGCCGATAGACAAATGCGTGCCGACGGAGACGGCAGCCTCCCCCCCATGCGTCAGCCCAAACAGCACCGCGACCAGCGCCGATCCCGTGGTTTGCCCAACCAGACGCGACGTCGACAACATGCCGCTGCCCGCGCCCGCGCGCTCCGGCGGGGCGCTGCCGATGATCAGCCGATTATTGGGTGCCTGAAAGAAGCCGAACCCCATCCCGCACAGCGCCAGACGCCACGCGACATCCCCCCAGCTCGGCTGCGCCGGCATGAAGAAGACCAGCAACAGCCCCGTGGTCATGATGGCCAGGCCAAGGCCGCCGAGCAGACCGGCGGGGTAACGGTCGGCGAGCCGTCCGGCGATGGGGGCGACGACGACGATCGCGGCGGGCCAGGGGGTGATCAGCAGTCCGATCTCCATCGGCGACATGCCGCCGACATACTGGAAGTAGAACGGCAGCACGATCATCGCGATCATCTGCGCCCCGTGCGCGCAGACCGCCGTCAGGCAGGACAGCGCGAAAACCGGCCGGCGGAACAGATCGACCGGCAGCATCGGCGCGCGCTGGCCCAACTGGCGGCGGACGAAGACGATGCCGATCAGCAGGCAGCCCAGCAATTCCGCCGCGACGATCGCGATACCCCGGCCGTGGCCGATGCTGTCGAGGCCGACAATGAACAGGCCCATGACAATGGCATTCAGCACCGCGCTGATCGGGTCGAAGCCGTGGCTCGACAGCGGCGTGTGCGGCATCGTGCGCCATGACAACGCCAGGGCCAGCAGGCCGAACGGCACCTGCAACGCGAACAGCCAGGGCCAGGATGTCACCGCCATCACCGCCGCGGCCACCGACGGACCCGCCGCCGACGACGTCGCCACCACCAGCACATTATACCCAACCGCTCGGCCGAGCTGCGCGCGGGGGTAGATGAAGCGGACGATGGCGCCGTTGACGCTCATGATGCCGGCCCCGCCGAAGCCCTGCGCGATGCGCGCGACGACAAGCAGCGGCAGCGACGGGGCGACGGCGCAGGCGAGGGAGGCGACGGTAAACAGCGCCAGGCCCCAGCAATAGACCCGGCGATGGCCATAGACGTCGCCAAGGGACGCAAGCGGCAGCAGCGCGACGGTCACCGCGAGTTGATAGGCATTCAGCACCCAGATCGACTCGGCGGGGGTAACTTCCATGTCGTGGGCGATGGTGGGCAAGGCGACATTGGCGATGGAACCGACGAGGACAGACATACTGACGGCAATGGATACCGCGACCATCGCGATCCAGCGGGTCTTCGGGGGCAGTCCGTCTGTGTGCTCGGTTGCGCTCATGCGCCGCCTATAAGCCAGAGTTAGCCCCTTGGCACGTCCCCGCATCCCGCATCTTGCCTTGTGCCGCCCGTATGGCACTTTGCCGCCACGGAATCGGAGGAACGAGCAATGCAGATCGGTGTGGTCGGACTTGGGCGCATGGGTGCCAACATCTCGCGGCGGTTGATGCGCGCGGGGCACGGCTCGGTTGTGTGGGATGCCAACCCGGCATCGGTGCAGGGTCTGGGCGGAGAGGGCGCCGTCGCGGCCTCCGGTCTCGCCGACGTCGTGGCAAAGCTGACGGAAACGCCGCGCACGGTCTGGGTCATGCTGCCGCACGGCAAGATCACCGAGGACACGATCGCCGAACTGGGAAATCTGCTGTCGCCGGGCGACATCATCATCGACGGCGGCAACACCTACTACAAAGACGACGTCCGGCGCGGGCAGGAACTGGCGGCGAAGGGTATCCGCTACCTCGATGTCGGCACCTCCGGCGGCGTCTGGGGGCTGGAGCGCGGCTATTGCCTGATGATCGGCGGCGACGCCGACGCGGTGCGCCATCTCGATCCGATCTTCTCGACCCTGGCGCCGGGTCTGGGCACGATCGAGCGTACCTCCGGTCGGGAAGGGCGAGATCCCCGCGCCGAACAGGGCTACATCCATGCCGGTCCGGTCGGGGCCGGGCACTTCGTCAAGATGATCCATAACGGCATCGAATACGGCATGATGCAGGCGATGGCCGAAGGCTTCGACATCCTCAAGGGCCGCGCGTCGCCGAAACTGCCGGAAGCGGAACGGTTCGACCTGAACGTCGGCGACATCGCCGAAGTCTGGCGGCGCGGCAGCGTCGTGACCTCCTGGCTGCTCGACCTGACCGCCAGCGCGCTGGCGACGGATGAGGGGCTGGACGGGTTCTCCGGCCATGTCGACGATTCCGGCGAGGGACGCTGGACGATCGAGGCGGCGATCGAGGAAGCGGTGCCGGCCGACGTGCTGGCGGCGTCTCTGTTCGTGCGCTTCCGCTCGCGGCAGTCGCACACCTTCGCCGAAAAAGTGCTCTCGGCGATGCGCTTCGGCTTCGGCGGACATGTCGAGGCACCGAAGAAGGGATGACCATCGTCATCGCGATGGGGGTTTCCGGCAGCGGCAAATCCACCGTCGCGTCCGAACTGGCCAGGCGAAACGGGTGGACGCTGCTGGAAGGCGATGCGTTCCACCCGCAAGCCAATATCGCCAAAATGCAGGCCGGCACGCCGCTGACCGACGCCGATCGGCTGCCCTGGCTGCACGCCATCGCCGCTGAAATCGACGTTCTGCGCGCCCGGGGGGAATCCGCGGTGGTGGCGTGTTCGGCGCTGAAGCGCGCCTATCGCGACATCCTGATCGGCGATCGGCCCGACGTCGTGCTGCTGTATCTGCGCGGCTCCCGCGCGCTGATCGGGGCGCGCATGGCGGCGCGGAAGAACCACTTCATGCCGGCGGGGCTGCTCGACAGCCAGTTCGCCACGCTGGAGGAACCGGGACCGGACGAACGACCCATCGTCGTCGATATCGGCCCCGCGCCGTCCGCGATCGTCGATGCGTTGCAGGAGCGTTTGAAATGACCGACCAAACCGCGATCTATCCCAGCCTGCGCGACAAGGTGGTGTTCGTCACCGGCGGCGCCAGCGGCATCGGCGCCGCCGAGGTCACGGCATTTGCTCGCCAAGGGGCCAAGGTCGCCTTCGTCGACATCGCCGACGATGCGGCGGCAACGCTGATCGCCGCGCTGCGGGCGGAAGGGCTGGCCGAACCGCACTACCAACATTGCGACCTCCGCGACATCGCCGCGTTGCAGGCCGCCATCGCGACGGTCGCGCAAGACGTCGGGCCGATCACGGCGCTGATCAACAACGCCGCCAATGATCAGCGCCATCGCTACGAGGATGTGACCGTCGAATACTGGGACGAACGGCAGGCGATCAATCTGCGCCACCAGTTCTTCGCCATCCAGGCCGTCGCGCCGATGATGAAGGCGGCGGGCGGCGGATCGATCGTCAATTTCGGCTCCATCAGTTGGCATACCAACAACGGCGGCATGCCCGCCTATACGACCGCCAAGGCGGGGGTGGAGGGGCTGACAAAAGGCATGGCGCGCGACCTCGGGCCGTTCGGCATCCGGGTCAATACCGTCATCCCCGGCTGGATCATGACGCAGCGCCAGATCGACCTGTGGCTGACCCCGGAAGCCGAGGCGAACCTGATGCAGGCGCAGTGCCTGAAAACCAAGGTCTACCCCGACGACGTCGCGCGGATGGTGCTGTGGCTGGCCGCCGACGACAGCCGTATGTGCACCAGCCAGCTTTGGGTCGTCGACGGCGGCAGGCTGTAAACCGGCCTAATCGCTGCCCGACGCCGCGCGGAACCCGCCGACGCCGCGTTCGATCGCCGTGACATGGCGCGGTTGGAACCCGGTCACGTCGGGCAGGCCGCAGGAATGGGCGATGATCTCCACCTCCTCGCGCACCCGCATGGCATAGCGCGCCACGCGCGCGGCCTTGTCAGTGGGATCGAGGCCGGCGATCAACCGCGGGTCCGAAGCCGTGACGCCCGTCGGGCATTTGCCTGAACCGCATTTCATTGCCTGGATGCAGCCGAGACTGAACATGAACCCGCGCGCCGAGGACACGAAATCCGCGCCCATGCACAGCGCCCAGGCCACCTTGTCCGGCGTGATCAGCTTGGCCGAGGCGACGATGCGAATGCGCTCCTTCAACCCCGCGCGCTCCCGCGCCAGCGCGACATGGGACAAAGCCTCGGTAATCGGCAGACCGACGTAATCGATCAGGGCGGACGGTGCCGCGCCCGTGCCGCCCTCTCCGCCGTCGACCTGGATATAATCGGGGCAATGCGCGGGGTTGGCGACGCAATCGGCGAACCAATCGTCGAGGAACGCGGGATCGCCGACCACGAACTTCACCCCGACCGGCTTGCCGGTGATCGTGCGCACGCGATCCACGAAAGCGCCGAGTTCGGCGACGCTGCCGATATCGTGGTGCCGATTGGGGCTGATGCTGTCCTGACCGACGGGAATGCCCCGTATGGCCGCGATCTCCGGCGTGACCTTGGCACCCGGCAGAATGCCGCCCTTGCCGGGCTTGGCGCCCTGGGCGAGCTTGACTTCGAACATGCGGACCTGAGGATATGCTGCGATCTCGCGCAGCCGATCTTCCGACAAGGTGCCGTCGGGGTTGCGCACGCCATACTTCGCCGTGCCCATCTGCATGACGATGTCACAGCCGCCTTGCAGATGCTGCGGCGCCAGCCCGCCTTCGCCCGTCGCCATCCAGCAATCCGCCACCTTGGCGCCGTGCGACAAGGCCAGCACGGCGGCGTGGCTCAGCGCGCCATAGCTCATGCCGCTGATATTGAAGAAGCTGGTGGCGAGGTAAGGTTCGCGGCAGGCGCCGGGGCCGCTCGCAATGCCGATCTGCTTGCCGGGAAAAGCCCGCTTTTCCTCATCCAGCACCGGAAACGCCGCATTCCGAAACACGAAGCTCGGCACATTCTCACTGCCGAAGCTCAACAGGTTCGAAACACCCTTGGCGGAGCGATAGACCCAGGCCCGATCGAGCCGGTTGAAGGGGCGTTCCGCCCAGTCCGGCAGGTACTGGTACTGGCGCATATATTCGCCCATCGTTTCCGCGAAATAGCGAAAGTAACCGACGATGGGGAAATTGCGCAGGATCGTATGCGTGGTTTGGCGCCGGTCGTGGATGTAAAGCGCGGTCAGACTCAACAGCAAAACCAGACAAATCAGGGCGAAGGTCAGCATGATGCGCGCTCCGTGAACAGATGTTCGGCTCCGTTCAGACCCTTCACCGGTCGAACCGTTACCGCTCTACCACGGAAAAGCGAATTTTTTATTAAGCGACGCCCGGATGGAGCCGAGCACCGACGATCGGGCGTGGATTTCGCTATCCGCGTCGCGGAACGCCACGGCCTGTCCCGATCGGAGCCATGACGTTCGAGGTGCGTTCCCCGCCGATGTCGGGGCGGATTTCCACGGTCAGTTCAACCGGCCAGGGAACCAGAAGCTCGATGCGCGTCGCGCGGTCGGGCGTGCCGGTCACCAACACGGCGTCGATTTCGATCGTGTCGGGATCGCGGGAAAATTCGTCAACGGGAATGCTCAACAGACCACGCCTATTTGTTCGCGGTCTGTTCTAGATCGACCGGGAACCGCGCGCCAAGCAAAATCGTCGCCTGACGCGCGTCATTCCACCGGACTACTCCGCCGATTTCCGCGCGAGCGCCTCTTCGGCGGAGGCAACGCCGCCATGCGCGGCGGACCACGCAACCGGGTTTTCCAGGAAGCGGCGAACTTCGGACAAAGCCTGTTCGGAGAAGTACGGCCGGTCCTTGCAAGCCTCCAGCACATCCCACCAGGTGCACAGGCTGTGCAGCGACACATCCATCTTCGACAATGTTTCAAACGCGCCGGGGAAGACGCCGTAGAAGAACACGACAAAGGTGTGGTTGCAGAGCGCGCCGGCGTCGCGCAACGCCTTGGCGAACTTGATCTTGGAGCCGCCGTCGGTGGTCAGATCCTCCACCAACAAGGTCCGCTTGCCCTCCGGCACGTCGCCCTCGATCCAGGCCTGCCGGCCGAAGCCCTTGGGCTGCTTGCGCACATAGGCCATCGGCAGGCTCATGCGATCGGCGATCCAGGCGGCGAAGGGAATGCCCGCGGTTTCCCCGCCGGCGATGACCTCCAACGCTTCCAGGCCGATATGACGGTCGATCTTCTCCACCGCCAGATCGCAAATCTTGGCCCGCGCGCGCGGGAAATAGATAATGCGTCGGCAATCGACATAAACCGGCGATTTCCAGCCGGACGTGAACGTATACGGCTCTTCCGGTCGGAAATTGACGGCTTTGATCTCCAGCAGGATGCGGGCCGCGGTCAACGCGGCATCGCGATCCCATTCGCTGGTGGCGGACATCGCGTGTGCGGGCTTGGCCATGGCGGTCGGGTCCTCTAATCCTCTGACAAGCGAACACCGATAACCGATTCCTCAGGCAGGAGACAGTCCCATGGCGCGCACCCACAACATCGCGGTTTTACCCGGCGACGGCATCGGTAAGGAAACCGTGCCGGAATCGCTGAAAGTGCTGGACGCGGCCGCTCGGCGCTTCGGGTTCGACCTGAACCTGACCCACTACGACTGGTCCTGCGAGACATACAAGGAAACCGGCAAGTTCATGCCCGACGACGGCATGGACCAGTTGGCGAAGTCCGACTCGATCCTGCTGGGCGCCGTCGGCTGGCCCGGCGTGCCCGATCACGTCTCGCTCTGGGGCCTGCTGATCCCGATCCGTCGCGGCTTCGACCAGTATGCCAACGTCCGGCCCTGCAAGCTGCTGCCGGGCGTCTACACGCCGCTGGCGAACCGCACCGAAAAGGACATCGACTTCTACGTGGTCCGCGAAAACACTGAAGGCGAATACTCCTCGGTCGGCGGACGCATGTTCGAGGGCACGGACCGTGAGTTCGTCTCCCAACAAAGCATCCTGACCCGCAAGGGAACCGACCGGATCCTGAAATATGCCTTCGAACTCGCGATGACGCGGGAAAAGAAGCACGTCACCTCCGCCACCAAGTCGAACGGCATCATTCACACCATGCCGTACTGGGACGAACGCTTCGCGGAGATGGCGAAAGCCTATCCGGGCATCCGTACCGACCAGTACCACATCGACATTCTGTGCGCGCATTTCGTCCAGCACCCCGATTGGTTCGACGTCGTTGTCGGCTCCAACCTGTTCGGCGACATCCTCTCCGACCTCGGACCGGCCCTGGCGGGATCGATCGGCATCGCGGCCTCCGCCAACATCAACCCGGAACGCGTATTCCCCTCGATGTTCGAACCCGTGCACGGCTCCGCGCCCGATATCGCCGGGCGGTTCATCTGTAATCCGATCGGGCAGGTCTGGTCGGCGGCGCTGATGCTGAACCACCTCGGCGAGAATGCCGCCGGTGCTGCGATCGTCGAGGCCATCGAAACCCTGCTGCGCGACGACGGACCGAAGACACGCGACATGGGCGGACAGGCCGGCACCCAGGACGTCGGCACCGCGATCGCCCAGATCGTCGCGGCGGGGTAGGGCGCTTCGGGGTTCTCGCCCCGCCCCGGATCGGGGCGTTCGGCGGGGACCCTGCCCCTTGCGCCGGCCCGTAACCGGGCGCACATCGCGGACATGCGCTCGCTCTCGCTTCGAATGGTCGCCTTGCTCTGTGCCGCCCTGTCCGCGGCGGCCCTGAGCTTGGCCTTCGCCACCGAGTATTGGGGCGGTCTGGTGCCCTGCGCCTTGTGCCTGCTCGCGCGCTGGCCCTACCGCATCGCCATCGTGCTGGGTCTGATGGCCGCCGTCGCGCCGCCAAGGATCGCGCGTCCCTTGCTGATGGCCCTGCTCGCGACGCTGCTGGCCGACGTCGCCATATCCGTCGTGCATGTCGGGGTGGAGTTCACCTGGTGGGAAAGCCCGTTGCAGGAATGCGCCGCACCACGCTTCCGCCGCGGCTCCATCGCCCAGATCCTCGCCACCATGCCCGCTCGGCCTGCCAAGCCCTGCGATGAGCCGACCTATCTGATACCGTTTCTGCCGATTTCCATGGCGGGCCTGAATCTCCTCTTCGCCCTTACCCTCTCCATCCTGCTCGGCCTTTTCCTGCGTCAGGGAACCAAACGTTCATGACCCGAACCTTACCCGGCGATCCCTCGGAAGCCGGCACGACACAGCGGATGATCCGCGTCGATCATGCCGGAGAATACGGCGCGGCGCGCATTTACGCCGGGCAGCTTGCGGTGCTGGGGCGCGGCGACAAAGGCGATCTGATCCGCCACATGCGCGATCAGGAACAGGTCCACCTCGACACCTTCAAGACACTGATCGCCGACCGCCGCGTGCGCCCGACGGCCTTGCTGCCGTTCTGGCACCTCGCGGGCTTTGCGTTGGGCGCCGTGACCGCCGTCATGGGCGAAAAGGCCGCCATGGCCTGCACCGTCGCGGTCGAGGAAGCGATCGACGCCCATTACGGCGCGCAGATCGACGCGCTGCCCGAGTCTGAATCCGAATTGCGAAGCACGCTGACGGCGTTCCGGGCGGAAGAAGCCGAACATCGCGCCATCGGGTTGGAACACGGCGCCGAACAGGCCCCCGGTTATCGACTGCTGAGCGGCGCGATCAAGGCCGGCTGCCGCGTGGCGATTGCGTTGAGCGAGAAGATTTAGTGGGACCACCTCCGTATGCCGAGCATGATCGGAGGGACCATGGGTGCAGTTCATATTCCGGACCAGTTGCAACAGATCATCGACCGTCAGGTCGCCGCTGGGCGCGCGCTGTCCGAGGCGGCTTACGTGACTGAAGCTCTGCGTGCCTACGCCGACCATATCGACGCCCAGGTCGAGATCGCCGCGATCGCCGACCGGGCCGCCTCATCGACGGGTTGAACTCGACGGTACGCCTCGTCCCGCGCCGCCTGTCAAAACCGATAACGCGGCCCGCTAACTCTCCAACTCGCTGTCCCAGTACAAATAATCCCGCCAGCTTTCATGCAGATAGTTCGGCGGGAAGGCGCGCCCGTTATCCTGCAATTCCCAGGTCGTCGGCTGACGCGGCGTCTGGCGCGGGAACATCCGGATTTCACGCGGTAAGAACGATCCCTTGCGCAGATTGCATCCGCCGCAGGCGGTGACGACGTTTTCCCAGGTCGTGCGCCCGCCGCGGCTGCGCGGAATAACGTGGTCAAAAGTCAAATCCGGGGTCGGGAAGCGTGTCGCACAGTATTGACAATGGAAAGCATCGCGCAAAAAGACGTTGAAGCGAGTAAATGCGGGACGCCGAGCGGATGGAATGTAGTCTTTAAGGGCGATGACGCTGGGGAGACGCATGGTGATACTGGGGGATCGCACTTCGCTGTCATATTCGCTCAGCACCGAGACCCGGTCCATGAACACCGCCTTGACCGCGTCCTGCCAGGACCAGGTCGATAGCGGAAAGTATGACAGCGGACGAAAGTCCGCGTTCAAAACCAATGCGGGAAAATGCAAACCGCCGTCAGGCAAGCGCGACCCCCTTTACAGCGGTGCGCGATCCCGTGGCGGCCAATCTTCGTCGGACCGCCAGATGATCTGCGTCGCCGAAATTACCCGGTTTTTATGACAGAGCCTCCCTCGCGCCGCAACCGCCGCCCCTGAGACGAGGCGGCTGTTTCATCGTTTGGTCATCGATCGACGCCGCCAAACGCCTTGGCGAGCGTCACACCGGCCAAAGCGATGCCGGAATCGTCGATCCCGTGCCCGAGTCGGGGCGTGTACGATGTCTCTACCGGGACGCCGAGACCAAGCAGGACCGATTCGGCCTCGTGCGAGCGGGTCACGGGAACCGAGCCGTCGGCTTCGCCGTGTACCAGCAGGACCGGGGCATTGTTGCGGATTTCCGCGGCCAGGGTGGCCGGGGCGATCAGCGCGCCGGAAAAGGCGAGGATGGCGCGCGGGCCGATCGGGCGGCGCAGGCCGGTGAACAGCACGGTCATCGCGCCCTGGCTGAACCCCATCAGCGCATAGGCGTCGGGCGGCAGGCCCAGGCGCGCCAGTTCGGTGTCGAGCCAGCCGTTCAGATGCGCCGCCGCGGCCCGCGCGCCGCCTTCCATGACCTCCGGCCGGCGATCCGACACCGCCCACCATTGCCGCCCGAAACCGGAGAAATGCGTCTCCGGCGCGTTGACGGAGGCAAACAGGGCATCGGGGAGGACCTCGCCCCAGGACGGCGCGATATCGATCAGGTCGTCGGCGTCGGCGCCCAGGCCGTGGCACATGACCACAAGCTGTTTCGGTGTGGCTTTGGAGGCTGGGCCCCAGTAGATCGCCTGTAGCGTATCGGTCACGACGCACTCTCCCTTATTCCCGCATTTCTCGGTACTCTGTGGTCTATCCCATGTCCATTCCGACCACCCGCTTCGCGCCCAGCCCAACCGGCTATCTGCATCTGGGCCACGCCTTCTCCGCTCTGACCGCCTGGCGACGGGCGCGGGCGAACGGCGGGCGGTTTCTGCTGCGGTTGGAGGATATCGACCCCGGCCGCTGCCGACCGGAGTTCGCCGCGGCGATCGCGGAGGATTTGGCCTGGCTTGGTTTGCATTGGGACGGCCCGATCCGGGTGCAGTCGGCGCATACCGCGGACTACCGCGCGGTGCTGGACGATCTGGCGGGGCGCGGGCTGGTTTACCCCTGCTTCTGCACCCGCGCCGATATCGCGCGGGAGGTCGCGGGTTCCGTCGCCGCCCCGCACGCGCCGGACGGCTCTCCGCTCTACCCCGGCCTTTGCCGTCGCCTGTCCCTGGCGGAGCGGGAGGATCGGATCGCCGGCGGGGAGCGTTACGCGCTGCGCCTGGACATGGCGCGCGCGATGGCCGAGGTCGGCGACGGGCTGACCTTCCACGAGGAAGGGGAGGGGGTTATCCGCTGCGATCCCGCCGGGTTCGGCGATGCCGTGGTGGCGCGCAAGGATGCTCCGGCGAGTTACCACCTCTGCGTGACGCATGACGATGCGCTGCAAGGGGTGACGCTGGTGACTCGCGGCGTGGATTTGAAGCCCGCGACGCATCTGCATCGGCTGATCCAGGCGTTGATGGGCTGGGCGACGCCGGTCTATGCGCATCACCCGCTGCTGACCGATGCGACAGGGCGACGGCTGGCCAAGCGCGATCATGCCGCGACGCTGCGCGATCTGCGTGCGCGGGGGGAAACGGCGGAGGCTGTGCTGGCGCGGTTGGTCGCCCGCTGACCCTCGCGACGCGAGGCATTGGTGCCCTTCCCGCCGGGGGCACCGACCTGTAGCCTCACGCTCAACACGCATGGGGGGACATCATGGGTTTCATGCAGATGGCGGCGATGTTTGCCGCAATACCGTTACTGGGCATGGCCGTCGCGCAGGCAGAACCAAAACCGCATTGGGTATCGGCCTGGACGGCATCCGCGCACGGCCCGTACCCGGTCGGCAACCCGACCGCGCAGCCCGAACTGAAATTCGCCCTGCCGTCGCCCGAAACCGGGGCCGTCGATCAGACCTTTCGCCTGATCGTGCGCCCGGACATCTGGGGCAAGCACGCGCGCATCCGGCTGTCGAATGCCTTCGGGTCCAAACCCGTGACCTTTGACGGCGCGTTCATCGGCTTGCAGAGCAGCGGCAGCGCGCTGGTGCCGGCGACCAACCAGAAAGTGACCTTCGGCGGCAAGGCCGCCGTCACCGTCGCACCGGGCGCCATGGTGCTCAGCGACGCCGTGCTCTTGCCCTGGGTGAAGCGCCCGGGCGATCCGATGCTGGCCAACCGCAAGCTCGCCGTCAGCGTGCATGTGGCGGGTGAATCCGGGCCGATGACCTGGCACGCCAAGGCGCTGGCGACTTCCTACCTCTCCGCCCCGCGCAGCGGTGCCTTGGGGGCGGAGGAAGCGGAGGCATCCTTTCCCTTCACCACCACGTCTTGGTTCTTCCTCGACGCCGTCGATATGGTCGTGCCGGGCGCGAGCACGGTCGTAACGTTCGGGGATTCAATCACCGACGGCACGGGATCGACGATCAACGGCGACGACCGCTGGCCGGACATCTTCGGGCGTCGGGTGCACGCCGAGCTTGGCAATCGTTACAGCGTGGTCAATCAGGGGATCGGCGGCAACCGCGTCGTCGGGCCGAAGGATTATGCCGCCAAGCCGGTGCCCGGCGGGCCGTCGGCGTTGGATCGCCTGAAGCGCGACGTGATCGATCTGCCCAATGTCTCCCACGTCCTGTGGCTGGAAGGCATCAACGACTTCGGCACGGGCGGAGAAACCGTCGAAGCCGTGACCGACGGCGTCCGCGAGGGCGTGAAGCGCCTGCGCGCCGCCATCCCCGGCGTGCGCATCTTCATGGCCACGCTGACTCCGTCGCTGAACAGCGCCAACGGCACGCACGGCACCCCGGCGATCGAGGCAAAGCGACAGGCCTACAACAGCTTCATCAAATCTTCGGGCATCTTCGACGGCACGATCGATTTCGATACGCCGACGCTCGATCCCAAGACCGGCGAACTAAAAGCCGAGCACCAGCCGAATTCGAGCATTGGGGGGCCGGGGGATAAGCTGCATCCCAATCGCGCCGGATACCTGGCGATGGCGGGCGCGATCGATCTGAAAGCGGTGTTCGCCAAACCGGCGACCCGAAAATGACCGGCACGGGGCGCTGCCGGTTTCTGGACAACGCCGCGGGATCGACCTTGCTGCAAGGGCGATCGCCGCAATCGCGCGATTTCAACGGTGCGCGCCACAACGCCCGTCGCTGCGACGAATGCGGGCATGTGTTCTTCGAGGCTCCCCCCGCGGCCGAACTGGAACGCCACTACAACGGCGCATACCCGGCGATGGCCGCGTCCTGGTACAACCCGGACGACGATTACGCGGCCTCCAAAACCGACAGAAGAGCAGCGCGCATCGTGGAGATCGCGGCGCGGTTCGGCTTCGGCGCGTCGCATGCCTATCACGAGATCGGCTGCGCCTTCGGCGGCACGGTCGATGCCTTGAACCGGCTGGGATACGACACGACCGGCACCGACCTGAACGCCCAGGCCATCGCGCGCGGTCGCGAAATCGGCAACACCGCGATCCATGCCGAAGACGACCTGACGTTTCTGCGCCGCACGGATCGGCGACCGAACGTCGTCTATGGCTACCACGTCCTTGAACACATGCCCGACCCCGTCGGCTATCTGCGATCCTTGTCCGCGCTGCTGGCGCCTGACTCCATCGCCATCCTCTGCGTGCCCAACGCGACGGCGCTGTTTCCCTCCGCCTACGGCTTCGACCGATACATCTGGTTCGCCTACCCCGAGCACATCAACTACCTGTCCCCGCACAGCGCCGGATGCCTCGCCACCGCCGCCGGCTACGACCTGGCCGCGCTGGAAACCTTCCCCTGGGGGTTGGAGCCGGAGGCCACCGCCCGCGCGCTGGGCGAACCCGACGCGGGCCCGATCGGCGCCGCCCTGCGCGACAGGCTGGCGCACGACGGCTTGGCGGAGGAGGAGTTGGTGATCGTCCTGACACCCTCCGGCGGTCCCATCGCCACGCGCCACCCTGCTTCCACGCCCCCCGATCGCCGAACATTCGAACTGGAACTGCGCCGCATCGGCCGCGACACCCTGCTGCCCTGGCCGCCGGTCGATGCAAAGGCGGAGCGTGCGCGGATCGCGGCGGAGGCCGAAACCCTGCGCCAGTCCCTGCGCGCGACGGAACATCGGGCGGAGCAGGCGGAAATCCACCTGAACGCCATGCGCGTCAGCACCTTCTGGCGCATGACAGCCTGGCCGCGCCGTCTGGTCGATCGGCTCACCGGCCGGGGGTAGCGTCCTCCGGCACCAGACGCAGCCTGATCGCCGCGGCACCGTCGGGGCGAGCCTCCACCACGCCGATCGCGGCGGCGGTCATCCCGGCCTCCCGCAGAGCAATCAGGCAGTGATCCGCTCGGCCGGCGGACACCCCGGCCAGCAGCCCGCCGGATGTCTGTGGGTCGATCAAAACAGCCGTCAGCGCGTCGCGGCCCATCCCGGCCAGCGCGCGGGCATTGTCGGGGGCCAGCGAGCTTTCCACCCCCTGTTCCGCCAGTTCCCGCGCGCCCGGCAGAACGGGGATCGCCTCCGGCCAAAGTTCGGCGGCGACGTGAGACGCGGTCAGCATCTCCGTCAGGTGCCCGGCAAGCCCGAAGCCCGTGACATCGGTGCAGGCGGCGGCATTATGCCCCATCAGGATGCGCGCGGCGGCGGCATTGGTCATCCGCATCTGCGCGATGGCCGCCATCAGCCAGGCGGCGCGAGTCAGCCCGCGCATGTGCCCGGCCAGCAGAATACCGGTGCCCAGAGGCTTCGTCAGGATCAACACCTGCCCCGCCCGCAGCCCCCCTTTCCTCAGCACCTGCTGCTGTTCGGCCAACCCGGTAACCGCAAACCCAAGCGCGATTTCCGACGCTTCGGACGAGTGCCCGCCGACCAGGGCGCATCCGTCGGCGCTGAGTACCTCCGTCGCGCCTTGCAGCAGCGCCCGCAGATCGGCCCGCATCTTCGCGCCGGACGCATAGGGAACGGACGCCACGGCAAGCGCCGTCCACGGACGCGCCCCCATCGCGTGCAGGTCTGACAACGCATGCGCGGCGGCGATCTGCCCGAACACATAGGGATCGTCGATGAACGCCCGGAAGTGATCGACCGACTGCACCAGCAGCTTACCCGGTGGCGGGCGCAGCACCGCGGCGTCATCCGGCGCGTCCAACCCGATCAGCAGATCGGGCGACCGCGTGCCGTCGAGGCCGGCCAGCGCGCCCGCCAACACCTCTGCCCCCACCTTCGCGCCACATCCCCCGCACCGCATCGGCTCCGCGGGATCGCTCGGCATCCGCATCGTCGTGTACATCGCCATCCAGCGGCGATCGATGCGATCCTTCCACCGCTGGATCAACGCGCCGGAAACCGTCAGCCCATTGCGCCAGGCCACCGCCCGCCCGCCGCCCAGGCCAAGGATCACCAACGCCTCCCGCTGCGGACGCCACGGGTGCGGGGAGCCTCCCAACGCCACGCGGCGCAGATTATCGGCCAGATGCGCGCCGGCGCGGACGGCCCAGACCCCGGCCTTTGGCCGTTCCGCCCCCTGGATCGTCGCGCAGTCGCCGGCGGCGAAAACCCGATCGTCGCCGATCGCGCGCAGCGTGGCATCGACGCGGATGCAGCCGTTGTCGTCGCAGGTCAGCCCGGACGCGGCCAGCAGAGCGGGGCCCACGACGCCGGTGGCCCACAGCGCGGCCTCCACCTCCAGAAAACTGCCGTCCGACAGCGGCAGACGACCCTCGTCGATGCCCCCGGCCGTTACGCCGCACACCAGTTCCACTCCGGCCTCCGCCAGGGCCGCGCGGACGATACGCCGAGCACGGGCGGGCGCGGCGGGAATGGGGTCGGAGGATGAACAGACCAGGATCGGTTGGAAGCGTTCGGCGAACCGGTGCGCCAGGGCCAGCGCCAGTTCGGCCCCCGCCGGCCCGCCGCCGACGATGGCGATGCGCGCGCCATGCGGCAGGTCTTCGTTCAGCCGGTCCAACCGGTGCAGGAACCGCCCGATGGGCTTGACCGGCACGCCGGTATCATCGGGCATCGCCGGCACCCCGCCGATATCGATCGACAGCAGATCGTAGCCGATCCCCGGGCGCCCCGGCACCGTGACCACGCGCTCCGCCGTGTCGATCGCCGTCGCTTCCCCCAGGATCAGCCGAGCGCGCGCGGCGGCGGCGAGGGGGGCCAGGTCGATATGAATGGCGGCGTGGCTGTATTCCCCCCGGATCAGCCCGGGCAGCATGCCGGAATACGGAGTCTCCGGCTCTCGCGCGATCAAGGTCAGGCGAACGCCGGGTTCGGGCTTCAGGGCGAAGCGGCGCAACACCTCCACATGCGCATGGCCGGCGCCGAGGAGCACGATATCGGTCTCTATGGGGCGACTGGGTTGCATGCGGCGACGATAGCGTCTTGCGGCGAGTCGCGCGCGGGTGAACAGTCCGCCAGGCAATGGAGGCTGTGCATGACCTGGTCCATTCTGGCACGCGATCCCGCGACGGGCGCCCTGGGCGCGGCGGTCGCGACCCGCTTTTTCGCCGTGGGGGCGCTGGCGATCCATGTGGAGGGCGGCGTGGCGGCGCTGGCCACCCAGGCGCTGATCAATCCGATGATCGCGGTGCGCGGGATGCCGCGCCTGCGGGCCGGGGAGGCGCCGGCCGACGTCATCGCCGATTTGCTGGCGGAGGACGCAGGGGCGGCGCATCGGCAGGTGCATATTCTGGACGCCGGCGGCCGGATCGCGGCGACGACCGGCAATGGCTGCGTGTCCTGGTGCGGGTCGGTGCGCGGCGTCGACGTATCCGTCGCCGGCAACATGCTGGCCGGCCCCGCGGTGGTGGAACGCACCCTGGCGGCGTTCGAGGCGGCTTGCGGGACCCTGACCGAACGGTTGCTGACGGCGCTGGAAGCCGGGGAAGCCGCGGGCGGCGACGCGCGCGGCAAGCAGTCGGCGGCGCTGAAGGTGGCGACTCGCGATCCCTATCCCGACCTGGATATCCGCGCCGACGATCACCCCGATCCGATCCGGGAGTTGCGGCGTTTATACGCCGTCAGCCAGGAACGCTTCGCGGTCTTCCGCCGCTTCCTGCCCGGCGCCGACAGCCCCTGCGGCGTGTTCGACCGGGCGGTGATCAACGCGGCGATTGCCCGGGATGGGATCGGGCCGAAGTGAGTTTCCGGGTGGCGTAATTGGAACAGAAGAATATCAAACGGCTTTGACGGCGGTGGAGCCGCCCTGTAGCTTTGGACGGTGTCGCCAGGAACTTAGCCCGGAAGCCCGCATCCATGATCGCGCAGGCGCAACGCCCGCAACACGGCTTTATTTGCTATGCCCGCAAGGATCGCGAGATCGTGTGGAAACTGCGGGAGCATCTGTCGGCGATCGAACTTTTGCACGGCTTCAACTTCTGGTGCGACGAAAGCGATATCGGCGCTGGGGACGAGTGGGAGAAGCAGATTCTCGAGGCGATCGGGCGTGCCGACGTTATCCTGCTGGCGGTGAGTTCCGCCGCCGTCGCCAGCAAATTCATCGTTCGCAAGGAGCTACCGGCAATCCGGCAGCGCTACACCGACAATCCCAACACACTGATCGTACCCGTTTGGCTGTCGCCCAGCGATCGGCGCACCTATTTCTTCAAACGCCAATGGGTGCCCTTGTGTAACGGCGAACTCAAGCCTCTGGTGAAATGGCCATCGTTGGACGACGCCTGCCATCAGGCGGAACAGGAGATCGAGGCCCAGATCGCGCGCTACTACGGCCCCGCCGACGAAATCTGCTGACCCATCGGAACAGCCATGTCCCAATCCATCCCCATTCCCCCCGGGCGGCAAGCCGAGATCGAACTGGATCAGGCGATCGAACGGATCGTGCGGGAACTCGGCGAGATGCAGCGCGTGCGGGCGCTGATCAATGAAGACACCCCGCATCGCGTCATGGCCGAACGGCTGGTGACTCTGGGCGAGGCCATGCGGGCGGCAAGCGAGGTATCGTTGGGCTACGAGATATTCGGCCTGCTGACCGGCTTGCGGGAAGCGGCGGAACTCTGGCTTGAAGCGCCGCCGCCGGACGACGGCGCGACCGAAGCCATCCGTCTGCTGACCGGCTCCATGAGTCTGTTGGACCGATCCGCCCGGCAGGCAGAGCGAGCGGCGCGGACGTTGGGGTTCGGCCCCGCCATCCACCACACACCGTCGATCAGGCTGACTCCGGCCGACAATGACCACCAACTGCGTGCTTTCGCGGAACGGGTCGCCGCGATCCGGCGGGAATTGGGTTTGCTGGTTCAGGCGAAGGACGAACCGGCGGCGATCGAGACGCAGCCGGAGATCGTGCAGGGCTACGCCAAAGCCATGGAACCGCAACTGGCGATGACCGACGTGCAACTGGCGGCGGCGCGGGGCGGTGGCTCCGACTTTGCCCCCATCGCTCGGCCCACGCTGGCGATGGCCGATCTGACCGGCGATTTCTCCGCGACCATTCGCGATTGGGGCAGCGGCGCATCGGCGGGGGTGCGCGCCGCGACACGGCGCATGGTGAAGGTGGTCGATCGGGCCGTCCGCGGCGTTGGGACCATCGTCAGGGCAAGGATCAAGCGGCACAGCCGCCCAACCCCCGGCACGATCCATTGCGACGGGCCCGATTACCCCGAACTCGTCCTGATCCCCGCCGGAACCTTCACGATGGGCGTGCCGGAGGAAGAAAGCGCGCGGGAGAAAACCGACGACGACGATGCGCGCCCGCTGCACGACGTGACGATCGCGAAGCCGTTCTGGATGGGGCGCTATCCGGTGACGCGCGGCGAATATGCTGCTTTCGTGACCGATGACCGCTATGACTTTGATGGCGGTAAATGGCGGGCGCCTGGGTTCGCGCAGACCGATCGAGACCCGGTGGTCAATGTCCGACTGGAAGACGCCTTTGCCTATGTGGCGTGGCTCAGCCGGAAGACCGGGCATACCTACCGGCTGCCAAGCGAGGCTGAATGGGAATACGCGGCGCGGGCGCGGACGCAGACGGCGCGATTCTGGGGCGACGCGTATGAGGCGGGGGCCAAGGACTACGTTCATCGCGGCCGTGATACAGCGCCGGTCGATGGCCGGAGTCCGAACCCGTTCGGCCTGCACGACATGCTCGGCAATGTCTGGGAATGGTGCGCCGACCCGTGGCATCCGAACTATGTTGGCGCGCCGACGGATGGGTCCAATTGGGCTTCCAGCGATAAGACCGCTTTGCGGGTTGCGCGCGGCGGTTCCTGGGTCAGCAGCCCGAGGATCATCCGCGCGGGCGACCGCGGCAACAGCGGCGCCCACAACCTCAACGGGCTTGGTCCCTGGGCTGGTTTCCGCGTTGTCAGAACCTAAATTGCCCCCTACGTCCTAGCCTCCTTACCTTTTGGGTTGTATCCAAAGGGGGGCTTGCCTCCCTTTGGCGCGCAGCGCGCATTTTGCTATATATAGCGCATGAGCGACTCGGTAGACACAACCCACAGGGCGGACAACGCGCGGCAGACCGGGCCGGCCTTGGAACTGATGTTCGAATTTCTGGCGTGGCTGACACCTAAGATCGAACGATTCCCACGTGGGCATCGCTTCACACTGGGCGACCGGATCCAAACGACGGCGTTGGATGTGATGGATGCGCTGATCGCGGCCACCTGCACGCAAGGCGGCCCGCCAATCAGGGCCGCCGTAACCGGCAGCCCTGACGCAGTCTGATCAGGCCTTCGGCGCGCGATACAGGCCGCACAGCTTGTTGCCGTCGGGATCGCGCAGATAGGCCAGGAACAGGCCGCTGGGGCGCACGCCCGGCGGTTCCTCGATCGAAGTGCCGCCATTGGCGACGCCCGCGTCGTGCCACGCCTTGGTCTGTTCCGCGCTGTCCATCTTAAAGCCGATGGTGCCGCCATTGGCATGCGTGGCCGGCTTGCCGTCGATCGGCGGCAGTACGATCAGCAGCCCCCCATTATGCGAATAGATGACCCAGCCGCGCTGATCGACGGTGCCGGGCTTGCCGCCCAACGTGGCCATCAGGGCGTCGTAGAAGGCTTTGGACCGGGGGATATCGTTGCTCCCGATCGTGAGATGGCTGTACATGGTGTTTTCTCCTTACCCTGGGCGTCTCAGGCCGAGCACCCGTCGGGGCAGGGAATTGACCATGCTTCCCGACCGGGGAAAAGAGCAACGGGAGGCGATCGCATCGGGCTTCCCGCCCGAACCGCGCGACAAGGCGGCGCCGACCCGCACGTTACGATTGGCGCGGAGTCCGGAAATGCGTAGTACGGTCGGATGGCCGTAGATCGACACAGGACTCAGCGTCCCCCGTTACACCGCGACAGCCGGCAAGCGACGGCTGGGCATGCGCCGCCGCCAGTCCCGCGCCCGAGGCCGGATCGCGCGACAAGACCCTATGCGCCCAGAGGAACCGCCAAAGCCGAGGCCCCAGCCGCGCCGCCACCCAACCCACGGAGCGCGCGGCTTTCGGACCCGAGGCAACACCCCAGCGCCCGATACCGAGCGCAGGCGCTTCGCCATGCGCGGCGTCGCACCCTGTTTGCTCGGCATTCCGCGGAGCCAAGCGCTCACCCCCGCGCGGAACACGAATCCGACGGAAGCACCCCATGCACCCTGAGCGCACCGCTGCCCGTCCAGCAGGCTCCGAGAAACTCCGCGCCCACTCCGTGGAACTCCCCAGCAAACAATGTCGCCCAACCCGCCCCCGCCGGAGCCGCGTGGCCAGGAAATCCGACAACAAAGACCCCATGCACCCAGAGAACACCCCACCGCCCGGTGCCAAACGCAGGCGCTTTGGATTGCTGGGAGTTACACGGTGTTCACACGGAGTTCCGCGGAGCCAAGCGCTCACCCACCAATC
Organism: Acetobacteraceae bacterium; assembly: GCA_947475245.1. Classification (GTDB taxonomy): domain Bacteria; phylum Pseudomonadota; class Alphaproteobacteria; order Acetobacterales; family Acetobacteraceae; genus Rhodopila. Next base: position 178,779 of record CANJLW010000005.1, on the reverse strand, counting down.
CGACGGAAGCACCCCATGCACCCTGAGCGCACCTCTGCGTGTCCAGCAGGCTCCGAGAAACGCCGCGCCAACTCCGAGCAACTCCCCAGCAACCAATGTCGCCCAACCCGCCCCCGCCGGAGCCGCGTGGATCGGAAATCCGACAACAAAGACCCCATACGCCCAGAGAACACCCCAACGCCCGGTGCCGAACGCAGGCGCTTCGGGGCGCACCGAAGTTCCACGGAGGCAAGCGATTGCCCAACAATCCGACGGAAGCACCCCATGCACCCTGAGCGCACCGCCGCCCGCCCAGCAGGCTCCGAGAAACTCCGCGCCCACTCCGTGCAACTCCCCAGCAAACAATGTCACCCAACCCACCCCCGCCGGAGCCGCGTGGACAGGAAACCCGACAACAAAGACCCCCCATACGCCCAGAGAACACCCCACCGCCCGGTGGCGAACGCAGGTGCTTTGGTTTGCTGGGAGTTACACGGTGTTCACACGGAGTTCCACGGAACCAAGCGCTCGCCCACCAATCCGACGGAAGCACCCCATGCACCCTGAGCGCACCGCTGCCCGCCCAGCAGGCTCCGAGAAACGCCGCGCCCACTCCGTGCAACGCCCCAACAAACAATGTCGCCCAACCCGCCCCCGCCGGAGCCGCGCGGCCAGGAAATCCGACAACAAAGACCCCATGCAGCCAGAGAACACCCCGCCGCCCGGTGCCGAACGCAGGCGCTTTGGGGCGCACCGAAGTTCCACGGAGCCAAGCGCTCGCCCACCAATCCGACGGAAAAACCCCTTGCGCCCTGAGAACCCGACCAAACCGCGGGAACGATCGCCCATGACCGGCCAAGCCTTCGGCACACCCGCCCAACCGCCGCCATCAGAGCCTACCGGCTCAGAACCCGTAGCCGACCGCCTTCGTGTTGCCGCGCATCAGGTTCCGATAGCGCGCCACGGCCAGCAGAGGGAAATACAGCCGATACCCGTGGTAACGCAGGTAGAAAACCTTGGGGAACCCAACGGCGGTGTAAGGCTTCTCGATCCATTCCCCGTCCGGGCGCTGCCGGCCGGTCAGCCAGGCGATGCCGCGCGCGACGGCCGGGTGATCCGCCGCCCCCGCCGCCATCAGCCCCAAAACAGCCCAAGCCGTCTGGCTCGGCGTGCTGACCTTGTACTCTCCCGGCGGAGCGTCGGCGTAGGATTCCTCGTCCTCGCCCCAACCGCCGTCGGGGCGCTGCACCGATGCCAGCCACGCCACCGCGCGCGCCACCGCGGGGTCGGTGGGGGGGACGCCGACGGCGTTCAACGCGCACAGCACAGACCAGGTGCCGTAGATATAATTCGTGCCCCAACGGCCGAACCACGCACCGGTGGGTTCCTGCTCCCGCCGCAGGAAGGCCAGCGCGCGCGCCATCACCGGGTCGTCCGCCGCCATGCCGATCTGCGCAAGGAACGACACGCAGCGGGCGGTAACATCCGAGGTCGGTGGATCCAACAACGCGCCGTGGTCGGCAAAGGGGATGTGGTTCAGATAAAGGTGCGTGTTTTCAGGCTCGAACGCGCCCCAACCGCCGTCGAGCCTGCCGCCGCCGGACGATTGCATGCCGACGATCCATTCGCGCGCGCGGGCGATCGCGTCGGCGTGGGCGGGGTCTCCATTACGGTGTAATAACATACCGACGACGGCGGTGTCGTCCACGTCCGGGTAGTGCGGGTTCTCGTACTGGAACGCCCAGCCGCCCGGACGCAGGTCGGGGCGGCGCACGGCCCAGTCTCCCGAGCGCTCGGTCACGTGCTTGCCCATCAGCCAGGCGCAGGGTTCGGCGACATCGACCCCGGCCTCCGCCATCGCATGCCCGGCGAGGCCGGTGTCCCAGACCGGGGACAGGCAGGGCTGGCAATAGGCGCGGTCCTCCGTCACGACCAACAGCTTGCGCACGGCGGCCCAGGCGATGGCGGCGTCGGGGTGGTCGGGGGCATGGCCCAACACGTCGTACATCATGACGCTGTTGGCGATGGCGGGGTAAATGCCGCCCAGACCGTCATCCCCGTTCAGGCGTTCGCCGACGAAGGCCACGGCCTTGTCGACGGCGCTTTGGCGGGCGCGGGCGGGGAACAGGGGTTCAAGGCGGCGCAGGACGGAATCGACGACCTTGAAGAACCGGCCCCAGGCCGACGGGAAGGGGCCGCGGATGTAGTCGCGCACCTGATCCGGCGGGGTGCGGAACAACTCGTCGATGCGGATGTTGCGGGGATTGCGGGCAATCGGGCGCTTCGCCATCAGCACCAGCAGCGGAACGATGACGGTGCGCGACCAGTACGAAACCTTGGACAGGTGGAACGGAAACCATAGCGGCAGGTGCATGATCTCGATCGGCATGACCGGCACCGCGCGCCAGGGGACCTGGCCGAACAAGGCGAGTTGGGCACGGGTGAAGACGTTGGCCCGTTCCGCCCCGCCGGCCGCGAGCGTTGCCTCGCGCGCCCTGCGCATATGCGGCGCGTCCGGATCGTCGCCGATCGCCTTCAGCGCGAAGTAGGCCTTGACGGTGGCCGACAGGTTGAACGCCCCGTCATGGAACAGCGGCCAGCCCCCGTGCTCCCCCTGGATGGAGCGCAGATAGACGCCGATCTTCGCCTGCAACGGCGCGTCGATACGGTCGAGGAAGTGTTCGAGCAGGACGTATTCGGCGGGGATCGTGGCGTCGGCTTCGAGTTCGAACACCCAATGACCGTCCGGCTTGCGCAGGCGCGTCAGCGCGTCGGCCGCGGCGGTGACGGAGCGTTGCAGGACTTCATCGGCGAAAGCGGGGGCGAGAGAGGCGTTTGCGTTCATGTCCGTCGATCGTGTGCGTCGCGTCAGGCGGAAAGGATCGCCTTCGCGGCGGTTACTCCGGACCTGATCGCACCTTCGATCGTCGCGGGCAAGCCGGTGCGTGTCCAATCCCCGGCCAAGGCAAGGTTCAGCCAGTCCGTGCGCGCCGGCGGACGGCGCAGTTCCTGCACCGCGGTGGCGGCGAAGGTCGCGCGCTTTTCCTTGATGACACGAAACGGCGGCAGGGCCGCGTCCGGGGAGCCCGGCAGGTTCAGCGCGGCGCGCACATTGGGCCAGACGGTCGCGGCAATCGCCCGCGACGGGTCGTCGACGATGCCGTTGGCGGCGCTGATGGTGATGGAGACATAGCCCGGCTTGATGAAGATCCACTCCGCCGTGCCGTCGATGACGCCCAGAAAGCCGGTTTCCGCGACATCGCCCTCCGGCACCACGTCGATCTTGAAGTGGAGGTTGACGATGGCCTCGAACGCGTCGGGCGCGACCAGGCCGGGCAGCAGATCGGCGGCGACCCAGGGCGGCACGGCGAGCACGACGCTGTCGCCGGCGGGAATGGGGATGGCGGTGTCGCCGGTATGGATGGCGTTGACGCGGTCGTTGGACAGGGTCAGGGCGGAGACGCGGCGGTTGAAATGGACGGTTGCCCCGCGCTCCGTCAGCAGCTTGATGGCCGGATCGATCAGCGCCTCCGACAAGCCTTCGGCGGGGAAGCTGGGGATGCACGCCTTGCCGCCGCGCAACAGGGTCTCGCGCATGACGGCACCGAGGAGACGGGCAAGACCGGCCTGCGGGCGCGTGTTGAGCGCGGCGATGGACAGGGGTTCGAGCAGCTTCCAGTAGAGACGGCCGCGGCGCATGCTTTCGCCGACGACGGTGTCGTCCTTGATCCGGGCAATAGCCGCGAGTTCGCGGTAATCCGACAGCTTGGTGCCGGGCACGCGGCGGGCTTTACTGAACACCCACCAGGGGATGCGGCCCTTGTTGGGGCGTACGGACCAGCGCTCTCCGGTCTTCAGGTCGGCGAAGGGGAACAGCGGTCGATTGGGCCCGGCCATAAGGTCGAGCGCGCCGATCTTGCGGATATAGGCGAAGGCGGACCGATTGCCCGACAGCAGCAGATGGTTGCCGTTGTCGATGGTAAGGTCGAGTTCCTTGTCGAAGTACGAACGGCAGCGCCCGCCGGCGGCGGGTCCGGTCTCATACAATGTGACCTGGCGTCCCGCATCCGTCAGCTCAATGGCGGCGGACAGACCGGCGAGACCGGCGCCGATGATGTGAACGTGGCTCATGATGCGAGAGTCACTTGCACCGGATCATGGGCACCGCGCAACAGAGGCTTGCATGTTTGTTGCAAATGTAATCTTACGATGACTGGATCCCGCCTGGATCAGATCAGGCAGAGCGCGCGCAATTCTCGCCGCAGGGCATGGGGCAGGGAGTCGAGTCCGTCGGCCGCGCCCATCGCCGGCAGGTCGGGCGGCGCGTCGGCGGGTTGCAGATAGCGCCAACCCTGAAACGGTTTGGTCGGGCGGCCGATGACCGGCACAATCTCGGGATCAAGGATCAGACCGGTGCAGGCGGAGTTGTCCTCGCGCTGATCGTCGACGATGTCGAGGATACGTTGCCGCGCGATCGTGGCCCCTCCGATGACCCAGTAGATCGACCCGCCGGCCAGCACTTCTTCCTTACGCCTCGGCGCATTACGCGTCCGGTGCCGCAACGGCGGGCTGGTGCGTGCCCGCTCGGCCTGTAACGCGCGGATATGGTCGATGTCGCGCACGCCGACGGCGAGTTTGGTCAGATGCAGCATGGACAGGGAGACTCGGTCGGGGGTTCTTAACGCCATTGTAGGCGGAGCGGGCGCGCCAGGCGACTCTGTTCGTGCCGTGGGGGTTGGCTATACTCGCCACGCATGTACCGTCCGGTCCGCAACAGGGGATCGGGGTCGGTACCCAATGGAGGAACAGATGGCACACGGGGCGTTGATCGTCGCGTTCGATTTTTCGAAGGCGCAGGAAGACGAGTTTCACGACTGGTACGATCTGGAACACGTGCCGGAGCGGGAGCGCGTGCCGGGCTTCGGCGTGTGCGAGCGCTGGATCAGCGTCGCCAACCCGAAGCATGCGGTGGCGACGTACGAGCTCGACAGCCTGGCGGTGTTGCAGAGCGCGCCCTACAAGGCGATCGCTTACGAGAACCTGTCGGTGTGGTCCAAGCGCATGGGCCGGATCGCGCAGCGCCTGCTGCGGTTCGACGGGGAACAGACGACCCCCGGCGATTTCGTGCCCAAGGCCGGCGCCGGCGGCCTGCTGGTGAACACGATGAACGTCGATCCCGCGCACGACGCGGAATTCAACGATTGGTACGATAACGAGCATATTCCGGCGCTGTCGGCGGTGCCCGGCACGATCTGCGCGCGTCGGTTCCGCGATACGACCGGCACGCATCGCTATACCGCGCTGTACCACGTCGAATCACCCGAAGTGACGATGGGAGAGGCGTGGAAAACGGCCGCGCAAACGCCCTGGACCGCGAAGCTGCGCCCGCATTTCCGCGATCACCTGCGGATCCTCGCGCGTCGCTACGTCCGCGCCGCCTGATCCCCGCGCACCGGCCTCTTCAACAAAAGAGGCCGGTCAGCTCGGCATTTCCAGCACGTTCTTGGACAGGATGTTGCGCTGGATTTCGTTGGTCCCGGAATAGATCGTCGAAGGCCGGCTTTGCAGAAACAGGCCCGCGGGGTTCAGCGCGCGGTTGCCTTCCATCGGTTCGATGGCTTCCCCGTGCTCTCCGGCGATATCCAGCATCGTCTCGGTGATGCGCTGATAAAGCTCGGTCTGGAAGATCTTCAACATCGAAACGTCGGGGCCGGGCACTTCGCCGCGCCGGACCTGAGCGAGGTAGGTTTCGTACAGGTCCGCCAGTGAGGCGATATCCATGCGATGGAGGTCATGCTTGGCGCGGACGTCGTCGTCGTCCCACACGCCCATGCGTTCGGCCAGTTCGCGCATCCGCGCCAGTGCGTAGGACGCCTGTTTGGGAGAGCCGACATAGATGCGCTCGAAGCCCAGCAGGGCCTTGGCCATGCTCCAGCCCTTGTTCGGCAGTCCGACCAGATTGGCGGCGGGCACGCGGACGTTGTCAAAGAAGGTTTCGGCGAACTCCTCGTTAAGGTCGAGGGTCATCAGCGGACGCACGGTAATGCCGGGCGTGTCCATCGGCACAAGGAAGAAGCTGATGCCTTCCTGCTGCTTGCCGGTTTTCGACGTGCGCGCCAGCACGTAGATCATGTTGGCGTCCATCGCCATCGAGGTCCAGATTTTCTGGCCGTTGATGACGTAATGATCGCCGTCCGGTTCGGCGCGGGTGCGCAGGGATGCAAGGTCGGAACCGGCGTTGGGTTCACTGTAGCCCTGACACCAGATGTGCTCGCCGGTCAGGATTTTCGGCAGGAACTCCCGCCGCTGCGCGTCGGAACCGTGGGCGAGAAGCAGCGGGCCGATCATCAACACGCCCTGGTCGATCAAACGGGCACAGCCGTACCGCTCGAACTCGTCCTGCATGATCAACTGCCGAGCGGTGCTGAGGCCCATGCCGCCGTGCTCTTTCGGCCAGCCCGGACAGAGCCAGCCTTTTTCGGCCAACTTGAAGTACCAGCTTTTGCTTTCCTCCCAGTGCAGTCGCTTCAGCGGATTGCGGATTTCCGGCGGGTAGTTCTCGGCGATCCACTGACGCACGACCAGGCGAAAGGCGTCGTCGGAAAGGGCATCGAGGTCGTCTGTGTCGGTCATCTCGGATGCGTCCTGGGTGTTGGCGAAACGCTTGATCAGGGGGCGGCGCGCAGGAAGCGGGCGATCGTCAGCATCTGCGGCGCCGTCATGTCGGTGCCGATCTGGATCGCGCAGCCGCGCTGCTGGGCAAGCCGCAGGAACGGCGTCATGGCAGGCGCGGTGACGACATCGGCGACGAAGCAGTCCGGCGACAGCGTGTCCAGAAGATCGGCCGACAGCGGCAGGCGCGGGTCGTCGTTCATGCCGACCGGCGTTCCGTTGACCAGAAGATCGAGGTCGCGGACCGACTCAATGCCGGCGCGGATTTCGATCGCGGGGAACGCGCCGCGCAGGGTGGCGATCAGGCGGTCCTGCTTCGCGGTGTCCATGTCCTGAATGAGCAGTCGGGAGACGCCGGATTCGCAGAGCGAGTTGGTGATGGCGCTGGCGACGCCGCCGGCCCCGATCACCGCGGCGCGCTTTCCGGCGAGGCCTACGCCCTTGGCATCCAGCGCGTTAACGAAGCCGACGCCATCGAACATGTCGCCGTGCAACGTGCCGTCCTTGTCGCGGCGAAACGCATTGACGGTGGAAAAGCGGCGTGCCCGATCCGTCAGCCCGTCCATATACGGGGCGAGCACCTGCTTATACGGCACCGTGACGACGATACCGAGAAGGTTGTGCCAGCCGCGTACGGTCGCGACGAACGACTCGATGGCGTGCTGACCGATATCCATCGGGATCAGCACGCAATCCAGGCCCTGTTCCGCGAAGTACGGGTTCATCAGCGACGGCATTTTGACCTGCAGGATGGGCGTGCCGATCAGGCCGACGATTGCGGTGGTTCCCGTGACCATCAGATCAATCCTCGTCGGCTTCCGGCGCCAGGTCGCGGAAACGGGCGCGATGCAGTGCCGCGTTGCCGTAGGCGGGCGCGAGCACCATCATCTTGCGCAGGAACAGGCCGGGATCGGCCGCATCCGTATAGCCGATGCCGCCATGCAGCTGGATGCACCCGCGGGTGACGATGGAAGCGGCGTCGGAGGCGCGGGCCTTGGCGCGAGAGACGGCGGCCATGCGCACGCGTGCGTCGGCGCTGTTATCCTGCGTTGCCGCGGCGGCATTGACGGTGGCGCGGGCCAGTGAGACCTGGATCTTGAGATCGGCGGAGCGGTGCTGAAGCGCCTGGAAGGAGCCGATCTTGCGACCGAACTGCTCGCGGGTTTTCAGGTAGTCCAGGGTAATGCCGAACACGCGGTCCATCACGCCGAGCAGATAGGCGCTGGTGGCCATGGTGGCGATTTCGAGGGCGGCGGCGGCGTCGCCGGCGATGGCTTCCCCGGCTGCGTTATCCAAAGTCAGGGTCCCGAAATTGCCGCCGTCCTGGGTGGTGGCGATTTCCAGATGCACGCCGGGGGCATTGCGCTCCACCAGGGCGAGGCCGTTGGCTGCGGTGACCAGAAACGCGTCCGCGCCGGCCGCCATCGGGATGAAGATCTTCTTGCCGCTGACCTTGCCGTCGGCGAACTGCGTGGTGCCGACGGTATCGATGCTGTGCGGCTTTTCCTGCCACGCCGGCAGGACGATTTTCTCGCCGGACAGAACGGCTTGCAGGTGATCGGCGGGCAGCAGCATAGCGGCCATGGCGGCGGGGATGAGCGGTTCGGGGACCAGCGCCGCGCCGAGTTCTTCCGTCAGCGCGCAGAATTCCTGCACGCCCAGCCCGGAGCCGCCGTTATCCTCGGCCACCAGCAATCCGACCCATCCCATTTCGCACATTTCGCGCCAGACGGTTTTGTCGAAGCCGGGCTCGGTGAAGCGAAGGGCACGGATACGCTTGAGGTCGCTGGTTCGCGGCGCGATGCCGGTCGCGCTGTCGCGAATCATCCGCAGGCTTTCGCCGCGATCTTCAGCGGTGGTCATGGTTTCCTCCATTGATCGTCGGATCGTCGCGCCGAGCGGGGGGTTGGTCAAGGCTTCGGGGCGCGCGGTGGCGCCCCGGCTGCTTGCGTCGGGGGATGGCCGCGGGGCACGCCATGGCGTGCCCCGCGGGGTAGGCGTCAGGCCGGCAGATGCAGCTTGGCTTCGGTCCGTGCCTGCAGGTTTTCGAACGTCAGGCCCGGCGCCATGTTCAGCACGACGAAGCCGCGTTCGGTGACATCGACCGTCGCAAGGTTGGTGTAAACGCGCTTCACCGCCGCCATCGCGGTCAGCGGATAGGTGCATTTCGACACCAGTTTGGCGGAGCCGTCCTTCGCTGTGTGCTCCATCAGCACCCACAGCCGCTTGGCGCCGGCGGCGAGGTCCATCGCGCCGCCCACGGCCGGGGCCGTATCGTTTTCAGACGTTGCCCAGTTGGCGATATCGCCGTTATCGGCGACCTGGAACGCGCCGAGGACGCAGAGGTCGAGATGCCCGCCGCGGATCATCGCGAAGCTGTCCGCGTGGTGGCACATGCTGCCGCCCGCGCGCAGGGTGACATACTGCTTGCCGGCGTTGATCAGCCACGGCTCGATCTTGTCCTTTTCCGGCGCGGGACCCATGCCCAGCACGCCGTTTTCGGAATGGAAGATCACTTCCCGATCCAGCGGCACGTGATCGGCAACCGCGGTCGGAATGCCGATCCCGAGGTTGACATACCACCCCTCGGGGATATCGGCGGCCACGTTCTGGGCCATCATCACGCGGCTGAAGGGTTTGAATTCGGCGGTTGTCGCGGACATCGCTCTGTCTCCTTCGTATGCGGTTCAGAAGCCGCCGGGGTCGCCGTAGGGAACGTGAAGGACACGGTCCACGAAGATGCCGGGGGTTACAATATGATCCGGGTGAATATCACCGAGTTCGCGGATATGCTGAGTTTGCACGACCGTCAGCTTCGATGCCATCGCCACGATGGGGTTGAAGTTCCGGCCGGCCAGCTTGTAGGTCAGGTTGCCCCAGCGATCGGCCTCCCAGGCTTCCACCAGACCCAGATCGCCGAACAGCGCGTCTTCCAGGATATAGGTGCGCCCGTTGATCTCCCGGTGCTCCTTGCCGACGGCCATCTTGGTGCCGACGCCGGTCGCGGTGAAAAATGCCGGCACGCCGGCGCCCGCGGCGCGAATCCGTTCGGCCAGGGTGCCCTGCGGGACGATTTCCAGCTCGATCTTACCGGCGCGATACAACGTCTCGAACACCACGGGGTCGGACGAGCGGGGGAAGGAGCAGATGATCCGACGGACGCGGCCCAACTCCATCAGGCGCGCCAGACCGACATGACCGGAACCGGCATTGTTGGCGGCGATGGTCAGGTCCTTGGCACCCTGTTCGATCAGGCCGTCGATCAGGACATTCGGCTGGCCGACCGAGCCGAAGCCGGAAACGAGGACGGTGGAGCCGTCCTTAATGTCCGCCATGGCATCGGCCATGGTCTGGACGATCTTGTTGATCATGCGTTGGGTTCCCTCCGGGCGCGTCTGGGGATTGTTTAGCGTTCGGGAAGCGAGGTGCCAAGGCTGCCGAAGGGGCCGCGCCGGGAAAGCAACCGGCGCGGTCGTTCCGCTTACAACCTGCGCATCACGAGCCGCGCGAATTCCTCCGCCATTTGCCATTTGGCTGTGTTGCCGGAGGCGAACATGAGTTCCTGCAGACCCTCCGCTTCCAAAGCGCGGATACGGTCGATCAACTCGTCGGCGGTGCCGACCAGACAGGTGTCGCGGATCAGTTGCGCGTCGATAAGTTCGGCCTCGCCGGGGTGCATGCGGGTGTAATGGAATTCATGCGTGCGGAAGTGGCGGTGTTCCGGTCTGGTTTGTTCGACCAGGGCGCAATAGGGCTTCCAGAGGCGGCGCAGAAAGGGCGGCGGCTCGATCCCGCGCTCGTGCACGGTGTCGTAGAAATAGTAGACGCTGGCCATGACGTTCGGCCCGACCATGGCCTTGATCCGATCTGAATCCGCGGCCTCTCCGGGTTGCAGGAGCGCCAGATTGGTCAGGGCAGCGTTGCGGAATCCGGCCATGTCGCGTCCGACGCGCGCCGCGCCCTGGCGGACGTGGCCCATTGCCTCCGGCACCGCCACGCCGCGCGGGGGTATGGCGAAGACCAGCCCGTCGCCGTGCTCCCCGGCCAGCGCCATCGCGCGCGGGCCGAAGCCGGAGACATAGAGCGGGATGTGTGGTTGCAGGTTCATATAGTCGGTTTCGTGCATCAACATGCGGATCGGCTTGGTGACGCCGTTGAAGGTGTAATCGACGGTTTCCCCGCGGAGCAGCGCGGCCAGAACGCGCAGGTATTCGGAAAATTCGGCGATTTTCATGGGTTTCTGGCCCATGGTGCGCATGGCGGTGTTGCCGGTGCCGATGCCCATGAACACGCGCCCGGGTGCCAGGCGGTTCAGCGTCGCCATCGCGGCGACCTGCACCGGGGGGATGCGCGTGCCGCAAATGGCGGTTCCGGGGCCGAGGTGGATGCGGCTGGTCTGACGCGCGGCCAATGCCAGCACGGCATAGACATCGGAGAACAAATGCTGGCTGTCGGCCACCCAAACGGCATCGTAGCCTAATGATTCGGCGTGGCTGAAAAAGCCGATTTCGTCGATGTTCGCCATGACGCAGAAGCCGAATTTCATCGTCGTATCTCCCGGTTTGGCGCTCAGGATAGGGGAGGGGCGCTGGCCTTTCCACCGCGCGCGCGGCACAAACGGTTCATGTCCTCGCTTTCACCGAGCCGCGTCTGGATGCTGCTGGCCGCCGCCTTTCTGACCTTCTCGGTCGGGGCGGGGTTCATGCACGCCTACACCGTCTTCCTTGTCGCCTTTATCGAGGCCTTTGGCTGGAGCCGAGCGGAAGTGTCGGTGGCTTATTCGGTGTCGCAGTTGGTGCATGGGTGGACGTCGCCGATCGTCGGCATCCTGGTGGATCGGCTGGGGCCGCGGCGTTTGATCCTGATGGGCGGGGTGTTGCTGGCAGCCGGGCTGGTGGCAAGCGCCTATGCGACCGAGTTGTGGCACATGGTGGTACTGTACGGCGTGATCATGACCCTGGGCGCGAACTGCCTGGGATTGGTGGTGTTCGTGCCGCTGCTGTCGAAGTACTTCGTGCGCAATCGCGGCATGGCGGTGTCCGTGGTGCAGTCCGCGAACGGATTCGCCCGAGCGTTCTCCGCCCCCGTTGCCACGCTGATGGTGGGTGGGCTTGGCTGGCGCGGGGCCTATCTGTGGCAGGGGATATTCATGGCGGCACTGATTGTGCCGCTCGCCGCCCTGTTCCGGCGCACGGACCCCGAACCCAGCACCGCCGCGGCCCGCAAAGCGGCCGCGGGGGATGGATGGACGGTACGGCAGGCGATGCGTACGCCGCATTTCTGGCTGCTGATGCTGGTCTACATGTTTACCGGGCTGGGCAGCTTTCTGGTCGCGCTGCATCAACTGGCCTTCGCCGTCGATATCGGGTTCGACAAGCTCTATGCGGCCTCGGTCCTGGGAATGGGCGCGTTTCTGTCGCTGCCGGGGGTGATCATCACCGGCACGGTGTCGGATTATATCGGGCGGGAGCGTTCGGCGATCATTACCTATGGCACGTCGATCATCGGCGTGGCCTGCGGGTTGCTGATCGTCAGCCCGGATCAGCATCTGTTGCTGTGGCTGCACGCCTGCTTCTTCGGCCTGACCTGGGGCGCGCGCGGGCCGGCGATCACGGCCAAGACGGCGGATTTGTTTCCGGGGCCGAATCTCGGGACAATTCTGGGCGTCATTTCGATCGGCACGGGCGTCGGCGCGGCGGGCGGATCGTGGCTGGCCGGGTTCGTGTTCGACCAGACCGGCAGCTATCGGGTCGCGTTCTGGATGTCGATCGGGTTCTACCTCTGCGGCAGCGTGGCGTTCTGGATGCTGCGTCGTCCGCCGGCGGTGCGGCGATAGGTCGTCGTTCCGAACCGTCGACGCTTATGCGCCGGACTTTGCGCGCCTCCGTCGGGAGACGCTCAACAAGCCAAACCCGGCGGAAACCAAAACAAGGGAACCAGGTTCTGGAATTTCAGCGAAGGGGAGGAAGTTGACCGTCGCGCCCACGACGTCGAGTCCTCCGCTGAAGCCGTTGGTGCCTTCTCCGATGGTGTTCATACAATTGGACGCGCCGACGGTATTATTGTCCATTGTCACCGCGCCGGTATGCGCGAGGGCGCGTCCGCACGCGATCGTGGCGGCATGATTAAGCGTGATACTCTCCCACGCAAGAATGTTGCCGGAGAAGACTGTTGTCGTATCCAGGGTCGCGGAGCTGGCGACACGCCAGTATATCCCGGCACCCGCGCCTGTGTTGATCACATCGACAAACGCGCCGGGTGAGGTAATCAGTGTGCTGGTCATCAGAAAGACCCAGGCCGCGTTGGTATTGCCGTTGCCGTCCAGCGTAAGCGTTCCCGTCAGGTTGGTGACCCCGGCGGGGACCGTGTAGACGCCGGGAAACACCACGAGACCCGTGAGATCGGCAAGCAACGTCGTGCCTTGGTCCAGACTGCTCAGGAGCGTGATCGCCGTGGCGATTTCGATTTGTGCGGCGGTTCCCATCGGGTCGCTCCCGGTATGATAGCTACCGGATAGCGTGATGGCTTCCGAGCCGGTTATCGAAGCGCTCGGCGAAACCCCGACATTCCCGTCGATGGTTGTCGCGCCGGTATTGCTCACTGCCGTCGCCGCGAGAACCGCGAAGCCGGCCAGATTTGACCCGAGCAAAGGTGTAGCCCATCCCGCCGTCGGCACGTTCGTCAGCGCCAGGACGAAAAAGACGGTGCGCCATCGCACAGTGCGGAAGCGGGAGGCCGTGTTCGCGCTCATGGTCGGTGCATCCACTTCTAAGGTAGAATGCCACCCTAGTCCGCGGCGAGGCGCGACCCTACCGACGGAAACTACCCATCCGCCGCAATCCGCTAAGTCCTCTCCGCCACGCCAACCGCCGAAGCATCGACGGTTGGCGGCGATAACATCGATCAGGGCAAAGCGTCGGGTTGGAAGCCCAGGATCGCGGTGAAGCGTTCCGTGTAGACCGGCCACGCCTCGGGGTTGACCAGACGCGGCGGAACCTTGCCGTCGAACAGGTCGATCCACTGACGGGCGGTCTCCGTCACCATGTTCAGCACGGATTCATCGGTCAGCCCGGCATTGTGCGGCGTCACGATGACGTTGTCGAAGGCGAGCAGCGGGTGATCGAGATCGGGCGGTTCCTTCAGGAACACATCCAGCCCGGCCCCCGCAATCTCCCCGGCGCGCAGGGCGTCGGCGAGGGCGGGTTCGTCGTGAATACCGCCGCGCGCGGTGTTCACGAAATAAGCCGTCGGCTTCATCATGGCGAACTGCGCGCGTCCAAACAGGCCGAAGCTTTCGGACGTGCGCGGGCAATGGACGGTGACGTAGTCGGAACGGCGGAGCAGATCGTCCAGTTCCACCTTCGTGCCGCCGCGCGCGGCGATCTGATCGGCGGTCAGGAAGGGATCGTAGGCCAGGATCTCCATCTGAAAGACCAGCCGGCAAATCTCGGCCACGCGGGTGCCGATATTGCCGATCCCGACGATGCCCAAGGTCTTATGCCGGATGTCGTTGCCGTTGTACTTGCGTCGATCCATGTTAGGGATCGTGCGCATCGCGCGCTCCGACAGCGCGATCTTCTTCGACAGCGACAGGATCAGCCCGACGGCGTGTTCGGCCACGCCTTCCTTGTTGGTGCCGGACTGGTTGATGACGATGACCCCCGCCGCGGTGCAGGCATCGACATCGACCATGTCGTAGCCGGCGCCGGTGGAGGAAATCGCCAGCATCGACGGGCAGCGCGCCAGCAGGGCGGCGTTGCCGAACCAGGGTTCCTTCAGTTCGGTGCGCGACTGGATTTGATACCCGTGGGTGCGGCCGATTTCCGCCCAGTTGTCGTCGGTCGGAGAGGCATATTCCAGTCGCACCACCTCGATCTCCGGCCGCGTGGCCAGGATCGGCAGGGCGGCCGGGTTCATGAACTCCTCGAAGTACGTCAGGCGTTTGATGTTGGCGACCATTTACACCACCTTTTTCGCGCGCAGAGCGGCGATCTCCTCCGCGCCGAAGCCGAGTTCGCCCAGCACGGCGTCGGTGTGTTCGCCGGCTTCCGGGGTGGGGGAGCGGATCGACCAGGGCGTACGGCTCAGTTCGATGGCCTGACCGATGACCTCTACATCGCCCAGCGTCTTGTGCGCGATCTTCCGCGCGATGCCGAGGTGCTTCACCTGCGGGTCGTCGAACACCTCATTCATCTTATAAATCGGCCCGCTCGGCACGCCGGCCTCGTTCAGCAGATCGATCCATTGCGCGGAGGTCTTGTGGACCGTGATCGCCTCGATCGCCGCGTTCAGAGCGTCGCGGTTGTCGGACCGCGCCTTCGCGGTGGCGAACAGCGGGTCGGTCGCCAGATGCATGGCATCCAACGCCTTGCAGCAACGACGATAGATGTCGTTGCCGGCGGCGGCGATGTTGATATAGCCGTCGGCGGTCTGGAACACGCCGGTCGGGATGCTGGTCGGGTGGTTGTTGCCGGCCTGCTCCGGCACTTCCTTGGCGATCGTCCAGCGCGCGGCCTGGAAATCGAGCATGGCGATCTGGGCGCCGAGGAGGGACGATTGGACCCATTGGCCTTCGCCGGATTCCTCGCGTTCCAGCAGGGCAACCAGGATTCCCATGGCCGCGAAGATGCCGGCGGTCAGATCGGCGACGGGAATGCCGACTCGCACGGGGCCTTGCCCGGGCAGTCCGGTAATCGACATCAGCCCGCCCATGCCCTGGGCGATCTGATCGAAGCCCGGCCGTTCGCGATACGGGCCGTCCTGCCCGAATCCGGAAATGCTGGCATAGACCAGCCGCTTGTTCACGACCTTCAGGCTTTCGTAGTCGACGCCGAGTCGGAATTTCACGTCGGGGCGATAATTCTCGACGATGACGTCGGCCTGTTCGACCAACTTCTTGAGGATCGCGAGGCCTTCCGGTGCCTTGAGGTTAAGCGTCAGACTGCGCTTGTTGCGGTGCAGGTTCTGGAAATCCGGGCCGTGGCGTTCGCCGCCGAGACCCGAATCGCCCTCCGGCGCTTCGATCTTGATCACATCCGCGCCCCAATCGGCCAATTGCCGCACCGCGGTGGGGCCCGCGCGCACGCGGGTCAGATCGATAACCTTGAAGCGGGCGAGGGGACCTGTGCTCATGAATGCCTCCTGAGGATGGGTTCCGATGTCGCACGGAACAGCGGCAGCGTCGAGTTGCGCGGGTTTGTCATTTTTCCTGTCCGGAGGGGGTTGATCGATCCGAACGGCGGGGCTACAAGCCGGCCTCCCAAGCGAAGGGGCCGTAGCTCAGTTGGGAGAGCGCCTGAATGGCATTCAGGAGGTCAGGGGTTCGATTCCCCTCGGCTCCACCAGCCCCTCTCATTCCATTTTGATATTTGCGCGCTTCACGAGGTCGTAATTGGCCGCCGTCTGCGCCGCCAGGTCGCGCGCCACGCCGGTGCCGTCCATGCGGTTCAGGATGACGCCGCGTTCCAGCGCGATGGCGATCATATCGGGCATCGCCATGATGTCGCCGACCTTGGCATGCACCTTTTCGACGATCTCCCGCGCGACGCCCTTGGGGCCGTAGATGCCGTAGAAGGTCAGCGGGGTGATGTCCGGTAACCCGGCCTCCGCGATCGTCGGCACGTCGGGGAAACCGGGGTGGCGCCGTTCGCCGACCATGGCGAGCATGCGCAGCTTACCGGCGCGCACATGCGGCAGCACCACGATGTCGGACATGACATGGACATGGCCGGCCAAAACGTCGTTCAGCGCGTCGGCGCTGCCGCGATAGGGCACGTGCAGGATGTCGGTGCCGGTGCGCAGGTTGAAGTTGGCGACCATCAGATGAGAGCCGGTGCCAGCGCCGGGCGTGCCCCAGGCGAGCTTGCCGGGTTCGGCCTTGGCCAGCGCGATCAACTCGGCGACGGTGTTCGCCTTGACGCCGGGATTGACCGCCAGCCCCTGGATCAGGTCGCCGACCCGCGTCATCGGCGTGAAGTCCTTCAACGGGTCAAAATGGGCTTTCGTCACGACCGGAACCAGGCCGAGGGTGGAGGAGGAGGCGAGGAGGAGTGTGTAGCCGTCGGGCGCCGATCGCGCCGCGGCTTCCGAACCGATCATGCCGGACGCGCCGCCGCGATTGTCGACGACGAATTGCTGCCCCATGGCAAGGCTGAGCCGATCGACCCAGAGGCGCGCGACGACATCGTTCGGACCGCCGGCGGCGAAGGGCACGATGATTTTCACCGGGCGTTCGGGCCACTTCGTATCGGCCCGGACCGGAGTGGAGACGATCAGCGCGAGCGCGGCGGCGCAAAGGGATACAAGGCTACGGCGGAGCAGGGACATCGTGGCGACCTCCATGGATGCGGGTCAGAGCCACGAAAACCGTCCGAAGCGCGGTTACTCGCGGCGTTCTTCAACCTTTACCGCTTGCCACGCAGATTCCATGGCGTCCAGGGCCGTACCGGCCAAACCTTGGCCCTGACGGTCGAGCATGGCCTCCATCGCGTTGAAGCGTCGGGTAAACTTGTCGTTGGCGTGGCGCAGGCAGGCTTCCGGGTCGAGCTTGAGCTTGCGGGCGAGATTGGCGAGCACGAACAGCATGTCGCCGAGTTCGTCCTTCAATCGCTCGGGATCGCCGGCCTGAAGTTCGGCGCGGAGTTCGGCGACTTCCTCGTCGAGCTTTTCCAGCACGGCCTCGGCGTTCGGCCAGTCGAAGCCGACGCGGGCGGCACGATTGGTGATCTTGGCGGCGCGGGTCAACGCGGGCAGGGCAAGCGGCACCCCGGCCAGTGTGCCGATCTGATCGCGGGCGGCGCGTTCGGCGGATTTCTGGGCTTCCCAGGATGCGGTCTGGGTCGCGGCGTCGCGGGCGGCGGCCTCTCCGAAGACATGCGGATGGCGGCGGATCATCTTGTCGGCGATGGCCCTGGCGACGTCCTTGAAGGCGAAGTGGCCGGCTTCCTCGGCCATGCGCGCGTGGTAGACGACCTGGAACAGGAGATCGCCGAGTTCGTCGGGCAATGCTGCAAAGTCGCGCTGCGCGATGGCATCGGCGACTTCGTAGGCTTCCTCGATGGTGTAAGGCGCGATGGTGTCGAAGTCCTGCACCTTGTCCCACGGACAGCCGCGCGTGGGGTCGCGCAGTTCGGCCATGATGTCGATCAGACGGCGGAGTTCGGTTTCGGCGGATCCGGGATCGCTGCTCATGCAGCGCGGATACGCAGGAGTGGCGGGGAGATCAAGTCCGGGTCTGGTATCGGGATTCGCCCATTAGTCGCAGAAGGAATATTATGTTAAATTCGGAACGCGATTTTTGACGCGTTATGCCGCCCCGAAGCTCAGCCGCGTTCCAACCGCCGATCGGATGACTTTGCCGGGCATCTCCAAGCGCGCAATATCGTAAAACAAATCGCCCGCGCAGTGTGCGGGAACCAGATAATCCGGGGCCATCGACTTCAACTCAAGCACGGTGCGGCGGACGTAGTCCTCATTCAACGGAGGCGCGACAAGATGGAAGCCACCGATGACTGCGTGCAGCTTCTGCACGCCCGTTGCCTCCTGCGCCTGCCGTACCGAGTTCACAACCCCGCGGTGGCTGCACGAGGTCAGGACAACAAGTCCGCGGTCCTTAACCACATAACTTGTCGCAATCTCGTGGTCGAAATCGTCCGGGACAAACGTGCCGGTACTTTTGGCTGGGGACACCATCGCGGGGTCGCATCCGAGGCCATCGATAATGCCTGTCTTCTCCTGCGTGGGACGCAGCGGCGTTTCGAAACTTCGCAGCGCGATCTTGCCTGACGAAACTGCGTGGTCAGCCACGACTGCCGGGCCATCTTCCACCATCAGCTTGAGGCCGGCGTCCAGGACCGCACGCCGGTCGAGGGTGCCGAAATCGGCGCCGCTGCCGGCAATCTGCCGCGTGCAGAAACAGTCTTCCCCACCGACGAAGAATGGCAGGTCGGGCTTCAGCGATCCACGGTTCGCAGCGAGGAAGCCCGTGAGGCCGCCGAAATGGTCGTAATGCCCGTGGCTTAGCACCATCGCGTTGATCTCTGCCGGCTTGATGCCAAGGAGGCGCATGTTGTTCAGCAGCACCTCCGAGGTATAGCCGAAGTCGACGAGTACGCTCCGCGCCTGATCGCCTTTTATCGACGATGCCAGCATCGACAGGCCCCACTCGCCCGTCAGGCGGTCGCGAGGCGCTGTGCCTCCCGGGCTGCCTCCCGAGGGTGAGCGCGCAACCTTTAAACCCTCCAGGTTCAATGGAGGCAGAAAGGGGAAAAGGTAATTGTCGGAGACGATCGTAATCGTCAGCCGGTCGACCTCCGGCGGAGGGCCGGAAAGCGTGGCAGCGCGCGCCGAGCGCCCTGCGCCGGCTAGGGTTGCGACGAGTGAACCGACAAAGCCCAGGCCGGTTGCCCGCAGGACCTGCCTACGGTTGGCACCCCGGCGGTTAAAGGGATCAACGGAGCAGACGTCACAAGACCGCTGTGCCACGTTCGACTTCCTCAATTGAACGTCCCGAACCAAAGCAGCCACCAATCGTGTCAGGGCCATCGGAGTTTGGCTGGGACTGTGAGAGCGTTGTTATACCGCACAATCGTATGCGGAGCTCTGACACAAGCGCAATAATTATCTCCCGGGTAAGTGAGATCGGCTTTGGGTGGCAACGATCAATACCACGGTATTCTTAGCCTAAGCATCTGCTTTCGAACGAGATTGCGGCGCACTGTTCGTCGTCAATTGCATCATTCCGTTTTGAAGAATTATTTATTACCAATCGCCACCTGGCGGGCCGTATCCAAAATGGAGCTTGCAAGTCCAACCGCAAACATGGCACCCGCAACCCATGTCAGCACCTCATCCCTCGGCCGCGGACCGAATGCTGATCGCCGCACTCGCCGATCGCCTGATCTACGACTCCGACACAACCTTCGCCGCCGACGACGCGCGCCAGCTGCTCGGCCTCTTGCCGCGCACCCGTCCGCCGCTGTTTGAACTGGGCGTACGCGGGAAAATGTCCGGCGGATCAACCCGAGGCTATGCCGCCGGCGTCGGCGACGTGAAGATGGAGGACAAGGACAAATCCATCGATTACAGCACCGGTCAGGATCACTACACCCGGGCCGGCCAGTGGAAACTCGTCTGGTACGGCAAACGCGCAGGACAGTTCATCGACATCGAACAGGTCATGACCGATGTGATGGATGACGGGCGCGCGGCACGCCTTGGCTTTGACCTGGCTGGGGAGCCGATCGGCATGGATATCAGGTTTTCACGGGAATTCCGGCTGTTCTGGTCGCCCATCGTGATTGCGTTTCCGGGCTGGCGCCATTGGAAACAGCCGGCCTAATCCGGCACGTCCAACACCAGACCGTCATAGCCCGCCTCGATCCCCGCCGGCAGGTTTGCCTGCATCCAGGCCCAGTCCATCTCGGTTCCCATATGGGTCAACACGGTCCGTCTGGGACGCAAACGCTCCACCCACCGCATGACCTGTCCCAGATCGGCATGCGTCCAATGCGCCGCGCTGCGCAGAAAGCAGCCGACAACCCAGGTATCGACACCCTCGAGCACCGACAAAGCCGCCTCGTCCAACTTTACCACATCGGTGGAGTAACCAAAGGCCCCTACCCGCAGACCCAGCGTATCGACGCGGCCATGGTTCTGATTGAACAACCGCACCGACATCCCGGCGATCTCCACCGTCGCACCGGCCTCGACCGGGACAGCGTTCAGCACCGGGCGAAAGAAATGCGGGGGATCCCAGGGCTTGAAGGCATAGGCGAAGCGACGCATCACCTCATCGAGAGTCTTTTGAGTCGCAAAGGCTTCCAGCGGTCGCTTGACCAATCGGTTGAGGATGCGGACATCGTCAATGCCGGTGATGTGATCGGCGTGGGCATGGGTGAACAGCACCGCATCGACCCGCGGCACCCGGCATTCCAGCAATTGGGTTCGCATATCGGGCGAGGTATCGACCAGAAGCCTTTGATCGCATTGAATGACGATGCTGGATCGCGTGCGGCGGTTGCGCGGCTCCGCCGGGTCGCAGTCGCCCCAGTCGCCGGCCCCGTCCACGCCCCCGATCATAGGGACGCCGGCGGACGCTCCGGTACCGAGAAGCGTTACGCGCATGCGGCCTTCCTGAACAGACGCCGGAAATTGGTCGTGGTCAGTTCGGCCATCGCCTCGGCGGACCGATCGTGCACCTCCGCCAACACGCGCGCGGTGTGGCGGACATGGCCGGGTTCGTTGCGCTTACCCCGAAACGGGACGGGGGCCAGATAGGGGGAATCGGTCTCGACCAGCAGACGATCCAGCGGAACATCCCGCGCGATGGCGCGCAGTTCGGTGGATTTCGGGAAGGTCAGAATGCCGGAAAAGCTGAGGTAGCCGCCCATCGCCAATGCCGCCTCGGCCAGGGCGCGGGTGGAACTGAAGCAGTGCAGGAGGAAATCGAAGTCCCCTCCCCGATCCCGTTCTTCCCGCAGGATCTCCGCGATATCGTCGTCGGCGTCGCGGGCGTGAATCGCCAGCGGCACATCGGCAAGACGCGCGCCGCGGATATGGGCGCGGAAGTTGTCCTGCTGCACATCGCGCGGGGCTTTGTCGTAGAAATAGTCGAGCCCACTTTCTCCGATGCCGATAACCCGTTGATGCCGCGTCATTGCGGCCAGGGTTTCCGGCGTCGGGATCGGGGCTTCGTGGGCGTGGTGCGGATGCACGCCCACGGTGCACCAGATGTTCGGATGCGCTTCCGCCAGGGCCGGCAGCCGTTCGGACTGCGCCACGGTGGTGCCGATGGTCACCATTTCGCCGACGCCGTTGGCGGCCGCGCGGGCCAGGACCTCCGGCAGTTCCATCGGCGTGAAATAGTCCAGATGGCAGTGGGAATCGACCAACATCAGCCGGTTACGCCACGGGTTCGACATAGCGGGGGAAGACACCTTGCGGCGGCGGCAAGGTCAGCCCGTCGGCCAAGGGCGTGGCCAGACCGGCAAGGCTGCGGTCGCCGGGGGGAACGCCGAGTTGATCGAGCATGCGGGCCATCGAGTCCGGCATATAGGGCTGAAGCAGCGTCGCGACCACGCGGATCGTATCCACCAGCACGCGAAGAACCTCCCCCATGCGCACCTTGTCGGTCTTGTTCAGCGCCCAGGGCGCCTGACGGTCGATATAGCCGTTGGCGGCGCGGATCACCTTCCAGATGTCCTCCAACGCCTCGTGGAAGGTTTGGCGGTCCATGCACGCGCGCACCAGGTCCGGCAGCGCGGCGGCGGCGTCGAGCAGACCCGCGTCGTCCTCCGTCAGGCTGCCGCGCGCCGGAAGCACGCCGCCGAGGTTGCGCGCCACCAGCGACAACGAGCGCTGCGCCAGATTGCCCAAATCGTTCGCGAGTTCGACGTTGATGCGGCTGACGATGGCCGGATGGCTCATGGAGCCGTCGGCGCCGAAGGGCTTTTCCCGCAACAGGAAGTAGCGGATCTGATCCAGGCCGTACGTCTCAACCAATTTACGAGGTTCGATCACGTTCCCCAGGGATTTGCTCATCTTTTCACCCTCGACGACCCACCAGCCGTGCGAGGAGATGCGCTTCGGCACGGGCAGACCCGCGGCCATCAGGAATGCGGGCCAGTAGACCGCGTGGAAGCGAATGATGTCCTTGCCGACCACATGCACGTCGGCGGGCCAGTGATGCCAGCGCGGGCTGGATTCATCCGGGAAACCGCAGGCGGTGACGTAGTTGTTCAACGCGTCGAGCCAGACATACATCACATGGCCGGGCGCGTCGGGCACCGGTATGCCCCAGCTAAAGGTAGTGCGGCTGATCGACAGGTCGTGCAGGCCACCCTTCACGAAGCTCATGACTTCGTTCCGTCGCGACGTCGGGGCGATGAAATCCGGATGATCTTCGTAGAATTTCAGCAGCTTGTCCTGCCAGGCGGAGAGACGGAAGAAATACGACGGCTCCCTCACCCACTCCACCGGCGCGCCGCTCGGCGCGACCTTGGCCCCGTCGGGCTTCGCGGTCAGCTCGCTCTCGTCGTAGAACGCCTCATCCCGCACGGCGTACCAGCCTTCGTAATGGCCGAGATAGATATCGCCCGAAGCTGCGATCCGGCGCCACAATTCGGCGCAGGAAACCTTGTGACGTTCTTCCGTCGTGCGGATCCAATCGTCGTTCGACACGCCCATGACGCGCGTCATGTCCTTGAAATCGGCGGAAACCTTGTCGGTAAAGCTCTGCGGATCGAGACCGGCCTCGGCGGCGGCCTTTTCAACCTTCTGGCCGTGCTCGTCGGTGCCGGTCAGGAAGAAGACCTCATACCCGTCCAGGCGCTTGAAGCGCGCGAGCACGTCGCTCGCGATGGAGGTATAGGCATGACCGATATGCGGCGCGCCATTCACGTAATAGATCGGGGTCGTCAGATAGAAGCTTTTGGTCATTATGTTTTTCCGCTGAGCATGCCGAGGCCGGCCACGATCGCCTGACGTTTATCCAGGGCGAAGCGCTCGGTGTCGTCCTGCAGCTGAGTCAGCCCGTGCCATACCTCGCCCCAGGCATCAAGCGGGCGCAGCGCGACGAGCCGTTCCTGATCGGGATCCGCCCTGCCCCGCACGCTGTCGCGCACCGCCGCGGCGATGCCCGCGCGCAACAGGTCCATGAAGGTGGAAAAGCCGGTATCGCTTCGGCCAAGGGCATCGGCGACCTCGTAGCCCCGGCTGCCCGGCAGGTTGGGCAGTTCGGCAAGCAGCCGATCAACCAACGCCGCCACCGCTATCCCCTCTCCTTCCGCAAGCATCAGCGCTCGGCCCGGCGACCCCTCGGCCAAGGTCACCAGCCGGTCGCGATCGTCCTGCGTCTGGTCGGGCAGATACTCGGTCAGCAATTGGCGCATCGGCGCGTCGGAGAGCGGGGTCAGCCGCAACCGACGGCAGCGGCTGCGGATTGTCGGCAGCAGGCGTCCCGGCGCGGCACAAACCAGCAGCAGCATGGCGCGCGCCGGCGGTTCTTCCAGAATTTTCAGCAAGGCGTTGGCGGACGCACCATTCAGGCTTTCCGCGCCATCGACGATTACGACCCGCCAGCCGCCCTCCGCCGGGGTCAACGACATGAAGCCGTTGATGGTGCGCACATCCTCCACCGCGATCTGGGTGCGCATGCGCTTGGTTTTCTCGTTCATCGTCAGCTCGATCGTCAGCAGATCGGCATGGGAACGCGCGGAGACCCGACGAAAGGTCGGGTGGTCGGGGGCAAGGTACAGGGAATTTGGATCGCCGCTCTGACCGGCCAACAGGCGACGGGCAAAACGGAAGGCGAGAGTCGCCTTGCCGATACCCTCCGGCCCGGTGATCAGCCAGGCATGATGCATGCGCCCGCCGCGCAGCCCTTCCAGCAACGTCGCCTCGGCGTCGTCGTGACCCAAAAGGGTGGGGTTGGAACGCGGGTCCGGAGCGAGCATGACGGCACTATAGCCGTTCATGCCGGCCTCAGGCGAGGGCGCTTTGTCGGAAGGCGTCAGACGTCGAGGCGGAACGTGTCCCCGTCGCGCACGATCCGACCGGCGGTCGCGCCGGCGAAATGAGTGCCGATCACAAGCGTCGGCGTTCCCGCGAGACGATTGAAGACCTCCCACCGAGTCTGGATACCCTGCTCGATGTCACTGTCGGCCAAGGTCGACCACTCCGGATGGGCGATCTGGCAGGGGTGGTGCATGAAGTCGCCGGTGATCAGCGCTTCCTCCCCTTTGGACGCAATGCGCACGCTGACATGGCCGGGCGTGTGCCCAAGCGTGGGCACCAGCGAAATTTCGTCGCACAGCGCGTGGTCGGTTTCAACCAAGGTCGCGAGACCGGCATCCAGGATCGGGTCCACGGAGTCGGACAGCACATGTTTCATGTCCTCCCGCGTGCTGACGACGCTCCAATGCTCGTATTCCTTGCGGCCCATGAGGTAACGGGCCTTGGGGAAGGTCGGCACCCATTTGCCGTCAACCAGCATGGTGTTCCAACCGACATGATCGACGTGCAGATGGGTGCACAGCACGGTATCGATCGAATCAGGCGGGAAACCGGCCTGGGTGAGATCGGCCAGGAACGGGCCGTTGCGGTCGTTCCAATGCGGGATTTTGCGCTTCTGCTTGTCGTTGCCCAGACAGGTATCGACTATGATGCGCCGGGTCGGCGTTTCCACCACGAAGGTATGGATGCTCATTGCGAGGCGACCGTTTTCGTCGGCGAAGTGCGGACGCAGCCAGGCGATCGGCAAGATCGCCTCCGGCGTTGCCTGCGGCAGCAGAAAGCGCGTGCCGCCGGTCATCTCCAGTTCCACGATCTTGGTCACGGTTACGTCGCCGATCCGCCACTTGCTCATCGCTGCCTCCGCTTGGTTAACCAATGATTAACAACCGGCGGAGGCAATGACGAGTGGGTCAAGTCCGGCGAAACGCGCATTCGGCGTCGATTGCCACCTGATAGGCGGCCAGGGTGTGCGCCACGTCGGCGGCATCGTGCGCGCAGGAGACGTAATACTTGCTGTCGCCCTTCAGCACGCCCTGGGAGCGCAACACGCGATTGAAGCGGCGCAACGCCTCAAAATCCTGTCCCAACCCCGATCGATAATCGACGATGTCCCCGGTAGCGAAGATCAGGTCGAACAGCACAGCCTCTCCGATCACCTGCGCCGGCAAACCGGCTTCGCGGACCATGCGTTCCAGCCCTTCCTTCAGCACGCGTCCGGTGGCGAAGACTTTTTCATATGTGCCGGGTCGGCCGAGGATTTCCAGCGTCTTCAGACCGGCGATGGAAGCGACGGGATTGCCCGACAGCGTGCCGATCTGCGGCAACACGTCGTCGCCGACCTCGCCCCGGTCGAAATGGCGCATGATGTCGGCTCGCCCGGCCACGACGGCCAGCGGGAAGCCGCCGGCGACGATCTTGCCCAGAGTGCAGATGTCCGGGATCACGCCGTAGTATTCCTGCGCGCCGCCATGGGCGAAGCGGAAGCCGGTCACGATCTCGTCAAAAATCAGCGGAATGCCGCATTCATTGGTCACGTCGCGCAACGCCTGCAAAAACCCGGGACGCGGCGGGATCAGGCGCTGAAACGGCTCAACGATCACCGCCGCCAGGTCGTCGCGATGTTCGCGGATGATGCTCGCCGCCATGTCGGCGTCGTTGAACGGCGCGATCAGCATGTCGCCGGACACGGAGCGCGGGATCCCCGGTGAATCCGGCGCGGCCTGCGGGAAATTGCCGGGGCGCTTCGGCGTCATGCTCTGCAGGCTGTACTCGCTCATGCCATGGAAGCCGCCTTCGAACTTCAGCACCTTGTCGCGCTTGCGAAACGCGCGGGCGACGCGCATCGCATAAGTGTCGGCCTCGGTCCCGGTGCTGGTGAAGCGGACCTTTTCAGCGCAGGGCACCGCGTCGACGATCGCCGCGGCGAGGAGAATGCCATGCTCGTTGTTGGCGAAAAAGGTGACGCCGCGGGGGATTTGCTCCTGCACCGCCGCAACGACCTCCGGGTGCGCATGGCCCAGGAACATTGGGCCGGAGCCCAGCAGGAAATCCACATACTCATTCCCCGACACGTCCCGCACCCGCCCTGCTCGGCCTTCGGCGATGACGATGTCGGACGCGAGGTTGCCAAAGCCGCCGCCCGGCAGCACGCGCCGCCCCAGCGCAACCAGTTCCAGTTCGCGTTCACTGCGGGGTAGGTCTGTCATGGGGATCTCCGGATCGGTGTCGGCACCAGGGGATCACTCAACAGGGGGGGCGCGCAATGCCAAATTGCCGCTTCCCCGCGCGTGCGGCTCTGGCTCCGACTCGAGGCGCGGGTGCATAATTGAAAGATGGCTAAACGAGACAGGTTCTTCGAGGCGATCCAGGCGTTACAGGCGGCCGCGCTTCGCGAGGCGACGCGGGAGCCGGCGCACGCGCAGACCAAGCTGCCGGTGCTGTCGGATGCGCTGATCCGCGGCTATTTTCATGCCGGTTCGCTTGAGGCCGGCCGAATCTACGAGATGCGCGGACGGGTGCAGGACCTGACGTTTTCCGCCGACGGCAGGACGATCACCGCGACGACGATCGGCACCGCGCCGGACCCGTATCGGCAGCATATCCAACTGCAACCGACGGCCTATGACGGGCTGCGGATCGTCGGTCGCTGCACATGCCCCGTTTCGCACATGTGCAAGCACGTCGCCGCGGTGCTGATCGCCGCGCATCACCAACAACGCGCCGCCTCGGGTCAAACCGCCGAACCGGTTAAGTCTGTTGCGCGCTCCATGCCGACCGAGGCCCCCCTGCCCCATCAGATAACCGGTTGGCTTTCCGCGCTGGAATCCGCCGAGGATACCGAGTCCGAAGAGTATCCGCCGACCATTCGCAATCGCTTGCTGTATGTGCTGGACGCCGAACCGTCGGCCCGGGGCGTGCCGCGCCTGCGCATCCAGCCGGTCTCGTGCCTGCTGCGTAAGGACGGCAGCATGGGATCGACCAAGCCCTATGCGATCCATCAGATCCGCACGCCGGCGCGCTATCTGCGCCCGTCCGACAAACTGATCCTGTCCAGGCTCGATCGGCGCAGCAACGTGAATTCCGCCGCGACGGTCGAAGAAGACCCGCTGGATACGCTGCGCCGCATCCTCGCCACCGGACGCACGCATTGGTCCTCGCCATACGGTCCGTCGGTCAGCGAAGGCCCGGCCAGGCCCGGACGCATCGAATGGCGCATCGATGCCGATGGGTCCCAACACACGGAAATGGAGCTGGAACCGGGCCTGATCGCGCTGCGCACGCCGTCGGCCTGGTATGCCGATCCACAGACCGGCGTAATCGGGCCGGTGACGCTCGATCTCGTCGCCCCCCTCGCCAACAGCCTGTTGTCGGCCCCGTCCATCCCGGCCGAGATGGTCCCCAAAGTACGCGAGGAACTGGCGCGACGCATGCCCGCGCAGTCGGTTCCGCCACCGCGCGAAATGGCCCCGCCCATCGTGGTGGAAGAAACGGTTCGCCCCCGCCTGCGACTGATGGACGGCACCCTGCCCGGCGATCCCGCGCACGGGCGGGGATCGGCCAAGGCCACGGGCGGCGGGCTCTACTCGGTGCCGGTCGCGCGTCTGACCTTCGGCTATGGTCCCGTCGTCGTCCCCTTCACGCAGAAATCGGTGCCCAAACTGACCGCGCGCGATGGCGTGCTGTATGACACCGTGCGCAACCTCGCCGAGGAAGCCCGCATCGTCGATCGCCTCGCTCGTCTCGGCTTCGGGCGAATCTCGCAGTTGATCCATACCTATTACCCGCACGCCCACACCGACGATTTCGCGCTGCTGGAAGGCGAAGCCGGCACCGACTGGATGGATGTCGTGCTGGAGGACGTGCCGAAGCTGCGCGCGGAGGGATGGGACGTCGAGATCGACGAGAACTTCCCCTTCCAGATTGTGCGCCCCGACAGCGACCTGAACGCGGAACTGCGCGAAGGCTCCGGCATCGATTGGCTGGAACTGCATCTCGGCGTCATGGTCGACGGGGAGCATGTCGATCTGGTGCCGGCGCTGATCCGCCTGATTTCGCGCCCCGGCGCGGCGGATGAACTGGAAAACAGCACCAAACCGCTGCTGATTCCGCTGAGCAACGGTAAGCGCCTCGCGCTGCCGCTCGATCGCGTGCGCCCGACCCTGATGGCGCTGCTGGAATTGTTCGAAAGCGGCGGCATCGATCCGACCGGCGACAAGATCGGCTTCACCCGCCTGGACGCGGCGGATTTGTCGCGGTTGGAGGAAAGCACCGGCGTCGTCTGGCAGGGCGGCGAAGCGCTGCGCGCGCTGGGCAAGCAACTGCGCGAAGCCGGCGACACGATCCCGACCGCGACGGTCCCGAAAACCTTCCAGGGCGCGCTGCGCGGCTACCAGGCCGACGGCGTGAACTGGCTGCAATTCCTGCGCGGCGCCGAACTGGGCGGCATCCTCGCCGACGATATGGGGCTGGGGAAGACGGTACAGGCGCTGGCGCATCTGGCAATCGAACAGGCCGAAGGCCGGCTCGACCGCCCCGCTTTGATCGTCTGCCCGACCAGCCTGATCCCGAACTGGACCCTGGAAGCGGAACGCTTCGCGCCCAGCCTGAAAGTGCTCGCTCTGCACGGGCCGTCGCGCAAGGAACATTTCGGCGCGATCGCCACCGCCGATCTGGTGCTGACCACCTATCCGCTGCTGTCTCGCGATCACGAAGTGTTGACCGCGCAGGAATGGCACATCGTCATCCTCGACGAGGCCCAGACGATCAAAAATCCCAATGCCGAAACCACCCGCCAGGCCCTGCGTTTGGTCGCCCGCCAGCGGCTGTGCCTGTCGGGCACGCCGTTGCAGAACCACCTCGGGGAGTTGTGGTCGCTGTTCGACTTCCTGGCACCAGGGTTCCTGGGCTCGCAGCGCGGCTTCCGAATGCGCTACCGCTCTCCGATCGAGAAAAACGGCGATGTGGACCGACAGGACAGCCTGAACCGCCGCGTACGCCCGTTTCTTCTGCGCCGCACCAAGGAAGAGGTCGTCAAGGAACTGCCGCCGAAGACAGAGATTCTGGAATCGGTGGAAATGGAATCCGGCCAGCGCGCCATCTACGAAGCCATCCGGCTGGCCATGCACACGCGCGTCAAGGCCGCCATCGCGCAAAAGGGCCTGTCGCGCTCCGGCATCGTCATCCTGGATGCCCTGCTGAAGATGCGGCAGGCCTGCTGCGATCCGCGCCTGTTGAAAATGCAGACGGTGGCGAAGACCAAGGCCGGATCGGCCAAGCTCGACCGGTTGATGGAACTGCTGACGACCCTGCGCGCGGAAGGGCGGCGGGTCCTGCTGTTTTCCCAGTTCACCGAAATGCTGGCGCTGATCGAGCGGCGGTTCTGGGAAGACAAAATCGACTATGTGATGCTGACCGGCGACACCAAGGATCGGGCAACGCCGGTGAAGAAATTCCAGGCCGGAGAGGTGCCGGTCTTCCTGATCAGTCTGAAGGCCGGCGGTGTCGGCCTGAACCTGACCGCCGCCGATACGGTGATCCACTACGATCCCTGGTGGAACCCCGCGGCCGAGGATCAGGCCACCGATCGCGCCCATCGCATCGGACAGACGAAGCGGGTCTTTGTCCATCGTTTGGTGACCCTGGGCACCATCGAGGAAAAAATGGTGACGCTCAAAGAGAAAAAGCGCGCCTTGGTGGCCTCCGTGCTGGAGGCCGACCATGGCGGCGCGCTGAAAATGACCGAGTCCGACGTGGAAGCGCTGTTCGGCGCCGGAGCCTGATCGAAAGCGGCTTCAAGGACCCTATCGCGGGGCGGCGGTATAGCGCGCGGTCGGGCTGATTCTCGGTTGCGTCTCCCCGATCACGATCGGTTCGGCGGGGCAGCGGCGCGGTTCGCCCTCCCCGTCCCACAGCCAATAGACATTGTCCCCGGCACCGTTTACCGCGACGACCTTGTGATTGCCGCGCGTATCGATCGCGTGGATCGTAACGCGGCTGATCAACCCGCCGCGTAGCGCGCGCATGTCGTCGACGGCTTCGTGCACCGCTTCCTCCACCGTCGCGCCGAGCTTCATGTACAACACGATTGCCCGCGATGTGCCGCAGCGGATGGTCATTTCCCCCGCCCCGGTGCAAGCGGCGGCGCCATAGCGCGTATCGGCATACGATCCCGCGCCGATGATCGGGCTGTCACCCAGACGTCCCGGATACTTCCAGCCCCAGCCCGACGTGCTGGTGCCCGAACAAATCGCCCCGCTCGCGTCCTGCGACAGAAAAACCGTGGTATCGCGTCCGACCTCCGGGTCGATCGCATGGCGGCACAGTTCGGCCAGATCGGTGTCGGGCCAGGCGGCTTTCTGTTCCGGTGTCAGTTCATGATCGAACCATGCCCGCCACGCGCGACGCGAGTCCTCGATCAGATTGTCGTCGGTTACCGCGCCGATTTCCCGCGCGAACCGGGCAGCGCCCTCCCCCACCAGCAATTCGTGCGGCAATCGGCGCATGATTTCCCGCGCCACGCTGACGGGGTGCAGAAAGCCCTTCAACGCGCCGACCGCCCCCGTACGCAGGGTCGTGCCGTCCATCATGCAGGCGTCAAGCTCCACCTCGCCCAGGATATTCGGCCAGCCGCCGCGCCCCACCGTTCGCACCGACGGGTCGGCCTCGATCAGGCGGATACCGGCCTCGATCGCATCCAGCCCGCCCGCCCCGGCCGCCAACAACGCGGCGGTGGTCGGAACCCCAAGGGTTCCTTCGTTGTTTGTGACGAGGATCATAGTCGTGGAGGCCTTTTTTGGTTACCGATGGCGAATTTGGTGGAATGATTGTAGCGGACACGGCGGTCCGGCGATAGAATTCCTCTATGAGCGGTGTGGCAACGAGCGAACTGGAAAGCCCGCAAGAGGCGAATCGGCTTGCCGGATTGCGGAAGTACGCCTTCCTCGACCGCGAAGCGGACCCCGCTTTCGACCGTATCGTCGCGCTCGCGCAAGACCTGTTCGACCTGCCGATCTCCTTGATGTGCATCATCGAGAAGGAAAAGCAGTGGTTCAAGGCGCGCATCGGTCTCGATGTCTCCGAAATGCCGCGGGCCTGGGGCTTCTGCGATCACACCATCGCCCAGGAAGGCCCGATGGTCGTGCCGGACTCCCGGCTCGATCCGCGTTTCGTCAACTCGCCCCTCGTCGTCGGCCCGCCGCATATCCGCTTCTACGCCGGTGCCCAAATCCGCAGTCCCGACGGTATGGCGCTCGGCACTCTGTGCGTGATCTCCGACAAACCCCGCGCCGACTTCTCAGAACGCGATCGTAACCGGCTGGTCCAGTTGGCCGGGATGGCCGCGGGCGAGCTGGAAATGCGCCGACAGATGCTGCGCGCGCAACGGCAGTCGGACAAGAAAGACGTCCTGATCCGCGAAGGTCATCTGCACGTCGCCAACAGCCTGCAAATGATCGCCGACGTCCTGCAAATGCAGATGCAGTTCACGCGCGATCCCGGCGTCGTGCAGTCATTGCGCGGTGCCGTCAATCGCATCATCGCGGTGGGAGAGGTGCATCAGCAACTGCGCCGCCAGCAGGCCGACGAACACGCCGATGCCGCCGATTACATCGGACGTCTGCTGCGTCGGCTCTGGCAGGCCGTCGCCCCGACGGAGCGCCAGAACGATCTGGAATTCGTCGCCACCGATCCCATCATGTTACCGATTGAGATGCTGGTTCGGCTGGGTTTCATCACGGCCGAACTGACCGTGAACGCCATCCAGCACGGGGCCGGACGCGTGAGGGTGACCCTGGCGGCAACAACGGGCGGCGTAATGTTGACCGTGGAAGATCAGGGAACCGGCCTGTCGGAACGATGGCAGCGCCAATTACCAAGGGAAGCCGTCGGGTTGCGCCTGGTGCGCATGCTTGCCGGAGAGATTTCCCTCGACCCGGATCGTCCCGGTCGGTGCAGCGTATTCTTGCGGGCCTGACGGCAGTCTACTCCGGCTTGGCGTGCCGGCGCATGAACAACAGCAGCACCAGCGGCGGCAGTACCGTAAGCGCCATCAGCCGGAAATCGTTGTTGTACGCGATGATCTTCGCCTGATAGGTAATCATCTGATCCAGCAGCGCCGCGCCCTTGCGCGTCGCCGGATCCAGTATCCGCGATATCGCGTCGTTTGACTGCAACACCCGATCAAACGGAGTAATGCCCGCCGCGATGTCCGCATGCGTGGTCTGAGTGCCGCGGGACAGGGTAAACGTCGTCACCGAAATGCCGATCGCCGACCCCAGGTTGCGCGCCAGCGACTGGACCGAGGTCGCTTCCGGCCGCAATGCCGGGGACAACGTGGTATAGGCCATCACCGTCATCGGGTTGAACACCAACCCGATGGAGAAGCCCTGCACGAACAGCACCAGCATCATCTCCAACTGGGTGACGTTCGGTGTCCATGTACTCATGACCAGCAGCGCGGCACCCAACGACAGCAAGCCCGTCGCCATGATCTTGCGCTGATCGAACCGCATGCCCAACCAACTGGCGACGAACATCGCGACCATGGTGCCGAAGCCGCGCGGGGCCATGGCAACGCCGGAATCCAGTACCGGATAATGCGCGAGTTGTTGCAGATAGGGTGCCATCAGCGAGGCGGTCGCAAGCATCACCGACGATACGCAGGAAACCATGACGATTGCCGCGAAGAAATTCCGATCCTTGAACAAAGCCGGCGGCAGGAAAGGCTTATCGGCGGTAAACATGTGCACGACGAACAAATAGAAGCACAACCCGCAGATGACGGCCTCGACGATGATCTCGCGGGACGTGAACCAGTCCTGCTTCTGTCCGCGATCCAGAATCAACTGGAAGCTGCCGACCGCGATTGCCAGCATGGCGAAGCCGTACCAACTGAAGCGCAGCCCCGCCTTGGGCGGCACGTTCGGCAGGAAGATAGCTACACCGATGAAGGCCAGCAGCCCGGTCGGCAGATTGACGTAAAAGACCCAGCGCCAGTTATACGCATCGGTAAGATAGCCGCCCAGGGTCGGGCCCATGATCGGGCCCATGGTGATGCCCATGGCGAAGATCGCCATGGCCTGGGCGCGCTGCGCGAAGGGGTAGATGTCCAGCATCGTGGCCTGACACAAAGGCGCCAGCGCCGCCCCGAACATACCTTGCACCAGGCGGCAAACGATCAGTTGCTCCAACGTCTGGGTCGCGCCGCTCAACATCGATGTCGTGACGAAGCCGCCGAGACAGATCAGGAACAAACGCTTGCGCCCGAAGCGCTGCGCCATCCAGCCGACCGGGGCGGTCATGATCGCGGCGGCGATGACATACGACGTCAGCACCCAATTGATCTCGTCGGCCGAGGCCGACATGCTGCCCTGGATATAGGGCAGCGAAACGATGCAGATCGTTGAATCCAGCGTCTGAATGAACATCGCGAGCATGACGGACGCGGTGATCAACCGTCGATGCGGCACGATCGTCGTCGGCGGAGGTGCGGGCGGCGCCATTTCGCTCAGCTTCGCCCTTCGCCGGGACGCACGTGGCGACGCATCAACAACAGCAGCAGAAGCGGCGGCACGACGACCAGCGTCATCAACCGGAAATCGTTGTTATAGGCAATGATCTGCGATTGATAATTGATCATCTGATCCAGGATCGCCGCGCCGTGGCGGGTCGTCGGGTCGAGGATCTGCCCCATCTTGTCGTGGCCTTGCAGCACCCGGTCGAACGGCGTGATCCCCGCGGAAATCGCGGCGTGGTTGGTCTGAAACGCGCGGGTCAGCGTGAAAGTCATCACGGAAATGCCGATCGCCGATCCGATATTGCGCGCCAGCGACTGCACTGCGGTGGCATCGCCGCGAAAATGCGTCGGCAGCGTGGTATAGGCCATCACCGTCATCGGGTTGAACACCAGCCCGACGGACAGGCCCTGAACCATCAGGATCACCATCATGTGATGGCCGTTGATCGCGGGGGTCCAGGTGCTCATGTCGTACAGCGCGAAACCCAGGATCAGCAGCCCCACCGCCATGATTTTGCGTTGATCAACCTTCATGCCCAGGCGAGAGGCGATGAACATCGAGATCATTACCCCGAAGCCGCGCGGCGCCATGGCCCAGCCGGCATCCTGCGGCGCGAAGCCCGCCAGCTTTTGCAGATACGGCGCCAGCAGCGCCCCGGTTGCCTGCATGATGGCCGACACGCAGAACACCATGATGATTGCGGAGGTGTAGTTGCGGTCCTTGAACAGCCCCGTCGGCAAGAATGGCTTATCCGACATGCACATGTGGACGACGAACAGATAGAAGGCGAGGCCCGCGACAACCGCCATGACGACGATCTCCCGCGAGGTGAACCAGTCCATGATCTGGCCGCGGTCGAGCATCGTCTGCAGCGCGGCGACGCCGATCGCCAGCACGGCAAAACCGTACCAACTGAATTTCAGACCGGGTCTGGACTGCGTCTTCGGCATGAACAGCAGCAACCCCGTGACCGCGAGGATGCCAAAGGGCAGGTTCACATAGAACACCCAGCGCCAGCTATACGCATCGGTCAGGTAGCCGCCGAGGGTCGGACCGATCATCGGACCCATCGTGACGCCCATGGAGAATAACGCCATCGCCTGGGCACGCTGGGAAAACGGGTAGATGTCCAGCATCGTCGCCTGCGACAAGGGCGCGATACCGGCGCCGAACATGCCCTGAATCACCCGGCAGACCACCAGTTGCGCCATGGTCTGCGCCGCGCCGCACATCATGGACGCGACGACGAAACCGGTCAGGCAGCAGACGAACAGCCGCTTGCGCCCGAACCGCTGCGCCATCCAGCCCACCGGCGCGGTCATGATCGCCGCGGCGATGACGCTGGATGTGAGAACCCAATTGATCTCCTCGGCGCTCGCCGAAAGACTGCCCTGCATATAGGGCAGCGCGACGACGCAGATCGAGGTGTCCAGCACCTGCATGAACATCGCCACCATGGCGGAGGCGGTAATCAGGCGGCGGTTCGGGACGTGAACCTCATCCGACAGAG
The DNA here is from genome assembly GCA_947475245.1 of Acetobacteraceae bacterium. Classification (GTDB taxonomy): domain Bacteria; phylum Pseudomonadota; class Alphaproteobacteria; order Acetobacterales; family Acetobacteraceae; genus Rhodopila. The sequence continues at coordinate 143,592 of CANJLW010000005.1, read as the reverse complement.
CGGGGTTGGACATACCTGCTTACGGTCCTGGGTTACGGTCCTGGGTCACGGCCCTGGTCTGGGATCGGGAGGGCGGAGGCGGGTTTCATCCTGGACGCTTTCTTATTTACCCGCCGATTGTGCGACCGTTTGGCGACACACGCCATACCCTTGATCGAAACCCTGACCTGCCCGAACATCGCCGCCGTTCAGGTGGGGTGCGCGATGAAATTCTCCAATTTTCTGTTTCCGGACAGTGCGTCCCCGGACGACGACGGTCGTGTGATCGATGAGACCCTGCGTGAGGCGCGCCTGACGGACGAACTCGGCTTCGACGCGATCTGGCTGGCGGAGCATCACTTCGACGGCATCTGCGCCTATGTCGATCCCGTCAGCTTTGCCTCCGCGCTGGCCACGGCGACGACGCGCGCGAAGATCGGCTTCGCGGTGGCGCAGATGGCGCTGCACCATCCGATCCGCTTCGCCGAACAGATGGCGGTGATCGACCACCTGTCGAAGGGTCGGTTGATTGTCGGGCTGGGACGCGGAACCGCCTATAATATCTACCCTTACCAAGGGTTCGGCATCGACCATACGGAAGCCCAGGCGCGCTTCGAGGAAGCCGAGGCGATCATGCTCGAAGCCTGGAAGGGCGAGCCGTTCGAACACCATGGCCGGTTCTTCGATCTGAAACTGCCGGCGCTGCGCCCTGCCCCGTTCACCAGGCCGCACCCCTATGTGATCCGCGCGGCGGCGACCGAACATGGCATGCTCGACGTCGCCCGCAAGGGCCGTCCGTTCATGATGAACGTGCAAAGCAACGCGGTGACGGCCCAACGGATGGATTTATACCGCAAGACCCTGGCCGAAATCGGCCAGGACGAGGCGACGATCGCCCGCAATGTCGACGAATGCTGGGTCTGGCGGAACGTCTTCGTCGCGGAAACCGACGCCGAGGCCGAACGCATCGCCATTCCGGCATTCGAGCATATGCACGAGCGACGGGTGGAAATGCGCAATCGGGTGTATCAGGAGCAAGGCGTTTCGATCGTGCCGATGCCCGCCCCCGGCTCCACCCCTCCGGCGCGCACCCTGGTGGAGCATTCGCTCGTCTACGGCTCCCCGGCCACGGTGGCGGAAAAACTGGCCGCGGTCGGGGCTTGCGGCGTCGGCGGCGTGATCATGCAGTTCCGGCTCGGGCCGATGAACTATGAGCAGACCGCGTCGAGCCTGACCTTGTTCCGCGAACAGGTGATGCCCGACCTGCAAGGGAGGTAAGCCGATGCGCCGCCTGATCCTGGCTTTCATCCTGTCGTGCTGCGCGTCGGTGTCGTCGCGGGCGGAGGAGGCGCTGCCGGTAAAGACGATCCTCGAGGGCCGGTTCACAGTCAGCAGTCCATCGGGTCAAGGCAGCGTGCCGCTGCATATATCGGCGGATTGGACCCGAGTACGTCCGGAGGTCACCCGCGCCGTGGTGATCGTCCATGGCGCGCTGCGCAACGCCGAATCAGTCCTGCGCGCAGCACGCTCGGCACGGGCGGCGGCCGGCGCGGACGAAGCGCAAACCCTGCTGATCGTGCCGCAGTTCCTGACCCAGCCCGATGTCGCCGACCACGGTCTGGGCAGCGAGATGCTGCGGTGGAAGCCGTCCGGATGGAAGGACGGCGACGCCGCCATGGCACCGGCGGGACTGTCCTCTTTCGATGTGCTCGATGCCCTGCTCGCCCGTCTTGCCGATCGGGCACTGTTTCCGACCCTGCGCCATGTCGTGCTCGCCGGCCACTCCGCCGGGGCGCAGGCGGTGCAGCGCTATGCCGTCGCCGGGCGGGGCGAATCCCTTCTGACTACCGTCGGCATCAGTCTCCGCTATGTCGTCGCAAACCCGTCCTCATACCTTTGGTTCGGCGACATGCTCCCTCGGCCGCGATCCGATTGTTCGGCCGTCGGGCACTGGAAGTACGGCATTGCCAACCCGCCGCCCTATGTCGGCCCGACCGAGGGGTTGGAGGCGCGCTACATCCGACGCGATGTGGTGTATTTGCTGGGCGATCGCGATAACGATCCGAACCATCCGATGCTGGATCGCTCCTGCGCCGCCGCGGCACAGGGGGAAAACCGCTTCAATCGCGGCATGCAGCATTTGTTCTATCTGGAAAACCGTCACCCGAACCTGGTGCGCCATCGCATCTACGCGATCCCCGGGATCGGACACGATGCCGCCGGGATGTTCGCCTCGGTCTGCGGCGCTTCGGCGCTGTTCGGCGCACCGGGGTGCCCGGGATTGTAGCCGACCTCTTCGCCTTCCCTGGCCTGAACGCATATGCTCTAACGCTTGCAACAATAATCCGTCCGCCGGGCGGATCGGGAGGGTGCCATGCGTCTTCGATTGCCAATCGGATTCTTTCTCGCGGCGTTGCTGTTCTCAGTGGCCGCCCACGCCGCCGACGTCTGCGCCACGCCGCGTCAGATGGACGGGTTCAAGACCTGCGCCGATGTCGCCAAGGCGGAAGAAGAAGGCGCGCTGACTCTGTATTCCACCGATCCGGAATCGGCCGGAGAGGCGCTGCTGGGCCGCTTCAAGGCGATGTTCCCGAAAATTCGCACCACCTATCTGCGCGCGCAGGCGGGCGGACTCTACGCGAAGCTGCTCGCGGAACGTCAGGGCAAGGTCTACCTCGCCGACGTCATGCAAATCTCCGACATGAGCTTCGCGGCCGATTTCGTGAAGCGAGGCGGCTACATGGCCTACGTGTCCCCGGAAATGGCGGCGTACAAGCCGGGATTCAAAAGCAACCCGGAGGGCTTCTGGACCTGGGGCGGCATCGTCACCGCCGGCATCGCCTATAACCCGACTCAGGTCGCCCCGGCCGACGCGCCGAAAACCTATCTGGACGTCTACGATCCGAAATGGGCGGACTCGATCAATGTCAAGGTCACGATTTCCGGCCTGCAGCACGTCACCTGGTACATGCTGCGCAACCTCTACGGCCCGGATTACTGGTCGCGCTACACCGCGTTGAAACCGCGCGGCTTCGACAGCTACGTGCAGCAGTTCGATCGTCTGGTGAACGGGCAGGACAAGATCGTCATGACCGCCCAATACTCCGGCTATCTCATCATGAAGGCCAAGGGCGCCCCGGTCGAATTCGTCGTTCCGCCCGAAGGCATGATCGCCGCGCCGCAGCCCTATGGCGCGATCGCCGAAGCCCCGCATCCGAATGCAGCCCGCCTGTTCCTGGACTGGTTCCTGGGCGTGCCCGGCCAGACCGCCATGGCGCGGATTTTGTACTACCACTCCCCGCGAGAGGACATCGAACCGCCGCCGGGCGGACTGCCGATCAAAAGCTTCAAACTGCTGACCCCCGACGACTGGCCCGCCTTCCAGGCCACGCACACCCAGTATGTCCGTGAATGGGACAAACTGATCGGGCTGCGCTAAGGACGCATGATGTTGAAATTTTCCGCCCAGAGCTGGATCATGACCATCCTGCTGGTGGTGTGCGGCGCGCTCGTGCTGTACCCGCTGGTCTATCTGGTCATCGAATCCTTCAATATCGGCGACGCACAGACCTTCCCGCCGGAAGAATACGGTCTCGGCAACTACCTCGAATTGTTCGAGGATTCCCGCGTCATCACCAACACGCTGCTGGTGGCCAGCATCGCCACCGTGCTGGCGGTGCTGTTCGGCTTCATTCAGGCCTGGATCCTGACCCGCACCGCCATTCCCGGGCGGGAGAAGCTCGAACGTCTGATGGAACTGCCGTACTACATGACCCCGCTGATCGGCGCGCTCGCCTGGGGCGTGCTGCTGGGTCCCAAGACCGGATTGCTGAATCAGCTCTGGCGCTCGACCGGTCTGGATTTCGACTTTTTCAACATCTACTCGCCTTGGGGCATCGCCTGGGTCATGGCGCTGTTCGAAGGCACCGTCGCCTTCGTCATGATCTCCGCCTCCATGAAATCGATGGACCCGTCGCTGGAGGAAAGCTCCCGCGTGCTGGGCGCCGGCAAGATGCGCACGACGCTGAAGATCACGCTGCCGCTGGTTGCCCCCGGCGTGTTGTCGGCGACGATCTTCGTCTTTTCGGAAATGCTGGGTTCCTTCGCCGCCGCCTTCGTGCTGGGCATTCCCGGTCGCTATTACGTGGTGACCACGGCGATCTGGCAATCGACCTTGTCGTTCCCGCCGGATTACGGACGCGCGGCGGCCATGGGCCTGTCGCTGTTCGGCGCCATGCTCATCACGCTGGGCCTGTCGCGGCTGATCATCCGCAAGGGCAGCTATACCACCATCACCGGTAAGGCGTTCCGGCCACGCCCGATGGATGTCGGCTGGTTGAAGTATCTGCTTATGGCGATCGCCTGGGGCTACATCTTCGTCGCCGTGCTGCTGCCCTTGGGCGCGCTGACGCTGACGTCGTTTCAGCAATTCGCCACGGTCATCGTCTCCCAGATGCAATTCACGCTGGCGAACTACGAAACCGCCCTGGCCATGGGTTCGCTGGCCCCCGCCTTCGCGAACAGCATGATCCTCGGCGTCGTTGTCGCCACCTTCGGCGTGCCGATCCTGGGCATCATGGCCTGGATCATCTTCCGCTCGCGCATGCCCGGACGCGGCGTGATGGAATATGTCGCCATGGTGCCGGCCGCCGTGCCGCGGCTGGTGTTCGGCCTGGGCCTGCTCTGGGCCTGGATCAACATCCCCATCCCCATCTACGGCACGCTCTGGCTGTTGGGCATCGCCTACTTCACCGTGTTCATGCCATTGGGCCTGCGCACCATCGCCGGCGTCGTGCTGCAAATCGACAAAAGCCTGGAAGAGTGCGCCCGGGTCTGCGGCGCGTCCTGGAGCCATCAGATGCGCACAGTCACCCTGCCGCTGCTGAAACCGGGGCTGGTCGCCGCCTGGCTGCTGATCTTCATCGCCAGCGTGCGCGAACTGGGTGTCTCCGTCTTTCTGATGGGGCCGCATTCCAAGGTCATCGCGCCGTCCATCGTCAATTCCTGGCTGTCGTCCAGCTCCGAATTGTCCGCCGCCATGGCACTGATGCAGACAGTCATGGTTTTCATCGCGGTCGCGATCATGTTCCGCGTCGCCCGCAGCGTTTCCGGAGCCAAGCAATGAAGTCCGACCAAGCCGCTCAGCCGCGCATCGAGGTGCGCGATCTGGTGGTCAAATACGGCGATACCACCGCCGTTCAAGGCGTCAGTTTCGCCATCGCCCCCGGCGAACTCGTCACCCTGCTCGGCCCCTCCGGCTGCGGCAAGACAACCACGCTGCGCGCCATCGCCGGGCTGGAAACGCCCAGCGGCGGGACGATCCGATTGAATAACCAAACCGTGTATTCCTCGGCCGAACGGCGCAACATCCCGTCGGAAAAGCGCGGCGTGTCGATGGTGTTTCAGTCCTATGCGATCTGGCCGCATATGACGGTGTTTGAAAACGTCGCCTACGGGCTGCGGGTGCGCAAACTCCCGCAGGCGGAGATCGCGTCGAACGTCAACCGCGTCCTGGATATGGTGCAGATGACGCAATACGCCGACCGCCCGTCGTCGAACCTGTCGGGCGGCCAGCAGCAACGCGTCGCCGTCGCGCGCGCCATCGCCTTTTCGCCCAATGTCGTGCTGTTTGATGAGCCTTTGTCCAACCTCGACGCCAAGCTGCGCGCGGAAATGCGCGTCGAACTGCGGGAATTGCAGCGCAGGCTCGATATCACCTCACTCTACGTGACGCACGATCAGGAAGAAGCGCTGGCGATTTCCGATCGGGTCATCGTCATGAACGCCGGCCGGATCGAACAGCTCGGCCCGCCGGAAGCGATCTATAACCAACCCGTCAGCCATTTCGTCGCCGACTTCGTCGGATCGGCCAACATGATCAAGGGCAAGGTCGCCGGCACCGGAGCGAACGGGGGTCTGCTGTTCGCGGCCGAGGGCGGCGTCACGCTGAAGATCGCCGTCCCCGCGACGGGCAAGACTGCCGGAGAGACCGTGGCGCTGCGCTCCTCCTATATTCATTTCGGACAATCCTCAGGCGCGCACAACGCCGTCAACGGCACGATCCATCGCCGGATGTTCCACGGCGATTTCATCCAGTACGTGGTCGATTGGCCGGCGGGACAGTTGATCGTGCGCCGCCCGCCGACGGAACTGTTCGACGAAGGCGCGCCCGTCACCCTGTCTTTCGCGCCGGAGCATTGCGTATTGCTGTGACGGCCAAATACACCCATCGGTAACCAGGGGGTCCATGAAATGAATCGAGACCGCACGCATTTCCTGCTGCTGAATATCGGCCATTTCATGGACCATCTGTTTACCCTGGTCTTCGCCACCGTCGCCGCTCTGGCGCTGACGCGCGAATGGGGCGTGCCCTACAGCGATCTGCTGACCTATGCGACGCCAGGGTTTTTCGCCTTTGGCCTGTTCTCCCTGCCCGCCGGATGGCTCGCCGATAAATGGAGCCGGGAGGGCATGATGTGCGTGTTCTTCATCGGCATCGGCTGTGCCTCCATCGCCACCGGCTTCGCCGCCTCACCGTTGCAGGTGGGGATCGGGCTGTTCGTCGTCGGCATGTTCGCCGCGATCTATCACCCCGTCGGTCTGGCGATCGTCACCGCGAAGTGGCGCAATACCGGCATGCGGATCGCGGTCAACGGCGTGTTCGGCAATTTGGGCGTGGCCAGCGCCGCCCTGCTGACCGGCTTCTTCATCGATCACGGCGGCTGGCGCAGCGCCTTCATCGTCCCCGGCGTGGTCTCCGTCGGCCTGGGCCTGCTGTATATCGCGCTGCGTTGGCCGGAGCTGAGCGCACCCAAGACGGCGGCCGTTGTCGCCGCGGCGGCGGCTCCGCCCAGCGCCGCCTATCGTGCCGCCATGCTGCGGGTGTCGGTCATCGTGTTCCTGACCACCGCCATTTCCGGCATTGTCTTTCAGTCCACCACCTTCGCCCTGCCGAAAATCTTTGACGAGCGGTTGCAGGGCATCGCCGGCGAGCTGGCGGCCTGGAGCGGACGCGGCAATGTCGCGACGATGGTCGGCGGCTTCGCCTTCATCGTGTTCACCGTCGCCTCCCTCGCGCAGCTTGTGGTCGGCAAGATGCTCGACCGCCATGGCCCGCGGCCGGTATTCATGACGGTGGCGGCAATTCAGATCGTGTTCTTCGCCGCAATGCCCGGCCTGCATGACGCCGTCGCCCTGGCCGTGGCGCTGGGCTTCATGCTGGGCGCGTTCGGGCAAATCCCGATCAACGATTACATGATCGGCAAGATGGCGAGCGGTGCGTTCCGCGCCCGCGTCTACGGTGTGCGCTATGTCGTCAGTTTCTCAACCCTGGCCGTTGCGCTGCCGCTGATCGGCTTTGTCTACGGGCACTTCGGCTTCGACACATTGTTCTGGATCCTGGCCGGTGCCGGCGCGCTGACGCTGGCGATCGTGTCGCAATTGCCGAAAGTGCTGCCGACGCCCGCCTGACGGATACCCGCCTGACGGATCAGTAGCGAAACTGCACCGGCTCCGCCCCCGCGATGTCGGAGCGGAACCGACCGATGCGCGTGTTGAACAGGCTGCCCAGAAACACCGTCTTCAGATCGGGGCCGCCGAAGCCGATACTCGCGACATTGCCCAGCGGGCGAACCTGACCGGCATCCAGGCAGCGTCGCGGCATGACCGATGTCGCGTGGAAATGATCGGCCTCCGCCACCAGGGCGGCGTCGCAATCCTCGAGGATCAGCGTATCCTTGCCGGACTTCACGTCGACATGAATGACACGGTTCGAAACCACGCTGACGATCCAGACATCGCCGTTCGCGTCATAGGCGAAGCCGCCCGCGCCGAACTGGCAGACCACTTCCTTGTCCCCCAGGCTGTTATCCCCGCGGATTGGAAACCGGCTGAGCCGGCGGCCCATGGTTTCGTTGACATAGAGGAAGCTGCCGGTGGGATCGACGATGCCTTCGTTGGTGAAACCGATGCCATCGGCGACAATGCGCGCCCCGCGATCGTCGACCAGCACCACGAAGCCGTCGGCCCAGTCTTTCCGCAGCACGCTCTCGCGCGGGTAGACTTTGGTGGAAACGGTAATCCAGGTCCGCCCCGCCGCGTCACGCCCGACAAAGTTGGTCGGCGGCAGACGCTGCCCGTCGACCTCCGTCAGCCATGGCGTCAGCGTGCCGTCCCCGTCCATATGCCAGACGCCGCCGTCGCGCCCGAGATTGGCCAGCAGGAAAGACCGGTCGGGCAACAGCGCGATGCCGTTGGGCAGAAAATCGTCGGGACGATTGCGCCCGGCGATCAGCGTGGTCGTGCCATCCTGCGCGACGCGGGCGACGCCATGGCGATAGCTGGTGAAGATATCGCCCGACGCGGTCGGCAGCACGCATTCCGGCCGATCCAGCCCGGACCCGAAAAATTCGACGTCGGCGATGTCGATGCGCTTCGGCATGGTCGTGTTTCCCGCTCAGATACGCTTGGCGATGCGGGGGTCCAGCATGTCGCGAATGCCGTCCCCGAGGATATTGATCGACAGCACCATGGTGCCCAGGAACAAGCCCGGGAACAGCACGCTCCAAATCGCCAGCATGATGAAATTGCGGCCCTCGGCGATGATATTGCCCCAGGACGGCGTCTCCGGCGGGGTGCCGACGCCGAGAAAGCCGAGATAAGCCTCGATCAACACGGCGGAGGCGGCGATGTAGGTCGCCTGCACGATAATCGGTGTCAGCGCATTCGGAAGGATGTGGCGGAACAGAATGCGCGGCAGGCGACTGCCGGAGGATATGGCGCCGCTGACGAAGGTCTGCTCGCGCAGCGACAGCACCACCGCGCGCACCAGGCGCACGACGCGGGGGATTTCCGGGATGGTGATGGCGATGATGACGGTCTGCACGCTGGCCTTCGACAGCGACAGCATGGCCACCGCCAGCAGGATGCCGGGGATCGCCATTAACCCGTCCATCACCCGCATCACCACCGCGTCCATGGCGCGGAAATACCCGGCGATCAAACCGATGGAGGTCCCGATCACAGTACTGGCAAAGGCGACGGAGACCGCGATCAGCAGCGATATCTGCCCGCCCCACAAAGTTCGCGACAGAACGTCGCGGCCATAGGCATCGGTGCCGAACCAGAATTTTTCCGACGGCGGCTTCAGCCGATTGGCGACACTGAGCTTGATCGGGTCATAGGGCGCGATCCAGGGGGCCAGCAGCGACAACCCGACCAGGATCGCCAGCAGCGTCCCGCCGATGACGACGCGCGGATAGCGGCGAAAAATGCGCATCATCAGTAGCGAATCCTGGGATCGAGCAGCGCGTAGGTCAGATCGATGCCGAGATTGATCAGCACATAGACGAAGGACGCGATCAGGATCACGCCCTGGATCACCGGGTAGTCGCGCTGTGTCACCGCCTCGATCGTCAGCCGCCCGATGCCGGGGATGGCGAACACGCTCTCGGTCACCACCACACCGCCGATCAGCAGGGCGATCCCCAGACCGATGGTGGTGACGATGGGCACCGCGGCGTTCTTCAGCGCATGGCGGATCAGCACCGCCGACGGCGCGAGTCCCTTGGCGCGGGCGGTGCGGATATAATCCTCGTTCAGGACATCCATCATGGTGCTGCGGGTCATGCGCGCCAGCAGCGCGGCGAAGACCAGGCCCAGGGTGATGGCGGGCAGCACCAGATGTTGCCAGAAACCGGTAAAATCCTGCGCCATGGGCGTGTAACCCTGCACCGGCAGGATGCGCCAGACCCGGGCGAACTGATAAACCAGACCGTAGCCGATCAGGAACACCGGGGCGGAGAACGCGAGCACCGCGATGCCCATGATCAGATGGTCGATCCAACTGCCGGCCTTCCAGGCGGCGAGCACGCCGACGGGCACGGCGATCAGCACGGCAAAGCCCATCGTGGTCGCGGCCAACATCAGCGTCGGTTCCATCCGCTGGACGATCAGTTCCCAGACCGAGACCTTGTTGAACACCGACACGCCGAGATCGCCCTGGACCAGCGCGCCGATCCACAGGGTGAACTGCGTCAGCAGCGGCCGGTCGAAGCCCAGGCTGACGCGGATGCGCTGAATATCCTCATCGGTCGCGTTATCGCCGGCGATGATCGCGGCGGGATCGCCGGGGCTGAGATGCAGCAACAGAAAGACCACCACGGCGACGACAAGCATCACCGGGATGGTCATGAGAATACGACGAACGATGTAACCAAACATGCCGGGTCAGTTCTTATCGATGTTCCAGTAGACGGGCACGCCGGATTCCAGCACGCCCGTCACTTTCTTGCGAAAGGCGATGGGCTGAAAGAACTGTCCGAACGGGACATAGGGCAACGACTCATAAGCCCGTGTCTGCACCTGTTCGATCAGACCGCGCCGACGCGCCGGGTCCAATTCCCGCGACCAGCCGTCGACGAGTTTTTCCAACTGATCGTCGCATGCCCATCCCGCATTCGATGCCTCGCAGCGCGAGCCGAACCAGGAATTGGTCGGGGGTACGGTCGGATCGGGGCCGCCATGGGTGGTGATGAACAAATGCCACCCGCCCTTCTCCACCGGATCCTTTTTGGCGCGTCTGACCGAAATTGTGCTCCAATCCGCCGCCTGCATGTCGACATTGACGCCGGCCTTGCGCAATTGCGCCGCCAGCACCGTCATCGCGGCGGCGTATTGCGGCCGGTCGGTCGGTTGCAGCAGCACCATCTTCTCGCCGTTATAACCGCCTTCCTTCAGCAGTGCCTTGGCCTTGGCGATATCCGGCTTGCGCATCGGCCCCGAGCCGACATCGGTTTCGTTCGCCGAATTGCACAGGAAGAACGCGCCGCAGAACTCCATGTACAGCGACTTGTCGCCGACGACCGCTTCCATGAACTCCGCCTGATCGATCAGGTACAGCAGTGCCTGCCGAGCCTTGTAATTGTTGAAGGGCGGTTGGGAGCTGTTGGGGCGGATCAGACCTTGGACGCCGAGGCGATCGATGTTGAGGACGGTGACGTCGGGAAGGTCTTTGAGGAGGCGAATGAAGTCGAGCGGCGGCGCCTCGAAATAGTCGATTTCGCCGGTCATCAGCGCCGACAGCGTCGTATTGGCGTCGGGGATGTAGAGCCACTCAAGCCGGTCGAGGCGAGGGATCTTGCCGCCGGACAAATAATCGGCCTTTTCCGGGCGCGGCTTATAGGCGCGATTGGCGGTGAAGATCGCCTTGTTGCCGGGGCGCCATTGATCGCGCTGCATGACGAAGGGGCCGGAGCCGACCGACGTCAGGATTTGTTCGGTCAGCGGCAATCCGGCGGCGCGTTCCGGCATGATGAAAGCCGTGCCGGGATTGCCCAGGGACTCGATGACCATCCCGTACGGCTCTTTCAGGGTCAGTCGGAACGACGACGCGTCCACCACGTCCAGCCCGGCGGTGAACTTGGCCAGATTCTGCCCGCTGGCGATGCGCGCCATCCAGCGTTTCAGGGAGGCGACACAATCCGCCGCGGTGACGGGTTGGCCGTCGTGGAAGGTCAGGCCGGGACGCAGCGTGAAGGTATAGACCATCTTGTCGTCGGAAACGGTGTAACGCTCCACCATCTGCGGCTGGGGTTCAAATTTCGAATTGAACGAAAACAGCGTGTCGTAGATCAGATAGGAGAATCGATTGGTGATGTAGATCGTCGTCCAGGTCGGATCGAGGATCTTCAGATCCGCGTGCACCACGGCCTTGAGCACTTTGTCGGCGGCAACCGCCTGCTCGGCGGTCAGCACGGACAACGCCAGCAGGATGGGGCGTAAAAATCGCGAGATGGCCATGATCCGAGGACTCCCTGCTATTTCTTATCGACGTTCCAATAGACAGGCATGCCCGCCACCAGAACCCCCGTAATGTTTTTACGGAAAGCGATCGGCTGGAAGAACTGTCCGAGAGGGACGTAGGGCACCGATTCGTAGCCGCGCATCTGGATCGCCGGGATCATCGCGCGCCGCTTGGCGGCGTCGGGTTCGTTGCCCCATGCGGCCATCAGCGCCTGCAACTCCGGATCGCAGGCCCAGCCGGCGTTGGCTTTCTCGCAGCCGGAGCCGAACCAGAAATTCGATGCCGGGTTGGCAGCGTCCGGGCCGCCGTGTCCGGTGATGAACAGGTTCCAGCCGCCCTTGTCCGGCGGGTCCTTTTTGTTGCGGCGGATCGAAATCGTACTCCAGTCCGCGGCCTGAAGATCGACCTTGACCCCGGCCTCCCGCAGTTTTTCCACCATCACCATGGTGGCGGCGTTATAGGGCGGGCGATCGGTCGGTTGGAGCACGACGATCGGTTCGCCCTTGTACCCGGCCTCGGCCAGCAGAGCCTTTGCCTTGGCGATGTTCGGGGTTTTGACCGAACCGGCATCGGTTTCATTCTCCGACCCGCACATGAAGTATGCGCCGCAGAATTTCATGTACAAATCGGGGTTGCCGACGACTGCCTGATTATACTCTTCCTGGCTGGCCAGGTACAGCAGCGCCTGACGCGCCTTGTAGTTGTTGAACGGCGGATGCAGGCTGTTCGGACGAATGTGCTGTTCGACGCCCAGCGGATCGACCACCAGGGTGACGATATCGGGATTGGATTTGAACAGGCCTATGAAGTCGAGCGGCGGCAGTTCGAAGTAATCCATCTCTCCGGCCAGCAGCGCGCTCAGCGCCGTGTTGGCATCGGGGATATAGACCCATTCCAGCCGGTCGATCTTCACAACCTTGCCGCCGGACATATAGTCGGGCGCCTCGGTCCGCGGGATATAGGCCGGGTTCTTGACGTAGACGACCTTGCTGCCCGGCCGCCATTCGTCGCGCTTCATGATGAACGGGCCGGACCCGATCGACGACGTGATCTGTTCCGACAGCGGCTGATTGGCAACCCGTTCCGGCATCATATAGGCGGGGGTGCCCGGCTTACCCAGGGCTTCAAGCACCAACGCATAGGGTGTCTTCATCAGCATGCGGAAGGTCGAAGCGTCCACCGCCTCGAACCCCGCCACATGCACCGCGAGGTTTTGCCCCATCGCGTCGCGGATCATCCAGCGTTTGAGCGAGGCGATGCAGTCCGCCGCCGTGACCGCCGCCCCGTCGTGGAACTTCAGCCCCGCGCGCAGGGTAAAGGTCCAGGTCAGTTGATCGGCGCTGACCGACCAGTTTTCGACCATCTGCGGCTTCGGCTCGAATTTCGAGTTGAACGCGAACAGAGTGTCGTAAACGACATAGCCGTAGCGGTTGGTGATGTAGGTCGTGTTGGCGGTGACATCGAGCACCTTCAGATCGGCGTGCGCGATGACCCGCAGGGTCTTATCCGCCGCCTGTGCGTTCGGAACCGTGACGGCGGAGCAAAGCAGGGCCGCGAGGCCGATCCAAAAAGGGCGCATGGTTATTATTCCACCAAAGCGAATTTGGGCAGCGTGACCTCGTCCGTCACCGCCTCGTAAACGACCTGCACGGGTTGTCCCATGCGCAGGTTGTCGGTCTTCGATGTCAGGTTGCTGACCACGACAGGGCCTTCTTCCAGGCGCACCATGCACACGCGATAGGGCAGTTCGCCCTTGAACCCGTCCCAATAGGCGCGATGGAAATCCACCCAGGATTCCAACGTCCCCTTGCCCGAGGCTTCCTTCCAGTCCTGGTTGGAGCTAAGGCATTTCGGACAGACCGGCCCGGGCGGAAAGCGTGTGTCACCGCAATCCCGGCAGAATTGCAGCATGAACTTGCCCTGTTTGGTGGCAGCCCAGAACGGACGGTTGTCGGTGTCGAGCTTCGGCAGCGGCTTGTTATAACTCATGGTTCGGGTCCCCTCAGCCGCGGGTATAGATGATGGAACGGGTGCAGGGCGTGGATTGCGCGTATTGCACGACCTCGCAATTCGGCACCTGGCGTGCGCCGCACTCGCCACGCAACTGGCGCACGGCCTCGACGTTCAGCGCCCATCCCTGCATGTAGGAGTTCGATAAATGCCCGCCGTCGGTATTCACCGGCAGCTTGCCGCCGATTTTCAGCGCGCCGTTTTCGACCCAGGGACCGGATTCACCCTTGCCGCAGAAGCCCAGGCCTTCCAGCGTGAACAACACGGTCGGGGAGAAATTGTCGTAGCACATCAGCGCATCGACATCGCCGCGCGATACGCCCGCCATGCGATAGGCCTGCTCGCCGGCCGCGGAAATCGCGGGATACCAGCAATCCATGTCGAAATTGGCGACCGAGGACGGGCTGTAGGTTTCCTGCGCGCCGAAGCCGGAAATCAACACCGGCGGCTTTTTGAAATCCTTTGCCCGTTCCTTGCTGGTCAGGATCAGGCAGACCGCGCCGTCGTTGATCAGGCAGTAATCCAGCAGCCGCAGCGGGGCGGTGATGAAACGCGCGGCTTCGTGATCGTCGATCGTGAACGGGGTGCGCATCACCGCGTCGGGGTTCAATGAGGCGTGATGACGGATCGCGACCGAAACCTCCGCGAGTTGGCGCGTGGTGGTGCCGTACAGTTCCATGTGCCGCCGGAACGCCATCGCGTGCGCGGCGCCGGGCGATGTGAAGCCCCAGGGGTCCCAGGTGCCCGGGCTTTCGTCGCCGCCGTAATTCACCCGGCGCGAACGGCCGATATTGGCATACAGCAGCGCGGCATAGTCGCAATGCCCCGCGGCAATGGCCGTCGCGGCCTCGATAATGCCCATGCCGGACATGCGGCCGTGACCGGGAAGCGTGATCGTCCAGCGCGGGTTCAGGCCCAGAACCTCTCCCATGCGGGCATAGTACGGGATGCGGCTGACCAGCAGCCCGTCGACCTTGTTTTTGTCGATGCCGCAATCTTCCACCGCGTTGCGGAACGCGTGCGCGGCCAGGCCGTAGTCGTCGATTTCCGGGAAGTTTCCGTACTTCGTGTTCCCAACGCCGATGACGGCGACTTTGTCCTTCAGGTCAGCAAGGTCGTACATTCTTCCTCCGCGATCGGCGCGAGCCGGCGCGCCGTATTCGCGCGATCATAGTTGGCTTGCGTGGGATGGGCCAGCGGGGGAAAGGTCCGGTCGTCTCTTCGCGGGTGCAGCATTTTTTCTGGCTCGATCGGATCGGCCATGCGACAGTGTCCGCACCCTGACGCGGAGACAATCATGAGCAATCGGTTCTGGTTCATCGGCGGCCAGGATGGCCCCTGGCGCGTAACGGGGAACCGATCGATCGTCGGCGAAGGCCTGGCCGATGCCGAACGCCTTAATATCCGCAACACCGACACGCCCCCTGCCCTGTCGGTAACCGCCTGGATGCTGCAAGGTTTCACCAGCAACCTCCGCTACGCCACCACTCCCGAAGTCACCTCCCTCCGCGCCATCCAGCCTCCCCTCGGCCGCCCGGAAGCAACCCGCGCCGCGCTGATCCCGCTCAAAAAATCCGCGGTATGGTGGGATATGCCGCAGGACGAACGGCGCGCGATCTTCGAGGAAATTTCGCACCATACCGAAATCGGGCTGGCCTATTTACCCGCCGTCGCGCGCCGACTGCACCATTGTCGCGATATCGGCGAACCCTTCGATTTCCTGACATGGTTCGAATTCGCGCCCGAGCACGAGGCGGCGTTTGACGCCTTGCTGGCACAGTTGCGGGCAACGCGGGAATGGGAATTCGTGGAGCGGGAAGCGGAAGTTCGCCTGACGAGGGAATAGCCGAGGGGATCAACGATCCCAGCCGGACTCCGACCACAATCGCGATAAAGCGCCGCCCACGCCGCTAACCGGATCGGCATTCGGCACAGCCACGGCGGCGATGTCCGCGACCACCCGACGGTGATCCGCCGATCGCCCGCGATGCATGTTCGGGCGTTCCGCATTGTCCGGATACCCGCCGACGATCAACAGGTCGGGGGATTGGTCCTGGTTGCAATGCCCGACTCCCGCGGGAACGACCACGACATCCCCGGCCGAGACGTTCAGCACCCGCCCGTCCGGCCCCCCGAACAGCACGCGCGCCGATCCCGCCGCGACGGCCAGAACCTCATGCGCGTTGCTGTGAAAGTGATGGAACGGGTGAACCCCGTCACGCCAGGCCGGCGGCCAACGATTGGCGGCGAGGATGTGTTCGATCGCCGCGGGATCGGTCGGCACCGCGTTGCGATACACCAGCAACGGCAGGCGCGAATTCGGGATTGCGCCGTCGTCTTCAAACAAGAACGTTTCCGGTTCCATCGCTCACCCCATCTCCCGACCGGGCGTACTCAGCCCGATACCGGCTGTTCGCGCAATCCCGTCTCGGTCGTCTCGGCTCCTTCTTCGTCCCCGTAACCCACCAGCCGCAATGCCCGTCCGCGAATCCCTCGGCGCGCCATCGCGTGGATCAAGGCGTCCTCGCGCCCATGCGTCACCCAGACTTCCGGCGCGCCCACATCATCAATCGTCGCGTTCAATTCGTTCCAATCGGCGTGATCGGAGATAACCAGCGGCAGTTCCACGCCCATTGCCCGGGCGCGCTTGCGCACCCGCATCCAGCCGGAGGCCTGAACAAGGACCGCATTGTCCAGCCAGGGACCGGCGGCAGACCCCGGCGACGCCAGTACAATGCCGCCCGTCAAATCCGAAGGACCCGCGCGCGTCACGGGACGCAGATCGCCGAGGGCGACATCGAAGGCTTCGTACAACGCGCACATCGGCAGCAAACTCGGGTGCAGCCAGATCGGCCGATCCCAACCGGCCTGACGCAGCAGCGCGATCAGACGCTGGCACTTGCCCAACGAGTACGCCGCCACGACATGCGGGCGATGCGGAAACAGCGCGACACTATCCAGCAACCGGGCAATTTCGGCGGAGGCGGGCGGATGCGTATAGACCGGCAATCCGAACGTCGCCTCCGTGACGAACACATCGCAGGGGACAGGCTCGAACGCCGCACAGGTCGGGTCCGGCGCGCGCTTGTAATCGCCGCTGACCACGGCGCGCGCGCCGCGATACGCCATGACGACCTGCGCGCTGCCCAACACATGCCCGGCCGGACGCAGCGAGACCCTGACGTCGCCGATGGTCAAGGTTTCTCCCCACCCCAACGCCTGCCGTTCCACCCCGGCCGATTTGCCCATCCGCGCCCGCATGATCGCCAGAGTTTCGGCGGAGGCCAGCACCGCGCGATGACCGGGGCGCGCGTGATCGGCGTGGCCATGGGTGATGACCGCCCGGTCCACCGCGCGGGTGGGATCGATGAAAAACCCGCCGGGCGCGCAGAACAGACCTTGGGGCAAGGATTTCAACCAGGTTTCGGGATGCGCCATGCGCGCAGCATGCCCGGGGATCGCGCGGTTGTCCCGCCGCCCGCCGCGCTGGTATGAGAAATGTTGTGGAAACCGACATCGAGACCTTGGTACAGGCTGCCCGCGACGCCCTGGTGCGCGGCGATTCCGACGCTGCATGGCAATTGTCCGCCCAGGCGCTGGAAGCCGGGCGCGACTATGTGGAAGTGCGCCAATTTCTGGGCTTCATCGCCCGTGGACGCCGCGATCTCGACCTTGCCGACACGCATTACGCCGCCGCCCTGGCGATGGCACCAACCGACGGTCTGCTGCACAACAATCTGGCGGAGGTTCGCCACGCTCAGGGCCATGTCGCCGAAGCGCTGGCGCTGTACAGGCGCGCAGCGGTTTTGGCGCCGGATCGGGCGGAGATCGCGGGGAATCTGGGGGGAATCTTGCTGACCCTGCATCACCCCGATCAGGCGCTGCCGCATCTGCTGCGCGCGCTGTCGATGAATCCCGATCTCATCAATGTCAACGGCGATGCCGGCAGTTGCCTGTGCGCGCTGAACCGCTATCCGGAATCGCTGCAACACTACCGCGCCGTCTATCGGGTCGAACCGAACAACAACAGCGCCCGCTATCTGGAAGCGCTGGCCCTCCTGGCCCTCGGCGACTTCGAAAACGGCTGGCGGAAACACGAATGCCGCTGGTACGCGAGTCTGGGGCAGGAAATGCGCACCGCCCTGCCCGAGCCTTACTGGCTTGGCGACACCGCGATCGAGGGCAAAACCATTCTGCTGCACGCCGAACAGGGACTTGGCGACTGCCTGCAATTCGTCCGCTACGTGCCGATGGTCGCCGAACGCGGCGCGCGGATCGTGCTCGCGGTGCAAGAGCCGCTTCAGTCCCTGCTGGCGTCGATGCCGCAGGTGGATCGCGTCATCTCCAAGGGCGACATCGTCCCCGGCTACGACGTGCAATGTTCGCTCATGAGCCTGCCGCGCGCCTTCCGCACCCGCCTGGATACCATTCCCGCCGCCGTGCCCTACGTTGCGCCGTCGGCGGCGCATGTCGCGCTCTGGCGGGACCGACTGCCGCCGGCCGACGGCCGGCGGCGGATCGCGCTGGCCTGGTCGGGCACGCAGACCGTCTGGAATCGAGGCATCGCGTTGGAACGGCTCCGCCCGCTGCTGAACCGCCCCGACTGCGTGTTCCACGTCGCGCAGACGGACATGCTCGATACCGACCGCGCCACGCTGGCGACCCTGCCGGACATGGTCGACCATAGTGGCGAACTGACCGATTTTTCCGACACCGCCGCGTTGTTGACCCATATGGACCTGGTCCTGTCGGTCGACACCGTGCTCGCCCATCTCGGCGGCGCGCTGGCCCGCTCGACCTGGACCATGCTGCCCCTGGGTGCCGATTACCGCTGGCTGACGGACCGAACCGACAGCCCCTGGTATCCGACCATGCGCCTGTTCCGCCAACCCGCGCTGCACGATTGGGATGGCGTTGTCCGCGCCGTCGACGCCGCGCTCGACGCGTTGCCGTCATGAACACCTATGCCGCCCACCTGATCGATGTCGCCCATGCCGCCTATCGTGCCGGACGGCATGCCGAAGCCGAAGCAACCCTGCGTCTCGCCCTCGGCCAGGGCACGCGCGATCCCTGGATCGTCTATTTCATCGGCCACCTCTGCTACCTCCAGGGACGGCTGGAGGAGGCTCGGCAGTATCTCGCCCACTCGCTGCAACTCGATCCCGACAACGCGCGCGCCCACAACGACCTCGGGGAAACACTCTGCGGTCTGGGCCGCCAGGCGGAGGCCGTGCCGCATTTCGAGCGGTCCATCGCGTTAGAGCCGACACTGGCGCATGGCTACGGTAATCTCGCCGCCGCGCTGGTGGCGCTGAACAAGCCGGAAGCCGCGCTGCAATGGGCGCAGAAGTCGCTCTGGCACGCGACCGACAAGACCGTGGCGCACTGCGATCTCGGCAGCGTGCTGGGCCGACTGGGCCGCCAGAAAGAAGCGCTTCGCCAGTACGAACTGGCTCTGGCGATCAAGCCCGACAACGCGCACGCCCATTATTATGCCAGCCTGATGCGGCTGAGCCTGGGGGAACTGCCGGCCGCCTGGGAAATGCACGAAGCGCGGCTGTTGATTCCGCAGGGCATCGGCGGACGACGCCAGCACCCGCAGCGGCGCTGGCGCGGCGAAAGCGATATCGCCGGGCGGCGCATCCTGTTGCACGCCGAACAGGGGCTGGGCGACACCATCATGTTCGCCCGCTACGCCGCCATGGTAGCGGAACTGGGCGCGACGGTCTATCTGGAAGTGCAGACCGGCATGCGCGCCGCCCTGCACGGATTGGCCCGCGTCGCGGCGATCTATGAATTCGGCGAGCATCTGCCGGAATTCGACCTGCATTGCCCGCTGATGAGCCTGCCCTGGATCTTCCAGACCCGGCTCGATACCATTCCCAACACCACCCCCTATCTTACCCCTCGCCCCGAACGCGCGGCGGTGTGGGAACGCCGGTTCGGCCAATGGCGAAACATGCGGGTCGGGTTGGCATGGTCCGGACGCGCCACCCATGCCAGCGATCTGACACGGTCGGTCCCACTCTCGCTGCTGACGCCGTTGCTGACCCGCGGCGACATCGATGTGCATGTCGTGCAGCCCGAAATCCGACCGGACGACCGCGCGGTGCTGAACGCCCTGCCCAACGTCGCCGATCACAGCAGCCAGTTGACCGACTTCGCCGAAACGGCGGCCCTGATGACGCAGATGGACCTTATCGTCTCGGTCGACACCGCCGCCGCGCATCTGGCCGGCGCCCTCGGCCGGCCGTCATGGTTGCTGCTGGCCTACAGCGCCGACTGGCGCTGGATGCGGGAACGTGGCGACACACCCTGGTACCCCTCGACCCGCCTCTTCCGCCAGACCAAACGCGACGACTGGCAATCCGTGCTCGACACGCTGACCCGACAATTGGATCAATGGACGCAACGCCAGTAAACGGCTGGGTCAATCCCTACGCCGACGCGATCCTGGCGGCCGCCGTGGAAGCCGCGCGCGCGGAGCGCAACGCGCAGGCGGCGACCCTGCTGAAACTCATCGTCGGCGCCAGCCCACACGACGCCTATGTGCTGTATGTGCTGGGGCGCTGCCAGTACGACCTGAAGCAACTCGACGCGGCCCATGTCGCGCTCAGCACCGCCGTCGCCATCGATCCGTATCGGGCGGAAGCCTTCAACGACCTTGCCGCCGTGCTGTTCGGCCAGCAACGCTTTACCGAGGCGCTGACCTTTCTGCGCCGCTGTCTCGATCTGAACCCGAACCTGGCGGAAGCCGAGGAAAGCGACGGGATTTGGCTGCTGCGCTACGGGCGCTTCAAGGAAGGCTGGCGCAAGTATGAGGCCCGCTATCGCACGCTGCTGAGCAAATCCTACAAGCGCGATTTCACCCAGCCGCAATGGTATGGGGAGCCGCTGAACGGTCGCACCATTCTGCTGCACGCCGAACAAGGCATTGGCGACGCCATTCAGTTCGCCCGCTACGCCCCGCTGGTCGCTCGTCGCGGCGCGCGCGTCATTCTCGAAGTCCACCCGCCGTTGGCCGCGTTGTTCGATCGCATGGACGGCGTCACGATGACGGTGGCTTACGGCCAGCCATTGCCGAAATTCGACCTGCATTGCCCGTTGTTGAGCCTGCCGCTGGCGTTCGACACCGATCTCGACAGTATCCCCGCCGCCGTTCCCTACGTCGCCGCGCCCCCCAATCATGCCCTGTACTGGAGCAATCGCCTGGGCGTCAGACGGGCGCGACGGATCGGCGTCGTCTGGTCGGGCAACCCCAAACACCGCGACGACGATCGGCGCAGCATTCCGCTCGACGCATTCGCAAAACTGCTTGCGCCGCGCCCCGGTCTGGAGTTCCACAGTCTGCAAAAGGACATCCGCGACGGCGATCGCGAAGTCCTGCAGGCGATGCCCCATGTGCGTCAGCACGGCGACGCGCTGCGCGATTTCCGCGATACCGCCGCGCTGATCGGGTTGATGGATCTGGTGATCGCCGTCGATACCTCCGTCGCGCATCTGGCCGGCGCCATGGGCTGGCCGGTCTGGACCCTGATCTCCGCGATCGGGGACTGGCGCTGGATGTTGGAGCGTGACGACTCCCCCTGGTACCCCAGCATGACCCTGTTCAGGCAGGAACGGTTGGGAAACTGGACGCCGGTGCTGGAAGAGGTAGCGCGACAACTGGACGATATGCTTACCTGACACGATGAGTGGAACATTACCGGAACCTTTCGCCGGCTGGTTCGCCGCCCAAGGTTGGGTGCCGCGCCCGCATCAGCTGGCGATGCTGGCCGCCGCCCGCGCCGGAAACAGCGTGCTGCTGATCGCCCCGACCGGCGGCGGCAAGACGCTGTCGGGCTTCCTGCCCAGCCTGATCGACCTGACGGAACGGCGGAGCCTCGGCCCCACCCCCGGCATGCACACGATCTATGTCAGCCCGCTTAAGGCACTGGCCACCGACATCGCGCGCAACCTGCTGCGCCCCGTGCAGGACATGGGGCTGACGATCGATATTCAGGCCCGCACCGGCGATACGCCCGCCAACCGACGAGCACGCCAGAGGGCGGAACCGCCGGATATTCTGTTGACCACGCCGGAAAGCCTTGCCGTCCTGATCGCCTCCCCCGACGCGCCGACGATGTTCGGTCCGCTCTCCTGTGTCGTCGTCGACGAAGTCCATGCCCTGGCCGGCGGCAAGCGCGGCGACCAACTGGCCCTGTGCATCGCGCGCCTGACGACGCTGGCACCCGGTCTGCGCCGGGTCGGACTGTCCGCCACCGTCGCCCATCCCGACGCGATTCAGGCCTATATCGGCGCCGATCGCCGGATAGAGGTCGCCGACGGCGCGCCCCCCGAACTGACGACGATGATCCCGGAGGGCGAGCTGTCCTGGGCCGGCCATATGGGCCTGGAAGCCGCGCCGCTGGTGATGGCGCGCATCCGCGAAGCCGGGATGACCATCGTCTTCGTCAACACCCGCGCGCAGGCGGAGTTGATGTTTCAGGCACTGTGGAAGGTCAACGATCCGACCCTGCCGGTCGCCTTGCATCACGGCAGCCTGGACATCGAACAACGGCGGAAGGTCGAAGCCGCGATGGCCGCCGGCAGCCTGCGCGCCGTGGTCGCGACATCGTCGCTCGATCTCGGCATCGATTGGGGCGGCGTCGATCAGGTGATCCAGGTCGGCGCGCCGAAAGGCATCTCCCGCCTGTTGCAGCGGGTCGGACGCGCCAATCACCGCATGGACGAGGCATCGCGCGCCATCCTTGTCCCCGCCAACCGTTTCGAGGTGCTGGAATGTCAGGCGGCCATGATCGGCGTCGCGGCGCGCGCGCTCGACGGCGATCCCCCCCGCCCCGGCGGTCTCGACGTCCTCGCCCAGCATCTGCTGGGCCTTGCCTGCTCCGCCCCGTTCCTGCCCGACGACGTCTATGCGGAAGTCGTGCGCGCGCAGCCTTACGCGGGTCTGACGCGGAAGGATTTCGACGATGTGCTGAGCTTTGTGGAGGATGGCGGCTACGCCTTGCGCGCCTATGACCAATGGCGTCGGCTGTTCCGCGACAGTCTGGGGCAGCTTCATGTTCGCGGCGCACGGATCGCCGCGCAACACCGCATGAATATCGGCACGATCGTGGAGGCACCGCTGCTCAAGGTGCGGCTGGTCGGAAAGAAGCGCTTCGGTCCCATGCTCGGGGAGATCGAGGAGTATTTCGTCAACCAACTACGCCCCGGCGATACCTTCATCTTCGCCGGCCGGCGGTTACAGTTTCTGCGACTGAACGCAACGGTCGTCGACTGCGCCGAGGGCGGCGAAAAAGACCCGCTGGTGCCGGCCTATGCCGGCGGACGCCTGCCGTTGAGCACCCACCTCGCCGACGGCGTCCGCGCCTTGCTGCATAATCCCAGTACCTGGGATGCCTTTCCCGAGCAGGTCCGCGATTGGCTGCGCCAGCAACGCCGCGTCTCCCGCCTGCCCGGACGCGACGATCTGCTGGTGGAAACCTTTCCGCGCGGGGATCGCTGGTACCTCGTCGCCTATTGCTTCGAGGGCCGCAATGCCCACCAGACCCTGGGCATGCTTCTGACCCGCCGCATGGAACGCGCCGGGTTCGCCCCGCTGGGTTTTGTCGCCACCGACTATGTGCTGGGCATCTGGTCGGCGCATCGACCGCGCGACATCGCAAGCCTGTTCGACGAAGACATGCTGGGCGACGATCTGGAAGATTGGATGGCCGATAGTTCGATGCTGAAGCGCACATTTCGCAATGCCGCCGTGATCGGCGGCCTGATCCAGCGCAATATTCCGGGCGCGGAGAAAACCCGCCGCCAGGTCACCGTCAATTCCGACCTGATCTACGAGGTGCTGCGCCGACACCAGCCCGACCACATCCTGCTGCGCGCCGCCCGCGCCGACGCCGCGACCGGCATGATCGATGTCGGGCGGGTCGCCGCGATGCTCGCCCGCGTCAAGGGCCGCGTCGTGCATATGGCGCTTTCGCGCGTGTCGCCGCTGGCCGTGCCGGTGCTGCTGGAAATCGGCCGGGAAACGGTTCGAACCGACGACAGCGAAGAAGACCTGCTGGCCGAGGCCGAGGCCATCGTCGCGGAGGGTATGGACCAGGTGCCGTCGCGCCGTCCGCCCGCGCAGCAGGAATTGTTCGCGTGACCGCCGCCCCGCTGCATCTGGTGGGTGAGAGGCTGATGCTCGACCCCATGGGCGCATTGTTCTGGCCGACGCACCGGCTGCTCGCCGTATCCGACCTGCACCTTGAAAAAGGCTCCTCCTTCGCGCGCAGGGGGCAGTTGCTGCCGCCCTGGGATACCCATGCGACGCTCGATCGGCTGACGGTGCTGCTGCGCCGCTGGTCGCCCCGGATTGTCGTCGCGCTGGGCGATTCCTTTCACGATGCCCAGGGCGCGAGCCGTCTGCCATCGGGCGAATTGGCGCGGCTGAACGCCATGACCGCCGAACACCGCTTCGTTTGGGTGCTGGGCAACCACGATCCCACGCCGCCGGACAATGTGCGGGGCGAATGGGTCGATAGCTTCGCGCTGGATAACATCGTCTTCCGTCACGAGGCACTCGTGGGCGCGCGGGCCGGAGAAATCGTCGGCCACCACCACCCCAAGGCCCTTGCCCCGACGCGCGGCGGCGCGATCGGTCGGCCCTGCTTCGTCGCCGATGCCAAACGCGTGATGATGCCCGCGTTCGGCGCCTATACCGGCGGATTGGACGTGCGCGATCGTGCCATCGCCTCCCTGTTTCCCCGCGGGGGACGCGTGTTTCTGCTGGGCAAGGATCGCCTTTACAGCTTCGCCTATTAACCCCGCCCGTTTGGAACACTTTCATCCCATGCCCAACCGCCCCTCGGCCACGATTGTCTGGTTTCGCAACGACCTGCGGCTGGAGGATCACGCGGCGCTGTCCGCCGCCGTCGCGACCGGACTGCCGGTGGCGCCGATCTACGTGCTGGACGATGCGGCCGCCGGTCCATGGCGGCTGGGCGGCGCGGCGCGCTGGTGGCTGCACCACTCATTGACCGCCTTACAAACAGGTCTGGAGGCACTGGGCGCGGGATTGATCCTGCGGCGCGGATCGGCGGCGGATATCCTGCCTGCCCTGGCGCGGGAGATCGGCGCGACGGAGGTCTTCACCGGCGGGTCCGCCGAACCCTGGGCACGTCAACTCGATCGCCTCGTCGCGCAGCGGCTGGAGGATGCGGGTAGCCGGATGCGCCGGATGCGCACGACAACGCTGTTCGCCCCCGATGCGATCCGCACCCGCGCCGGCGGTCCTTACGGGGTCTTTACCCCCTTCGCCCGCGCCTGCCTGGAGCATCGGCCCGGTCCCCCGCCCCCCTTGCCGATCCCGGAGCGTTTCTCCTGTCCAGCGGCCATTGAGTCGGACCGGTTGGCGGATTGGGGATTGCTCCCGACCGCGCCGGATTGGGCACAGGCATTCCCGAACCATTGGACACCGGGCGAGGCAGCAGCACGGACACGGCTTCAGGCATTTCTCGACACCGGCGTCACCGACTATGCAGCCGCGCGCGATCGGCTCGACCTGCCGGCCACGTCCGGCCTGTCGCCGCATTTGCGCTTCGGCGAAATCTCCCCCGCGCGGATTTGGCACGCCGCCCGCGCGCTGCCGGTCGGCAATGGACGCGATACCTTCGTCAAGGAATTGCTGTGGCGGGAGTTCAGCCACCATCTCCTCTGGTCGAACCCCGATATCCCCGAACTGCCCCTCCGCCCGTCCTTTGCGCAAATGCCCTGGCGGCGCGACGAATCCGCCTTACGCGCCTGGCAGAGGGGACAAACCGGCATTCCGGTCGTCGATGCCGCCATTCGTCAGCTTTGGCAAACCGGCTGGATGCACAATCGCGCGCGGATGATCGTCGCCAGCCTGCTGACCAAGCACTTGCTGATCCCCTGGCAGGATGGGGAGGCCTGGTTCTGGGACACCTTGCTCGACGCCGACCTCGCCAGCAACGCGGCGAGTTGGCAGTGGGTCGCCGGCAGCGGGGCCGATGCCGCGCCGTTTTTTCGGATTTTCAACCCGGTCACGCAGGGGAAGAAATTCGACCCGGACGGTGCCTATGTCCGCCGCTTCGTGCCGGAACTCGCGCATCTCGACACCGCCGATATCCACGCGCCGTGGGAATTACCCGCGCATCGCCGTCCGCGCGGATACCCGGCACCGATCGTCGATCTCGCAACAGGGCGTGCCCGCGCTTTGGCGGCCTACGCCGCCGTCAAGGACGGCACCGGGGCGGAGAGTCCGCCGCCTGACTGACCGTCGTTCGGCCGCGATTTGTCGGCCGAACGGTTGGGGGCTGGTCAGTCGCGCTTTTGTCCGGCCAGCCAACGGAAGACGACGGAGAAATCCTTCGCCCCGTCGCCCGCGTCGCAGACGGCCTGATAAAAGGACATCGCCTTTTCGGCCAAGGGTGTGGGCGAACCCGTCGAGTCCGCCGCCGCCTGCGACAGCTTCACGTCCTTGAGCATCAGCGCGGCCATGAAGCCCGGCGCATAATCGCGGTTCGACGGTGCCGCCGGTACCGGCCCGGGCGCGGGGCAGTAATTCGACAGCGCCCAGGAATTCGACGTCGCGGTCGCGCAAATCTCGTGCAGCTTACCCCAGTCAAGACCCAGCTTCTCGGCGAGCAAAAACCCTTCCGCGACACCCACCATGTTGATCGCCAACATCATGTTGTTGCAGATTTTCACGGCCTGTCCGGCACCCGGCCCGCCGGCGTGAAAGATGTTCTTGCCCATCGCCTCCAGGATCGGTTTACCCAGCGCGAAGGCTTCCTCCGACCCGCCGACCATGAAGGTCAGCGTGCCGTTCTGCGCGCCCACCGTGCCGCCGGACACCGGGGCATCGAGCATCGCAAGCCCTGCTTCCTCGGCCGCGGCCGTCACCACGCGGGCGCTGTCGACGTCGATCGTGGAGCAATCGATCAGCAGCGGGCTCGAGTCTTTCACCACATCGATCAGACCGCCCTGGTGGAGCCAGACCTGACGCACGTGCTCTCCCGCCGGCAGCATGGAGATCACCACGTCGGCCCCGCGCACCGCGTCGGTCGCGCTGGGTGCCGCCGTCCCGCCGGCCTGGATCAGCGCTTCCAGCGCCGCGGGGTTAAGATCGAAGCCGGACACCGTATGCCCCGCCTTGACCAGATTGGCCGCCATGGGCGCGCCCATGTTGCCCAGGCCGATAAAACCGATGACTGCCATGATCTTACAGAACCTCGAACACGTCGTAGACGGGGCCTTCGGGCGGGCGGCTGCCGGTGCCAAGGGCGATCGCGCCGTTCAGCCAGCCGTATTTCTCGGATGCCGTTTCGAAGAACACGGCGGTCCGGAAATAGTAGAGCGCGGGATCGACGAATTCGCCCGCATTGACCTTCGCCATCACCTCGGCGGGGCCGTGGCGCAGGCCGCGATAGGTCATGCCGATCGTCGCGCCGTCGTCGGTTTGCAGCACCAGACGCACATCCAGGGTGGTGGAGCCGTCGGGACGCGCGATGATCCAATCCGCGCCGCCGGGCAGGATGGTGCCGCGCAGTTTCGCGCCCTCGAACGTGCCGCCGGCAACCAGGCCGACGCGTCGTCCGCCGTTCGGTGTGGCACCGATGGCCTGCATGCCGCTGACGGCAAGCTTCATGGTCATCAGATGGGTCGTACGTATCTCAGCCATTGTCGAATCCCTGATTTAGCGGCGACGGATCAGACCCGATCCGATCAGACCGGACAAGCCCCGCGATTTTCCCAACAGTGGCGGCTCAATCGATCCAGGCGCCGCCGTTGACATCCAGAACTTCCCCGGTGGTGAACGACGCCTGCTCCCCGGCCAGATAGGTCACGGCGTCGGCGACTTCCTCCGGCCGCCCCAGGCGGCCGACCGGCAGCAGGGACTTGAAGGTTTCCGGCAGGTTCGTCGTCATGGCCGATGCGATCGGCCCGGGCGCAACGCAGTTCACGGTGATGTTGTCCGCCGCCAGTTCCTTTGCCAGGAACATGGTGATCGCGTGGACGCCCGCCTTGGCGGCGCCATAGGCGATATTGCCGGCGCGTTCCTGTTCCTTTCGGTCGATCCAGGGGCGCGGATTGCCGCCGTTCTTGGCCAACAGAGAACCGATATTGACGATGCGGCCATAGCCCGCCGCCCGCATCGCGGGGATGACGGCCTGACACGACAGAAAGACACCCTTGAGGTTGATGTCGATCACGCGATCCCATTCTTCCTCGGCCAAGGTCTCCGCATTGCCCTGCGACACCACGCCCGCCACCGTGACCAGGATATCGACCCGGCCGAAGGCTGCGAGCGTCTGTTCGACCATGGCCCGTACCGAAGCGCGATCGGTCACATCCGTGCGCACATCGATCGCGCGCCGCCCCATCGCGACGACCTCCGCCGCCACATCCGCGCAGCCGCGCCGACCGGCCAGGCACAAATCGGCGCCTTCCGCCGCGAAACGCCGAGCGATGGCCCCGCCGATGCCGCCGGCCGCGCCGGTGACGATCGCGACACGTCCTTGAAGTCGCATCGGGTTCAGCCCAACCGACGACGATACAGAGCGATCAGACGCTCCCAATGCCGTTCCGCGCCCGTTTTGTCGTAGCACCAGCGCTGCGGGAAGGCGAAGCCGTGATGCACCGTCGGATAAATCTCGATCTCGCCGGGATTATTCGCCTGGGCAAACAGATCCTTGAGTTGTTCGACCATCAGCATCGGCGCGAGTTCGTCGTGTTCGGCGCAGGCTATGTATAACTCGCCCTTGCCCTTGGACAGGGTCAAATGCGGGCTTTCCTCGTTTTCGGACACCAGCCAGGTCCCGTAGAATGAGGCCGCGGCGGCGACGCGATCCGGATAGCGCGCGGCGGCGGCGAGCGAGTAAGGGCCGCTCATGCAGTAACCATGCGTGCCGACCGGGCCGGCCTTGGCGGCGGATTGGCGGTCGATGAAGGCGAGCATGCAGCCGAAATCGTCCATGACAGGCGGAATGGTCATCTTGGTGCGCACGGCGCGCATGCGCGCCTGTTCGGCGCTGCCCTTCACCAACACATCCGGTCCGTACATCGTGTCGCGCCCGGCGCGGTAATACAGGTTCGGCAGCACAACGTAATACCCGCTGCTCGCCAGCCGGCGCGCCATGTCGCGCAGTTCCTCGCGAATGCCAGGCGCATCCATCAACAGGAACACGGCCGGATGAGGCCCGCCGCGGTCGGGATGGACGATGAAACTCTCCATCGCGCCGTCCTTGGTCGGAATATCAACGGTCTGTTCGATCATCCGCGTTTGTCCCCGTCTGCTTTTCGCATGGTTCCCATATCGGCGGCGCGCGGGCAAGGATGTCCCCAGGTCTGACACACCGCGCCTTTGTGCTGCGCCTCAAAGCGGTTCATGCTCGCCTGGTCTCGGGGGAGAAACACGATGTCCATACAGCGCGCGCACGTCATCGCCGGCGGCTTTCCGCCTGGCCAGCCCGCCGGCCACGACCACGATTATGCCCGTCTGCGGGTGCTGACGCTGCTGGCGGAGCGGAATATCCCGGCCTCCGTCGGCAACGATTTCGCCGATCTCGGCAAATGGCTGGCAGTCAGCCGGCTGCTGATCACCTATACCGCCGGCCCCTACCCCGGCGACGCGCAATGCGCGGACCTGCGGACCTGGCTCGAGTCCGGCGGGCATTGGCTTGCGCTGCATGGCAGCAGCGGCGGGCGCGCCGAACGGGTGGACGGCGCGCGGATGCGGCGCACGGTGCCGACCGCGCATCACGATCTGCTGGGGTGCATGTTCCTCACCCATCCGCCCTTTGGCCGCTTTCGCGTCGATGTCGCCGACGGCGCGCATCCGCTGACCCAGGGGATCGCGGCGTTCGAGGTGGAAGACGAGCCGTATTTCGTCGCCCTGCGCGATCCCGCCAACAGCCGCGTGCTGCTGACCGCCGATTTCGGGGCGCTGCCGTCCGAAGTCGAGACCCTTTATTCCGCCGATACCTCCCTGCTCCCCGATGGTCGCACCCGCGCGATCGCCTATGTCCGCCCGGTCGGCGCCGGGGCCGTGACCTATATGGCGTTGGGCCATTGTCAGGGGCCGATGTCGCGCCCCAACGACCCGTCCGCGCCCATCCTCCTCGGCGCCTGGGCGAATGCCGGGTTCACGGCGTTCCTAAGAAACGCCATTGGTTGGAAGGTCGGCTGAAGCGCGCTTATTCCTTGGCTGAGCCGACCAATCGCGCCGCCGCCCCGACCCGCACGATCACGACCGCGTTCTGACGAAACAGCCAAGCGTAGCGCAGCAGCGGTTGCGGCGCGCCGAACGCCAGCACATGCGCCTCTCGCCAACGACGCCAACCGCCATCGGCGGGCAGCGTCCGGAACCGGCGCAGCCGATCCAGCAGCGCGGCCTGCATCCGCGCGTTCCAACCGGGCGGCATCTTGCGGGAGTACGGGTTCCAGGCGGTTACGAACACCGCGCGCCGCGATCCATGGGCTTGCAGCAGGGCATCCATCGCCGCGGACCTTCGCCCGACCCGTATCGTCACCCCGGCCGCGACATAATCGCTGGCGCGATAGGCCGCGCGCAGCCGAACCGAGACGGTCATCGGTCGTCGTCGGACCCGCCGAACTCCACATTGCGGTGCACATGCACCGACATCAACACGCCCATGCCCAGCATCACCGTGATCATCGCGGAACCGCCATGGGAGACCAAAGGCAGGGGCACGCCACCCACGGGGATCGCGCCCATGACCATGGCGATGTTGACGAAGACATACAGAAAGAAATTGACGGAGACGCCCAGCGCCACCAACCGGCCGAACTGGTGGCGGCAGCGCAGCGCGATCAACATGCCGCCCAGCACGATCACGCACAGCAATCCCATCACCGCGAGCGCGCCGACCAGGCCGAACTCCTCCCCAATCATGGTGAAGATGAAATCCGTCTGCTTTTCCGGCAGGAAGTCCAGATGCCCCTGGGTGCCCTGCAGGTATCCCTTGCCCCATAACCCGCCGGAGCCAAGGGCGATCTTCGACTGGATGATGTTGTACCCGGCGCCCAGCGGGTCATTCTCCGGATGCAGGAAGGTGTCGATGCGCGCCCGCTGGTAGTCATGCAGATGGGCATAGGCGAACTGTGCCGCGAAGGGGATCGGGATCGCCACCAGCACGAATTTCCACCACCGCACCCCCGCGGCGAAGAAGACCGCGCCGCCGAGCATCGCGGTGATCATGGCGGTGCCGAGGTTGGGTTCCTTCAGAATCAGGCCGACCGGCACAAGGATTGCCAGGATCGGCGGGATCAAAAACAGCGGATTGCCGATCCGTTCCCACGAGGCGCGATGGAACCACGACGCCAGCGCCAGGATCAGCGCCAGTTTCATCAACTCCGACGGCTGGATTTGCAATCCGCCGAGGTCGATCCACCTCTGCGCGCCCTTACCGACATGGCCCATGCGCAGCACGGCGATCAGCAGCCCGACGCCGACGGCATAGGCCAACCACGACAGCTTGGCGATAAAGCGGATATCGATCAGCGCGATGCCCAGCATCAGCACCGCCCCGAAGCAAAACCGCAGCGCATGGCGGAACGCATAGGGATCCGGTGAGCCGCCGGCGGCGCTGTAGAGCGCGGTATAGCCGACACCGGCCAAGGCGCAGAGCAGACCGACGAAGATCCAGTTGATCGACAGAATTTTGCCGGTGAGGTCGAACGATGCCTCCCGCCACAGCCTGCGCTCCATCATCGCTTGACCTCGGCCAGTTGCGCCGGCGGCGGGTCGGTGCGGTTGGCGGGATCGCGTTGCAGCACGATCGCCATGATGTCGCGGGCGATGGGCGCGGCCATGCCGGCACCGGAGTTGCCGTGCTCCACCACCACCGACATCGCGTAGCGGGGCTGGTCATAGGGCGCGAAGGCGACGAACAGCGCGTGCGGCCGGTATTCCCAGGGCAGTTTCTCACTGTCGAAGGTGCCGCTTTCGCGCATCTCACGCGAAACGCGCCGCACCTGCGACGATCCGGTCTTGCCCGCCATCGCGACCTTGGGATCGGGCAGCTTGGCTTGCGGGGCGGTGCCGCTCTGTTCGTTCACCACCGACCACATGCCCTCGCGGATCATGTTCAGCATCCGTTCCGGCACCGCGAGGGGCGGCCAGTCCTCGGGGTTATGGCCGGGCTGCAACGCACCGCCGAGGCGACGCGTCAAATGCGGCTGCACCACTCGGCCGCTCGCCAGGCGCGCGGTAAAGGTGGCGAGTTGCAGCGGCGTGACCTGGATGTAGCCCTGGCCGATGCCGCTGACGATGGTATCGCCGATATTCCACAGCTTGCCCTTGGACTGGCGCCAGTCGCGCGTCGGGATCAGCCCCGTGCGCTGGCCCGGCAGGTCGAGTTCCAACTCCACGCCCAGCCCCAGGCGTCGGGACATGGCGGCGATGCGGTCGATGCCGACGCGGCGCGCGACCTCGTAGAAATACACGTCGCAACTCAGCTTGATGCCGTTGCGCAGATCGACGCCGCCATGGCCGCCCTTTTTCCAGCAATGGAATCGCGTATCGCCGAGATCGTAGAATCCGGGGCAATCGATACGCTCGTTCGGGCTGATGACCTTCGCCTCCAGCCCCGCGATCGCGACCGACATCTTGAACGTGGAACCGGGCGCGTACAGCCCCGAGGTCGCCTTGTTGATCAGCGGTGTGCGGCGATCGCGCGTCCATTCAACCCATTGCGCCTGGGAAACACCGGCGTTGAACAGGCTGGGATCGAACGACGGGTTGGTGGCCATCGCCAGGATTTCGCCGTTGCGGCAATCCATCACCACGGCGCTGGCGCTTTCATCGCCCAGCCGATCGATGACCGCCCGTTGCAGCCCGGCGTCGATGGTCAGCCCGACGTCTTCCCCCTGAACGCCTTCCACCCGATCCAGTTCGCGGATGACCCGCCCGACGGCGTTGACCTCCAACTGGACCGAACCGGCCCGGCCGCGCAGCGCGAGATCGTGGAACTTCTCCATCCCGGCACGCCCGATGCGCAGACCGGGCAGTGCGAGCAGCGGGTCGTCTGCCACATCGGCTTCGTTCGGCGGGGCGACATAGCCGACGATATGGGCGAGTTGTTCGGCGAAGGGATAAATCCGGGTGGTGCCGACATCGACCAGGATGCCGGGCAAATCCGGGGCATTGACCTCGATCCGGGCCATGTCGTCCCAGCTCAGGAACTCCCGCACCATCACCGGGATAAAGCGGCGGCGGCGGTTGATTTCCCGGTCGATGCGGGCGCGCTCGTATTCGCCGAGAGGGACAATGCGGGAAAACGCATCCAGCGTGGACGGGATGTGATTGGCCTGTTCGGCGATCAACAGCGCGCGCCAGTTGATCCGGCTGCCGGCGATCGGGGTGCCGTAGCGATCCAGGATGCGTCCGCGTGGGGGGGCGATCATGCGGGCGCTGATGCGGTTTTCGTTGGCCAGGGTGGCATAGCGCCGGCCTTCGACCACCTGAACCTGGTAGAGCTTGGCGGCCAGACCGCCGAGCAGCGCCACCTGCCCGCCCATCAGCAACAGCGCGCGCCGGGTAAAGACGCCGCTATGGCGCGTTTCGCGCTTCATCAGGCCTGCTCCGGATCGGCGACGGTGCGATGGGCCCGCGACAGCGGAATGGCCAAGGCGGGGTAAAGAGCCGCGGTCAACACGCCCTGAAACACCGCCGGACCGAAGGGCAGCAGGCGAAAGGTCAGCAGCGACACCATCGCCCAGCCAAGGCAGGCGACCGCGACGCCGACCACGCCGAACGCAATCCAGCCGACCGCGAAGCCCTGTTGGCCCAGGAAGTGCCGCGCGCGAAGCGCGATACCGTGCGCCGCGAGCATGACCAGCACGCCGACCCCCAGCGGGTTGAAGCCCAGCAGATCGAGCAGCAGGCCCAGCACGAACACCACCGGCGGCGACATCGCGGCGGGGCGATACAGCGACCAGAACCAGATGCAGGCCAGGGTGATGGCGGGCAACAGCGCGGCCTGTCCGGGCAGGCTGAACGGGGCATCTGCCAGCAGCATCAACACCAGCGTGCTGCCGGCGGGGAACGAATAGCGCGCGGCGATATCCAGCCGCCGGCCGATGGTCAGGCGCGGACGGATTCCAGGGGCACGATCGCGGCGGGCCATGCGGTCAGTGCCGCCCGGGTGTTTGCTTGGCGGGAGGCTCCGGCGGCGGAATACCGCCCAGCCCGTAATCGAAGATGCGCACGACTTCCAGCCGCTGCAACAGTGCTTCCGGTTCAACCTCCGGCACGCCGCTGGCGCTGAAGCGCACGGTGCCGATGGGAAGATTGGCCGGGAAGGCATTGGCTTCCGCGCTGGTGACCACACGTTCATTGTTCTGCGGCACGACGCCTTCAGGCCAGTACAGCAGCCGAGGCCGCGCGCCGTTGGTACCGACCAGGATGGCCCGCGCGCGGGAGTTTTCCAGGATCACCGGGATCCGGCTGTTGATGTCGGTGATCAACAGGATCCGCGCGGTACGCGCGCCGACTTCCGTGATGCGCCCGACAAGTCCGCGCTCGTCCAGAGCGATGCCGCCCTTGCGCAGCCCGTGATTGGGTCCGATCGAGAGCAGCGCGGCCTTGGCATAGACCCCGCCGGCGTCGGCGACGACGCGCGCGGTCACGAACGAGGCCGCGGGATCGGGGATCCATTTCAGGCTGGCCTTCAGACGCTCATTCTCGGCATCCAGCGCCAGGGCGATGGCCTGCCAGCGGCGCAGGCGTTCGTTTTCGTCGCGCAGGCGGGCATTTTCCACCCGCAGGTGCCACAAGTCGCCGACCTCGGCGATCGTGCGGTGTACATCCGCGATCGGGCCGGCCACGGCGGCGTAGATCGGCGCCAGTGTATCGGCCAACGCCATGCGGGCGCGTTCGGCCAGCAGAGTATCCGCTTTGCCGAGGAGCATCAGACCGAAGGATGCGACGATCAGGACCGGCAGCGTGAGTTTGGCGAGGGCCTGACGAGCCTGGATGGAAAGTCGGATCATGGGCCTCCGATACAAGACAGGTCGGCGTGGCGCGCCGACCTGCTCAGGATAGCCTGAATTGTCTCGTTAATACATGCTCGTCAGCACATTGCTCAGCCGCTTGCGTTCCTCCAGCGCCCGCCCGGTGCCGAGGGCGACACATTGCAGCGGGTTTTCGGCGACCACGACCGACAGGCCGGTTGCATCGCGCAGCACCTGATCCAACCGATACAGCAGCGCGCCGCCGCCGGTCAGCACGATGCCGCGATCGACGATATCGGCGGCCAGTTCCGGCGGCGTGTTTTCCAACGCCACCTTCACCGCTTCTACGATCGCCGCGACAGGTTCGGCCAGGCTTTCCGCGATCTGGCGCTGACCGACCAGCACTTCCCGCGGGACGCCGTTCATCAGATCGCGCCCGCGCACTTCGCGATACGGGCCGTCATCGCCTTCGTCCGGTTGCGACGCAGCGCCGATATCCATCTTGATTCGTTCGGCGGAGGACTCGCCGATCAACAAATTATGGTTGCGACGGATATAGGAGATGATCGCCTCGTCCATCTTGTCGCCGCCGACGCGCACGCTGCGGGAATAGACGATGCCGCCCAGCGAGATCACCGCCACTTCCGTCGTGCCGCCGCCGATATCGACGACCATGGAACCGGAGGGTTCGGTCACCGGCAGGCCGGCGCCGATCGCGGCGGCCATCGGTTCCTCGATCAACTGCACCCGTCGCGCGCCCGCGCTTTCGGCGCTTTCCTGAATGGCGCGCCGTTCCACCGCCGTCGATCCCGACGGCACGCAGACGATGATCAGGGGGGACGCGAAGGCGCGGCGGTTATGCACTTTGCGGATGAAATGCTTGATCATTTCCTCCGCCACCTCAAAATCGGCGATGACGCCGTCGCGCAGCGGCCGGCTGGCCGTGATATAGCCCGGCGTGCGCCCAAGCATCATCTTGGCCTCTTCGCCGACGGCGACGACCTGTTTTTTACCGCGTACATCGGCGATGGCGACCACGCTTGGTTCGGCCAACACAATGCCGCGGCCCTTCACGTAGACCAGCGTATTGGCGGTGCCGAGATCGATGGCCATGTCCGCTGACATAAATCCGAGCAGCCGGGAGAACATCCTGGAAACCTCTGTCGTTGGCGCCGGGGATTAAGAGAAGCGCCGGGGCTTAACCCTGCCGGGGGCGGTCCACAAGGGGGCTTATGCGCAACGGCGGCGATATCGGCCCCCGAAGCGGCCCGAAGATTGTGACCATTCGTGGACACCTCGGCGGGCTGTTGCTAGAAGGCGCTCGTTTACGGCCCACGCCCAGCCTCGACACCTTGTCGGCGACCCCAGACGATGGAATTCCCAACCATGAAAACTGTCGGACGATGAAAATTGTCGCCTGCAACAGCAACCGCCCCCTGGCCGAGGCGGTCGCCGCAAAGCTCGATCTGAAACTCACCAAGGCATCCATCCGCCGTTTCGCGGATATGGAAGTCTTCGTCGAGATTCAGGAAAATGTGCGGGGGGAGGATGTTTTCGTCATCCAATCCACCTCCTACCCCGCCAACGACAACCTGATGGAACTCCTCATCACCCTCGATGCTCTTCGCCGAGCCTCCGCTCGTCGGATCACGGCGGTGATCCCGTATTTTGGCTACGCGCGACAGGATCGGAAAACTGCCGCGCGCACGCCGATCAGCGCCAAGCTGGTGGCGAACCTGATTACCGAGGCCGGCGCCAACCGCGTGCTGACCATGGATTTGCACGCCGGTCAGATTCAGGGGTTCTTCGATATCCCCGTGGATAACCTGTACGCGGCGCCGCTGTTCAGCCGCCACATTCTGGAACGCAAGGAAGGCTCCGACCCGATGGTCGTGTCCCCCGACGTCGGCGGCGTCGTGCGCGCCCGCGCCATTGCCACGCGGCTGAACTGCGACCTCGCCATCATCGACAAGCGCCGTGAGCGTGCCGGCCATTCGGAGGTGATGAACGTCATCGGCGACGTCGAAGGCCGCGACTGCATCCTGGTCGACGACATGGTTGATTCAGGCGGCACCCATTGCAACGCCGCCATCGCGCTGGTCAGCCGCGGCGCGCGCTCGGTCGGTGCCTATGTCACCCATGGCGTGCTGTCGGGCGGGGCGGTCGCGCGCATCGCGGCATCCCCCATCAAAATGATGACCATTACCGATTCCATCATGGCGACCGATGCCGTGAAGCAGGCCCACAACATCCGCGAGGTCACCATCGCCCCGCTGCTGGCCGATGCGATCGGACGGATTTCCGACGAGAGTTCGGTCAGCTCGCTGTTCGACTGACGGCCCGCGCGCTTTCCAACCGCTGCCGCCCGGCCTGGGTCAGGACCACGTGGCGTTCGCGGCTGCCGTCGAACGCCACCAGACCGGCGATCTGCACATCCTCCCACACCGACAGGCGTGGGCAGGAGCTTTGCCAGGCATCGAGCACATCCGCCTGCGTCGGCGTCTGACTGTCCACCCATGACAGGAATTGCAGGATCAGCGCGTCTATCGGTGTCGGCATCGGCGTACCCTCCTCATTGGACGATATTCCCCGCCGCGCGGGCTTTGCAACCATCGCGGTTTCGGCTTTGCCTGTCCGCAAACTTCCCGAACCGTACCCCACGCGATATGCTTCCCCAAACTGATCGAAGGGATAGCGCGCGATGGCTCGTCAAATGACGCTGGTTGGGTTTCTGCAAGCCCAGAACTGTACCAATTTCGTAGGATCATGGCGCCATCCCGACGCCGCGCAAGACTTTACCAGTGCGGAATATTACCGGCGAATAGGCCGAGCACTGGAGGCGGGAAAGTTTCATTTGGGATTTTTTGACGATCGACTGGCCATGCCGGATTTGTTCGGCGGCGATCACGGCCCCACGGTCGCCAACGGCATTCGTTGCGTCAAGATGGACCCCGTCACGATCCTGACCGTCATGGGCATGGCGACCGAGAAGTTGGGCCTCGGCTCTACCTTTTCCACCACCTATTTCGAACCGTTTCAGATCGCGCGCATTTTTGCCACGCTCGACCTGATGACCGAAGGCCGCGCTGCCTGGAATGTCGTTACATCCATGAACGACGGCGAAGCCCGCAACATGGGCCATGAATCGCACAAGGATCACGACCGCCGCTATGACCGCGCCGACGAGTTGATGGAAGTCGTCATGGGCCATTGGGGCACCTGGGAAGACGGTGCCATCGTCGCCGACAAAGAAACCGGTTTGTTCGCCCACCCCGACAAAGTACACCGCCTGGATCATCGCGGAGAGTTCTTCTACTCGCGCGGGCCGTTCACCGTGCCACGCTCCAAGCAAGGCCATCCCGTCATTATTCAAGCGGGCCAAAGCGGCCGCGGGCAGCGCTTTGCGTCTCGTTGGGCGGAATGCGTGTTCGTCAACTACCACAGCATCGAACAGGCGCGCCGCGACTATGCCGGCTTCAAGGCCCAGGTCGCCGCCGTCGATCGCGATCCGGAGAAAGTCTTTGTCTGCGCCGGGGTCTATCCCGTCGTCGGGGAAACCCGGGCCGAAGCCGAAGACAAGGTCGCGCTGATCGACTCCCTGCCCAAGGAGATCGACAGCCTGGCACTGTTGTCAGAGGTGCTGAACTTCGACTTCGCCAAGCAACCGATCGATAAGCCATTCACGCAGGAAGAAATCGACAGTTGGACCGGCGTGCAGGGCATGCGCGATCGGATTAAGCGCGAACTCGGCAATCGGCTGCCGACACCGCGCGATTTCATCGACATCACCCATCGCGGCACCTTCCACGATCACCCCCGCTTCGTCGGCAGCCCGAAGGATGTCGCGGACGGGATGGAGGAATGGTTCGCCACGCGGGCGTGTGACGGCTTCGTCGTCGCGGCGGGTGCCGTGCCGGTGGGCTACGACGATTTCAGCCGCCTGGTCGTGCCGGAGTTGCAACGCCGCGGGCTGATGCACATGGACTATGCCGGCACGACGCTGCGCCAAAACCTGGGCCTGGAACGGCCCGACGCGGGTTCCTGGAAAAAGTGGCACCACGGGTAACCACGACGCAAACCGGGGGACGCCGCAATGCGTCCCCTTTTCCCTCAGTCCGCCCGGATCATCCCACGGTGGCTCGGCGCGTCGATAAACGCCAGAATCTCAGCGACCAACGGGTCTTCGCCAAACTGCGCCCTTACGTCCCGAAGCCGATCGGCGAAGACCGAGTCCCCCCGGAACAGCAGCCTGAACGCGATATGCAGGCGCTGGATCTGCTCTCGGTTGAAGCCGCGGCGCTTCAGGCCGATCACGTTCAAACTGGCCAGACGAGCGCGATTGCCGATGACGCTGCCGAACGGAATGACATCGGCCTCCACCCCCGAAACCCCGCCGATCATCGCCGCTCGGCCGATGCGAACGAACTGATGGATCGCCGCCGCGCCGCCGATCACGGCGTTGTCCCCAATGCTGACATGGCCGCCCATCACGGCGTTGTTGGCGATGATCACGCCGTTACCCAGCGTGCAGTCATGCGCCACATGCGCCACCGCCATCAGCAGGCAATCCGACCCGATCGTCGTCAGCCCCTTCCCCGTCGCGGTGCCGCGATGGATGCTGCAATGCTCCCGAATATGGGTACGCGGGCCGATTTCGCAGCGCGTCGGCTCCCCTTTGTATTTCAGATCCTGCGGCGCCATCCCAACGGTGCAGAAGGGAAACAGCTTCACGTCCGCGCCGATGGTCGTGTGACCGTCGACGACGACATGGGAAATCAGTTCCGCCCCATCTCCGACGATCGCATTCGGGCCGACCGTGCAGAACGGGCCGACAACCACCCCGGCACCCAGTTCGGCGGTCGGCGCCACCACGGCGGTCGGGTGGATAACGACTTCGGCCCGTGGCGACCCCATCGGTTCGGTGAGATCAGCCATGCGCGCGAGTTTCCGATCGGTTAGGGTACGTTGGGACATGGGGGCAAGCTATGGCAGAGAGGCCGGTCGGCCAACTCAATGATTGTTGCCCGATGTTTCCCGCCCATGAACCGTAACGCATTGTTTCATAGGGAGAAAATCAGGCACCCTTGCATCAGGTCGGCGCTGCTCGGTCCATGATCATGGCGGCGAAGGTTGCCTCCGCCACCGCGACACCGTCGACGCGGGCGACGGCGTTGAACTTCCAGACGTTGCCACGATTGCGTTCCTTGACGACGTGAACGCGCAGCTGATCGCCGGGCACGACGGGGCGACGGAATTTGGCGCCCTCGATCGACATGAAATAGACCACCTTGCCGGCGGCGTCCGGTCCCAGGGTTTCGACGACCAGCACCGCGGAGGTCTGGGCCATCGCTTCGATGATCAGCACGCCGGGCATGACGGGATGGTTGGGGAAGTGCCCGGCGAAGAAGGATTCATTGACCGAGACGTTCTTCACCCCGACCGCCGACTTGTTCAGCTCGACCTCGACCACGCGATCGATCAGCAGGAACGGATAGCGATGCGGGATCGCATGCATGATCCGCTGTATGTCGATGACGTCGATGGTGGTTGGCGCTTGTGACGCGTTGGATGGGGTCGTGTCTTCCATTGCCGTTCAGCCTATGTCCGATTCGTTTCCCGATTTCGCGGCCTGCTCGACCGGTCGTCCTTTTTGTTTGTCGCGCATTGCGACCAGACGACGCAAGGACGCAAGTTCTCGGAAGAATGCCTTTACCGGCTGCGCGGGACTGCCGACAACCTCCATCCCCGGTTCAAGGTTCGTCATGACGCCCGACTGCGCGCCGACCCTTGTGCCCTTGCCGATACGAAGGTGACCGGCCAGGCCGGATTGCCCGCCCATCACGACGAAATCTTCCAACACCGCCGATCCCGCGATGCCGACCTGCGCGACGATGACGCAGCATCGTCCCATCCGCACGTTGTGGCCGATCATCACGAGGTTATCGAGGCGTGAGCCCGCGCCGATAATCGTATCACCGAGAGCGCCGCGATCGATGGTGCTGTTCGCGCCGACTTCGACGTCGTGGCCGATCAGAACGCGGCCGAGTTGCGGGATGC
This sequence comes from Acetobacteraceae bacterium, assembly GCA_947475245.1. Taxonomy (GTDB): domain Bacteria; phylum Pseudomonadota; class Alphaproteobacteria; order Acetobacterales; family Acetobacteraceae; genus Rhodopila. The sequence goes on along the minus strand of CANJLW010000005.1, from coordinate 102,761 downwards.
TGCGCAGCCCCTGCGGCGTGATGGTAAAGCCGAAGCCGTCCTGCCCGACCCGCACGCCGGGATACAGCGTCACCCGGTCTTCCAGGATGGCGTGCGACAGCGTGACATGGGACCCGATGCGGCAATCCGCGCCCAGCACGACCCCCTGCCCGATCGCCGCCATCGGCGCGACCCGGCAGCGTGGCCCAATGACCGCGCCGGGGCCGACATAGACCATGGGGCCGATTTCGGCGGAAGGATCGATGCGCGCATCGTCCGCGACGACCGCGCTGGGGTGAATGCCGGCCTGCACCGGCGCGAGCGGATGAAACAACGCCGCGACCCGCGCCCACGCCGCGGCGGGTTCGCTGCTGACGATCGGCACGGTACCCGACGGCACTTTGTCCGCGAAATCTGGGTGCACGATGACGGCCCCGGCCTGCGTCGCGGTCAGATCGGCGAGGTATTTCTTATTGTCGAGGAACCCGACCTCCCCAGGCGTGGCGAGCGTCAGCGGCGCGATACCGTCGAACATCAGCCGCCGCGGTGGGGCCTCGGCCTCCGCCGCGTCGACCACCGCCGCCAGGCTGTATGGCCCGGTGCGGCGGTAAAAACGCGGGTCTCCGACCATTGCCTGCTCGCTCACGACGCCCGCTCGACTCAGCGTTTCGGCGCAGCGGGTTTGGCTGCCCCGGCGGCGGCGTTACCCGGCGCGGCGGCAGCACCAGACGCCGCATCGGGCGTGGCGGCGACCGGCACGATGGTCACCGGAGAGACGCCGTCAGGCGGGATGACCACGGTCGGCATGATCTTGTTCAGCACTTCGGCGACCTGCGGAGTCAGGTCGAAATCCGCCGTCGTGCCCAGGATTTGCGGGCGGTTCAGCACGATGTTCACACCGCGGGACTGCGCGACCGCCTGGGCGATCTGTTCGAGCGTGCGATCGAACTGCGCCATCACGTACTGGCCGGCTTCCTGGATGATGCGGTTGCGATCGGCGAATTTGCGCCGCGACTCGTTGGCGCGCTCCTGGAAATCGCGTTCGCGCGCGCGGATTTGATCCGGCGGCAGCTTTGCCCGCTCGTTCGCGAAGGCCTGACCCAGATCGCGCAGCGCGACCTGTTCCTTTTGGGCATCCTCGTTCAGCTTCTGCCGACGCATGCCCAGTTCGCGGTCCGCCGCCTGATAGGCGGTGGACACCCGCAGCACATCGGGGATCGACAGGATGCCGACAATCGCGGCCGGCGGCGGATTGCCCTTGGGCAGTTCCGGCACTTCCGGCGCGGGCGGCAGTTGCACCTGAATCTGCTGCTGGGGAATTTGTTCGTCCTGCGGGGCCAGCGCGTCCTGCGTCAGGGATTGCGCGCCGGGCGGGCGCGCGGGCGTTGTCGGACGCGGTGCCGGCCGAGGCGCGGCGGCCCCGGCGCCGGGACGCGCCTGACCCGGCACGAACCAATCCTGCCCCTGCTGCTGTGCCTGCGCCGCCGGCGCGATGGCCAACAGCGAGACGACACCCAATGACAGGGTCGCGTTGGCGATAACTGACGTCAATCGGTGTTTAACCACTAGAACCTCGTGCCGAAGCCGAATCGGAAGATCTGCGTTTGATCGCGCGGTTGCTTTATCACGAATGGCGCCAGATCGATGTTGATCAACCCAAAGGCGGTCTTCCACGATATGCCGACACCGGCACCGACGCGCGGCGCGCCGGATTGTTCGATGATACAACTCGTACAGGCTTTCGCCGCGTTACGGAAACTGGCCTGGGTCAGCCCGCCGACATCGACGAAGGCCCGACCGCTCAGCCCCAGATCGGCCGAAACCGGCAGCGGAAAGCGCAGTTCCGTCGTCTGTGTCCAGATGAAGCGCCCGCCCAGGGGATCGCCGGTCGCGGAGTCGTGCGGACCCGCGCCGCCGGTTTCAAAGCCGCGCAGATTGTCGCCGCCCAGGAAGAAGCGGTCGATGATCAGTTCCCGCCCGCCCAGGAAGGTGAGTTGCCCGGCCGTGCCGGCAACCTTGATGCCCCATTCCGGGTCACCGAAGATGCTTTCCAGCGGGATGTAATATGCGCCCGACAAGGTCGTGCGAACGAAGTTCACATCGCCGCCCAACCCGGCGAAGTCCGCCCCCAGTTCGACCATGAAGCCTTCATGCGGGTAAAGCCGGCTGTCGCGATGATCCAGCGTGATCACCTGGCTGGCCTGCGACAGCAGCGTCGTCCCCGCTTCGTTCCGCACGAACGCGCTCGCGCCGTTGAAGACGTTGAAGACCTTTCGATTGACGAGCGAATAGCTCCAGACCTGCCGCAAATTCTCGGTGAACTCGTAACCCGTGCGCAGCGCGAAGCCGGTGCGCCGCTCGTCATAGGCCTGCGTGCCCAGGAAGTTGGTTTGGATCAGGAACACGTCCGCGCCGGCGACCAGATTGCGGTCGAGGAAATACGGGTCCGTCACCGACAGGTTGATGGAGGTGCGCTTTTGCGCCAGCACGCCGTTGATGCTGGCGTTCACGCCGGTGCCGATCAAATTGCGTTCCGCGAGGCCGATATCGACCAGCGCCCCGGCATCCGTCGAATACCCGCCGCCGAGGGTCAGTTCGCCTGTCGCCTTTTCCACGATCGATGCCGTGACCACCGCCTTATCCGGAGCCGAACCGGGCTGTGTGGTCATATCGACATTGGAGAAGTAGCCGAGGTCCGCGAGACGCGTGCGCGAACGGCGCAATGCCTCCGCGCTGGACGCATCGCCTTCGGCCAGGCGGAATTCACGGCGGACAACCTTGTCCTTCGTGCGCGCGTTGCCGACGATGTCGATGCGCTCGATATAGACCTTCGGGCCTTCGCCGATGTCGAAGACCAGGTTGACGGTCCGCTTTTCGGCATCGCGCACAACGCGCGGCTTCACATCGACGAACGCATAGCCGCGGGTATGAACGGCTTCCTCGATCTTGTCGGCCGAACGTCCCACCAGATCGCCGTCGTACCAATCGCCTTCGCGGAATTGCAGGACAGGGGTCAGATCGTCGCCCGACAGGTTGCGCAGTTGCGAGTTGATCTTGACCGAGCCGAACTTATAGCGCTCGCCTTCCTTCACATTGAAGGTGATGAAGAAGGATTTGCGGTCGGGCGCAAGTTCCGCCGTCGCGTTCAGCAACTGGAAATCCGCGTATCCGGCCTTCAGGTAAAAGCGACGCAGTAACTCTTTGTCGAAATTCAGCCGCTCGGGATCGTATTGATCGCTGCTCGACAGGAACCGCCACCACGCCTGTTCCCGGCTGTTCACGACTTCGGTCAGGCGGCTTTCGCTGAACGCCTTGTTGCCGACGACGGAAATGCGGCTGACCAGCGCCGACGGGCCGTCGTTGATCTGGAACACGACGTCGACGCGGTTCTGATCCAAACGGATGATGCGCGGCTCGACGGAGGCGTCGTAGTTACCCTTTTTCGCATACATATCCAGCACGCGCTGGCGATCCGCGTCGGCCAAGGCGGGGGTGAACACCGCGCGCGGGCGCAATTGCAGATCGGTGCGCAGCTGATCGTCGTTCAGCCGGCGATTACCCTCGAACGCAATGCGATTGACGATCGGATTCTCGATCACGTTGACCAGCAGCGTGTCGCCGGAACGCGACAGCCGCACGTCCTGGAACAGCCCGGTCGCGTACAGCGTGCGCAGGCTGCGATCCAGACGATCCTGATCGAACACGTCGCCGGCCTGCAACAACATGTAAGAGCGGATCGTCGACGCCTCGATGCGCTGATTACCCTCCACCTTAACGGCGCTGATCGCCCCGGCAGGAACGGACGGCCCACGCGCCGCGGGACGCTGCGCGAGCACGGCGGTATCCACAGCCAAGGGGCTGCCCGAAAGCAACACGCCCCCAAGGACCGAGAGGCGGACCATTGCGGAAAGGGGATGGACACAGGCGGCGGCGAACCGCGCGACGCTAATCGGTCTCAAGAAGCTGGTCTCCCCCATTGGGTGGGCAGTCGGTGAACGACACCCGAATCAGGCACGTGGTTAAACGACAAACCGGCCCGGACAATAGCGACCGGCCGCCCGAGATGCTAGGTGACACGCCACGCTTGCAGGATGCACCCCCGATGGGCCCTTCTCTATTGCCCGACATCAGGACCGTCGCCAACCCGGATAACGTCGAACGCGACATTCAGGCCCGACGCACCCTTAACCGCCACCGCCTCTTCGCCTCCACCCTGCTCGCCGCCATGGGCGGCCTGACGCTCGCCACCTACGCGATGCCCCCGGGCTGGTGGACCGATTGCCTGCAAGCCGCCGCCAAGGCCGGATTTGTCGGCGGAATCGCCGATTGGTTCGCCGTCACCGCGCTGTTTCGCCACCCCCTCGGCATCCCCATTCCGCACACCGCCATCATCCCCCAACAGAAGGCTCGACTGGGCCAGGCGCTGGGTCGCTTCGTGACCAGCCACGTGATCACCGCACCCGAAATCTCCCGCGTCGTCGGCAAGCTCGACGTCCCCGCGATTCTGCATCGCTTTCTCGCCGATCCCGTCGCCACCCGCCCCGCCGCCGTCGCCCTGGCCGGCATGGTGCCCCGACTCCTGGCCACTATCGAGGACGGGCGCGCCCGCCGCGTCATGGCGCGACTCGTCCCGCGCATCCTGGGCGGCCCGACCTCCGGCCTTGTCGCGGCGCGCGCGCTGCGCGGTTTGGTCGAAGGCGGACGCCATCAGGAAGTGTTCGGCTTCATCCTCGCCCAGCTCAAATCCCTGCTCGCTGGCAAGGAGGAAACCCTGCGCAAGGCGATCGAGGAACGGGTTCGCGAACAAGGCGGCCGCCTCGTCGGCTGGGCGCTCGGGGCCTCCATCGCCCGTCGCGTCCTGATCGTCGTTAACGGCGAACTGGAGAAAATGAGTCCCGACGGCTCCGAACTTCGCGAAGCCTTCGACGAGTGGATTCGAGTCGAAATCCGCCGCATGGAATGCGACCCCGCCCGCGCCGCGGAAATCGGGGCGGCGATCCGTCAGGTCGTCGGCCACGAAACCGTGCAGGCCTGGCTATGGGACATCTGGTCCCGCCTGCGGATGGCGATGGAAGCGGATGCCGCCCGCCCGAACGGGCGCACCATCGCCTGGCTGGAAGGCGCGCTGGCCAATCTCGGCGCGATGCTGGAAAACGACCCCGCCGCGCGCGCCCGCACGCAGGAAGCGACCGAAACCATCGTGCTGACCCTGATACCCGTGGCGGCGGAACACATCGCCACCTTCATGGCCAACGTCGTCGCCGGGTGGGATGAAAAAACCCTGACCGAGCGCCTGGAATTGCGCATCGGCAAGGACCTGCAATATGTGCGCATCAACGGCACGCTCGTCGGCTTTCTGGCCGGCGGCGCGCTGTTCGCCGCGCTGCACGCGATCTTCGGTCATGTCGTCTTCTGACCTTCCCCTCGGCCCTTGCGCAAACCCGCAACCCACCCTCACTTAGAACCCAGTCGTCATGGAGACCCGCGATGCCGCGCCTTTCGGTGTTGGACCAATCCACCGTGGTGACCGGGCGATCCCCGGCTACGTCGATCCGCGAGAGCATGCGCCTCGCCCGCCATTGCGAGGCGCTGGGCTACGATCGCTATTGGTGCGCCGAACACCATAACTCCGAGAGCCAGGCCGGCACCGCGCCGGAAATCCTGATCGGCGCCATCGCCGCCACCACGACGCGCATTCGCGTGGGATCGGCGGGAATCATGCTGCCGCATTATTCGTCGCTTAAGGTCGCCGAACAGTTCCGCGTTCTCGACGCCATCGCGCCGGGGCGCATCGACCTCGGGCTGGGACGCGCGCCGGGATCGGACGGGCGCACGGCCTACGCGCTGAACCCGCAGGCGGAAACCGCCGCCGAACACTTCCCCGCCGCGGTGCGAGACCTCCTGGCCTGGGTCGAAGGCGTTCCGCTGGTCGAAGGCCATCCATTCCGCGACATCCGCGCCCAACCCGCCGGCACGACGATGCCGGAAGTCTGGATCCTCGGCAGCAGCGATTTCGGCGCGCAGGTCGCCGCTTATTTCGGCCTGCCCTTCTGCTTCGCGCACTTCATCTCCGAAGGCCGCGGCGCCGATCAGGCCATGCATCTGTACCATGAAGGTTATCGCCCCAGCGCCCGTCATCCCGAACCGCACGGGGCGCTTTGCGTCTGGGCACTGGCGGCGGACACCGAAGCGGAAGCCGCCCGCCTGTTCAGCTCCCGCGAAATGTCGCGACTGCGGCGCGACAAAGGGATCTATGCCCCCCTGCCCTCTCCGGAAGAAGTCGCCGCGTCACCCTATTCCGACGCCGATCTGCCGCGGGTCGAACGCATCCGCGGACGCGCCATCTACGGCACGCCGGCAAAGGTCGGGGACACATTGCGCGCGATGGCCACCGACCTGAAAGTCAACGAAATCGCCATCCTCTCCACCATCCACGACCCCGAGTCTCGGCGGCACTCCTACACCTTGCTGGCGCGGGAGTTCGGCCTAACGGGGACCGAAGCGACCGCGGAAGCGGGGACCGACCGCGCGGCCGACTGAAATACCCGCGCGCCACAGCCGATACCGCCACAGCGCATAGGCCAGCAACGCCGCGGCTATCACCACCGGCAACACGATGATCGCAAGCCACAAGGCCAGGGCCGCGATCACCACGGCGGCACCCAGCACGGCGATCACGATCGCCCAGAACATGAGTTTCGTCAGAAGCGGGGGCTTGGGCGGCGAGACGAACTCCCCGTCCAATGTCATTTCCAGTTCCTGCGGGGCTGACCCCGGCGACCGTTGCTCGTGCATCACGGCAAAGTGGCCCGCCCGCCTTCCCTGTTCAAGACCGGCGCAAGCCGTGCAAGACTGAATAATCGGTAAGGGAGACACATCGCCATGAAGGTCGGACTTTTCATCAACACCCAGTTCCCGGAAGGGTTCAACGTCTCGGATCGCATCCCAGAGATGGTGGAGCAAGTGCGCGTCGCCCGCGATGCCGGGTTCAAATCGCTGTGGTTTCCGCATCATTGGCTGACCCATCCGATGCAGATGATGCAGATCACGCCGATGATGGCCTATATCGCCGCCCATGCGCAGGGCATGACGATCGGGCCGAACATCCTGATCCTGCCGCCGCTGAACCCGATGCATGTCGCCGAGGAATCCGCCACGCTCGACGTGCTGACCGGGGGCAACTACATCCTGGGCATCGGTCTCGGCTATCGCCAGCCGGAATTCGACGCCTTCGGCATTCCCCTGTCCGAACGCGCGCCGCGCTTCAACGAAAGCATCGGCCTGATGAAGCGCCTGTGGACCGAGGATCGGGTCACCCACAAAGGCCGCTTCTATACCGTCAATGATTCCGGCATCAGCGTGAAACCGATCCGTGCCGGTGGGCCGCCGATCTATATCGCCGGGCAGGCCGACGTATCCGTCAGGCGCGCCGCGCGCATCGGCGACGCCTGGCTGATCGTCAACAGCAGCGGCCTGGGCAAGGTCACCCCGCTGATGCAGACCTATCGCGCCGCGCTCGCGGAATACGGCCGTACCCCGACCGAGTTCCCGATCACCATCGAATGCTATGTCGGCGAAAACAACGCCACCGCGCACGAAGAATGCCGCGAAGCGCTGGAATACAAGTACAACGCCTATGCGTCGTGGGGCTTGCAGGGTCGCCGCACCGAAACAACGTTCGAGGCCTTCGCCAAGGACAAATTCATCATCGGCGACAAAGTCAAAGTCAAAGAAGAAATCGCCCGCTACAACGAACTCCTCGGCGTCGATCACTTCATCATGCGCTGCCAGTGGCCCGGCCTGCCGCAGGAAAAGGCCCTCGGCACCATCAAGCGACTCGGCGAAATCTTCGCCTGACCCCAAGGCTCCCGCCCGTTCGACGCATCGAACGGGCGGGGCATTCAAAAAATCGTCGCGCCGGCCCGCGAAGCATGTCTCACTGCGCCCATGACCAGCCCGACCATCCCGTTTGGCGCAAACCTGCGAATCGTCGCCGACGTCCATGGCGACACCGCGGCCTTCGCCTACGCCGCGGCCACCGACAATTTCATCGTCCAACTCGGCGACCTCACCGACCACGGTCCCGACAGCGCCGGCACGCTGCGGATCATGTTCGATCTGATCGATCGCGGACGCGGCCTGTTCATTCTCGGTAATCACGACCTGAAACTGGCCCGCGCTTTGGCCGGGCAATCGGTACGCACCGACGCCGCGGTCCAGGCCACGATCGGACAACTCGACGACACGCTCCGCGCGCGCATGATCCACGAAGCCGCCCGCGCCCCGGCCTGGCTGCTCCATGGCTCCGCGCTGTTCGTTCACGGCGGGTTTCACTCCGCGATGCTGACCGAACCCGCCCCCGCGCAAGGGCTCGAACGCGCGCAGGGCACCGTCGCGCGCGCCCTGTTCGGGGAGGCGACGGGCCGCATCCAACCCGACGGCTACCCCGAGCGCAGCCTGCGCTGGGTCGATCGCATTCCCGCCGGACTCACCGTCTATTGCGGCCATGACCGTAGGAGCCTCGACGGCCGCCCCTATGTAAAGCGCGGATCGGCCGGCGGATCGGCGATCTTCCTCGATACCGGCGCCGGCAAGGGCGGGCATTTGTCCTGGATCGATCTGCCCGCGCGCGGGTTTTCCCCCGGCACCTGAAACTCCGCCGTAAGGATTTGCGTCTCATCCTCGTCGTGACGGACTCCGACCAACCACGGCCAGTTTGGGATCAACGCCCTGCGCAAGCTCTCCACCATCGTCGATCGTCTCGCCGGTCTCGCCCAGCCGCGCCTGCCCACCAACCGGCTGGAACGCGTCAACCAGGCCCATCGCCGTCGCCTCGACGATGCCGTGGAAGACGTCTTCAATCAGGCCTGCCTGAACGGCGATCTCGCGACCGCCGGCGAATTGCTCGACGTGCTGACGAAGATGCACGAGCGTCGCAAGATCGCCTTTGGCCGCGACCGTCGCATCAACGACGACACCATCCTGCGCGCCCGCGCCGAACTGGAACGCCGCCAACGCGTGCGCGACCTGCCTCTGCCTGTTCGGGCAAACTGACAAAAGGGTCCGGCAGGGGGCGGGACAAGCGCGCGGGAGCATGGCAGAGTGTTCGCATCATGCGCCAACTCCTGCTCTTGCGGCACGCGAAGTCCTCCTGGGACGATCCGGCCACCCACGACAAGGACCGCACCCTCAATGCGCGAGGACGCCGTTCCGCCATCCTCATGCGCGACACCATGCGCGCGCTCGGGTTGGTTCCCGATCTGATCCTGGTGTCCTCCGCCCGTCGCACGATCGAAACGCTGGAGCATCTGGAACCCTGGGACGAATCCCCGCTGATCGAAACCATGGACTCGCTCTATCTCGCGAGCGCGGATCATCTGTTGGCGACGCTGCGCGATGTCGCGGAAACCGTGCGCGGCGTCCTGGTGATCGCCCATAACCCGGGGCTGCACGACCTCGCGCTCCACCTCGTCGCGCGCGGCACCTTGCACGCCCCGAGCGCGCTGCGCGGCCTGACGGAAGGCTTTCCGACCGCGGGACTGGCGGAATTTTCCGTTCCCGGCCCCTGGCACGGGCTGAACAGCGGCGGAGGCCGCCTGGCGCGCTTTCTGACCCCGCGCGGCCTGGAAGAAAACGGTTAAGCGCATGGAACTGGAGCTCGATGTTCATCCCGACGATATCGCTCCACTCCTGAAGCCCCGGGGCCTGGATTTTCCGCGGATAGGCCGAGCACGGGGGCGTGTGGTAGGGCGACGGTGGTATGATGGGGGCGACGGGGAACTGGTTCGGCGCGGGCTGGCGCTGTCGGAACAGGGCGATGTCTGGACGCTTGAGCGTTCGGTGCCGCGAAAGGGCTTCTGGCCTCCCGGCGCGCCGGCGCCGGTTCTCGAAACCGCGCTGGATCGACTTCTGCTCGGCACCGAACTGCCCAGAGAGTTGGTTTCCGTCGCCGAGTTCGCAGGCACCGAAACGACATGGTCCGTCACCGTGGGGACAGAGATCGTCGTCCTGCGGATGGTCCGTGGGGAAGTCCCCTCGGACCCGATCGCGCGGAAAATCTGCCGCCTGACTGTTTCCGGCGACGACGGCGCGGTGCTGGCTGTCGCGCGTGCAATCGCGACGCGATATCGTGCCCTGCCGCCGGATGCCGCCATCGCGGCGCGGGCACGGGCGGCGGCGGGCGGCGATCCGCCGGAAGCGCGCCATCTCGGCCCGCCCAACCTGCCCGAAACGGACGATCCCACGGTCGGACAGACCTTCCGCCATGTGTTGGGTCAACTGACCGACGTGATCCTTTACTGGGCACCCCTCGCCGCCGGCGGACAAAATGGGCCGGAGCCGGTGCATCAAATCCGCGTGGCGGTCCGCCGCGCGCGTTCGGTCGTCACCGCCTTTCGCGAAGTTCTCGGCGGACCAGCCCTGGAAACCGCGACTGCCGGACTGCGCACGCTGGGCACCTGCCTGGGGCCGGCGCGCGACTGGGATGTATTCCTGGGGGAAACCGCCCCGACGATCGGGGCGCAGTTTCCCGGCGACTCCCATTTGGCGGCGCTGTGCGAGGCGGCCGAACACCACCGGCGGGAAAGCCACGCGGCGCTGACCGAGTATCTCGGCGGTGCGGCCTTTCGCCTGACCTGCGTCGAACTGGCCTGGCTCGCGGGTTCGGATCGCTGGTACGCGTCCAACGATCCGCTGCGCCCCGCCGCGGCCGATATGCCGCTGGCCGAATTCGCCCCCGGCATCGTGCAAAAGCGTTGGAAGAAGCTGCTGTCCGCCGGTAAGCATCTGGAGCGGCTTGATATTCCCGCGCTGCACGGCTTGCGCCTGCGGGCCAAGCGCACCCGCTACGCCGCGGAGATCGTCGCCGATTTATACCCGGGCAAGACGACCGAGCGCTTCCTGCGCCGGCTGTCCGCCCTGCAGGCCACCTTGGGCGTGCTGAATGACGGCGCGGTCGCGCATGGCTTGATGGGGCGGCTGGGCGGGGCGGACGGCCCATTCGGCTATGCGGTCGGGGTGGTGCTGGGCTACACCGCCGCCGCAAGCGCGACCATCCGCCCGGACATCGCGCTGGCGTGGCGGAAATTTCGGCGACAATCGGCGTTCTGGGGTTGACCTGCCGCCGACGCGTCGGCATCCCCCTCGCCATTGGGGCAATGAGACTCATCCTGCGATTTTGACCGGGGGCACGGGTGCCGCTGAACGAAAAGCGTCGAATCTTTCGGCCTGCAGGGCTTTCGGCACCGTCGAGCGGGCTGGCCGTCGCCGCCGGATGTCTCCTCGCCGCCGTCGCGCTGACGGCCTGGCTGACCACCCCCGCTTCCGACGCCCCCGCCCACCAACAACCGACCCGGCAGATCGTGGCCGACGGCGCGCGCGTGCTGGTCATCGACAACGCGACCCTGCGCCTGGGCGATCAGGTGCTGCGCCTGGAACGGGTGGAACCGATTGGCCGCGGGACGATCTGCGCCGCGCGATCGGGTTCGGCAGGCGATTGCGGCGATCTCGCGGCATCCGCCCTCGCCGAACGGATCGGCGGACGCCCGGTGGAATGCGAGGCGCGTTCGGCACCCGACGGCGGACGGCCCCTGGCGATTTGCCGGGTCGACGGACGACCGCTGAACCCGCTTCCCTGATGATCCGTCGGCAGTAATCCCGCTGCGAAAACGCCCGATCCGACGAAACAAGATTGCGGCGGACGGGCATTGTACGCAATGAACCCCTTCACGGGACGCACGGGAAATACGTCGCGGCAAAGCATTAACCGGATTATGGTTAATAATGTCTATTGCATTGCACAATAAGCGCTTTTCCCGCATCGGACTTGCGGGATAAGCCGTCCTGCCGCTACTGCTGACCATCAGAATTCCGACAACCCTCTTCAGGGGAGCGACGCGATGGCGCAGGCGGCGGAGACGAAGAAGCGCGGCAAGGTCAAGGAACCGGCCGTGGATCGCGATCAACTGTTAAAAGCCTACAGATCGATGCTGCTGATCCGCCGGTTCGAGGAAAAGGCCGGACAGCTTTACGGCATGGGGCTGATCGGCGGGTTCTGCCACCTGTATATCGGCCAGGAAGCGGTCGTCGTCGGGATGCAGATGGCGATCGGCGAGGGCGATCAGGTCATCACCTCCTATCGCGATCACGGTCACATGCTGGCGTGCGGGATGGAAGCGCGCGGCGTCATGGCCGAACTGACGGGACGCGAAGGCGGCTACTCCCGCGGCAAGGGCGGGTCGATGCACATGTTCAGCAAGGAACGCAATTTCTACGGCGGCCACGGCATCGTCGGCGCGCAGGTCAGTCTCGGCACCGGCCTCGGCTTCAGCAACTGGTACCGCGGCAGCGACCGCGTCAGCCTGACCTATTTCGGAGAGGGCGCTTCGAACCAGGGCCAGGTGTTCGAAAGCTTCAACCTCGCCTCGCTGATGAAGTTGCCGGTGGTCTTCATCATCGAAAACAACAAATACGGCATGGGCACCTCGGTCGATCGCGCCTCGGCGTCTAAGGACCTGTCCCGCAACGGCCTGCCCTGGGGCATGCCAAGCCTGCAGGTGGACGGCATGGATGTGCTGGCGGTGCGGGAAGCGGCTGAACAAGCCGTAGCGGCCTGCCGATCCGGCAAGGGGCCGTTCCTGTTGGAAGCGAAGACCTACCGATATCGCGGGCATTCCATGTCCGACCCCGCGCGTTACCGCACGCGCGAAGAAGTGCAGCAGATGCGATCCCAGCACGATTGCATCGAAAACGCGCGCCACCGGCTGGAAGCGATGGGCGTCGAGGAAGCCGCGTTCAAGGCAATCGACGACGAGGTCAAGGCCATCATCCAGGACTCCGCCGATTTCGCGCAGACAAGTCCGGAGCCCGCTCTGTCCGAACTCTGGACCGACGTGTTGCTGCCAGACAGCGTTGTGGGGGGCTGAGCCATGGCCACGCAAATCCTGATGCCGGCGCTGTCGCCGACCATGACCGAAGGCAAACTCGCCCGCTGGCTGAAGAAAGTCGGCGACGACGTGCGCGCCGGCGATGTGATCGCCGAAATCGAAACCGACAAGGCGACGATGGAAATCGAAGCGGTGGATGAAGGCAAGCTCGCCCGCATCCTGGTGGAAGAGGGCGCTGAAGGCGTCGCGGTGAACACGCCGATCGCCGAATTATCGGTGAACGGAGAAAGCGTCTCCGCGCCCGTTGTCATGCAAGCGACCCCGGCGGCGGCGGCGGTTGTTGTCGCCCCGACGCAGCCCGCGGCCGAAGCAAGCCAACCCGACAAGGATTGGGGCGAGACCAAGCCGACGACGGTCCGCGAAGCCTTGCGCGACGCCATGGCGCTGGAAATGCGCCGCGACCCCGACGTGTTCCTGCTGGGCGAGGAAGTCGCGCAGTACCAGGGTGCCTACAAGATCAGCCAGGGCTTGCTGGAGGAATTCGGCCCCCGTCGCGTCATCGACACGCCGATCACCGAGCATGGCTTCACCGGCATGGCCGTCGGCGCCGCGCTGACCGGACTGCGCCCGATCGTGGAGTTCATGACGTTCAACTTCTCCATGCAGGCGATGGACCAGATCATCAACTCCGCCGCCAAGACGCTCTACATGTCCGGCGGACAAATGGGCTGCCCCATCGTGTTTCGCGGCCCGAACGGCGCGGCATCGCGCGTCGGCGCGCAGCATTCGCAGTGCTTCGCCAGTTGGTACGCGCATGTGCCGGGGCTGAAGGTCGTCGCCCCCTGGTCGTCCGCCGACGCCAAGGGACTGCTGCGCGCCGCGATCCGCGATCCCAACCCGGTCGTGTTCCTGGAAAACGAAATCCTCTACGGCCAGACCTTCGACTGCCCGGTCGACGACGAGTTCGTCCTGCCGATCGGCAAGGCCAAGATCGAGCGCGTCGGCGGCCACGTCACCATCGTCGCCTTCAGCATCATGGTCGGCGTGGCGATGAAGGCCGCCGAAGCCCTGTCGAAGCTGGGGATCGAGGCGGAAGTGGTGAACCTGCGCAGCCTGCGCCCGCTCGACACCGAAACCGTGGTCGAAAGCGTGAAGAAGACCAACCGCCTGGTCACGGTGGAAGAAGGCTGGCCCTACGCCGGCATCGGCGCCGAAGTCGCGATGCGCGTGATCGAAAGCGCCTTCGACTGGCTCGACGCCCCGCCGGTCCGGGTGCACGGTGCCGATGTGCCCCTGCCCTACGCCGCCAATCTGGAAAAACTTGCCCTGCCGCAACCCGAATGGGTCGTGGACGCCGTGAAGAAAATCGTCTGAGGAAGCCCGCACATGGCCACCAACATCCTGATGCCGGCGCTGAGCCCCACGATGACCGAGGGCACGCTCGCCCGATGGTTCAAGAAAGAGGGCGACACCGTCAAGGCCGGTGACGTCATCGCCGAGATCGAGACCGATAAGGCCACCATGGAGGTCGAGGCGGTCGACGAAGGCATCCTCGGCAAAATCCTGGTCGCCGACGGGACCGAGAACGTGAAGGTCAACGAACCCATCGCGGTGCTGATCGGGGCCGGTGAAGCACCGACCGCCGCCGTCGCGCCGGCCCCGGTTCCACCGCCGCCCGCCGCGGTCGCGGCCCCCTCCGCGGTGCCGACGGCAGCCCCCGTGCCTCCGCGCGCCGCCGGCGGGGAGCGCATTTTCGCCTCCCCCCTCGCGCGTCGGATGGCCGACCAGGCCGGTATTGACCTGACCGCGCTGACCGGCAGCGGCCCTGGCGGACGCATCGTGCGCGCCGATATCGAGGCCTATCGCGCCCCCGCCGTTCCTGCCCCCGCGCCTGCCGCCGTTGCCGCGCCGCCCCCCGCCCCCGCCGCGCCACGTCCGCCGACACCCACGCCGACCATCGCCGCGCCGCACCGGGTGGTGCCGCATACCTCCATCCGCAAGGTCATCGCGCGTCGCCTGACGGAAGCGAAATCCAGCATCCCGCACTTCTACGTGTCGATGGACATCGAACTGGACGCCATGATCGCGATCCAGGACGAACTGAACGCGAAATCCCCCGCCCGCGATCAGCCGGGCTCCTACTTCATCACCATCAACGACTTCGTCATCAAGGCCACCGCCGCCACGCTGCGCCGAGTGCCCGAGGTCAACGCCAGTTGGACCGACGACGGCATGGTGTTTTACGACGACGTCGATATCAGCGTCGCCGTGTCCATCCCCGACGGCCTGATCACCCCGATCGTGCGCAAGGCCGACCAGAAGGGCCTGCTGACCATCAGCCGCGAGATGCGCGATCTCGCCACCCGCGCGCGGGCCGGCAAGCTGAAGCCCGACGAATTCCAGGGCGGCGGCTTCTCCATCTCCAACATGGGCATGTTCGGCGTGAAGGAATTCTCCGCCATCATCAACCCGCCCCAGGCCGCCATCCTGGCCGTCGCGACGGGATCGAAGCGCCCCGTGGTCAACAAGGACGGCGCCTTGGCCGTTGCCACCGTCATGACCTGCACCCTGTCCGTGGATCACCGCGTCGTCGACGGTGCCCTGGGCGCGCGCTGGCTGCGCGAGTTCAAGACCATCCTGGAAGACCCGCTGAGCCTGATGCTGTGACCGCCGCCGTTCCTTTTCTGATCCGTTCGGCAACGCCCGCCGACCTGCCGGATGTGTGCCGCCTGGTGCGCGGCCTCGCGGAATACGAAAAGCTGCTGCACGAGTTCACCGCGACGGAAGCCGATTTCGACCGACTGCTGTTTGCCCCCGACCATGTCGCGGATGCGCTCGTCGCGACCCTGCCCGATCGCGGCACCGTCGGGCTCGCGCTGTTCCACCGCACCGTCGGCACCTTCAAAGGCCAGATCGGGCTGTTCCTGGAAGACCTCTTCGTCGAACCCGACCTGCGCGGCAAAGGCATCGGCAAGGCACTGCTCGCCACCCTCGCCCGTATCGCGGTCGAACGCGGCCACCCCGTCATCGAATGGCGCGTGCTCAACTGGAACGCGCCCTCGATCGCCGTCTACGAACGGATCGGCTCCACCAAGATGACCGAATGGCACGTCAGACGCCTGACCGGTTCGGCCCTGGCCACCCTCGCCCAAGGAGAATCCCAGCATGGCTGAGCAGTCCTTCGACCTGATCGTGATCGGCGGCGGCCCCGGCGGCTACGTCGCCGCCATCCGCGCCGCGCAACTCGGCATGAAGACCGCGCTGGTGGAACGGGAGCACCTGGGCGGCATCTGCCTGAACTGGGGCTGCATCCCGACCAAGGCACTGCTGCGCACCAGCGAAATCAACCACCTGCTACACCACCTGCCGGAATACGGCTTCGCCCCGGTCACGCCCAGCTTCGATCTGGACAAGGTCGTCAAGCGCTCGCGCGGGGTCGCCAAGCAACTCTCCTCCGGCGTCGCGCATCTGCTGCGCAAGAACAAGGTCACGGTGTTCGACGGCACGGGACGGCTGGCCGGTAAGCAGACTGTCGCCGTGGAAAAAGACGGCGCGCCGGTCGCCACCCTCAAATCCCCCCACATCGTGCTCGCCACCGGCGCGCGCGCTAGGCAACTGCCGGGGATCGAGGCCGACGGCACGCTGATCTGGTCGTACAAGGAAGCGATGGTGCCGACCGCCATGCCAAAATCCCTGCTGGTCATCGGCTCCGGCGCCATCGGCATCGAATTTGCCAGCTTCTACCTCAACATGGGCGCCAAGGTGACGGTGGTGGAGGTCCTGCCCCGCATCCTCGCCGTCGAGGACGAGGAAATCGCCGCCCTCGCGCACAAGGCCTTCGAAAAGCAGGGGATGACCATCCTGACCGGCGCGGCGGTCAAATCCGTCCGCAAGGGCGCCGACAGCGTGACGGTGACGGTGGAAGCCGACGGCAAGACGCAGGACATCGTCGTCGACCGCGTGATTGCCGCCGTCGGCATCGTCGGCAATGTGGAAAACCTGGGGCTGGAGGGCACCGGCGTGCAGGTCGATCGCACGCATGTCGTGACCGACGGGTTCTGCCGCACCGGCGAACCGGGCGTTTATGCCATCGGCGACCTCGCCGGCCCGCCCTGGCTGGCGCACAAAGCCAGCCACGAAGGCGTGCTGTGCGTGGAAGCCATCGCCGGCCTGCACCCGCATCCCATGGACGCCGGCAACATCCCGGGCTGCACCTACTGCCGGCCGCAAATCGCCTCTGTCGGGCTGACCGAGGCCAAGGCCCGCGCCGCCGGGCACGACGTGAAAGTCGGTCGCTTCCCCTTCATCGGCAACGGCAAGGCCATCGCCATGGGCGAGCCCGAAGGCCTGGTGAAAACCGTGTTCGACGCCAAGACCGGCGAACTCCTCGGCGCGCACATGATCGGCGCGGAAGTGACGGAGATGATCCAGGGCTATACCATCGCCCGCACGCTGGAGACCACGGAAGCCGCGTTGATGGAAACCGTCTTCCCCCACCCGACGATTTCGGAAACCATGCACGAGGCAGTGTTGAGCGCCTATGGCAAGGCCATCCACTTCTGAACACACATTTTCGTCCCGACGGAGCACGCCATGCGCATCGCGCTGATCCACGCCCTTAAGCATTCCATCGTTCCGATCGAGGAAGCCTTCTCTCGCCTTTGGCCGGAAGCTCGGCTGGCGAACCTGCTGGATGATTCCCTGTCCGCCGATCTGGCGCGCGCCGGCCGCCTGACCCCGGCCATGACGGAACGCTTTCTGACCCTGTCGCGCTACGCCCGCCAATGCGGCGCCGACGGTATCCTGTTCACCTGTTCGGCCTTTGGCCCCTGCATCGAGGCCTGCGCGCGCGATCTGGCCCCCATCCCGGTGCTGAAGCCGAACGAAGCGATGATCGAGGAAGCCCTGGCGCTGGCCGGCCCGACCGCGCGGATCGGCCTGATGGCGACCTTTGCGCCGACGCTGTCATCGATGCCGCCGGAATTCGCCGTCGCCGCGCCGAACGCGACGCTGGTGCCCTGTTTGGCCTCCGCCGCGCTGACAGCGCTGGATCGCGGCGATTTCGCCGAACACGATCGTCAGGCAGCCATCGCGGCGGAAGCGCTGAAGGATTGCGACGTCATCGCCCTGGCCCAGTTCAGCCTGGCGCGCGCGGCATCCGTGGTGGCGGAAGCAACCGGCAAGCCGGTGCTGACCACGCCCGACAGCGCGGTGCGCAAGCTGCAACGCCTGTTAATCCAAAAAAAGGCGGCGTGAGATGGACCTTGAGTCTTTTCGTGCGTCCGTCGCGCGGGCCGAACCGCCGGAGGGGTTAAGCCTGCCGCTGCAAACCTTGTGGTGGGATGCGAAGGGCGATTGGTCGCGGGCGCATGAATGCGCGCAGTTGGACGAAACCCCATCGGGATCGGCGGTGCATGCGTATTTGCACCGTAAGGAGCCCGATCCCGCGAATGCGCGCTACTGGTACAACCGCGCCGATCGGCCGGTTGTCACGACGTCGTTGGACGCAGAGTGGGAGGCTTTGGCGATTGAGTTCTGCCAGGGCTGATCGACGGTAGGCTGAAACGAAACCAGGGCCGACGAAGCGGCCCTGGCGGTATCCAATCTGAGGTTTGAACTGGCTTCAGACGGCGCGGGCACGCTTCCGACGCGCGTAACCAAGACCGGCGAGACCAAGGCCGAGAACGGCCATCGTCGCGGGTTCCGGCACTTCGGACGTGGCGTTCTCGCCAATATAGAAGCTGAAGTCACCCGAGCTGAAGATTGCGTTCACTGTGGCGGACAGGGTGTACGTCCCAGGCGACAGGGCGTAATTCGCGAGCGAGCTATAATCGGAGTTACCCAGCGCGCAGCCGATGTCGTTACCGCAGACGGCGCTCGCGGCACCCGGCGCGGAGGTCAGGCCGATTGAACTCGCGTTCAGAAACACTTCGAAGCGGTCGCCCGTCTGCTCCATGTCAGTGATCGTGAGATAACCGGGGTTAACAAGCGTAAAGGTCCAGCTTGTGTCCGCCGGAGCATCGATCGCATTCGCGGTGCCCGAAGGCAGAATGGGGCCGTTCACGCCAAGAGCGGATGCGCCGAAGCTTGGCCCAGTCAATGAACTACCGACCGTGCTCTCGAACTGGCCAGTGTACCATTGGTTCGTCGAAATCGCCGAAATCGCCGCGGCCTGCGCCGCGCCGGTCGCCGCGCAAAGACCCAGCACCGCGGCCCCTGTCAGCATGATGGACTTTAACGTCATAGCACTCTCCTCAGATATCGCGTCAGCGTCACGTAGGACAAACCGCGCTTTGGCAGCGACCGCCCTTAAACTCGAGTCCAGCCATGCACCCTTCGTGCCAAGTTAGTACAATCCCATAATTTCAATGCCCTAAAAGGCATAGATGCGGAGATCAGCGTCGCTGTACGCCCAATTTGTAAAAAATCCCGACACATCATGGCCAACCCTCGGTTACTCGTGGCGCGTCAGGCTGATCTTTGATAAATTCTCTCTCAACGGAATACCTGTTCCGCCTGATTTTGCCCGTCAGGCACCCGCCGCTGCGCCGTGGTGTAAGAATTTCCGACTCTTCAGGGGCTACAACGGACAATCCCAACCGAAAAACGCAACTGTTGCGCGTACGGGCCACGAACCGATATGCACCGCGGCGGTTAAACCCCTAAGGGCCGAGCATGGCACGATCTACACCGGAAATCGGCGTTGTCCGCCAACCCGATCCCAAACCTGATACCGTGGGAAGGTTGCCGATTGGCCCCTTGACCGCCCTGGGCCGCGCGGCCGTCGAATATGATCGCGCCCGTCGGCTTCCCCTTGTGCCTGACGGTGCGCCGAGCGCGCCCGCCTTGCCGGCAGCGCCGCCTCCACTGTCCAAGGCCCGCATCCGCGATGCCCGCCAACAAGCCCTGCTTGGCGCGCGCCTGGCAAAGTCCGGTCACTTCGATCGCGCCATTCCGACATTCCGGCGCTCTCTCGAACTGAACCCGGCCGTCGCCGCCGTATGGCATGATTTCGCTCTGGCATGTCTCGGCGCGGGCCAAACCGACGAAGCGGTCGAAGCACTGCGCCAGGCCGCGCGCCTGGATTCCACTTTGCTGCCGGCGCATCTGACGCTGGGCACCGTACTCGATCATATGGGGCACGAGCGCGAAGCCGTTGCCGTCTTCGAAACAGTCCTCCGTCTCGATCCCGCCAACCACGTCGTACGCGCGCGAGTCGCCCAAATCCAGGTCAGCCATGGATTGCGCGAGGAAGCCGCATCCGCCTTCCGGGCGGCTGCCGCGACCCCCGGCCTGTCGGTGGCCGACGCACAACTGTACATGGCGCAAGCCGCGCGCGCCGCCGAAGATTCCGTCGCGGCCGAGGCGTGTCTGCTCGCCGCCATCGAAGACGATCCCAACCGCGGTGCCCCCTATGTGGCCCTGGGACAGATTTACGCCGAAACCGGCAAAACGGACCTGGCGACAGAGCATCTCGAACGCGGCCTGACCCTCGACCCCAGGCTGTTTCCCGCCTGGTATTCCCTTGCCGTCATCAAGAAATTCACCAAAGCGGACCAGGAGCTGATCGACCGCATGGTCGACCTGGCGGCACGGCCGGCGGTCTCTCCCGGTCAACGCAAGCCGCTGCTGTTCGCCCTGGGCAAGGTTCACGACGATCTGAAGGATTATCCCACGGCCATGCGGCATTTCGACGCCGCCAACGCCATTCGCGCCGCCGCCGGGGGGTTCAACCGCGACCTGCTGGCTCGGCAAACTCAGCACCTGATCGCCGCCACGCCGCCGGGCTTTTTGGATCAACGGCCCGATGTTCGCACAGACGACCCGACCCCGATCCTGATCGTCGGCATGCCTCGATCGGGCACCACTTTGGTCGAGCAGATTTTGTCGAGTCATCCAAAGGTCGCGGCGGGGGGTGAACTCCACTTCTGGCGTGACGCCAAACATGGGAACATCGGCGTGTTCGGCGCCGATGCGAATGCCGAACGCGCGGGGATCGTGACAAAGGAATATTTGGACGTTCTGCGCGCGATCTCCCCGGATGCGGCCCGGGTCACCGACAAGATGCCGTTCAACTTCTCACGCCTCGGGCTGATCCGCCAACTCTTCCCGCGTGCCACGATCGTGCACTGCCGTCGCAACCCGATCGATATCTGCCTGTCGATCTACACGACGCACTTCGAGAACGCCTTCGATTTCGCCGCCGATCGCGGCGACCTCGTATGCTTCTATCGCGAATACGAAAAGCTGATGGCGCATTGGCACGCGGTGCTGCCCCCGGATCGGTTCATCGATATCCAATACGAAGCCCTCGTCGGCGATCCCGAACCCTTGACCCGCCAACTGATCGCGACCTGCGGCCTGGAATGGGACGATGCCTGCCTTTCGCCGCACCGCAACCAACGCCAGATCGCAACCGCCAGCTTGTGGCAAGCGCGCCAGCCAATCTACCGAACCTCCGTCGAGCGCTGGCGGCGTTACGAGCCATGGCTCGGCGAGCTTCGCGCCCTGGT
Source organism: Acetobacteraceae bacterium (assembly GCA_947475245.1). Classification (GTDB taxonomy): domain Bacteria; phylum Pseudomonadota; class Alphaproteobacteria; order Acetobacterales; family Acetobacteraceae; genus Rhodopila. The sequence goes on along the minus strand of CANJLW010000005.1, from coordinate 81,385 downwards.
GCCGGACGCGGATCCGCGCACGAATCCTTCAGTGTAACTTGCAAGGCGGTCCCGCCAACGCTAGTCTAATTTCCCGCTAGGATGACGATTTTGGAGACGAAACCATGAAGCGACTCATAATCGTGGCGTCGATCGCGGCGACGTTCGGTGCCACACCGGTTCTTGCTCAGGTATGCTCGAGCGGAACGAACATCACAGGCGCGCAGTTGTCGTCTTTATTGAACAATCGTTATGCCTGTATCGGCAGTTCCCCGAATGCCACCTGGAACGAACTGCATACCGCAGGCAAGGTTCTGGATTATAAACTAGGGCCGTCACACGCGACGGACCCGTCCGCGACGGCCAGCAATCCCACGGGGACCTATGCAACCGCCGGTTCCGGTGGCCCGCAGGGACCGGGCACGGTTACCTACAATTACGGTTCCGGTGGAACCTATGCCTATAATGTCCGCGCGAACCTGACCGGTACCATTCCCTGGTCCGGAACCGGGACATATTCGTTCTGCGGCACCGGTGGCGCATCTAATTTTGCAGTTACCATCTCGGCCACGAATTGCTGACGGACTTTCGACCCGTCCAAAACTAACCAGCAGGGACGACCGTGGACCAGCAACGTTCCGGCCGTCCCGTTTTTGCGACCAAAGGATTGACTGACCGCGCGTTTGCCGCGGCCGGTGCCGCGTTGGTCGCTTATGCATGCTCATCCTCCCCCAACGTCCCTTGGGGCATCGCTGCCTGCGTCCTCGCCTACGCAATCCTCCTCTGGTTCCGCCCGGCAGTCTTCCTGATCGCGCTGCCCATCGCCCTGCCCGCCTTCGACCTCGGCCTCTGGACCGGCTGGTCGATGCTGACGGAGGCCGATCTCTGTATCCTCGTCACCGTCGCCGTCCTCGCCGTCCGCGCGCCACCCACCCGCGCCGACCTCCTTCCCGCTCGATTGCCGCTCCTGGCGCTGGCCGCAATGCTTGCCGTCACCGCGACGGCAACCGCAATCGGCCTCGCCACCCATGCCGAACCGTCCGACAATCTGTTCCTGCGCCCGGACAACGCCCTGCGTCTCGCCAAGGCCTTGATCGAGGCCATTGCCCTGCTGCCCTTCATCCGTCGCCGCGAACGCACCCACGCCGACGCGCTCGATTTACTCGCCTGGGGCATGATCGCCGGTCTCTGCGTCGTCACCCTGCAAGCCATGGCCGAACGGGCCTTGTTCGCGGGCGTGTTCGACTTCGCATCCGACTACCGCGTTGCGGCCGCGTTCAGCAGCATGCGCGTGGGGGGAGGCCACATCGGCGCCTATGTCGCGCTCGCCCTGCCCTTCCTGTTCGCCTGCCGACTGCCGAACCGTCAGGCCCCCACCGCCGCGCTGATCGCTTTGGCCGGCGTCGCCGGGCTCTACACGCTGATCGTGACCTATGCGCGCACCGGCTACCTCGCCGGGCTTGCCGGCATGGGCATCGCCGCCCTGGCCTGGCTCGCCGCTCGGCGCTATCGCGACGCGGGCCGCATCCCCGCCGTGGTTCCCATCGCCCTGGTTGTGGCTTTTGTCGCCGCGATCGGGCTCGCCGCGTCCTCCACCGTCATGCGCGACCGCATCGGCGCGGCGGCGGCGGATTTGCTGACCCGGCAGGATAACTGGCGCGCCGGCTGGGCGCAGCGCGACAGCAGTATCCTCGGCACGGTCTTCGGCAGTGGTCTCGGCACCTACCAGAGGATGATGCGGGAACATTCCACCGTGAACCGGCCGAGCGATTTGGTGCTGGAAAGCGATGGGGCGGGGCGGTTTGCGACGATTAAGACGTCGTCGGTCTTCTTTCTCGGCCAGAAAATCCCGCTGCCGGCCGCGGGCGACGTCGTGCTGACCCTGTCGATGCGCTCCGACGGCGGATCGCGGCTGGGCATTCTGCTCTGCGACAAGGTGCTGTTGTATTCGGATCAGTGCCGAGGGGCCGATCCGGTCGCGCCGCCCGCCGGACAATGGCAAACCGTGACCCTGCGCCTGAAGACGGAGGGTCTGGGCCGCTCAGCGTTGGGCGGGTTGCTGCGCCGCCCCGTGGAATTGTCGTTGTTCAATACCTCCGCCAACACCGCGCTCAGCCTGCGCGATATCAGGTTGACGGATGAGGCCGGGGTTTCGCTGCTGGCCAATGGAGATTTCGCACGCGGCCTGGATCGGTGGATTTTCACCGACGATACACATGTCGCGTGGCGCATCCTGAACCAATACCTGATGACGCTGTTCGAAACCGGCCTGCTGGGGCTGGCGGCGCTGGCCGGGTTGATCGGCGTGGCCGGCGCGGGCGCGGTGCGCGCGGTGCGCCGAGGCGATCCGATGGGCGCGGCCGTCCTGGGCGCGATCGGGTCCTTCCTGGTCTCCGGGCTGTTCGACAACGTGCTGGAAGCGCCGCGCGTCGCGACCTTGTTCTATCTGTCGTGCGGCGTCGGGCTGATCCTGTTCGAACGATCAGTAGCGCTCGATCTCCCCGATCGGCCGAACGCCTGACTTCTCCATCGCGCGGTTCGCAATCGCGCGCTCGCGCCAGCCCAGCCCGCCTGTTTCGGCGACGATGGGCTTTGGCCGACCGATCCCCTCCAACATCCACCAGGCCGTGGGCATCATCTTGGTTGCCGCCCAGGCGGCGACGGCGCCCAGGGCCACGGCGTTGATGTCGCCTTCCAACCCCGGGCGCAGATAGCGACCAAGCTCCACGCACAGCGACAGCCCGCCCCCCAACAGAGCGGCCATCATCGCGCGGGACCGAGGCTCCGTCCGCAGCCAGATCATCGCCCCGATCGGGGCATACATCGCGAGGTGGGCGACGATGTTCTTCGCGGCCTCCGCCTTGGTCACGATGTAGTAATCGAACAGCGGCAGCAGGCCGAGGACATAGACATTCTCCCACGCCGCGGCGGGGCTGTTCCAATGGCGGGACACAAGACCGTTCACCGCCAAAACCACGATCACATAGGGCAGCGCGGCAAAAGGCACCGCGGCGCGCAGCAAACGCTTGATCGGTGACAGGTCGCGACGAGCGAGAAAACGCATGAGCCAGGCGCCGAGGGCGATGCCGAGGGTGCGGTAGATCACGGCCAGCAATGACGGCGACGCGGAGATCACCAAGGTCGAGAGGACAAGCACGCCGATCATGGCCAGCAGACCGATCCAGGTCGCGGCCGGCACGGAACGCTCGATCCCGATCCGCCCGCGCGTGGTGATCGCCAGCAGCATGCCCAGCGGCATCAGCGAAACAATGGACGCGACGACCAGCACCGCGCGCACCAGAACCGAACGTCCCTCCCCGGTCACGGTGGCCGCGACCTGGGGCAGCTTGTTCCACTGCGCGGCCAGATCGTCGGGGCTGAGCGCGAAATCCAGTGGCATCAGGATCAGCACAATCAGGACGGCGGCGTAAATCTGGAGCACCAGCCGCAGGCTGTTCAACGCACCGACGCTATAGGCTCCGGCGATCGCCCGCAGCCGCCGATAGAGCGGACCGAACAGCGCCACGCCGACGGCCGCGCCGACGCTTTGCGCGACGATGTAGTTCAACGTCACCGTGCGCGGCGGAAACCAAAGCTGCGTGAACTTCAAAAGCAGAATCAACACGAAGCAAGCGATCCAGGCGACGACAGCCCCCCGCATCGCCCCCGCCATCAACAAGCCGAGCACCGCCATCATGAGCAGGTTGCCCATCCAGTCGGAACGCTGGTCGGAGCCATTGTCGACCCAGGTCGTCGCCTGGGCCAGGAAGCGTTCGGCCACGTCGATCACGGAGGCCGGCACGAAATTCATCCCGGCCGGGCCGATCACCGTGCTGGCATAGGCGATCAGCACGACATAAAGAATCGTCCAGAGACGGAAGCGCCCGATCGCCGCAAGCTCTACCGGCGTGTTTGGCATGGTGCGAAATCCTCGAACGCGCCGGGCAAGGGTTGCGCGGGACGCGGCGCGCCGCAAAGGTCTTTCCGCGCGGCGGCTGTCGTCAGCGCGGCGGGCTTCGTCCGCCAGCGCAGATCGAGCTTGCCGGTATCCTCATACAGCAGACGTTGCGGATGCTGGCCGTAAAACAAGCCGAGCAGATCGGCCGACAGGTTGTTGTCGGTCTTCATGGTGCCGCCGTCGCGGGTGCGAATGAACCCGTCGACAAGGTTGGCCTTCACCTCGGCCGTGGACTCCTTGAACCGCACGTCGATCCCGGCGGTGTCGATCAGCGTGTTATGTTCCACAATCGAACCGCGAGACTTGTTCACGTAGATGCCGACATCGCTGCAAAAGGCGATCAGATTGTCGCGCAGGATGCTGTTGGTCTGCTCGATCCCGGATCGTCCTTCGTCGCGGGTCAGCGGCGGATCGGTGCCGCCGCCGCCCAGCGACAGGCCGACCCGCTGGCCGGGCACGTTGGTCAGCTTCCATTCGCACATCACGACATTGCGCTCGATCACATTGCGCTCTCCGGTTCCCTTGACGAAAGCACCGTATGTTGCGCCGGGTCCCTCTCGCACGAAATCGGCAATGAAATTGTCGCTGATCCGCCAGTTGCTGGCGGCGACCAGATCGATCGGGGTAATCGGGTTGCGCGTGACGCGCGGCTTGGTATCGATCAGCGTATTGTATTCGATCACGCCGCCATCGGGGAATTGCCCCTTTTCGCCGTTGATCTTGAAGTGGGCGTTGAAGTCTTCCAGCCGATTGTTACGGAACACCAGACCCTGGGCGCCGCCGACGACATGGAACGCATGCTCGCAATAACGATGATCGCCGCAGCCGCCGCGCATCACCAGATTCTCAAACCGCCAGTTCGCGCCGGATACCTTCAGGCCTTCGATCACCGTCGACTCGATCGTGACATCGCCCAGGCGCGCCGCGCGAAAAACAATGGGCAAATTGGGCGTGCCGGACTGGGAGAAGATGATGGGACGCTCGCCCTCCATCTTATAAACACCGGGCTGCATCAGCAGCACATCGCCGGGCTGCACCAACGGCATCGCGTCGCGCAGCATCTGGATGGAGGCGATGGTGCGCACCCGCCCTGACAGCGGCGACGATCGTTCCGGCCTGGCGCCCACCAGCACGGGCGCGTCGATCGCCGCGGTGCGGTCCAACCGATCCATGCGCTCCAGGTAGGTGGCGACGAAATCTGTCGCGTCGACAATGATGGAGCGATGGTTTTCCGCCCGTCGTTCCAGATACGGTGCCCATTCGCGCGGCGTGCGCTGGGCATCGTTCAGGAACCAGACCACGCCGCCGGCGGCGCAGGCACCCACGACGATCGTCAGAAAAAACAGCGCCCTGATCAGCCGAAACAGGAACGACCGCTTGCGGCGCGCGGGCTGCTCGTCGGCATGCTCCCGTCTTTGGCGCGTTTCGGACATGCGGGGGCAACTCCAAAAATTCGAAGGTCAGTTTAGCCGTGACCGGCCCGAAACAACAGCCGGTCGGTCGCTTTGCGGGCCTAACCCGGGCGCGCGGTCAGCTCCGGGAATTCGTCCTCGCGGAATTCCGCCGGATCGCGCGTGCCGGCCTTATAGGACGCTTCTTCCGCCTGCCGCAGTTCCACGCGCCGGATCTTGCCCGATATGGTTTTCGGCAGTTCGGCGAAGGCAATCCGCCGCACCCGCTTGTACGGAGCAACCGCCGTCCGCATGTGCTGAAAGATCGACAGCGCGGTGGCCCGGTCCGGCGCGATCCCGGCGGCCAATGCAATATAGGCCTTCGGCACCGCCGTGCGCGTCGGGTCGGGCGCCGGCACCACGGCGGCTTCGGCCACCGCGTCGTGCTCGATCAACGCACTCTCCAACTCAAACGGACTCACCCGATAATCCGACGCCTTAAACACATCGTCCGCTCGGCCGATAAACGTCAGGTATCCGTCCTCGTCCCGCGACGCGACGTCGCCGGTGCGATAGACATCCTTACCCCGCGCGGCAAAGCTGCCGTCCTCCTGCTCGTACCCCAGCATCAGACCGACCGGGGCGGGATCGAGCGCGATGCACACCTCCCCTTCCTTCGCGTCGTTGTCCTCCGGGTCCAACAAGCGGATGCGATAGCCCGGCATCGGCATGCCCATGGAACCCGGCTTGATCGGAAAGTTCGGCGGATTCCCGATCTGCACGGTCGTTTCGGTCTGCCCGTAGAAATCGCGGATCGTCAGGTTCCACGCGGCCTCGACCTGCTCGATCACCTCCGGATTCAACGGCTCCCCGGCCGAACCGATCTCGCGCAGCGACGTCTTCAGCGCCTTGATGTCTTCCTGCACGAACATGCGCCACACCGTGGGCGGGGCGCACAGCGTGGTGACGCCGTTCTCGACGATCGCCTGCAACATGGCGGGCGCGTTGAACCGGGGCTGATTGGCGATGAACACCGCCGCCCCCGCGTTCCAGGGCGCGAACAGGCAGCTATAGGCATGCTTCGCCCAACCTGGGGAGGATATGTTCAGATGCATATCCCCCGGCTTCAGCCCCAGCACATACATCGTGCTGAGATGCCCGACGGCGTAGCTTTGGTGGCTGTGCAGCACAAGCTTCGGCTTCGCCGTGGTGCCGGAGGTAAAATACAGCAGCGTCGGATCGGTTGCCTTCGTCGGCCCATCCGGCGTAAAGGCCGCGGGCGCGTTCAGCAGATCGTCGAACCGATGCCAGCCGTCCGGCGCGTCCCCGGTGGCGATCCGCGTGACCGTGGGATCGAGCCCGTCGAATTTCGGCGCATCGGCGGCGGAGGTCACGACATGACGCACCCGCCCGCGATTGAACCGATCCCGCAAATCGTTCTGCGTCAGCAGCGTTGTCGCCGGGATCATCACCGCGCCCAGCTTCATGGTCGCCAGCATCAGGTCCCACAGCGGCAGAACGTTGCCCAGCATCAACAGAACCCGATCGCCGCGACGCACGCCAAGCGCGCGCAGTCCGTTGGCGACGCGGTTGGAACGGTCAGACAGTTCCGCGAAACTCAACGTCGCGGCGCCGTCCCCGACGATTTTCAGCGCCGTCCGGTGCGCCCCGGCGCCGGCGGCGAGTTCGGCGTCGAACCAATCCAGCGCCCAGTTGAAATGGGTCATTTCCGGCCACCGGAAATCGCGGTACGCGGTGGCATGGTCGGTGCGATGCGCCACCAGGAAATCGCGTGCGGCCTTGAAAGCCTGCGTTGTCATATTGGTATCCTCCCGGTGATTACGAGCGAGCCTGTCGGTCGGTAAATTGCGGGATGGCGGTCGGAAGGGCAAGGTTCGAAACCGCCGCCGAACGTTGACAGCCTGGACCCGCTGTCCAACCCTGTCGCCGAAAACGACACGAGCTCAAGGGAATGTCCGCCATGCCGAACACCGCCGCACAATCCGACACCATCGATGTCGTCGTCGTCGGTGCCGGTTTCGCCGGCATGTATATGCTGCACCGCCTGCGCGGCATCGGCCTGACGGCGCGCTGCTTCGAGGCCGGCAGCGACGTGGGCGGCACCTGGTACTGGAACCGCTACCCCGGCGCGCGCTGCGATACCGAAAGCATGCAGTATTCCTATGCGTTCTCGGACGAACTGCAACAGGACTGGTCGTGGAGCCAGCATTACGCGCCGCAGCCGGAAATCCTGCGCTACGCCGGACACGTCGCCGATCGCTTCGATCTGCGCCGGGACATCACCTTTAACACCAAAGTCACCTCGGCGACCTTCAACGAAGCGCGCCGCCGCTGGGAGATCGGCACCGACCAAGGCGAAACCCTGTCCGCGCGCTTCTGCGTCATGGCCACCGGCTGCCTGTCATCCGCGCAGATGCCGAAGCTGCAGGGCGCGGAGAGCTTCCTCGGCAAGACCTACCACACCGGCCAATGGCCGCACGAGGGCGTGGATTTCGCCGGCAAGCGCGTTGCCGTGATCGGCACCGGATCGTCCGGCATTCAGTCCATTCCGGTGATCGCCGAACAGGCCGACCAATTGTTCGTCTTCCAACGCACGCCGAACTTCTCCATCCCCTGCCGCAATAGGGCGATGGACCCCGCCTATGAGGACTCCTGGAAATCCGTCTATCCGCAACGCCGAGCACAGCAGAAGGCGAGCCGGGTTGGGATCGTTTATGAAACTGTCGATAAATCGGCGCTGGAGGTCTCCGCCGAGGAACGTCAGCAGGAATACGAACGGCGCTGGCAGCGCGGCGGCACGTCGTTCATCGCCGCCTATAACGATCTGTTTTTCGACCAGGCGGCCAACGACACGGCGGCGGAGTTCGTGCGCACGCAAATTCAGGCGACGGTCAAGGACAAGCGCGTCGCCGATGCGCTGACCCCGCGCGACTATCCGATCGGCACCAAGCGGCTGTGCGCCGACACCGAGTATTTCGAAACCTATAATCGCGACAACGTCACGCTGGTGAACATCCGCGAAACACCGATCGAATGCCTGACGCCAAAGGGCCTGCGCGTCGGCGGACAGGACTACGAGGTCGATGCGATCGTCTTCGCCACCGGCTACGACGCGGTCACCGGCGCGCTGAACGCGATCGACATCAAAGGCCGCGACGGCATGACGCTGAAACAGAAATGGGAAGCCGGACCGCGCACCTATCTGGGACTCATGAGCGCCGGTTTCCCCAACATGTTCCTGATCACCGGCCCCGGCAGCCCTTCGGTCCTCAGCAACATGATCGTGTCGATCGAACAGCACGTGGAATGGATCGGCGACTGCCTGTCCTATTTGGGCACGCGCCAGCGCGACTGTATCGAGGCCACAACGGACGCCGAGAACGCGTGGGTCGAGCATGTCAACGACATCGCCAATGGCACGCTATTTCCCAAGGCGGCCTCCTGGTATATGGGTGCCAATATTCCGGGTAAGCCGCGTGTGTTCATGCCCTATATCGGCGGGGTCGGCGCCTATCGCCGCAAGTGCCAGGACATCGCCGCCGCCGATTACCGCGGCTTCCAGGTGTCCGAACCGGTCCACGCGGCGGAATAGCACCCGCCGCGCCGGTCCGGAGGCTCGGGTTAAACCGACAGATACCGCTGCTTGATCGACTCATTGGCCTTCAGCCCCGCGATCGTGTCGCGGTAAACGATCTGCCCCTTGTCGATCACGGCCGCATGCGTCGCCACCTTCAGGCAGAAATGCATGTTCTGCTCCGCCAGGATCAGCGTCACGCCCATCTCCGCCAGACGACGGATCAGCGCGCCGATCTGCGCGACGATCACCGGTGCCAAGCCTTCGGACGGCTCGTCGAGCAGCAGGACCTCGGGGTTGCCCATCAGCGTGCGCGCGATCGTCAGCATCTGCTGCTCCCCACCCGACAGCCGCCCGGCCATGCGACCGCGCATGCCTTCCAACAGGGGGAAGACTTCGTAGATGCGCGCGATGTTCCAGTAATCCTGCCCTTCCGGGCCTTTTTTGATCGCGATCAGCAAGTTGTCTTCAACCGAATGCTCAGGGAAGACTTGCCGATCTTCTGGCACGAAGCCGATGCCGGCGCGGGCGATGTCGTAAGCGGCGCGACCGCGCACGTCCTGCCCCTTGATCTTCACGCTGCCGGAACGCGGCGCGGCCAGACCGATGATAGACTTGAACGTCGTGCTTTTGCCGGCACCGTTGCGCCCCAGCAAAGCGAGCGTCTGGCCCTGCTCGACATCCAGACTCAACTTGAACAGGATTTGGCTCGCGCCATAGAAAACGTCGATATTCTCGACCTGCAAAACCGGGCCGGCCATCAGGCGTCCTCCTCCTCACGGCCAAGATAGGCGTCGATCACCGCCTCGTTCGCGCGGATTTCATCCGGCACGCCCTCGGCCAGAACCGCGCCGTAACGCAGCACGCGCACGGTCTGCGCGATCTTGAAGACGATATCCATGTCGTGCTCGATGAATACAAGCGTCATACCGCCCAGACGCCACAGCGCCTGAACCTTTTCAATCATCGCCCACCGTTCTTCCGGCCCCATCCCAGCCGTCGGTTCGTCGAGCAGCAGCACCTTCGGTTCCAGCGCCAGGGCCAGCCCGATATCCAGCAGCTTTTGGTCGCCATGCGACAGGTTGCGCGACAGCAATCCGCCCGCGTCCGCAAGGCCGAGCAGATCGAGGTGCTCCATCGCCCGCTTTTGCGCGGCGTCGATGGGGAAGCGACGCCACATATTGGCGCTTTCCCCACGATGCGACATCACCGCCGCAGTCATCGATTCCAGCACCGTCAGCGACGGAAATATGCTCGCCACCTGAAACGCTCGGCCCAATCCGCGGTGCACGATCTGGGCGGGCATCATGCCGGCGATGTTTTCGCCATCCAACAGCACCCGCCCGGAATCCGGCTTCAGATGCCCGGTGATCAGGTTGAACAGCGTCGTCTTACCCGCGCCGTTCGGCCCGATCACGGCGGACAGCGAACCGGCGGGGAAATCCAGCGTCACATCGCGGGTCGCCGCGACGCCACCAAAGGATTTGACCAGATTTTCGACCTTCAGCATCAGCCCTGCGCCTTCTTACGTTGGGCCGCGAGCGCGCTCTGCTCGCTGGATTGGCGCCGTTCAAACAGGAAGTCGAGCAGACCGCGGCGGAAGCCCAGCACGATCGTCAGGATCAGCAGGCCCAGGAACAGCCCGTAATGGCTGGTGTAGTGGGTGACGAAGTCGTTGAGGATCTGCAGGATCACGGCACCCAGGATCGGCCCGACGAACACGTTCATGCCGCCCAGCATGATCATGAAGATCGCGTCGCCGGAGTTCGTCCAGAACGCGAAGCTGGGATAAGCGCCGGCCGAGAACAACGCCATGATGATGCCGCCGAGACTGCCGAACAGTCCGGCCAGCACGAAGCAGATCAGCTTCATGCGCACCACGTTGATGCCCAGGAAGGTCGCGCGTTGGGCGTTGTCGCGGATCAGGCGCAGCGTGAAGCCGAACGGCGACATCACCACCACCCGCATCACCACGATCGCCGCGACGAACACAACACAGACGAACGCATAGAACGTCGAGGCGTTGGTCAGATCGACGCCCATAAAGGCCGGACGCGGAATGCCGCTTAATCCGTTATCCCCGCCGGTATAGTCGATCATGTTCATCATCAGGCTGTAGATCAGCATCTGAAACGCAAGCGTCAGGAACGAGAAATAAATCTCGGTCAACCGCACGCAGATCGCCCCGATCAACAGCGCGAGCACCGCGGCGAAGGCAAGCGTCAGCCCGATGCCGCCGGGGATCGACAGCGGCAGGTTCTGCATCAGCAGCACGAACGGATAGGCACCGGCAGCGCCGAAGAACAGCGCGTGACCGAACGATACCAGCCCGGTGTAACCGACCAGCAGGTTCAGCGACATCGCCAGCAGACCGTTGGCGCTGACATAGATGATGAAGTTGGTGGTCGCCTTGCTGCCGGTCAGCATCGGCACCGACAGCAACAACGCAAGCGCGACGGCGGCGGCGATCAGATCGCGCGCGAGGGAGTTCTTTTGCATGGTCTTACCGCGGCGGCCGGCCAAACAGGCCGGCGGGTTTGAAGATCAGCACAAGGCCCATGATCAGGAACATCAGCCCGTCGACGAACAGCGGAAAGCCGACACTGCCGAAGGATCGCGCGAAGCCCAGCAACAAGGCCGCGGCGAACGCTCCGCCGATCGAACCCATGCCGCCGATCACAGTGACGATGAAGGACTCGATGACGATGGAAAAGCCCATGCCCGGCGTCAGCGCGCGCACCGGCGCGGCCAGCGCGCCCGCGGCACCGGCGAGCAACGCGCCCAGCCCGAAGACCGAGGCGAACAGCACCGGCGTGCGAATACCCAGCGCGGAAACCATCGACGGGTTGACCGCCGCCGCGCGGATCATCTTGCCATAGCGCGTGCGGGTGATGACGAACCAAAGCCCAAGCCCGATCACCATCGATATGCCGATCAGGAACAGGTAGAACGGCGGCACGAACCCGCCGCCGATCCGGATGGGCGGCAGGCGGAACGCCGCCGGCATCCCCATCTTCATGAAATCGACGCCCCAGACGATCTTCACCACATCGTCCATCACCAGCACGACGCCGTAACAGACAAGCAGTTGCATCAGCACATCCTGGCCGTAGACCCGGCTGATCAGGAAACGCTCAAACAAAATGCCGAACACGCCGACGCCCAACGCCCCGCCCAGCACCGCAAGCGCGTAGCTCTCGGTCGGCTGGTAGATCGTATAGGCGATATACGCGCCCAGCATGTACAGCGTGCCGTGGGCGAAGTTCACCACGTTGAGCACGCCGAAGATCAGGGTGACGCCCGAGGCCACCAGAAACAGCAACATGCCAATGATCAGCGCGCTGGTCGATTGCGTGACCACGCAGCTCATTTGGCCGAAGCAGGCAATCAAGGCCTCTAGTTTCACGAAAATAAGTCCCGTTCGAAATCAAGGGAAAACGCAACCGAGGCCGCGGAGGGCGGCCTCGGGCAAAGTCAGGCTCAGACGTAGCCCTTGCGCTTCTTCCAGTCCGCCTCGTGCTCCAGGATCGGGCCCCACTTGGCGGTGAAGACGTCGCGGATATACGGCTCTTTCGGCACGGTCACGCCATAGCCGACGACGTAGTTGATCACGGTGTGATCGCTGCCGCGCATGGTCAGCGTGCCGTCGACGCCGAACGGGCTGTCGATCTTCATGTCGGACATGATTTCCGCCAGCTTCTTGCCGTCGGTGCCGCCGTTGTTCTTCTTCAACGCCTCGATCATGAACTTCGCGCCGGTCGCGTTTTCCCACGACCAGTTGCAAATCTTATGATCGGTGTTGCGCTTGGTATACTCGGTATAAAACGCCTCGTTCTCCGGCGTCGGCGGCACTGTGCGGTTATACCGCGTGCCGGAATGCAGGCCCGGCGGCAATTGCTTGACCTGAGTCAGCACGCCGTAATCGCCGAGATTGACCGAGAACGTCTCGATCTTGTCGAACAGCCCGTACAGCAGCCCCTGATCGATCAACGCCACCAGATCGCCCGCGAACTGGGCGGTATACAGCGCCTGCGGCTTCGCCTGCAGGATCTTCGTCACGACTTCGGTGAAGTCCGGCTGAAACAGTTTCGGCCAGGCCTGATCGACCACTTCGATCCGCGGTTCGAAATACTTCGCGTATTCCATGAACTCCGCGGTGTTGTCGCGGCCATAGGCATAGTCCGGCGCGGCCGTCACAAACTTGAACAGGTTCTTCTTGCGCACCTGCTCCGCCGCATACTGCCCGCCGCCGATCGCGTCGTGAATGCCCTGACGCGCCGAACGGAAACAGGTCGCCGCCGCGATCTTCGGGTTGGCGGTCAGCGAGGACGTTTCGGAATTCGTATGGATACACAGCACGCCGATTTCGCGGACCAGCTCCTGCACCGCGAAAGCGCTCGCCGATGTTTCGGCGTCCAGAATGATCTCGCACCCGTCGGAGTTCACCAGATCGCGCACGACCTTGGTCGCCTCGTCCGGCTTGCCCTTGGAATCGCGTGTCACCAACTCCAACTTCCGGCCGTTGATGCCGCCGGCGGCGTTGACCTTGTCGATTTCCATCCGCGCGCCGGCCGAGGAAGATTGGCCGAGCAGGGCGAAGATGCCGGAGAAGACGCTGGGAAAGCCGATCTTGATCGGACCCTTGTTTTGCGCCGCGACGATGTTGGGCATCGCGAGAGTCGTTGCCCCGAGAACCGCCGCACCCTTCATCAGGTTACGCCGGTCAAGTGAACGTGCTGGCTTTTCGCCACCGATTTTCATGCCCTGTTACCTCCCTGTCGGTCCAGGGTATCTGCGGATCACGCCTCCCCTTGTCAATCGCATAAAACGCACCGCAACGATCCCACCAGGCGTTTGGGTTCATCCAGGCGTTCGGGGTAAAGTAAGCGCATGAGCATTCCCCCGGATCGGCTTCGCACCCGTTTGCGCCTTATGCTTGACCGCACCGTCGTCGTCGGTCCGGGCAAGGCCGATCTGCTGGCCGCCATCGCCGCCACGGGGTCGATCTCCGCCGCCGGTCGATCCATGGGCATGAGCTATAAGCGCGCCTGGTACTTGCTCGATACCATGAACCACTGCTTCGCCACCCCCCTCGTCATCGCCACCAAAGGCGGTATCGGCCACGGCGGTGCTCGGCTTACCCCGACGGGAGAGCGGGTCCTTGGCCTGTATCGCGCAATGGACGCACAGGCCGCCGCCGCCCCAGAACTGGCGGAACTCGCGTCCCTGATCGCCGAGACGCCGACCGAGGCCCCATAGCCACCGGCCCTGGGAAGGGTTATAGTCGGTGGGCTATATCGATGGATGTCGATCCCATGCCCGCCCTTTCAAGACGATCGCTGCTGATCGCAAGCACCGCCGCGATGGCCGGCGCATCCGCCCGCGCGGCGGAGGCCCCTCCCGCCATCGCGGCGGCGTCGGACCTGCAACACGCCTTCGATCGGGTCATCGCGGCGTTCCGGTCCAGGAACGGTCTGGAAGCGCGCGTCGTCTACGGATCGTCAGGCAACTTCACCCGCCAGATCCAGCAGGGCGCGCCGTTTCAGATGTTTCTTTCGGCGGACGAAGGCTTCGTCTTCCAACTCGCCGATGCCGGTATGACCGTCGATCGCGGCACGCTGTACGGCGAAGGCCGCATCGTCCTGTTCGCCCCAACGGGTTCGCCAATCAAGCCCGACGCCGGTCTGACCGGGCTGCGTTCGGCCGTGGCGGCCGGTGCCGTTCAACGCTTCGCCATCGCCAATCCCGAACACGCCCCCTATGGCAGGGCGGCGGAGCAGGCGCTGAAGTCGCAGGGCCTGTGGGACGCGCTGCGCCCGTCGCTGGTGTTGGGCGAAAACGTTTCTCAGGCCGCCCAGTTCGCCCTGTCGGGTTCCGCCCAGGGCGGCATTTTCGCATATTCCCTGACGTTTTCGGACGAAGTCGCGAAACGCGGCAGCTTTGCCCTGATCCCGTCGGATTGGCACGCCGCGCTGCGCCAACGCATGGTGCTGTTAAAAAACGCCGGCACGACCGCGCGCGCCCTGTACGATTTCATGCAGGGGCCGGAAGCGCGCGCGATCCTGCGCCAGTACGGCTTCTCGCTACCCAACGAGACCGTCTGATTTCATGGACTGGACCGCGCTTGGCCTGTCGTTGCGCCTTGGCGGGCTGACCGTCCTGATCCTGCTGCCGGTCGGCGTGATCGTCGGACGGTGGCTCGCCTATCGATCGTTCCGCGGACGCGCCCTGGTGGAGGCAATGCTGGCGCTGCCGCTGGTATTGCCGCCGACCGTCGTCGGTTATTACCTCCTTGTTTCCTTCGGCGGCGGATCGTCACTGGGGCAACTCTGGCACGCAGCCTTCGGCCATACTTTGGTGTTCAGTTTCGAGGGGCTTCTGGTCGCCTCCCTGCTGGTCAACCTGCCCTTCGCCGTCCAACCCATGCAGCGGGGATTCGAGGCGATCCCGATCGACCTGCGCGAAGCCGCCGCCGTCAGCGGTGCCTCCGCCTGGTACACGTTGCGCACGGTCGAATTGCCGCTGGCCTGGCCGAGTATCGTGACCGGTCTGGTCCTGGCCTTTGCGCATACGCTGGGGGAGTTCGGCGTAGTGCTGATGGTCGGCGGATCGATCCCCGGGGAAACCCGCACGATCGCAATTGCCATCTACGACCGGGTGCAGGCGTTTGACACGGCCGCAGCCGGTGCGATGTCGGCGATGCTGTTGGGATTTTCGCTGGCAACGCTGGGACTGGTGTACGCCCTGTCGCGCCGCGTGGATCGCAAGCGCTAGACGAGGACGGTTACCCGCCCTCGCCCGTTGCCGTACCGATCAGGCGAGATCGGCGACCGTTTCCTTGAACAGCTTCAACGCCGCCAGATGTTCGGCGGCGCTGGTGCCGGCGATGCGCTTGTGGTTCGGGCTGGAATAGGTCGTATGCCCGGTGATGTGGGTCACGCCGGCCTTCTTCCAGAACTCCGCATCCCGCCGCCAATCGTCGGGCGTGCCGGTGCCAAGCGACAGCCACACTTCAAGCCCGACATCGGACGGCTTGCGCCCTTCGGCCTCGATCATGCCGCGCAGTTGATCAAAGGCGCGCAGTGCGCTGTCATCCGCCGGATAAGCCAGGGGCATCCAGCCGTCGCCGTACTTCGCCGTGCGGCGCAGAGTTTGTTCCACATGGCCGCCGAACCACACCGGCACGCGACCGGACGGCGGGCGCGGGTTGATGCCGGAATCGTCGATCGTGTGATACTTGCCCTTGTAGGAGACATGCTCGTTCGCCCACAGCGCCTGCATGACTTCGACCTGTTCTTCGGATCGCTTGCCGCGATTGTTGAAGTTCTCGTTCAGGCCGACGAATTCCAACTCGTTCCAACCCACGCCGATACCCAGGCGCAGACGGCCGGGAACCAGCGCGTCCAGGCTGGCGGCCTGCTTGGCGACCAGGGTCGCCTGACGCTGGGCCAGGATCAGCACGCCCGGCGCGAAGCCGATCTTCTGCGTGCAGCCCGCGATGAAGGAAAACAGCACGAACGGGTCATGGTACGCCGTCGCGGTCGTGCCGACGCGCTTCTTGTCCTTATGCCCGGCGGGATTGCCGCCCAGCACGTGGTCCGGCGCCTGTAGGTAGTCGAACCCCATGCCCTCGGCGGCCTGAGCGTAGTCCCTGATGACAGCGGCGCCGACGCCGATGTCGCCGCAAGGCAGCGATGCCCCGATTTCCATGTTCCGAACTCCCGTTATTTGCCGTCGCCGTCCATGACGGCCTTGATCTTATCCGGCGCGACCTGGATCGGCGGAATGCCCGCGCGTTCCTGTTGCAGCAGCGCGCCCACCCGGGAATCGCGCCCGCCCCAACCGCGGTTCAGCGCCTCCGTCAGTTCCTGATGCGCCAGGTTCGTCAACCGCATCGGCACGCTGACCTCCCGCCCCAGTTGCACCGCAAGCGACACGTCCTTGTGCAGCAGGCGCAGCGCAAAGTCCGGCGGATCGTAAACGCCGGTCAGGAACTGCTTCTGCAAGCGGTCGAACAACCGCACGCGCCCGGCCGCCCCCTGGCGGATCGCCTCGAACAACTGCAACGGCTCGACGCCCGCCTTTACGCCCATCGTGAAGACTTCCGACAGCACGACATTGACGGCGGCGGAAGCGGAGTTGTGCACCAGCTTGGCGATGGTCCCGGCGCCGATCGGGCCGATATAGCGGTTCTGATCGCTGAACGCGTCGAGCACGGCCTTGTACTTGTCGTAGACAGCCTTGTCGCCGCCCACCCAGACCGCGAGCTTGCCGGAATTCGCCCCCGCCGGACCGCCGCTGACCGGCGCATCAAGGAAATCCACGCCCTTCTCGGCGAAGATCGCGGCCAGCTCGCGCACCACATCCACCGCGTTGGTGGACAGATCGAGCCATGCGGCGCCCTTGCGGAAACCCTCGATCAACCCGTCCTTGCCCTGTCCGACGGCGCGCACATCGGCCGGTGTCGGCAGCGAGGTGAACACGATATCGCATTGTTCGGCCAACGCCTTCGGGCTTTCCGCCCAGATCGCGCCGTCGTTCAGATGCCGGGAGGCCGATTGCCGGGTCAGATCGTGCACGACGAGTTGAAACCCGCCCTTTTGAATGTTCGACGCCATCCCGGCACCCATCATGCCGAGACCGATAAAGCCGACTTTCATGGTGTTCCCCTTCGTTTGTTCAGTACAGCACAGCCTCAATGACGGCGGCGCGCGCCGTTCTTACGCAACAGGAACTCCCGCCCCACCTTCACCATCGGCGCGCCGTCGTACTCGACGATGTCAGCCGTGGCATAGGTTTCGTGCCAGGAGTCCGGAATGAAACTACCGGTGCCCACGATGTCGATCGGTGCCTTGGCATCCGCCATCACGCGGCATTTATCGACGCCGAACCCGGACGACGCGACAATCCGCGTCTTCGGGTAGCCGGCCTTGTCCAAGGCCTCTCGCGTGAACCAGATCGCCGCGGCCGAAACGCCGGTGCCGACGAGGTAGCGTAGCTCCGTCTCGCTGCGATAGCGCCGGATCGCCCCGGGCGCGCGCCGTTCCAGCACGGCATAGCTTTCCGCGGGATCGAGCCCTTCCAGAAACCGCCCGCCATGCGTGTCGAGCCGAAACGCCAGCTTGCCCTCCGCCGCCATTTGCGGAAAACGCGCGCAGACGGCGATCGCGTCGGATACTTCCTTGCCGAAGTAATCGACCAGCACGGTGACCGGTTCGTTGGGAAAGGTTTCGACGAACATTTCCGCCGCGCGGACCGTCGACCCGGCATAGCCGATCAGCGAATGCGGCATCGTGCCGAAGCCCTTGGCCGATCCGAACCAATGCGCCGTGCCGTCATTGGCATTGCCGACGAAGCCCACGGCCCCTTCCCGCTTGGCCGCCGTACTGCCGACCGAGGCGGCATAGGCCATCATTTCCTGCATTTCCGCGCCCGCGCAGTGGCGCGCGTCCATCGCCAGGAACGACACATTCGGCAGCGCCAGCGACATCTGATACGCATTATGCGCGGCAACACAGGTCGCGCCCAGTTTCTGCAACAGAATCGTTTCCAGATCGGACAAATGAACCATGCTGCCCGTCAGATACAACATCGGTTCCCCCGCGCCGACCCAATCGCCTTCGCGATAGATCAGATCGGTCTCGATCTTCGTGGCCCGATCCCGCATCGCCAGATCGAGCCAATCGAGCATCAGCTTCGGCGCGCAGATCACCGGACGGCGCATGAAGATCGCATAGGTAACGCGACGATCCCCGAACTTCGCGACAATCGCCTTGGTGCGATTGAAATAGCTGTCGGTTCTGGCGGCGATATCCGCCGCCAGCCCGTCAGTCTTGTCATTCCCCCCCGACATCGGCGCTATTGCGCGGCCAAAGCCGGTTGCGCCGCCGGACCGCGCCGACCCTTCAGTTCCTCCGCCACCAAAAACGCCAGTTCCAGCGACTGTTCGGCGTTAAGACGCGGATCGCAGAAGGTTTCGTAACGCTCGCCCAGGTCGGTCTCGCTGAGTTGATGGGCCCCGCCGGTGCATTCCGTCACGTTCTGCCCGGTCATCTCGATATGCACGCCGCCCGCCCATGTGCCCTCGGCCGCATGCACGTCGAAGAAGCCGCGGACTTCCCCAAGGATCGAGTCGAAATTGCGGGTCTTCAGCTTGGCCACCGTGCTGATCGTATTGCCGTGCATGGGATCGCACAGCCACACCACCTTGCGCCCGGCCTGCTGCACCGCGCGCACCAAAGCCGGCAGCTTCGCGGTGACCTTATCGGCGCCCATGCGGCTGATCAGCGTGATCCGCCCGGCCTCGTTCTCCGGATTCAGAATGTCCAGAATGCGCAGCAGATCGTCCGGCTCCTGCGTCGGGCCGACCTTCATGCCCAACGGGTTCTTCACGCCGCGCAGAAACTCGATATGCGCGCCTTCGGCCTGCCGGGTGCGATCGCCGATCCACAGGAAATGCGACGAACAGCCGTACCAGTCGCCCGTCGTGGAATCGATCCGGGTCAACGCCTGTTCGTACGGTAACAGCAACGCTTCGTGGCTGATGTAGAAATCGGTCTCCCGCATGTCGCGCGTCGTGGCGCTGGTCATCCCGCACGCCGCCATGAACGACAGCGTTTCGTCGATGCGCTGCGCCAGATCCTGATAGCGCCCGGCCAGCGGAGAGCGTTCGGCGAATTCCAGATTCCAGCGATGCACCTCGTGCAGGTCGGCATAACCGCCCGAGGAGAACGCGCGCAGCAGGTTCAACGTGCTGGCGGACTGGAAATAGCCGAACTCCATCCGCGCCGGATCGGGAATCCGCGCCTCCGGCGTAAACGCCGGCCCATTAATAATATCGCCCCGATAGCTCGGCAGCGTTACATCGCCGACGGTTTCGTTGTCGGACGAACGCGGCTTGGCGAACTGCCCGGCCATGCGGCCCATCTTCACGACCGGCAGCGAGGCGCCGAAGGTCAGCACCACCGCCATCTGCAACAGCACGCGGAACGTGTCGCGGATCACATTGGCGGTGAAATCGGAAAAGCTTTCCGCGCAGTCGCCGCCCTGCAGCACGAACGCCTTGCCTTCGGAGACCAGCGCAAGCTGGGCTTTCAGCCGACGCGCCTCTCCGGCAAAGACCAATGGCGGGTACTTGCCGATCCGGCGTTCCATCTCTTCCAGCTTCGCCTGATCGGGATAGCTGGGAACCTGACGGATGGGACAGGCGCGCCAGGATTCGGGGCTCCATTCCTTGGCGGACGACGTACGGGCAGGCGTGGTGGGCATCGTGTGTTCTCCTTGACCGCACTTATGTCGCGATTTTGACGGAAAGGCTACATCCGGGCAAAAGAGGCCGCACCGACAGCGAGAACCCGCCAATGGCCGACGGCTCCGACCCTGGACTGGCACCGCGCGGCGCGACCACCACGGCGATGCGGCGCTTCGTCACGGGCATCCCCAAAGCCGAACTGCATATGCACCTGGAAGGCTGCATCGAGCCGGAGACGATGTTCGCGCTCGCCGAACGCAACGGCCTGACCCTGCGGTGGCCCTCTCCCGACGCGCTGCGCGCCGCCTATGATTTCGCGAATTTGCAGGAGTTTCTGGCGCTCTATTTCGAGGGCTGTCGCGTACTCGTCACCCGGCAGGATTTCCACGACATCGCGCGCGCCTACCTTGCCCGCGCACATCAAGACGGCGTCCAGCGAGCGGAAATGTTCCTGGGACCGCAAAGCTTTACCGCGGTCGGTGTGCCACTGGACGCCATTCTCGGCGGCGTGTTCGACGCGATCGACGAAGCCCGCGCCGAAACCGGCATCGACGGCGCGCTGCTGGTCAGCGCGCACCGCCATCGCTCCGAAGCCGACGCCCTGGCGCTGCTGGACTCGTTGGGACCCTGGTTGGATCGCATCGCCGGAATCGGCATGGGCGGGGCGGAAATCGGCAACCCGCCCTCAAAATTCTCCACCTTCTTCGCCGCCTCTCGCGCGCTCGGCCTGCGGACCACCATTCACGCCGGAGAGGAAGGCCCCGCCGATTTTGTGCGCCAGGCGCTCGATCTGCTGCGCGTGGATCGCATCGATCACGGCAATGCCTGCCTCGACGACGCCGGCCTGACGCGCGATCTGGCCGCACGCGGGATCGGGTTGACCGTCTGCCCGCTGTCGAACGTGCGCCTGCGGGTCAGCCCGTCGCTGGCTGAACATCCGCTGCGCCGGATGCTCGGCGCCGGATTGAACATCAGCGTGCATTCCGACGATCCACCGTATTTCGGCGGCTATGTCGGGGATACCATCCTGGCCTGCCAAGGCGCGCTGGGGCTGACCGCCGATCATATCGCCACGCTGGCGCGCAACAGCTTCGCCGCCGCCTTCCTGCCCGCCGATCGGATCGCGCGCGAGATCGCCGCCGTCGATGCCTGGTGCGCGGAATTCGACTGGCAAGCGGAGCAATAGGGGCGTGCGGGGACCACAACCGACGGCGCACAAATCCGATCGGGTCATGCAGGCCATCGCGCTGATGTGCCTGTACGTGTCGCTGATCGTCTTCGTGAATGCCGGCGGCAAGGTGCTGACCGCCTATCACGATCCCCTGCAGATCGTTTTCTTCCGCCATGGCGGCGCCTTTGTGTTTATCACCACGATCTTCGTCGTCCGCCACGGCTGGGGCATCGTGCGCACCCGCAAACCGCTGCTGCAAATCGGACGCGGCCTGTTCGGAATTCTGTCGTCCATCCTGTATTTCACCGCGCTGGTCACGACCTCCCTCGCCACGGCGGCGGCGATCAGCTTTACCGCCCCGCTTGTCGTCACCGCGCTGTCCGCGCCGCTGCTGGCGGAAAAAGTCGGCGCGCATCGCTGGGGCGCGGTCGTCGTCGGCTTCCTGGGCGCGCTGATCATCATCCGCCCCGGCGTCGGCGAAGGCGCGCAATGGGGTTCCGCCATGCTGGTCGGCAGCGCCTGCTGCACGGCGATGTATCAGTTGATCACCCGCAAACTGGCCGGTCAGGATCGGGCGGAGACCACCAATATCTGGTCGGGCCTGGTCAGCGCTTCCGTCATCGTCTGCCTGATCCCGTTTGTCTGGGAAATGCCGCGGGAACCCTGGCTCTGGGCCTTGTTTCTGTCGCTGGGCGTGATCGGCGGCACCGGGCATTTCCTGCTGACCAAGGCGTTCGAGCGCGGACCGGCATCATTGCTGTCGCCGTTCAACTATCTGCAACTGATCGGCGCGACCGGCACGGGCTATGCCCTGTACGGCCAACTGCCGGACGGCTGGACCTGGATCGGCGCGGCGGTGATCGTCGTCGCCGGGCTCTACATCGCCTATCGGGAGAACCGGGTTCGGCGGTAACGCGATTTCCCAACCATTGAACCCGCCCCCCGCCGGGGATAACGTCGCCCACGACAGGGAGACACAGTCCGTGGGAAAACCCACTCCAGGCGCGATCGACTGCGACATCCATCCGGCCTTGCCCGGCACCGATGCGCTTCTGCCATACCTCGACGATTACTGGCGGGAACACGTGCTGATGCGTGGCCTGCAACGCGATAACTACAATGCCAGGGCCTTTCCGCCGAACGCGCCGATCAACGCGCGCCCGGATTGGCGACCCGCGAAGGGCTTCCCCGGCAGCGATCTGTCGACGCTGCAAACCCAGGCGCTGGATGCCTTCCAGACTCGCTATGCCATTTGCAACGTGTTGCACGGTGCCCCCGCGATCTTTTCGGAAGATTTGTCGGCCGCGTTCTGCCGAGCGATTAACGACTGGGTGAAGGCGGAGTGGCTGGACCGCGATCCGCGCCTGCGCGCGTCGATCGTCGTGCCGATGCACAGCCCGGAACTCGCGGCGCAGGAGGTGGAGCGCTGCGCCGCCGATCCGCGCTTCGTGCAGGTGCTGGTGTGGGAAATGACGGAAATCCCGCTGGGACGGCGGATGTACTGGCCGTTATGGCGGGCGGCCGAACGGCTCGATCTACCGGTCGGCATCCATGCCGGTTCCAGCTTCCGCCATCCGCCGACCAATCTCGGTTGGCCGTCTTACTATCTCGAAGACTATGTCTCCTGGTCCACCGGCTTTACCGGCGTGCTGAACAGTTTGATTTCCGAAGGCGTCTTCGTCGAGTTCCCCCGGCTGAAGGTCGTGCTGATGGAATCCGGCGTCACCTGGCTGCCGGCCTGGATGTGGCGCGCCAACAAGACCTGGCGCGCGGTCCGGGCGGAGGTCCCCTGGCTGGACAAATCCCCCGCCGAATACGCCCGTGAGCATGTGCGCCTGACGATCCAGCCCTTCGACGCCCCGCCCAAGGCCGAACAATTGTTGCGGATCATCGAGGAGATCGACTGCGAGGACATGCTGCTGTTTTCCACCGACTATCCGCACTGGCATTTCGACGGCGACAACGCCCTGCCGGACGGCCTGCCGGATGCGCTGATCCGCAAAATTTTGGTCGATAATCCGTTGAAAACCTATTCGCGGCTGCAAGCCTGAAACGGCTCGCGTCGTCGATCCGCGCGATGGTAAAGTGCGCATCCTACGCCTCGTGACGCTCGAAGACGGCCAAACCGTCCACAATGCCTTTTTCGACCGCGACTTTCAGGAGGACCCGCCGTGAAGCTGCATTATTACCCCGAGACCGACAGCCTCTATATCGAGCTGAAATCACAGCTCGGCACCGAGGTGCGAGAGGTCGCGGACGGTCTGAACGTCGATCTGGACGCGGCGGGACAGGTTGTGGGTTTCGATATCGAACACGCCTCGGCGCGCTTCGATTTGAACACGCTGGAAACGATCGCCTTGCCGCTGGCTTCACCGCACGCGACCTGATTGTGGGACACGACTGTCTGCAAGCAAATTGCTTGCGGCACCCGGGCCATGTCACCATATCCGCCGCGAGAAGGAGTTTGAGCCAATGGCCGAAACACTGACGGTGGAGATCAATGTTTCCGCGCGCAACTCGATCGATCGGCTGAAGAAGGCGTTCGGTGTCGCGACCGATGTCGAGGTTCTGTCGCGCGCCCTGGCCCTGGCCAACACGGCCGCGGAGATCGCCGGCACGGAAAAAATCGTGCATCTGACCGGAGCGGCACCCGAAAAGCACCTGGCAATTACGCTCAACGGCTGAACCGCGGCCGCAATGCCGGCCTTACCGCCCGCCGCAGTCGAGCCAACCGTCACTCTTCGATCGCTCGAACAAGACCAGGGCAGTTCGCTTACCGTGGCGGATAGAATTGCCCGGTCCGACGCCAGACTGCGCATATGGGTCGCCATCGCGGTCGTCGTGACGTTCTTATGCGTCAACGGCGCGGTATTGCTGGGCATCTGGTTCGCCTTCCAGCATGATATCGCGATGCTGGCGATCTCAAACGGGTCCTTCCTCGCCAAGGACCGGCTGGTGACGACGGAGCTGCTGATGACGCTCGTCGGTGCCACCACAGTGCAGTTGGGCGGTCTGATCGTGCTTATCGGCAAATACATATTCCCCGCCGCCGCTCGATAGCATCGGGACCGTAGCTTTAACGCCGCCCATGCGAAACACCGCTCTCTTGACGGGTTGACACGGAAGCCGAAGATCGCGGTGATTGCCCAATAACCGTCGCTATAAGCACAACATCCAGGGAGACCGTCCGATGAACATCGCGGTAGCCGACCGCCAACCCGATACCGCCCGCCAGACCGATCTGGGCATCGTCGATTGCGACGTGCATCCCTATACCAAGACCCCGGCCGATCTGGACCAGTTCCTGTCCGAACGCTGGCGCAAGCATCGCGCCTCCATCGGCGCGCGCTCTCGCGGGCCTTTCGCCAATGCGCCGAACTACCCGCGCATGTCACCGGGAGTCGGCATGCGCATGGACGCCTGGCCGCCCGGCGGCGGGCACCCCGGTTCCGACCTGGCCATGATGCGCGAACAGTTGCTCGACGCCTTCAACGTCTCTCACGGCATGATGATGCCGCTGCTGGGCCGCGGCGGGGATGAGCGTAATGTCGAATTCGGCGCCGCCCTGGCGACCGCGG
Source organism: Acetobacteraceae bacterium (assembly GCA_947475245.1). Lineage (GTDB taxonomy): Bacteria > Pseudomonadota > Alphaproteobacteria > Acetobacterales > Acetobacteraceae > Rhodopila. The sequence goes on along the minus strand of CANJLW010000005.1, from coordinate 56,462 downwards.
CGAACGATTGGGAAGCGCAGGTCTGGTGCGACGCCGAACCGCGGCTGAAGGCGGCAATCCAGATCACCACCGAATACACCGAAGCCGCGATCAAGGAGATCGAGAAGCGCGCCGGCGACCGTCGCTTTACCCATGTGATGATCCCGCCGCGCGGGCTGGAACCGCTGGGGCGGCGGCGCTACTGGCCGATCCTGGAAGCCTGCGCCGCCAACGGCTTTCCCATCGCGCTGCATCTGGGCGGCACCAGCGGCCATCCGTCGACCGGCGGCGGCTGGCCGTCATTTTATCACGAAGAACACCCGTCCTATCCGCAATCCAAGGAAGCCCTGGTGACCAGCCTGGTGACCGAGGGCGTGTTCGAACACATTCCCAACCTGCGCGTCGCCCTGGTCGAAGGCGGTTTTGCCTGGCTGCCCTCCCTCGGCTGGCGGCTCGACAAGCACTATCTGCGTCTGCGCGACGAAGTGCCGCACCTGAAGATGCTGCCTTCGGAGTACATCCGCCAAAACATCTGGGTCACGACGCAACCGATCGAGGAACCGGAACGACCGGAGGATATTCTGGCCACCTGCGAGTGGATCGGCTGGGACCGCATCATGTTCTCCACGGACTATCCGCACTGGGATCAGGACGATCCGCGCTACGCCTTCAAGGTGCGCATCCCCGAGAAGGAAAAGCAGATGCTGTTCCGCGACAACGCCGTGGCCTTCTACAACCTGGATTGATCGATCGTGGCGAAGCATGTCGTCGCCGCCCTGGGCGAGATCGCCCCGGGCGCGTGTAAAATCGTCACCGTCGCCGGGCGGGAAATCGGGGTGTTCAACATCCGCGACGAATATTTCGCCCTGATCAATCGCTGCCCGCACGAAGGCGCGGCGTTATGCCTGGGAGCCATCATGCCGCGCTTCGAATCGGATCGGCCCGGCGAATACCGCCTGTCCCACCACGGCGAAATGCTGCGCTGCCCCTGGCACGGCTGGGAATTCGACATCAAGACCGGCGAATCCTGGTGCCACCCGGAAAGCGTCAAGGCGCGCAGCTACCCCGTGACGATTGTGCCCGGGGAGGCTCTGGCCAAAGGCCCCTTCGTGGCCGAAACTGTCAAAGTGGCCGTCGACGCCAACTACGTCGTGGTCGAGTTGTGATCTTAAACAGAGGGAATCCAGGACATGGCTGACAGCGAACTGCGCGCCAAGGGCCGAGCAATGCGGCGGAAGTTGATGGGGGAGAGCTTCGCGAGCAAGCTCGACTCGGCGGTTTACAGCGATCCGATCATGGAGAAGTTCGCCGAAGTCACCCAGGAGAACATCTTCGGCAATCTCTGGACCCGCGAGGGTCTCGACCTGAAGACCCGCGCGATGATCACGGTCATCTCCGACGCCGCCACCGGGCGTGAAGAAGAACTGAAGCTGCATCTGCGCTTCGCGCGCAATCAGGGCTGGACGGAAAACGAACTGGCCGAGGCGCTGGTGCATCTGTCCGGCTATGTCGGTGCCCCGCTGGTCCGCGGCGCGATGCTGACCGCCGTCGAAGTGTTCAAGGAACTGCGCGCGGAAGGGTAATCCCCTTTCCCGGCGCAAACGATATCGGAGGCAGTCTCATGCGGGATTTCGCGGGTAAAACCGCCATCGTAACCGGGGCTGCCTCCGGCATCGGGCTGGGCATCGCCAAGGCGCTGGCCGGCGCGGGCATGAACATCGTGCTGGCCGACCTGCGTCCCGGCCCGCTGGCCGAGGCGCGTCAGGCGATCGAGGCACTCGGAGTAAAGGCGATCGACGTCACCGTCGATGTCTCCGACCCCGAGTCCGTCGCCGCCGCCGGACAGGCGGCCATCGCGGCTTTCGGCAAGCTGCACGTCGCCGTGAACAACGCCGGCGTCGCGATGCACGGCACGCCGGTCGAACAGGTCACCGCCCAGGAATGGGATTGGCTGATCGGCGTCAACGTCAAGGGCGTCATCAACGGCATCCACCATTTCATGCCGCTGATCCGCGCGCACGGCGAAGGCGGGCATGTCGTCAATACCGGCTCGATTTCCAGCTTCTTCGTGCGGGAGGGCCGGAATCAGGGTGCCTACGCCGCCAGCAAATACGCGGTGATGGCGCTGTCGGAGGCGCTGGAGCAGGAAGCGCGCCCCGCCGGCATCGGCGTTTCCGTGCTGTGTCCCGGCGCGGTGCGTTCGGCGATCTTCGAATCGGCGGCGACCCGCCCCGACAAATTCGGCGGCGCCTATGTCCGCCCGTCGCAGGAAGCGCTGAAATCGGCCTTCACCACCGGCGCGCTGGAGCCGATCGAGGTCGGCCAACGCGTGGTGCAGGCCATTCGCGACGATGAGTTCTTTATATTTACCCACACGAACGAACGCGCCACCATCAAGGCGCGCTACGAGCGTATCGAAGCCGCGATGGAACGCGCCGCAAAGCTGGGCCTGTAATCAGGCTGCCTCCCCATCGCGAGGCCGTCTCTTTTTCAGCTGTATAAATGTCGTTGGAATCCGGCAAAAGTATTCCGTATCTGTGCCACGCCGCCGAGCAACGCCGCCGCATCGCCGACAGCCCTGTATTTCAGCTCCAACAAAAGCGGCAACTTCGCCTGAGCCAGTTCGCCGACACCTTCCTTGACATATTGCGAGAGAACAAAATCGAGAAACGCCTGAAGCTTGGGATCGCAGTCTTCGAAAATTTGCTCTCGATGCGCATTCACGCGCTCCTCGCGCGTGATCGGGGATAGCGCGAACGCGATATAGGCCAGCACGTCATACAGATCGCTTTTCTCCGCATCGATCATGCGCCTGATTTCGCCAAGCTGTTCCTCGCCATAGCCCTTCTCGGAAAGCCTCTCCAAAAGAGACATTCGCGTATCGGGCTTGCCCCAGAGTGCTTTTAACTCGTCCTCATCCCTGAAGAGTTCCGGCAAATCGCCGAACAGCCGCGTGATGAATTCCGCCGCCGACATGGGCCTGCCGTCCACGCTCCAGAAGGTGGTCGCCATCATGTGTTGGATGGTGCGTTCCTTGCCATCGGCAAGCTTGATCTTCACCCTCCGGCGGGCGGCCGGCTCGTCGTCTCCGCCCTCCGGCTCGCCGTCGTCCTCGTCGCCGGCAGGCGGGTCCTTGTCATCCTCTCCAGGCCTAGGGCGTGGCGGCACTGGTTCGACGGGCTCGCCATCCCATTCCGGATCGCTGAAATGTTCGTACGCCTTCACGAAATCGTAGATCGTGAAATAGTCCTTGCCGTCGAACAGCCGTGTCCCGCGTCCGATGATCTGCTTGAATTCGATCATGGAATTGATCGGCCGCATCAAAACGATGTTGCGGACATTGCGCGCATCGACGCCCGTTGAAAGCTTCTGCGAGGTCGTCAGGATGGTCGGGATAGTCTTTTCGTTGTCCTGAAATGTGCGCAAAAATTGCTCGCCGAGCGCGCCGTCATTCGCGGTGACCCGCACGCAATAGTTTGGCTCCGTGCTTGTCTTCATCTGATTGATCAGATCGCGAACGGCGAGCGCATGATCCTGAGTTGCGCAAAAGACCAGCGTCTTCTGTCGCTGGTCGATGGCGTCCATGAACACTGTAACACGGTATTTTTCGCGCTCTTTGATCTCGATGATGCGGTTGAAGTTGCCTTCGGTGTAACGGCGGCCTTCTTCCACCTCGCCTTCGATAAGCTGATCGTCGCTGGTGTAGACGTAATCATCGAGGGTGGTGGCGATCTGCTTGACCTTGAACGGGGTCAGATAGCCGTCATTGATGCCTTCCTTCAGGGAATAGATGTAAACCGGCTCTCCAAAATAGGCGTAGGTGTCGGCGTTGTGCTGCCGCTTGGGTGTCGCGGTAAGCCCGAGCTGCACGGCGGGCGAAAAATATTCGAGAATGCCACGCCAGTTTCCTTCATCGTTCGCGCCGCCCCTGTGGCACTCGTCGATGACGATGAAATCGAAGAAGTCTGGCGGATAGTCGCCAAAGTTCGGCGCGGGATTTCCTGCGGCGTCTCTGCCGCTCATGAAGGTCTGGAAGATCGTGAAAAAGACGCTGCCGTTTTTGGGCACGCGCCCCCGCTTGCGGATTTCATCCGGCGCGATGCGCACCAGTGCATCATCAGCGAAGGCAGAGAAGGCGTTGTATGCCTGATCCGCCAGAATGTTGCGGTCGGCCAAAAACAGGATGCGCGGCCTGCGGGTCGGCTCGCCGCTCAGGTTCCATCGGCTCTGGAACAGCTTCCACGCCAACTGAAAGGCGATGAAGGTCTTGCCGGTGCCGGTGGCAAGCGTCAGCAGAATGCGTTTCCGGCCATTGGCGATGGCCTCCAACGTGTTCTCAATGGCGTTGTGTTGGTAGTAGCGGGCCTCCCATGTGCCTCCACGATCCTCGAACGGGACGGCGGCGAAGCGGTCGCGCCATGCGTTCTCCTTGGCAAACACCTGGTTCCAAAGTTCCTCCGGGCTTGGGTATTGCGGAACATATTGCTCCGCGCCCGTCTCCATATCGATCTGATAGATGCCGACACCGTTGGTCGAATAGGCAAAACGCGCTTGCAGTTTCGCGGCGTATTTCTTCGCCTGTCCCACGCCTTCGGTGTCCGGCAATTCCCGCCGCTTGGCCTCGATCACGGCAAGCTTGTGGTTGCGGTAGGTCAGCACATAATCGGCGATGTCCTGCGCGGCGCGTTTGCCAGCCCCTTGCAGCCGCCCGAGGGTGATGACCTCACGGCGCACCCGGCTTGCTTCGACCACGCCCCAGCCCGCCGCCTTCAAGGCGGGGTCGATCAGCTCTGCACGGGTTTCCGCCTCGTTCATGCAGCAGCCTCGCGCAGGGCTTTTTCAGGTTGTGCTGTCAGTTCGCCGGCAAAAGCCTTTTGCAGAACACTAGACCTTAGGCCATTTAATGCGGTTATCCTTTTTTGGTATATATTCTCTAACCGTTTTGTCTCCGCTAATAAGGTGTCCAACGTAGATACGACCTGTTGTTGCACACTTGGTTTCGGGCAAGGTATCTGTAGGGGCTTTATGTCTCTCAAATAGATCGCTTGCTGTGCTGCCGCTTCTGAAGCATATACCAACCGACTCCTAATCATCGGTGATTTAAGGGCATATGCGATATAGCGAGAGGAATGCCTTGGCGATATTTTTAATAGTATGACACTTCCAAGGAGGCAAAACACTCTATCCGTTTTCACAATACTGGTTCGTCCAACGGTGGCTCCCCGACTCACAATCAAAATATCGCCTCTCTCAGGATCGCACCGTTTTCTAAATTTTTTAGCATCGCCCTCAGAGACGAACAGCTTTTCATCAAATTCAATATCATCATCAAGAACATTTTTTGCTGAGAGAAATGGGACTCCAGCCTCACTCATTTTGGGTCTAAGATGCTCGCCGTCCGTGATCTTTGCGCATATGTCGACAATATCCATCTTTGGCCACGAGTTGGCCATGTGAGTGAAAGTCATATTCAGATAGCTATCGAAAATCTCGCGTGCGTTAGCGAGGTTCTTCTCGGCGTTGGCCGTCGCCGTCGCGATCCCCTCAAACGCCTCGCCAAGAATCGCAACAATGCGCTTTTGTTCTGGGAGAGGCGGAATTGGGACCTGAAGCGCGTAGACATCGTTTCGGTTGATGCCGGGTTTCACGCCCTTTGCGAGTTTCTGTAAACCAAGAAACTTCAAGGTGTGGAAGAGGTATTTGAGGTCTGTGGCACGTTCGTCGTGCTCAACAAAATATGTTACATCAGTCGGCCAGAAAGGTCCTTCAGTGAGGTTCACTTCACCGGCTGAACCCTTACGACCAACGATTATGGAAGGCTTATTCCGGAAGGCTTTTCTACTCCAGCACAGCACACCATTTGCCCCATATGCTGGCACGTGGCCATCCGGTGTGCGGTCAGCTTCCGGAAGCGGTTTGCCATACTCAAGGGTAAGCACATCCCCCACGGACTTTATGGGATAAACCGACGTCACAGCATCCCCCGAATCTCTTCGAGGATGCCCGCGCTCTCGATGTCGAGCGCCGCCATCTCGGCGATGATGTCCTCAGGATCGCGCAAGGCGGCCTCCTCGGCCTTGTTCGGGTTCTTCACCGACAGATCAAAGCTGGTCTGATCGATGCCTTTCATATCGACCGACCATGATTTCTCCGAGTCAGCGAAGCTCGCTTGCAGCGCGACAAACTCCTTCAGGTCGTTGTCATTGAGCGAGTTGGTCTTGCCCATGTTTCGGCCCGGATCGAGCTGGTAATACCAGGCCTTGCGGGTCGGCGCGCCCTTCTCGAAAAACAGCACAACGGTCTTCACCCCGGCCCCGATGAACGTCCCGCCGGGACAGTCCAGCACGGTGTGCAGGTTGCAGTTTTCCAGCAGCTCCTTGCGCAGCGACCGCGCCGCACCGTCCGAGTTCGATAAAAACGTGTTCTTGATGACGACCGCCGCCCTGCCGCCCGCCTTCAGGTATTTGATGAAGTGCTGCAAAAACAGGAACGCCGTTTCGCCGGTCTTGATAGGAAAGTTCTGCTGCACCTCCGGGCGCTCTTTTCCGCCGAAGGGTGGATTGGCGAGGATCACGTCAAAGCGATCCTTGTCCTGAATGTCGCTGATATTTTCGGCAAGCGTGTTGGTGTGGATGATGTTCGGGGCCTCGATGCCGTGCAGGATCATGTTCATGATCGCGATGACGTAAGCGAGACTCTTCTTCTCCTTGCCGTAGAAGGTTTTGGTTTGCAGGGTCTGAAGCTGGCTGGTGGACAGATCGCCACGGCGCAGATAGTCATACGCCTCGCACAAAAAGCCCGCCGATCCGGCGGCACCGTCATAAATGCGCTCGCCGATCTTCGGCTTTGTCACGGCGATCATGGCGCGAATGAGCGGACGCGGCGTGTAATACTCGCCGCCATTCCGCCCGGCGTTCCCCATGTTTTTGATCTTGGCTTCGTAGAGGTGCGAAAGCTCGTGCTTCTCCGTCTGCGTGCGGAAGCGCAGCCCATCCATCAGTTCAAGAGCATCGCGGAGCGAATAGCCGCTCTGAAACTTGCTTTTGATCTCTCCGAAAATCTCCCCGATCTTATATTCGATGGTGTCGGGGCCGGTCGCGCGCTGCTTGAAACCGCGCAGATAGGGGAACAGCGCGTCGTTCACATAGTCGATCAGGTCATCGCCGGTCAGCGCCTTGTCGTGATCGAATGAGCCATCGGCCTGCTTTGGGGCGGCCCAGCTCGACCAGCGATACGGTTGATCGATGATGAACGCATAAGGCTTGCCGACCAGCTCGGCGGACATGGCCTTTTCGTGTTCGAGATCGTCAAGGTATTTGAGGAACAGCATCCACGAGGTCTGCTCGGTATAATCCAGCTCGGTCGTGCAACCGGCTTCCTTCCACAGGACGTCGTCTATGTTCTTGAAGGTTTGTTCGAACATTGGTTCCCCCTGGCACCCTAACGGGCGTCTTTCAACCGAAGCATAGCACCGCGGTTGGCATACCGGGGGAACGCATTTTGCGTCTTCAAAGTGATTACCGCACCGGTCGTGAACTTTCCCCGATTCGTCACAGGGCACGTGGAGGTTCGGTCCCTCGAAAAATCTCGGATCATTTTTTGGACTCACAGAACGTCACGCAGGCCACGCTTCCGCGGTGTCTCCTGTCGACCACGCGGGGCCACCCAGGCTCAGCCTGCTAAATCAACTTCCCGTGCAGGAAACCCAAAGCCGGCAACGGCTTCCAGGGTCTCGGCACCTCCGCCCGCTTGATCGGACGCACCGTATAGCGTGGCGTCGGCTGGCGCGAATTGCGCAGGAACCCGGCATAGGCCTGCACCTGTTGCTCACGCCAGGCCTGATCGGCCAAGGCCGCGACACGGTTGGAGAAAATCTCGGCGATGCGGGTGGTGCGGCCTAAAGAGGCGACCACCGCCCAAACGGTATCCTCACGGATATTGCTCAGATTGACTGGTTCAACCATTCCAAAACCCTGGCTGGATGCGTGCCGCAAGGCAAGCAATTTGTGCAACGACTCCGCTAGTTTTCCCGCCAGATCGTCAGCGTGGCCTTGCCGTGCCGACGCTGATCCAGAGGTTCGGGATGCGGCGACGTATCGCCCCTGCCCGTTTCCGCCACGATCAGCGCCCCCGGCGCGATCGCACCGGCAGCGCGCAATCGCTCCAGGGCGCGGGGCGTAAGGTCGAGGCCGTAGGGCGGGTCCAGAAAGATCAGATTGGCCGAACCGCGCACCACGATGGTCATCGCGTCGCCGCCGATGACGGTGCAGCGCTCCGTCGCCTTGCAGGCCGCGATATTGGCGCGCAGCGCGATCAGCGCATCGCGGTCCTTTTCCACGAAGATGCAGGATTTTGCCCCGCGCGACAGCGCTTCCAGACCCAGCCCGCCGGTGCCGGCGAACAGATCGAGCACCACGGCGCCCTCCAGACACTCCCGCCCGGCCCAGGGCGCGTGGATCAGCATGTCGAACAGCGCCTGGCGCACGCGATCGGCGGTCGGACGCGTGGTCGCGCCCGGCGGCGCCGTCAGCGCGCGCCCGCGCCAATCTCCGGCGACGATCCGCATTCAGGCGATCTCCCGCACCGCTACCGCCGCCGCACCGGCAACGGCACCGCATCCGCGGGCAACTGATCGCGCAGCACACGCGGGGGCACTTCCTCCACATCGCCGCGCGGCAGGGTGCCAAGCTGGAACGGCCCGTAGGCGACGCGGATCAGGCGCGTGACGGACAATCCCAGATGCGCCATGACGCGGCGGATTTCGCGGTTGCGGCCTTCCTTCAGGCTGACGGTGATCCAGGCATTCTCCCCCTTGCGGGAATCCAGCCCGGCTTCGATCGGGCCATACTTCACGCCTTCGACCGTCACGCCGTGGGCGAGGTCGGCCAGGGCCTTGGGATCGACCACGCCGAACACGCGAACGCGATAGCGACGGATCCAGCCGGTCGTCGGCAGTTCCAACCGGCGCGCCAGGGCGCCGTCGTTGGTCAGCAGCAATAGCCCCTCGCTGGTCAGGTCCAACCGACCGACACTGATGACCCGAGGCAGCTTTTCGCGCAGTTTCTCGAATACCGTCGGGCGGCCTTCGGGATCGCGGTGCGTGGTCACGATGCCGTCGGGCTTGTGATAGCGCCACAGCCGCGTGCGCTCCGGCTCGTCCACCACCTTGCCGTCGACGACGACGATGTCGCCCGGCGTGACAAAGGTCGCGGGATGGGTGACGACCGCGTTGTTCAGCGATATCCGCCCTTCCGTCAGCATGCGCTCTGCATCACGCCGACTGGCTACCCCGGCGCGGGCCAGGAATTTGGCGATCCGATCGCCGCGTTCGACAGTCTCGCTCATTGGCCGCACGCCGCGACCAGGGCATCGAAAATGCGCCTGTCGCCGGGATCGATAAGGTATTCGGGATGCCACTGCACGCCCAGACAGAACCGTCGGCGCGGGTCTTCCAAACCTTCGATGACACCGTCGGGTGCCACGGCATTGACGATCGCCGCCGGTCCGGGGTCGCGCACGGCCTGGTGATGCGACGAATTCACCCGCATTTCCGCCTGCCCGACGATGCGGCGCAGCAGCGTGCCGTCGACAAGGGCAACGGCGTGCCCGGCTTCGTGGCGCGGGTTCGGCTGCTCATGGGCCAACGCGTTCGCCACGGTGTCGGGGATATGCTGGATCAGCGATCCGCCGAGGGCGACCGCCAGCAATTGCTGCCCGCCGCAGATGCCCAGCACCGGCCGATCGCGCCGCAGCGCGCCCTGCGTCAGCGCCAGTTCCGCCGCCGTCCGCTCGGACTTCAAGGTCACCGTCTCGTGACGCTCGCCGACGCCGTACAGCGCCGGATCGACGTCGAACGCGCCGCCGGTCACCACCAGGGCGTCGATGCGGTCCAGCCAGTCCTCCGCCAGGGCGGCGTCGTGCGGCAGCGCCACCGGCAGACCGCCGGCCGCGACGATCGCATCGGCATAATTCCGCCGCAGCGCATACCAGGGATAGTGCGAGTAGCCGCCTGGCTGCTCGGAATCGAGGGTAACCCCGATCATCGGCCGTTTGCTCATGCGTTGGTGCCTAGACCTCGGCATGGGGTTCGGCAAGGAAAATGCCGAACCCCCGCCGAACCCCCGCCGGATGGCCGCCGCTGTGTCGACCATCCCGCGCTGCCCCGACTCAGGCCTTCGTCGCGCCCCAGAACACCGGCGCCGATCCCTTGACCAGGCCCGACACGGTCGAGCGCCACGCGGATTTCGGCTTGTACTGACCGCAGGGAATGATCGGCACGGAGTTGAACGCGGCCAGTTGATACTCCGCCTCCAACGACCGCCGCTGGGCATCGTTGTCGGCGTCGAGCCAGGACTCGTAGGCGCCTTCCAGTTGCGGATCGTCCGGCCAGCCGAACCATGCCTTGGCGCCGTTGCTGCGCATCGGGTTCGACAACATGGGATCGATGAATTCCGGTGCCGGCGCGCCGGCGGGAAACATCGACCAACCGCCCTTGTCCAACGGCTCCTTCGACGGGCGGCGCTGCACGATGGTGCCCCAATCCGTCAGTTGCTCGTCCACGTTCATGCCGATCTTCTGAAACGCGTCCACCGCGACCAGACTCATGGCATGGTAGATCACCTGATCCGTCGGGTGCATGAAGACCAGCTTTTCGCCCTTATAGCCGGCCTGCTCCAGCATCCGCTTCAGTTGATCGGTGGTCTTGCGAACCCGCACATTCTCCATGCCCGCCTGAGTGGCGGACGGCATGCCGGGCACGATGAACCCCATCGGCGCGGCCCAGGTGCTCTTATCGTCGCCCATCGCCGCCGTCATCATCTCCACCTGATCGATGGCCGCCAGCATCGTGCGCCGGATCGCGGGATTGGCGGTCGGGCCGTGCAGATGGTTGGGCCGCAGCAGACCGACGGTGCCGTAGAGGTCCAGCAGGCCCGTCGTCACCCCGTTCTGCTTTGCCAGCATTCCGATCAGGTCGGGCTGCGGCAATTCCAGCCAATCGACCTCCCCCGCCGCCAGCGCGTTCGCCGCCGTCGCGGGATCGGGCACCACGCGCCACACGACACGATCGACATGCACCCGATGCCCGCCCGAGGTGTACGACGCCGGTTCGTCGCGCGGCACATATTTGTCGAACCGCGCGAAGGCGGCGGACGCGCCGGAGACATATTCGTTGGGCAGGAAGCGAAACGGCCCGCAGCCGACGATTTCCGTGATCTGCTTAAACGGATCCGTCGCCGCCAGCCTTTCCGGCACCATCACCGGGCTCGGCTGCACCTTGGACAGAAAATGCGCCAGCAGCGGGAACGGCTTCTTCAACCGCCAGACCAACGTCTTGTCGTCGGGCGCCTCGATCGCGTCGACCCGCGCATTGAACACACCGCTCGCGCCGTCGCGCTTCAACCAGCGTTGCAGGCTGGCGACGCAATCGCGCGCCAATACCGGCGTGCCGTCATGCCACACCAGCCCGTCGCGCAGCTTCATCGTCCAGCGCTTGCCGTCGTTGTCGATGACATGGCCCGCGACCATCAACGGCCTGGGATTAAAGGCCTCGTCGCGCCCGTACAGCGTCTCGTAAACCATCAGCGCGAAGTTGCGGGTGACGGTCGCCGTGGTCCACACGGGGTCCAGGCTGGTCAGGTTGGCCTGCGGCACGAAGACCAGGGTTTTGGTCGGTTGCGCGATGGCCGGACGAGCCAGCGCGGCAACCGCCGAACCGGCGATGAAAGCGCGTCTTTTCATTGTTGTTGTCCTCCCAGTTGGTACTCGGCCGCTATTCCGCGGCTTTGGCTACTCCCGCGGTACGGGTCATCGTGCGCAGCGTGACGAACTCTTCCGCCGCCGTGGGATGAATGCCGATGGTGCGGTCGAAATCGGCCTTGGTCGCGCCCATCACGACGGCGATGGCAAGACCTTGCATGATCTCGGGCGAGTCCTCCCCGACCATATGCGCGCCGACCACCTTCTGCGTGGCCTGGTCCACCACCAGCTTCATCATCGTCTTGCGTGCCCGCCCGGTCAGGGTGTGCCGCATTGGGGTGAACTTCGTGACATAGACATCGACCGGCCCCTGGGCGGCGGCCTCCTCCTCGCTCAGCCCCACCGTGGCGCAAGGCGGGGTGGAGAACACGGCCGCCGGGATATTGCGCAAGGACACGCCGCGCGGACGCTTACCGAACAAGGTGTCGGCCAGGGCATGACCTTCGGCGGTGGCGACCGGCGTCAGGTTCACCCGATCGGTCACATCGCCCATCGCGTAGATATGCGGCTGCGCGGTGCGCAACTGATCGTCGACGATCACCGCGCCGCCGGCATTGACCGTCACCCCGGCCTTGTCCAGGCCGATACCGGATGTGGACGGCCGGCGCCCGGTGGCGAAGAACACCAAATCCGCGCGCAGCGTCTGCCCGCCGCCATAGGTCAGGATACGGCTGTCACCATCGGCTTCCAGCTTTTCCGGGCTGGTGCCGGGATGCAGCACGATGCCGTTGCTGCCCAAAGCGTCGGCGAGGCTTTCGCGGATGTCCTGATCGAAGCCGCGCAGCGGCAGAGGCTGGCGGTAGATCAGATGCGTTTCCGCCCCCAGCGCCTGGAAGATGCCGGCGAATTCCACCGCGATGAAGCCGGACCCGACGATCGCGACGGTCTTCGGCATCGTCTTCAGAAAGAACGCGTCGTCGGAAATGATGCCCAACTCCGCGCCGGGGATGTTCGGCCGCTCCGGGTGCCCGCCGGTCGCGATCACGATCTTTTCCGCCGTCACGATCTTGCCGCCGACATCGAGCGTATGGGGATCGAGGAACACCGCCCGCGCGTCGAACACGGTCGCGCCCGCACCATTCAGCAGGCGGCGATAAATCCCCTCCAGCCGGGTGATCTCCTTATCCTTGGCGGCGATCAGCTTTGCCCAATCGTGCGGGCCTTTCTTGATCGTCCAGCCGAATCCCGCCGCGTCGTCGGCCCAGGCCCCGTATTCGCCGGCCTGCACCAGCAATTTCTTCGGCACGCAGCCGACATTGACGCAGGTCCCGCCCCAGAACCGCTCCTCGGCAACGCCGACACGCGCGCCGTGCCCGGCGGAGATACGGGCGCAACGCACGCCGGCGGACCCGCCGCCGATAACAAACAGGTCGAAATCCATCCTGGGCTTCCCTTGATCCGATTGAACGGACTCTGTGCCGAGGCCGCGCGGGTGGCAAGCCTCCGATTGACGTGCCGACAGGTCGGCGGCATCTGTGCCCCATGCCCATCGCCGCCCTTATCGTCGCCGCCGGATCGGGAACCCGATTTGGCGCCGAGACGCCGAAACAGTTCCTGTCACTGGCCGGCAAGCCGGTCATGCGCCATGCGGCGGAAGCGCTGCTGCGCCATGTCGATCTGCTGCAACCCGTCGGCGACGCCGATGCCATCGCCCGCGCCCTGGGCGACCTGCCGCATCTGCCCGTCGTCCCCGGCGGCGCCACCCGCCAGGACAGCGTGCGCGCGGGGTTGGAGGCTTTGGCGGCGCACGCGCCCGACATCGTGCTGGTGCACGACGCCGCGCGCCCGTTTTTCCCCGATCGCACGATACCGGACCTGATCGCGGCGCTGGCCGACGCGCCCGGCGCGATTCCCGCCGTGCCGGTGGCCGACACGCTGAAACGCGTGGATGCCGGGACAATCCAGACAACCGTCCCGCGCGACGCGCTGTTCCGCGCGCAAACGCCGCAGGCCTTTCGCTTTCAGATCCTGCTCGACACGCATCGCTCCGGCCTGACGGGGGCGACCGACGATGCCTCTCTGCTGGAAGCCGCCGGCCTCGCGGTGCGCATCGTCGGCGGGTCGGACGACAATATCAAACTCACTTTTCCGGAGGATATGCTCCGGCTGGAACGCATCATGGCGCCTGTGCTCTGTCCCCGGGTCGGAACCGGCTTCGACGTTCATGTGCTGGAAGCCGGGCGCAAGCTGATGCTGTGCGGCGTCGCGGTGCCGCACGACAAGGGCCTGGCCGGGCATTCCGACGCCGATGTCGGCATTCACGCTTTGTGCGACGCGATCTACGGCGCGCTGGCGGAGGGCGATATCGGCCGGCACTTCCCGCCCAGCGAGGCGACCTGGAAGGACGCCGACAGCGCGCGGTTTCTGCGCCACGCGGCCCAGCGCATCGCCGCACGCGGCGGGCGGGTGGCGAATGTGGATGTGACGCTGATCTGCGAGCGTCCGAAAATCGCCCCGCACGCCGCCGCCATGATGGCGCGTCTGGCCGAACTTCTGGGCTGCGAAATCGCCCGCGTTTCGGTAAAAGCCACCACGACGGAGAAGCTGGGCTTCACCGGTCGGGGCGAAGGCATCGCCGCGCAGGCGGTCGCCACCGTGCTGCTGCCGGATTGAGGCAACGCCGACATATGAGTGCGTCTGCACGTCGGCGAAGTTGCCGTCAAAAAAATGGCTTAGGGCTTGTTCAACACGATTGATCGATTCGATTATTGTTGAACAAGCCCTAAGAATCGCCTGAAAGGAACCCGAACCATGCGTTTGCGCGATCTCGGCGGACTGCGACTGGCCGGTTTCCTGGCTTTGGGGCTTATGGTCGCCGGCTGCGCGACGCAAACGACCCGCGTCGGCGGCGAGCGTCCATTCCCGCCGGTGCCGGAACCGATTCCGGAAATCGTCCCCAAGCCCCCGGTCAGCGCCGAGTCGCTGATGTGGCAGCCCGGCTACTGGGATTGGACCGGTGCCGGCTATATCTGGCGTCCCGGCCTGTATGTGCCCGCCGCCGGGCACGGCAATCTCTGGAACACCGGTTATTGGGCGAACCGTGACGGCGGCTGGGTCTGGCTGCCGCCGCATTGGGGTTCGTAGAGCGTTCATCTATAACCGGTCGTCACGGGCCTTCCGGGAGAAAAGCGGAGCCTGCCCTTGCGGCGGGGGGAACGCGGTGTTATCCGCCCGTGGTTATTTGCAGGGGTTCGCCACTAGTGTCCACGTTCGAGACGGTTGCCGGAATCATTGCCGATACATGCGACATCGGCGCCGATACGATCACACCCGAAAGCCACGCCATCAACGATCTGGGCATCGACAGCCTGGATTTCCTCGATGTCGCCTTCGCGATCGACAAGGCGTTCGGCATCAAGATGCCGTTGGAGCAGTGGACGCAGGAAGTGAACGACGGCAAGGTTTCCACGGACGAGTATTTCGTCCTGAAGAACCTCTGCGCCAACATCGACAAGTTGGTGGCGGCGAAGTCCGCCTGACGCGATGCGTCTGGAATATTTTCAGATGGTGGACCGGATCGAGTCGCTCGATCCGGATGCACGCACCGTGCGCGCATCCTGCGCGGTTCCCGAACAAAGCCCGATCTTCGAAGGGCATTTTCCCGGCTACCCGCTGCTGCCCGGCGTGCTGATGATTGAAACCATGGCGCAGACCGGCGGCTGGCTGGTGCTGGCCATTCAGCGTTTCGTCAAAATGCCGTTCCTGATGCACGTCAAGGAAGCCAAGATGCGCTCCTTCGTGCTGCCCGGGCAGGCGTTGATCGCCGAAGCGCAATTGCTGCACGACGGCTCCGGCTTTGCCGTGGTCAAGGCCAGCATCAGCGCCGAGGGCAAAAAGGTCGCCGACGCCGAAATCCGCTATGGCGTCGTCGCGTTTCCGAATGAGACGCTTCGCGCTACCATGCTCGACACGGCGCGCAAGGTCGGCGTGCCAAAGGAATATTACGATGCAGCATGAGCGGGATGCGCTGATCACCGGCATTGGCCTGATTTCCTGCCTCGGAGAAGGCGCCGACGCGCATTGGGCGGCGCTGAACGATCCGAACGGCTTCCAGCCGGTGCTGGATCGCGCCAGCTTCGCGCCCTATGCCGTGCATCCGATGACCGCGCTGACGCTGGATAAGCAAATTCCCAAGCGCGGCGATCAGCGGCAGATGGAAGCCTGGCAGCGCATCGGCACCTATGCCGCCGGCGCGGCCCTGGAATCGGCGGGGATCAAGGGCGATACCGCCATTCTGGAACGCACCGACATGATCGTGGCGGCCGGCGGCGGCGAACGCGATTACGCCGTCGATCAGTCTATCCTGTCCGCCCTGCCGAAGGCCGAAAATCCCGGCGCTTACCTGAACGAACATTTGTTGGGCGACATCCGTCCGACCCTGTTCCTGGCGCAGCTTTCCAATCTGCTCGCGGGCAATATCTCGCTGGTACACGGCGTGATCGGCTCCTCCCGTACCTTCATGGGGGAAGAAACCAGCGGTGCCGACGCGGTGCGGATCGCCTGCGCGCGCATCGGCGCGGGCAGCGGCGACATCTTCCTCGTCGGCGGTTCCTATAACGCCCAACGCGCCGACGTGTTGCTGCACTACGCGATGGGCCGTACGCTGTGGAAGGGGGAGCCGACCAGCGTGCAAGGCCGCATGCCGGCCGGCGGCGGCATGACGATCGGTTCGGTCGGCTGTTTCCTGGTGATCGAAAGCCGAGCCCATGCGGCGGCACGGGGGGCGAGGGCGCTGGCGGAGATCGCGGGGATTGAGACCGGTCGCTGCCAACGCCTGCCGCATCAGGCGAGCGAGGTCGCCGAAGGCCAATTGGCCGCCCTCGGCGCGAAGCTCGATCCGTCCGACAGCGCGGTGATCTCCGGTGCCTCCGGCGCGTTGGAGGCGACGCGGGAAGAACTGGACTGGCTTGCAACCCTGGGCCTGCCGACCCGGCTGACCGCGACCGCCCTGGGTCATTCGGTCGAACCGTCCTTCGTCGCCAATCTGGCGCTGGCGGCCATCGCGGTGTCGCGTGGCGCGCTGTTCGCCCCGCTCGACGCCAGTGAACAGGTTACCGCCGCCGGGACATTGAAACAGGCTCTGGTAACGGGCTGGGGGCCCTGGCGCGGCGAGTCGCTGGCTCTCGTGACCCGTCCATAACGCCGCAAGCAGGAGCAGGCGACATGACCAGCAGCGATCGGACGGTTGTCGTAACCGGCATCGGCGTCATCACCTCCCTGGGTCAGGGCAAGGCCGATAACTGGCGCGCGCTGACGCGCGGGGTGTCCGGCATCAAGCGTATCTCGCGTTTCCCCATCGACGGGCTGAAGACCACCATCGCCGGCACGGTCGACTTCATCGCCGTGCCCGAACCGTCCGCCCCGGCGATGTCCGAACGTCTGGCGGAACTGGTGATCGAGGAAGCCATCGCCGAAGCCGGCATCGGTCGTCCCGGCGATTTCCCCGGCCCGCTGTTCCTGGCGCTGCCGCCGGTCGAACTCGAATGGCCGCAACGCCAGGCGCTGGCCGCCGCGTCCGGCGCCAACGACAGCGTCACCTACGACGATCTGCTGCGCGCCGCTGACTCGGGCGATTTCACCGCCTATTTCCGTCGCTTCCTGTTCAGTTCCGTCGGGCAGAACCTGGCGGATCGGTTCGGGGCCAAGGGTTCGCCGATCGCGACCTCCACCGCCTGCGCTTCCGGCGGGACCGCCATTCAGTTGGGGGTCGAGGCGATCCGGCGCGGGGAAACCGATGCCGCGCTGGTGGTCGGCACCGATGCGTCGGTCAATCCGGAAAGTCTGATCCGGTTTTCGCTGCTGTCCGCCCTGTCCACCCGCAACGACCCGCCGTCCTCGGCCTCTCGCCCGTTCAGCAAGGACCGGGAAGGCTTCGTGATGGCGGAGGGCGCCGGGGCGCTGGTGCTTGAAAGCCTGAGCAGCGCCCGCGCCCGCGGCGCGACGATCCTGGGCACCGTCGCCGGCTGCGGCGAGGCGGCGGACGGGTTCCACCGCACCCGCTCCTCCCCCGACGGCAAGCCGATCATCGCCTGCATGCGCAAGGGCCTGGCCGATGCCGGGCTGGACCCGGACAAGATCGGCTATATCAACGCGCACGGCACCGGCACGCCGGAAAACGACAAGATGGAATGGGTCGGCGTCTCTGCCGTCTTCGGGGAGCGCGCGGGTTCGATCCCGATGTCGTCGAACAAGTCGATGATCGGCCATACCCTGACCGCCGCCGGCGCGATCGAGGCGATTTTTTCGCTGATGGCCATGCGCAACGGCGTGCTGCCGCCGACCATCAACTACGACATTCCCGATCCGACGCTGCCGGTGGATTGCGTGCCGAATGTCGCGCGCGCCGCCGACGTGGCCTATGCGATTTCCAACTCCTTCGGCTTCGGCGGGCAGAATGTCTGCGTCGTGCTTGGCCGCGAGCCGTGACGCGCCGGGTCCTGGTGATCGGCGGTCGCCGCGGGATCGGCGCCGCGGTGGTGGACCGGATGAGCGCCGACGGGGATGAGGTCACCTATACCTATCGCACCGATCCCGGCGACTTCACCCGACCGACCACAGCCGTCGCGCTCGATCTCGCCGATAAGGACGCGGTGGAAGCCTTCGCCAAGGCGCAGGAGGACGCGCCGGCCTGGGATGCGCTGGTTCAGGTCGGCGGCACGACCTATGACGCGCTCGCCGCCATGATGGATCAGGACGCCGCCGAACGCGTCATGCAGGTCAACTACTTCGCCTTCGCCCGCATCGCGCGCGCCGTCGTGCGCCCGATGATGCGCGCGCGCACGGGGCGGATCGTCGCCATCGGCTCGGTCATCGGGCAACTCGCAAGCCAGGGCAACGCCGCCTATGGCGCGGCCAAGGCGGCGCTGCTGTCCTATGTGAAGACGCTGGCAATCGAAAGCGCCCGTCGCGGCGTCACCGTGAATTACGTCGCGCCGGGCTTCGTCGATACCGAGATGATGGCCCCCTTCTCCGCCTATCGCGCCGCCACCGAAACGCGCGTGCCCGCCGGGCGCTTCGCGCGCCCGGACGAAGTTGCCGCGGTCGTCGCGTTTCTGGCATCGGCCGAAGCGAGCTACGTCAACGGTGCCTATATCCCGGTCGATGGCGGTCTGACCGCCTCCGCCGGGATACCGCGCAGCTAAGGCCCGCGTCTTATTCGGCCATGAAGCGGTTCAGTTCGGCCGAGGTCAGCGACGTATCCAGATAGCCGAAGGTGCCGCTGTCGTGCAGTTCGCGCGCCGCCGTCAACAGGCCGGTCATCGCCGCGCGATAGAACGACGTCGCGACGCTGACCCGGCGCACGCCCGCCGCCGCCAGTTCCGCGACGGAGAATGAGCGGCCGCGAATGCCGGCCATGAAATTCACCGGACGCGACACGGCGGCGCAGACCGCGCGGACGGCATCCAGATCGGGCAGGCCCGGCGCCATCAGCACATCCGCGCCGGCGTCCTGAAAGGCGATCAGGCGCTTGATGGTGTCGTCCAGGCTGGGATTGCCGCGCAGAAAATTCTCGGTCCGCGCGGTCAGGGTAAAGCCGAACCCGGCGGATCGCGCCGCTTCTGCGGCCGCCGCGATGCGGTCGGTCGCCTGGGCGATATCGTACAGCGGCCGAACGGAATCGCCTGTCGCATCCTCGATCGATGCGCCGACGAGGCCGATCTGAATGGCCTGACGGATGGTTTCCGCCGCGTCGGCCGGGGCGTCGCCAAAACCCTTCTCCAGATCGGCCGAGACCGGCAAGGCGGAGGCTTCGACGATCGCGCGGGCATGATCGATGGCTTCCTGACGGCTGACGCGGCCGTCGCGCCGCCCCAACACGCCGGCGCAGGCGCCCGACGAGGTCGCGAGCGCGACATAGCCGAGATCGGTCAGCATGCGCGCGGAGCCGGCATCCCATACGTTGCCGATCACGAATGCCGCGGGACCCGCGTGCAACGCCCGGAACCGTTCGGCTTTTTCGCTTTGGCTGGTCATGGTTCGGTCTCCTCCGGTGGTTTGGCCGGACAGCAAGCCAAACTATGATCGGCGGGGCAACCGGACGCGACGGCCGGCGGCGCATTGGCGAAACCGGCGCGCGCGGATTGGTCCGATGCCAGAGCGTCGATCGCGGGACGTGGCTCGTGCTTCAGGCCGTCACCGCTCAGCTTGCCTTTGGTTCGACCGCGAGCGGCAGGTCCAGTTCCACCCGGTCATGCGTCACCTTCGGCGTGATCCGCGCCAGTTCGTCGAGCGAACCGGGGGCCTGTTCGGCGATCACGCGCAACAGGTCGCGGTTGCCGGCCGAGAGGACCTTGGCAAAGGATTCGGTCGAGGTGAACCACACTTTCGGCTCATCGGGCGCGATACGGTGCTCTCCGCGCGCCACGGCCATGGCGCGGGCCTTCATGTCGTCATAGCCGGCGATGCCCACTTTCAGTGTTTTCTGGGGCAGGGTCATCATGGGATCACTCCTCTCTCGCGCAACACCGCGTCCACCGTGGTCCAGAAGTCGCCGAGCAGCGGCTCGCAATCCAGGCTGTTCGTCGCCTTGAGCCTGTGCGAAGTCTTCGGTCGAACGCCGAACCGGAGGCCAGATGTTTCGCTCCTTCTTTCTCGCCCGCCAATGGCTTGTCTGGGCATACCCCGGCAGCGCTCTGATCCTGTTCTCCACCTGGTACAAAGTCGAACTTGACGTCAAAATCAACGAGTGGTTCGGCGACTTCTACAACCTTATCCAAAAGGCCCTGGGCAAGCCGGGTTCGATCACCCTCGACGAGTATTTCGGCCAGATCGCCACATTCGGACGCATCGCCGCGCTTTACGTCGCCATCGCCGTCATCACCGACTTCCTGATCAAGCATTACGTGTTTCGCTGGCGCGCCGCGATGAACGACCATTACGCCGCCCATTGGGACCGGCTGCGCCTGATCGAGGGCGCGTCGCAGCGCGTGCAGGAAGACACCATGCGCCTCGCGCGCCTGGTCGAGGGGCTGGGCGTCAGCTTCATGCGCAGCGTCATGACCCTGTTCGCCTTTCTGCCGATCCTCTGGACGCTTTCGGCCAAGGTCACGGAATTGCCGTGGATCGGTCCGGTCGACTTTGCCCTGGTGTGGGTCGCTGTCCTGTTCGCGCTGGCGGGCACCGTGCTGATGGCGGCGATCGGCTTCAAGCTGCCGGGGCTGGAATTCGACAACCAGCGGGTGGAGGCGGCCTATCGCAAGGAACTGGTGCTGGGCGAGGACGATCCAAACCGAGCATCCCCGCCGACGCTGGGCGGGTTGTTCGACGATGTGCGGCGGAACTATTTCCGGCTGTTCTTCCACTACATGTATTTCGACGTCGCGAAGTGGTCGTATCTGCAATTCGGCGTGCTGGTCCCGTATATCGCCCTCGGCCCCACCATCGTTACCGGGGCGCTCACCCTCGGCGTCATGCAGCAGATCGTGCGGGCGTTCGGGCGGGTGGAAAGCTCGTTCCAGTACCTCGTGAACTCCTGGACGACGATCGTGGAATTGATCTCGGTGTTCAAACGCCTGCGCGCGTTCGAACGGCAGATCGCGCCGCCTGCATCCTGACGCGGGTCGGGCTTCGGCCCGCCGCTACCAGAGGCGTTGCATCGCCTCCGCGATCCGATCGACATCGGCCATCGCGTTGTAGCCATGGAAGCTGAAGCGGATGCGCCCCTGCCCGTTCCAGGCATAGATCCCCAGCGCGTACAGCTCATCCACAATGGCCTGGGCGCGCGGGCTTGCGACACAGACGCTGGCGCCGTGGCGGGCGGGGTCGCGGGGAGTCATGACGGGGATTTGCAGCGCCGCCAGCCGGTCCATCAGCGCCGTCGTCAGGCCCTGCACATGGGCCTGAACGGCCAGCGGGTCGAAGCCCGCCAGATAGTCCAACGCTTCGGCCAACACGTAGACCGAAGCGTGGGCGGGGTTGCCGCGCATGAACGACATCGCGTCCGGCTTAACCGCC
Source organism: Acetobacteraceae bacterium (assembly GCA_947475245.1). Taxonomy (GTDB): domain Bacteria; phylum Pseudomonadota; class Alphaproteobacteria; order Acetobacterales; family Acetobacteraceae; genus Rhodopila. The sequence goes on along the minus strand of CANJLW010000005.1, from coordinate 34,772 downwards.
GGCATGGGGTCGTAGGACTGTCCGTTCAGCGCCCAGGAGTGCCCGCCGCCCGATCGTGCCAGCCAGTGCGGTTGGCGTGTCCGGTTCCAAAAAGCCGTAGCGACGCCGGTGATGCCCAGCATGAACTTGTACGATGCCGAGAATGCGAAATCGGCGACCGACGCCTCGATCGGCATGTAGCCGGACGCCTGGGTGAAATCGACGACCAGCAGCGCGCCGACGGCATCCGCCTGTTCGCGCAGGGACGCCAGATCGGCGCGTTCGCCGCTGCGATAGGACACCGCGCTGACCGAGACGATCCGCGTGCGGGCGTTGATGGCCCCGGTATTCACCTCGATCCCGCGCAGAGCAAAAGGTCCGACCATCGACGGGTATTCGATGGGATCGATCCGAATGTTGTCGCCGTCGCGCCAATCGAGGCTTTCGGCCACAATCGACACGCCCTCCGCCACATTACTGACAAAGCCGATCTCATCGACGCTCACGCCCCACAGGCGCGCGATCGCTTCGCGGGTTCGTCGGATCTGGGCTTCCTGGGCGACGCGCCCGGGCATGCCGCGACTTTTGTCGCGGAGATAGCGCAGCATGGCATCGTCGTGGCGGATCAGGCAGGCGGTTTCGCCGCCGGCGCAGACATGGACAACGCCGAGCGGCAGGCGAAACTCGGCGGGATCGAACAAGGGTGTATTGCTCATGATCGGTGCAGGCTAGCACGATGCCCCGCCTGTCCATAAGGTGAAACCGTCGCAGCTTCGCGCGCCGCCGCGTCCCCCTCACCGCCCCGGCGCAGCGCTTTTCGGAGATCGCCCATGCGCAAAACCCTGTTCGGCCTGCTCGCCGCCACGTCGCTCGCCACGCCCGCCCTGACCACGCCCGCGGCGGCGCAGAAAACGCTGACGATCGCCGTCGGCGGTGCGTTTACCTCGATGGACCCGCACTACCACAACCTGAATCCCAACAACGTGCTGACCAGCTATGTGTTCGACCCGTTGCTGCGTTTCGACCCGAACTTCGTGCCGCAAGCGTCGCTCGCCGCGTCGTGGACGGCCATCGGCGACACCGCCTGGGAAGTGAAGCTGCGCCCCGGCGTGACCTTCCACGACGGCACGCCGTTCACCGCGGACGACGTGGCCTTCACGTTCGCGCGCATCCCGCAGGTGCTGAACAGCCCGTCGAGCTTCACCTTCGCCACCAAGCCGTTCACCAAGATCGAGGTGATCGACGCCCTGACGATCCGCCTGCATACGGCGGAAGCGCAGCCGCTGACCCCGTACAACCTGTCGAACATCCGCATCGTCAGCCGCAAGCATGGCGAGGGCGCGAGCACCGGCGACTACAACACCGGCAAGGCGGCGATCGGCACGGGACCGTACAAAGTCACCTCCTTCGCCGTCGGCAACAGCGCGGTGTTCCAGCGCAACGACGCCTGGTGGGACAAGAAACCGGTCTGGAACACCGTCAACTACAAGCTGATCGCCAATAACGCGTCGCGCAACGCCGCGCTGCAATCGGGCGATGTCGACGTGATCGACCAAGTGCCGACGCGCGATGTGGAGGATTTGAAGAAGAACCCCAAGGTCACGGTCTTCGCCGCGCCCGGCCAGCGGCTGATCTACCTGGCGCCCGACGTTTCCCGCCCGGAAACCCCATGGGCGACGGACGCGAGCGGCGCGAAGCTGAGCAAGAACCCGCTGGCCGACGTGCGCGTGCGCAAGGCCATGTCGTTGGCGATCAACCGCGCGGGCATCCGCGACCGGATCATGGACGGGTTCTCCAACCCGACCGGACAAATCATGCCGGAGGGTGCGAGCGGCTTCGAACCTTCTATCAAGGTCGACCCCTATGACCCTGAAGCAGCGAAGAAACTCCTGGCCGAAGCCGGCTACCCGCAAGGTTTCGGCATCACTCTGCACGGGCCGAACGACCGCTATGTCAACGACGCCTCAATCGTTGAAGCAGTGGCACAAATGTGGACACGCATTGGCATTAAAACCACTGTAGAAGTAATGCCTTCCACCACGTTCTTCAGCCGAGCGCAGAAGTTTGAGTTTAGTGTGCGGTTGACGGGGTGGAGTAGCGATACGGGGGAAGCGAGCAGCAACCTGATCACCCTCGTCGCCTCCTCCGCCCCGGAAAAAGGGCGCGGCGCGATCTTCGATCCGACCCGCTACAAGAACACCGCGGTGGACGCGATCGTGGAGAAATCCCTGGCGACGATCGACCCGGCGGCGCGGGAGACCCTGTATCGGGAGGCGGAACGTCTGGGCCTGCCGGAATACCCGATCATCCCGATCCACCAACAGGTGAACATCTGGGCGGTGCGCAAGGGCCTGACGTTCCATCACCGGTCTTACGAGGGCACGAGCGCCTGGGATGTCGAATAGGCCTCAGCGCTTCGGCGCCGTCCCGGGCAGCCGGGGCGGCGCGTTGCCATAGGCGGAACCGGACGACGCGAAGGCGCCGTAGACGGTCTTCGTGTCGGGGAAGGCGTTATACGCGGCCGAGGCCGGGACCGAGCGCAGGAAATCGGGACGCTGCCAGCGCGCCATCACCAGCGCGCGATAGGCACCGCCCAGCGCCGGGGTCTCGGAATGATAGGCACCGATGGCGAGGGGCCAGTCCTTGTGATTGGTATAGAGCGCATTCAGGAAGCGCGCCGCATAGAGCGCGTTGCGCCTGGGGTCGAAGGCTTCTTCCAGGTTCAAGAAGGCATCGGGGTGGTGCAGCAGGTTGATCTGCATACAACCGACATCGATCGAACGGACCCCTTGCGCCTGCAGGGCGCGCACGGCGGCCACGGCCTCGTGCTTGGCGGCGAAGTACTGCCCCGCGCCTTCCGCGTTGATGCTCCACGGCCAGGGCCGGATGGTGCCGGTGGCGGGGTCGAAGCGGCCGGTCTCCTGCTCCGCGATCGCCGCGAGCAGGCGGGCGGGGATGCGTTCGACGTATTCCGCGGTGACGATCGCGGTTTCGCACAGCGCGTGCGGGGTGGCGATCGGGCTCGTGGACGCCTGCGCGCCCACCGCCGCGATCCAAAACCATGTCGCAATTGCCACGCCCAGGATCCGCATGGCGTGTGTTGTGCATACTTTCTTCGCCACGCCCAGACCTATCGACGTAAGGCGGCGATAAACCGCGCGATACCTTCCTCCGGAGTCGCGTCGTTCAGGACCGTGACGGTTTCGACGCCCGCCGGCAGCGCGACGTTGCGCGCCAAGCGTCTGGCGATATCGTCGGCGGTTTCCCGCCCGCGTTGGGACAGGCGCGCCGCCAGGATTTCGGGCGGGGCCGTTACCTCGATCACGCGGGTCGGAAAGCGTTCCGCCGCCTCTGCGATGACGCCGCGCGACACGTTGGCCACGACGATGACGCCCAGCGCCAGGTCCGCGGCGATATCGGCGGGGATGCCGTAGCGCAGGCCGTGCGCGCCCCAGCACAGGGCGAAGTCGCGGGAGTCGAACTCCGCGTCGGTCACGGCATCGTGATCCTCGCCGCCGGCGTCGGCGGGTCGGGTGATGGCGCGCCGGACAAAGCGCACGCTTGCATCGCCCCGCAACCTCTCCCGCGCGCCCGCCAGCAGTGTATCTTTTCCCGCGCCGCTCGCTCCCACCACCAGCACCAGCATTGGATTGTCGCTCCCGCATTGACGGGGCGCACCCTGGCGTTAGCCTGCCCGCGGATCAACAGGGAGTTCGCCCGATGTTCACGACACGTCCGGAAATCGCGGGTACCTTCGGCGTCGTCGCCAGCACGCACTGGCTGGCCAGCCAGGTCGGCATGGCGGTGTTGGAGCGCGGGGGCAACGCGTTCGACGCCGCGGTGGCGGGGGCATTCACGCTGCATGTCGCCGAACCGCATCTGAACGGCCCCGGCGGCGACGCGCCGATCATTCTGCACAACGCGAAAACCGGCACGCAGCATGTGATCTGCGGCCAGGGCCCCTCCCCGCAAGGCGCGACCCTGGGCGCCTTCGCCGACCTCGGGCTGGACCTGATCCCCGGCACCGGGCTGCTGCCGGCGGTCGTGCCCGGCGCGTTCGACGCCTGGGCGCTGCTGCTGCGGGACTGGGGCACCTGGGAACTGGCGGATGTGCTGGCCTATGCCATCGGCTATGCGCGCAACGGCTGCCACGTGGTCGGGCGGATCAGCGCCATGATCGAAACCATGCGCCCGATGTTTGAGCGCGAGTGGACAAGTTCCGCCGCCGTGTTCCTGCCGAACGGCAAGGCGCCCGCCCCCGGATCGCTGCTGCGCCGCCCGGCGCTGGCGGATACCTACGAGCGCGTCTGCCGAGAGGCCGTCGGCGCCAACCGCGAAGCCCGCATCGATGCGGCGCGGGACTTCTGGTATCGCGGCTTCGTCGCCGAATCCGTGGATAAATTCTTTCGCGGGAACGAGATTCTGGATGTCTCCGGCCGCCGCCATCGCGGCCTGCTGACGGCGGACGACTTCGCCCAATGGTCGGCCTCGGTCGAAGAGCCGCTGCGCTACGACTACCAAGGCCACACCGTGCTGAAATGCGGCGTCTGGAGCCAGGGGCCGGTGATGCTGCAACAGCTGGCGCTGTTGAACGGCATCGATCTCGGCGCGATGGACCCGGTCGGGGCGGAGTTCGTGCATACCGTGGCGGAGGCGATGAAACTCGCCTATGCCGACCGGGAGGCCTATTACGGCGATCCGAAATTCGCCTCCGTGCCGATCGAAACGCTGCTGTCGGACGGCTATAACGCCGAACGACGGGCGCTGATCGGCAAGACCGCCTCGATGGACCTGCGCCCCGGCGCGGTGCCGAATTACGCCGCCGTCGTGGACCACGCCGCCGCCGAGCGTATTGCCCTGCTGACGGGCGACACGTCGGGCAGCGGGGAGCCCACCGTGTCCCGGCTGGGGGCGAGCAGCGGCGATACCTGCCATATCGACGTCATCGACCGGTTCGGCAACATGGTCAGCGCCACGCCGTCGGCGGGGTGGCTGCAATCGTCGCCCTGCATTCCCGAACTCGGCTTTCCCATGGGATCGCGCGGGCAGATGTTCTGGCTGCGCCCCGGCCTGCCCAACAGCCTGGCCCCCGGCAAGCGCCCGCGCACGACATTGTCGCCCAGCTTCGCCCTGAAGGACGGCAAGGCCTGGATGGCGTTCGGCACGCCGGGCGGGGAACAGCAGGACCAGTGGTCCACCATCATGTTCCTGCGCATGGTGCATCACAACATGGGCATTCAGGAGTCGATCGACGCGCCGTCGTTCCACTCCGAACACTGGCCGTCCAGCTTCTGGCCGCGAGTCGCCCGTCCCGGCAAGCTGGTGCTGGAGGGCCGCTTCGCCGACGCCGTGCTGGCCGATCTGCGCGCGCGCGGGCACCTCGCCGACAAGGGCGACGACTGGAGTGAGGGGCGTCTCTCCGGCGCGCGTCTGGAAGCCGACGGGCAGATGTTCGCGGGCGCCAATCCGCGGGGCATGCAAGGCTACGCGGTGGGCCGCTGATGCGCACGCTGACCCAGCCGGGGCCGATCGACCCCGTGCGCATCGACATGGTCGCCGGCGAGGCGGAGACAATGGCGTTCGACACGCGCCCCGGCCAGACCCTGCACGCGGCGTTGACCGGGCCGATGATCGCCGCCGGCTTTCAGGCCGGCACGATTGAACTGACGGGCGGTGCCTTCAACCCATTCCGCTATGTGATGCCCGGCCCGCCCGACAACGAAACCCATGTCGCCTATTTCACCGCGCCCAACGCCCCGATCGGGGAGACACTGTTGGAACGCGCCAACGCCACTTTCGGCTGGGCCGACGGGCAGCCGTTCCTGCATTGCCACGCGGTCTGGATCGAACCCGACGGGCGCCGACGCGGCGGCCACATCCTGCCGCGCGAGGCCGTGTTCTCTCGACCAGGTGCCGCCCGCGCCTGGGGATTTCGCGATGTGCGGATCGAGACGGGCTTGGACCGCGAAACCAACTTCACCTTGTTCGGCGTCAGGCCGAACGGTGCGCCGAACGCATTGTCCACCGCTGGGGCCGTCGCCGCGCGCGTGCGCCCGAACATCGACATTGCCCGCGCCGTCGAAGCCATCGCCCAGCAGGCCGGCATGCGCGACGCGACGATCCGCGGCAGTATCGGCAGCCTGGTCGGCGCGTCCTTCGCGGATGGGCGCGTCGTGGACGATCTGGCGACGGAGGTCCTGGTCCGCAGTGGTCAGGTCCGCGACGGCAAGGCGGAGCTTGATCTGGCGGTGATCGACATGGACGGGCAGGTGCATGACGGCGTCCTGGCCCGGGACCGGAACGCCGTGCTGATTACCTTCGACGTGATCCTGTCCCGCAACGCATAGCGCCGCGTCAGACGGGAATCTCGCCTTCGACGATGATGCGCTGCATGAACCGGGACTCATGTTCGGCGTAGTCGCCGTTCGCCTTGTGCATCAGGCAGCGATTGTCCCAGATCACGATATCGCCCTGCCGCCATTTGTGGCGGTAGGTGAATTGCGGCTGCGTGGCGTGGGCGACCAGCCGATCGACCAGCGCCCAGCTTTCCTCCCGCCCCATCCCGACGATATGGTCGATCCGGCTGGGTCCGACATAGATCGCCTTGCGTCCGGTCTCCGGATGGGTGCGCACGACGGGGTGCGTCGACGGAGGCCGAGCGGCGAGGATTTCCGGGGCGATGGTGCGGGTGCGGTTCAGGCCGGGGCGGTCGGGCTTCATCATGTGCACCGCCCGCAGCGTATCGAGGTATGCCCGTTCCTCCGCCGGCAGCGCCTCGTAAGCGGCATACATATTGGCGAATTGCGTGTCGCCGCCGACCGAGGGCACCTCGATCCCATACAAAGCCGTCAGCGCGCTGGGCTTTGCCATGAAGCTGTCGTCGGTATGCCAATTGGCCCCGGCGATCAGGCGCTTGCCGTCGCCGTTGGTGTCGCGGTCCTGGCTCGACAGCGTCGTGACGCCGGGAAAGCCGGGAACATGGGGGATTTCCGGCCGTATCTGCGGTTCGCCAAACAGCGAGATCGCAGCGAGGTACTGGCCGGGATCGATGCTCTGCCCGCGAATGCACAGCACCATGTTATCCCACAGCGCCTGTCGCAGCCGATTGGTCAGTGCCGCATCGGGCGGACGGCGCAGATCGACGCCCTCGACCGCGACGGCCATGTGCCCGCCCAGGGGGGTGAACACGATTTCATCCAGTACTACCGTCATGGCGTATCCTCCGCATTCTTTCGCGTCAGCCTGCACGCCTCATCTCGGCTGATCAAGTTCAGCGGGCGATGGAGACCCAGTACGGGTTCGGCTCACCCATCAGCGGGCTCGCCTTACCGTTCAGGATTTCCATAACCTTCAGCCGCACCCGATCGTAATCGGGCTCGCCGATATAGAACTCGTACGGCGTCACCGTATGAAATCCATCGGCGCCGAGATCGTGCGTGCTGAGATGGTAAACCACCTGCCCTGGCGGCAGGACCGCGTTTTCACGCCATTGTTGATTGGTGGCGTCGTCCGATCCCAGCGCGATGACATGGATCGGCTTCGCCGCGTCGGCTTCCGGGATCACGACGACGCGCACGAAGGAACTGCCCGCCGCCTCGAACATGTCCTGCACCATGAATACGCGGCCATTCACTGTAATGCGGTCGCGGACATAAAACAGACGACGGCGAACTTCCGGGTCGATCGCGCTGCGGCGCGCGGCATGGATTTGTCCGATCGCGGCATCGCGGCGCGCCAGCTTCCCGAGGTTCTGGGTGATTTGCACCAGCAGTTCCCACCCCTGGAACGCCGCCGGCAGTGCCTTGACCAGCCTTTCGATCCGCGGTTCGGCCAGGGCATAGTCACCCCGGTAGGTCAGCAGCCGCCCCGAATAAAACAGCGCCTGCGGATCGTCCGGGTTCGCCGCCAGGATCGCATCGAACAGGCGCAGGGCCTCGGTCTGGTTGCCGCGTTCAAGCTGCGTCACGGCTTGTTGAAGGTTGGCCTCCGCCGAACCGCCCTGTCCCATCGCATCCCGCGCCGGGGACAGCGAAAGACACAGGCAAACCCCTGCGATAAATCGGAAATGACGCATGATGACCCGGCCAATGACGTGTTCTTATAAGCGCATTGTTCGGATTTTTATACGGCCGTCGCAAGCCTCATCCGCCGCCGACCGCCATATCGCGGGTTTTCCAGCGAAACACCGCCGCCGACACGCCCCAGATCAGCGCGCACAGGCCGATCGCCGCCAACCCGGCATGCGTCAGACCCGCATTGGCGTCGGCCACCACGGACCAGAACGCGCCCTGCAACTCGAACCGTTCGGCCAGCAGGCCCAAAGCCTCCATCCCGCCGATCAGCAGCGCGACGACGACCGACGTCGCCGTGATCGTCAAATTGTACCAAAGCTTGCGCAGCGGATCGATCAACGCCCAACCGTAAGCCTGAGTCATGAACACGCTGTCTGCGGTATCGACCAGCACCATCCCGGCGGCGAACAGCGCCGGAAAGATCAGCACCGACCAGGGCGAGGCACCGTTCGCCCCCTCCGTCGCGGCGATCGACAGCAGCCCGACCTCCGTCGCCGTGTCAAAGCCGAGGCCGAACAGAAACCCCAGCGGATACATGTGCCAACTTCTGCGGATCAGCCGAAACAACGGCCGGAACAGTTTGGTCAGAAGACCATGATCGGCGATTGCCTCGGTCGGCGTTCGCGGGTCCGCCGCCACGCCCGACCGCATCCGCCCGAACGCCCGCCACAGATCGACGAACAGCACGCAATTCATCGCCGCGATCGTCAGCAAAAACAGCGCCGACACCGATACCCCGATCGTGCCGCCCAATTCCCGGAATCCCGCCAGATCGAAGGCCGACGCCGTGGCCGCGATCGCCACGCAGGCCAGCACGACGACGGTGGAATGACCCAAGGAGAAATACAGACCGACCAGCCGCGATTGCCGCCCGTCGCGGATCAGCGCCCGCACCACGTTGTCGATGGCCGCGATATGGTCGGCATCGACCGCGTGACGCAGGCCCAGGGTCCAGGCCAGCAGCGCCACGCCGAACAGCGCCGGCCGGTCCGCGAACAGCACCCAGGCCCACAGCCACACCGCGACATTCAACGCCGCCAGCGGAGCCAAAATCCCCACCGCGACGCCCATTCGGGGGACGCCCATGCGCCGCGCCACTGGAATTTGCTTCGCCCGATTGCCAATCATACGAATTCTATAAATCAGCTTACGACCCCCGGGCAATCCCATCTCGCGACGGCGGGATTGCATCGTCGTCCACGCCCCCCGACACTCCGCCAACGGCCCTGGGAGTCCCACATGGAACGCGTCACGATCACCATCGACAGCGACCTGCTGGGCGCGGTCGACGCCCTGATGCACCGGCGCGGCTATGCCAGCCGATCCGAAGCCCTGCGCGACATCGTGCGCGATTACGTCAGCCGCGACGCGACGGAAGCGCCGGCTACCGCCTGCGTCGCCACCCTGACCTATGTGTATGACCACGAAACCCGCGAACTCGCGCAGCGACTGACCAACGCGCAGCACGACCGCCACGACCTCGGAGTCGCCAGTCTGCACGTCCACCTCGATCACCACGCCTGTCTGGAAGTCGCGGTACTGCGCGGCAGTTCCGGCGACGTCCGCCACTTCGCCGATCGACTCACCGCCCAACGCGGCGTCCGCCATGCTCGGCTTCACCTTATGCCCGTCATCGAGGCCGAAGAGACCCACAGCCACCACGACGGCGCGCCCGCGCATCGCCACCACTCCGCCTGAACCGAGCGACACGGTTGCGCCTTCCGCGCGGGCTGCTTACTTGACGCTTGTTCGTACCCTCAGGACCGTCATGCCCCAAACCACGATCCGCGCGCTCCAACTTCTGGCCGATCGCCAGCTTGAACTGGTCGAGCGCCCCGCCCCGCCCCCGCCCGCCGATCACGAGGTGCAAATCCGCATCCGCGCGGTCGGGCTGAACCATATCGATGTCTGGGGCCTGCGCGGCATGGCATTCGCCAAGCGGCTTTACCCGCTGACCGTCGGCGCGGAAGCCGCCGGGGAAATCGTCGCCGTGGGCGCCGCCGTCACCAATGTCAAACCGGGCGATCGGGTCGTGCCGTTCTCCGCGTTGACCTGCGGCACTTGCCGGACCTGCCTGCGCGGGCAGGACAATCTGTGCGAAAATGTCGCGGGCGTGCGCGGCTTTCACGTCAGCGGCTTTACCGAAGACCTGACCAACCACCCGGCCCGTCTGGTGGTCAAAATCCCCGACGGCGTGGACATGCTCGACGCCGCCTGCGTCGCCGTCGCCTATGGCACCGTCGAGCACATGCTGTTCGACAATGCGCGCCTGGAACCCGGCGAATGGGTTCTGGTCCACGCCGGCGGCTCCGGCATCGGCAGCATCGCCATCCGCATCGCCAAATCCATCGGCTGCACCGTGATCACCACCGTCGGCAGCGCCGAAAAAGCCGAAAAAGCCCGCGCGCTCGGCGCCGATCACGTCATCAACTATCGCGAGGACCGTTTCGAGGGCGTGGTGCGCAAGATCACCGGTAAAAAGGGCGTCGACGTCGTGTTCGAACACACCGGCGCGGACACCTGGAACGGCTCTCTGCTGTCGATGAAGCGCGGCGGGCGGCTGGTTACCTGCGGCGCGACATCCGGCCCATCCGCCACGCTGAACCTGATGCAGTTGTTCCAACAGCAGTACCGCATCATCGGTTCCTTCGGCGCGCCGCTGTCTGCCCTTGCCCGCGGCCTGGACCGCATCGCAGCCGGGGTGCGCCCGGTGATCGACACCGTCTACGGCCTGGACGATTTCCGCGCCGGGGTCGAACGGCTCGAACGCCGCGACGTGTTCGGCAAAATCCTGGTGGAGCTATAGCCATCCGTAACCGCATTGGCCGCCAACTGACGCTGTACGGCGATCGGATTGCCGGGCGGCTGGTCAAGGGGCTGTTCGCGCTGCTGCGCCGAACGAATCCGGAACGCGCATCGGATGTCTGCGGCGCGGTCGCGCGTCGTTGCGGACCCTGGCTGCCGGCGCATCGGATCGGCCAGGCGAACCTGCGCGCCGCCTTCCCCGACAAGGACTCCGCCTGGATCGAGGCAACCCTGCGCGACGCCTGGGACAATCTGGGCCGCGTCATGGGGGAGTATGTCCATCTCGGCCGCATCTGGGATTACGACCTGGCCAATCCCAACAGCGGACGCATCCTGACCGACGACGGCGCGCTGTTCGACCAGTTGCTGCACGACGGAAAGCCGGCTTTGTGCTTCGCCGCGCATCTCGGCAACTGGGAACTGCCGGCCCTGGCCGCCGTCGCGCACGGCATGCCCAGCGCCGTCGTCTATCGCATGCCGAACAACAAGGCCGTGGCGAAGGAAATCACCCGCATCCGCGCCCCGCTGATGGGCCGTCTGATCCGCACACGGTCGCAGGCCGCGCTGGAAATGGCCGCCGCGCTGGAAGCCGGGGAGCATTTGGGCATGCTCGTCGATCAACATTTCTCCCGCGGGGTAGAGGTCACGTTCTTCGGTCGCCGCTGCCGAGCGAACCCGTCGATCGCGCGATTGGCGAAGCGCTTCGATTGTCCGATCGTCGGGGTTCATGTCGAACGCCTGCCGGACCGGCGCTTCCGCATTGTCGGCACCGGCCCCATCGAGCCGGCGCGCGACGCCGCCGGACAGATCGACGTGCAGGCGACGACGCAGGCGATCACGACGATCGTGGAGGGCTGGATCCGCGCGAACCCCGGCCAGTGGCTTTGGTTCCATCGCCGCTGGCGGTAGGCCGACTTCCCCACGCCGGCCGAGGCAGGCGTGGGGGTTGAGATCGCGACCCGATGGGAACCGAGACTAACCCGCCTCGATCCGGATGACCGTCGGCGCTTCCATCACGGTGTTCAGCGCGGCAATCTGGTCCAACGCCTCCCGCATCGCGCTTTCCCGCGTCTCGTGCGTTACCAGCACGACCGGCACCGCTTCACCGGGGCTGCGCCCTCGTTGCAGCATCGATTCGAGCGAGATGCCCTTGTCGCGCAGCACCGCCGTCACATCGGCGATCACGCCGGGCCGATCGACGACCATCAGACGCAGGTAGTACGCGCCGACATGCGCGCTCATGGGCACCGACGGGGCGTTCGACAGCGCGGATGCCGCAGCACCCCATACCGGGGTATGACGATTGCGCGCGATATCAATCAGGTCGGCGACCACGGCCGAAGCCGTCGGGCCTTCGCCCGCGCCGCGCCCTTCCAGCATGACCCGGCCGACGAAATCGCCCTCCGCCACCACCGCGTTGAACACGCCGTCCACCCGCGCGATCGGCGCGGATTGCGGCACCATGCAGGGATGCACCCGCGCGGCGATGCCGCCGTCCTGCTCGCGCGCAATGCCCAGCAGCTTGATGCGATAGCCAAGCTCCGTCGCGAAGGCGATATCCAGGGCGGAGATGCGGCGGATGCCCTCCACATAAACAGCGTCAAAGGCAACCGGGCGACCGAATGCCAGCGCCGCCAGGATCGACAGCTTGTGCGCCGCGTCGATGCCGTCGATGTCAAAGGACGGATCGGCCTCGGCATAGCCAAGCTTCTGCGCGTCGGCCAGCACGTCGGCGAACTCCCGCCCGCGCTCACGCATTTGGGTCAGGATGTAATTGCAGGTGCCGTTCAGAATGCCGGCCACGCGCGAAATACGGTTGCCCGACAGTCCCTCGCGCAATGCCTTGATGACGGGAATGCCGCCCGCGACCGCGGCCTCGAACGCCAGGGCCACGCCGCGTTCCTCGGCGGCGGCGGCCAGCGCCGCGCCGTGCACCGCGAGCAGCGCCTTGTTGGCGGTCACCACCGGCTTACCGGCGGCAATCGCTGCTTCCACCAATGCGCGCGCCGGTCCTTCGGACCCGCCGATCGTTTCCACGATCACATCCACGGCGGGGTCGGAGGCCAGGGCGACGGGGTCTTCATACCAACGCAGCCCGCCCAACGGCATGCCGCGATCCTTGGACCGATCGCGCGCCGAAACGGCGGTGACCGCGATCGGCCGACCGGCGCGGGCGGATACGATGTCGGCATTGCCGCGCAGCATCTTCAGGACACCGCCGCCGACGGTGCCCAGTCCGGCGATCCCGATCGAAAGGGGACGTGTCATTGGCCAGCGGCCTCCGCGCCAAAGGAGTCGCCGGCTTCGGGTTCGGCGACGTTGGACCCGGACTGCATGAAGGCGCGCACGTTGCGCACGGCCTGACGCAGGCGATGATTGTTCTCGACCAGCGCGATGCGCACATGCGTATCGCCGTGCTCCCCAAAGCCCAGCCCCGGAGAGACCGCGACCTTGGCCCGCGCCATCAGCAGTTTGGAGAATTCGACCGAACCGAGGGAGGCATATTTCGCGGGGATCGGCGCCCAGGCGAACATCGACCCGTCGGGGATGGGCATGTCCCAACCCGCGGAGATCAGGCCCTTGATCAGCACGTCGCGGCGATCCTTGTACAGCGCGCGCATCTCGGCCACGCAATCCTGCGGCCCGGTCAGCGCCGCCACCGCGGCCACCTGGATCGGCGTGAACGCACCGTAGTCCAGATACGACTTCATCCGCGTCAACGCCTTGATCAGGCGCGGGTTACCCGCCGCGAAACCCATCCGCCAGCCCGGCATGGAATAGGTCTTGGACAGCGACGTGAATTCGACCGCGATGTCCTTCGCGCCGGGAACTTGCAGGATCGACGGCGGCGGCTTGTCGTTGAAGTAGATTTCCGCATAGGCGAGATCGGACAGCACCCAGATTTCGTGCTTGCGCGCGAAGGCGACGATTTCGCGATAGAAATCCAGATCGGCCAGATAGGCGGTCGGGTTCGACGGGAAGTTCACGATCAGCGCCGTCGGCTTCGGCACGGAATGGCGCACCGCCACGTCCAGCGCGCGCAGCATGTCGTCATCCGGCGTCGCCGGAATGCTGCGCACCGCCGCGCCGGCGATGATGAAGCCGAACTGATGGATCGGATAGGACGGGTTCGGCACCAGAATCGTGTCGCCGGGGCTGGTGATCGCCGCGGCGAGGTTCGCGAGGCCTTCCTTGGAGCCGAGCGTGGCGACAACTTCGGTTTCGGGGTCAAGGCCGACGTCGAAACGGCGTTGGTAATAGGTCGCCAGTGCGCGCCGCAGCCCAGGGATGCCCGCGCTGACGGAATAGCGATGCGAACGCGGGTCCTGCACCGTTTCGATCAGCTTCGCGACGATATGCGGCGGCGTCGGACTGTCGGGATTTCCCATGCCGAGGTCGATAATGTCCTCCCCGGCCGTGCGAGCCTTGGCCTTGGCCGAATTCACTTCGGCGAAGACATAGGGCGGCAGGCGGCGGATGCGGTGGAATTCACCGGAGGATTCGGAACTCATTGTCGACCTTTCGGGGTGATGGACGAACTATTGTAGCAAACGCAGAGACGCGCCGCGACCCGCGGCTTCGGAACCGAGGCGAATCGCCGCGGAGGGTACGCCATTGGCGATCAACGCGTTGGCGACGGCCTGCGCGCGCGACAGCCCAAGGCTGAGGGCAACGCTTTGTACCGTCGGATCGCTGCTGGCGGCATCGCCGTGACCGGTCACCAGCACATCGGGTTGGACACTGGTGGCCTTCAAGCGCTGGGCCGCGAATTGCTTGATCGCGTCCTGCGCCGTCGGCGACAGCGTCGCCCCGCCGCCGGGGAACTGGATCACCGTCTGACCGGCGCCGCCTGGCGCGGGCATCGGCGCGACCGCGACAGGCGCGGGCGGCGGGGCCGGCGGTGCGATCGACGGGCGCGGCGGTTCGCGCGTCGGCAAGGCCGGCATCGCGGCGGCGTCGGCGCTGGGAGGCGTTGCAGCCGGGGCGACCGGCTCCTCCGGCGGGGCCAGCGGTGCGCTGCGCACGGGGCTGACCGGCGCGCGGGACGGCGGTGTGACAACCTCGGCCGGCGGCGCGCTCGCGGCCGCGAACGACGCGCTCGCCGCTCCGGCCGCCGCGGCTGGGCGCGGTGCGGCGGGAGACGGCGCGGGCGCGGCCGGCGGACGAGCAGCGCCGCCGCCGAACAGGCCGGGCGATGCCGCGGCGGAAGACGGATCGGGCAACGGCGCTGCTTCCGCCGTGTACTGCGCGTTGGCGCGATCGGCGACCAGCGATTCCGTCAGCTTTTTCATGGCGTCGCGATCGGGCGGCGCGGGGCGCGACGGGACGGTGGACAGGTTGGGCCAGGCATCCGCCGCCCCCGGCGGCGCGGGTCGCTGTTCGGCGATCTTGCCGCCCTGCATGTCGTGCCACCAGTTGACGGGGTTCACCGCCTCCAGCGTCGCGCAGCCGCCCAGCAACGCCGCCATCAACGGCGCGGCAAAACGCGCGCCCGTACAACCGGCGCGACGTGTCTCCGCCATGCGCGCCGAACGGCCCGCATCGCCTGCTTGAACCTGTCCGCCCGCGCCACTACGCTGCGCCTCTGCTCCGCTGATCACCATATGTCGGACCCGCTCCACGCTGTCGGCGGCCTGTGTAGCCGCTGGACGTGCCGACGCAAAGGATGTCTCCATGGCCCAACCCGACAAGACCGCCGGATCGCCCGACCAAAGCGGGTTCAAAATGCCCGATCCAGCGCTGCTCGGCCGTTCCATGGCAGAGATCGCCGAACGATCGCAACGCATTGTGGGCGAATGGCTGAAACGGCAGGAGGCCGGCGAAAAACCCGCCGATCAATCCCACATCGGCAGCGCCTTTCTGGAAATGACCACCCGCTTGATGGCCAATCCGGCGCATCTGGTCCAGGCCCAGATCGGATTCTGGCAGGACTACATGACCCTGTGGCAAAATACCGCTCGGCGGATGATGGGCGTGGACAGCCCCCCCGTCATCGACTCCCCCAACGATCGCCGCTTCAAGGACGGTGCCTGGAAAGAGAGCGAGGTCTTCGACTTCATCAAGCAATCCTACCTGCTGTCCGCCCGCTTCGTGCAGGACGTGGTCACCCATGTCGACGGGCTGGACCCGAAAACCGCGCAGAAGGTCGATTTCTACTCCCGCCAGTTCATCGATGCGATGAGCCCGTCCAACTTCCTGCTGACCAATCCGGAGGTCCTGCGCAAAACCGCCGAAACCGGCGGCGAAAACCTGCTGAAAGGTCTGTCCAATCTGCTCGGGGACCTCGAACGCGGCAAAGGCCAGCTGCGTATCAAGATGACTGACATGGACGCCTTCCAGGTCGGTGAGAACATCGGCGTGTCCGACGGCAAGGTCGTCTATCAAAACGACCTGATGCAGTTGATCCAGTACACGCCGACCACCGCCAAGGCGCTGAAGCGCCCGCTGGTCATCGCCCCGCCCTGGATCAATAAATTCTACATCCTCGACCTGCGCCCCCGGAACAGCTTCGTGCGCTGGGCGGTCTCCCAGGGCCATACCGTGTTCGTCATCTCCTGGGTCAACCCGGACGAACACCTCGCGGAGAAGAATTTCGAGGACTACATGCACCTCGGCTTCCTCGCCGCGCTCGACGCGATCGAGGCCGCGACCGGGGAGAAAGAGGTCAACGCCATCGGCTATTGTCTCGGCGGCACGCTGCTCGCCTCCACCCTCGCTTTTATGGCCGCGAAGGACGACACGCGCATCAAGACCGCGACGTTCTTCGTCACCATGATGGATTTCCGCGAAGCCGGCGAACTCGGCGTCTTCATTGATGAGGAACAGTTGAACGCGCTGGAAGAAAAAATGAACAAGCGCGGCTATCTCGAAGGCAGCGAGATGGCGACGACCTTCAACATGCTGCGCGCCAACGACCTGATCTGGTCGTTCGTGGTGAATAACTATCTGATGGGCAACGACCCCTTCCCGTTCGACCTGCTTTACTGGAACGCGGATTCAACCCGCATGCCCGCGAAGATGCACAGCTTCTATCTGCGCAACATGTATCAGGAAAATCTTCTGGCCGTCCCCGGCGGCATCAGCCTGTCCGGCGTGCCGATCGATCTCGGCCAGGTGAAAACCCCGGCCTATTTTCTGTCGACCCGCGAAGATCACATCGCGCCGTGGAAGTCGACCTATCGCGGCACCCAGCTTCTGGGCGGCGACAACCGCTTCGTCCTCGCCGCGTCCGGCCATATCGCCGGCGTCGTCAATCCGCCGGAAGGCGGCAAATACAACCACTGGGTCAACAAGGACCTGCCCGCCGATCCGGAAACCTGGTTCGCCGGCGCGACCGAACTGGCCGGTTCCTGGTGGCCGGACTGGCATCGCTGGGTGACCTCGTTCTCCAAAGCCCAGGTCACGGCCCGCCAACCCGGCGACGGCAAGCTGCCCGCGCTGGAAAACGCCCCCGGCAGCTACGTCAAGGTCCGCCTGACCTGAACTGAACCCACGCGGGCGGTCCAGAACCGCCCGCGAACATTTCCCCACCTACCCCCGACGCACACCATGGAACACCGGCCAACCCTTCTGAATATCGGACAGGTTCCGGTTGAACGCCGCCGGCTGGTAGAATTGGCCGAGTGGAACGTAGGGAACGTCACGCCACATTTGGAGCTGTAGTTCGCGGGCGATGCGCTTCTGTTCCGCAAGGTCCGGCGCGTTCAGCCAGGCTTCGCGCAGCTCCTCCATGCGCGGCGCGTTCGGCCAGCCGAACCAGGCCGACGGGCCGCTGCGCATGGCATTATGCGCCGGCACGAACACATTCGCGGTGCTGGTCAGGTTGGTGATGAAAATGTGCCACCCGCCCTTCTCCGGCGGCTCCTTGCTCGCGCGCCGCTGCACGACGGTGCCCCATTCCAGCGCCTGGTAATCCAGGTTGAAGCCCATCTTGCGCAGCAGATCCTCGGTCACCTGGGACTCGATATGCAGCGACGGGATCGTCGACGGCCCCATCAGGATGACTTTTTCGTTCTTGTAGCCGGCGGCAAACAACTCCTGCTTCACCTTGGCGAAGTCGGTGCGGTTTTTCAGCGCCTCCACCCCCGCGTCGCTCGCCATCGGCATGCCCGGTGTGAACAACCCGACCTTGGTGTTGTAAAGGCTGGGTTCGGCGCCCGACACCGCCTCCATGAATTCCTTTTGGTTGACGCATTCCAGCACCAGACGACGGATCGCCGGATTGTCGAACGGCGCGTGCAGATGGTTGAACCGGATGCAGCCGACCGAGCCCATGTGGTTCTTGACCTGCACTTCCAGGTCTTTGTTCTTCCGCAGCAGGCCCATCAGATCGGCGGGCGGGTTTTCCCACCAATCGTATTCCCCCTTGCTCAACGCCGCCGCCGCCGTCGCGGGGTCGGGCTGATAGGTCCAGATCACACGGTCGAAATGCACCGCCCGCGGCCCGGCCAGAAAGCTGGTCTTCCCATCGGGGCGCGGCACATAGCCGTCGAACTTCGCATAAACGACCCGAGAGCCCGACACACGCTCGTTCACCAGAAACCGGAACGGGCCGCTGCCGGTCGGGTCCGTCACCTGCACATTCGCGTCGGTCTTCGCCAGTCGCTCCGGCATGATCACGCAGGCCGGCTGCGCCAGGGCTTCCGGCACCAGCGCAAACGGCGTCTTCAGGCGTATGCGGATCACCGTGTCGGATTCCGCCGTGATTTCCGCCGTGCGCGACATCATCGCGCTGCCGAAGGCGTCGCGCTTGACCCAGCGCAGCAGGCTCGCGGCGCAATCGCGCGCCAGCACCTTTTCCCCGTCGTGAAACTTCAGCCCGGGCCGCAGTGTCAGGTCCCAGGTCAAGCCGTCGGTCGAGACGGTGAACCCGGCCAGCATCTGCGGATGCGGCACGAACGTGTCGTCGAAGCCGAACAACTGATCGTAGACCATGTTGCCGTGATTGCGGGTGATGTCGGCGGTGGTCCACATCGTATCCAGCGAGGATACGTCGGCGTGCGGAATGAAGCGCAGCTCCCGCTGCGTCTGCGCCGCCACGATGGACGGGGTCGCCAGGGGAGAAACCAGGCCCGCGCCGGCCGCGGCCAGCAGAGTACGTCGGTTAAGCGTCATGAAGCAGCTCCCTGCAGGACGTGATTGCCTACATTATGAACGGAGCTTAACAACCTCCTGCCGAGATTGCGAACACTGATCGGAAATCAGGCACTCCAGCGACGTGAAATCTCGGTCATGACGGCGGCATGCACATCCGCCGCGGCCCCGTCGGCGTCGATCGCCGAACATCGCCCCGGTTCCGCCGCCGCGATCGCGCGAAACCCCGCGTTCACCCGCGCGTGAAACGCCGCGTCCAGCCGTTCGTAACGATCCGCCGCCAGACCGCGCCGCCCCAGACGTTCGACCGCGACCGCCGGACTGACATGCAGCATCAACGTCAGATCGGGGGTCAGGCCGACCATCGCGCTCAGCGCCGCGATCCGCGCCCGGTCCGCGCCCTGCCCGTAGCCCTGATAGGCCAGCGTCGAATCGAAATAGCGGTCGCACACCACCCAGAACCCTGCCTCCAAAGCGGGGCGGATGGTCTTTTCGACATGTTCGGCCCGGGCCGCGAAATGCAGCAGAGTCTCCGCAGGCGCGGCCCAGTCGATTTGTCCGGACAGCAGCACCCCGCGCAGCAATTCCGCCCCCGGCGCGCCGCCGGGCTCCCGCGTTTGCAGCACGGCCCGCCCGGATCGGCACAGCGCGTCCGCCAACAGGCCCGCCTGCGTCGACTTACCCGCGCCCTCCCCGCCTTCCAGCGTGATGAAGCGGCCGAAACCCATCAACTGCCGGTGACGTAATGCGACAGCACCGCCATCGCGCGCCCGGGCAGACTCAGCCGCGGCACATCGGCCCCGGCAAGCAACGGGACCGTCATCGCCGGCACGCCCTGCCCCGATACGGTGAGCTTGCCCAACGTATCGCCCTTCATCACCGGCGCGCGGATCGGCTGCTCATACGCGATTTTGATGGAGGCATTCTTGCGCCAGTTCCGCGGCATGGTGATCAACACCTCCCGCCCCGCCACCAGCGGCACCGTCGGCGCCGTTCCCAGCCACACCGGCACCCGCTCGATCGCATCGCCGGCCGAGAACAGCGTAACATCCTCGAAATTCGCGAAGGCCCAATCCATCAGGCGGCCGCTTTCTTCCGCCCGTTCGCGCATCGACGCCATGCCGTTCAGCACCAGCAGAATACGCCGCCCGTTGCGGATCGAACTCGCCACCAAGCCATAGCCGCCGGCGTCGGTATGCCCGGTCTTCAACCCGTCGGCAGTGCCCTTCTGCACCATCGGGTTGCGGTTTTCCTGCTCGATGCCGTTATACTTGAACGATTTTTCGGCGTCGTAGTGATAGTATTCCGGGAAATCCCGGATGATCCGGCGCGCCAGCGTGGCGATGTCGCGCGCGCTCATGCGCTGCTCCGGATCGGGCCAGCCCGTGGCGTTGCGGAAATTCGACTTCGTCAGCCCGATTTCCTTCGCCTTGACGTTCATCAGTTCGGCGAACTGCTCTTCGGAGCCTGAGATCGCCTCGGCGAACACGATGCAGGCGTCGTTGCCGGACTGCACGATCACGCCGCGGATCAGGTCTTCTACCTTCACCGTGGAGCCGATCTGGACGAACATCTTCGACCCGCCCATACGCCAGGCCCGCTCGCTGACCGGCAACTCGTCCTCCAGGCGCAACCGTCCCTGCTTCAGCCGGTCGTAGACCAGATAGATCGTCATCAGCTTGGTCATCGACGACGGCGGCATTTCGTCGTCCGCCGCCTTTTCCAGCAGCATCGCGCCGGTATCGTAATCCTGGATAAAGGCCCAGCGCGCGGCGGTATCGACCGGCCCGAGGGGCGTGTCGGCCGGGGACCCCGAAGACCCCTCCTTGGGCTTGCGCCCGGATCCGGCGGGCTTTGCCGGCGGAGCGGGCGGCGTACGACGCGTTTCCGCCGACGCGGCGGCGGAACCGGCGAGAATGGCGGACGATCCCAACAGGGCAATGCGGCGGCTCAACATCGGAACCACGGACTCCTTATTCGACGACGATGCGGGCATCGGGGATCCCCATCGAAAATGCGAAATCCAACGCCGCTTCGGCTTGTTCGGCGCGATCGAACGGACCAACCTCGGTCCGAAACTGTTGCTGGCGTCCCTGAAACAGCGACACGATACTCGGCTTGAACCGGCCCATGCGCGCGTTCTGGATCGCCGCGTAGTGGTACTCCTCGAACGTATCGAGTCGCACCATCAATCTGCCGGGACGCGCCGGCCCCTGTGTAACGATTTCCGGCAGGCGGAACACCGCCGGGCTCGGCGCCGCGTCCGCGGCCCCCTTCGCCGCTACCGGTGCCGCCGCGCGCTGCGCCTCGCCGGCCATCCCCATGGGGGGCGCCAGATCGACGGCGACGACCGAGGCACGCGGCGCGGCAACAACGGCCAGACGCGGCGCATTGCTCATCTTCTCCACCGCCTGTCGGCTGTCCTCCGCGACGATCTCCACCCGCACACGTCCGACCGCCGCCATGCGCAGCAACTCCGCCGTCCGCCGTGTCACTTCGATCAACCGCTTCGGATTGCCGGTGCCGCGATCGTTGATCCGCACCAGGACCGACAAGCCGTTCTCCAGGTTCGTCACCCGCGCGATCGCCGGCAGTTGCAGCGTCGGATGCGCCGCCGCCAAAATCGTCTGATCGAAGATTTCGCCGTTCGTGGTCAGCGGCGCATGCGCCGACGGGGCAATCCCGGCCAGCCCGGTCTCGTCCAGCGCATAACTCTCCGCCGGGTAATGCCAGACACCCTGCGCCTGATACGGCCCGCCCAGATGATAGCGCGGCGAGGGCACCGGCTGCTGACATCCCGCCAGCAGCAGCGCCACAATCAGACAGGCGCGCCGAACGATCACGTCAGCACCGCGTCGCCCACCAGCCCGACCGCGACGGCATAATAGTCCGACGGGTTATAGCGCCGGATCGCATGGAAATTCGCCAGCGCCAGAAACGCCTCCCCGCCCACGCCGTCCGGCGCGACGATCGACCCCACGGCCTCGGCCGCCGCGAACCAATGATCCGCCCGCGGCCGCACGCCCATGCGCACCCATTCGGACAGCGGGCGCTTCTGCTCCCGCCCGATCGCCCCCGCCTCGAACCCCGCCGGCAAGGTCACCTGCTGGCCCCAGCCCTCGCCGTTCCGCCACCCCGACTTCGCCAAATAATTTCCAATTGACCCAAACACATCTGCTCGGCTTGTCCAGATATCCCGCCGCCCGTCGCCGTCGGCATCGACCGCGAGCTTCACGTAGCTCGACGGCATGAATTGCGGCTGCCCCATCGCGCCGGCATAGGAACCGGTCATCCGCGCGGGGGTAATGTCGCCCTGCTCCAGGATCTTCAACGCCGCCATCAGTTCGCCGCGAAAGAACGACGCTCGTCGCCCCTCCCACGCCAAGGTCGCCAGGGCCTCGATCACCCGGAAATCGCCGGTGATCTGCCCGTAGCTGGACTCCAGGCCCCAGATGCCGGCGATCACGCCCGCGCCCACGCCGAAACGCGCCTGCGTCCGGGCCAGCAACTCACGCTCCCGCGCCACGGCGATCCGCCCCTCGGCAATGCGCTTGTCGGTGACGACCAAGGCGCGATACCGCTCCCACGTCATCGAGAACTCGGGCTGCTTGCGATCCCGATCGATCACCTTCTGATTGGGAACCACGCCGGCGAAGGCCTGATCGAGCGTGGCCTGCGAAATGCCCGCCTTGCGCGCCTCTGCCTTCACCCCCGCGACGAACGCGTTAAAATCCCCGGCCGCGCGACCCTCGGCGGCAAGAGCGACAAATGCGGCGGATACTGCGAGGCGACGTGTCAACATGCGCGGAGTCCTGCCATGCCGCCCCGCGTCGGGGCAATGCAAATGGTGGCGGGGGTGCGTGGGTTTTACCGCCTGGACTCGCCTACTTGAACCAGGCCGTCCCCAGCACGCCCGGCGCCAGAATCCCACTCGCCCACACCAAAGCGGACAGCACATTGGCCACCTGGAAAGACAGTTGCGGCATCGCGCAGATGCCCGCCACCAGGGGCATAACGCAGCGCAGCGGGCCGAAGAACCGACCGAAGAACACCCCCGCGGTGCCCCAGCGCTGAAAGAACGCTTCTCCGCGCTCCAGCAGATGCGGCTGGCGCGACAGCGGCCACATCCCGGCGATTTCGCGTTGGTAGCGGGCACCGAACCAATACGACACCCAGTCGCCCAGGATCGCCCCGATCGCCGCCGCGGCCCAGATCGGCCAGAACGACAG
The DNA here is from genome assembly GCA_947475245.1 of Acetobacteraceae bacterium. Lineage (GTDB taxonomy): Bacteria > Pseudomonadota > Alphaproteobacteria > Acetobacterales > Acetobacteraceae > Rhodopila. The sequence goes on along the minus strand of CANJLW010000005.1, from coordinate 11,593 downwards.
CCCCGCCGCACCGATCAGCCCCCCGGCGGCGAGCAGGATCGCCGTCGCCGGCAGCAGCAGCGACACGAACGCCAGCGATTCCCCGAACGCCAACAGGAACACGATGGGCACGGCCCAATCCTGGTGCATGCGCACGAATGCCAGCACGAACTCCACGAACCCGCCGATGACCATCCCCTTTTCGCTTGCCACCCAAACAGGCGCGCCCCATTGGGGCCACCCCATTGGCCGCGGCACTATGTCCATGCTTCGATGGGCGGGCAACCAGGGGGAAGAACACGCCATGACCAATCCCACGACGCGGACGATGACCGTGCCCGGTCTGGAACAACCGGCGGAGATCGTGGTCGATCGCTGGGGCATCCCGCATCTGCGCGCCGCCACTCATCATGACGTGTTCTTCGTGCAGGGCTTCAATATCGCGCGCGACCGGCTGTATCAGATCGACCTCTGGCGCAAGCGCGGCCTGGGGCTGATGGCGGCCGATTACGGCCCCGGCTTTCTGGCCCAGGATCGCGCCGCGCGCCTGTTCATCTATCGCGGCGACATGGCGGCCGAATGGTCCGCCTATGGCGATCCCCAGGCCGAGGCGATCTGTCGGGCCTTCGCCGCCGGGATCAATGCCTATCTCGACCTCGCCGCCGCCGATCCCACGCTGCTGCCGCCGGAATTCGCCGCCATGGGCATCGCCCCCGCTCGCTGGTCGGCCGAAGACGTGGTGCGCGTGCGCAGCCACGCGCTGAACCGCAACCTCGATTCCGAAGCCGCCCGCGCCCAGATCGCCGCACGCGCCGATCTGGAAACCGATCGCGCCCGCAAGGCGATCGAGCCGCCCTGGACCCTGCGCATCCCCGAGGGCCTCGATCCCGCCGACATCCCCGAAGACGTGCTCGACGACTACTGGCTCGCGACCGTCGATCCCGATATCTCGCCCGAGCGCCTGGCCGCGAAGCCGGAAGACGCCTGGCGCTGGACCAAGGTGAACGATTTCGACGAGGTGAAGCAGGACCCCTCCGCCCAGGGATCGAACAACTGGGTGGTCGCGGGATCGCGCACCGACACCGGACGACCGATCCTGGCGAGCGACCCGCATCGCGAATACCGCCTGCCGTCGGTGCGCTATGTCGTGCACCTGACCGGGCCGGGGATCGATGTGATCGGGGCGACCGAACCGCCGACGCCCGGCGTCTTCATCGGCCATAACGACCGCCTCGCCTTCGGCCTGACCATCTTCCCGATGGATCAGGAAGACCTCTACGTCTACGAAACCAACCCCGACGATCCCGACCTGTACCGCTACAATGGCGGGTGGGAGCGGATGACGACCCTGACCGAAACCGTCGTCGTGCGCGGCATGGCCCCGCAGACCGTCACCCTGAAATTCACCCGCCACGGCCCGATAATCCGGGAGGACGCCAAGCGCCATCGCGCCTTCGGCGTGCGCACGGTGTGGAGCGAGCCGGGAACCTCCGCCTATATGGGACGTCTGGCCTACATGAACGCGGACTCCGTCGAGACCTTCCGCGCCGCGCTGCGCCATTGGGCCGCCCCCACGGTGAACCAGCTTGCCGCCGACGTCACCGGCACGATCGGCTGGTTCCCGTCGGGCATGGCGCCGAAGCGCGCCAACTGGGACGGGTTGCTGCCGGTGCCCGGCGACGGGCGCTACGAATGGAGCGGGTTCTGGCAGCGCGAGGAACTGCCGACCGCCGTCAACCCCGCGCGCGGCTTCGTCGCCACGGCGAACGAAATGAACCTGCCCGCCGATTACCCTTACCAGGAGCGCAAGCTCGGCCTGGAATGGGCCGAACGCTCCCGCTCCGACCGTATCCACGAGGTGCTCGACGCCCAGCCCAAACACACGCTCGCGGATTCCATGGCGCTGCAATGCGACATCGCCTCCATCCCCGCCCGCCGGGTCCGCGCGCTGCTGGAACCGATCCAGCAATCAACCCCGGCGCTCGCCCTGCTGCGGGTCTGGGACGGGGTGCTGCACGCGAACTCCGCCGCCGCCGCGCTGTTCGAGGTCTGGTGGGTGAAGCATCTGAAACCCACGCTGCTGGCCGGGCTGGCCTCCGACCCCGAGGTGCGCCGTCTGCTCGCGCCCGGCGACAATGAATCGATGCTGGCACTGCTGGAAGCCGCCGATCGGTCGGTCCTGGATGTGCTGCTGCCGGAAACGCTCGACGCCGCCTTCGCGACCTGCGGAACGTTGTTGGGTGCGGACCCGGCGGGCTGGCAATGGGGCAATCTGCACCACGGCTACTTCGCCCATCCCCTGTCGCGCGTGGCCGACGCCGCCGTGTTCCACGATGTCGGCAAACTGCCGATCGGCGGATCGGGCTCCACCCCGATGAACACAACTTATCGCGGCACCGACTTCCGCCTGACGGTCGGCGCATCCTTCCGCATGGTCGTCGATGTCGGCGACTGGGATAACAGCCGCGTCATCAACACCCCCGGCCAGTCCGGCAACCCGCTGTCCGCGCATTACGACGACCTCGCCCCGCTCTGGGCGCGCGGAGACTACGTGCCGTTGTTGTATTCCCGCGCCGCCGTCGACGCGGCGGCGGAAACCCGCATCGTGCTGTTGCCGGCCTGACAGGAGACGACGCCGATGACCGAGCACGAACTGCTGCGCCGCGACACCGACGGCATCGCCTGGCTGACGATGAACCGCCCCGCCGCGCGCAACGCGCTGTCGATGGGTCTGATGCGGGCGCTCGACGACGCACTGATCGCCATCGCCGCCGACCCGACGATCAAGGTCGTCGTCATCGCCGGCGCCGGCCCGTCGTTCTGCGCCGGGCACGACCTGCGCGAGATGCGCGCCACCCCGAAGCGGGACGCGTACGAGGCTGTCTTCGCCCTCTGCTCGCAACTGATGCAACGCATCGTGCGCCTGCCCAAGCCGGTGATCGCGCGGGTCCACGGCGTCGCGACGGCGGCGGGCTGTCAGTTGGTCGCCAGCGCCGATCTCGCCATCGCCGCCGATACCGCCCGCTTCGCCACCCCCGGCGTCAACATCGGCCTGTTCTGCTCCACCCCCATGGTTGCCCTGTCCCGCGCCGTCGGGCGTAAGGCGGCGATGGAGATGCTGTTGACCGGCGACATGGTCGAAGCCGCCCGCGCCCGCGAACTCGGCCTGATCAACCGCGTCGTCGCCGAGGCCGATCTCGATGCCGCCGTCACGGCGCTGGCCGCGGGCATCGCCGCCAAAAGCCCGCTGACGGTGGCGATCGGCAAGGAAGCGTTCTACCGACAGGCGGAAATGGACCTTGCCGCCGCCTATGATTTCGCCGCCCAAACCATGACCCGCAACATGCTGGCGGCCGACGCGGCGGAAGGCATCGACGCCTTCCTGCAAAAGCGCGCCCCGATTTGGACCGGTACGTAACGACGGGGCCTTGATCCCAACAGGTTGGTTGCACATCTAACGGGAACCGATGAAAAACCCGTATGACATTCTGGGTGTGCAAAAAACCGCCGATGCCGCGGCGATCCGCGCCGCCTATCGCAAACTGGCGAAAACGCACCATCCCGACCTGAATCCCGGCAAGCCAGAGGCAGCCGAGCGGTTCAAGGAAATCAGTGTTGCGAATGAGTTGTTGTCGGACGCGGACAAGCGCGCCCGCTTCGACCGGGGTGAGATCGACGCAACGGGGCAGGAACGCGCCCCGGAACGCCCGTTCTACCGCGACGCGCAGGGCCGCGGCCGCTACCAGCAGGCCGGCGGCTTTACCGAGGACGATGTCGAATCCTTCTTCCATCAGGCCTTCGGCAAGGGAGCCGGGGGATCAACAGGACGCACCCGGGGACGAACCCGCGGCAACGACGCGCGCTATACGCTGACGGTCGGGTTTCTGGAGGCCGCCAACGGCACCACCCGCCGCATCGCGCTGCCTGACCAACGCACGCTGGACGTCAAAATCCCCGCCGGTACCGAAGACGGCCACGTCCTGCGCCTGAAAGGTCAGGGCGGCGTCGGCTTCGGCGGCGCGCCGAACGGCGACGCGCTGGTCGAAATCGCCGTCGCGCCCGATCCGTTCTTCAAGCGCGAAGGCGACGACATCGTCATCGACCTGCCCGTCACCATCCGCGAAGCCGTGCTGGGCGCGACCGTCGAAGTGCCGACCATCTCCGGCAAGGTGCGCCTCGCCATTCCGCCGGGCTCCGGTTCCGGCACGCGACTGCGTCTGCGCGGGCGCGGCCTGCGCGAAGGCCACCAGTTCGTGCGCCTGCAAATCGTGCTGCCGCCCGGCGAGGAAGCCGAACTCGCCGCCTTCCTGCGGGATTGGGAGCCGTCGCAACCCTTCGACCCGCGCGCGGGATTGGGAGAATCGTGATGCTGATCGCTTCGGTATTGCGGGAATTCACCGATGTGACCGAAACCGACCTGATCTGTTGGATCAATCGCGGCTGGGTCCGCCCGGACGACGAACCGGCGGGCTGGCGGTTTCAGGACATCGACCTCGCGCGCATCCGCCTGATCCGCGACCTCAGCCGGGATATGGAGGTCGCCGACGACACGATCCCGCTGATCCTGTCCTTGCTGGATCAGGTCTACGGCCTGCGCGACAGCATGGATGCGCTGCGGCGCGCCGTGGCGGCGCAACCGGACCATGTCCGGCGCGCCATCCTTGGGTCGATCGCTTAGGCTTTATCGAGCCAGAACGTATCGAAGCGAACCACGTCGTAAATCCCGAAGTAATCCTTGGGATTGTGGCCCTTCACGAAGTTGTAGTGAATGTCGAGGATGTTTTCCCACGACACCGGCAGCACCGGCGGGTCTTCCTCCATGATCGCCTCGGTCTGACGGATCAGCGCGAGACGCTTCGCCGGATCGACCTCGATGTCGATCTGATCGAGCAGCGTATCGAACTTCGCGTTCGACCATTTCGAGTAGTTCTGCGATCCGCCCGTGCGATACCAGGCGTTGAAGTAATCCGACGGATCAAGCAGCGTCGACACCACGGCACCGATCGCCAGATCGTAGTTGCCGGAAGCCACGTCGTCGAACCACACGGATTCCACGACCGTGCGCAGATTGCACTTGATCCCCAGGCCTTCCTGCAACATCGCCTGAATCGCCTGCGCCCACAGCTTGAAGCTCGCCACGTCGCGCACCAGGAAATCGAGCGGACGCCCGCCTTCCGGCTTGATCCCGGCCGCGGCCAGCAACGCCTTCGCCGCCTTGACCGACGCGGTCGAATCTTCCTGATATCCCAGACGCTTGAACAGCTGTTCCGGCGGCGTCGCGAATTCGGAGAACGGGTAGATGAACCCGCCGACGCGCATCGGCGACACGTCCTTGACCACGTCGACCAGCACATGCTTGTCGAACGTCAGATGCAGCGCGCGCCGCACCCGCGCATCGTCCAACGGCTTCTTCTGAGAGTTCATCCACACGCCCTGAATGACGCTCTGATTGAACTGCGCCACCGACATGCCGGGCGTCGCCTTCGCCTTGCGCGCCGACACCGGATCGCAAATACGCGCGTAATCGGTGCGGCCCGACAACACGCCGGAGCCGAGTTCGGTCGAGAACGGCAGCGCGTGATAGAACTCGATCCCGTCCAGGTACGGCAGGCCCTTGTTCCAGTAGTCCTTGTTCCGCTCCATCACCCAGACTTCGTTTTCGACCCGACGCAGGGTCTTGAACGGGCCGGTGCCCGGGATATTCGCGACCTTGCGCAGGTTGTAGCCGTTTTCTTCCAGCGTCTGCTTGCGCACGATGCCGTTCCAGCCGCTGGCGAAGGCCGACATCATGAAGTTGACCGAACGCGGCGCGGCGAGCTTGAATTCGATCGTATATTTGTCGCGGGCGTTGATCTCGCTGACCGCCTTGAACAGGCTGCTGCGCGGGATGCTGACACCGGCCGGCGGCTTCGCGATGCGATCGAACGTCGCCTTGACGTCTTCCGCCGTCAGCTCCGCCCCGTCGTGGAACTGCACGCCCTGACGCAGATGGAACGTATAGGTCTTGCCGTCCGGCGCGATCTGCCAGCTATGCGCCAGATCGGGGATGATCGTCTTGCCGCTGTCGCGCGGATCGCGGCGCACCAGGTTGTCGAACATGCACCCTTGCGAGCCCAGCGAGTTGATCGTGCCGGACTGGTGGAAGTCGAAATGCGGCGGGCGGCTGGTGATGCCGTAGCGCAGCACGCCGCCGCGCTTCGGATTGGCCTCCGGCGCCGCCAACTGGAACTTCGAACCGTCATATTCCATCGCGATCTGCGCGGATGCCTGACGCGGCATCGCCCCGGCACCCAGCGCCAGAGCCGCCGAAGCGCCCTTTAGCACCGACCGCCGCGACGGCCGGAATTGGTTTTCGCTCATGTTATTGCCTCCCTCTGGATTCTTCAGGCATTGTCTGCGGAAGAACGCATATCATGCCTCGCGGCGGGGAGCCACGTCTTGCAACACGAAACGCTCTTGGAGGTCGATAACCTCCAGACGCACTTTTTTACCCCTTCCGGCGTCGTCCGCGCCGTCGACGGAGTCTCGTACACCCTGCGCAAAGGCGAAACCCTGGGCGTCGTCGGTGAATCCGGCTGCGGCAAATCCGTCACCGCCTTGTCCATCCTCCGCCTCGTCTCCGACCCGCCCGGACGCATCGTCGGCGGCGAAATCCGCTTCCAGGGCCGCAACCTGCTGGCCCTGTCGGACTCCGAGATGGAAGCCATCCGCGGCAACGACATTTCGATGATCTTCCAGGAACCGATGACCAGCCTTAACCCGCTGTTCACCGTCGGCGGCCAGATCGCCGAGGCCATCGCCCTGCATCAGGGCCTGTCGCGCGCCGAAGCCGCCGCCAAGGCCGTGGACATGCTGCGCCTGGTCGCCATCCCCGAACCCGAACGACGCGCCAAGGCCTATCCGCACCAACTCTCCGGCGGCATGCGCCAGCGCGTCATGATCGCCATGGCGCTGTCCTGTAATCCCAAGGTGCTGATCGCCGACGAGCCGACAACCGCGCTCGACGTCACCATCCAGGCGCAAATCCTCGACCTCATGCGCGACCTGCAGGACCGCACCGGCGCCGCCATCGTGCTGATTACCCACGACATGGGCGTGGTCGCTGAAAACGCCGATCGCGTCATCGTCATGTACGCCGGCCGCAAGGTGGAAGAAGCCCTCGTCGACGACCTCTTCGAGCACCCCGGCCACCCCTACACAAAGGGTCTGCTCGGCTCCATCCCCCATATGGACGAAGCCGCCCATGCCGGCGCGCGCCGCCTGCGCCTGAACGAAATCAAGGGCATGGTCCCTTCCCTCGCCCGCCTGCCCGCCGGCTGCGCCTTTGCCCCGCGCTGCGGCTATGCGACGGCGCAGTGCGAAACCACCTATCCGCCGCTGCACGAACATCGCCCCGCGCACTGGATCGCCTGCTGGCACGCCGATCAATTGCTGGGAGAGAGCGCATGAGCGCACCCGTCATCCAGGTTCAGGGCCTGAAAAAGCATTTCCCCATCCATAAGGGCGTGTTCTCCCGCATCGTCGGGCAGGTCCACGCCGTCGACGGCGTGTCGTTCCAGATCGAACGCGGCGAAACTCTGGGCCTGGTGGGCGAAAGCGGCTGCGGCAAATCCACCGTCGGGCGCACCTTGCTGAAACTGCTGGAACCCACCGACGGGCAGATCACCGTCAACGGCACCGACATCACCCATCTGCCCCCTGTAGAGATGTTGCCGTATCGCCAGCGCCTGCAAATGATCTACCAGGACCCCTACGCGTCGCTGAACCCGCGCATGTCCGCCGGCGACATCGTGGGGGAGCCTTTCATCATCCACAAGGTCGCCAAGGGCCAGGACCGTCTGGACCGCGTCGCCGCCTTGTTCAGGCGCGTCGGGCTGCGGCCGGAGTTGATCCATTCCTATCCGCACGAATTTTCCGGCGGGCAGCGCCAACGCCTGGGCATCGCCCGCGCTTTGGCCCTGAACCCCGAATTGATCGTCGGCGACGAACCCGTTTCGGCGCTGGACGTTTCGATCCAGGCACAGATCATCAATCTTCTGATGGATTTGCAGGACGAGTACAAGCTGTCGTATTTGTTCGTGGCGCACGATCTTGCCGTCGTCGAACACATCAGCCACCGCGTCGCCGTGATGTATCTTGGCCGTATCGTTGAGATGACGGACAAGACATCGTTGTTCGAAATGCCGTTACACCCGTATACCGAGGCATTGCTGTCCGCCGTGCCCATCGCCAAGGCGCGCAGCCGCAGCCGCAAGCGCCTGATCTTGACCGGCGACGTGCCCAGCCCGATCAACCCGCCGAGCGGCTGCCATTTTCATACGAGGTGCCTGTATGCGACGCAGCGGTGCAAGGTCGAATCCCCGGCGCTGCGGGAAGTAAAACCCGGCCACCTCGCCGCCTGCCACCTGCACGACAACGGCGTAAAATTCCCCCTGGCCGCGTAGTCACCTCTCCCCCCGGGAGAGATAAGGTTACAGCGCACCATCTAAATCACCTCTCCCCCTGGGAGAGGTCGGAGCGCCTTGGCGCTCCGGGTGAGGGTTCGTGCGTGCCCCCCGGTAAGGACAAACATTGGGGAAAGACCGCATTTTCACCACGGAGGACACCGAGAACCACCAAGAATGCACAAAGCGCGCCGACTGGTGCGGTGCGTCACGACGCCTGACCATCGTATCCATTACGATTTCGTGCCGAGATGCCCTTTGTGCATTCTTTGTGGTTCTTTGTGTCCTTTGTGGTAAAAAATACTGTCTTTCTCGCGGCTTATCCCCTCCAACGGAGGCAACCGGTGTGCGCGCCCGAATCCTCACCCGCCCCGCTGCGCGCGGCGACCTCTCCCGCAAGCGGGCGAGGTGGGGTTACGGCGGCAATATCCCAAGCAACCTATCGAACGCATCCAAATCCCTCTTCGACTGCGCCCACTCCGGAAACCGACGCACCAGATCGGCGGAGATCGCCCGCCCAGCCGTCAAATTCCGCCGAGCCTGCGCCAAATCTCCCATCCGCACATGCGTGATGCCCAGGTTCAGATACGTCACCGCGATCGTCCGCTGCCATCCCGCATGGCCGGGGCTGCTGTCCGCCAGACGCTTCTGGATCGCGAACTCATCCTGATACGCCTTCAATGCCTCCGGTAATTTGTTTTGCTTAACGAACACCCCCGCCAGCTTTTCATACGAAATCGACAAATCCCGCTGCCATCCCGCGTTTGCCGGGTCCGCCTTCGCCAGCCGCTCTGCGATGGCGAGACCGTCGCGGAAGGAAGCCAGCGCGTCGTCCAACGCCCCTTTCGCGACCTGGACGTCGCCTATCTTGTCGAAGGAAACGGAGAGGTCGCGCTGTGCGTCCAGGTTTTCCGGGTTGCGCTCGGCATGTATCCGCGCGGCATCATAGGCGGCGCTGAAGGCCGCCTCTGCGTTGTCCAACCGGCCGATCGTGGACATGATGTTGCCCTGCTCGATCAAGGCAATGTGCGTCAGACTGGGATTGGCTTCGCCCGCCAAGGCTGCGATGGCGCTATACCAATCGGCGGCATTGTCCCAGGCATAGGCGTCACGCCGCGCGTTGGCGATCTGGATGGCGTGCCCCGTCCAGTCGTTTGGCGCGCTTTCGGTCGCGCGAAGCGCGACCGCCGTCATTTCTTTTCGTAACGATATCGTTATAATAACCGTCGGCAATTCCGCCAGGGCAAACGGGTCTTGCAGAATATCCCCCGGCGATGCCAGAAAATCATCCCACAGCGCCCTGGCCAGTCGCGCTCGGCCCTTTTCGACGGAGACGACAAACGCCGCCCGGGATTGATCGGGGTCGGCCAGAAAGTCACGCACCGAACCATGGAACGGGGACAACGCGTCGTCAGCCCTCCGGAACAACGACCCGAGGCTGTGCAGAATCCGGGTTTGCGTCGGAACATCCTGCCAGTCCGGGAACAGCCGACGCAGAAAAGCCAACGGAACCGGGCGCGATGCCGCCGTCATCACTTCCATCAGGGGGCGAACCCGCTCATAGGCCGCATCGTCGGGGAATTGCCGGCGGAAAAACCGGCGATACAAATCGGACAGACCACGCGGCGGGCCGTCACCGGCCGCTGGGTCCAGGGGATTGTCGCGGTCACGCACGGCGTCGCGCAGCAGGCGTAGATAGAGGAAGTTGCCTTCCGACCGATCAATCACGCGCCGGACGACGGTCTCGCCGAAAGAGGCGAACCAGGCGCGGGCATAGACGGCGATATCCTCGGCATGCGGATCGGCGGCGGCGCCGATGCCCAGTTCCACCCTGGCGACGCCGCCATGGTCGGGCGACAGGGTCATTTCCGGGCGGCTGGTGGCGACAACCGACATCCAGGGCGGCAGAGTGCCTACCTTGGCGTTCAGCACCTCCGCGAGTTCGCTGTCGCCCCTGGCATCGCGCGTTTCGTCCAATGCGTCCAGCACCAGCACGAACCGATCATGAACGCGGCCGCCGTCGATCAGCACGGCCAGGGGTTCGCTCAGCAACGCGTCGAACAAGGCCAGCGCGCCCATCTTTTCGATGCGAACACCCTTGGGGTCGCGGCTGCGGGCCTTTATCAGCGCGGCGCGATAATCCGGCAGCCGGGTGGCAATCAGAAAGGCCAAGGTGCGAATGACACGGCGGGCGTCGGACCGATGTTCGTTGCCGAACTCGCAGAGATTCAGACCAACGACATTGGCGCGCGCGAAATGCGTCATCCATGCTGAAAACGCGCTTTTGCCGGTGCCGGGATTGCCGGTCAGGTGGAAAATCCGACGCTGGTCCTTGGTCCGCCAGTCGTTGACCCGATCCACCAGCCACGACCGCCCCTCAAAGTCCCGGATCAACGGCGCGATGGCGGCGGCGTGCAGGAAAGGATCGAGCCATTCGCGCAAATCCGCGATTTCCCCGGTAAAGCTTTGATGCGTCGGATCGGCAAGCTGCGCGAGGATGGCTTTCAGCTTGGGCGCGTACCAGCGATCCCAGGTTTTCGTCTTCCAGTGGGTCTGCCAGTCCTTCATGTCGAGCCACTGGATATGGCCGATCGACGGCGGGATGCGCGTGGTTTCCTCCGGCGCGCACAGCAATGGCACGATGGGAACATGCGTCGTGCCCAGCGCCAGCGCGAGTTCGTCGAGGCAGACCCCGCCTTCCGCGACGGCATGCGGCGACAGGAACGCCAGCACCAACCGAGACTCCTGCAACCCCTGAAGGATGGATTGCCGCCAACTGTCCGTGAATTTGATCTCCGCGCGATCGCGCCACGGGTCGTGGCCGGCGGCGCGCAGATCGCGTTCGATCCGTTCCACCAAGGGTTCGGTGTCGCGGCGCCAGTAACTCAGAAACACGCGCCCGCCCGAGGGCTTCTTGTTGCCCATAGACTTCGGGGTATCGGTGGCAGACACAGTCCCACTCCGTCGCTTCGGGTCGATCCTGCGACCGCGTGACGCCCAACGCAAGGCACAACGCCGTTACTGTCAACGCACAGCCAAAATGTCCCCTCATTCTGCACAGCGAGAATGTCCCTTTCTGGCTGTGCGCGAACCGCGATGTGACATCGCCCCATCCCGCTTTCCAGTTCGGTTGAGACGCCTGCTTTCCCGTCCCGGCCTGAATTCCCTGT
>CANJLW010000004.1 GCA_947475245.1 Acetobacteraceae bacterium | reverse complement strand
CGGCAGTGGAGTATTTTCGACCATGGCGGGTGTGGCACCGTCCGATTCGGCAGATGTTGGTCTCGACACCCAAATCTCTGCATCAAATCAGACGATTACGCTACGCCCGCCAACGAATCCCTGGCATGCGATGAATAAGATGGGCTAGCTTCTTCCTCATCAGTTGCCACTACCAGAACATTGCCGATTAAGGGACGAATGCTATTCAAGAAATTGCTCAATTCGTGCACTTTGGGTGCATGCACGGGGATGACTATACGGTCCATATCTAAACTCTCCCTGTCGCCTAAAGTTAGAACAGCGAATATCCGCCGTCGATCACGAAGGTGTCGCCGGTGTGATACTTCGATGCCGAACTCATGAGATAGACCGCGATGCCGCCGAAATCGTCGCCGACGCCCCAGCGGCGCATCGGCACGCGCGGCAGCACCTTTTTCTGGAAGCCGTCGGTGTTCACCGCATTCGCGGTCATGTTGGTTTCGATCCAACCCGGCAGGATCGAGTGCGACCGGATGCCGTAACGGGCGAATTCCGCCGACATCGCCCGCACCATCGAAATCATGCCGCCTTTGGTGGCGGCATAGTGCTCGCTGCGCGGCGCGGCCTCGATCGCGGCGAGTGACGCCGTGCCGACCAGAACGCCCTGAATGCCCTTTTCGACCATATGCCGAGCAGCGGCGCGGAAGGTGTAAAAGGCGCCGTCGAGGTTGATGCGGGTGACGCGATGCCATTCCTCGCTGCTCATCTGCAGGAAGGTCGCGCCGCCGCGACCGGATACGCCGGCATTGGCGAAGCAGCCATCGACCTTGCCCAGCGTTTCGACGGTGCGGGCAAAGGCGGCATCGACGGCGGCTTCGTCGCCGACATCGCATTCGATGGTCAGGACGCGGACGCCGATGGCTTCGATTTCCGCCTTGGCGGCGGCGTTCTTGGCGGCATTGGTGCCCCAGATCGCGACGTCCGCGCCGGCTTGCGCCACGGCGCGGGCCATGCCGAGGCCGATGCCGCTGTTGCCGCCGGTGATCAGGGCGACCTTTCCGGTCAGGTCGAACGGTGTGTAGGCCATGAGCGTCTCCTGTTTCCTTCGCCTCGTTTTCCATCATCGCGCGGCATCGATCAACCGGCGCTTCCGGACCGGTATCTGGGCCGGGTATGGCCATTACAGCGGTTTTGGGCGTAAGCTTGTCGCCAATACGATCAACCGGCCCGGTTGCGGGCCTCAGCCTTGGGAATCGTCACCATGATTCTGACCGCGGACAGCATTGTCGCCCATCAGACCAATCGCCGGAAAACGCCGAACGGCTGGCATACCACCTATATCGGTCAGAATCGCAACACGCTGAAGGAAGGCGAAGCCCCGCCCGCCGACAATATTGTGTATCCGATGGCGTTCCTGGTGGAGAAAGAGGCGGCCGCCGTGGTGCATCCGCATTTCCACTCCGCCGATCAGTATCAGGTGGTCGTGCAGGGCAGCGGGCGTCTTGGTATTCACGACATCGCCAGCGTCGCGGTGCATTACACGGATGCCTATTCGGCCTATGGCCCGATCGTTGCGGCCGGCGAAGGCGTGTCCTGGTTCACTCTGCGCAACGCCTGGGACCCCGGCGCGCGCTATATGCCCGCCCATCGCGCGCAATTGCGCGAAGCCCGGGCGCGGTTTCAGCATCGCGAAGCCACCTGCGGTCCGCTGCCGCCGCTGAGCGACGCCGAACGCGCCGCGCTGACCGGCGTTACCGGACAGGCGGTGATCGAGGAGACCAAGGACGGTCTCGGCACCTGGCGCTATACCGTGCCCGCGAACGGTTCCGTAACCGGGCCGAACCCGTCCACCGGCGGCGGCCAATTCTGGCTGGTTGCATCCGGGACCGCCGCGGTTGTCGGGGGATCGCTGCTGTCCGCGCAGTCCTGCATTTTCGTCGGCCCGGACGATCTGGCGGCCTCGCTGACCGCCGGCCCCCTCGGTGCCGATCTGATCTGCATGCAGTTCCCGAAGCGCGCCCACCACTAAGCAAAGGCCCGAAGCCATGAGCGTTGCAGACCCCAATCTGGTCATCCTGACCGGCGAGAACCCGTTTATCCGCCTTAGCGAAAAGGACGGCGACCCGTTCACCACCAATGCCAGCTTCTGGCGCATCATCTTCAGCCCCGCCGGGCCGGGGCATGTGCTGTACCTGAACAGCGAACTGACCGGCGGCAAGTGGCGGATTTACTCCGACAACATTGCCATGGCGAAGTGGCTGCAAAGCACCGTCCAGGGGATGCTGAACGCGGAACTGAAGGATACGTCGATCCCGGTGACCGACGCCGAATTCTCCCAATCCGGTGACGCGCGCGATTTCTGGACCGAAACCGTGGTGGCGCGGGACGAGGAAATTGCGCTGACCTGGTTCGACATCGGCGATCCGTTGTTGATCCATACGGACCCGAAATCCGATCCCTCCCGCCCCTACGGCGTATGCACCGTCCTTATCCCCACCGCCGGTGCTCGGCTTACCCATAATGGCGTGCAGGCGGTCGGCACGCCTTGGCCGCGGGTGCGTGAAAACCGCCCGTTCAGCACCTGCGCGTTGGCGTTCTCTGAAAGCTGGACGGCCGCGCGCGACTGATTATTTGCCCAAGGGGACGTGCACGCTGAGTCCGGGCGACTGGAACAGCTTGCGATCGTCCTCTTGGGTGATCATCCGCGATCCCGGGGCAAAACCCCTGCTGGTATTGAAATCGTCGCGCCCGTAGCGCCGAATCGTTACGCGTGGGTCGCGGGATTCCGCTTCTGCCGGTGCCCGCGCGTCGGGATTGGGGATCGGCGCGTCCTGGGTTAACGGACCGGCGGGCGGGATCGGCGGAATGGGCAGGATTTCCACCGCCGCGAGAAGTGTCAGGGTAAGCAGGGTGGCGGAATGGGTCAGAGCGCGACCTCGCCCTCCGTCGACGCAGGTGGCGGCACCAGGCGATGCACGCCGCGCGGATCGTTGGACGGGTTGCCCGCCGGTGCGCCCAAGATTCCCTGGCCGCCGTCATGCCAGGCGTTGAGCGCCCAATGGACGGACGGAAACGCGACTTCGGCCCAGGGGATATCGTCCCAGGCGAACAGCGCGACTTCCAGACTTTCCTCGCCGGCGTCGAACCGAGGTTCGGCGGAATTGGCGAAACGCCCGCGAAAGATCACCTGCACCTGACCGATGCGCGCGATGCTGAACACGCCGAGCACGCCGTCGATGGCGATATCGGCCAGGGCTTCTTCCTTGGCTTCGCGCGCCGCGCCTTCTTCCAGCGTTTCGCCGAGTTCCATGTAGCCCGCGGGCAATGTCCAAAATCCACGGCGCGGTTCGATGGCGCGTCGGCACATCAGCACCTTATCATCGTGGACGACGACGGTGCCGACCACGACCTTTGGGTTTTGGTAGGCGACATAGCCGCAATCGGCGCAGATATCGCGCTCTCGGTTATCGCCTTCGGGGATGCGTCGTTCGAAACTGGCCATCGTATTAACCTGAGACCTCTTGCCGCGCGGATCAAGTGTCAAACCGCCGCGCGACCGCCGTCGACAAACAGGTTCACCCCGTTGATATACGCCCCGGCGTCGGAGCACAGCAGCAGCGCCGCGCCGACGAGATCGTCGGGCCGACCCAGTCGCCCGACGGGGATACGTTGGGTCAGTGCTTCGCCTTCGGTCACCATCTGCGCGCGATTGCGCGCAGTCAGGATCGCGCCGGGGGCGAGGTTGTTGACCGTCACGCCCTGGCCGCCGAACTGGCGGGCGAGATTCAGCGTCCAGTTCAGTTGCGCGGCCTTGGTGCCGGCATAGACCAGCATTTGTGGATGCGGGCGGATTTGCTGCACGCTGCCGATGCTCAGCACGCGGCCCCAACCGCGTTCCCCCATCGGCGGCACCAGAGCCTGCAACAGTTCAAGCGTGGTGCGCAGATTGACCGCGATCTGGCGATCGAAATGCTCCCGCGTGATGGCGCGATAATCCTCCGGCAATTCGATCGATGCGTTCAGCACCAGAATATCGACCGGTGCCCAGGCCGAAACGGCCTTCGCCAGATCAGTGCCCGCGTCATCCAGCGCGAAATCCTGGCCGAAGGCCATGGCCTCGCCGCCGTCCGCTTTGATTTCGGCCACGACGGCGGCGGCATCGCGCGCTTCCTCCTCGGTCCCGGCATGGTGGATGGCCAGGCGGGCACCGGCGCCGGCGAGGGTCAGGGCGATGCTGCGGCCGATTTCGCGGCGCGCGCCGGTCACCAGCGCGGTGCGACCGTGCAGGCGGAACGTATCGAATGGGTTCATCGGAGGGGAATTCCCGTTGCGTCTGTCGAGGCGACAGTATCGGGCGTTTTATCGCGAGAGGCCATGCCGGCTTCCGGCCCGGGTGGACGTTGCGCCGCTTCCCCGCCAGGATAGGCCACTCGCCCGCAACGGCGGCAATACAGGAGCATATCATGGCCCGCGTGCCTTATCTCGACCCGTCGGATTTGTCCGAAGCCGATCAAGACCTGCTGAAGCGGCCGATTTCGCTGCATCGGGCGTTGGTGAACTCACCCAATGCCGCCCGCGCGTTTTCCGGTCTCGGCACCTATATCCGCTATGGCAGCAAGCTCGATCCGCGCCTGCGGGAACTGGCTATTCTGCAGGTCGGCTGGCTGGCGCGTTCGCCCTATGAATGGTCGCATCACGTGAAGATCGGCCATGATTTCGGTGTTTCCGACGAAGATGTTCAGGCGCTGATCGACGACACCGCGGGCAAGCCGACGGGCCTGGACGATCTGTCCCGTCTGGTGCTGCAAAGCGCGCGGGAGATCACGGTCGGCGGAGAGATGGAAGGCGCGACGTTCGAGAAGTTGCAGGCCATTCTGGGCAACGAACTGGTTGTCGATCTGACGCTGACCATCGCGTTCTACAACGCGGTGGTTCGCGTGTTGGGCACGCTGAAGATCGATGTGGAGCCCAGCTACATGCCGTACCTGGAACGCTGGCCGCTGCCGGCGTAACCATTACACGCGCCGCGCCGCGCAAGATCATGCACGCGATCGGCATCATCCCGGTGATGCTCGATCGCGTGCAGGGCTGATTCTTCCCTAAACAACACGGCAAGGACGGCGGTTAGCGCCGAACGGCCATCGCGCCGGTATTGCGCCGTTCTTCTTCCGCCCTGACGGTGTCGAGCAGGAAATGCGGCCCCAGCGCATCGAGGTTCAGCGCGCCGATTTGTCCCATGACCAGATCGATCTCGCGTTGCAGGATTGAAACGGCCTTCTTCACGCCGTCCAGACCGCCCGCCGTCGCGCCGTACAGTGTCGCGCGCCCGGTCAGCACGAAATCCGCGCCCATGCACATCGCCGCGACGATGTCGGAGCCGCGGCGGACGCCGCTGTCGAGCAGAAGCGGCACGTCCGGCCCGACGGCGGAGCGGATCATCGGCAGCATATCGAGCGGCGAGGGCATCATGTCCAACTGCCGAGCGCCGTGGTTGGAAACGATCAGGCCGTCGACGCCCATGTTGAGGGCGATGCGGGCATCTTCCGGGTGCATCACACCCTTGAGCAGCAGCTTGCCGCCCCAGGCGTTGCGAATGGCCTCCAGATCGCCCCAGACCTGACTGGCATCCGGTGTCTGGCTGGCGAACAGTCCGGCGACATCGTCGGCCGAGGCGGTTTTGTCGGCATAGGGTTGCCAGTTACCCAGCATCGGCAGCCCGCCGGAGCGATAATAGTTGATCACCCAGCCCGGATGCAGCATCGCTTCAAGGATCGTCGGCAATGTCATGCGCAGTGGGCGGACGAAGCCGTTGCGACGGTTGCGCTCTCTGTTGGAAGCCACCGGCACGTCGCAGGTGACCGCCAGCGTGGTCAGACCGAGGTCTGTCGCGCGCCTGACCAGATCGAGCTGAAAGGCGCGGTTTTTAGCACCGTAAATCTGATACCACAGGTTCTTGCCGGCCAGCTTCGCGCCCTGTTCCATGGATGCGTTCGATGCGCCGGACATCAGATAGGGGATGTTCGCTTCCCGCGCCGTCTGAGCCAGGAACAACTCGGCGTCCTTGCGGAATGCGCCGGCCATGCCGGTCGGGGCGATGCCGAACGGGCTGGCGAAATCGTTGCCGAACAGCTTGGACTTCTGTTCGCGCTTCGACGTGTCGACGTAGTAGCGCGGCACCAGACGCAGATCGCGGAACGCGTTGGTATTGGTGCGCAGCCCGACCTCGTCCTCTACCCCGCCCTCGATGAAGTCGAACATGATCTTCGGCAGCTTGCGCTTTGCCATGCGCTTGAGGTCGTCGATATTGATCGCGCTGTCGATGCGGCTCATGTGTGCTCGTTCCCCTTGCGGACGGCCGATCCGGCCTGTTGCAAAAGGGCTTATCAGGCGACGCGCGGCCCGCGCAATCGTCGGCGGCGGCGGGCCGCTCGACATGCCGAAAAAACCGTGTAGCCATTGACGCATCAATGCTATTTCCAAGGAGGCAACCATGTCCGACGACGCGTTCCCGACGTTCGAAACGATCCTGTATGACGAGCCGCGCCCCGGCGTGGCGCGGGTGACGTTGAACCGCCCGGAAAAGCGCAACGCGCAGAACATGCAGATGACCTACGACCTGAACAGCGCATTCGATCACGCGTTGCGTCAGCCGCACGTGAAGATCATCGTTTTGGCCGCGACCGGGCAGCATTTCAGCTCCGGCCACGATCTGTCGGGCGATGCGAGCAAAACCTGGCGCGATTTCCCGGTCGTGGGAACCTGGGCCAATTTCGATCAGCCGGGCGCGGAGGGGCGGCATTCCCGCGAGATGGAAATCTACCTGGAGATTACCGAACGCTGGCGGAATATGTCGAAGCCGATGATTGCCCAGGTGCAGGGCCGTTGCATGACCGGCGGGCTGATGCTCGCATGGTGTTCCGACCTGATTATCGCCAGCGACGATGCGCAATTCCTGTGTACGTCCGGCAAGATGGGTGGTTCCGGCGTCGAATTCTACGCGTACCCCTGGGAGATCGGGCCGCGGCGAGCGAAGATGTGGCTGCTGACCGGGGAATTGTCGGCGGCGAAGGCTGAACAATACGGCATGGTCAACGAAGTCGTTCCGCGCGCCGATCTGGAGAAATACACGCTCGATCTGGCCGAACGGTTGACGGCGCACACCTCGTGGACGCTCAACATGACCAAGGCGCAGGTCAACCACGCCCAGGACGCCCAAGGGCGGCGCACGTCGATGAACTATGCCTTCATGGTTCACCAATTGGGCCATGCGCACCGGCAGTTGACGGTCGGCGCGGCGATCGATCCCAACACCCTGCCGGAGAACATTCGTCAGCATTACTTGCGGCGGGAAGAGCGTAAGAAGGACCAGAAGGCGACCTGGTAGATATTCGCGTCAGCGGTCGAGCGGGTTGTCATCCCGGTCGGCCGCTGCGACACTCCCACGCTGTGTTCGATAAAATTCAGGAATAAAAAATGCATCCTAAAGGGAAAGTCTGCGTCGTGACCGGCGGGGCAAGCGGGATCGGCGAAGCGACGGCGCGCGCCTTTGCCGAGGCGGGCGCGCGCGGCGTCGTGGTGGCGGATTTGAATGCCGAGAAGCTCGCGAAGGTCGCGGCCGATATCGACGGGCTCGCCGTTGTGACCGATGTTTCCAAGGAATCCGACATTCAGGCGCTGATCGCCGCGGCCGAGGCCAAGTATGGCCCGGTGGACGTGTTCTATTCCAACGCCGGCATTTCGCGCGCCGGCATGGAAAGCGCGCCGGACGCCGATTGGGACCTGAACTGGCGTGTTCATGTGCTCAGCCATGTCTTCGCGGCCCGCGCGTTGGTGCCGGGCATGTTGGCGCGGGGATCGGGCTACTTGCTCAATACCGCTTCCGCCGCCGGCCTGCTGACCTCGATGAACTCCATGGCATACGGCGTCACCAAGGCCGCCGCCGTCTCGTTGGCCGAACATCTGGCCATTCAGTATGGCGACCGCGGTATCGGCGTTTCCGTCCTGTGTCCGCAATCCGTGCTGACCGGCATGACCAGCGGCCGGCCCGGCGCGGCCAGTGTTGACGGCGTCATGACCGCGCCCGAAGTGGCCCGGATCGTCGTGGATGCCATGATCGCCGAACGCTTCATGATCCTGTCGCACGATACCGTGCACGAGTATGAGCAGCGCAAGACCCGCGATCGCAACCGCTGGATTTCCGGCATGCGGCGCCTGCGTAACAAAATTTACGGTGCGCCGGCCACCGGCCTCGTCTGACCCAAAGAGGCCGAGCGGCCACCCCGCTCGGCTTTGTTTGATTCAAGGAACAAAGAATGCGTATTGTCGATGTTCGGGAAATTACGCAGCCGATCGCGTCCCCCATTCGAAACGCCTACATCGACTTCAGCAAGATGACCACAAGTCTGGTCGCCGTGGTCACGGATGTCGTGCGCGACGGCCGTCCGGTTGTCGGCTATGGCTTCAATTCGAACGGTCGCTACGGTCAGGGTGGCCTGATCCGGGAACGTTTCCGTGGCCGCATTCTGGATGCTGTGCCCGAGACGCTGCTTGATGCCAATCGCGATAATTTCGATCCGGCCAAGGTTTGGGCCGCGATGATGGTGAACGAGAAACCCGGCGGTCACGGTGAGCGTTCCGTCGCCGTCGGCACATTGGACATGGCGGTGTGGGACGCCGTCGCCAAGATCGAGCAGAAGCCGTTGTTCCGGCTGCTGGCGGAAAGGCACAACCGTCAGGCCGATCCGCGTGTCTTCGTTTATGCCGCCGGCGGCTATTACTATCCCGGAAAAGACAACGGCGCGCTGCGGGCGGAAATGCGCAGCTACCTGGATCGCGGCTACAACGTCGTCAAAATGAAGATTGGCGGTGCCTCGCTCGCCGAGGATCAAGCCCGTATCGAAGCCGTCCTGACCGAACTTGGCTCCGACGCGCAACTCGCGGTCGATGCCAATGGGCGCTTCAACCTGGAAACGGCAATCGCTTATTCCAAAATGCTGCGGGAGTATCCGCTGTTCTGGTACGAGGAAGTCGGCGACCCCCTCGATTTTGCCCTGCAGGCCGCGCTTTCGGAATTCTACCCCGGTCCGATGGCGACCGGGGAGAACCTGTTTTCCCATCAGGACGCGCGCAACCTGCTGCGCTATGGCGGGATGCGCCCGGATCGGGACTACCTCCAGTTCGACTGTGCCTTGTCTTACGGCCTGGTCGAATATCTTCGCACGCTTCAGGTCCTGGAACAGTTCGGTTGGTCGCCGTCGCGGTGCATTCCGCACGGCGGGCACCAGATGTCGTTGAACATCGCCGCCGGACTCGGCCTGGGCGGCAACGAAAGCTATCCCGACCTGTTTCAGCCCTATGGCGGTTTCCCCGACAGCGTGCGGGTGGAAAACGGGCATGTCGTCATGCCGGAATTGCCGGGCATCGGCTTCGAGGGTAAATCCGACCTGATCGCCGTCATGCGCGCCTTGGCATCTTAGCAGGCGGCCACACGACTTTCTTCCTGTCGACGGTCGGTTTTGACTTCCTTCGCCGAGACCGATCGCGATAGGCTGCCGACATTCGTGGCAGATGAAAGTATCCGACAATGGCTGTTCCCAAGCGTCGCCGTATTCTTCTGTCGTTGGGGCCGGGCACGTTACCCAGCCAGGGCATCGATCGTCTCGATCTGACCCACTACAACATCCGCCTCAGCGGCAAGCCGCCCTTGACCGGTCCGCAAATGGTCGCCGAACTGCCGGAAATCCACGGCTTCGCCGACATCGTTTACGATGAGGCGGCACCGCATCCGCAAGGCACGCACGAGGATATTCGCAAGCTCGCGCGCTTCCTCGACACTGCCGCCCGTCGGGAGGATATCGACGGTATCGTCTGGGTGCAGGGCACCAATACGCTGGAGGAGACGGCGTATTTTCTGAACCTTACGGTGCGCACGCATAAACCGGTTGTCGTCGTCGGCGCGCAACGACCCTTCACCGCGCTCAGCACCGATGCCCATCTGAACCTGGTGAACGCGGTGCGCGTCGCGGCCTGCGACGAAGCCGCCGGCATGGGTGTCGTCACCGTCACCAACAGCGAAATCATCGCCGCGCGCGACGTGACGAAAACATCGACCTATCAGGTGCAGACGTTCCGCGGCCGCGATCTCGGCGTTCTCGGCTATGCCGACGCCGACCGTATCGTTTTCTACCACTCCGCTCGGCGTCGCCACACGACAGCTTCCGAATTCGATATTCAGACCATCGATCGACTGCCGATGGTGGAAATCCTCTATCCCCACACCGGCGCCAACCCAGCGCTCGCCCGCGCGGCGGTCGATCTGGGGGCCGACGGCCTCGTCGTTGCCGGCGTCGGCGCGGGGGCGCTGGGCGCATATACCGAAATTGCAAAGACATTGGTGGCGGAGGGTGTCGTCGTCGTTCGATCCGCCCGCGTTGGAGAGGGGCGGGTCCTCGCCATTGGGAACAATCACGAGGACGGGACGATCGCGGCGGATAACCTGAACCCGCAAAAAGCCGCGGTGCTGCTCGCGCTCGCCCTGTCGACGACACGCGACAAGGCGGAGCTGCAACGGATCTTCGACGAGTACTGATCCCGAGGGGTCAGCGGTTCAACAGACGCCCCGCCCAATCGGCGACGGCGTCGCCGCTGCCGATATCGGCCTGTACCAGACCGTCGATCATAAAGGTCGGCGAAACGTGAATCCCGTTCTGGCGGGCGTATTTGCAGTGCGATTTGATCTCGCGGTCCAGATCGGGGATCGCAAAGGTCTCGGCCAGTTTCAGGCCGCTGTAACCCTCGATACGCGCGATGATGTCATTGGGCGTGGCGTCGAGATTGGGGCCGCGGCAATGGCGTTCGAACTCGAACTTCTCCCGATGCGCCGCCACCGCCGCCAGGACCGCTTTGGCGGCGGCCTTGCCGCCCGGCAGTGTCGAGGCGGCGAGAATGCACCGCACGATAACGCCGGAATACATATGCCAGGGCTGCGATTGCAGGTGGATTCGAACGGTGATGCGGTCTTCGCCCGCCAGCGCCAGCAATTCGTCCAGCTTGCCGAATGCCCGAACGGAATACGGGCAGGTCGGTTCCAGAAAGACCTCGAACAGTCGCGGCCCATGACCCCACGCAAGACGATCGGCGCGCCATGCGGGTTGGGTCATCGGTTTATCCTGTCGCTTACTGTGAATGCCGGCGCGAAAGCTACTCGGTCATGTCCGGCCGGACCAGAACCAGGTGCGGGTTTTCGCGCGGTCCGTGTCCGGCGTATAACCGACGGGCGAACCAGCGGGAGAGGCGGGGGCGGCTATGAACGATAAGGTCGATGTTCTGATCATTGGGTCGGGCGCGTCTGGCGCGGCCGTCGCCTGGAGTTTGGCCGACACGAAGATGCGCATCCTGTGTCTGGAACAGGGCGACTGGATGAAGCAATCCGACTTCCCGTCGAACGGCACCGATTACGCGGCGCAATTGTTTCGCGATTACGCGACCAGCCCGAACATCCGCCGTCGTCCCAGCGATTACCCGATCAACGACGACGCTTCACCGATCAAGGTGGTGAATTTCAACGCCGTCGGTGGATCGACCGTGATGTACACTGCGCATTATCCCCGGCTGCATCCGTCGGACTTCAAGGTCCGCTCCTTGGACGGTGTGGCGGACGATTGGCCGATCGACTACCGCGTGCTGGAGCCTTTCTTTACCGAGAATGACCGCATGATGGGGACATCCGGCCTCGCGGGCGATCCGGCCTATCCGGCGCATGCGTTGATGATGCCGCCTTTGCCGTTGGGGCGTACCGGCACCAAGATCGCGCGGACCATGAACACGCTGGGTTGGCACTGGTGGCCATCCGACACCGTGTTGGCGACGACGGAATACGAAGGCCGAGCACCGTGTATTAATTTGGGTCATTGTACGCCGGCGTGCGCGCAGGGGGCGAAGGCCAGTACCGATATCACGTATTGGCCGAATGCAATCCGCGCGGGCGTCGAACTGCGAACAAACTGCCGCGTCAGGGAAATTACCGTCGGTGCCGACGGGATGGCCAACGGCGTCGTTTATTACGACGCCAACGATGTCGAACAGTTCCAGGCGGCGGAGGTCGTGATCGTTGCCTGCAACGGCGTCGGCACGCCGCGGCTGCTGTTGAACTCGGTGTCCGGAAAGTTCCCCAACGGTCTGGCCAACTCATCCGGCCTGGTCGGCAAAAATCTGATGTTCCACCCTTGGACACAGATATACGGTTACGTCGACGAACCGATGGACGGGCATCGCGGTCCGCCGTTGTGTATCTGGAGCCAGGAATTCTACGAAACCGACCCGTCGCGCGATTTTGTGCGCGGCTTCAACCTTCAGTTCAACCGCGGGATGCCGGTGGCGACCGAAGCGGTGAACACCGAAGCCGCGGGTCTGGTGCCATGGGGCGATGGTCATCACGATGCCTTCCGCGCATTGGTGGGTCATCGTCTGACCGTCGGCGTCTGTTCGGAAGACCTACCCGAAGAACATAACCGCGTCACCCTCGATCCTGTTTTGAAGGATCGGCACGGCATCCCGGCCCCGAAGATCGAATACACGATCGGCGATAACACCAACCGCATGCTGGACTTCGCCGTCGCCCGCGCCCGCGACATCATGCAGGCCGCCGGTGCTCGGCATGTCGACGTGGTGCGGCCGTTGCCGCTCAGCGGCTGGCATCTGCTGGGTACGGCGCGCATGGGCAACGATCCGGAGCGTTCGGTCGTCAATGGGTGGGGCCGCAGCCACGACGTGAAGAACCTGTTTATCGTGGATGGCAGCGTGTTCGTGACCGGCGGCGGCGTGAACCCGACGTCCACGATCCAGGCGGTGGCGCTGTACATCGCCGATCAGATCAAGCAACGCCTGGCAACCCTGTTCGATTGAGGCCTGGATGACCGACGAGACTCTGACCGCGACGGAGATTGCGGATTTGCGCTGCCTCGCCGGCATGATTGTGCCGGCCAGCGCCAAGTATAACGTGCCCGGTGCCGATGACGACGCGATTTTCGCCGATCTGCTGAACAGTATCGAACGCGATACGGATCATGTCCGCGCCGCGCTGGCCGCCTTGCGCGAACGGGCCGGCGGGTCGTTCGCCGATCTTGACGTTGGCCGGCGGGGCGAAGTGGCGGCGGGATTACGCGCCGAGGGTGGGGTGCCGCTCGCGGTCCTGACCCGGAACGTTCTGCTGTGTTACTACCGCGACGCGCGTGTCCTGCGCTCGCTCGGCCTGGAAGCGCGCCCGCCGTTCCCCGGCGGGCACGTGGTCGATCAGGGGGATTGGTCCCTGCTGGACCAGGTGCGGACGCGTCCACCATTCTGGCGGGCGGTGCCGTAGGTTTGTTGCCCCCCTTGACGGGGGGGAGGAGCGTTCTAAACCTCGGATTGGAAACGACGCGCCGCAACGCCGGCGCGCATTCGGGGGAAACCGAACATGAAAACATCTGTCACCTTGCTCGCGGCGGCGTTTTCGCTGGCTGCCACGGTCGCCGCGCAGGCGCAGGATTGTACAGCCAAGGTCGGCGCGATGGGGCCGATGTCCGGCGGCGCCGCGCAATGGGGCCTGGCAATGGCCGGCGCGGCCGAACTGGCGGCGGCAGAGGTCAACGCGACCGGCGGCGTGACGATCAACGGCAAGAAGTGCAAAATCGTCGTTGTCAGCTACGACAGCAAATATACCGCGGACGGCGCGGCGGCGGGCGCGAATGCGCTGGCCAGCGAAGGCATCAAGATCATCATCGGGCCGGTTGGGTCCCCGGAAGCCACCGGCATCAAGCCGGTCGCCGCGCGGAACGAGCAGCTGACCTGGAACGCCGCCTACGCGAAAAACGCCCTGGAAGCGAAATATCCTCTGGTATTCCACATCGCGCCCGGGCCGGGCACCTGGTCCGACGCGATGGTGAAGCATGCGCTGAAGCATTTCCCGCAGATCAAATCCGTTGCGCTGGTCGCGCCGAACGATCAGGGCGGCACCGATATCGCCAGCGTTGACGCGGTTGCCTACCGCAACAACGGGGTTAAGGCGACCGAGGAATATTACCAGCGCGGCACCACGAACTTCGCGCCGATCATCACCCGCCTGCTGGCGACCAACCCCGACGCGGTCGACACCGCTTCCTCCCCGCCGGGCGACGCGGGCGTTATCGTGAAGCAGTTGCGGCTGGCCGGGTTCAAGGGGCCGATCGGGCGCATGGGCGGTCCGGGCACCGAGGAAATCCTGCGCGTCTCCGGCGGCATGGATGTGCTGAAGGACTTCTACTGGTTCGAAACCGTCGCCGTGACGGACCAGATGCGGGAGATCGACAACATCTATCGCAAGCTGCTGGGCAAGGAACCGGTCGGCGGCACGGCGCTGTGGGGCAATTTGCCGGCCGCGCGCATGACGATGAAGGCGATCGTCAATGCCGGCACGGTGGAAGACGCGGCCAAGGTGGCGGCCGAACTGCGCAAGCTGCCGGTCGAGGACCCGAACATGGGCAAGGGTCTGTGGGCCGGTCAGAAGCAGTACGGCATCAACCAGGAGCTGTTCTTTGCCTTCGGCGTCGGCATCATCAAGGACGGTAAGGAAGTCGGTATCGCGCGGATCGAACCGACGAACTGATCGCCGAACGTGGAACAATTCCTGCAAGCGGCCGTTATCGGTATCAGCCTGGGCGCGCAGTATGCACTGCTCGCCCTGGGCTTCACGCTGATCTTCGGCATCCTGGGCGTCGTCAACTTCGCCCATGGCGGCTTCTACATGATCGGCGGCTATGTCGCCTATTCCTGCGTCGGTCTGCTCGGCCTGCCATATCCGCTGGCCGTGCTGATCGCTGTGGCCGCGACGGCCGCGCTGGGATGGGTGTTCGAGTTGTTTCTGCTGGAACGACTGATCGACGATCATCTGGCGACGCTGATGTTGACGCTGGGTCTCTACCTGATCGTGTCGAACGGTCTGCTGCGGGTGTTTGGCCCGTTGTCGATGGAGTTCAGCTTCCCCGTGTCCGGTTCGATCCAATTCGGACCGATCTATGTACCGCGGGAAAACCTGATCGTGCTCGGCATCTGTCTGTCCGCCATCCTTGCCTTGTGGCTGGTGCTGTTCCGCACCGATCTGGGACGGGCACTGCGGGCGCTGGCGGATGATCGGCAGGTGGCGATGGCGCAGGGCATGCGGCCCAAACTGCTGTTCCCCGCCGCCTTCGCGCTGGCGACCGGCCTCGCCGGGCTGACCGGGGCGTTGGTGACCCCGATCCTGGCGCTGTCGCCGGGGGTGGGCGATCCGGTGTTGGCGACATCGTTCCTGACCGTTATCCTGGGCGGGCTTGGCAGCCTGGGCGGCGCGGCGCTCGCGGCCTTTATCGTCGGCATCGTTGAAGCCTATTCAAGCGTCTACTTCGGCGGCTCGATCGGCGCGCTGGTGCTGTTTACGCTGGTGCTGTTGCTGCTCGTGTTCCGTCCCACCGGCCTGCTGGGCCGCGAAATCCGAGGCGCTTGATCATGGCTCGCTTGCCACTCGCTCCTCGCCAGCGGTTGCTGGCATGGGACGAAGCCACCGCGATCGCGGTCGCGGTGGTCTGCTTCATCATCCCGCTGCTGACCAAAAGCGTGCTGGTCTATTCCGTGCTGAACCACGCACTGATCGGCGTGATCGCGGCGCAGAGCGTGTGGATCATGCTGCGCATGAATCTGCTGACCTTCGCGACGCCGGCGTTCATGGCGCTGGGCGGTTACACGGTCGCGATCGCGGGGCGGTACGAGATCACCGACGCCTTTCTGATGACGGCCGCGGCCTTCCTTGTGCCGGCGCTGGTCGCCGTGCCGCTGGGCGCGCTGGTGCTGCGGTTGCGGGGCACCTACTTCGTGCTCGTGACCTTCGTGCTGTCGCAGATCATGCAATTGCTGCTGTTCCAGACGCCCGATCTGACCGGGGGATCGAACGGCATCGCCGGCATCCCCGCGGTGACTCTGTTTGGGACAGAGATGATCAGCCATCGGCAGGTGCTGTTGTTCGCCTGCGGAATCGCGCTGATCGCCACACTGATCGCGGTCGCGCTGACGCGGTATTTCCGTCAGCATTTCGCGGCGATCGAGGAAAATGAAATCTTGTCCGAGAGCCTCGGCCTGGTCGTGTGGCGATACAAGGCGCTGGGCTTCGTGGTTGCCGCCGGGCTGGCGGGGCTGGCCGGGTATTCCCTGGTCAACATGTTGCTGACCGCGCACCCGAGTTCGTTTGATTCGGCGATTGCGGTCGACTTCATCGCCTACACGATCATCGGCGGGCGTGAATCGATCCTGGGTCCGATCATCGGTTCTGTGGCGCTGGTCTATGCGACCCATGCGTTCGGGACGCAGGGGCAATACGCTCAGGGTCTTTACGGCGTGCTGATCCTTGTCGTGATCCTGGTGGCGCGGGGTGGGATTGTTGGCACGGCCCGTCTGCTGTGGCGTCGCATGCGAGGGCCACGCGCATGAGCGAATTGCGGGTAGAGGGGCTCGCGAAACGCTTTGGCGGGTTGCGGGTGTTTCAGGACATCAGCTTCAGCCTGGAACCGGGCGGGTTGCTTGGCGTGATCGGCCCCAACGGGGCGGGCAAGACGACGCTGGTGAACGTCATCTCCGGCCGGCAGCCGCCTTCCGCCGGTAAGGTGTTTCTGAACGGGCGCGATATCAGCGGTCAACCGACGCATGCGATCAGTCGGTTGGGTCTGTCGCGGAGTTTCCAGCAGACCAACACGTTCAAAAGCGTCTCGGTGCGCGAAAATATTCTGCGGGCGATCAGGTTCGGTCAGCGCGGCATGCCGACCGGGCTGGAAGACCTGATGGACGAGTTCCATCTGACGGAACGCCTCGACGAGCAATCCGACAAACTCCCCTACGGCTTGCAGAAGATGCTCGGCCTCGTGATGGCCTATGCGACTTCGCCATCCGTGCTGCTGCTGGATGAACCGGCGGCGGGGTTGGAACGGGTGGAGCGAAACCACGTTGACACCTTCGTCGCGCATGCCCGTTCGGCCGGCAAATGCAGCGTGCTGATCATCGAGCATGACATGGATCTGATTCGTCGGCTGTGCCCGCGTATCCTGGTGCTGGATGCGGGTGTGCTGCTCGCCGACGGTTCGCCGGCCGAGGTACTGGCGCGCCCCGATGTCATCGCCGCCTATCTGGGCGATTCCGAGGAGGCGCACTGATGCTGCTGCAAATTGACGCGCTTCATGTCCGCTATGGCGGGATCACGGCTTTGTCGGGCGTTTCGATCGATGTGCCCGAGGGTGAAACGGTTCTGCTGGTCGGCGCCAACGGCGCGGGCAAGTCGAGCACGATCAACGCGATCATCGGTCTGGTGTCTCCGTCGGGCGGGCGCATCGTGTTCGACGGCAAGGACCTGGCGACAACCCCGTGCGAACGGCGCGCGCGTCTGGGCATCGGTTACTCGCCGGAGGGACGGCGTGTGTTCCCGACCTTGTCGGTGACCGACAACGTTCTGTCCGGCGCGTTCGGTCTGGGGCGGGCGAAGCAGAAGGAAGCGCTGGACTGGCTGCGTTCGGTCTTTCCGCTGCTGGTGGACCGAGAGAAGCAACCGGCCGGTCAGTTGTCGGGCGGTCAGCAGCAGATCGTGGCTTTGAGCCGAGCGATGGCGAGTTTTCCGAGGTTGTTGTTGCTGGATGAGCCGTTTTTGGGTTTGGCACCGGTTTGGATTCAGCAGATCAGCGATGCAATTCTGCAATTGCGGGCGCGTGGGACGACGGTGCTGATGACCGAACAGATGGCGCGTCCGGCGTTGAAGCTCGCAACGCGCGGTTATGTGATGCGTGGCGGAGAGGTACGTCGCAGCGGCACCGTGAGCGAAATTCGCGATCTGGCGCTGGCCGACGAGTATCTGTAGCCGGTTTCGCGTCGGGCGCGGCGAGCGGACGCTTGACCGGACGCCATCGCTGAGGCCAGCCTACGAGGAAATCTGTGCCCCAAGAGGCTAAACCATCCGGCCGAACCTGCTACGCTCGCGCCATAGTTCAAGGAACCGATCCATGCCGACACCCGCCACCCAAGCTTCTACCGTCGATGTCGTCATCGTCGGCGCCGGCTTCTCCGGCCTCTATTTGCTGCATCGCATGCGGAAGCAGGGCCTTTCCACGCGCTGTTTTGAGCGTGGCGACGGCGTGGGCGGCACCTGGTACTGGAACCGCTATCCCGGCGCGCGCTGCGACGTGGAAAGCATGCAGTATTCCTATGGCTTCGACGACGCGTTGCAGCAGGAGTGGAACTGGCCGGAAAAATTCTCCGGCCATGCCGACATCCGCGCCTATGCCGATCATGTGACCGACCGATTTGGTCTGCGCGCGCATATCAACTTCGAGACCGAAGTGCGCGCCGCGCATTATGACGAGGCTCTGCGGCTGTGGAAGATCGAAACAAGCACGGGTGAGAAGGTTCGTGCAAAGCATTTCGTGATGGCCGGTGGCTGCATCTCCACCGCGCAGATTCCGAAGTTCGAGGGTTTGTCGGACTACGCCGGCAAAACCTATCACACCGGCCGCTGGCCGCATGAGCCGGTGAGCTTCGCCGGTTTGCGGGTGGCCGTCATCGGCACGGGTTCGTCCGCCATTCAGGCGATTCCGGTGATTGCCAAGGAAGCCGCGCATCTGACCGTTTTCCAGCGTCAGGCGAATTTCACCATCCCGTCGCGCAACCATCCGATGACGGAGGACTACGCGAACACCTGGAAAAATGGCTACCCCGGCAAGCGCGAGGAAATGCGTTACATGCCGAACGGCGTTTTGCGCGAGCTTAACGATAAATCGGCGTTGGAGGTCAGTGAGGAAGAGCGGTTGGCGACCTATGAGGAGCGCTGGCAGCTTGGCGGTTCCGGCTTCCTGGGTGCCTTCAACGACATCATGACGAACCGCGAAGCCAACGACACGATGGCGGAGTTCGTGCGCAACAAGATCCGCCAGACGGTCAAGGATCCGGTGACGGCGGAGATATTGTGCCCGAAGACCCATCCCATCGGCACCAAGCGGCTGTGCGTCGATACCGGATATTACGAGACCTATAACCGCGACAACGTCGAGTTGGTGGACATCAGCCAGACACCGATCGAGCGGCTGACACCGCAAGGGCTGACGGTGAACGGGCGCGCTTTTGAATTCGATGCCATCGTTTTCGCGACAGGCTTCGACGCCATGACCGGCACTCTGTTCAACGTGGACATTCGCGGCCGCGACGGTCTGGAACTGAAGACCAAATGGGCGGCGGGACCGCGGACCTACCTCGGCCTGATGACCGAGCAGTTCCCGAATATGTTCATGATCACCGGTCCCGGCAGCCCGTCGGTGAAAAGCAACATGATCACGTCGATCGAGCAGCATGTGGATCTGGTCGCCGACACCATCATCCACATGCGCGATCAAGGTCTTGCGCTGATCGAGCCTGAGCGTGCCGCGGAAGACGAGTGGGTGGATCACGTTCAGGAAGTCGCGTACAAGACCCTGTTTCCGCAGGCGAACTCTTGGTACATGGGCGCGAACATTCCGGGCAAGCCGCGTCTGTTCATGCCCTATATCGCGGGTGTCGGCAGGTATCGCCGGATTTGCGAAGAAGTGGTTGGGGAAGGCTACAAGGGCTTTCGATTTGAATCCGAAAAGGCAATGGCGGCGGAGTAGCGTCGAAGTCTGTTCTGCAATGATGGGCTGGAAAGTGGTGGTCAACGATCACGGCCTTCCGGCTTTTCAAGGCCTTGTCATGGGGCAGGGACTGGGCGACGCTGGTGCCGGATTGTAAGCCGATAAGGTATCAAAGGGAGGATCCGCGATGAATGTTGTGACCAAAGCCGTGCGTCGACCGGCGGTGAAGACCGCCCCCGATTTTGACGCGATCGTCATCGGCGCCGGCGTCTCCGGCCTTTATCAACTCTATCGGCTCCGCGAGCTTGGCATGACGGTCCGGGTATTCGAAGCCGGGTCCGGCGTGGGCGGAACCTGGTACTGGAACCGCTATCCCGGCGCGCGCTTCGACTCGGAAAGCTGGACCTATGGCTACTCCTTTTCCAAGGAACTGCTGAACGAGTGGGACTGGGAGGAGCATTTCGCCAGCCAGCCGGAAACCGAGCGCTATCTGAACCACGTCGCCGATCGGTTCGACCTGCGGCGCGACATCCAGTTCAGCACGGTCGTTACATCGGCGCATTATCAGGAAGACAGCCGGCTCTGGAAAATCACGCTGAACGACGGCAGCCAACAAACGGCGCGTCTGCTGATCACCGCGGTGGGCGTGCTGTCGGCACCCACCTTGCCGCGCATCCCCGGCGTCGAGAGCTTCAAGGGCCAATCCTGCCACACGCATAACTGGCCCAAGGAACCCGTCAGCTTCGCGGGCAAGCGCGTCGCGGTGATCGGCACCGGCGCGACGGGTATCCAGACCATCACGGAAGTCGCGAAAACCGCCGCGCACCTGACCGTGTTCCAGCGCACCGCGCAGTGGTCCGCCCCGTTGCACAACTCCAAGGTCACACCCGAGGAAATGCGGAAAATCCGCGAGAATTACGACGATATCTTCGCGCGCTGTCAGGAAACCGTCGGCTGTTTCATCCACGCCACCGACCCGCGTTCGGTGTTCGAGGTCACCGAGGCCGAACGGGAAGCGTTCTGGGAAAAGCTTTACGGCGAACCCGGCTTCGGCATCTGGATGGGCAATTTCCGCGATGTTCTGATGGACCGCGACGCCAACAAGCTGATGTCGGATTACCTCGCGCGCAAAATTCGCGAGCGCGTCAAGGACCCGGCCGTCGCGGACAAGCTGGTTCCGAAAAATCACGGCTTCGGCATGCGGCGCGTTCCGTTGGAAAGCGGATATTTCGAGGTTTACAACCAGCCGAACGTCACACTCGTCGATCTCAACGAGACGCCGATCGAAAGCATCGGGCCGAACGGCATTCGGACGTCGGACGCCGATTATGAGTTCGATATGATCGTCTATGCGACCGGGTTTGACGCGATCACCGGCGCCTTCGATCGGATCGACATTCGCGGGACGGGCGGCGTGTCGCTGAAGGACAAATGGAGCGACGGTCCCGTTACCTTCCTGGGTATTCTGGTCGACGGGTTCCCCAACTTCATGATGGTAATGGGCCCGCATGCAGGGCTGGGTAATTTCCCGCGCGCCGTCGAATATACCTCCGACTGGGTCACCGCCCTCATCCGCCATGCGAACGAGAACGGTAAAACACGCATCGACGCGACGCCGGAGGCGGCCAAAGGCTGGACGGATCACGTCATCGCGACCAACGACGGGTTGTTGTTTACCGAGGTCGATTCGTGGATGACCGGCATCAACCGCAACGTCGAAGGTAAAGAAGTGCGCAAGGTCATGCGCTACAGCGGCGGCCATCCGGCGTTCCGCCAGCGCTGCGACGCAGTCGCGGCGGCGGGATATCCGGAAGTATCCTTGGACTAGCTGCGGGCCTTCGTCCGCGACGCCGGCGTGTTCCCACCTCCCCCGCTGCGAGGGAGGTGGGGAAGACGATCAGCCGATCTTTTTCATCCAGGCACCGGCGGCGGCGATGGCGTCGCGGGCCTTGGTGACGGTTTCGGTCGCGCGCAGGAAGCCGTGTACGACGCCGGCGAAGGTTTGGGTTTCGACCGGAACGCCCTGGGCGCGCAGTTTTTCCACCAGGGCCTCGCCCTCGCTGCGCAGCACGTCAAGTGCCGCCAGCAGCACCAGGATCGGCGGCAGGCCGGTCAGGTCGGCGCGCAGCGGCGCGGCCAGCGGGTTCAGCCGATCGGCATCGTGGGCGCAATAGACCTGCCAGTAGAACACCATCCGCTCCCGGTTCAGCCCATAGCCGCCCGCGCCATAGGCCTGATAGCTGGGCGTGTCGAAGCGGCTGTCGGAGACAGGGTAGTTCGCGAGAATTCCGCGTAGCGCGGGGCCGCCTGTGTCACGCAGCAGCAG
Organism: Acetobacteraceae bacterium; assembly: GCA_947475245.1. Taxonomy (GTDB): domain Bacteria; phylum Pseudomonadota; class Alphaproteobacteria; order Acetobacterales; family Acetobacteraceae; genus Rhodopila. The sequence continues at coordinate 203,640 of CANJLW010000004.1, read as the reverse complement.
CGCGGTGCCCAGGGCCAGGTTGCCGCCGGCCGAGTCGCCGCCCAGCAGCAGGCGGGTGGGGTTCAACCCCCAATCGGCGCCGGATTCGGCCAGGAAGCGCACGACGGCGGCGCATTCTTCCAAGGCTTGCGGGAATTTTGCTTCCGGCGACAGTGCATAGTCGACGCTGACGACGTTGACCTGCCCGGCGGCGGCATACTCGCGGGTCATGCGGTCATGGGTATCGACATTGGCCCAGACCCAGCCGCCACCGTGGAAATACACCAGCGTCGGTGCTTGCGGGTCGGCGGCGGGGCGATGGACGCGGCAGAAAATGCGCCGCCCGCGCGCGGAAACCCAACGGTCGGTGGAGTCCGCCATGGTCGGCCCACCGACGGCGGTGCGCATACCCAACAGGTCGTTGATGCGTCGGTGGGGCTCCAACGGCAGTTCCGCCTTGACGGGGGGGTATTTGGCCGCCTCGGCTTCCGCCAGCGCGGTGAAGGCCGCCATTTCAGGGTCCCAGTTCGAACGATCCACCATTATCCGTCTCCATGCGCGATTGCGGACATGTTGCCGCTTGCGGCGCGGGCAGCCAATCCCCTTATGCCGGGGGTATGTCCATTCCTCGACTGGCACAAGCGGGGCGCTTCGATCCCGAACGTCTGTTCCACCCCGGATCGATCGCGCTGTTGGGCGCCGAGACGGGGTTGGGCGGGTTGATCCATGCCAATCTGTTGCTGGCAGGGTTTGCGGGCACGATCAGTACTAAAGTTGCGTCCGGTATCGATCTGGCGGTCATCGCCGAACCGGCGGAACGAGTGATCGCGGCGATGGAGGCGTTGGCGGCGGTCGGCTGTTTCGCCGCCATCGTGGCGAGTGACGCGCCCGGTTTACCGGACTCCGATGTGGCGGCGGCAGCGCTGCGGACAGGGGTTCGGGTGATCGGGCCGAACGCATTCGGTCTGGCGGCAACCGCAATTGGGCTTAACGCGACCAATGGGCATCTGCCAGCCCCGGCGGGGCGGCTGGCGCTGGTGTCGCAGTCGGCGGGATTATGTCGGACCATTATCGATTGGGCGGGGCCGAATGGCGTCGGTTTCAGCCATGTCATCGGTCTGGGCCGAGCAGCCGATCTTGGTTTTGCGGCGGCGCTGGATTGGCTGTCGCGCGATGCCGGGACTGGGGCCATCCTGCTCGACGTGCACGCGGTGAAGGACCGTCGCGGCTTTCTGTCGGCCGCGCGCGCGGCGTCGCGGCTGCGTCCGGTGGTGGCCATGCGCTCCGGCGGGCGGTGGGCGGATCCCGAGGGGCGGGCGGATCGGGTGTTCGAGGCGGCGCTGCGGCGGGCCGGCGTGCTGTATGTCGAAAGTCTGGAGGATTTGCTGTCGGCCGCGGAAACCCTGGCACGGTCGCGCCCGGCACGTGGGGAATGCGTGGCGATCGTCGGCAATGCGTGGGGGCCGACGCGGTTGGCGGCGGACGCGGTGCTGCGGTTGGGCCTGCGCCTGGGATCGGTCGTCGCGGTGGAGACGGCGTCCGTCGCGTCGGGAGTCGCGCGGGCTTTGGCGACCCCGGATGTCGGCGGTGTTCTGGCGGTGTTGGCCCCCGACGGGGATGTGCCCGTCTTTGGATCGGTCGACCGCGCGCCGCCTCTGTTGGTCTGCGCCCTGGGCGAAACGACCGGCGCCGCGCGGCGGCGGGCGTTGGCGGAGCAAGGGGTGGCGGTGTTCGCCACGCCGGAAGGGGCGGCGCGAGCCTTCCTGCATTTGACCCGCGATCGACGGAACCGTCTGGCGGCGCGGGAATTGCCGGACCGGCTGGTGTTGAGCGTGGCGCCGGACCGCGCGCGGGTGGCGGGGCTGTTCGCCGCGGCGCGCGCCGCCGGTCAAACCGTGCTGTGCTCGGCGGACTCGGCAACGGTGCTGTCGTTGTATGGCGTTGGCGCTCCGTATGCCGATTCCATAACAGTGCGGGACGATCCCGAATTCGGGCCGACGATCGGGTTCGGTGCCGCGGTCGGGTTGCCGCCGCTGAACATGACTCTGGCGCGGGATTTGGCGGAGGGGTGCGAGGCGGCGGCGGAGGCGTTGGTGCGGGTGAGCCAGGCGATTGTCGATTTCCCGGAGATCGCGGCGTTGCAGGCCGGTTCCATCCAGCTGCGGGCGGCGGGGAAGGCGGCGGAGCCTTTGGCCATCATGCCGTATCCCGCCGATCTGATCGCGGGCTGGGGCGACGGCGACGATGCGCTGATCATTCGCCCGATCCGTCCGGAGGACGCCGCCGCCCATGCCGCGTTCTTTGCCCGTTTGTCGCCGCTGGACATTCGGTTTCGGTTTTTCAGCGCCCTGCGCGTATTGCCGGCGGAGCAGTTGGCGCGACTGACACAGGTCGATTACGCCCGCGAAATCGCCTTTGTCGCCGTTCGGTCGGCGACTGCGGAAACGGTCGGTGTCGCGCGTCTGGCGCGGGAGTCGGCGGAGGATTGCGGGGAATTCGCGGTGATCGTGCAGCCCGACATGAAGGGGAAAGGTCTGGCATCGGCCCTGATGCGCCATCTGTTGGACTGGGCGCGGGCGCACGGGTTTCGGGAGGTCGTGGGTCAGATACTGGCGGATAACGCGCCGATGCTGAAATTCGTGCGTGCTTTGGGGTTTACCGTCCGGCGGCTGCCGGACGATCCCGAGGTGATGGAGGCGACTCTGGTGCTTTAGTGCAACGGATAGATGAAATCCGTCAGCACCGCCTGTTGGTCGTCGCCCGCCGGCTTGCTCGCGCCCTGGCGCAGGGTTTCCAGCGCCGGAAAAAGGCGGGTCAGTTGCACCTGGTTGCGTTCGGTCCAGTAATCGCCGAGCTGTTTGATGAGCGCGGCGCCGTCGCAGGCGGCGGCGTTAAGGGAGCGGATGCCGCCGTTGCGTGAGGCAATCGGTTCCCAATAGCTGTCCTTGGCCTTGTCGGCACCGGTGGTGAAGTAGTGCACGCCGCGGCGTTCGTTGGCGCGTTTCAGCGGCAACAGATACTCCGCGAAGAAGCCGGCGGCGGCCTGGTCGTCAGTCGAGCTCATATTCGATCTTTCCTTCCTGCGCCTTGATCTCCGCCGATTGCTCGGACTTGAAGACCACGAACGGTCCGATGGCCAGCACGTCGATGCCGGTGTTGATGAAGCAGCGCACGGCGTCGGCGGGTTCGCAGACGATGGGCTCGCCGCGCTGATTGAATGAGGTGTTGATCAGCACCGGGCAGCCGGTCAGTGCGTTGAAGCGGCTGAGCAACTGGTGGAAGGCCGGGTTGCGTTCGGCATCGACGGTCTGCACGCGGGCGCTGTAATCGACATGGGTGATGGAGGGGAGGGTGGAGCGCGGCTGGTTCAGCACCTTCATCATGTCGGCGTCGCCGTCGCGGAAGTTCGACCAGTCGACGGAGTGGCGCAGGTGCTGGCGCACGTCGGCGACCAGCAGCATATAGGGGCTTTCCTTCTCCATCTCGAAATACTCCGAGACTTTGTCGTCGAGCACGACGGGGGCGAAGGGGCGCCAGCTTTCGCGGAACTTGATGCGCAGGTTGATATGCGTTTGCCCGTCGGGGCGGCGGGGATCGGCGATGATGGATCGATTACCCAGCGCGCGCGGGCCGAATTCCATCCTTCCGTCGAAGCGGCCGACGATCAGGCCGTCGGCCAAAGCGCGGGCGACGCGTTCGACATGGTCGGTGGTGTCGGCGGCGCGGTGGTAGACGACGCCGGCCTCCTGCAATGCCTGTTCGATGGTGTCGGGCGCATAGTCGGGGCCGAGCAGACTGCCCTTTTGAGCGTCGCGGAGGCCGGAGCCGGTTTGACGGGGTTCGTTCCAGGCGGCGTGGGCGACATGTAGGGCCGCGCCCAGGGCACCACCCGCGTCGCCGGCGGCGGGCTGGATCCAGATGTTTTCCATCTCCGGCAAGGACTTGAGCAGCTTACCGTTGGTGACGCAGTTTAGCGCGACGCCGCCGGCGAGGCAGAGGTTGCGACTGCCGGTCAGCTTCAGCGCGTGGCGGGAGATGCGGAGCATCGCGAGGTCGATGATCGCCTGACAGGATGCGGCGATATCCATGTACTCGACGGTCAACTGGCTTTCCGGTTCCCGACGCGGGCAGCCCATCACGGCCTCGAACGCTTCATTGGTCATGGTGTCGGACGTCATGAAGGCGAAATATTCTGTATTCAGCCGGAACGAGCCGTCTTCGCGCAGGTCGATCAGGGTGTCGAGCACGCGCTGGACGTAGCGCGGTTCGCCATAGGGGGCGAGGCCCATCAGCTTGTATTCGCCGGAATTGACCTTGAGGCCGCAATGGTAGGTGAAGGCGCTGAACAGCAGGCCGAGGGAGTGCGGATAGGAAATCTGCGACAGCGACTCGATGCGGTTGGCCTTGCCCAGGGCGACGGTGGTCGACGCCCATTCGCCGATGCCGTCGACGACGACGATGGCGGCGTCGTCATGCGGGGAGGGATAGAAGGCCGAGGCCGCGTGGGATGTGTGGTGGTCGACCAGGAAGACGTTGTCGGCGGCCTTGGGGCCGACGGCGGCACCGAGGCGCGCGGGCAGGGCGAATTTCTGGCCGAGTTGCGATGCGGCGGCGAGCGGCCAGATCGATTCGGTGCCGGGCGCGGATTCGATGGCGTTCTTCAGCACGCGATCGAATGACAGGACTGTGTCTTCATAGAACGCGACCGCATCGACCGCGTCGCGTCCGCCGGCCTGGGACACGCAGTATTCCAATGCCAGCCGCGGAAACCGCGGGTCGTGCTTCGTTCGGCTGAAGCGTTCTTCCTGCGCGGCCGCCAGGATATCGTTGCCGCGCACCACGGCGGCGGCGGAATCATGGTACAGGCCGGAGATGCCGATAACCGTTTTCATGCTTCGGTCGTGCCTTTTTGCCGGTTCGTGTGAGCCATCAGGTATGCGTGCATTTTTTCGGCGTAGATGCGGTGGGCCTTCGCGTTGGCATGGCCGTCGTCAGGCAGGCTTTGGTATTCCTCTCCGTGCAGGCTTGCGTTCAACCAGGGAATGCCCGCATCGGCCAACCAGCGCTGCATTTGTTCCGAGGGAACTTCCCACAGCGATGTAACAAAGAAATGTCCGCCGTTTTCGGTGACAATCTCGTGCGCGCGCTTGAACAGATGGAAGCAGACGAGTTCGCGGTAATAGATGTCGGTCTCGAACTCACGCACGTCGATGGTCAGCAGTTCCGGGCGTTTGGCGGGGACGGCGCGGACTTCCAACGCCCCGGTCGGGGTCAGGCCGGCGCGCGGATAGACCTCCACCGGGGAGTCGTGCGGGATCGAGTACTGGATCAGCTTGACGTGGGACACGTCGGCGACGTTGCGGCGCAGATGGTCGCCGATCCAGCCGAAGGTGACGAATTCGGCGCTCTCCCAGCGGCTGTTGCGTTCCAACTGGATGATGTTGTGGTTCTGGCCGTAGCCGGGGACGCCGTGATTTTCCACCCGCCAGGTCGGCAGCATGGATTGCAGGACGGAGCAGGCGGTTTCTTCCGCCGCGATCGACCAGCCGTACATGGTCGAACACCCGTAGACGGCGACGGTTTTCTCCCCCATCGCGGGTTGGCCGATGACCGGGCGGCAGCCGGCGGCGTCGGTATCCATCACCAGATCGCGGCCGAGAATGACGATGTCGCGCGCGCCGTTCGGGCGCAGACGCCACCCCAGGGCGGGATCGGCTTCGACGAACGAACCGGCGAGGCCGGATCGGCGCGATGCCGGCGGCGTGGTGACCTGCACGGCGCCGGTCAGACGGTGTTGGGTGATTTCCGCCGCTTCGTCGATCACCTTCAGCACCGCGGCGCGCTTTTCGGCGGACAGCGGCGCCCGGTCGACGAAACCGCGCGCGACGGCGTCGAAGAAGGTCAGATCGGGGGCGTTGACGGCGCACAGGGTGGCGAACAAATCGGGCGGAAAGCGCTTTTGCCAGTCCGTGAGATGGGCCAGCAGCTCGTTCGCGGTGTCGAAGCCCAGGTTCATCGGAGTTTGCGGCGCCGCGCCGACCTGCGCGACTTCAAGCATGACGATGGGCAGCGAGATGTGCGGAAAATCGACCAGCAGCGCGCGGGTTTCCTCCACCAGCGTCTGCCCGACCTGTGCCGCCGTCGTCGGGTCCACATCCGCTCGCCCGCCGGACAGGAGGCCAAGATGGAAGTTCGCCAGGGGATACAGCACCGCCTGCTTTTCGATCGCTTCGGCCACGAAGCGGGGGGCATCGACGACCGGGCGACCGTTGGCGTCGGTGGCTCCGTCGATCAGATAATCCTTGGTGCGCGCCCAGTTTTCGTAGCGCCGCAGCGTTTGCTGGATCGGATGCGCGACCGGGACGACGGAACGCAGATTGAGATCGCCGATCGGCGCGCGCGCGGGTTACACCAGTTCGCAGCAGACCACGCGAGTGTCCGGCGAAGCGGCGACGGCGCGGGCGAGGTCGCCGACATTGGCCGGGCTGTTGATCGATCCTTCCGGAAAATTCAGGAGTTGATCGCCGAGGAGGTTGTTGAGGTGATACCGGAGGGCGAGCATGTGGGGATGTAGGTCGTGGACGACCAGCACGGTCCTTGGCATTCAGTCTTTCCTGGTGTTCGGCACGCGGCATCGGGCCGCATTCGGCCTCCGTTTATCGTAACAGGCCCTGCAAACCAAGAATAAACCCCCGGCGGTTCCCCGGTGCCGATTGGGGTCAACCGTCTCCGCATACCTCTCCGGGAGAGGTATGCGGGATGACAATCAGATGACGCCGTCTCGGCGGAGTTCGGCGACGCCTTCGGGGCCAAGGCCGAGCCAATCGCCGTAGATGGCGTCGTTGTGTTGACCGAGGCGGGGGCTGGGGGCGGTGGGAACCTTGTCGGCACCGTGCAGGCGCAGGGGGGAGTTAGGGACGACGATCGGGCCGAGTGACGGGTGTTCGATCCGTTCCAGCATGCCGCGTTCGTGCATGTGGGCGTCGTTCATAACCTCGATCGCGTTGCGCACGGGGGCGCAGGGGATCTTGTAGCGCTTGGCGGCGGCGACGACGGACATCTTGTCCATGGTGCTGGTCCAGGCGGAGACCACGGCTTCGGTTTCCGCCATGTGTTTGGTGCGGTCGGGGTTGGTTTTGAAGCGCGGATCGTCGTTCAGGTCTTCGCGGCCCATGGCTTTCAGCAGGTTGGTCCAATGGCCTTCGGTGACGACATGGACGGCGACGTGGCCGTCTGTGGTGGGAAAGGTATTGTACGGGGCGCTGGACAGGCCGGCCTGACGGTTGCCGGCGCGGGGCGGGATTTTGCCGGTGCGGAAGTTGTAATCGTAGCTCGCCGCGAGTGAGGAGTAGACCGCTTCCTGCATCGCGACCTCTACCATCTGGCCTTCGCCGGTGTGGTCGCGTTGAAACAGGGCGGTCATGACGGCGGCATACAGATGGATGCCGCCCATGAAATCGACCAGCGTCGGGCCGGCCTTGGTGGGCGGGCCGTCGGGTTGGCCGGTCACGCTCATGATGCCGGACGCCGCCTGGATGGTGAAGTCCATGGCGAGGTTGTCGCGATCAGGGCCGGAGATGCCGAACCCGGTGCCGGTGGCATAGACCAGACGCGGATTGACCGCGCGCAGAACCTCGTACCCGACGCCGAGATCGTCCATCGTGCCGGGGGAGAAGTTTTCCAGCAGCACGTCGGCGCGGGAGACGAGTTCCCGCAGCAGGGCGCGTCCGCGGTCGGTTTTCAGGTTCAGGGTGATGGCGCGCTTGTTGGCGTTCAGCATGGCCATGGGCAGGGTTGTATCGCCCTCTCCGGTGGCGAGCACGCGGCGGCGCAGCGGTTCTCCTCCCGGTGGTTCGATTTTGATGACGTTGGCGCCGGCTTTTGCCATCAGGAACGTGGCATAGGGTCCCTGGTAGATTTGCCCGAAATCGAGCACGGTGATGCCAGCCAGCGGCGTCGTCATGGACATTGCTCCGGTATTGTCTGTCGGGTTGGATTCTAATCCGGTTCGGCGTTTGTGGCGACAGGTGGGGGAGGAGCGAGCGATGGCGTCGGGCGGCGCGAATGTTACTCCATCGAGCGGATTGCGGAAGCTGGTGGCGGTGATGTCGGCGGATTTTGCGAGCTATACCGCGTTGATGGAGCGCGCGGAGCTGCCGACCCATTTGCGGCTGATGAGTCTGATGCGCGATGTCGTGGAACCCGCGATTGCCACGCATGTCGGCAGCATCGTCAAGAGCACGGGTGACGGTTTCCTGGCGATGTTCGACGCGGCGGGCGACGCGGTGGATTGCGGGTTGCGGATTCAGGAGCGGCTGGCGGAGGCGGCCGGCGAGCCGCGCGCGACGCCGCTGCTGCTGCGCATCGGCATCAACATCGCCAATGCGATCGTGGAGCCGAACGATATTTTCGGCGACGACGTCAATTTGGCGGCGCGGTTGCAGGCGGCGGCGGAGCCGGGCGGGATCGTGGTTTCAAAATCCTGCGCCGATCAGGTGTCGGGCCGTTCCGGCGTGGAATTGGCGGATCTGGGTGAATTGTCGCTGAAGCATGTCTCCCGCCCGGTGCGGGCGTTCCGCGTGGCGACAAGCGCGCCGCCGCGTTTCGCGTTGGCTGGGGCACCGTCGTTGCCGGACGATCGGCCGTCGATCGCCGTGCTGCCGTTTCGGGTTCAGTCCACAGCGGCGGAGGATGGCTGGTTTGCCGACGGCATCGTTGAAGCGGTGGTGCATCGGCTGGCCGGCATCGAGGATTTGTTGGTGATCGGGCATGGCGCGAGTCTGGCCTATGCGGAGTCTCCGCTGGATCGGCGGGAGATCGGTGCCGCGCTGGGGGTGCGGTTTCTGCTGACCGGTGGGCTGCGTCGCGTCGGGGCACGCATGACTCTGACGGCGGAGCTGTTGGAGACCGCCACCGGTAAGCTGATCCGGCCGTGGCGGTTCGAGGCGGAGGCGGAACTGCTGCTGGATGCGACGGACCGTGTCGTGGGCGATATCGTGGCGTGTTTTGCTCCGGCTCTGCGACATGAGGAACTGACTCGCGCCAAGTGGCTGCATCCCGACAGCATGACCTGCTACGATCTGGTCCTGCAGGCGTTCAATCTGATGTACTCGCTGCGGCGATCGGATTTCGAGTTGGCCCGCGGCATGCTGCAACAGGCGATGGCCTATGATCCGTTGCACGGGCCGGCCTGTTCCCACGCCGCGATGTGGCATTTGCTGCGCATCGCGCAGGGGTGGTCCAACGCTGCCGCACAGGATGTCGAGGACGCGACGCGGTTTTCCACCGCCGCGTTGGAACGCACGCATTCCGATCCGGTCGCCCTGTCCGTGCACGGCTTCATGCTGGCGATGACGCGGCGCGATCTGGGGTCGGCGCGGTACTATATGGAACGGGCGCGGGCGGCGGGGCCGACATCGTTCATCGCCTGGACGCTAAGCAGCGTGGTGCAGGGCTGGTCCGCCGACGGAAAGGTCGCATTGGATCATGCGCAGCATGCGATGACGTGCTCCCCCTACGATCCGCAGGGGTTCTTCGCGGAATTTGCGCTGGGCCTGGGGCATTACGCGGCGGGTGAGTATGAACAGGCGGTGGCGTGGGGGCGGCGATCGGCCAGCGGCAACGGTTTGTTGATCCCCAACCTGCGGGTATTGGCCGGGGCCTTGGTTGGGATGGGCGATCTGGCGGCGGCGCGGGAGGTCGCGGATAGGCTGATGACGTTGAACCCGCATTTCAGTTTGTCCCAACTGATGGAGCAATCGCCGCTGGCGCCTGGCTTGCTGGCGCGGCATGTGGCGTTTTTGCGACAAGCGGGCATGGCTCCATAAAGACTTCGCTGGTTTCCTGTTGCCGCATCTGATCCTCTGCGCGCGGGCATTGGTGGAGAGGTGACCGATATGGCGTTCGTGATCACGGTGGCGCAGCAAAAGGGCGGGACCGGCAAGACGACGCTCGCGGCCAATCTGGCGACTTGTCTGGCCGGTGGGCGGCGCGTGGCGCTGCTGGACATCGATCCGCAGCGCAGTCTGACGCGCTGGTTCGGCGTGCGGTCCGCGCGGGAGAAGCCGGCGGTGCCGCTGACCTTATCCGACGTGTCGGGATGGCGGTTGGCGGCGGAGTTGCAGCGGCTGCGTCAGGAGCATGACATCGTCATCATCGACACGCCGCCCCAGATCGACACCGATGCGCGTCTGGCCATTCGCGGCGCCGATCTGGTTCTGATTCCGATACAGCCGAGTGAGCCGGATGCGTGGGCGGCGGAGGGGACGTTGAAGCTGGCGGCGGACGAAAAGCGGCGGGCCGCGATCGTGTTCAATCGGGTGCCGCCGAGTTCGAAGCTGCGCGACACGATCGCCGAACGGCTGATTGGGCGAGGGTTGCCGTTGCTGGCGGTCAGTCTGGGCAATCGCACCGCGTTTGCCACGGCTTTCGCCGAGGGGCTGGGTGTGACAGAAACCGTGCCTCGTTCGACCGCCGCGGCCGAGACGCGGGCGTTACTTGATGAACTGATGGGATTGTTGCGATGAACTGGTTGGTTGCGCTGAAGATCGTGCATGTGCTGTCGGTCGTGCTTTGGGTCGGCGGAATGTTTTTTGCGTATGTCGTGCTGAGGCCGAGCCTGGCAGTGTTGGAACCGGCGGAGCGTGTGGCGTTGCATACGGCGGTTTTTCGACGGTTTTTCCTGATCGTGTGGCATGCGATGCCGCTGTCGATCCTGACCGGGTTGGCGATGTTGTTCGGGATCTACGGTGGGATGGCGGGCGTGCCCTGGCCGATCCATGCGATGTTGACTCTGGGCCTGGCGATGGGCGCGATTTTTCTGGCGATTTTCTTTGGGCCGTACAAGCAGTTCCGGACGGCGGAGGATCGGCCGACGAAGGTCGCGGCGCTGGACGGGATCCGGAAGATGATCGGGTTGAATCTGGTGCTGGGTCTGTTGACGATCGCGCTGGGAGTGATGCGCTAGGGTCGTTATCTTTCCTCTGGGGGAATGGCGCGGATCGTCGCCGTGAAGGCGGCGATGTTCTCGTGGTCCCATTTCAGGTGCACGCGGTTGGTGGAGGCCGGTTGGTGCGGCAGACCGACGCCGGGGCGCCGGACGGTGGCCGGGCGGATCGGGCGTGGGCTGAAGCCGCCGCCGCAGTTGGGGCAGACGTTGCCCAGCAGCGTGTCGACGCAGCCGGCGCAAAAAGTGCACTCGTAGCTGCAAATGCGCGCGTCGGCGGCGTGCGGCGGCAGGTCCTTGTCGCACGCCTCGCAGTTTGGACGAAGTTGCAGCGCCATGCCGGTTCCTCCGGATATCAGTTGCCGAAAACGCGGCGCAGCCAGAGGCAGGCTTCGTCGATGGCTTCGCCGGATTTATCGACGATGCCGGGGAAGAAGAAGAACCCGTGGTTCATGCCGGCCCAGCGTTTCATCTCGTTCGGTACGCCGGCTTTGCGCAGGGCTTCGGCGTAGTATTCGCCCTCGTCGCGCAGCGGATCGTATTCGGCGGTCGCGACCCAGGCGGGCGGCAGGTTGGCGAGGGACGCCGAACGGATCGGCGCGGCGTGGGGATGGGTGCCGTCGGCGGCATCCTTCACGTAATGGTTCCAGAACCATGCCATGCCGGCCTTGGTCAGGCCGTAGCCCTCGGCATTCTCCTCCATCGAGGGCGTACCCGGTTCGATGTAGTCGGTCACGGGATAGATCAGCAGTTGGGCGGCGAGGTTCGGCCCGCCCTCATCGCGCACGCGCAGCGCGGTGACGGCGGCGAGGTTGCCCCCCGCGCTGTCGCCGCCGACGGCGATACGGCTGGAATCCGCGTTCAGCGCGCCGGCGTTCATCGCCGCCCAGCGCGTGGCGGCGAGGCAGTCGTCGGGCGCGGCGGGGAATTTATGCTCGGGGGCCAGGCGGTAATCGACGGAGACGACGACGCAGCCGGCACCCGCGCAGAGATTGCGGCACATGGCGTCGTGCGTATCCAGGCTGCACACGACGAAGCCGCTGCCGTGGAAGAACACCAGCAGCGGGAAGGGGCCGATGCCGTTCGGGGTATAGATGCGCAGCGGCAGTGAGCCGTTCGGTCCCTGCATGTCGCGATTGACGACGGAGGCGACGGGCGGGATGCGCAGGCCGGGGATGGCGCGCGCGCCCATTTGCACGCGGGCATCGGCGACCGACAGCGTGTGCAACGGCGGCAGCGCCGCGCGCAGGGTGAGCAGCGCCTGAATTTGCGGATCGACGGGCATTGTCAGGCCTTTTCGAACAACGTCAGATCGATCACGTCGCCCATGCGATTATAGCCGATATCGCCGGGATGGAGGTGATCGCCGCAATCGTAGACCGGCAGCATGCTGGTCGGGTGCTTCGGATCGCGCAGGTGCAGGTCGAAATCGATGACCGCGTCGAACGCCCCGCTGTTGCGGATCCATTCGTTCACGGTTTGGCGCTTCGCCTCTCCCTCCAGCGTATAGGCACCGAGGAGGAAGGTTTCGTTCTCGAACGGGGTCAGCGTGCCGCCGAAGATTTTGATGCCGCGGGCATGGGCGCGCAGGGTCATCTGATGCAGCCCGGCGATCATGCCGGCGGCGGTGACGTTTTCGGATGCGAGGCCACGGCGGTTGCGGATGTCGTTGATGCCCAGCACGACGATGGCATGGGTGACTCCGGGTTGCGCCAGAACGTCGCGATCGAACCGGCGCACGCCGCTGTCGCCGCGAATGTCGTTCAGGATGCGGTTGCCGCCGAGACCCTGGTTCATGACTCCGAATCGGCGCCCACCGCGCGCGATCAGGCGACGCGCGAGTTGGTCGGGCCAGCGGCAGAAGGCGTCGTGGGTGGAGATGTTGCCGTCGGTGATCGAATCGCCAAGCGCTACGATGCCGCCGACGTCGGGCGTGGTCAGGACATCAATGCCGGACAGGAAGTACCAGTCGTCAGTGACGCGGCTGGCGGGGATGTGCTCGTCGCCGGCGAAGTTGCCGGGTGGGGAGATGTAGTTGAACTGCCGAGCGTAGCGACCGGTGACGCCGAAGGCGGGCGTGAGATCGTTGGGGATATAGATGCTGACGGCGAGATCGGCGAGCGGTGCTACGGTCAGCGACACCGGATCGCTGATCAGGAACGATCCGGTGGGGATGACGGCGGAGGTCGCTCCGCCGAAGGTCAATACGCGGTCGGTGTCCGGGCGGATCGCCGTACCCGTGGCGCGCAGGGCGACATGGGCGGCGCCGATGGTGAGTTTGTCGTTGCCGTGCGCGTTGGAGATGCGCACCCGGATTGTATCGCCGCCGAGACTGACGCGTGGGAACATCCGAATGGTCGGCGAATTCAGCGACACTCCATCCGCCGGGGCCGGGGTCGATGTCCAGGTTCCGACCCAATGCGTGTTTTCGGTCATGATTACACCTGAATGGTTTTCAGCCCGTCCGCGACCGTCAGCTTACCGCCGGTCGTGGCGCGAATTTCGTCGACCGTCAGGCCGGGGGCGATTTCACGCAGCAGGAAGCCGTCGCCGGTCGGCTCGAACAGGCCGTAATTGGTCGACACCAGCTTGACCACGCCGCGCGCGGTGATGGGCAGGGTGCAGGCCGACAGCAGGCGCGGTTCGTTGCGGCGGGTGACGTGTTCCAGAATGATGAACACCCGCTTGGCGCAGGCGGCGAGGTCCATCGCCCCGCCGATGCCGCCGCCTTTTTGTCCGGTGAGCTTCCAGTTGGCGAAATCGCCGGTCATGGAAACTTCGTAGGCGCCCATGACCGTGACATCGATATGCCCGCCGCGGATGACGGCGAAGCTGTCGGCGTGGTGCACGATCGACGCGCCGGGCTTCAGCGTGACGTTCTGCCCGCCGGCGTTGACCAGGTTCAGGTCTTCTTCCCCAGGGCCGGCGACGGGGCCGTAGCCGATCACGCCGTTTTCGGAGTGATAGACGATGTCACGCTCCCCAATATCGGTGTTGGAGCACATGACGGGGATGCCGACGCCCAGGTTGACCAGCCAGCCGTCCTGGAATTCGCGCGCGATGCGATCCGCCATTTGCTGGCGGTTCAGGCCTTTTGTCTCGCTCATCGCCGGCGCTCCTGCCGCTTGGTTGGCCATAATCCCTCGGGTTCCGCCGGCACCTGCACCAGGCGGTGCACGTAGATGCCGGGGGTATGCACGTCGTCCGCGTCGATCGCTCCGGCGGGAACGATCGGGTCCTCGACCTCCACGATCGTGCAGCGCGCGGCGGTCGCCATGATCGGGTTGAAGTTGCGCTGCGCGCGATGGAAGCGAAGATTGCCGAAGGTGTCGGCGGTGCGGGCGCGGATGAATGCGTAATCGAGCTTGAGGGCGTATTCGAGCAGATACTCGCGCCCGTCGATCATGCGGGTTTCGCGACCGGCGGCGAGTTCGGTGCCGACGGCGGTCGGGGTGTAGAAGGCGGGGACGCCGGCGCCGGCGGCGCGCATGCGTTCGGCGAGCGTGCCTTGCGGGACGAGTTCGGCGTCACATTCGCCGGATTCGTAGTATTTGGTGAAGGGCAGCACGTCGGTGGGGCGCGTCGCGGCGGTAAAGGCGCAGATGACTTTCGCGACCTGACCGTTTTCGACCAGCATGCCCATGTCGGGCATGCGCGGTTGCTGCGCGCCGCCGGTGGTGTTTCCGACGAGGGTCAGGCGCTTCGCGCCTTGCTCCAGCAGGGCTTTGATGAGGTTGAACGGCACGCCGGGCATGGCGAAACCGCCGAAGCCGATGACGCTGCCATCCGGAATATCGGCGACGGCTTCGCGAAAGCCGTCGATCTGTTTGCTTCGTTGGGCCATCGTCTCCTGCCTGTCCTGGACTTTGGCAGATGAACGGTCAGGCGGGGGGCTGTGTCAATCCCGAGGGTGGACGGCGGTGCGTCCGGCGCGTGCTCGTTGCAGCAGCAGCGTCAGCGCCTGTTCGAACAAGCCTTTGGGCAGCATCCCATAATCGAAGCGGTCCGGCCGGCCGGGCAGAGGGCGAAGGTCATATCCAGGCCATGTAAAGCGATTGATCTCATCGACGCATAGCCACTGCCGATCGCGATCGAGACCAAGCGCGGATTTGACCGCGTCGGGGAGTTCGATGGCGGCAGTGGGATCGATGGGCTGGGTGTGGGTGATGGGCGCGACGGTTACCGCGGTTTCTCCGTCGGCTTGGGTTTTGACCGACAGCACGATCGCGCACGGGCGGTCTTTCGTTGCCTCCGTCTTGCCGGATGCGGCTTCGTGCGACCAGAGGAAGGCGTAGCGTATAACGAGGCCTCGACGGGGAGGCGGAAGAGTCAACCCTCGGGGCCGTGGCCGAATTTTAGAAGTGACGCCTCCAGTTCAGCATAGAGCGTGTCCGGCAGCGCGTCGGTTCGGAATACCTCACGCTCCCGCTGTCGCAAGCGGCGATAGTGCTCGACGGCTTCGGGGGACAGGTAGCCGCCCTGGAGTTGGCCGCGTGCCCAGATTTCGACCAGATCGACCTTTGCGGCTTTCTCCTGAACGCCGACGAGGTCGCCGGAGAATTCGATCTCGTCTATGATGATCGTGTTCAATAAGCCCATGGTTGTCGTCCCAGAGTCTGCGTGTATTTGCGCCGTTCGCTTATGAAATTCAACAACGACGATTGGTGGCGGGCGCGGGAATGGACTATCTTGGCGTTATGTCCTTTACCCCCATCGGCACGATCCACACTCCCTGGCGTACGATCGCGGAATGCCCGCGTAACGGGCGCCAACCCGATCCGGCGCCGCCGTGCACCGTGGCGGTGTTGCCGGAGTTTATCGACGGGCTGCAAAGCCTGGAGGGATTTTCGCATCTGATCCTGCTGTACTGGCTGGATCAGACGAAATCGGCACAGCTGGTGTTTACCCCGCCATTCGATCCGCAGCCGCGCGGGGTGTTCGCGACGCGCGGACCGCGTCGGCCCAATCCGATCGGCCTGTCCGTCGTCGCCTTCGACGGGTTCGCGGAACCGGGGGTGCTGAACGTGCGTTACCTCGATTGTCTGGACGGCACGCCGTTGCTCGATATCAAGCCATACCTGCGCACGACCGACAGTGAGCCGAACGCGACGATGGGTTGGCTCGATCCGCACGCGACGCGGAATAAAAACACCGGCTAAGCGGCCGGGCGCAGGCGTTCGACAGCCGAACGGACCGGCGGGTCGAGCGTCACGGTGTCGAGATGGGCGAGGATCGAGGCCCGCATGCGCGGGTCCCAGAATTTCCGCAAATGATCCTCGATCTGCGCCACCGCGTCGTCGTGCTTTTGGCTGGCGAAGAAGCGGCCGATCTGGTTGGCCATGTAAGCGAGCTTGTCTTCAGGCGACATGTCGCACCCTTTCCGTGTGGGTAAAAACCTCAAACCCATCCTGACGCGCGATGCCGATCAGGGTGATGCCGGCTGCGTCCGCGACGCGCACCGCCAGCGCGGTGGGCGCGGAGACGGCGACGATGACCGGCGCGCCCAGGGTCGCGGCTTTCTGCACCATTTCGATGGAAACCCGGCTGGACAGCAGCAGCAGCCCATCATGCGCGGGGATACCCTGTCGCGCCAATGCGCCCGCCAACTTGTCCAGAGCGTTGTGCCGACCGACATCCTCGCGCAATGCGACCAGCCCTTGGGTCGGCGTCCAGAACGCGGCGGCATGCACGGCGCGGGTCGCGTGGTTCAGCGTCTGCGCCGGCGGCATTGACGCCATGGCCGTTGCGATGTGATCCGGCGTGAAGTGGGC
Source organism: Acetobacteraceae bacterium (assembly GCA_947475245.1). Classification (GTDB taxonomy): domain Bacteria; phylum Pseudomonadota; class Alphaproteobacteria; order Acetobacterales; family Acetobacteraceae; genus Rhodopila. Next base: position 186,945 of record CANJLW010000004.1, on the reverse strand, counting down.
ATTTGAAACGATTTGGGGCGTCGGCCTGATCGCCCCCGCCAAACTGTCCATCCCACACAACCCACACCCGCTCGGCCCCGCCAACCGCCGCTGTCGCCGCGTCAACGCATCCAGGCGCGGGCCGATCAGATCCATACGCAGTTCGATACCGTCCGGGACAGTAACAACATCGAGCGTTTCAATGTCGGCGGCGGATGCGATAATACCTTCCGCGAGACTGAAGCCAACCGCGAAGTCCTCAAGATCGGCGGGCGAGGCGAGCATGACCGCGTGCGTGGCGCGGTTGTAGGTCAGCGCGATCGGGGTTTCCTCGGGCAGGACGCGCGCGCCGGAGGACGCGGTGTTGTCGCGCCAGACGGTGCGGGTGACGGAGGTGGTTGGCATTTTTACCTCTCCCGCGGGTGGGAGAGGTGGGGGGGGGCGGTCCGGTCATGGTTGGGGGCGGGGGGGTAAGCCCTCACCCGCGCCGCTGCGCGTCGCGACCTCTCCCGCAAGCGGGAGAGGTGGTTAACCGTTCCTGAAGGATTGGCGTCGTATGGTTCCCGCATGGCAGATTCATTTGCTCGCCAGATGCGGGCCAACCCGACGCCTGCTGAACGGACGCTCTGGGCGCTGCTGCGCAATCGGCAGTTCGGGACGATCAAATTCCGGCGGCAGCATCCGATTGGGCGGTATATCGCGGATTTTTCCTGCCTTTCCCACCGATTGGTGATTGAGTTGGATGGCAGCGGGCATGTGGACTCGCTGACTGATAGGGTTCGCGATGAGTGGTTGGCGGCGGAAGGTTGGCAAGTGCTGCGGTTTTGGAACGCCGACGTTTTGTTCCAGCCCGATCTGGTTAAAGATCGGATTTGGTATGCTTTGACTGTCGAGGCCACTTCCCTCACCCGGAGCGCTGACGCACTCCGACCTCTCCCAGAGGGAGAGGTGTTGGACAGCCCTACCTCTCCCGCTTGCGGGAGAGGTCGCGACGCCAAGCGGCGCGGGTGAGGGTGTTGACCATCCCTCACCCGGAGCGTTGACGCACTCCAACCTCTCCCAGAGGAGGAGGTGTTGGATGGACTTACCTCTCCCGCTTGCGGGAGAGGTCGCGACGCGAAGCGGCGCGGGTGAGGGTGTCGCCGAACACTCCGATCTCTCCCACAAGGAGAGGCAATGGTCACTTCGCCGGAACCGTCTCGATCCGACGGCTTTGCGCGGCCATCTGGCTGTAGTCGTCTTGCCAGGCGCTGGGGCCGTTTGAAGGAGAAATCTGCACCGCCGTCACCTTGTATTCCGGACAGTTCGTTGCCCAGTCGGAAAACTCCGTGGTGACCACGTTCGCCTGTGTCACGGGATGGTGGAACGTGGTGTAAACAACACCCGGTGCCACCCGTTCCGTCACCGCCGCCCTTAGCGTCGTCTCCCCCGCTCGGCTGGCCAAACGCACCCAGTCGCCGTCCTTCACGCCGCGCTGTTCGGCGTCGTGCGGGTGAATCTCCAGCACATCCTCCGGATGCCACACGACGTTGGAGGTGCGTCTGGTCTGCGCGCCCACATTGTATTGCGACAGAATGCGCCCGGTGGTCAGCAAGAGTGGAAAGCGTGGGCCGATCTTCTCGTCGGTCGGCACGTATTCGGTGATGACGAAGTTGCCCATGCCGCGCACGAAGCCGCTTTCGTGCATGATCGGCGTGCCGTCCGGTGCGGCGTCGTTGCAGGGCCACTGCACGGCGCCCATTTCCAGCTTGCCGTAATTCACTCCGGCAAAGGTGGGGGTCGTGCGCGCGATTTCGTCCATGATCTCCGACGGGTGCGCATAGTCCATCTTATAGCCCATGGCGTTGGCGATCGCCTGGGTCACCTCCCAGTCCGCCAACCCGGCACGCGGGGCGACGACCTCGCGTACCCGATTGATCCGCCGTTCCGCGTTGATGAACGTGCCGTCCTTTTCCAGGAAGGTCGAACCCGGCAGGAAGACATGAGCGTAGTTCGCCGTTTCGTTCAGGAATAAATCGTGCACCACCAGACATTCCATCGCCGCCAGACCGGCCGCGACGTGCTTCGTGTCGGGATCGGATTGCGCAATGTCCTCGCCCTGCACGTAAAGGCCGCGGAACGTGCCCTCCACCGCGGCGTCGAGCATGTTGGGAATGCGCAGTCCGGGTTCCGGGTCGAGCGTGACGCCCCATTCTTTTTCATAGATCGCCCGCACCGCGGGGCCGGAGACATGGCGATAGCCCGGCAACTCGTGCGGGAAGCTGCCCATGTCGCAGGCGCCCTGGACGTTGTTCTGACCACGCAAGGGATTTACGCCCACGCCGACACGCCCGATATTGCCCGTCGCCATCGCGAGGTTGGCGATCGCCATGACGGCGGTGCTGCCCTGGCTGTGTTCCGTCACCCCCAGCCCGTAATAGATCGCCCCGTTGCTGCCGGTGGCAAACAGGCGCGCCGCGCCGCGCACCAGCGCCGGGTCGACACCGGTGGCGGATTGCAGTGCTTCTGGACTGTTGCGCGGTTCGGCGACGAAGGCCGCCCAATCGGCGAAGGCCTCCGCGTCGCAACGCTCGGTCACAAAAGCGGTGTCGACCAGCCCTTCGGTCACGATGACATGCGCCAGGGACGTCAGCATTGCCACGTTGGTGCCCGGACGCAGCGGCAGGTGATAAGCGGCCTCCACATGCGGGGTCCGCACCAGATCGATCCGGCGCGGGTCGATCACGATCAGCTTGGCACCCGCGCGCAGGCGCTTTTTCATGCGGGAGGCGAACACCGGATGCCCGTCGGTGGGATTGGCGCCGATCACAACGATGACGTCGGAATGCTCGACCGAATCGAAATTCTGCGTCCCGGCGGAGGTGCCGAAGGTCTTGCCCAGCCCATAGCCGGTGGGGGAGTGGCAGACGCGCGCGCAGGTGTCGGTGTTGTTGTTGCCGAAACCGGCGCGAGCCAGTTTCTGCACCAGATAGGTCTCCTCGCTGGTGCAGCGCGACGACGTGATGACGCCGATCGCGCCTTTGCCGTACGATGCCTGGATGCGCTTGAACTCACTGGCGACATGGGCGATCGCCTCGTCCCAGGTGACTTCGCGCCAGGGATCGGTGGTCTTGGCGCGCACCATCGGGTTCAGGATGCGGTCGGGGTGGTTGGCATACCCCCAGGCAAAGCGGCCCTTGACGCAGGAATGGCCGTGATTGGCCTTGCCGTCTTTCCACGGCACCATGCGCACGACGGTATCGCCGCGCATTTCCGCCTTGAAGCTGCATCCGACGCCGCAATAGGCGCAGGTGGTGACGACGGAATGCTCGGGCTGGCCGATCTCGACCACGGATTTTTCCATCAGCGTCGCCGTCGGACAGGCCTGCACGCAGGCACCGCACGATACGCATTCGCTGCCCAGGAACGACTCGCCCATCCCCGCGGAGACCTTGGAGTCAAACCCGCGCCCCTGAATGGTCAGCGCGAAGGTGCCCTGCACTTCCTCGCACGCCCGCACACAGCGGGAGCAGACGATGCATTTCGAGGAGTCGAACTGAAAATACGGGTTCGATCCATCGACCACGGCTTCCAGGTGGTTTTCGCCCTCATACCCGTAGCGCACTTCGCGCAGCCCGACCTCGCCCGCCGTGTCCTGCAATTCGCAATTGCCGTTGGCCGAACAGGTCAGGCAATCCAGCGGATGGTCAGAGATGTAAAGCTCCATCACCCCCTTGCGGAGCTTGCGCAGCTTATCGGTGGTCGTGCGCACCTTCATGCCGGGCGCGACCAATGTCGTGCAGGACGCTGGTGTACCCGCGCGTCCCTCGATCTCCACCAGACACATGCGGCAACTGCCGAAGCTGTCGAGCGAGTCCGTGGCGCAGAGTTTCGGAATTTTGGTGCCGTGTTCCATCGCCGCGCGCATGATCGACGTGCCTTCGGGCACGGTCACGGCATGGCCGTCGATGGTCAGCGTCACCATGGTGGCGGCCGCGATCTGCTTGGTGCCGTAGTCGATTTCCTGGACCAGGGGCATCGTCGTACTCCTGTTATTCCGCCGCCTGCCGAATGGGGGCGCGGAAGTCTTCGGGGAAGTAGTCCATGGCTGAAAGGACGGGGTAGGGGATGAACCCGCCCAGCGCGCAGAGCGAGCCGAATTTCATGGTGTGGCAGAGGTCGCGCAGCAGTTCGAGGTTGGCGTCCACGTTGATCCCCGCCAGGATTTTGTCCACGGTTTCTTTGCCGCGCACCGAACCGATGCGGCACGGCGTGCATTTGCCGCAGGATTCCGCCGAACAGAACTCCATCGCGAAGCGCGCTTGACGCGCCATGTCGACGGTGTCGTCGAACACGACGATACCGCCGTGGCCGATCAGCCCGTCCTTGGCGGCGAAGGCCTCGTAATCGAACTTGGTGTCGAACAAGGCGGGCGGGAAATAGGCGCCCAGCGGGCCGCCGACCTGCACCGCGCGCACCGGACGGCCGGACAAAGTTCCGCCGCCGATGTCGTTGACCAATTCGCCCAGGGTGACGCCGAAGCCCGCTTCGAACAGCCCAGCGAAGCGGATGTTGCCGGCAAGTTGGATCGGCTTGGTGCCGCGCGAACGGCCCATGCCCAACGCCTGATAGGCGTCCGGGCCATCAGCCAGGATCACCGGCACGGTGGCCAGGGTGATCACGTTGTTGACGACCGTCGGCTGCCCGAACAAGCCACGGTGCGCTGGCAGCGGCGGTTTGGCGCGCACCTGACCACGCCGACCCTCCAGGCTTTCCAGCAGAGAGGTTTCTTCCCCGCAGACATAGGCCCCGGCACCGACTCGCTGTTCGATATCGAAGCCTGGATACAGAATTCCGGCCTCCCGCGCGGTGCGCAGCGCGGCGTCGAACGTCGCGATCGCGTGCGGGTATTCGGAGCGTGTGTAGACGTAGCCCTGCGTGGCGCCGACGGCGAACATCGCGATGGCGATGCCCTCGATCAGATGGAACGGGTCGCCTTCCATCAGCATGCGATCGGCGAAGGTGCCGGAGTCGCCCTCGTCCGCGTTGCAGACGACGTATTTGCGCGCGCCGATCGCGTCGGCGACCGTTTTCCACTTGATGCCGGTGGGAAAACCCGCGCCGCCGCGGCCCCGCAGCCCGGACTTCAGCACCGCCTCGATCGTCGCCTCCGGTCCGATGTCGCGCGCGCGCGCCAGGCCCTTCAAGCCGCCGGTGGCACGGTAGTCGTTGAGCGACAGGGGATCGACGACGCCGCAACGGGAGAATGTCAACCGTGTCTGGCGCGCCAGGAAGGGGATCGCGTTCGGCGCGCCCAGCCGCAACGGATGTGCCCCGCCGGTCAGCGCGCCGGCGACGAGCAAGCCAGGCACATCGGCGGCGGCGATCGGGCCATAGGCGATGCGACCGGTCGGCGTTTCCACCTCGATCATCGGTTCCAGCCAGAACATCCCGCGAGAGCCGGTGCGCACCACCGTCGCATGGGGCGTGAGTGCTGCGGCAACCGCGTTGGCGCCGAGGGCGATGGCGGCGGCGTCGCGTGGGACGAAGACGCGGGTCACGACGCGCTCTCCAAAACCGCGTCGAGACGCTCGGGCGTCAGGCGTGCCAACGGTTCGTCGTCGATCAGCGCTGCCGGACCGATGGCGCAGAGGCCGAGACAGAAGACGGGTTCCAGCGTCACCGCGCCGTCAGCGCTTGTTTCGTGCCAATCGGCCCGCAGGCGGTCCTTCGCATGCCTCGCCACTCCGTCCGCCCCAACCGCCTGGCAGGCTTCCGCGCGGCATAGCTTCAGTATGTGACGGCCCGGCGGCGTGCGCCGAAACTCATGATAAAACGTCACTATTCCATGTACTTCCGCTCGGCTTAGGTTCAGGGCGCGCGCGATCATCGGGATCGCGTCGGTTGGAACGCAGCCGAACGCGGCCTGGATCGCGTGCAGAATGGGCAGGGTCGCGCCGGGTTGATCCTGGCCCGCTGCGATGACCAGCGCTGCCTGATCCTCGTTCCATGGCTGATATGCGGGCACTGCGTTCCCCCCGTTCGTATCCGACTGCCGGGGTCGGGATTTAGCCCAACCGTCGCGCGGATGCACGCCCCGATCGGAGGGCGTCGACCACCCTCGGGATATTAGACCGGCAGGCGGTGGGTAATGCAACAACGGGGCCGGGAGGTGCATTTTTAGTCATCGCACGCGGATAGCCTTCGGCGGTCAGTCCGTGCCGCCGTGCAGAAGTGTCAGCGCCCTGCGCAGGCGCAGGATGCCGCCGCGCGTCTGGCCGTTGTCGCACATCCGTCGTCCGGCGTCGGACAGGGCGGCGGCTTCGATCAGGTGGGGCGATCTCAGCATTGATCGCACGCGGGTGGACAAGTGGGCGCAGTATTCGGCCGTGTCGCTGGTCACCAGCGAAACCGGCTCCTGTGCCGAGGCACCCGTGCCGAGGAGGAGAAACCCGGTCAGAAGGAGGGCCGGCGCGCGCCATAAGGCAAGGTTCGACTTCATCGGGTCCTTATGCGCCGGTGCGACTCTCCTCAGCGTGATGCACGCATGAAAACACGGTCATGTGGCGTCGTCGGCCTGGGGCAGGAATAAAACCGCGCGCAGGCCCGGCGTGCCGTCTTCCAGGCGCAGGGCACCGCCGTGCAGTTGCGCGACGGCCTGCACCAGCGACAGGCCCAGCCCCGCACCGGGCGTGCTGCGCGCGCTTTCGCCGCGGAAGAAGCGCTCCGTCGCCTTGCCGACATCCGCTTTGGGGATGCCGGGTCCCTGATCGGTGACGACGATCTCGATCCCGGTCGGCCCGACGACCGCGGATAGCCGCACCGTGGCGGCGGAGGGCGAGAATTTGATCGCGTTATCGACCAGATTGGCGACGGCCTGCTGGATAAGCGCGGCATCGCCATAAGCATTGAGCTGGTTCGGCACTTCGACCGCCAGGGCGATCTCGCGTTCCTCGGCCACCACGCCGTACATGTCCTCGACCCCGCGCAGCAGCGGCGCCAGATCGATGCGCTCGAAGCTGGATCGGCGCGATCCGGCCTCGATTTCCGAAATGCGCATCAACGCCTGGAAGACGCGCACGATGTCGTCCAGATCGGCGGTCGCCCTTTCGATGGCGGCTTGCAGTTCCTCTCGCGTCGCGGCGTGCAGCAAAGCATCTTCCAGGCGGGTGCGGGCGCGGGTGATCGGGGTGCGCAGGTCGTGCGCGATGGCGTTGGATACCTGCTTCACGCCGTCCATGAGGCGGCTGATTCGATCCAGCATGTCGTTGATGACATCGGCGAGCTGGTCAAATTCGTCGCCGCGGCCGGAGTGGCGGACGCGTTGCGCCAGATCGCCGGCTGCGATGGCGGCGGCAGTAACCGACACGGAATGCAGCGCTCGTCGGAACAGGTTGCGCACTACCAGGCCACCGATCGCCGCCATGACGGCGACGACGGTCACGGCCCAGAGCAGGGCGTTTTTCAGCAAGGCGCGCAATTGCAGGCGCAATTGAATGTCGCGCCCGATCAGGAGGTGATAGCCGTTCGGTACGTCGAAGCGTTGCACGCGCGCCATCGACCGCATGCCCGCGCGCTGCAATTGCAACTCGAACACCTGTCCGGCCTCGGCCACCGCGGTCGGCCAGCGTTCCAGATTTCCGGCGACCCGTCTGCCCTGCGGATCGACCAGCAGATAGATCGCGTCGTCGTCGATGTTCTGCGCGACGCGATCCTCGATCGTGGCGACAAGCCCGCGCATGCCGTCTTCCAGCCAGTGTTCCCACAGGCTTTCAGCGTCGGTCTGGATCGCGGCTTCCGTCTGGCGATCGAGTAGACCCGCGGTGGACCACCACAGGAAGAACGCCAGACCGAAGGCGCTGGCAACCAGCAGCGCGGCATAGATGACGGCGAAGCGGAACCCCGCCGAACGCAGCAGGATATTGCCGATCACACCGGTTCGGCGCGCAGCATGTAACCGGCGTTGCGGACGGTCTGGATCAGCGACACCGGAAAGGGCTTATCCACTTTTTGCCGCAGGCGCGAGACATGGACGTCGATCACGTTGGTCTGCGGGTCGAAGTGGTAGTCCCACACGCCTTCCAACAGCATGGTGCGTGTCACGACCTGACCGGCATGGCGCATCAGATATTCCAACAGCCGGAATTCGCGCGGTTGCAGGTCGATTTTCTGCCCGGCGCGCCGAACCTGGCGCGCCAGCAGGTCGAGTTCCAGGTCTTCGACCTTTAACCGCGTGACCGGACCTTCGCTGTTGCCGCGCCGGCCGAGGGCCTCGACACGGGCCAGGAGTTCGGAGAAGGCAAACGGTTTGGTCAGATAGTCGTCGCCGCCGGCCTGCAGGCCCTTGACGCGTTCGTCGACGGCGGCGAGCGCGGAGAGGATCAGCACCGGAACAGCGTTTTTCTGTCCGCGCAGAGTTTCCAGGATATGCAGCCCGTCGATGCCGCCGGGCAGCATGCGATCGAGCACGATGGCGTCGAACTTCTCGCTCGCCGCCAGGAACAGGCCGTCGCGGCCGTTATCGGCGTGCTCGACGACATGGCCGCTTTCCTTCAAGCCGCGGACGACGAAGCCCGCGACGTCCTTGTCGTCCTCGACCACCAGGATGCGCATTGCGTCTGACCTCCTTCTTTAGCCGGATTGATCCGTGGGGCGGCGCCCGACGGTGACTGGAATGTCGATTTCGCGACCCTGGCGTCGCACGACGACTCGGGCGACGTTGTTGGGCGATACGGCGGCGACGGCGCGGATCAGTCCGCGCGCGGACTCGATTTTGTCGCCGTTGATGGACAGGACGATGTCGCCAGGGCGGATGCCCGCGCGCGCGGCCGGTCCGGTGCGGTCCAGCGCCGCGATCAGCACGCCGCTGTCGCGGTCGTCGACCGATACGCCCAACCAGCCGCGTTCGATGGAGCCGCGGGCGAGGAGTTGGGCGACGATTCGGCTGGCGGCGTCGCTGGGGATGGCGAAGCCGATGCCGACGGAGGCACCGGTGGGGGACACGATGACGGAACTGACGCCGATGACCTGCCCATCCATATTGAAAATCGGACCGCCGGAATTGCCGGGATTGATGGGCGCGTCGATCTGCAAAAAATTGTCGAACGGGCCGGAGCCGAGGTCGCGGCCATAGGCGGAGATGATCCCGGCGGTAACCGAGCCGCCCAGGCCGAAGGGGTTACCGGCGGCGAGGATCCAGTCGCCGACCTCCATTTTCGCGGAGTTGCCCCAGGGGACGAAGGGCAGCGCCTGGCTGCCCTTGATTTTGATCACGGCGATGTCGGTCAGTTCGTCCTGCCCCAGCACGATGGCGGGAAGCTGGCGGCCGTCGGTCAGCGACACGACGATCGAGTCGGCGCGGCCGACGACATGGTTGTTGGTGACGATGATCCCGGAGGGGTCGATGATGAAGCCGGACCCGGCGCCGGTGACGGATTCCTTGCGGTTGCCGTAGCGGCGGCGGAATTCGCGCCCGATCGGGGTGTCGCGCAGTTCCGCCGGCAATTCGGCGGCGATATCGCGCCCGGATACGGTTTCGGTCACCGCGATGTTGACGACGGCCGGGAGGACTTTTTTCACGAGCGGGGAAAAGCTGTCGGGCGCGCCGCGCGCGACGGCGTCGGCGGGCAGGCCACCGCAGGCGGCGACCATCAGAGCAAGGCCAAGGGTCAGCATGCGCAAGCGGGGCGAGGCTGTGATCAAGCAGGCAATGGCGGCGCGTGGAAGCATCGTGTCGCGGGACTCGGTTTCGAACAGGGTTGCAGCGGACATGGCGTTTGCCGGGGTTTGTCGCAAGGCTGTATAAGATTAGCGATCCGCAACATATCCCGCCACGCTTTTGCGGAGCCGACGCGGGGGAATCGCGCTTCGGTCCAATGGCGGTGGGAGGCTTTTGGCTACCCTGCGCCCGGATTGCCGCCGTCTTCCGGCCAGCTGTGCCTGGGATAGCGTCCGCGCATGTCGCGGCGGGCATCGGCCCAGGCACCTTTCCAGAAACCCGCGAGATCGGCGGTGACGGCGATTGGCCGGCCGGCGGGGGAGAGCAGGGCGAGGCGCAGCGGAATACGGCCGTCGGCCAGCAACGGCGTCGCGGTCATGCCGTAGAACGCCTGTGCGCGCGCGGAGGCCATTGGCACGGCCTCGGTATAGTCCACCCGCGAACGGCCGCCGGTCAGCGCAAGGTGGGTCGGCAGCGCGCGATCCAGGCGGGACAGCAGCGCCCAAGGGAGCATGGAACGCAGGATGGTCGGCAGATCGAGGCGTTGCAGGTCGGTCAGCCGCATCATGCCCGACAGATAGGGCACCAGCCATTCGGCGGCGGTCGCGGCCAGGACGGCGTCGGACAGATCGGGCCAGTCGTCATCCGGCTCCAGGCCGCGCATCAGCGCGACGCGGGCCTGGAACTGGCGGATATCGTCGGTCCAGGGCAGCGCCCGCAGCCCCTCGGCCGCCGCCGCCGCGGCCAAGGCGGGCGCGACCTGGGCGGGATCGGCGGGGACGGTGCGATCGCTCAGGATCAGCGCGCCCAGGCGGCGGCGGCGGCGCGCGAAGACCGAGCCGGAGGCGGCGTCGTAGCCGAATTCCACCTGCTCCGTCGCGCGTGCCGCAAGGACCTGGGGCAGCGCGTCGGGGTCGAGCGGCGCGGCGAGGCGGATGCGCGCGCCGGCCTTGACCTCCATCGAGGCGACGACCAGCAGGCCGGCCTTGGCCAGGGGATCGGCGTTGGGCAGGCGCGCGCCGCCGCCGCCGGAAAAGCGGAAGGAACCGGGTTCGCCGCGGCGTTGGGCGATACGGTCGGGGAAGGCGGCGGCGAGGAGTTTGCCCGGATCGCCACCGCCGAGGAGATCGGCGCGCAGACGGAGGCGGCGGCGGAACTGTTCGGCGGAGCGGCGGATGCGCGACAGCGCGCCGCGATCGGCGTTGGCATCGCCGAATTGCAGGGCTTGCAGGCGCAGCGCGATGTCGGCGGGGGAGTCCTGTGCTCCGCCCGCCACTCCACGCAACGGGTCGCGCTCCTCCAACAGGGCGGCGAGATCGGCGGCGAGCGCGCTTTCCGGCGGGGTTTCCGCCGCCAGCATCATGGCGGCGAGGCGCGGATGCGCGCCCAGGCGCACCATCTTGCGGCCGATTTCGGTGATGCGCCCGTCGGTAGCGAGCGCGCCGAGATCTGCGAGCAGCGCGTTGCCGGCGGCGAGCGCGCCGGCGGGGGGGCGGTCCTGAAACGGCAGATCGGCGGGCGGCGTGCCCCAGCCCGCGCAATCCAGGGCCAGGGACGACAGTTCCGCTTCCAGGATTTCCGGGCGGTCATAGGCGGGCAAACCGCGATGCAGCGCCGTGGACCAGAGGCGGATGGCGACGCCCGGTGCCTCCCGCCCGGCGCGCCCGGCGCGTTGATCGGCGGCGGCGCGGGAGATGCGCAGCGTGGCGAGCCGGGTCAGGCCGGTGGCGGGATCGAGGCGCGGGGAGCGTCGCCAGCCGCCGTCGATGACGATGCGTACGCCGGGGACGGTCAGCGAGGTTTCGGCGATGGAGGTCGCCAGCACGACTCTGCGCCCTTCGGCGGGACGCAGCGCGCGATCCTGTTCGGCGGGCGGCAGGTCGCCGTGCAGCGGCAGCACCAGCGCGCCGCAGCGGTCGAGCGCGGACTGGGTGCGGCGGATTTCGCCCATGCCGGGCAGAAAGGCCAGGATGTCGCCTTGATGGTCGGCCAGCGCGGCGCGGATGGCGGCGGCCATCGCCCCGCTGAGGTCGCGGACGGTGGCGATGTCGCGCTTTTCGTGGCGTACGTCGACCGGGAACATGCGTCCGGCGCTCTCCACCACTTCGGCGTCCATGATCCCGGCAAGGCGAGCGCCGTCGGCGGTGGCGGACATCGCGATCAGGCGCAGTTCCGGTCGCAGCACGCGCTGCAAATCGAGCAGGAAGGCGAGCGCAAGGTCGGATTCGAGCGAGCGTTCGTGGATTTCGTCGAGGATGACCGCACCGACGCCGTCGAGCGCGGAATCCGATTGCAGGCGGCGCACCAGCAGGCCTTCGGTCACGACTTCAATCCGGGTCGCGGCGGAGACGGCGGAGTCGAGGCGGGTGCGGAAGCCGATGGTTTGGCCGACCTGTTCCCCGATCAGCGATGCCATGCGCGTCGCCGCCGCGCGAGCGGCGAGGCGGCGCGGTTCGAGCATGACGATGCCCTGATCGCCCATCCAGGACTGGCCGAGGAGGGCGAGGGGCGCGAGCGTGGTTTTGCCCGCGCCCGGCGGCGCGACCAGGACGGCGTTGCGCCCGCTGGCCAATACCCGCGCCAGATCCGGCAGCGCATCGCTGACCGGGAGGCCGAGGTCGGGCAGATCGGGAAACAGCGCTTTGTCCAAGGCGATGTCGCCTTACCAGGCGATCGTGTCGCCTTTCCAGTCGAGGAAGCGGTGGTCCTCGGACCCGGCGGCGGAGGCGATCGTGTCGACCATGCCGCGCGCGCTGTCCTCGACCGAGACGGCGGCGGTGGGGCCGCCCATGTCGGTGCGCACCCAGCCCGGATGCATGGTCAGCAAGGCGATGCCGCGTCCGCGCAGTTCCGGATGCAGGCCCCGGGTCAGGGAGTTCAGCGCCGCCTTGCTGGCGCGGTAAAGCTCGTGCCCGCCGGGGTTGAGCGCGACACTGCCCATGACGGAGCTGGTGAAGGCCAGCACGCCGCCGGCGCGGAGTTTCGGCATCAGATGGCGGGCGAGTCGCGTGGGAGCGATGGCGTTGACGAACATCAGCGCGCCGATTTCGGCGGCACTGGCCTTGTTGGCGGTGCGGTGGTCGGGGCCGGAGACGCCGGCGTTGACCAGGGCCACGTCGATCTCCGGCAGAGTCGCGGTGAAGGCGTCGATTTGCGCGCCGTCGTTCATGTCCAGCGCCCGGATGTCGACGCGGCCGGGATTGGCCTGGGCCAGCGCGCGCAGTTCCGCGGCGGCGTCGGGATTGCGCGCGGTGGCGATGACCGAGACTCCGCGAGACAGGTATTCGCGGACGACGCCGAGACCGATGCCGCGATTGGCGCCGACGATCAGCGCGGTCGAGTGTTGGGGCATGAAGGAGTCCTTGTTCCAGTTAACAGGCGGAATTGATGGCGACGGTTACGACCTTATCGCCGTGTTCCACCGAGAGATGCGTTCGCGGTCACCTATAGCGGAAAGCGATCGGCGACGGACAGCATGCGTCTGGGGGTATCGTGCCGGTGGGGTCGCTGTTGGGAATAACGCCCAAAGAGTTGGCCGGCACCGTGCCGCGGCCCTGGCAATCATACCAAACAGCCCGCATGTGCGTCCGTCCCATTCCACCGCAGCATAGACCGGCTTATGCGGCGGGATAAGATAGGCCTACGGACAGGGAGAAACGCGGATGGCGCCGGATGCCGTTAAGGGAAGCGTCGAGGCGGGGTTGGAGGCTTTGTGCCGGACCGCGGGGCTGGAGGGAGCGGCGACGCTGGAGGCCGGGGCGGAGGGGACGATCGTCGTCACGCATCGCTTCGGCGGCGATTTCGCGCCGGTGGCGGCGGAGGCTCGGGCACTGTTGGCGCGCGACGCGGTCGGTTTTGCGTCGGCGACGGACGGGCGCGCGGTTTTGGCGTGCCCATGGGAAGGACGACTGACCGGCGGGCGGCGCGGCGGGTTGGTGCTGTGGCGGACGCCGAACGGGGCGCGGTGGACGGCGGCGGATCGGCTGTTTGGGGCGGGCGTGGCCGCGCTCATCGGGGTTATGGCGCGTCAGGGGGCGACGGAACCGGGACTCGACGCGCTGACCGGCGTGCCCAATCGCCTGTATTTCCTGGCGGAGGTCGATCGGCATATCGGGCGTCTGGACCGCGACGGGCAGGCGGGCACGATGATGGTCGTCGATCTGGATCAACTGCGTCGGGTGAACGCGCTGTTTGGCAGAGCGGCGGGAGATCGGATGTTGATCAGGATCGCCGGGTTGTTGCGGGCGATGGTGCGGCCCGGCGACATCGTCGGGCGGGTCGACGGCGACGCATTCGCGGTCTGGACGGGCGGCATGGATCACATGACGGCGGCCGAGCGGGCGGAAAATCTGGTGCGGCGGCGGATCGCGATGGATGATCGCGCGGAGGAGGAGGAACCCGGTCGCCGCCAGACCCTGTCGATCGGGATTGCCGAACGGAGTTTTGGGATGGCCGACGATGCGCGGGGGCTGCTGCGGCGGGCGCGGATCGCGGCGGATGCGGCGGGGGAAGCGGGCGGCGACGGATGGCGTGTGGCGTTGGCCTGAAGTCCATGGGCGGTTTGGGAGTGAATTAATCGCAAGACGGGGGGCTGTTAACATTCGGTGCTTGCCCCGGTCAGCGTGGGCGGTGACAATGTAAGGATGATGCAGCTTCCGGCCTCGGTTCGGGTTGACCCCGCCGCCACGCGGCAGGAACAGGCACGCCGGTATTCCGGGCCGGCCTTTGCCGCGCTCGACCTGGGCACGAATAATTGCCGTATGCTCGTGGGCGCGCCGTCGGGCGACGGGTTTCGGGTGATCGACAGCTTTTCGCGCATCGTTCGCCTCGGCGAAGGACTGCATCATACCGGGCAATTGGCGGATGCCGCGATGGATCGCGCCATCGACGCGCTGCGCGCCTGTCAGACCCGGTTGGTGCGCCGCGATATCGTGCAGTTTCGCGCCATCGCGACCGAAGCCTGTCGGCGGGCGACGAACGGGCGCGCCTTCCTGAACCGCGTGCGCGACGAGATCGGGTTGGATATCGGCGTGATCTCCAGCCGGGAAGAAGCCGAACTGGCCCTGGAATCCTGCGGTCCCTTGCTGGCGGGAGGAGGGCGGCGCGCGCTGCTGTTCGATATCGGCGGTGGCTCCACGGAACTGGCCTGGGTGCGCCTGACCGGTGGTCGGCCGCATCTGATCGGCTATGAATCGCTGCCCATCGGCGTGGTGACCCTGGCGGAACGCTGGGGGCCGGCCGGCTTCACGCGGCAGGGGTTCGAGGCGATGGTCGACGATGTCGTGGAACGGCTGCGCCCGTTCGAGCGGATCCATTGTATCGGGCATGAAATCCGCGATGGCGGGGTGCGGCTGCTGGGCACCAGCGGCACGGTCACTACCCTGGCCGGGGTCGCGTTAAATCTGGAACGCTATCGTCGCTGCGATGTCGATGGCGTCGCGCTGACGTTGCCGGAAGCCGAGGCAGCCTTGGAAAATCTGCGCGATCTCGGTCGGGAGGGCCTGATCCAGCACCCCTGCGTGGGGGCCGAAAGGGTCGACTTCGTGCTGCCGGGCTGCGCGGTTTTCGCGGCGATCGCGCGTCTGTGGCCCGCCGAACAGGTCATTGTCGCGGATCGCGGCTTACGGGAAGGCATGCTGTTGCGCATGATGCGTAATGAGGGCGGCAGATACGCGCGCGGAGAGCCGCGCCGCCGCGGGGTCGGCAAATAGCATGAGTAAATCGCCTGTTTCGACGTCGCGTGGCCTGTCGGTCATGCTGCGTACGGCCAAGAGTCGGAGTCCCGCGTCGCAGCGCTGGCTGATGCGGCAGTTGAACGACCCCTATGTCGCGGCGGCCAAGGAGCAAGGCTGGCGGTCCCGCGCCGCGTTCAAGCTGTTGGAACTGGACGATAAATTCAAACTGATCCGCAAGGGCGCGCGGGTCTTGGATCTGGGCGCGGCACCGGGCGGCTGGACGCAGGTCGCGACCAAGCGCGGCGCGGCGTCGGTGCTGGCGATCGATCTTCTGGCATTTGATCCGATCGAGGGCGCGACGATCATCCAGGGCGACTTCACCGATCCGGAGATGCCGGAGCGGCTGGCCAACGAACTCGGCGGCAAGGTCGATCTCGTGCTGTCCGACATGGCGCCGAACACGACCGGTCATAACGCGACCGACCATCTGCGCATCATGGCGCTTGCCGACATGGCGCTGGCGTTCGCGCAGGACGTGCTGCTCGACGGCGGCTCCTTCGTCGCCAAGGTGTTTCAGGGCGGGTCGGAGAAGCAGATGCTGGACCGGTTGCGGCGGCATTTCGCGTTGGTGCGCCACGCGAAGCCGCCCGCCAGCCGCAAGGGATCGAGCGAACTGTACGTGGTCGCGACCGGGTTTCGGAGCGTGCCGTCGAAACCCTGAAGGGATGCCGTCGCATGCAGATCACTCGACGCGGAGCGCTGAGCGCGGGAGCCGGCGCGTTGGCGATGCCGGCCTTACCGAAATATGCCCGCGCGGCGGAGTTCGTCTGGCGGCTGGGTCACACGGCCCCCGCCTCGTTCCCACTGCATGTCCGCCTGCTTGAAGCGGCGGCGACCATCGCGCGGGAATCCGGCGGGCGGATCGAACTGAACGTCGTCGGTGACAGCCAACTCGGTAATCAAATGGGCTTGCTGGGGCAGGTGCGCTCCGGTGCCTTGGAAATGACGCCGGTGACCGGGCAGGCGCTTGCCTCGGCGATCGCAATCGCGGCGTTGCCGCTGACGGGATTCGCCTTCACCGGATACGACGCGCTGTGGCCGGCGATGGACGGCGCGCTGGGCAAGCTGGTGCGCGATCAGATCGCCTCCCGCGTCGGGCTGGTGGCGATGGAGCGCTGTTTGGACTTCGGCTTCCGCCAGATCACCAGTAGCGCCAAGCCGGTGCGGGTCGCCGCCGATCTGGACGGGCAGCGCATCCGGATCGCGGGGGAAACCGATCTCGTCACGCTTTTCCGGGCATTCAAGGCGGTGCCGCTCTCTCTGCCGTTGGGCAGCTTGGTTCAGGCTTTGCGCGAACGCATTGTCGATGCCCAGGAAGGCCCCTTGCCGCTGATCGTCGCGGCCCGACTTTTCGAGGCGCAGTCGGACTGCGCGCTGACCAACCATGTCTGGGACGGGCAGTGGCTGTGCATGAACGGCAACACATGGAACCGCCTGCCAGACCGGTTCAAGCCGATCGTGGCCGACGCGCTGAACGCCGCGGCGCTGGCGCAGCGGGAGGATTCCGCGCAAATGGAGTTCGCCATGGTGGATTTCCTGTCGGCGCAGGGCATGATCGTGGCGACGATCGATCAGTTGAGTTTTCGCGATCGACTGCGTACGGCCGGTTATTACAAAGAGTTACGCGCGCGCTTCGGGGAGGAGCCGTGGGCGGCGCTGGAAAAATTCACCGGCCGCCTCGCCTGACCGGCGTCGGGGTGGCATAGTGATTTCAGACAAGGGGATGAACACCAATGAAAGTATATGAGGCGATTGCCCAGGCCCTGATCGCGGAAGGCTGCCTGGATATGTTCGGCCTGATGGGCGACGGGAACATGTGGCTCTGGGGCTCTCTCGTCAAACACGAGGGTTTCAAGATCATTTCCGCTCGGCATGAAGCCGCGGCCGTGTCGATGGCGGACGGTTATTCCCGCACCACCGGTAAAGTAGGCGTGGCCATGGTCACCTGCGGACCCGGTCTGACGCAGTGCGGCACGACGCTGATGATCGCCGCGCGCAATCGTTCGCAGATGGTGCTGATCACCGGAGAGATCGATCCGGGCGCGAAGAACAAGACTCAATCGATGGACCAGAAGCGGTTCACGGAAGCCTGTGCGGCGCGGTTTCATACCGTCACCAGCATCGACAACATGGCCGAGGAAATTGCCGAGGCGTTCTATACCGCCCGCGTGCACCGCGTGCCGGTCGTACTGAACCTGAACATGGACTTGCAGGACCGCGAGTTCGACTGGGACTTCGAGTATCGTCCTTCCACCGATTTCCTGCCGCCGCGCGTGATGAACCCGCATCCCGACGTGCTGGCACCGGTCGTGGAAAAGCTGGCGGCGGCGAAGCGGCCGGTGATCATCGCCGGCAAGGGCGCGATCGCGTCCGGCGCGCGGGAGGAGATCATCCGTCTGGCCGATCGGGTCGGCGCGATCCTGGCGACGTCGCTGCAAGGCAAGGGGTACTTCGCCGGAGAGGCATGGGATGTCGGCATCGCAGGTGCCTTTGCGTCGGAACCGTCGGAACAACTGCTGGCCGAAGCCGACTTCGTCCTGGGTGTCGGCGCGGAGCTTGGTTACTACACGACCGAAGGCGGGCTGCTGTTCCCCGGCGCGGAAGTGGCGCGCATCGACATCAAGCCGATGCCCGAGGAAATCGGCGTGATCCCGGGCCTGTTCGTGCAGGGCGACGCGCGCAGGAGCGTGGCGGCGATCAGCGAGGCGCTGGAAACCCGTCAGGTCCGCAGCGAAGGCTATCGCAATGCCGAAACGCGGGCGATTCTGGACGCGCCGGCGCACAAATTCGATGCGCCGGCCGATGGCCTGGATCCGCGCGCGGTCGGCCATTACATCGCTTACGGCTTGCCGGAGAATTGTCTGGTGACCTGCGGCGCGGGGCATTTCTTCTCGTTCCCCGCGATGTACACCGCTCTGCCGAAGGGCGCGGAAATCCAGTTCTCGTACCAGTTCGGCGCGGTGGGACAGGGTCTGCCGCTGGCGATCGGCACCGGCGCGGGCAATCCGGGCCGTCCGCATATCGTGATTGAGGGTGACGGCAGCATGCTGTTCCATATCCAGGAGCTGGATACGGTCACGCGCTTCAAGCAGCAGATGGTGCTGATCGTGTGGAACGACGGCGGGTATGGCGCGGAAGTGCATAAGCTGGTGCCGAAGGGCTTCGAGATGGGGCAGTCGCATTGGGACTCGCCGGATTTCGTGGCGATCGCCAAGGCGTTCGGCGGCGACGGTGTGTTGCTGACGAAGGAAAGCGACCTGCCGGGCGCGATTCAGGAAGGTCTGCGCAAGGGCGGGCTGTATCTGATCGACGCGCGGGTTTCCCCGACGACGCCGAGCGATCCGCATGGCAAAGTGTATTACGGGATCCCGAGCAAGGCGCCGCTGCTGCGTCCCGTGAAATAAGCTGCGATGCATTTCGAAGGAGAACTCCGGGTTCCCGGCAAGGCGGCGGATGTCATCCGTCGCTTTGCCGACATACCGCGCATGGCAAGCTGCATGCCCGGCGCATTGCTGGAACCGCAGGCCGAGGACGGGACATGGCCCGGTGCGATGGTGGTGTCGTTTGGGCCGAAGAGGATTAACTTCAAGGGTAAGGCAACCTGCGAGTTTGACTTCGACAACCTGACCGGGGTGGTGACGGGGCGCGGGGCGGCCGACATGCGGGCCGCCCGAATCGGCGTGAAGGTGACATTCAGCCTGCACGACGATCTTGCCGCGGCGACACCGACGACGCTGGTCAAGATCGTGTCCGATGCCGAGTTGGGCGGCGTCCTGGCGGATTTCGCCAAGACGGGCGGCATCGCGGTGGCGAACCTGATCATGGCCGACTTCGCCAAGCGTTGCGCGGCGGAGTTCGCCAAGGACGACGTGCCCGAGGTTGCAGTTGAACCGGTGGTGGCGGCGGTAACGGACGATGCGATCGTCGCGCCCGTTGTTGCCGCCGTGTCGCCGCCACCGCGTCCGGCTCCTCCGCCGGCGGAGCCTGTGCCTCTGGCGGCGCACACACTGATATGGGCGGTGATCAAGGCGCAGTTCGCGCAGATCGCCAGGTGGTTTGGGATTGGGCGATAGGGGTTGGTGTAGCCTGCGCGGTTTCGATCGTCAGGCGCGCTGACTGTTTACGTTCGGCTCGGACCCTTGGGGTTCACCCGCACCCGTCGGCGGGTTAAACCTTGCTGTAATACTCACCGCACGAGGCGTACCATGCCAGACAGCATCTCCCCCACCGGCGACACGATGATCGTCGATATGGTCCGTCGCTTCTCGCAGGAGCGCCTGGCCCCGCACGCCGCGGACCGTGAGAAGAAAGCCCGGATCGAGCCGGAGATCATCCGTGAACTGGGCGATCTCGGGATTTTCGGGGCCACGACCTCCGCGGACTGGGATGGCAGCGAGATCGATCCCGTTACCTATGCGATGGCCCTGGAGGAAATCGCGGCGGGCGACGGTTCCGTGTCCACCATGGTGTCGGTGCACAACTCCCCCACCTGCATCGTGATCGGCAATTACGGCAACGATGCGCAGAAGGATCGCTGGCTGCGCAAACTGGCGACCGGCGAGCATGTCGGCTCCTTCGGGTTGACGGAGCCACAGGCAGGTTCGGACGCTTCGAACCTGAAGACCCGGGCCGTGAAGAAGGGCGACAAGTATATCGTCAACGGCGCCAAGCAGTTCATCAGCAATGCCACGCATCCCGGCAGCATCGTGTTTTTCGCGGTGACCGATCCGTCGGCGGGCAAGCGTGGCCTGTCGGCGTTTGTCATCGACAAGACTCACCCTGGCTTCGCCGTCGCGCGGACGGAAGAAAAATTGGGGCAAAAGGCGTCGGACACCTGCGCGCTGACCTTCACTGACGTGGAAGTGCCGGAAGATCAGCGGATCGGCGCGGAAGGAGAGGGCTATAAAATTGCTCTGTCCACGCTGGAATCCGGGCGGATCGGCATTGCCGCGCAAAGCGTCGGCATGGCGCGGTCGGCGCTTGATTACGCGATTAACTATGCCCGCGAGCGTAAGGCGTTTGGCGGTGCGATCATCGACTTCCAGGCCGTCGGCTTCCGCCTCGCCGAAGCCAAGACCAAGCTCGAAGCCGCTCGGCAATTGACGCTGTTCGCGGCGCGTCTGAAGGCGGAAGGCAAGCCGGCGCTGGAAGCGGCCTGCATGGCGAAGCTGTTCGCCTCCGAAGCCGCGGAAGCCGTGTGCACGACCGCGATCCAGACATTGGGCGGGTATGGATTCCTGTCGGATTACCCGGTGGAGCGGATCTATCGCGACGTGCGAGTGTGCCAGATTTATGAGGGCACGTCGGATGTGCAGAAGCTGATTTTGCAGCGGATGCTGTGACGCACTTCACGGATTCTTAACCTTCCGGAGTCAGGGTTGTCTTCCCGAACAGGAAGCGACCCCGATGAACGTCCTATGCATTGTGCCGATCGTTGGCCTTGCGGCCGCGCTGGCCGCGCCGGCCGATGCGCGTGACGCATTTGGCGAGTACGCGCATCGCGGCGAACTTGGACTGCATTACCCGCCGAGCAGGGATACCGGTCTGCATGGGCGTCGCGGCGGCGGGTGGTCCTGGCGGCCCGATCAGTTGACCTATCCCTATGGTGGTTACTCGATGACACGGTTTTACTATGTGTGCGACGATCCGCCTGGGTATTATCCCCAGGTTGCGGTTTGCTACCGACGGTGGCGAGAGATACCCGCCTACGAGCGGTAAACGAAGGATTTCTGTTCCATGTCCATTGTCAGGCATCTGAATCGGCGCGGCTTTAGGGCCGTGGGCCTTATCCTCGGCGCGACTGCCGCGCTGTCCGCGTGCGCCAATCAGCCGATGGGGCCGAGCGTGCGGGTGATGCCGGCGCCGGGGAAGCCGTTCGATGTGTTTCAGGCCGATCAGGCGCTGTGCATGCAGTATGCGGATGGTCAGGTCGCGGGCGGCGCTCAGCAAGCCAACAACCAGCAGGTATTGACCGGCGTCGTCGGCGCGGTGTTGGGCGCGGGCCTGGGCGCTGCCATCGGCGGTGGTCGAGGGGCGGCGATTGGGGCGGCCTCCGGCGCTTTGGGCGGTGCGGTCATGGGCTCCGGCCCCTCGGCGCAGGCGCAGGGCAGCTTGCAACAGCGCTACGACGGCGCGTTCATGCAGTGCATGTATTCGCGCGGCAATCAGGTGCCGGGCTATGCGCCGGCCGGGCAGGGATATGGCCAGCCGCAGGGATATGGCCAGCCGCAGGGTTATGGCCAGCCGCAGGGATATGGACAACCGCCGGGCTATCCGCCGCCATACCCGCCGCCGTATCGCTGATCGCGACGGGTGGGGTCAGCCGGAGCCGGAGACATAGGCGCGGAGGCTATCCACCTCGTTCTCCTGCTGCATGATGCGGGCCTTGACCACGTCACCGATGCTGACAATGCCGATGACGACGCCGCGATCGACCACCGGTAGGTGGCGGAAGCGCCCGGCGGTCATCATGTGCATGGCCTCTGCGATTGTGGTGTCCGTCCGGGCGACCTGGACGGCGCGGGTCATCAACTGGCCCGCTGTCATGTCCAGGGTTGCCGTGTCATTGGCGAACAATGCGCGGACGATATCGCGTTCGCTGACGATGCCCAGCAGTTGTTCGGTCGCATCCATTACCAGGACCGCGCCGATCTTGCGTTCGGTCAGGATCGCGGCGATGTGGCGGACCCTTGCGGCGGGGTCGACCGTGGCGACCTGATAGCCTTTGTGTTTCAGGATTGCCGCGACTGTCATGACGCATCCTCCCTGGTATCCGGTGGGCGCGTTTTGATGGGGATCGCTGGATCGGGCGCCCGGGCGGTTAGTTTGCGCGTGTCGTAGGGCGCGGCGCAACAGTTTCCGATAGGTCTATGCCGCCGTCGCCGGCGCGAGTTGGGTGGCGACCAGTTCGGCGAAGCGACCGTTCTGGCGCAGCAGCGCGGTGAAGCTGCCCTGTTCGACGATGCGTCCGCCATCGAACACCAGGATTTCGTTCGCGTCGCGCACGGTGGACAGGCGATGGGCAATGATAAAGGTGGTGCGACCGGCCATCAGGGTCTTCAGGGCACGGGCGACGCGCGCTTCGGTCGCGGCGTCAAGCGCGCTCGTTGCTTCGTCCAGGATCAGGATCGGCGGGTTTTTCAACAGCGCCCGTGCGATGGCGAGACGTTGGCGTTGCCCGCCCGACAGCGTGGTGCCGCGCTCCCCGATCATCGTGTTGTAGCCGGCGGGTTGACGAACAATGAACTCGTGCGCATCGGCCATGCGGCAGGCCTGTTCCAGTTCGGCATCCGTCGCGTCGGGCTTGCCGACCAGCAGATTGTCGCGGATGGACCGGTTGAACAGCATGCTCTCCTGAAACACGATGCCAATATGGGCACGTAATGAGTCCAGAGTAACGTCGCGCAGGTCCTGACCGTCAATCGAGATGGTGCCGCCGGTCGGGTCCCAGAGGCGTTGCAACAGCGCCATGGCGGTGGATTTGCCCGCGCCGGTTTGGCCGACCAGGGCGATGCAACTGCCGGGCGGGGCGGTGAACGACAGATCGTTCACGACATCGGCGCCGCCGGGGTAGGCGAAGCAGACTCGATCGAACACCACGCCGCCATGCGGTGCCACCAGAGTCGCGGCATTCGCCGCTTCCGGCACGCTGCTGCACGCGTCGAGCACCGCGAAGAAGTCCTCCAGCGCCGGAAGGCGAAAGAACAGGGATGCGACGAACGATGTGGCGGATTCCAGCCGCCCGATCAGCAGCATGGCAAATCCCATGAAGCTGACGATTTCGCCCACGGAGGCAAGGCCCGACACGTGGAGCCAGGTACCGATACCGACGATGGTGATGACGGACAGAGTGCTGGAGGCGCGAGTCATGACGTTCAAAAGCGCCCACCAGTTCAGCACCGGGAACTGGTGGTGGATGATCTGGTTGGCGATGTCGCCGAACATGCGGGATTCCGACCCCAGCCGGGTGAAGGCCTGCACGACCACGACGTTGGTCAACGCGTCCTGCGCCGAACCGGACAGGGTGGAGTTGTAATGCTCTACCTCGCGCTGTCCCTGTTCGGTCTTGCGGATCACCAGCGCGGTGACGGCCAGGAAGACCAGCACCAGCACGATCAGCACCAGCCCCAGGCGCCAGTTCAGCAACAGCGTCAACGGCAGCAGCACGACGGCGGAAAGAATGGTGGAAAGTTGATCGCGGAAGAACACGAGCCAGGTGCCGAACAGGCCGTCGGTGCCGGAGAGCATGGTCTTGATGACCCGGCCCGACTGGGTGTCGCCGTGAAAGGCGGGCGGCAGGCTGAGCACGTGGCCGAAATACCGGTGCATGGCGGCGAGGCGGTGGCGATGGGCCAGACGCTCCGTTTGCAGCGCGACGCCGATGTTGCAGACGATGCCGCCGACCCCGACCATCCCCCAGAATCCCAGCAGCATGGCGGCGTCGGACCACAGGGCCTTGGGTGCCATGGTGTCGGAGGCGGCCAGCAGATTGACCATGCGCCCGAACAGCAGCGGGTCGAGGAATTGCAGACCCGCGACTGCCAGGTTGGCGAGGGCGAGCAGGCCCGCGAGTCGAAGGTCGCGCCCGAGCAGGTGCAGCACGCGGCTATAGACTCGCAGGAAACGCATCGTGTGTCCTCGGCTTGGGTGCTGCGGGCGCATATTCGCTCGACTCTGTGTCGGGAAAGCGGCGCCGGTGGTGAAAAGGCGACGGGCGCGTCATAGTGGGGGCATGAGCTTTCGATCGCTGTATCGGCACGGCTTCGCCCGTGTCGCCGCCTGTACGACACGGACGTCGCTCGCCGATCCGGCGACGAACGCCGCGACCATTCTGGCGATGGCGCGCCATTGCGACGCGCAATCGGTCGCGCTGGCGGTGTTTCCCGAGCTTGGATTGTCCGGGTATTCCATCGGCGATCTGTTGCAACAGCACGCCTTGCTGGATGCCGTGGAGGTTGGGATCGAGACGGTGATCGCGGGATCGGCCGATCTGATGCCTCTGCTGCTGGTGGGCGCGCCGATCCGTCATCTTGGGGCGTTGTACAACTGCGCGTTGGCGATTCATCGCGGACGGTTGTTGGGCGTGGTGCCGAAGATTCACTTGCCGAACTATCGCGAGTTCTACGAGCCCAGGCATTTCGTGAGCGGCGACGGGTCCGACGGCGGGTCGATCGCGATCGGTCGGCATGACGCGCCGTTTGGGACGGATTTGTTGTTCGCCGCCGACGATGTGCGGGATTTCGTCGTGCATGCCGAGATTTGTGAGGATGTATGGGTGCCGAACCCTCCCAGCGGGGAAGCGGCGGTGGGTGGGGCGACGGTGCTGGCGAATTTGTCCGCCAGCAACATTACGGTGGGTAAGGCCGAGACTCGCCGCCTGCTGTGCCAGTCGCAATCGGCGCGCTGTCTGGCGGCCTATGTCTATGCCGCCGCCGGGGCGGGGGAATCGACCACGGATCTGGCGTGGGACGGTCAGGCGTCGGTGTTCGAGAACGGCGCGTTGCTGGCGGAGACCGAGCGTTTCCCGACCGAGGATCGGGCCGCGATCGCGGATATCGACATTGGCCTGCTGCGGCAGGAGCGTTTGCAGATGGGTTCGTTCGATACGAACCGACGTCGGCATAAGCGGGCGTTTCGCACGGTGACGTTCCGGCTGGACCCGCCGATGGGCGATGTGGGGTTTCTGCGTCGTTACGAGCGGTTTCCATTCGTGCCGGCGGACGTCGCGCGGTTGGAGCAGGATTGTTACGAGGCCTATAGTATACAGGTGTCCGGCCTGATGCAGCGGCTGAGCGCGACGGGGTTAAAGAGCGTCACGATCGGAATTTCCGGTGGGTTGGATTCGACGCAGGCGTTGATCGTGTGCGCGCAGGCGTTCGATCGGCTCGGCCTGCCTCGGTCCAATATTCATGCCTATACGATGCCGGGCTTCGCCACATCGGATTATACCAAGGGCAATGCGTGGCAGTTGATGACGGCCTTGGGGGTGACGGCGGCGGAGTTGGACATCCGTCCGGCGGCGATTCAGATGCTGCGCGATATCGGGCATCCCTATTCCGACGGTGAGTCGGTGTACGATATTACGTTCGAGAATGTGCAGGCGGGGTTGCGGACGGATTATCTGTTTCGCCTTGCCAATCACAGCGGCGGCATCGTGATCGGTACCGGCGATTTGTCCGAACTGGCGCTGGGCTGGTGCACATATGGCGTCGGCGATCAGATGGCGCATTACAACGTAAATGCGGGTGTGCCGAAGACGTTGATCCAGCATTTGATCCGCTGGATCATCGGGTCGAAGAAGTTCCCCGATGCGGTGTTGGAAACGCTGGACGCGATTGTTTCGACCGAGATTTCGCCGGAACTGGTGCCGGCCGGGGAAGGGGAGGCACCGCAGAGCACGGAGGCTAAGATCGGGCCTTATGCGTTGCAGGATTTCACGCTGTTCTACACGCTTCGTTATGGGTTCCTGCCGTCAAAGATCGCGTTCATGGCGCTGCATACGTGGGAGGACGCGACACGCGGCGCCTGGCCGCCGCATTTCCCGGAGGAGCGGCGCAAGGCCTACGATCTGGCCACCATCCGGCATTGGATGGAGGTCTTCATGCGGCGTTACTTCGCGTTCAGCCAGTTCAAGCGCAGCGCGATGCCGAACGGCCCGAAGGTAACGGCCGGAGGATCGCTGTCGCCGCGCGGGGATTGGCGCGCGCCGTCGGACGGAAACGCGGCGGTGTGGATGGCGGATTTGGAGCGGAACGTGCCGCGGTGGTGAGGATGGCGGCCGAACCTCCGGCCCAGGCCGCCAACCGGTAGCGTTTCCCTTACGTCAGCGCTCGAAGGCGGGCCGGCACCTCGGCGATGGCTTCAAGCCCCACATTGGCGAAAGCCAGGCGCAGATGGCGGTCCTGGCCGGGCCCGAAGAATGGACCCGGCAGGGATACCAGACCGCATTCCGTCGCCAGTGTTTCCGCGGCCATCATGGCGTCCTTGGCGCTGTCGGGGATGCGCATATAGGCGAAGTAGGTGCCCAGGGCGTCGATCTTCCAGTCCTGCAATTGTCCCACGCCCTCTCGGAAGACCCGCGCGCGTTCGGCGATGATCGCGCGGTTGCCGGACTTCCACTCATCCAGGGCGCCGATGGCCCAGGTCAGCCCAGGCAGCGGCCCGCGCGGCGGGCAGATTTGCATGGTGTCGAGCACTTTGTTCAATTCCGACCGTACTCTGGGGCCGCAGACCATCGCGCCGACGCGATGTCCGGCGACGCAATAGGCCTTGGAGAATGAGTAAAGGTGCAGAACGCCGTCGCGCCAGTCGGGGTCCTGAAACAGGTGGTGCGGCACGATTTCGGGCGACAGGAAGTCGCGGTAGGATTCATCGACGATCAGCCAGATCCCGCGCTCCCGGCATAGCTTGGCGAAGCGGGCGATGATCTCGGGCGGGTAGACCGCGCCGGTGGGATTGTTAGGGGAAATCAGCACGATGGCGCGGGTGCGTTCTGTGAGCAGCGCCGCCGCGCGGTCGGGATCGGGGATGAAGCCGTCCTCGGCCAGACATGGCAGGGCCAGCGGCTCCAACCCTTGCATGGTCAGGGCCATGGCGTTGTTGAAATACCAGGGCACCGGCAGCATGACCTGATCGCCGACGCTGCACAGCACGGTCATTGCCATGGTGAAGGCGAGGTTCGCGCCGGCGGTGATCGCCACGTCGCCGGCGGCGATGTCCGCGCCATAGACTCGGTTGATATCGCCGGCCAGGGCCGAACGCAGGGCTTCGTCCCCGTCGATGGTGCCGTAGCGGGCCTGGATCGGGGATTCCGCGCCTTCCGCCAGGCGTTGGGCCAGATCGGGGTGCGTGGGGTAGCCTGGCACGGCCTGGGTCAGGTCGACGACCGGGCCGGCGCGACCGTCATAGCGGTTGATCCACGCCTTGGCGGTGGGAATGGGGGCGGCGAAGGTCGCGCGAATGCGCGCGGAGAGCGAAGGGAGCGTCATGCCCGCAGTTTGCGGCGAACCGCGTCGCGCGGGAAGACCCGTGCGGTTTCCGTGAATGCTATCGATCCCTTGACTTCCTGGGGCGCACTCCGGAGAGTTCCGGGCAACGGTAGAGCGAAGCGAACCAAAGGGGAAACATCGGCATGAACGCAATTTTCAGGCGGAGAACCGCGCTGGGCGCAACGGTCGGCGCGCTGTTGGTCGGCATGACGTCCTCGGTCTGGGCGCAATCCGCGTCGTATCGCGACGCGCCGATATTGGCCGAACAGGTTCGTTCCGGGAAGTTGCCGGCGGTGAAGGATCGGCTGCCGGAAAACCCGTTATTGGTGCCGGTGGTGGAGAAGGTCGGGGAGTACGGCGGCGTATGGCGCCGAGCGTTTTTGGGCCCGGCGGATGCGAATAACTATGTGCGGGTGGTGTATGATGCGCTGTTCCGCTTTTCCCCCGACGGCGCGAAGATCGAACCGAAGATCGCCGCCGGCGCGGAGCCGTCGGCCGATTACAAGAGCTGGACGATCAACCTTCGCAAGGGCGCGCGGTGGTCCGATGGCACGCCGTTTACGGCCGACGATATCCTGTTCTGGTACAAGGACGTGCTGCTGAACAAGGAACTGACGCCGACGTTGCCGGGCTGGATCCGTAACGCCGACGGGACGGCGGCGGCGGTCGAGAAGGTCAACGACTACGCGGTGCGCTTCACCTACGCCGCGCCGGCGACGCTTTTCCTGACGGCGGTGGCCAATCAGGACGGCGCCGATCGCACCTATGCGATGTTCCTGCCTGGGCATTACCTGAAGAAGTTCCATCCGTCGCACGCGGCGAAGGAGGACATCGACAAGGCGGTGCAGGCAGCGGGTTTCAAGACCTGGACGGAACTGTTCGCGAACCGCAACGCGCCGCCGGAAAATCCGGAACGTCCGACAATGGCTGCCTGGGCACCGACATCGCGCGCCAGCGATCCGGTGTTCACGTTGCGGCGCAATCCGTATTACGTCGGCGTCGATTCCGCCGGCAATCAGTTGCCGTATCTCGACGAGGTGCGCTTCACCTATTTCGCCGACGTGCAGGCGTTGAATCTGGCGGCCATCGCCGGAAATTTCGACATGCAGGAACGCCATATCCAGATGACCAATTTCCCGGTCTTCAAGGATCAGGAAAAGACCGGCAAGTACCGCGTCATCACGTGGCCGACGTTTGGCGGCGCGGATGCGGTGATCGCGATCAACCAGACCTATACGGCCGATCCGGCCATGGGAAAGGTGATGGCGGAGAAGAACTTCCGCGTGGCGCTCTCGCTCGCGATCAATCGTGACCAGATCAAGGAGTCGGTGTTCCTGGGGCTGGGGGAGGCGCGTCAGGGCGTGCCTGCTCCGTGGCATCCATATTTCCCGGGGGCTGAATGGGCGCAGAAGCACACCGCGCACGATACGGCGGAGGCGAACAAGCTGCTCGACGGCATCGGGCTGACCAAGCGCGATGCGCAGGGCATTCGGATACTGCCGAACGGCAAGCCCGCGACGATCGAGATCAGCGTCGTGCCCGCCTTCGGCGCATGGCCGGATGTGGCGTTGCTGGTCGCGAAGGATTGGGAAGCGGTCGGCATCAAGACGATCGTGCAGATCCGTGAGCGCGCATTGCACTTTAAAATGAATGAGAACAACGAGTTGATGGCAGAAGTCTGGAACGAGGATACCAGCGCCTTCCCCTATACCGGAAACGCCAAGGTCGATCCGCGCAACGCGCCGATCCTGACCATGGGGCCGCTGTGGCGTCGCTGGTATGCCACGGCCGGCAAGGACGGGATGGAGCCGCCACCGGAGATGAAGCGTATCGTGCAGATCGTCGATACCGCGCGCACGGTCGGTCCGGACGAACAGGTGAAGCTGTCGCAGGAGCTTTATCGTAACTGGGCGGAGAATGTGTACGAGATCGGCACGGTCGGGTTGACCCCGATGGTGCAGGGCGTCGTCGTCGCGGCGACGAAGTTCCGCAACGTGCCTACGACCCTGGGCAATGACTGGCCGTTGCGCAGCCCCGGCAACGCGCGCACCGAGCAGTTCTACTTTGCTCGATAACATCCGACGGATCGGCCGAGGGCGAGGGACGCTCTCGGTATGATTCGCTTCATCGCCCAGCGCATGGCGCTGCTGCCGTTGCTGATGGTGGTCTATTCCTTCGTGATTTTCGCGATCATGCAGGCCCCTCCGGGGGATTTTCTGACCGCCTATGTGGCGACGCTGGCATCGTCGGGCAGTTCGATCAGCGCCGATCAGATTCAGGCGCTGCGGCATGATTACGGTCTCGATCAGCCGTTCATCGTGCAGTACTGGCTATGGGTCAAAAGCCTGTTTCAGGGCAACCTGGGATTGTCGCTGGAGTACCAGCGTCCGAACGCGGATTTGATCGGGGAGCAACTGGGCCTGACCATCGCGTTGGCGTTGTTTTCCTTTGTCCTGACCTGGGCAATCGCGGTGCCTGCCGGCATTTATTCGGCGATGCATCCGCGCTCTTTCGTCGATCATGCGCTGACGGTGATCAACTATGTCGGCGTGGCGACGCCGAACTTCATGCTGGCGCTGATTCTGATGTGGGTCGCGTTCGCCTGGTTCGACATCGGCATTACCGGGCTGTATTCGCCGGAATTCGTCGACGCGCCGTGGAGCATCGCGCGCGTGCTCGATCTGCTTGCTCATATCTGGCTGCCCGGTCTTGTTCTTGGCATCGCCGGTACGGCGCGATTGAGCCGGATCATGCGGGCCAACCTGTTGGACGAATTGAACAAGCCCTATGTGGTGACGGCGCGCGCCAAGGGCATGCGCGAATGGCGGCTGGTGTTGCGCTATCCCGTGCGGCTGGCGTTCAATCCGCTGGTCAGCACGATCGGATGGTATTTGCCGGCGTTGTTCTCCGGCAGTCTGATCGTCGCGACCGTCATGAACCTGCCGAATATCGGCCCGCTGCTGCTGCGCGCGCTGATCAATCAGGACATGTATCTGGCGGGCGGCATTCTGCTGATCTACTCGTTTCTGACCATCCTCGGCACGTTGCTGTCGGATGTCCTGTTGGCGCTGATCGATCCGCGCATCCGGGTGGAGAACTGACCCGATGTCGGTAGAAGCCACTACCTCCTCCCCGAGCGGCGCCGCGGCCGAGGACCGAGTCGCGGTTGCGTCCAACTGGCGGCTCGTGTGGTGGCGTTTTCGGCGCCATCATCTTGCGATGGCCAGCGCCGCGCTGCTGGCGTGCCTGTATATCGTCGTGCTGTTGCCTGACTTCTTTGCGACTCAGGACCCCGAGCGCACCGATGCGCGTCAGGCGTTCATTCCGGTACAGTCGATCCATCTGTTCGACGACGGGGCCTTGTCGCCCTGGGTGCCGGCGATCGTCGGCAAGCGCAATCCGGTGACGCTGCGGATGGAATGGCAGACCGACACGTCGAAGAAGGTGCGTATCCACTTCCTCGCGCCCGGGCCGAGTTGGAAAGTGTTCGGGTTGTTTGAGACGAACGTTCATCTGATCGCCCCGGCCGATCCGAAGCAGCGCATCTTTCTTCTGGGGTCGGACCGGTTGGGACGAGATCAATGGTCGCGCATCATGCATGGCACGCAGACATCCATGACAGTCGGGCTGGTCGCGGTCGCGCTCAGCGTGATCCTCGGCATCGTACTGGGTGGTTTGTCCGGGTATGTCGGCGGCAAGACCGATCAGGTGATCCAACGGCTGATCGAGTTACTGCAATCCGTGCCGACGATTCCGATCTGGCTTGCCCTGTCCGCCGCCCTGCCGCGCGACTGGACGCCGGTGCAGGTGTTTTTCGCGATCACCGTGATCCTGTCGCTGGTGGGTTGGACGACCTTGGGGCGGGAGGTGCGCGGCCGTTTCCTGGCCTTGCGGGAAGAAGACTTCGTCCTGGCCGCGCGTCTGGCCGGGTGTTCGCGCGCGCGGATCATTCTGCGCCACATGATGCCGACGTTCCTGAGCCACATCATCGCCACCAGTTCGCTGGCGATTCCGGTGATGATCATCAACGAAACCTCGCTGTCGTTCCTGGGTTTGGGGATTCGGCCGCCGGCCATCAGCCTCGGCGTGCTGCTGCAAGAGGCGCAGAACATTCAGACCCTGGCACTCGCGCCATGGCTGCTGATTCCGGGGCTCGTGGTGATCGTTTCGGTTTTGGCATTCAACCTCGTCGGTGACGGACTGCGCGATGCCGCCGATCCGTACAGCCAATAGAGCGCGACGATGACAGACCCTGTATTGCTCTCCGTACGCGACCTGCGCGTGTCGTTCACGCTGGACGACGGCGTTGTGCAGGCGGTCGACGGCGTGAGCTTCGACGTGCTGCCCGGTCAGGTGTTGGGCATCGTCGGCGAAAGCGGTTGCGGGAAAAGCGTGACGATGAAGGCGATTCTGCAACTGGTCGACCGGCCCGGCCGGGTTACCCAGGGGGAGATCCGGTTTCGTCGTCGGCGGGGGGAGGTGGAGGATGTCGTGGATATCGCGCGCCTGCCGCCCAAGGGACCGGAATTGCGCGACATTCGCGGCGGCGAAATCGCGCTGATCCCGCAGGAGCCGATGGCGTCGTTCAGTCCGGTGCATACCGTCGGCGATCAGATCGTGGAGGCCATTCAACTGCACGCGCATCGCTGGCGCCCGGACGGCCGATCGGTGTCGCGGCGCGAGGCGCGGGAGATCACGATCGGGCTCTTCCGCGATGTCGGCATATCGATGCCGGAACAACGCATCGACGCCTATTCCTGGCAGTTGTCCGGCGGACTGCGGCAACGCGCGATGATCGCGATGGCGCTGTCCTGTCGCCCTCGTCTTCTGATCGCGGACGAGCCGACGACGGCGATCGATGTGACGACTCAGGCGCAGGTGTTGGCGTTGCTGCGCGATCTGAAGGTCAAGTACAACACGGCGATCATCTTCATCACCCACGACCTGGGCGTGATCGCGCAGATGGCGAGCTATGTCGTGGTCATGTACCTTGGCCGCGTGATGGAACAAGGCCCGGTGGACGACATCTTCCATGCGCCGAAGCATCCCTATACCCAGGCGCTGCTGCGCTCGATGCCCGGGTTGCACGGGCGGACCCGGGTGCCGTTGCCGGTGATTTCCGGTGCGCTGCCGCACCCGTTCAACCGCCCGCGCGGGTGTCCCTTTCACCCGCGCTGTCCGGATGCGATGGATCGCTGCGCGACCGCGGTCCCCGCGCTGGCAGATGTCGGCGTGGATCGCATGACAAGCTGTTTCCTGCACAGCGAAGCGGAGAGCGCGCCATGACCGCCGAACCGCCGCTTCTGAATGTGCGTGGACTGCAAAAATTCTTTCCAATTACGAAAGGGTTTATGCAGCGCGTGACCGGCCATGTGCGGGCCGTGGACGGAGTCGATTTCACTCTGTCGGAAGGGGAGACGCTGGGGCTGGTCGGTGAAAGCGGCTGCGGTAAGACCACGGCCTCTCGCTGCATTCTGCGCGCGATCGATCCGACCGGGGGCGAAATCCTGTATCGCACCCGCGCGGGCGAAACGGTCGACCTGGCAAAACTTCGTCCGGCCGAACTGCGGCCGCTGCGCGCGGAAATCCAGATGATTTTCCAGGACCCCTTCGGGTCGCTGAACCCGCGCATGACGCTGCTGGACAATGTCGGGGAGCCGCTGCTGGTCAACGGTGTCGGCAATCGGAGCGAGCGGGCGGACAAGGTGGCGGAGTTGCTGCGTCTGGTCGGTCTGCGGCCGGAATTCATGCACCGCTTCCCGCATGCGTTCAGCGGCGGGCAGCGTCAGCGCATCGGCATCGCGCGCGCCTTGGCCACCAACCCGCGGCTTGTCGTGGCGGATGAGCCGGTTTCGGCGCTGGATGTGTCCGTGCAGGCGCAGGTGCTGAACCTGCTGCTGGAGTTGCAGGAGCGTTTGAAGCTGACGTTTCTGTTCGTGGCGCACGATCTGTCGGTAGTGCGGCACATCTCCGACCGGATTGCCGTGATGTATGTCGGGCAACTCGTTGAGTTGGCACCGACCGACATGTTGTTCAGCAGCCCGCGCCACCCCTATACCGCCGCGCTGATGCGCGCCGTGCCGGTCGCCGATCCGCGGGTGGCGACCGCCGACGGTGTGTTGGGGGGGGAGGTCCCGAGTCCGGCGGCACCGCCGACGGGGTGTTATTTTCATCCGCGGTGCCGCCATGCGGTGGCGCGGTGTCGGGAAGAAGCGCCGGCATTGCGAGAGATCGTGCCCGGGCAATTCGCGCGCTGTCATCTGGCGGAACAAATGCCGAGTTGACGGGGCGGGGGGGTGTTCAGGTGCTCCGCAGCATGAAGTCGCGCCCGATCACGCGGAAGCCGATGACGACGACGAACAGGATGATCAGCAGCAGCAGGCAGCTTGCGGCGGCGACCATTTCCAGATTGCCCTGCTCGCTGAAATCCAGCAGCACCAGCGACATCACGCGGGTGCGCGGGCCGACCAGGAACACGGCGGTCGAGAGTTCCTGCACGGCGGGCACGAACACCAGAATCCACACGCCGACCAAGGGGCGCTTCAGCAGCGGGATCACCACCTTGCGCAGCACGGTCAACTGGCTGCCGCCGAGAATGCGCACCGCTTCCTCCATTTCCGGATGGATGTTGCGAATGGCGGAGGCGCAGCCGGTATAGGCCAGCGGCAGGAAGCGGGTGACGAAGGCGAGTACCAGGATGGTGGCGGTGCCGTAGAGCGCCAAGGGGGGCGGCGCATAGGTGGCATAGAAGCCGATCGCCAACACGATGCCGGGGATCACCAGCGGGATCATGCAGAGAATACCCAGCACCTGGCCGAAGCGGGTCAGGTTGCGCGCCACGATATAGGCGATGCACATCCCCAGCGCGCAGGCTCCGACGGCGGCGAGCGAGGCATAGTTCAGGCTGCGGATCATCGCGTCGCGGGCGAGGTCGAGTTCGAACAGAATGGTCGCGAAATTGCGTATCGTCAGGTTGGCCCAGGACAGCCCGGCGCCCCAGGCCCTGCTGAACGCGGTCTGCACCAGGATGAACCAGGGCAGAAACACCGAGAGCGCGCAGACGAACATCGCATAGCCGAAGACCGGCCAACGCCAGACGCCAAGGCTGATCGGTCGGCGCTCTCCACCTTTGCCGGTGACGGAGACAAAGCCCTTGCGCGACAGCACGATGCGTTGGATCGAGAACAGCAGGATGGTGATGGCGACCAGCGGCACGGAATAGGCGGCGGCGACCTGCACGCGCAGCGGATACTCGAAGAACTGTAACAACTGCGTGGTCACGACGGGGAATTTCGCCGCCGGGGACAGCAGCGCGGGCACGCCGAACAGGGCGATGGATTGGAGGAAGATCACCACCATGCCGCCGAGAAGCGCGGGCAGAATCAGTGGAAAGGTGATGCGAAAGGCGGTTTGAAAGACGCTGGCGCCCAGGATATTGGCGGCTTCCTCGGATTCCGACGACACCATGTCGAGCGCGCTGGACAGGAAGACGAACAGGAAGAAAAACAGGTTCGTCGCCATGACCAGCACGATGCCCCAATAGCTGAAGACATTGACGATGCCGTGATCGGCGCCAGTGGTCGCGATCCAGAGACGGTTGATCCAGCCCGCATTGGGGCCGGCGAGCAGGATCCAGGCGATGGCGGCGAGGTAGGGCGGCGTGACGAATGCGCCGACGACGGCGATGCGGATGAAACGCCGCCCCGGCATATCGGTACGACAGCACGCCCAGGCCAGCGGAGCCGCGAACAGGGTGGACAACACGACGACTCCCGAGCCCATCGCCAGCGTGTTGGTCAATGCGACGATATGGCGGTTGTTGCCGTAGGCGGCGATGTAGTTGGCCACCGTGAAGGTGCCGGAGCGTGCGTCCTGGAAGCTGGCCATCACCAGCTTCGTCAGCGGCGCGATGACAATGAACAACAGGATGACGCCCGCCGCGGCGAACAGCAGCGTGGCAAGGCTCGGGCGGGCGCGCACGATCAGAAGCCGAACAGGTTTCGGAAGGGTTCGACCAGGCTGCTCATGGATTTCGACTCCGCCGCGGTCGGCGCGACGGTCTTAATGTCGGCCAGGGATTGTCCGCCCAGCGACGGCACGTCGGGGCGAATGGAATCGCCGAAGTCGGCGACGATCACCTTGCCGCACTCGGGGCCGAGGAGGAATTCCATGAACAGTCGGGCGGCGGCGGGGTGTTTGGAGGTCTTGACGATGCCGGACGGCGAGGCGGCAAGCAGGGCACCGTCGGACGGGTAGATGATGCCGATCGGGTTGCCCTTGGCGACGCCGGGGCGCGCGGTGGGCGCGGGCGTGACGCCCAGGGCACGTTCCCCGGCGGTGACCAGCGTGGTTGTGTCGTTGATGTTGCGGGTTACCTGCGTATCGTTCTTGGCCAGCTTTTCCAGGAAGCCCCAGCCATACAGGGCGTTCATCTTGGTAACCCAGGCGGTGGCGAGGGAGGAAAAGCCGGGATGGCCGATGGCGAGTTTGCCTTTCCAGCGGGGATCCGCGAGGTCGGACCAGGCTTTCGGCATGTCGGCGGGTTTGATCAGGTTGGTATTGTAAACCAGGATCGTGATGGCGACGACCGTGATGTGGTAGTAATTGTCGGGGTCGGCGTTCTGGAAGGCGGGGGAGACTTCCTGCGCCCGCAGGGGGCGATACTGGGCGAAATGGCCTGCCTGTTTCAGCTCTTCCTGTTGGCCGCCGGTGTCGGACAGGCTGACGACGTCGGCCTGAAGCGCGTTCATCGACAATTCCTGCATCACGCGTTGGTACAGCACCTGGCCGGACGCGCGCAGCAGGTTTACCTTGATGTCGGGATACAGGACGTTGAACGCGGTGACGATGCGCTGCGCGGTTTCGCCCAGGATTTGCGACGTGTACCAGGTCAGCTCGCGTTCTTTTTTGGCGGCTTCGTACAGGGCTTTCAGCGCGTCGCTCTGCGCCATGGCCGGTGTGACGAGTCCGGCGGCGAGTCCTCCGAGCACGGCGTGGCGGCGGCGAAGGCGTAAATCTGTCCCGATCATGGTGGTCGTTCCCCGTTTTGTTGCGCCGATCATAGCACGCCCGACGATGGCGGGAATGCGGGGTCTACAAACCGTGGGCGCGCGGATATAACCCATTCGGTCGATGCCATGCGGGAGGATACATTGAACAACGGGATCCATTTCATTTCCGGTCTGCCACGATCGGGTTCTACCCTGCTTGCCGCGATCCTCCGTCAGAATACTAGGTTTCACGCCGGTATGACCAGCCCGGTCGGCTCGTTGCTTACCGCGATGCTGCGGCAAATGAGCCAGGAGAACGAGACATCGGTGTTCATTGATAACGAACGGCGGGAGTCGGTGCTGCGCGCGGTGGTGTCCGCGTATTACGCGCGGGAGCACGCCGATCAGGTGGTGTTCGATACCAATCGCCTGTGGTGTTCGAAACTACCGACGATCAAGGCTTTGTATCCCAAGGCGCGCGTGATCGCCTGCGTGCGGAACGTGCCGTGGATTCTGGACAGCATTGAGCGTTTGGTTCGCCGCAACCATTTCGAGCCGTCGAAGATTTTCAATTTCGATCCCACGGGCACGGTCTATTCGCGGGTGGAGGGGTTGGGAGCGGGCAGCGGCATGGTCGGTTTTGCCTGGAATGCCTTGCGGGAGGCGTATTTTGGGGAGGAGGCGGATCGATTGATGCTGCTGACTTATGAAACCCTGACCACCCATCCGGCGCGCGCCCTGGCGGCGGTTTATGCCTTTATCGAGGAGCCTCCGTTCGCCCACGATTTTGAAAACATCCAATTTGAGGCTTCGGAGTTCGATGCCAGGCTGGGCGCGCCCGGGCTACATGAGGTTGGCCGGTCGGTACGGCCCGTGACCCGGCAGACGGTGTTGCCGCCGGATTTGGTGCGGCGGGTCGAGAACGACTCGTTTTGGTTGAATCCCGAGATCAATGTGCGGGGCGTTACCGTCATTTAAGCCAGACAATGAACAATCGCTCTCCCACCCGTGCGGCGGGAGAGCAGGTGGGTCGGAATTGTTATATAAATCAAATAGTTGACTTTAGCCCCAGGGGGTGTCGTTAATTTTCACAAATATCGGCGCACCCCTCCATTGCATACCCATCTGATCGCGTGCCAGAGTGACCGGGATCGAAGCGCCCTGTGAGTATTCGAACGTACGTCATGCCTGACGTATCGTGACGACTTGGAAGGGCGCGGATCGGGGACGGATTAAGAATTCAGGAGCAGGCGCCAATGGCGATCACCAATGTTGGCACCGTTTCGACGGAAGCGGCACTTGATACCGCGATCCAGAACATAAACGCCACGGCGGTCGCCGGGACGTACGCGGTTACTTTCGGGGCGGATATCACCGAAGGCAATCTGACGACGGTCCTGAACGGCGCGACGGTTCTGCCCGATTTGACGGCGATCAACCTGAAAACCGGCGTGACCCTGGTGATCGAGGGGGCGGGCCATACTCTGATCGGCACCAACGGGACGAACACGTTCCGCGGCTTGTTTGCCTATGGCGGCAACGTTCAGGTCAACAACCTGACAATTAAGAACGCGGTCGCGACGGGTGGAGCGGGCGGCAATTCGCCGAGCTTCGCGGGCGGCGGCGGGGCTGGGCTGGGCGGCGGGTTGTTTGTCGGTAAGACCGCGGTCGTGACCCTCAGCAGCGTTTATTTCACCGGAAACAAGGCGGTCGGCGGCGCGGGCGGCAATTCGACGGCGGGGTCGAGCGCGTATACCGCGAATGGGTTCTATGCCGGCGGCGGCGGCATGGGCGGTGCCGGCGGCGGGTTCGCGGCAGCTAGCGGCGGCGCTCAGGGCAGCGGCGGCGGCGGCGGCATCGGCCGCACGGCGGTCGGTGCCACGCCTACGGGCGCGACCACGGCGGGCGCGGGGATTATCGACAATGCGAGCGGCGGCGGCGCGGGCGCGGCGAGCGGCAGCAAGGGTTCGGGCGGGATCGAGGGCGGCGGCGGCGGGTTTGGCACGACGGCGCATAACGGCGTTCTGGTTACCATCGGCGGCGCGGCCGGCGGCGGCGGCATCGGCGGGTCGGCGGGTACTTCGGCGAGTGGTATTTACGGCAGCACTGGCGGTGCCGGCGGGTTTGGCGGCGGCGGCGGCGGCGGGCTGTCCTCGGCGGGCAAGGGCGGCTTCGGCGGCGGCGGCGGCGGCGACTACGGCGTTGGCGGCTGGGGCGGCGGCAGTGGCAGCAACGGCGCCGCGGGTTTTGGCGGCGGGACCGGCGGTGTCTTCGCCGGCCATGCGCTGTACGGCGGCGGCGGCGGCGGCGGGGTGGGCGCGGGCGGCGGTATCTTCGTCTATAAGGGCGGCAGCCTGATCTTTCAGACGGGCACGGTCTCCGGCGGTTCGGTCACCGGCGGCGCCGGCGGGACCGGCGCGCATTCCAACGCCGGAACGAGCGGTTCCGCGTTCGGCAGTGGCATCTTCCTGTATGGGTCGGGTCAGGCGATTACGTTCTCGCCGGGTGTCGGACAATCGGTGACCGTCGCCGATACGATTATCGACCAAAAGGGCGCCGGCAACGGTTCGAACACCGGAACCATTGTCGTCGGTGGCGCGGGTAAGGTGGTCCTCAGCGCCGCCAATCTGATCAACGGCGTCGCCAATATCGGCGGCGGCGGCACGCTGGACCTGACCAACGCGACCGCGGCCGGCAACGCCGCCATTACCTTTGGCACGCTGTTCGGCCGGTTGCAGATCGAATCAACGGCGCTGGCCAGTGGCGGCACGCTGGCGAATACTGTGTCTGCCTTCTCGGCGGGCAACGTGCTTGATTTCGCCGGGCTGACTTATACGGGCACACCATCGGTGTCGGTTACCAGCGGTGTGTTGAAGATCACCAGCGGCGGAACCTCGGAATCGATCAAGTATTCCGGCGGGCCGACGACGGGGTTGTCGGTCGTGCAGGATTCCGCCGGCAAGGCGGCTGTGATCTACAACAGTTTCACGCTGGGGACCGAGACGGCGGCGCTGAACGCGCTGACGGCGATCAATACCGGCGGCATCGATTCCTTCGGCAACAACCCTTATTCGTTCACGTTCTCGGGCAATGTGAACGCGGCCACCAAGGGGACTATCAGTCTCGCCGCCGGGTCGTCGCTGACCCTGGGCGGAACGGGCGGATTGGGCGGATCGAAGGGGCTGCTGATCAACTCCGGCACCGTCATCCTGGGCGCGGCGGGAATCGCGGGCACGGGCACGATCAGCTTTGGGTCCGGGACAGGCGACGTTCTGGCGTTCGGAACGGCGGCGACGCCGACCAACGTGATTTCCGGCATGGTCGCGGGACAGACGATCGAGGTCCTGGGCCAGACCGTGACGGCGACCGACATCGTCAACACCAACACGCTGAAGATCAGCCTGTCGTCCGGCGGGCCGCTGAATGTGACGTTGGACCCGAACCAGAGCTACGCCGGCAACTTCTTCCACTTCAGCAATTCCGGCGGCAACAGCTTCATCACCGAGAACACCACGCCCTGCTACCTCGCGGGGACTCGCATCCGCACGGATCGCGGCGAGATTCTGGTGGAGCAACTGGCGATCGGCGATCGGGTCATGACCCTGTCGGGAGAGGCCAAACCGATCAAGTGGATCGGCAAGCGCGCCTATGCCTCGGCCTTCGCCGCCGGCAATCGCGACGTCATCCCCATCCTGATCAAGGAAGGCGCGCTGGGGCGCGGCATTCCGGCGCGCGATCTGTATGTGTCGCCGCTGCACGCGATGTTCTTCGACGACGTGCTGATCCAGGCGGAACATCTGGTCAACGGCGTGTCGGTCGTGCGTTGCCCCGACATTGACCCGATCCGCTACTTCCATATCGAGCTTGAACAGCACGATGTGATCTTCGCCGAGAGCGCGCCGGCGGAAACCTTCGTCGATTGCGACAGTCGCGGGATGTTCCACAACGCGCAGGAATACGGTGCGCTGTATCCCACGGATACCGCCGCGAAGTGGCAGTTCTGCGCGCCGCGCATCGAATCCGGCCCGATCCTGGACCGTGTGCGCCATACGATCGATGCGCGCGCCGGCATCGAAACCATCGACACCGCGCGCAGCGGCCCGCTGCAAGGCAGTTTGGACGGGGTAGAAGGCACGTCCATCGTCGGCTGGGCATTCGATCCGACGCGACCCGACAGCCCGGTGACTCTGGAAGTCCTGGACGGCGACGGGCTGATCGCGCGCGTCACCGCCAATCGCTTTCGCGGCGATCTCGAAGCGGCGGGCATCGGCGATGGCCGGCACGGCTTCGAATTGCGGTTGGCCCGCAGCCTGTCGCCACTGACACGGCATGAATTGCGCGTGCGCCGGGTGACGGACGGCAAGGAACTGCCGGGGTCTCCGCTGGTGGTCGAGCCTTACGATCGCAAGGACCTGCTGAAAGACGCTCGTCGCGCCATCGATACCGCGATCGGAGTGGCGGGCGATGCGTCGACCCTGGATGCAATGATGGCGACGCTGCTGGATGGGGTGGAAGATGTGCGCCGCCTGCGGTCGGCGTTCCGTCCGGACAAGCCGGGCGACGACCGGTTGATCGCCTGGGCACCGACCGGCGGGGCGCGGAAGAAGCGGGCGTTGATTGTTGACGACCGTATTCCGCGCAGGGATCGCGACGCGGGGTCCAACGCGGTGTTGGGCCATATCGAGGCGTTGCAGGCGCTGGGGTGGGAGGTGGAGTTCGTCGCCGCCCGAGAGCTGGCACGGGCCGACGAGGCGGCGGCGGCGCTGCGGGCCTGGGGTGTCATCTGCCATCGCGCGCCGCAAATCGCCTCGGTCGAGGAATTGCTGCGGCGCAAGCAGAACACGTACGAGTTGGTCTATCTGCACCGGCTGTCGAACGCGGAAACCTATGCGGCGATGGCGCGCGGCTGGCAGCCTCGGGCGCGGATTTTATACAGTGTGGCCGATCTGCATCATGTGCGTCTGGCGCGTCAGGCGGCGGTGCATGCCAACGCCGAACAGGCGCAGGATGCGATGATGCTGAAGCGGCGGGAACTGGCCGCGATGCGGCAGGTGGACGCGGTGATCACGCATTCCGCCGAGGAAGCGGCTTACCTGGCGGCGGAGGCTCCGGGCGCGCGGGTGCATGTCGTGCCCTGGGCCGTGACGGCGCGTAAACGGCTGGTGCCACTGCGTAAGCGGGCGGATATCGCCTTCGTCGGCGGGTATCGTCATGCGCCGAACCCCGACGCGGTGCGCTGGCTGCACGACGTTGTGATGCCGTTGGTATGGGCGCGCGACCCGGATATGGCGTGTCTGATCGTCGGGCCCGACTGGCCGTCGAAGCTGGCGGCGTCGATGGATGCGCGGATGCGCTTTGTCGGTCAGGTCGGACGGTTGGACGAAGTGTTCGACACGGTGCGACTGACGGTGGCGCCGCTGCGGTTCGGCGCCGGGCTCAAGGGCAAGGTGCTCGATAGTTTTGCGGCGGGTCTGCCCTGCGTGATGTCGCCGATCGCGGCGGAAGGACTGCCGCTGTCCGGTCCACTGCTTGATCTTGTCGCGCATTCGCCGGAAGC
Organism: Acetobacteraceae bacterium; assembly: GCA_947475245.1. Taxonomy (GTDB): domain Bacteria; phylum Pseudomonadota; class Alphaproteobacteria; order Acetobacterales; family Acetobacteraceae; genus Rhodopila. The sequence continues at coordinate 145,000 of CANJLW010000004.1, read as the reverse complement.
GATGGCGGAAATGATCTGCGATCTGCATCACCAATCCGGACTGAACCGCTCCCGCGCCGCGGCCGGGCTGACGATGATCGAACGGCACTACGCGACGGCCTCTGTGCGTTCGGCCATGGAACGCGCGGTGGGGCTGGAGACTGTGGACGTGGAACCGGTGGTGGAGCCGATTGCCCGTCGCCTGCCGGTCATGGTCTGGACGAAGCCGGAGAAGCGGGTGATGCCGAAGCTGCCGGTCGTGGTCTGGGAGAAGAAGAAGACGCGGAAGGCCGGCTAAGCGGGACGGATCGCGATCACCGCGCTCGGCGGTCTCGACCTCAGGCGAGTGAACATGTCGCCGATCCGCTTCCACGGCCAGTATTTGCGGTCCAGCAGCGCCATGCCTGCGGTGGCGGCGGGGCCTGCCGCGATCGTCGCTCGCGCGTCGATCCAACTGCCGGTTATTCTCCCCGCGACGCCACACGGCGCGATGCGCGCTCGGCCGTCGGCCCGCAGGCGTTTGACCTTGCCGGCGTCCGGTCGCGAATAGACATAAAGCGTGTCGGGATCATCGGCGGACGCGGCGAACCAGACCGGGGTGCGTACCGCGATTCCGTTCTTGCGTCTGGTTTCCAGGCTCAAATAGCGCTTGCCGATCAAGGCCTTGAACCCGGGGGAACCCGTCATCCCGGCAGCGCCATGCGGCGGATCGTGCCGGTGGTGCTGTGACCCTCTTCCAGGGTCACCAGCAGCACGCGACCGCCCCAGCCCTGTACCAGGTCGCCGCCGACCACCTGATCGACGGTATAGTCCGACCCCTTGACCAACACATCCGGCCGCAGCGCCTTGATCAGTTCCAGCGGCGTGTCCTGGTCGAACAGCGTGACAAGATCGACCGGCGCGAGCGAGGCCATGACGATGGCGCGCGATGCTTCTGATTGGACAGGCCGCGTGGGGCCTTTCAGCCGACTGACGGAGGCGTCGGTGTTCAGCGCGACGACCAGGCGATCGCACCCGGCGCGCGCTTCGCTCAACAGGCGGACATGGCCGGGGTGGATCAGGTCGAAGCAGCCATTGGCGAAGCCGACGCGCAGGCCGGCGGCGCGCCATGCGGCGGTTTGCGCGATGGCACCGTCCCAATCCACGACCTTGCGGTCGGTGGCGACGAGATCCTGCAAATGTAGTACGCCGAGCAGCTCCTGGCGGCTGACGGTGGCGGTGCCTTGTTTGCCGACCGAAATACCGGCGGTGGCATTGGCGAGCATGGCGGCGTCGGGCAGTTCCGCCCCGGCACCCAGGGCAACGGCGAGTGCCGCGACGAGGGTATCTCCGGCACCGGAGACGTCGGCGACTTCGCGCGCGCGGGTGGGCAGATGCAGTGCGGGGCAGTCGCGGCGCACGAGCGTAAGGCCCTTGGCCGAACGCGTCACCAGCACCGCGGCGCCGCCCGTTGCCTCCAAAGCTGCTCGCCCGGCGCGGTCGGCTTCGGCATCGTGTTCGGCGTCTATATGGGTGCCGGCGCGGACCTCGTGTTCGTTCGGGGTCAGGACCGACACGCCGCGATAGGCGCTGAAGTCGGTGCGCTTGGGATCGGCAATGACCAGGCGGCCGGCGGCGGTTGTCAGGGTCAGGGATTCGCGCAGGACATGGTCGGTGAGCACGCCCTTGGCATAGTCCGACAGGATGACGATGTCGTTCGTGCGCAGCGCGGCTTCGATCGCGCCGAGGAGGCGTTGGGCGGTGTGATCGTCGACCGGGGCGTTGGTTTCCTCATCCAGGCGCAGCAACTGGTGCGCGCCGGCCATGAAGCGTGTCTTCGCGGTTGTGGGGCGGCTGCGCACCGCGATCAGGTTGTGCGCGATCCCGGGTGTTTCATCGAGCAGGTCGGTTACCGCGCGTCCGGCGTCGTCGTCGCCGATAACGCCGATCAGCGTCGCGTTGCCGCCGAGCGTGGCGATGTTAAGCGCGACGTTGGCCGCGCCGCCGAGTGTGGCACGGGTGCTGGTGGGGCGCAGCACCGGGATCGGCGCTTCCGGCGACAGGCGCTGAACGCCGCCGATAACGTAGCGATCAAGGATGATGTCGCCGATGACGAGAATACGGGCATTCTGGAAATGTCGCACGATGGCGGCGAGTTCGGCGTCGTTTGCGCGTTTTTCCGGGCGGTCGGTCATGCGATGCTTTCGTCGTCGGAGGATACGAGCGGCGGGATGGATAGCAGCCTGAACGCCTCGCCGCACGCGTAAAAAAAATATCGTCAGTGTTCCATCGGCCGAGTGAAATCGCTATTGATCGGCCAATCGGCCGCAACCGAACCAGCCACGACGTCATGGGGTCATAGTGAAGTATCTTCCGCCATTCGATCTGATCCGACGCTCCGTTGAAATCGCCACGGTGCGCGGCGAACTGCGTGTCAGCGTTTCCTATGAAGATTTCGTCAAGCTACTGAAGCAAATGATCTCCGGGATCGAGATCGACGAAGCCTGGTATCTGAAAACCTACGAGGATATCGCCAAGGCAGTCCGCGAAGGGTCCATCAAGTCCGCTCGGCAACATTTCGTGGACGATGGGTATTTCGAGGGGCGGCTGCCGTTTCCGATGCGGGTGGACGAGCGTTGGTATCAACAGACCTACGCGGATATCGGCGACAGCGTGCGTAAGGGAATCATCGCGTCGGGTCAGGCCCATTTCGACGAGGATGGGTATCGCGAAGGACGACTGCCGTTCGGTATGTGACCGGTCCCGGGATCAAGTCGATGGATCGAGGAACCGCAATGGCCGCGACAGGGATGCATAGCGCATGAAACGCAGGAAAGTCGCCAAGCAGGTTCGGCTGGATCAGGATGTCATTGTCGCCGACCTGACCGTGGAGGAGACGGTCACGCGCGAGGCCGATGGCACGGAGGCCGAGGCAATCGTTGCCGTGTCGCCCGAACCCGAACCGGTCGTGGCAGAGGACGAATCGCCTGCCGTTGTTGCACGGGAACCGGAGGTTAAGCGTCCCCGCCGACGTTCCGCGAAGGCCGCTGCGGTCGAAGCGCCAATACTCGAACCATCGATACCCGAGCCTGAGGCAGTCGAACCGGAGCCGGACGAACCGGAGGTTGACGCGCCGCAGCCGGGCATGCGTCTGATCATCGATCCCGAGGTCAGCGGCGGCGTCATTCACGGTCGCTTCGACACGTTACTGCGCGGCCGCATCCACAGCGACGATCCGATCGAGGAAGTGGTGTTGCTCGCCGACGGGTATGAGTTCGGTCGGATACAGTATGGTGTGTCGACTGCTCATGCCACGACGCATGGCAGGCCGGACGACGGCTGGCGGGCGTTTCAGTTCCATATCCCGCGTATCCTGGAAAGCGCCACCGGCCCGTGTGAGTGCCGACTGGTCGCGCATACCGAATCCGGGGCGTTCGAGGAGCATCGATTTGCCCTGGCGATCACGCCAAACTACCCCACGAAGGTGCGTTTGGTTTCCGGTCCCGCCGGCTCCGCCCATGGGTTGAGCGTCGTACTGACGCCTGTGGTTTGTTATGTCGAGCGTGCCGCGTGCGACGACAACGGTACTTTACTGTTGCATGGTTGGGCGGTGTCGCGGTCCTCGGTCGTCGCGATTCAGGTATTCGCGGGCAATACGCGCATTGGCGCGGCCCGTCTGGGGACCGAGCGTGGCGATGTGGAGGCGGCCTTTCCCGCCTATCCCAACGGACGATCGTCGGGCTTTCTGCTGAATGGTCATGTTCCGGAAGCGGATCGCGGCGCGACGCATCTGCGGATCGAGACCGTCTGCCTGCGCGGGATTTCGCACAGCGTGCTCGTGCCGTTGGAACGGACCGCTGACGCGTTGCCGGTGATGAAATTGCCGGAAGCGGCCCCTGCGCCGACCGCCCCTGCGCCGGTTGCGCCGGCCCCGTCGGCCAATTTCTCACTGATTGATCAGACGCCGAGCTATCAGTTGACGGCGGCGTTTCGGATACAGCAGGGACCGATGGTGGGGGCCGGGGTGGTGCCGCCACCGCCGCTGATGGAAGCGCCGGCCGAACCCGCGGCGCCGGCACCGATCGAAGCCGCCCCGGAAGTGCGCCGCGACATCCATATGTTCTGCGATTTCGCGACCCTTGGCGCGGATGGGCGGCTGGAAGTCGTGGGTTGGGCGGTATGCGCCGCCGGTATCGCGCGTGTCGCGATCCTGCTGGACGACTCGTTGGTCGGATTGGCGGAAATCGGTCACGAGCGCCCGGACGTCGGCGAGGAATATCATGCAATCCCGTCGGCCCGGTATTCGGGCTTTCGGTTCGATCGCGCGGTCGTGGATGCGATCCAGGGCGCGCATGGCGTGACCATCGTCGTCAGCAACGGTGCGAACGACGAAAAGACCGAGACGATCGAGGTTGTGGCCCCGATCGTCGAGCATGTGCCCGAGCCGGTCGCCGAACCGGCACAGGAGCAGGCTGATCCGAACGAGTTCCGGTTTCAGTTGGACGCGCCGGCGACGACGGACGGGGTGGTGGCGGAAACGATTACCGGCCGCCTGACGATCGAAGGATGGATCCTGGCGCGATCCGGCGTCGCGTCGATGGAAGTGTATATCGACGATCAGCGCCTGGGAGAGGCGCATTACGGTCTGGCGCGCCAGGACGTGGGGCAGGCGTTCCCGGACTGGGACAACGCGTTGCGCAGCGGCTATGCGTTCCATTGTCCGCCGCGGAGCTTGCGCGACGGGGAGCATGAGTTCCGCGTCACGGTGCGCGCGAATAATGGCCAGACCCATGTCCAGCGATTTACCGCGACGATCAAAAAGGCCGAGGACGCGGACGATGTCGCGACCATTCGTCGGCGGATTTCGCGCGTCGAGGCCAATCTTTACGACGATGTGCTGCGCGACGTGGGGTATCGTCCGTCGTTCCGGCTCTATCTAATTCAGCACGGGGCGCTGGATATCGCCCGTTTGAATGCGACCTTTGGTGCGTTACGCACTCAGGTGGCGCAAGACTGGTCGCTGCGCATTTTGGTCGAAGGCGCGGACGACGCGCTGGCGATGGGGCTGATCGTCGGCGAATGTGCCGCCGACCTGACCGATCGCATCGCCATCGTGTCCGGCGCCGACGCGGCCTGGACCGCGTCCTTGGCGGATGCCGCCGATGCCACGACGTTGATCGGTGTATTGTCGCCGGGCGACGAGCTGGGATGCGACGCGCTGGCGGAGTTGGCGGTGGCGCGCGGATTGCGACCGGCGGCCGATTTCCTTTATGCCGACGAAGCCTGTCGCAGCCCGGCGAGCCGGGAGCGGGAGGCGTTTTTCAAGCCCGATTTCTCCCCCGATTTGCTGATGTCCCGCAACTATATCGGGCGTCCCTGGCTGGCGGAGGCGGGGTTGATCCGGGCCACGGGCGTTACGCCGGCGTCATTGCTCTCCGACGGCGATTACGATCTGGTGCTGCGTTGCACGGAACAGGCGCGGTCGGTGCAGCACGTTTCGAAGCTGTTATGCGTCAGCGCGGATCAGGACCTCGGCCATGACGCGACGGCGCGTCTGGCGCTGGCGGCGGCGGCGGTCAGGCGCGGCTTCGCGGCGGAGGTGCTGGAGACTCAGGTGCCGAACGTGTGGCGGGTGCGACGGACTGCGCCCGCGTCGGGCAAGGTGTCGATCATCATTCCGACCTGCGCGGCCAAGGGCTATATCGAGACCTGCCTGACGACGCTGCGCGAGAATACCGCGTATAAGAACTACGAAATCGTCGTAATCGATAACATTCCGGAGAATATGCCGGTCTGGAAGATTTACGTGCAGCAGAACGCCGATCGCGTGGTGGAAATTCCCGACGCGTTCAACTGGTCGCGTTTCAACAACCTGGCCGCTGCAGCATCGGATGGCGATTACCTGTTGTTCCTGAACGACGATATCGAAATACTACAGGATGACTGGCTCGATATTCTGCTGGAAAGCGCCGCGCGTCCGGAGGTCGGGATTGTCGGGCCGCAGTTGCTGTACCCCGATCGAAAGGTGCAGCACGCCGGTATGTTCCTGTCGAGCAATGGTATCGGGCGTCATGCATTCCGCTTTGCGGCGGAAGACGAGCCCGGCTATTTCGGCCTGGCGCTGACGCAGCGCAATGTGATCGCGGTCACCGGTGCCTGCATGTTGGTGCGGCGGGAGGTTTTCGACTCCCTGGGCGGTTTCGACGAGGCGCATCAGATCGTTAACAACGATCTGGATTTCTGCCTGCGGGTGCATCGCGCCGGACTGTTGACGGTGTTCACGCCGTTCGCGTCGTTGATCCACCATGAACTCGCCAGCCGCGACAGGCTGAAGGACGTCTTCGATCTGACGCATTTCAACGCGGCCTGGAAGTCGTTGTTTACCGCGGGGGATCCGTACTTCAATCCGCGCTTGTCCCGTCACGCCGACGATTACCGGCCTGACGATGAGGGGGTGCAGACCGTGTTCGCGGCGCATCCGTTGTTCGAGGCGGCCGATATTCGTCGCATTCTGGTGGTAAAGCTGGATCACATCGGCGATTTCGTGACCGCATTGCCGGCCATCCGGCGTTTGAAGACCCTGTTCCCGCAGTCAGAGATCACGGTGCTGGGCGGGCGGGCGTCGCGTGCTTTCGCGGATGCCGACCCCTGCATCGATGCGTTCATTCCCTTCGATTTCTTCCATGCGCGTTCGCAGTTGGGAGAGCGGGAACTGACGGCCGACGACTATAACGAACTGCTGACGCAGTTGGCTCCGTATCGGTTCGACCTTGCGGTGGATTTGCGCAAGCATCTGTCCACCCGCGACGTGTTGAAGTTCACCGGCGCGAAGCTTCTGGCCGGTTTTGATTATATGGGCCAGTTCCCGTTCCTGGACATTGCTTTGGAATGGGATGGTGACAAGACCTTGCAGCGCAAGCGCGGCCATGTGGTCGACGATCTGCTGGCGCTGGTGGGTGCGATCGGATCGGCGTGCGAGACGGATCGCGACATCATCCAACCACCGCCGACACCGATGCCGCTGGATGATCTGGCGGAACCGGTGCGCGCGCTGTTCGCTCGTCCGGTGGTCGCGGTGCATCTGGGCGCGGGCAATATCACCAAGCAATGGCCGGAGGAGCATTTCGCCGCGCTGGTCGATCTGCTGATCGAGCGATCGGCGGTGAACGTGCTGCTGGTCGGCGGCCCGGACGAGGCGGAACTGGCGGCGTCGCTGGTGGAGAATGTGCAGCACCCCGAGTCGATTGCCTCGATGGTCGGGCAGACGTCGCTGGCCGATCTGCCGCGGCTGCTGGCGGCCTGCGTGCTGTATATCGGCAATGACAGTGGTCCGAAGCACATTGCGGCGGCGTTGGGATTGGCGACGATCGGCATTCACTCCGGCGTGGTGGACGCGACCGAATGGGGGCCTGTGGGCCGACGGGCGGTGGCGCTGCGACGGAACATGACGTGCAGCCCGTGCTACCTGGCGAAGGCGGAAGATTGTCCGCGGTCGTTGGCATGTTTGCGGTTGCTGGAGCCGTCGCTGGTGTTCCAGACCGCCGAGTTCATGTTGGCGCGTCCGACGGCGGTCGAGCTGGTGGAAGAGGTGGCTGAGCTTGTCGAAGTCGTCGAAGTCGTCGAGGCCGAACCGAAGCGAAAAGGCCGGCGGGGATCGGCGCGTCGGGACGCGGCGGCGTGAACGATCGGGATTGCCTTGAGTTGGCGGCCGCGCTGGCGCTGCGGGCGGGGGCGGCCATTCTGGATGTGCGGGCGCGGGGTTTCGACGTGCAGCGCAAGGCGGATTGGTCGCCGGTGACGGAAGCGGACCACGCGGCGGAGGCGATCATCGTCGCCGGCCTGCGCGCCGCGTTGCCGGAGATTCCGGTGATCGCCGAGGAGGAGGTCGCGGCGGGGTACGTGCCCCGCGTGACTCCGACCTTCTGGCTCGTCGATCCGTTGGACGGCACGCGGGAGTTTACATCCGGCAACGACGAGTTCGCGGTCAATATCGGGCTGGTGCGCGACGGCAAGGTGGTGTTGGGGGTTGTCGGCGTGCCGGCGACCGGTGAATTGTTCGGCGGCATCGTCGGCGTCGGGGCCTGGAAGCGGCTGAACGGTGTGCAGACGCCGGTGGTCGCGCGCGTGCCGCCGCGGGAGGGGCTGACCATCCTGGCGAGCAAGCATCACGGCGATACCGCGCAACTCGACCGCTATCTGGCGGGGCGGCGTGTCGCCAGCGTGCTGAACTTCGGCTCCAGCCTGAAATTCTGCCGGGTAGCGGAGGGGGTTGCCGATCTCTATCCGCGTTTTGGCCGAACGATGGAGTGGGACACCTGCGCGCCGCAGGCGGTGTTGGAGGCGGCTGGCGGCGCGGTATGCACGCTGGATGGCGCGGCATTGGGCTATGGCAAGGCCGGATGGGACAATCCGCATTTCGTCTGCACGGGCCAAATTCCAGCCTGACGCTAAATATAGCCGTGATATCAATGCAGTATATCAATCTTCGGGTTGACATACTGTCTTCGTCCTGTCATTGGGCAAGCTGCCGCAAGGCGGATGGGACGTTCGACAATGCTGCTCGTCATCGATGCTGGTAATACCAATGTAGTTTTCGCGGTCCGCGATGAGTCCGGATGGCGTGGGACGTGGCGTATCCGCACGGATGCGCAGCGTACCTCGGACGAATACGCCGTCTGGCTGTTGGCGTTGATTGGTCACGCGGGTTTGCGGCGGGACGACGTGAACGCGGCGGTGATCGGCACGGTAGTGCCGGCCGCGTTGTATCACTTGCGCCGGTTATGCCGCGATTGGTTCTCGGTCGAACCGCTGGTGGCGCGGGCGTCGCTGGATTGGGGCTTCGAAATCCGGATCGACAATCCGAACGAGGTGGGCGCGGATCGGCTGCTGAATGCGCTGGCCGGGCATCGTCGCTTCAGCGGGCCGATGATCATCGTCGATTTTGGTACGGCGACGACGTTCGATGTGGTAGACAAGTCGGGTGCCTATCTAGGCGGCGTGATCGCGCCGGGCATCAATTTATCGCTTGAAGCCTTGCATCAGGCGGCGGCGCGTCTGCCGCGCATCGGAATTGGTCGGCCGCAATCGGTGATCGGACGCTCCACCGTCCCGGCGATGCAGTCGGGCGTTTATTGGGGGTATGTCGGCCTGATCGAAGGGCTTCTGGGACGCATCAAGGCCGAATTCGGTGGCCCGATGAAGGTGGTGGCGACAGGCGGTCTGGCGCCTCTCTTCGCGGAAGGCACCATGATGATCGAGCATATCGAGCCCGATCTTACGTTGGACGGCCTTCGCCTGTTGGCGGAACGCAACCCAGTGCCCACATTACCCCGAGAGAGAACACGGCTCCTCGAACAAGACTGAACGGGATCGATACGCGGCATATGGATGCGACCAGTGGTGACCTTGCCTTCCTGCCTTTAGGTGGGACGGGCGAAATCGGTATGAATTTCAACCTTTACCGCTGCGCCACGCGGTCGGGGGATCGTTGGCTGGCGGTGGATTGCGGGATCGGCTTCGGGGGCGCGGAGCACCCGGAAGTCGATGTCATGATGCCGGATGTCGGCTTCATCGCCGAACGGCGCGATCGGTTGGTCGGTCTGGTCATCACCCATGGGCACGAGGATCATATCGGCGCGGTCGCGCATCTGTGGCCGCAACTGCGGTGCCCCGTCTATGCCACGCCGTTCGCCGCCGCGTTGCTGCGCCGTAAACTGGGCGAGGCAGGCATCCTCAACCAGGTCAAGATCCACGTCATAGCGCCGGGCGGCAGTTTCGAGTTGGCGCCGTTCAAGCTGAAATTCATCCAGATGGCGCATTCCATTCCGGAAGCGCAGGCTCTGGTCATCGACACACCATTCGGGCTGCTGCTGCACACCGGCGACTGGAAGATCGATCCCCGACCGCTGGTCGGCCCGCCGACCGATGAAACCGCCCTGGCCGCGTTGGGCGATCGCGGCGTGCTCGCCATGATCTGCGATTCGACCAATGCGATGGTCGAGGGGCATTCCGGCAGCGAATACGAAGTGCGCACCAATCTGAGCAAGTTGATCCGCGACTTGCGCGGGCGGGTCGCCGTGACCTGCTTCGCCAGCAACGTCGCGCGCATGGAATCCGTGGCGCTGGCCGCGCGCGATGCCGGGCGCAGCGTCGCTTTGGTCGGGCGCAGCCTGCGCAATATCTCCGCGGCGGCGCGGGAGTGCGGCTATCTGAAATCGTTGCCGCCGTTCCTGGGGGAGGACGATGTCGACGACATCGCCGACGACAATTTGTTGATCCTGGTCACCGGCAGCCAGGGGGAGGAGCGCAGCGCGTTGTCACGAATCGCGCAGGACAATCATCCCCGGGTGGCGTTGGGCGAGGGCGATACCGTCATTTTCTCCTCCCGCGTCATTCCCGGCAACGAGCGCGCGATTGGCACGGTGCAGGATAATCTTGTGCGTCGCGGCGTGCGATTGATTACCGACGGGGACGACATGGTTCACGTGTCCGGCCATCCCGCGCGCGATGAGTTGCGGCGGCTCTACCGCCTGGTCAAGCCGCGCTACAGCGTGCCGGTGCATGGCGAATGGCGGCATTTGACCGCGCATGCCGAATTGGCGCGCGAGACCGGGGCGACGGCTTTCATGATGGAGGATGGCGACATTCTCGGTCTGGCACCGGATCGGCCGGAGATCATCGACAGCGCTCCCGTAGGGCGCATGGTGCTGGATGGGTCGCGCATCGTGCCGCTCAAGGGAGAGGTGATGGCGGCGCGTCGTCGCATGCTGTTCAACGGTGTCGTGGTGGCGTCCGTCGCGGTGGATGAAAACGGTCGCGTGCGGGGCAAGCCGCGAGTCAGCGCGCCCGGACTGTTGGAACCGGAAGACCCCGAGGCCGACCGAGTCGCCACGGAACTCGCCTCGGCGTTGGCGGATTTGCCGGCGGCGACAAGGCGGGACGAGGCGGCGTTGCTGGAAGCCGCGCGCGCGGCGTTGCGTCGAGGACTGGGGCGCAAGTTGCAAAAGCGACCGATGGTGGACGTTCATCTGATTCGGGTGTGACGAACCGATGACCTGGGTTACGGGACTTGTCCTTTATACGTTGATCTGGTGGACCGCGTTATTCGCGGTTTTGCCGATCGGGACTCGCGCCGTCGAGGTCGCCGACACGCACAGCGGATGGCGCGGTGCCCCGGCGCGTCCGCGGATATTGTTCAAGGTTATCGTTACCACGCTGGTATCGGCGGTGATCTGGCTGGGGCTGTGGTTTGTAATCACGAGCGAATTGTTCAGCTTCCGCCAGGGGTTCCTGGCAATGCCGAGCGGCTGAGGAGAGGGATTGAGGGGGTGGTGGAGTGTGTTTACCACCACCTCGGTCAGGTAGAGGATCGTGTCCTCACCTGCCGGGCGGTTGGCGTTTCCTCCCCAAACCTGGCCCCCACAAAGTCCGGCTGACGACCAAGTCGGTCATTAACCAAATATTTACCCGGAGTCACGTCGTTTTGTTCGAAAAAGCCACCTGAACTGCACTTTTATTGCTGCTTTCACATTGTGCGGCGCACAATTATTGCTACACGAACAATCGAACCGCCACCTGACCACTGTATCATCGATCTGGCGGATAATGGCCGGTCAGGCTAGGGTCCCGCTCGACGACAGAATGGATTTGAACCCGAACATGCGCCTTTCCCGCGGCTTCATCCCGACGATCAAGGAAACCCCGTCCGAGGCGCAAATCGCCTCGCACCGTCTCATGCTGCGCGCCGGACTCGTTCGGCAGACATCGGCGGGCATTTACGCCTGGCTGCCGACCGGTCTGAGGGTGCTGCGCCGAATCGAACAGATCGTGCGCGAGGAGCAGGACGCCGCCGGGGCGCAGGAACTGCTGATGCCGACGATCCAATCGGCGGAGCTGTGGCGCGAGAGCGGACGCTACGACGATTATGGGGCGGAGATGCTGCGCATCGTCGATCGGCACAGTCGCGACATGCTGTACGGGCCGACGAACGAGGAAATGATCACCGACCTGGTCCGCCAGTCGGTGAAGAGCTACCGCGACATGCCGCTCAACCTATACCATATCCAGTGGAAGTTCCGCGACGAGGTGCGACCGCGCTTCGGTGTGATGCGCGGGCGGGAATTCCTGATGAAGGATGGCTATTCCTTCGACACCGACCGCGAGGGCGCGGTGCTGGCCTATCGCAAGATGATGCTCGCCTATATGCGCACCTTCCAGCGCATGGGCCTGAAGGCAATCCCGATGGTCGCCGACACTGGTCCGATCGGCGGGGATCTGAGCCACGAGTTCATCATCCTGGCACCGACGGGCGAAAGCCAGGTGTTCTACGACGGCGATTTCGAAGCGATCGACTGGATCGGTTCCACCTTCGATTACGCCAAGACCGAGGACATGGAGCGCTTCTTCCAGACCATGACCTCCTACTACGCCGCCACCGACGAAAAGCACGATACGGCCAAGTGGGCCGAGGTGCCGGCGGTTCGGCGGCGCGAGGGGCGCGGCATTGAAGTGGGGCACATATTCTACTTCGGTACCAAATATACCAAGGCGATGAACGTTACCGTGACCGGTTCGGACGGCAAGCCGTTCCATCCGGAAATGGGCAGCTACGGCATCGGCGTATCACGCCTCGTCGGCGGGATCATCGAAGCGAGCCATGACGACGCGGGCATCATCTGGCCGGACAGCATCGCGCCCTTCGCGGCGGCGATCCTGAATCTGAAAAAGGGCGACGCGACCTGCGACAGGGTCTGCGAGCAGCTTTATGCCGCCCTGGGCGCCGACGCGCTCTACGACGACCGCGATGAGCGTCCGGGCGTGAAGTTCAACGACGCCGACCTGATGGGCCATCCCTGGCAGATCATCGTCGGCCCACGCGGGGCGGCGGCCGGCAAGGTCGAGTTAAAGCGGCGCGCCGGCGGCGAACGCAGCGAGGTCACCCCCGAGGAAGCGCTGGCAAGGGTGCGCGCGACGCGCTGATGTTCGGACCCTTCGAGCGGATGATGGCCGGGCGCTATCTACGCGCCCGCAAGGGCGAGCGCTTCGTCTCCATCATCGCCATCTTTTCCCTGGTCGGCATCGCCCTGGGGGTCGCGACCTTGATCGTCGTCACCAGCGTCATGAGCGGGTTTCAGACCGAGCTCGTCTCCCGCGTGTTGGGGGTGAACGGGCATGTGACGGTCGAAGCCTATGCCGGGCAGAAGATCGAGGGGTACCAGACCCTGGCGGACCGCATCAAGGCGATCCCCAACGTGACCTCTGTCACGCCGGTCCTGGATGGGCAGGTGCTGTTGTCGACCAGTTCGGGCGGTTCGCGCGGCGGCCTGGTGCGCGGCGTGACGCAGGCGGATCTGAAGGCGTTGCCGCGCATTGGCGATCATATCGTGGACGGTAGTCTGAACGATTTCGCCGGCGATGACGCGCTTGCGATTGGCGTGGCGCTGGCGCGATCTTATCGGCTGAAGATCGGCGATGCGCTGACGCTGATTTCGCCGCAGGGCGCGGCGACCGCGTTCGGCACCATTCCCCGTGTGCGCGCCTATAAGGTGGTCGCGATATTCGATGCGGGGTTGAACGACTACAACACCTCGGTCGTGTTCCTGCCGCTGTCGTCGGCGCAAATCTTCTTCCAGAAGCCGGCGGGCGTCAGCGCGATTGAAATCCGTATGGCCGATCCTCAGCAGGTCGGCACGATCGGCGCGCCGCTGTATCAGATACTGGGCGATCGGCAGGTGGTGGCGCGGGACTGGCGACATGCCAACGACACCATCATCGGTGTGCTCCGGGTCCAGAAAGACACGATGTTCATCGTGCTGGGAATGATCGTTCTGGTAGCGGCGTTCAACGTGATTTCGTCGCTGATCATGCTGGTCAAGGACAAGAAATCCGATATCGCCGTGCTGCGCACGATCGGAGCGAGCAGCGGCGCGATCCTGCGGATCTTCCTGATGTGCGGCGCGTTCGTCGGCGTGTCGGGCACCCTGATCGGCACCGCCATCGGCGTCGTCTTCTGTCGCAACATCGTCGCCGTGCAGCATTTCGTGGAAGATATTACCGGCGGAAGGGTGTTCGACTCCTCGGTGTTCATGCTGACGGCTCTGCCCGATCAGGTGGATTGGGGCGATGTCGTACGCGTCGTGGTGCTGGGTCTGACGCTGTCGCTGCTGGCCACGCTGTATCCAAGCTGGCGCGCCGCCAGGACAGACCCGGTAGAGGCGCTGCGCCATGAATGAGCCGCTGATCCTGCGCGGGGTGGATCGTACTTACCGTGGGGAGGGCGGCGATTTGCCGATCCTGTCCGGCGCCGATCTGACCTTGGCGGCGGGGGAGATCGTGGCGTTGGTGGCCCCTTCCGGCGCGGGCAAATCGACGCTGCTGCATCTCGCCGGTCTGTTGGATCGTCCCGACGGCGGCGCGGTGCTGGTGGAAGGCCGCGACGCGGGTGCCCTGACGGATGGCGAGCGGACGGCGATCCGCCGCGATACCATCGGCTTCGTCTATCAATTCCATCACTTGTTGGCGGAGTTCACCGCGCTTGAAAACGTCGTGCTGCCGCAGATGATCGCCGGCGTGCCGCGCCGTTCGGCGGAGCAACGGGCGCTCGCGCTGCTGACCGGCTTCGGTCTGGCGGCCCGGGCGGAGCATCTGCCCGGCAAGCTGTCAGGTGGCGAAAAGCAGCGCGTGGCCATCGCGCGCGCTTTGGCGAACCGGCCGAAAGTGCTGCTGGCGGACGAGCCTACCGGCAATCTCGACGTCGGCTCCGCCGCGACGGTGTTCGAGGAATTGCTGGCGATCGTGCGCGGACAGAACGTTGCCGCGTTGATCGCGACGCATAACCCCGATCTGGCGGCGCGGATGGATCGCACCGTCACGCTGCGCGACGGGCGTATCGTGGCGCTTTAACGGCTGCTCTCGCGCCCTTCGTCGAGGCTGGAGGATTCACCGGGATTGACCGGGTGTTCGATGTGGTTCCAGGTCGATGCCGCCATCACTGATAGCCACGTCAGCAGGGAAAGCGATGCGAAGACGCGTCGGATCGGCGGCCGGGGGCCTTGACGGAGAGCGGCGGGCGGCCATTGGGCCGCGAGGTAGCCGACGACGATCAGCACCAGCTTGGGCAGGAACATCGTGTGCAGTCCTGCGCCGATGGGGTCATAGACGAACAGTCCCAGGCCGCTGACGATCGCGATGCCGAATGCGACCTTTACCATGCGCGTCAGCGCGGCTCGAACCGGCTGGACCGATGACGGCGCGATCAGGCCGAGTTGAGCGAGGTTGAGGACGATGACGGGGCCGAGAAAGGCGACAACGGCGCAAAGATGCGTGAGCCGAAATGCCCCATGCACCGCGTCCATCCCATAAATCCACAGGCGCGGCTCACTGGTTGCGATGGCGGCAAGCAGATCCACCGGAATATGGGGGGCGCTGAATCCGTATATGTCCATATCCGGGAGTTGACACGCGGCGCCCGATATTGCAATTGATAATTATTATTAAATGAGGGTGCGATGCCGATCAAAGCCATGTTTGTGGGCCTGATGTTGCTCCTGGGACTCGTCGTCGCGCCGTATCGGGCTTCGGCGGGCACCGCCGAGGATCGCGATTTCTACTTTCGACTCGGCCTGATGGAAGGTCATCTGATCGTCGCGCACGATCTGATCAAGGCGCGTAAGGCGAACCTGGCACTGCCGCACTTCGGGCATCCGGTCCGAGAATTGTACGACGATGTCTCGGGATATCTGAAGCAAAAGAACTTCCCCGGCTTCAACCGGCAACTTGCCGGGCTGGAAGCCGCCGCTGCCGCCGCGCCCTATGGGCAGGACCTGGAAACTCGCTATCAGGCCACCCTGGCCACGCTGGCGAAAGCCAAGGAACTGGTGCCGTCGGGCCTGCGGGACTCCCTGCCGGATCGGCTGCAAATCTGCGCCGACACCATGGATGCCGCCGCCGGCGAATACGCCGCCGCGATCCAGCGCGGGAAGCTTGCGCTGCTGGTCGAATATCACGACAGCCGTGGCTTCATCACCTATGTGGGGCGCGAACTCTCGGCCCTGGCGACGAAGGGGGAATCGGAGCTTCTGGCTCGCTTCAACGCGGTCTACGCCAAGACCCAGGCCGTCGTCGGGCGGTTGATCCCGGACCCGACGCCCGTCGTCACCGTCGCGCAATTTCGCGAATTCGCGGGGCAGGCGGCGCAGGTCGCGAAACCCGATTGACCCTGTGCTATGCTGCGGGTGGGAGGACCCACCGATGGTGAAGGCCAAAGCTGCCGTTCTGCGCCAAGTAGGCGCGCCGATGAGCATCGAAACCCTGGATGTCGGCCCGGTGGCCGCCGGGGATGTCCTGGTACGCATACGCGCCGCCAGCCTGTGTCACACCGATCTGGAAGCGATGGAAGGCGCGCTGGCGCTTAACCTTCCCGCCGTTCTCGGCCATGAAGCCGCCGGAGAGATCGCCGCGATCGGCGACGGCGTCAGCGATCTCGCGGTGGGCGATCGAGTCGTGCTGTCGTGGAACCCGCATTGCGGGGCCTGTTTTTACTGCGAACGCGCGCAGCCGATCCTGTGTCGGCGGTTCCTGACCAACGGCCCGAAAGGCTTCCATTTCGACGGGCGACCGCGCCTGTCCTGCGATGCCGTTCCGGTGCACCAGTTGATGTATCTCGGCGGCTTCGCGGAATACTGCATCGTGCCGGCGCAATCCGCGGTTCGCGTGCCCGATACCATACCGTTCGACCGCGCCGCGCTGATCGGCTGCGGCGTCATGACCGGGGTCGGTGCCGCCACCCGCGTCGCGGCGTTGCGTTGGGGCGATGTCGCCATGGTGATTGGCTGCGGCGCCGTCGGCCTGTCCGCCGTGCAGGGCTGTGTATTGGCCGGTGCCGGTTCCATCATTGCCGTCGATCCCAATCCGGCGCGTCGCCAACTCGCCCGCGCCATCGGCGCGACTCATGCGGCCTCGCCCGAGGAGGCAATCGCGCTGGCGCGCTCCCTGACCGAGGAACGCGGCGCCGACGTCGTCATCGAGTCCGCCGGCGCGCCCGCCGGATTTCGCCTCTCCGCCGAAGCCGTCCGCCCCGGCGGTCAGATCGTCTGGTTGGGCAAGGTCGCGGTGAACGAGGAGATGGCGTTTCGTTGGGGCAGCCTGATGCAGGAAAAGCGGATCGTGCGCAGTTCCTATGGCGGCGCGAAGCCGCAGCAGGACTTCCCGATGCTGGCGCGGGCGTACCTGGATGGCAGATTGAAGCTCGACGAGATGATTTCCGCCCGCATCGGCCTGGAACAGATCAACGAGGGATTCGCGGCCCTGAAGCGCGGGGAGACCGTGCGGAGCGTGGTGATGTTCACATGAAGATCTATGAAGGCGGGCGCAGTCTGGACGGTGCCGTGGTGACGGTTGATGGCAAGCCGCTCGATCCGCGCTTCGACCTGAAGCGGTTCAGTCCGGCCGGGTTCGAATGGACCTATGAAGGCGATGGTCCGCGCCAGTTGGCGCTGGCGATCCTGGCCGATCATTTCGGGGACGGCCCGCGCGCGCTGGCGCTCAGCGAACGCTTCATGCGTGACGTTGTCGCCGAACTGGATAACGCGTGGCGGCTGACCAGCGCCGATATCGACGCGGCGCTGCGCTGAGGTTCAGGCCGCTGCCTGGTCGGAGGTCGTGACCCGACGCAGATCGCGGGCGAAACGCTCGTCGAAGGCGAGGCCGCGATGCAGGGTGCGGCGATTGTCCCACAGCACCAGATCGCCCACCCGCCATGCGTGGCGATAGATGCGGTCGGGGCGCGTCGCGGCCTCGATCAGTTCCAGCAGCATCAACCGCCCCTCCGGCACGGGCATCCCGACGATGTGGGACGCATGAGACGCGAGGTAAAGCGATTTGCGCCCGGTGCGCGGGCAGGTACGCACCACCGGATGGCGTGCGGCGGGCAGCGCCGCACGCTCCTCGGCCGAGAAATCGTCAAAGCCGAGCATGGCGCGGGAGTGCATGAGGGAGTGTTCGGCGATCAGACCGTCCAAAGCGGCCTGGGTCGCCGGCGGCAGCGCGTAATAGGCCGTGACGGTATCGACGAATTCGGTTTCCCCGCCGGCGGGCGGCACGGCATGCGCAAACAGCATCGACAGCGCGCCGCACGGGGCGCGGAACGAACTGTCGGTGTGCCATAGCCGGTTTCCCAGGTTGATCATGCGAAAGCGGGCATCGGCCCCCTGCGGCGCGCCGGTGGCGGGGTCGAGGTTGGAGACGTCCACCATTTCCGGGCGCGACAGCCGCGGCGCGAAATCCTTTCGATAGGTCAACACGAACCGCTCCGGCGGGCCGAAGCGATTGGCGAATGCGATCTGGGCGGCATCGTCCAGCGTCTGTTCGGCGAAGACCAGCACACCGTACTGATCGATTGCCTCCGTCAGTTCGGCGATGGTCGTCTCGGCCAAGGGCGCGCTCAGGTCGAGGCCCTCGACTTCCGCGGCGAAGGACAGATGCAGTTGGCGGATGCGAAGGGTCATGCCGCCGCCCTCGCATCCTCCAGGATCATGTCGGAGGCTTTTTCGGCGATCATGATCGTGGGGGCGTTGGTATTTCCGGCGATGATCGACGGCATGACGGAGGCATCGACCACCCGCAGGCCGGGGATCCCGTGCACGCGCAGCCGGGGATCGACCACCGCCTGCGGGCCATGCCCCATGCCGCAACTCCCGACGGGGTGCAGGTTCGACACGCCGCGCTCGCGCACGTCGGCCATCATTTCGTCATCGGTGCGAATATGGATGCCGGGGGCGGTTTCCTCCACGATCAGCTTCTGCATCGCATGCTGACGCACGATGGAGCGCGCGATGCGCATGCCCGCCAGCATCGCCTGCATGTCGTAGTCGGATCGCAGGAAGTTGAAATGGATCGCCGGCGGGGCCAGCGGATCGTTGGTTTTAAGCCGCACGGTGCCGCGTCCGTCCGGGCGCAGATGCACCGGGCTGATGGAAATGCCGGGGAAGGGATGGGAGATGATACCGTCGCGCCGGCGTTCGATCGTGCTCCAGGCCGAGATGTTCAACTGCATATCGGGGCGTTCTAGGCGTTTGTCGGTGCGCACGAGCGCGCCGACATAGAGTCCGTTGCCGGACATTGGGCCGGAGCGGAAGAACACATAGCGCGCGCCGGCGACCAGCCGATGCGGCAGGCTGTACTGCAACGCGTTCAGGGACAGATTGCGGGAAATCTTATAGGTGCAGAACGTGTTGAAATGGTCCTGCAGGTTCGACCCGACGCCGGGCATGTCCTTGACCACCTCGACGCCCATGTCGCGCAGATGCTCCGCCGGGCCGATGCCGGAGAGCAGCAGCAGTTGCGGCGATCCGTAGGCACCGCCGGAGACGATCACCTCCCGCCCGGCACGCGCGGTTTCGCGGCGACCGCGGGTTTCGAATTCTACGCCGACGGCCTTGCCGCCTTCCACGAGGATTTTGGTGGCGTGGGCGTGGGTTTTTACCACCAGGTTCGGGCGCTTGCGGGCCGGTTTCAGATAGGCGGCGGCCGTGCTCCAGCGTCGCTTGTCCTTGGTGGTGGTCTGATAGTAGCCGCAGCCTTCCTGCGTGGCGCCGTTGAAATCCTCGTTATAGGGGATACCCGCCTGCTTGCAGGCCTCGATCAGTGCCTCGGCGATTTCCCATTTGTACGGCTGATTCGACACCCGCAACGGCCCGCCCGTGCCATGAAATTCGTTGGCGCCGCGCTCGTTGTCCTCCGCCTTGCGGAAATAGGGCAGCACGTCGTCGTAGCCCCAGCCCTCGTTGCCCATCTGCCGCCATTGGTCGTAATCGGCGGAGGTGCCGCGCATATAGATCATGCCGTTGATGGAACTGGTGCCGCCCAGAACCTTGCCGCGTGGCTGGTACATGGTGCGGCCGTTCAGTTCCTTTTCCGGCTCGCTTTCGAACATCCAGTTCACCTTTGGATCGACAAAGGTCTTCGCGTAGCCCATCGGGATGTGAATCCAGGGGGAACTGTCCTTGCCGCCGGCTTCCAGCAGCAGAACGCGGTAGCGGCCGGATTCCGACAGCCGCGCGGCCAGCACGCAGCCGGCCGATCCGGCACCGGTCACGATGAAATCATAAGTATCGGCGTCGTTGGCCATGGTTGTTCCCCCGTTCGTCGATCGCAGCATTGAACAGGATGGCGTGGCTGGCAATGCGCGCCAACGGGGCTAGACTGGCGGGATGCAATACGATCCCTCGACACTGACCTATCCCTTCGACACTCCGCCCGCGCATGGGGAGGTGACCGAGGTCGCGCCCGGCGTGCTGTGGTTTCGTCTGAAGCTGCCCTTCGCGCTGAACCACGTGAACATCTACTTGCTGGAGGACGATGGCGGCTGGATGGTGCTGGACACCGGGCTTGCCACGGACGAGTGCAAGGCGGGCTGGAATGCGGTGATGAACGGCCCGCTGAAGGGGCAGAAACTGTCACGCATGCTGGTGACGCATTTCCATCCCGATCATGTCGGGCTGGCCGGATGGCTGGCGGAAATCTATGGGTTGCGCTTGGCGATGCCGCGCACCGAGTATCTGTTTCACCTCCAGGCACGTCAGCCGGGCGGGGATATGACCGGCGAAGCGCATCGGGATTTCTATCGCATGCACGGCCTGGGCGATGAGGCGACTGAACTGGTGATGGGTCGCGGTCACGGGTACCTGAAACGCACCACGATGGCGCCGCCTACCTATCGCCGTGTGCGCCACCGCGACGAATGGCGCGTCGGCGGGCGTGGGTTTGAGGTGCTGACCGGCGGCGGTCACGCCGTGGAGCAGGCAATGCTGCATCAGGCGGGCGAGCGCATCCTGTTCGCCGCCGATCAGGTGATCGCGAAGATTTCTCCCAATGTCAGCGTGCATCCGATGGAGCCGGAACAGGACGCGCTGGGCACCTATCTGCACGATCTGCGCGCGTTGCGCGGCGATGTCGGGCCGGACGTGCTGGTGCTGCCGGGGCATGGGCTGCCGTTTTACGGGCTGCATGCGCGGATTGAGCAATTGAGCGGACATCACGGCGAGCGTTGCGGCCTGATCGCGGAGGGCTGCCGAGCGCAGCCGATGTCGGTGGCCGATCTTGTGCCGCATCTGTTCACACGCGCGCTGGATCCGCACCAGATGGGCTTCGCGTTTGGAGAGGTCCTGGCCCATGTGAACTACATGCAGGGCCGTGGAGAGTTGATACTGGAACCCGACAATGACGGCGTGTGCCGTTTTCGGGCGGGATAGTTCGGCGGTGCGATGGCGGTCGGAACGGAGCCAACCGATGCCGCCATCGAAAGCCGCGGGCCCGCCGAAGGACGAGGACGCCGGACCGCGGTGCCCTACAGCACCGCCAATCCGTCGCCATTCGCCCGACAGGCCGCTAGCAGGGCTTCGGCGTCTTCGGCCAGCATGACCCGTTGCGTGACCAGGACCGCCGCCGCGTCCTGGACGCGACGCAGCCAGTCGGCGCGGGACGAGTAGCGCTCGTCGAACGACAGGCGCGGGTCGCCGGATGACAGTCGGTCCGCTTTGGTGACAGGAAACGGCGCGCAGGAGCCTTGGACGGTGAACAAATCCCCAGCCGCATAGCCCGCGATTCGCACTGCCCAACCGGTATGCGTCGCGTAAGGCGCGCTCAGTAGCGGATGGCGTAACCCGCCCAGGCTGTTGCCGTCGGCATCCACGGCGCAGACCAGCACCTGATAGGCCGGTCCGTCGATCGGCGGTTCCACCGAATGGTCGCGCAGATGCAGCTCATTCAGAATATCGGGAAACGACATGCCGGGGATGGCGGGAAAGCCGCGTTCGGCGTCCTCGCGGGTGACCAGAGTGCCATCGGCGCGCGACGGGAACTGGCTGTCGGGCGGTGGCGTGCCGTTTTCGACCCATTGCGTCAGCGCCAGCAGCAGCGCGCGCATATAGGAACCATAGCCCAACGGATTGCCCGGCTGTTCCGTCACGCGCCGGGGCTGCGGTTTGTTCACCGCGTGTTGAATGCCCGATGCCATGAAAATCCGCACGTTGTCCGGCATCGCCGTGTCGTTGCCCTCGCAATCCGTCGCCACCAACGACGCTCGTCCGACCCAAAGATCGGCGTCGGTATCCAGATGGAACACCTTCGGGCACACACCGGCCTCGGTCGCTCGGCGCAAAATCCCGTCGGTCTTGCCGCTGAGTGGATCGGTCAGGGTTGGGTAGGTAAAGGGGAACTGGTCGTCGAGGTACGAATGATCTTCGTGCTGACGGGCGTACCGACCGGGCTGGGCGAAGGCGTGGTTGATGAAGGTGCGGCGTGAGCCGCCGACGATGGGGAAGATCGCGTCGAAGACCTGTCGGCCCTGCAAGTCCTGATTGAAGCCGAGATGGACGAAGTCGCGCAGTACGCGCCCGCTTTGGGAAATACCGAAGCCGACGGTGTAACGGATCGGACCGGCGAGTTGGTCGGGATCGTGACGCAGGAACGACACCAGATCGCGCATGGCGGCGAAGCCGATGCCCATCACCACCGGATCGCGCGCGGGATAGATGAACTCATAGATCGCGCCGCGATCGTAGCCCGAGGCGACGGGGCGAACGATCTCGATATGGCGCGCGTCGACGTACCGCCAGGTCAGATCGGGCGGGGTGGCGCGCGGGTCCTGTTCACGCAATCGGACTGTCAGGCTGGCCTTGGTCGGGTCCATATCCGCCGCCGGATAGGACAGCGTGGCGATGAAGACGGTGTCGGAGGTTTCCTGGATGAATGCATCGCCCGGGCCGCCCATGCCCTCTGGGATAAACTCGTCGCGGTTGATCTTGACGATCGTTTCCGTCGGCAGGGGGAATTCCGCGTTCAGCCGATCGCCGCCGGCGGGAACTTCCGTTTGCCAGGCGCTCCACACCACGGAGAACCCCTGCTGCATCAAGAAGCCGTCGCCGGCATGCGCGGCGGTGATCGGCGCGTTGCCGTCAGCGCCGCGGTTCAGGCGTGTCAGCGCGAACTTGTTGCCGCGATTGGGCACGTCGTACAACAGCCAGCCGTTGCCCTTGGTCGAGTCCATCGGGCGCATGATCGAAAACGCCGACCGGTATTCCACCATTCCGGCATCGTTCCTGGGCGCAAGGCACAGATTGACGATATCGGCGTTCAGCGGGTGATCGGGGTCGAGCGCGCCGACCATGACTCCGTTGATGCACTCATAGGCACCGACGGTGCCGAACGTCCTGCCGTCAAAGACCGGCGACAGGCGTTGTTGGATTTCCAGGCGGTTGACGGTTCCGGGCATGGGGAGGGTCCTGTCCTGGGTTAGCCGCGCACGGCGCTTGCATAGAGTTCGGGGCCGAAGTCGGGCGGCACGTCGGCGTTCATACGCTGCTCGTGGCTGTCGAGATCGGCCAGAAACAGGTCCTGCCCAATCCGCGCCACGACGGTCGGGATATCGCGCTTCATGCTGGGTACGTCGCCGATCGGCAGGCCAAAGCTGACGTAGCCCGCGGGGTTATGGACATGGATGTCGCGCAGGTACGGTGCCGAACCTGGGGTCTTTTCCTGGTATTCATGCGCCAGCCCCAGATAGGGGTGAAGGCCGAGATAGGCGTCCGCTTCCTCGGCGTCGGGCGTATAGCGATCCTTCCACAGCAGGATGCGATCGGCGAAGTCGGCGAGTTCCGGGCGCGCGGACGGATCGACGAAGTAGCCCGTGCCGGCGATCGCGAAATCGCACTGGAACGGCCCGGCAGTGGTCTGTGCGACGATCCCGGCTTCCGTCGCCTTGGCGTCGATCCATGGGGCGGCAAGGTGGAGATGAAAATTCGGGAACGCGACGGCGCGTTGGATGGCATCGGTGGTCGGGGTCGACCCGGCGCGTCGGAAGCGGAGTGCCTGATGCCAGCGGATCGCGTCCGGCAGAGAGCGATAGTGGTCGTATGCGCCGGGAAAGCCTCGGCTGCGGGTGATCGGCGTGGCGGCGATCGAGGCGCGTCGTGCGAACAGGTGGACTTCCTTGGCCCCGGCTTCCAATGCCGCGCCGGCGGCGTCAAAGGCCGCGGCGGCGGCACCGACCACGGCGACGGTTTTGCCCTGAAGGGCGTTGAAGTCGATGGTGTCCTGCGTATGGGCGCGCAGCGCTTGCGGCAGATCGGCCAGGAATGGGGGCATGTATGCGCCGCCGTTGCCGGTGAAGCCGGTCGCCAGGATGACCTTGCGCGCGGTTTCCACGGCGGGCATTCCGTCGATCTCCAGATGCAGCCGGAAATGGCCGTCAGCGGGTTCGATCCGCAGCAGCTTGGTCCGATAGCGGATGTCGATGCTCAGGAAGTGACGGAACCATTTCAGGTAGGCCGCCCATTCCAGGCGCGGGATGCGATCGATCTTGGTGTAGGAGTCCCGGCCGTGTCTGGCTTCGTGCCAGGCCTGAAAGCCCAGCCCGACGATGCCGAGTTCGGGGCCGGTCAGTGCTTTCGGGGTTCGCAGCAGGTTCATGCGCGCGGCGGTCAGCCAGATGCCGGCGCTGTCTTCGTCCGGTGCGGAGTCGATGACGGTCACCTTGCCGATCCCCGCGCGCCGGAATGCGAAGGCAAAGGCCGAACCGGTTTGCCCACCGCCGATCACGGCGACGTTGTGGTCGATGCCGGGGCGATCCGGGACCCAGTTGCGTGGGTTGGGGCCAATCAGGCGCAGTGCGTCGCGCGCGCCGCTGTCGTGATCCATGGCGTTGCCTCCATTCTATCGTTGCCGCCATCGAACAGGGTTGTCGGGTTTCGTGCAACCGCGGTCGGGTGCATGATGAGGCCGTTGTCATCCGCCGGAGTAATCGTCCATGTCGTCTCCCACCATGCGTTTCGGCATTTGGGCCCTGGTGCACGGCAGCCGAGCGGCTTTGCAGGATCCGGAGGAGCCGTACGATGCGTCATGGGAGCGGAATAAGCGGCTGATCTTGGAGGCGGAGCGGCTGGGGTTCGACTCGACCTTGATCGCGCAGCACACAGTCAATCCGCATCACGCGCCGCAGGATCAGCTGGAAGCCTGGACGGCGGCGGCGGCCTTGGCTGCGTTGACCAGCCGGATCGAGATCATCGCGGCGATCAAACCGTATCTCTATCACCCCGTGGTGTTGGCGAAGCTTGCCCTGGGGATCGAGCATATCAGCCGAGGGCGTTTTGCGATCAATCTGGTGAACGCCTGGAACCGGCCGGAACTGGAAAAGGCCGGGATCGGCTTTCCAGAGCACGACGCGCGCTATGAGTATGGTCGCGAGTGGCTTTCGGTGGTGGAGCCTTTGATGCGCGGGGAAACGCTGACCCATAAGGGGGAGCGCTTCGACGTGACGGATTACACGCTGCGCCCGGCCGATCCGTTCCGCGCGCGTCCGCGCATTTATGTCGGTGGGGAATCTCAGCCGGCGCGCGCGCTGGTCGCGGATATGGGGGATGTGTGGTTCATCAACGGGCAGCCTCTGGACGATGTGCAGGCGTTGATCGCGGATGTTTCCGCCCGTCCGCGCGTCGGCCCGCCGTTGTGTTTCGGGCTGTCGGCGTTTGTGATCGCGCGTAAGACGGAGGCGGAGGCGCTGGCGGCGTTGGATCGGCTGTTTGCCCTGGCCGCGAAAGATGCCGATATCCGCGCGGTGCAGCGTGCCAATACGGACCCGAACTCGGTGATGGCGCAGACCATGGCGAAGACTCCGCGTGTCGGCAGCAATGGCGGCACGGCGGCGGGTTTGGTCGGCAGTTACGAGCAGGTGGCGGACCGGATGCGGGCGTTCAATGCCGCCGGTATAGAAACGTTCATGTTGCAGTTCCAACCGTTCGAGGCGGAGATGGCGCGTTTCGCGGCGGAGATCATGCCGCGTTTGCGGGGATAGAATATCGATCTTGGTCCGTGGATGCGGCCTGGTTGGCGTTCGTTGGTTCGTTGGGAAGGGACACGAGAGGGCTGGATACCGAGGGCAGGCCGGTCCGCAAGCGGACCGGCCCTTTACCCTACTGCTTCTTCCGAACGACTGGCGTTCGGATGATCTTGACTTTGACATCAAGAATCACGATAAAAAGCGGCAGGAAGATGAGATATCCTACCATCTCATACCTCCTTCGGTTGACCGGCGGGGGAATTCCCGCCGGTTCTTCCTTTTCAGGTACAAAGCTTAAGAATCCGTTAGAGCGGCGGGGCAATTCTGCTTTCGCGGCGGGTATCATGCCGTGTTCGCGGGGATAGGCTATCGTTCTTGATCCGTAGGTTTGGTTGGATTGGCGTTTGCCCGTTCGTTGGGCCCGGACACGCGGATGGCTGGATACCGGGGGCAGGCCGGTCCGCAAGCGGACCGGCCCTTTACCCTACCGCTTCTTCCGAACGACTGGCGTTCGGATGATCTTGACTTTGACATCAAGAATCACGATAAAAAGCGGCAGGAAGATGAGATAGCCAAACATCTCATACCTCCTTCGGTTGACCGGCGGGGGAATTCCCGCCGGTCTTTCCTTATCGGGCATAAAGCTTAAGAAACCGTTAGAACGGTGGTGCCAATCAGCCCTGCTCCGCGGCACCTATCAGCCAGGCGCGGGCATCCTCCGCCGACCACCAGCTTACAACCAGATGCTTGGCCATGGCCGCGATACGCACCGCTTGTTCCGCCTCGCTCTCGATGAAATGCGTGCATCCCCAGCGCGTCGCGGTCTCCGCCTTGTAGCGGGCGACTTCTTCCAGGCGCTCCCCAACGCCCAACGGACGGCATTCGAGCGGGAGCGCGCCGAAACCCCATTGTTCGAGCCAGGATTGCGTCACAACGCGGTCCGACTCCGGTCGCCCCGTGATCACCACCGCTCGGCCCGCGGTGTACAGTGGCAGGCTGGTGAACGGTTCCAGGCTCTGTCGGTGCGACAGCGCCGCCTGCAGATCGGACTGATAGAGCGCGCGCGGCACATCGGGCAGGAACACGCCATCGAGGTCGAGGCCGAAGAACGGTGCCTCGGTCTCCCGCTCCGCCGGTTTCCCCAGGGTTCGGCGGGCGCGGGCCGTCGGTGTGGCTTCCCCGCGTTCCCACGGCAGGCGAAACAGCGCGCGCATCGGGTGCGACAGGTCGGGCACCAGGGCGGTGGTTTCCGGGTCGTGCACGATCGTCAGCGTCATGACCTGAAAGTCCTGGGCCAACAGCCAGTCCCGGGCGGCGCGCAGCGTTGTGCCGGTGGCGGAGCAGTCGTCGACCAGGAGCACGCGCGGGCCCTGCGCGGCGGGGCCGATCCAGCGCATGATGCCCTCCGCGCGATCCCAGCCGGCGATCGCCAGCGGCAGCGCCAGCATGCACGACGCCATGGTGGCCGGCACAAGACCGCCGCGGGCGATACCGACAACGCTGTCCGGGTGCCATGCGGCGGCGCGATCCAATAGGGCAGCGACCATGCGTTCGGCCTGATCGTAGCCGATGAAGACCGGCATGCTGTCGGTATTCAGGCCTTTCCAGGCGGGCGCGGGTTTGTCGGTCTTCTCCGTCATCGGGTCAGCGCTTCATATCCATGCCGACACGTTGGTTCACGAAGCGCGTGGTGAACGCATTGTTGAAGTTGATGTTCGGCTTGTAGACGCCCACCGCGCTCATGGTCTGGTACAAGGTCGCCCAGCGCGCGGCGGTCATCGCGCCGATGCCAAGGGTCAGCGCGTCACCGGAATCGACGGTGCCGTGATCGATCATCACCTTGCGGCCGTAATCCAGCAGGGCCTGCGACATCTCGGGGTTGGACTGCCGGATCAGCTGATTGCCCGGCGTCGGATCGCCGTACAGGTAGGAATACCAGCCTTCGATCGAGGCATCGATGAAGCGGCGCACCAGGTCGGGGTTTTCGTCGACCAGCTTGCGGCTGGTCGTCACGATGTTGCCATAGGCGGCGTAACCGCTGTCGGCGACCAGCAGCACGACCGGATCGAAGCCGGCCTTTTGCCGGATCAGGAAAGGCTCCGACCCCAGATAGCCCTGCTGCACGAGCCGCTTATCCGCCAGCAGCGGCGCCAGGTTGAAGGTGTAGGGGCGGATTTGGCTGTCGGAGTAGCCGTACTTCGCCGCCAGGAACCGCCACCAGCCGTTGCGGGTGTCGGCACCGATCTGGATCGGCTTGCCCTTCAGCGCCTCGAAACTGTCGTTGCCGACGCCGGGGTGGGCGAGGAGAACGGCCGGATCCTTCTGGAAGATCGCGGCCACGGCGACGAAGGGCAGGTTCTGCTGGGCGAACTCGATCGCTCGTCCGCCGCCGAGGTTGAAGTCGAGGCGGCCGGCCATCAGCAGCTGCATGTGATTGACTTGCGGCCCACCCTCCTTGATCGTGACGGACAGGCCGCGTTTCGCGTACAGACCGGTCGCGACGGCCTGATAGTAGCCGCCGTACTCGGCCTCGGCGACCCAATCCAGGCCGAACGTGATCTTATCCTCGGCCCGCGTGGCCCCCGCATGAAGCAGGATGGCCAACAGCGCTCCAAGCCATCGCGGCATCGTCTTCAGTACCCCACCGGCAACAAGGCGCCCGATACGCCGCTGGCGGCGTCGGACAGCAGGAAGGCCATGGCCTCTCCGACTTCCGACGGTTTGACCCAGCGGGATGTATCGGCGTCCGGCATGGCGGCGCGGTTCTGCGGCGTGTCGATCGTGGTCGGCAGCACCGCGTTCACCCGAATACGATCGATCCGCAATTCGTCGGCGAGGCTTTCCGTCAGGCGCATGACCGCGCTTTTGGTCGCGGAATAGGCCGCCATCTGGCCCGATCCGCGAAGCCCGGCGGCACTGCCGATGCCGACCAGAGCGCCGCCGCCGCCCCGCCTCAGCGCCGGCACCGCGGCGCGGTACAGGTTCCAGGTGGTGCGCACGTTCAGGTCAAACATCAGATCCCATTGTTCCGGCCCTGCCTCGGCGATCGGTGCCATGGCGAAGCCGCCGACGGTCGTGCCGATGCCGTCGAGCCGACCGAACGCCGACTCCACCCGCGCCACCAGATCGGCGCAGGCGGCCGGGTCGGTCAGATCGACGCCGGGAAGGGCCAGATGCGCGCCGCTGTTCGACAGCGAGGCAACCACCGCTTCCAGCGGGGCTTGCAGCCGATCCACGGCGGCGACGCGCGCGCCCTTGTCGGCGAGCAGGCGCGCCAGGGCGGCGCCGACGTTGCCGGCCGCGCCGGTGACGATGACGGCCTTGTTGGCGAGTGTCATGGGTGAAGGTCTCCTCAGGCTTCGTGCGCCAGCCGCAGCCCGGGCTCGGGCCAGGGCATCGATACCAATTGGCCGGTGCCGGACAGGGTCATATAGGCGGTCTTCAGGTCCGGGCCGCCGAAGCAGATATTGGTGCAGAACATGTCGGGCATCGCGATCTGGCGCACCAACCCGCCGGTCGGGGCGATCACGCTGACGCTGCCGTTGACCAGCGTCGCGACGCAGACATTGCCGCCGCCGTCGACCGCCAGGCTGTCGAAACGCTGGAATCCGCCCAACCCGGCCATCAGTCGCCCGCCATGCGGGGACGGGAACGGTGCCTTCGCCAACTCTCCGGGCGCGACGATGTCCCAGGCCCAAAGGCGCGCCGTTTCGGTTTCGGCGACGTAGAGCGTCTTGTTGTCGGGGGACAGGCCGATGCCGTTCGGCGTCAGCACGGGATGGGCGACTTCCTTGATCATCGACCCGTCGGCAAGCGCGTAATACACGCCGCCCCAGTCGCGATCGCGCGCCCGCGCCTTGCCCAGATCGGTGAAGTAGAAGCCGCCCAGGCCGTCGAACACGATATCGTTGGGTCCCAGCAGCTTATGCGCGCCGCAGCGGTCGTACAGCACCGTGACCGCGCCGGTCTTCGGGTCCACCCGTTCGATCCGCCCGCCGGTGTAGTCCGACGACGGGCCGGCCGGGCGCAGCAGGCGCTGCTCGGTGCGCCATTGGAAGCCGCCGTTGTTGCAGACATAGAACGCGCCGTCCGGGCCGACCGCGAGGCCGTTCGGGCCGCCGCCGGTGTAGGCAATCACCTCGGTCGTGCCGTCCATGCGAACACGGGTCACGGTCTGACGCTCGATCTCCACCAGAACGATGGAGCCGTCCTGCATCGCCACCGGGCCTTCCGGGAAGCGTAATCCGGTTGCAATCACCTTGATGTCGGCCATGGTTTCCTCCTGTGCGCGTTGACGGGCTCGTCGCGCCTGCGTTCGACGGAAGCCTACCCGATCCGGCGGGAGACGGAAGAGCGCGCGCGTCAATACTTCGTTCAGCTTTGCCGGTCATGCTGGCGTCATGCTCGTTCCCGTCCGCGACGAAACCGCCACGGTCCATGCCGCCGCGGGGCTGTATCTGGCCCTGTTACCGATCGTCGCACTCTGGATGCCCGCCCTTCTCTGGCCTTTGCTCCTTGGCGCGCTGGGCCTCGGCGCTCTGATCCTGGGCTACGCTCGGCTGACGCCGATATGCGTCCTCTGGCTGCTGATTGTCGGCATCACCCCGGAAATGGCCGCGTCGGACCTGATCGGGCCGGAGGCCTTTCAGCCGACGATCGCGGCGGTGAAGGCCGCGGAGATCGTGCTGGCCGGGCTCTGCGCGCTGCGGTACGGCGTGCGGCTCGATGCGTTCAATCCGGCCTGGGCGTTTCTGGCCATGGGGGCGGCGGGCCTCGTCTCCGGCCTTTACCCAGGGTTGACGCAAGCCGACAGTGTTCGTTCCATCGTCGGATCGGCGGCACCCTTCGCCTTCTTCTTCTGCCGACCCCCGCCGAACTGGGCGTCGGCCATGATCCGCGCCGTGGCCTGGTGCCCGTCGGCGTCGGTCGCGGTAGGGCTGATCTTCAGCCTCGCCGATCTGCGCCCGCTGTTCATCGACAGCGGCGGCGCGCGCCTGGCCGCTGTCGGGCATCCCGCGTTCCTCGCCGGGGTTTGCCTGTCGGCGATCTACGCCGGGCTGTTCGCGCTGTATCGCGACGGACGTCGCGGAGACCGGCTGCTGTTGGCGACGAACTGGCTGATTCTGGTGCTGACCGGCGCGCGCGCCCCGCTGATGTATGCCGCCCTGGTCATGGGTGCGTCCCTGATCCTGGTCCGATCCTCCGCCTTCCCCGCCCGATCGCGCCTGCTGCTGGGCCTTGCGGCCCTGCCGGTGCTGCCGCCTCTGCTGCTTGCGTCCGAGGACCTGGCCGCGGTCCGCCTGTTCAACATGCTGAGCACCGATGCCGGCAACCTGAGCGGGCGGGAGTTCCTGTGGCCGGCGTTTGAGCAGGCGGCGGCGGAAGCCCCGTGGTTCGGCTGGGGTGTCGGCGCGGGCAACGCGATCATCCCGCCGGATAGTCCGATCGCGATGCTGCTGCACACCTGGGCGGCGCATAACGAATACCTCCGCATCCAGGTGGAGGGTGGCGAGATCGGTCGCGCGCTGCTGATCCTGCTGTTCGCGCTCTGGGTCTGGCTTCGATCCCGTGTCCTGCCGGTCGGAGACAGTAGATTGATTCGATTGATATTTATGGCCTTTGCCGGGCATGCTTTCACCGACAACGTGCTGATCTCCACCCCCGCCTGCGTGCTGTTCGCGCTGATCGCCGCGATCTTCGTCCGAGGGGAGGCGGAGGCCCGGGGCACTCGCCTTTGACCGCGAGGCCGGGGGCGGGCGTCCGTGCCGTCACCCGATCCAGGCGGGGCGCTCAGCGTTTCACGGTGCATGAGGTATTGCCCACCGCTGCCATCCCCTGCTCGTGCGGCTTGGTGCGGTTTCTCAGGGCGCATGGGCTCCTTCCGCCGGGAATCGCGTTCTGACCGCCCGGAGATTCGGGGATGGGTCGCCGTTGGCTTGCCGGGCTTTGATTTTGACCGGGAGGAAGATTGAGTTTCCAGGAGGTCGCGGAGGCCTGGTTGCTCGGCTTGAGGCTCACGTCGCATAGGGTGTTGTTCGCCATTTCCGTATCGGCGGAGGCACCGGCGGCGATCCCACGCCTCCGTGCCCTTCGAGGTCCTCCTGCTTCCTTTGTGTTGAATCCTCGGACGGCGATCCGGACTCTCACGTCGCATGAGGTTCTTCCGCCGGGAAAAGCGCCCAAGCCGAGCGGGGGCACCGGGATGGGGCCGCGCTGGATTGACGGGTTTTGATTTTGACTGGGAGTAAGATTGAGTTTCCAGGAGGTCGCGGAGGCCTGATTGCGCGGCCTGAGGCTCACGTCGCATAGGGTGTTGTTCGCCATTTCCGTATCGACGGGGGCATTGACCGCGATCCAACGCCTCGGTGCCCTTCGCGGCCCTCCTGCTTCCTTTGTGTTGAATCCTCGGACGGCGATCCGGACTCTCACGTCGCATGAGGTTCTTCCGCCGGGAAAAGCGCCCATACCGCGCGGGGGCACCGGGATGGGGCTGCGCTGGATTGACGGGTTTTGATTTTGACCGGGAGGAAGATTGAGTTCCCAGGAGTTCGCGGAGACGGGGCTGCGCGGCCCGAGGCTCACGTCGCATGAGGTCCTTCCACCGAGAAAAGCGTTCAGCCTGCGCGGGGAGATGCGGCGTTGGCCCGACGAGCGACGATGATGATCGGTGGGAACGCCGAGGTTCGCAGAGACGCTACCGCTCGGCCCAGGTCTCACGGCGTATAGGGTCTTGTCCCCCGAAAACGCGATCGGCGCGCGCGTGGCGAACCGTCCGTCGTCAACCGACGAAGAAAGCTCAGGCTGTGGGAAAACCGCGGTCATGCAAACGCACTACCGAAACGCCGACGCCGCGCCAATCACGATGTCGGGCGATCGTCCTTGCTCGATTCGAGGCGACGGGCGTAGGGAGAGGCGGCTGTAACGGGACGATGATCGATGTGCCGCTTGTATCTGCTGATTGCCCTGCTGCTTCCGGCCATGATCGGTCGGGCGGAGGCCGCCGGCATTGCCTTTATCATCAACTCCGGCGCCGCGTCGGTCAGCGTCATCGACATGGGCACCCTGCAGGAGTTGCGCCGCATCCCGGTCCTGCGGGAGCCGCATCATTTGGTATTGTCGCCGGACAAGAAGAGCCTGCTGATCGGCGACACGACGGGCAACGAGATGTTGTTCATCGATCCCAACACCGGCGTGCTGCAAAAGCGCATGCCGATGGCCGATCCCTACCAGTTCGGCTTCAGTCCGGACGGCAAGTTTCTGGTGGTCGCCGGTCTCGCGCGGAATCAGATCGACGTTTACGACGGCGTAAGCCTGACCATGATCAAGCGCTTCCCAGTTGTTTCGACACCGAGCCATTTGGACTATGCGCCGAATTCGTCGGTGGTTTATGTGTCGCTGCAGGACAGCGACAAGTTGATTGCGATCAATCTGAAGACGATGTCGGTACAATGGACGGAACCGGTCGGCAAGACTCCGGCCGGCGTGATGTGGCTGAACGGCAAGGTGCTGGTGGCCAATATGGGCACCGACTATGTCTCGGAGGTCGATCCGGCCAATGGGCGGGTGCTGCGGAAGATCGTCACCGGCAAGGGCGCGCACACGGTGTTTCTGGCGCCCGACCGCAAGCTGCTCTGGGTCAATAACCGCGCCGCGGGCACGACGGTCTCACTGGACCCCGCGACGCTGAAACCGATCCGCACCTATGCCATCCCGGGCGGGCCGGACGACATCGATTTCGCGCCGGACGGCAAGCTGTGGATCACCCGGCGCTGGGCGGAAAAAGTCGCCGTGCTCGATCCCGATACGGGCGCGTACGAGACGGTCAAGGTCGGGCGTTCGCCGCACGGGCTGTGGCTGAATCCGAAAGCGACGGCCCGTTGACGATCGACCCGTTCGATCTTCTGGCGGGTTGGCTGCAAGAAACCCTGCTGATCCCGCTGCTCTACGAATGCGGGTTGATGGGGTGGGAAGACATTTCGTACGGCTGGGCCTTGTTCGCGGTCTATGGCGCGTTCCAGGTGGTCGTCACCCTTGGGGTGTGCATGCCGTTGGAGCGTTGGCGGCCGGTCGAACGCTGGCCGAATAACGGCGCCGTGCTGGTCGACGTGCTGTATACGGTGCTGTCGCGCGTTGGCGTGTTGCCGCTGTTCACCTTTGTGCTGTTCTACCGGGCGCAGGTCGGATTGAACGGCTGGATCGCCGATCATGGCTGGGTCCCGCCGACGTTGGAAAGGTTGATCCCGCCTTTGCTGGGTCAGCCGGTGCTGACCTTCGTGCTGTATGCGATCATCCTGGATTGCTCGGATTACTGGCGGCACCGGCTGTCGCACCGGTTTCGCTGGTGGTGGGCGCTGCACTCGCTGCACCATGCCCAGCGGCAGATGACGTTCTGGTCGGACGATCGGAATCATCTGCTCGACGATCTGATCGCGTTCGTCTGGTTCGGCGCGATTGCCTTGCTGATCGGCGTGCCGCCGCTGCAATTCCCGCTGCTGGTGCTGATGCTGCGGTTCCTGGAAAGCCTGTCGCACGCCAATGTGCGGCTGTCGTTTGGCCCGATAGGGGAGCGTCTGTTGATCTCCCCGCGTTTCCATCGCGCGCATCACGGTATCCGCGCCGCCGGTCAGCGCAGCTGCAACTACGGCTCGGTGCTGCCGTGGTGGGACATGCTGTTCGGATCGGCCGATTTCACGCGTGACTATGTGGCCACCGGCGATCCGTCGGGGGAGGAAGCGCTGGCGACCGGCAGCTATCTGCAACAGCAATGGGCCGGGCTGCGTCGTTTTGGGCGCGCCCTGGGGATCGGCGCGCCGGCGACGCGCTAGGTGTTCAGGCGGCGTGGCGGGCGATTTCCTCCCGCAGCGCCTCTCCTTCCAGGATGGTCGTGCGGCCCTGGGTGATCCGTTCGGCGCGCCATTCCCGGTTCCGTTCCGCCAGCGCCGCGTCGCGACAGGCGGTAGGCACGTCGGGTTCCATCAGGAAGGTCTCGCTGCCGTCGGGCATGGTCCGGTGCAGCAGGTAGTAGATCGGTACAGAACAAGCCATGGTCGTGTGCCCTCCCCAGGGTAAGTCGACGGGTCAGCCGGCGCGCGCCGCGGTCATGCGGATATCGCGCACGGCGAAGATCGCGACGGTCGCGACCAGGCAGATCATGCCGATCACGAAGAAGGCGGGCATGTAGGTGGCCCAGACATCGCGCGACACGCCGCCCAGATAGGCCGACAGAGCACCGCCCAACTGATGGCAGGCGAACACCCAGCCGACCACGATCGGGGCCTTGGCGGCACCGAAATGCTGCGCCGCCAGCTTGACCGTCGGCGGCACGGTGGCGACGAAATCCAGGCCGAAGAACATGGCGAACAGCGACAGCGACACGACGTCGAAGTCGCTGAACGGCAGCCACATCAGCGACAGGCCGCGCAGGCCGTAGTACCAGGCCAGCAGGATCCGGTTATCGAACCGATCGGACAGCCAGCCGGAGCAGATGGTGCCGAGAAAATTGAACACGCCCATCATCGCGAGGTAGGACGCGGCGATCACCGCCGTCACGCCGTTATCGCCGCAGAACGGGATGAAATGCGTGTTGACGATGCCCGCGGTGGACAGGCCGCAAATGAAGAACGTGCCCGCCAGAACCCAGAACACGCGGGTTGCAACGGCTTCGCGCAGCACCTGGAAGCTGAGGCTGACGGCGCTGGAGGCCGAGGCCAGGATCGGCTTGCGGACTTCCGTATCGCCATAGGGGGCGAGACCGACATCGGACGGCCAGTCGCGCGCCAGCAGCACGTTCAGCACCGCGCACAGGCCGGCGCCGATGATCGCCGGCAGCACCGCCATGCGCCAGCCGTAGTGCCCGGCCATCCAGGCGGCGGTCGGCATGAACGACAATTGCCCTGCCGCGAAGGACGCGGTCAGAATGCCCATCGCGAGGCCGCGCCGCTGCGCGAACCAGCGATTGGCGATGGTCGCGTTCAATGCCATCGCGCCCAGCCCGGCGGCGGTGCCGAGGATGAAGCCGAGACTGATCAGCACATGCCAGCGCTCACTGACCTGGGTCGTGCCGATCAGCGCGACCATGACCATGGTCGCGGCGACGACGACCATGCGGCGCAGCCCGTATTTCAGGATCAGTGCGCCCGCGAACGGCGCCGTGCCGGCGAACATCACGAACAGCAGGCCCATGGCGCCGGACACGTCGCCCTTGCTCCACCCGAATTCCTGCGTCATCGGCACCAGCAGCACGCCGGTCAGGCTGACCGCCGCCGAGGAGCAGATCGTGGTCAGGAAGGTCAGCGCCACCATCACCCATCCGTAATGGATGCCGCGGCGCATGAACCAGGGAGCGAGTGTCGAGGCGAACATGGTGTTCTCCGTCCCGGTTTCGTTCGCGGGTTTGCGACGCCGGGTCTGTGCAGAAAAGATCGATTACGAAACGGTACGGTAGATTGGCGGCAACTCGATTGTCAAGGACGGGTCGGCCAGATCGGCGGATGGACGCCGAGCGGCACGCAGGGGCGATCCCATCGCGTGGGTGTCAACTCCATCATGGCGGGGTGGCTGACGGCGGTCAGTCGTCCGAAGCCGGACTCGCCGGTTTCCAACAGATCGCCCACGGTTTCGCGGGTCGGCAGCGGGCAGGTCAGCCCGTTCGGGACGCGGCCGAGGTCGCGGACCCAGCGCCCGGTGCGCGCCAGGGACACCTGCACATGCCAACTGCCGCCTTCGATCGCGCGTCGATGCAGGGCGGTCAGCGCGCCGAATGCCAGGAAGTATCCGGCGGCATGATCCAGTGCCTGGGCCGGCAGGGGCTTGGGGCCTGTCTGACCCGCTGCCTCGGCTTCCGCGTGGTTAAAGCCGCCGGCGGTCTGCACCAGGCTGTCGAAGCCGCGCCGTCCGGACCATGGGCCGACATGGCCGTAGGCCGAGAGCGAGACATGCACGATCCCCGGGCGCAGCCGAGCGGTGTCCTGAGGCGAAAAGCCGAGGTCGGCGAGACCGCCGGGGCGGTAGCCCTGCAGGAAAATGTCGGCCTCACGCAGCAGGGACCGCAACGCCTCCTTGCCGGCGGCATCGCGCAGTTCGATGTGGGCCGACAACTTGCCTCGCCCGGTATCGGCGATCAGGCGCGGCAGATTGGGCAGGTTCGGGCCGGCGATGTTCATCACGTCCGCGCCGTGCGCCGCGAGGGCGCGTCCGCAGACCGGCCCGGCGAGCACGCGGCTGAGGTCGAGCACGCGCAGGCCGGACAGCGGTCGGTCCGCCGGCGGTAGGCCGATCGGCGGCGCGTCGCCGATGCGGGTGATGCGCACGACGGGTTGCGTCGGCACGGCCTGGCCTTGCGGGTGGGCGTCCCATTCCGCGAAGCTGCGCATGGCGGTGGCGCAGAGTCCGGCGGCGGCGGCCTGATCTTCCAGATCGAACGCCGTCCAGCCGCGCAGGGCGGCGGCGACGGCGTCGCGATCATAGGTGCAGCCGAGGAGGCGGAGCACGCCGTCGCGATGGTGCGGGAAGTTGGTGTGCAGTCGGACCCAGCGCCCGTCGCCGCATTGATAGGTGCCGGCGATTTTGTCCCAGAGATCGTCCGGCAGCGCGCCGTCGACGCTGACAAACTGTTCCGACATGAACTCCACGGCGGCGTGGCGCATGTCGACGGAAACGCGCTGGCGGCGGCCGCCGCGCTGACGCCAGATGGCGGCGGCGGCCAGGGCGGACGCGGCGACGCTGGCCTGCGCGGCGGTACCGAGGGCGAAGGAGGACGGCAGCACCGGATCGACGCCGGTCAGATGGAGGTCGCCGAGCGCATCGGCCGGCAATTGGGCTTCGGTCCAGAGAGCGGCGAGATGGGGCAGGGATTTCATGCGACGACGCCCTTTCAGACAGGCACGATACGCGTGGAGCAGCGGGATGGTTAGCCCATTCGCGGGGCGACCGGGCAGACCATTGTCAGGTCGATGCCAGTTCCCGTCGTCGCACATGCGCCGCGATCGCCGCCAGCGCCGTTGGGGTGATGCCCTGAATGCGCGACGCGGCGCCGAGGGAGGATGGTCGCGCGCGATTCAGCTTGTCGAGCATTTCGTTCGACAAGCCGCCGATGTCGGCGAAGCTGATTGCGTCGAGGGCGACGTTTTCCTCTCGCCGGAAGCCGCGCATATCGGCTTCCTGGCGTTGCAGATAGCCGTCGTAGCGGGCTTCGTTGCGCAGATGGGCCAGGGCGCGCGGCGGCAGGTCGCGCAGCCAGGGGAATGCCGCGGCCAGTGCGTCCCACGGCACGCTGTCCTGTCCGGCGAGATCGAGAACGGTGCGGAAGTGACCGTCGGATTTGACCGTTATCCCCATCTTTCCCAGCGTCGAGGCCGTTCCGCCCTCTGCCCGCGCGCGTTTCATCGCGGTTTCCACGGCCCCGCGATGTGCGGCGAAGGCGGCGGAGCGTTCGGGTCCGACGCAGCCCCAGGCGATGCCGAGGTCGGTCAGTCGCAGATCGGCGTTGTCGGCGCGCAGGCTGAGGCGGAATTCGGAGCGCGAGGTGAACATGCGATAGGGCTCACTGACTCCCTGTGTCGTCAGATCGTCGACCAGCACGCCGAGATAGGCCTGGGAGCGATCCGGCGCGACGGAGTCCCGCCCATCGGCGCGCCGGGCGGCGTTGATGCCGGCGAGCAGGCCTTGCGCCGCCGCTTCTTCGTAGCCGGTCGTGCCGTTGATCTGCCCGGCGAGGAACAGGCCGGGCAAAGCGCGCAGTTCGAGGCCCGGAGTCAGCGCGCGCGGATCGACGTAATCGTATTCGACGGCGTAGCCGGGACGCACGATGCGGGCGTGCTCCAACCCGGGGATGGAGGCGATCAGGGCGCGCTGCACATCTTCCGGCAGGCTGGTGGAAATGCCGTTCGGATAGACGGTGTCGTCGTCCAGTCCTTCCGGTTCCAAAAATATATTGTGTCGGTCGCGGCCGGCGAAGCGCACCACCTTGTCTTCGATGGAGGGGCAATAGCGCGGCCCGACGCCGGAGATGTTGCCGACATGGATGGCGGAGCGGTGCAGGTTTTCGCGGATGATCGCGTGCGTGGCGGGCGTCGTGGCGGTGACGCGGCATTCGACCTGGCGGTTGGTCAGTCTTGTCGTCGCGGTGCTGAAGGGTTCGGGCACCGCATCGCCGGGATCGGCCGCGAGATTGTTCCAATCGATGGTGCGGCGGTCAAGCCGAGCGGGGGTGCCGGTTTTGAGGCGGCCGAGGGGGAGGCCGAGGCGGGACAGGGTGAGCGCGAGGCCCACGGACGGAGCTTCGCCGACGCGACCGGCCTGGGTCTGGCGGTCGCCGATGTGAATGACTCCGCGCAGGAACGTGCCGGTGGTCAGCACGACCGCGCCGCAGGGGATGCGGGTGCCGTCGCCCAGGATGACGGCGGCGATGCGCCCGTCGGGGCCGGTTTCCATGTCTTCCACCGCGCCGGCGCGCAGGGTCAGGTTAGGGGTGTCCTCCAGCAGGGCGAACATGGCCTGACGGTATAGCTTGCGGTCGGCCTGGGCGCGCGGGCCGCGCACGGCGGGGCCTTTGCTGCGGTTGAGGAGCTTGAAGTGAATGCCGGCCCGGTCGGCGGCCTTGCCCATGACGCCGTCGAGCGCATCGACCTCGCGGACCAAATGGCCCTTGCCGATGCCGCCGATGGACGGGTTGCACGACATCTCCCCAATGGTTTCCAGCCTGTGGGTCAGCAGGACGGTGCGCGCGCCCATGCGCGCGGCGGCGGCGGCGGCCTCGCAGCCGGCATGTCCGCCACCCACTACCACCACATCGAACCGGTTTGTCATCGCGCCTGTTCCAGTTGGGACAGCGGGGGGAATGCACGCATGGCGGGCCGGGTGCAAGCGCGAAACCGGGTTGGGAGGGATGGCTTGCGCGCGAGGCAAATATCGTACGTTATAACATTACATAATTTGCCCCGCCGTCAGGAAACCCGTCCATGCGTCCCTCTCCAACCTATCTTGGTCTGCTCCTTTCCATGCTGGCCAACGCCGCCCATGCCCAATCCGCCGACCTCACCCTCGACATCGACGTCGTTGCTCGTCAGCTCGACGCGGCCCGTCAGGCGATCCAACCCAATCTCGGCGCCAGTTCATGGACGTTCGGGCAGCGCGCCCTGGCGGACATTCCGCAAGGCCCCAATGCGCCGCTGAACCAGGTGATGCTGCGCGCGCCGGGTGTCGCCAATGACAGCTTCGGGCAACTGCATGTCCGCGGCGACCATTCCAACCTGCAATACCGGTTGAACGGGGTGCAGTTGCCCGAAGGGCTGTCGCTGTTCGGTCAGACCATTCAATCGCGCTTTGCCCGCGAGATCACCCTGCTGACGGGATCTCTGCCGGCGCAGTATGGGTTCCTGACCGCGGGGGTGATCGATATTCAGACCAAGACCGGCATCACCGATCCCGGCGGAGAAATCTCGGTCTATGGCGGATCGTGGAACTGGTTGCAGCCGAGCATTTCGTATGGGGGGCGGTCTGGGCCGGTCGATTGGTTTGTTACCGCCGATTTCCTGCGCAACGATCGTGGGATCGAGAATCCCACGGCGAAGTTCGGCGCGATCCATGACACGACGAACCAGTTGCACGGCCTCGCCTATGTCTCCGGCATCGTGGACCCCGACACAAGGATCAGCCTGATCCTGGGCGGGTTCGACGGGCAGTTCCAAATTCCCAACAATCCCGGACAGCCGACCAACGGCTTCCTCGTGCGCGGCACGTTTGAGGCCGACAGCGGCCGATTGCGCGCGTCGCAGCGGGAGCAGACGGCATTTTCCATTCTGTCGCTGCAAAAGCATACGGATGCCGTCGACTTGCAGATCTCCGCCTACTCCCGCGCGAGTTCGCTGCGCTATTCCCCGGATTGGATGGGGGAGTTGCTGTTTAACGGCATCGCGCAGCAGGCCAACCGATCCACCGTGGCGCACGGCATCCAGACCGACGCCAGTTGGCGGGCGGATGACAAGCATACGATCCGGTTCGGTTTCATGGGTCAGGTGGAAACAACGAAGGCCAAATCATTCTCCGAAGTGCTGCCGCTGGACCCGACCACGGGGTTGCAGACGAGCAGTACGCCCTTGGGCATTGCCGACTCAAGCCGCAAATCCGGTGGCCGCTTCGGGTTATATCTCCAGGACGAATGGCGCATCTTGCCGACGGTCACGCTGAATGCCGGTTTGCGGTTCGACGGCTACCAGCAATACGGCAGTGAAACGGACATCAGCCCGCGCGTGAACGTCGTCTGGAAGCCCACGGAGTCGACGTCGCTGCATCTCGGCTACGCGCATTATTTCGTCCCGCCGCCCTTCGCGCTGGTGTCGTCAACGTCGATTGCCAAATTTCTGGACACGTCGGGCGCCGCGCCGGGAACCCTGAACGACAGGGTCAAGGCCGAACGGTCGGAGTATTTCGATATCGGCATCAGCCAGGTCGTGCTGCCCGGCCTGACGTTGAGCGCGGACTACTACTACAAAGTCTCTCGCAATTTGCTGGACGAGGGGCAGTTCGGCGCGCCCATCGTGCAGACGCCGTTCAACTACGCCAAGGGAACCTCGACCGGGGTGACGCTGTCGGCCAGCTACGATCGCGGCCCGTGGTCGGCCTGGTTCAACGTCGCCTATGCGCGGTCGATGGGGAAGAACATCGTGTCGTCGCAGTTCAACTTCGATCAGGCGGAGTTGGACTATATCCGCTCGGCCTGGGTGCATCTGGATCACGATCAGAAATGGACGGGTTCGGCGGGGATTTCCTATACGCTGAACGGGGATACCGGGCATGCGACGCGGCTGTCGGTCGATGCCTTCGTGCAGAGCGGTCTGCGCGCGAGCACGGGGGCCGTTCCTAACGGTGTCGCGCTGCCGACCTATGGCGTGGTGAATTTGTCATGGCAGCAGAAGCTGACTCCGACGACGGAGTTTCGCCTGGACGTGCTGAATGTCGGTGACGCCGTCTATCAAATCCGCGACGGCAGCGGGATCGGCGTGGGTGCGCCGCAGTTCGGCTTGCGGCGCACCATTCTTGCCGGACTAACCCAGCGGTTCTGACGGGCTAGACACTGGTGTCCGGCGCCGGGGTCGGCGCCGGCGCGGGTGGCTTCGGTTGGTCGGTCATCATCTTGATCTCACCGGTGATCTGACCGCCGTCTTCCACCGTAAGCCGGCGGCAGTTGGCCTTGCCCAGGACCCGGCCGGTGTCGCGCACGATCAGATTGCCGCGCACGGTCAGGGTGCCGTCGATGGTGCCGGCGATCTCGGCGTCTTCGACCTCGATCCCTCCCTTGAACACCCCGCCGACCGAAATGGCCAGTTCGGTGGCGTGGATCATGCCGGCTTCGACCGTGCCTTCGACCACCAGGCGTTCGGCGTCCTGCACCGTGCCTTGCAGGCTGATGCCGCGGCCAACCACCAAGGTGCGGCGTTCGGCGGGGGCGCGGGCGGCGGACGCGGCGGGGCGAACAGCGCCCGACGGCTGCTGAGTGGCGGCTGTCGAAGCGGATAACGGCGGACGTGACATGGCTGACGTATCCTTCGACAGGGCGGGGCGGAACGGAGGCACACCAAGACCGCTGTCGTTCGGCTGGCCCGGGTATGCGGAATACGACGAATGCGCATCGCGCCCCATCGACGTGTCGTCGCTGGAGGGCAGACCGGCTGGCAATGTGCTGCCCGCCGGCGTGGTTGACGGTTCGTCTGGCTTACGACGTTTGAACAAGGGAACCCCATCTGGCTGACGGCCTTCGGAGCCGCAAACTACCATGGGTTGAGCGATTCGAACAATGCGCCTTGCGATGGGCAAGCGCGGGATTGGGTAACCGATTGCTCACGGCGTTAGTGAGCGTGCAGCCGGCCAGCATACCCGCAAGCCCCCGCCCGCCGGACGCGAGTCCGGCAGGCGGGGGCCATCTCACCGTCGCAGCACCATCGCATTAAACCGCTTGCCCCCGACGCCATCTCCTTCGGGACCGACGGGTCGCGCTGGCAGCCGGTCGAGACAGACCTTCGCGAACTTGCCCATTTCCTCAAGCACGGTCGGGTTCTCGGGGCGGCAGAGATCGCTGAGCCGGTGCGCCACTGCCCAGCGGGCGAGGTAGCGCAGCGCGGTGACCTCTGCGGGGTTATTGACCAGCAGGCTGACGTCGCGAATTGAGTCGAAGAGAAAACGGTTGTTGAACGGTCGCTTTCCGACGGGCAGGTCGATACCGGTTG
Source organism: Acetobacteraceae bacterium (assembly GCA_947475245.1). Taxonomy (GTDB): domain Bacteria; phylum Pseudomonadota; class Alphaproteobacteria; order Acetobacterales; family Acetobacteraceae; genus Rhodopila. The sequence goes on along the minus strand of CANJLW010000004.1, from coordinate 101,989 downwards.
GCCCCATCGGCACTGTCAGCCACTCGTTGTCACCATCGGCTCTTAGTTTCTCCATTCGCGCTGCCACATCGGTGCCGACGAACCGTGCCAGGTCGGCGCAGGGGGCGTTATCGGCACAGAAAGTCGGGTCGATGGTGGGTAGGTCCAGATTGCGATCTCTCTGCCATTCCAGCACACCCTTCAGGGACGCGCAGCGCTCCTCGTCGCTGCTGGCCGTGGCGGGGTTCAGGATTGTCGGGTCATTCATCGACTTAGGTTCGCAGTAGAGGACCTGCACCGCGTCAATATCGATGTCCATATAGCGCATCGGCCCGGCAGCCGACGACAGGTACTTCTCTTTTTTCTGCGGAAAGTCCTTCTGGCGCAGGATGGTGTTGAGCACGTCTCCCATACTCTGGCGGCGCCTTTCGCCCGCAGTGTTCATGATCTGGCCGACCGCATGAAGGGTGCTGGCAGGTTTCAGATAAGGCAGGACACGGTCCAAGGCGTCCACCGGCTTGGGCTGCTCGTCTGTCGGTCCGTCACTGCGGTTCTCGCTGGCGTTGATGCCCAGGATCAACACCGATTTCGGCGCCTGCGCGTCGACGGGCGGTAGATCACGCCCGCAGCGCCGGCGATAGACCGCAGCTGGGCTTGTCGGATTGGTGCGGTCCATCACCGCCAGTTGCCCGCGACCGAGGAAGCCCCCATTCGGCGTGGTCAGGCCGAACTGGCATTCGACGATCCAGCCCAATTCCATGACTCCGAAATTGTCGTTTACCCCCCCATCCTGCAGCGAGACGTAGCGCGCGCTGCCTCGCTCAACCGTGTCACCGGCCGCTAAGGCCAGGACTTCCTTCGCGTGATACTGCCGCAGTCCGACATGGTCGACGACTAACGGGAAGGCACCGGAGGCCGCGACCGCGAAATTGATCTTGTAGCTCGATAGGTTGGACAACAGGCGCCAGAAATACTGCTCCGTGAAGCTAAAGTGCAGTGCATCGTCGAATGACAATGGGCGGCGGTCGCTGTGCGGGATATCGGCACCGGAGTCGAAGTTAATCCGGCTGCGGGTGTCGTTGGTGGCATTCAGGATCAGGTTCGGCCGGGCCGGGTTCAATTCGGCGAATGTTGCGTCCAGTGGAATGCCGTACGTGCGCGCCAATACGCGCGCGTACGTATCCGACGTATTGCTGCCTGTGCCGACCCAGGCAAGCGGGCTGCGCAAGGCGGCGATCACGCCGAAATCACGAATGAAATTGTTAGTTCCGACCTTGTCACTGATCGCCGCGTAGTCCCAACGCTGGCGGGTGCCACTGGCCACCTTCGGGCAGTTATCGTCATCGCAGCTGTAGGCATGCAGCGCGGCCGCATAAGATCCGCCCGAGACCGAGGATATCACGTCGATCTCCTCGGCCAGGCCGTAGCGCTGTAATTCAAACAGCACCTCGGTGGCGAAGATCGCCGACTTCGGACCGCCGCCGCTAATCGCCACGCCTACCAGGCTCTTGCTGCGTGGGCACGTCTTGGGGTGGGTTGCGAAGAAGCGGTCATAGGTCGCCTCCTCCACCACCGGGCCGCGCTGGTCCTGGTTGATCACCCAAGCACGGAATTCGGCGCGGCATGCGGCCGGTACCTGCCAGGGCACGTCGGACGAGGCGATGCTGGCGCCGATGCGATCAGGATTGTCGCCCCGGGCCTTCCGCATCGCGGAAAAAGGAACCACCCAATCGTTGGGTTTGGTCGGATCAGGCTGCAACGCTACCCCGGCCAGCGGCTCGTTCCCATAGAAGTCCAATTCGATATCCCTGGCGACGTTTGATCCGTCAGGGGTGCCGCATCCAGCAAGGACGGCGAGCCACGCGGTGGCAAGTAACCTCTGTAGGTGCATCTGATGAATCCCCTTATTTCCTGTTCACGATCTCAACATATCGTTTCAAATATAGCAATGTTGTTTAATGGCAACGCCCCGAGATATTGACCCGAGTGGGCTTCCCCGACGCAGGGTTGCTTCGGTTTTCTGTCGAGCGAGCATAGGATGTTCGCCATGCCTCTTGCTCATCGATCCGATTTCGATGCTGCGCGCGGGATCGCGCCCCAGGACGTGGTGTAGCTCCGCTGTGCGATGGAACTCAGGGAGCCGCCCGCACGCGATGCGCCTTACCCCGGCGCGAAGCTCTGCACCAGGCTGCCGGCCACCAGCCGCCAGCCGTCGACCAGCACGAAAAAGATCAGCTTGAACGGCAGCGACACCACGTTCGGCGGCAGCATCATCATGCCCAAACTCATCAACATGCTCGCCGCCACCGTGTCGATCACCAGAAACGGCAGGAACAGCAGGAACCCCATCTCAAATGCTCGTCGCAGTTCGCCGACCAGGAAAGCGGGCACCACCACCCGCCACGGCGCGTCCATCGGATCGGCCACGGCGGGCAGGTGTCCGAGGTCGAGGAAGAATTGCAGGTCGCCGGGGCGGAGGTTGCCGATCATGAAGCGATGGAACGGTGCCGCCGCCAGGCGCAGCCCTTCGAGTTCCGTGACCTTGCCCTCGATCATCGGCAGCACGCCCGCGGCCCAGGCCTGATCCAACACTGGCTGCATCACGAAGTAGGTCAGAAACAGCGCGAGCCCGATCAGCACCGTGTTGGGTGGGGAGCCTTGGGTGCTGAGCGCGCTGCGCAGCAAGGACAGCACGATCACGATCCGGGTGAACGCGGTCATCATCACCAGCAGGCTGGGCGCCATGGACAGGACGGTGATCAGCGCGATCAGTTGCACCATGCGCCCGGTCGCGCCGGCTTGCCCGGATTGTCCCAGATCGATCGCGATCGACTGGGCCTGCGCGACGGCGGGCGACAGCAGCAGAAATAGCGTCAACGCCCTCATGACGGCGGCGGCGCGGCTTCGGGCGGAACCCAGCCGATCACCACGTCGTTCGGTCCGCCGGTCAGCAGCAACAGGTCCTGTCGGCCGCAGCGCACGCGGTGCAGGCGGCGGCGCTGATCCAGCGCCAGGGTTTCCCGCGCGACCAGCAGCCGGTCACCGGCCTGGATCGGTTGAAACCCGGCCGGGCGCAGCAGGCGTCCGGCGAGCAGAAGCAGCCCGACGACCCCAATCAGGACCAAGGCGGTCGTCAGCAGGCTCGGGGCGTCGATGGCCGTGGTCATGGCCGCAGTAGAACGCAACCGTATGAATGAAAGATGAAGAACCGCGTTAACGATTGGTTCAGTTTTTCGGTTTATCGCTGGGGCATGGATACCACAGGGATCAAGCTGTTCGACCTCGCCGAAAAGCGGCTGGCCTGGGCCGATCAGCGCCAGGCGCTGCTGGCCGCCAACATCGCGAACGCGGGCACGCCGTCGTTTCAACCGGCCGATCTGCACCCGTTCAATCGCACTCTGTCGCGCGTCGGCGGCGGTGTGCAGCCGGCGCGCACCGACCCGGCGCATCGGGGGCGCGCCGGGGAAGCCGAAATGGCGTTTCCACGCCAGGCCGGCAGCAAGACCAAGGGGCCGGACAAGAACGGCGTCACGATGGACGAACAACTGACGAAGGTCGCCGACACCCAGTCGATCCAGGCCCTGGTGACCTCGATCCACAAGAAATACACCGCCATGTTCGCCATGGCGCTTGGCAAGGGACAATCCTGATGGCCGATCTTTCCCGCGCGATGCACGTGTCCGCCAGCGGCATGGACGTACAGACAACGCGCCTGCGGGTGATCGCGGAGAACCTGGCGAACCAGGATTCGATCGGTTCCTCCCCCGGCGCGGACCCATTCCGGCGCAAGACGGTGACGTTCGAAAGCAAGCTCGATTCCGCGTTGGGCGCCAATACCGTGCGGGTCAAAAGGATCGACCGCGATCGCGGGGAATTGCAGCTGCGCTTCGACCCGACCAACCCCGCCGCCAATGCCAACGGCTACGTCAAGCTGCCCAACATCAACAGCTTTATCGAGGTGATGGACATGCGGGAGGCGGAGCGTTCGTATAACGCCAACCTCGCGGTGATGCATGCGACGCGATCGATGATCAACCGCACGATCGATATGCTGAAATGAGTTCGATCTCCGGCACCATTCCCACCATGGTCGTGACCCCGTCGGCGGCGGCGAATGCCTATGCGCGGGTGGAGGGCGGGGCGGCGGCACCAGCGGGGGCATCAGGAGGCGCGGCATTCGGCGCGGTGTTGCAGCGGGCGTTGGAAGGCGCGGTGCAGACCGGGCACAAGGCGGAAAGCGCCGCGGTTCAGGCCATCGCGGGCGGCGGCAATCTGACGCAGGTCGTCACCGCCCTGTCGCACGCCGAACTGGCGTTGCAGACGGCGACGGCGGTGCGCGATCGGTTTGTGCAGGCCTATCAGGACATCATGCGGATGCCGATCTGATCATGCGCGCCGCGACGCACGTTCCCGACCGATGAACGAAAGCGACATCGCCGCGCTGATCCGCGACGGCATGGTCGTGATGCTGAAGATCGGCGGCCCTTTGCTGCTGGTCGGTCTGGTCGTCGGCATGGCGATCGCGCTGGTGCAGGCGGTCACGCAGATGAACGAAGCCAGCCTCGCCTTCGTTCCCAAGCTGATCGCCATCGGCGCGACCCTGCTGTTCGGCGGCTCGTTCATGTTCGGCACGCTCAGCGCCTATACGCGTATGCTGTTCGATCGGATGGTGCAGGTCGGCGCATCGTGATCGACCTGCCCACCGAATCCCTGCGCTGGTGCATGGGGTTCCTGCTGGTATTGGCCCGCGTCGGCGCGGTTCTGGTGCAACTGCCGGGATTGGGAGAGGCCGTCGCCCCGCCGATGGCGAAGATCGCGGTGGCGCTGGCGATGACGCTGCTGCTGCTGCCGGTGCTGGAACCGCATATCCCGCCGCTTCCGGATGCCGGATTGGGTTTCGCCGCGATGATCGCGGCGGAGGCCTTTGCCGGGCTATGGTTCGGCTGGCTGGCGCGTGTGCTGACCCAAACGCTGACCGTGGCGATGCAGTACGTGGCGCTGTTCCTGGGCCTGTCGAGCGTGTTGCAACCCGACGCCGAACTGGGCCCGCAGACCTCCGCCCTGGCGCGCATGGCGGAAATGGCGATCCCGCTGCTGGTGTTGTCCACCGGCCTGTATCGCATCGCGCTGTCGGCGATGGTGGAATTCTACACATTGGCGCCGCCCGGTTCGGTCCTGCCGCCGGCCGACGGGGCCGCCGCCGCGGTGGCGGCCGTCGCGCGATCGCTGGTGCTGGCGATGCGCCTGGCATCGCCGTTTCTGGTGGCCTCCGTGGTGTGGAATGTCCTCGCCGGTCTGCTGTCGCGCCTGGTGCCGCGGCTGCAAATCTACTTCGCCGCGATGCCCGGCCAAATCCTGGGCGGGTTGTATTTGCTCGCGATGCTGTCGGGCGGTGTGCTGTCGGTCTGGCATGACGCCGTTTCCAAGGCCCTGCGCGCGGTGCCGACGGGTCTCTGATGGCCGAGGAGACCGCACCCGCCGAAGACCGGACAGAGGCCGCAACCCCGAGACGCCAGGAGCGCGCGCGGGAGGAAGGCAACGTCGCGATGTCGCGCGAGGTGCCGCTGTTCGCCGGATTGGCCGCCGCCTGCCTTGCCTGGTCTTACGCGCCGCCGTTGACCGCCAACGGTTTCTCCGAACGGCTCGCGATCTTTCTGGCGCGCGCGGACGCGACGCGGCTGTTGGGGCCGGAGGCGTTTCATCTGGTCTGGACGATCGCGCTGCCGGCGATCGCGCCAATTGCCCTTGCCGCCGTGCTCGGCGGGGGCGGGGCGGTGCTGCTGCAAACCCGGTTTCTGATCAGCGGGGCCGCGGCACGACCGAAATGGCAGAGGATCGATCCGCGCGCCGGGCTGAAGCGGTTGCTGGGCGCGGATAACCTGATGGAAACGCTGAAGGCGGTGCTGAAGATCGCCGTGATCTGCATCGGCGTGGCCGGCGTGCTGCCGCGTCATCGCGCGGCGCTCGATCTGCTGCCCTGGCGCGATCCGCGTCTGCTGCCGCAGACGATCGGCGCGATGCTGGTGCCGTTGGCGGCGATCGTCCTCGGGGTTCAGGCCGTCGCCGCCGTCCTCGACCTCACCTGGGTTCACATCCGCCATGCTCGGCAATTGCGCATGAGCCGGCAGGATGTGCTGGACGAGAACAAGGAGGCGGACGGCGATCCCGCGATCAAGGCCCGGATTCGCCGCATCCGCATGCAGCGGGCGAACAAGCGGATGATGGCGCAGGTGCCGAAGGCGATGGTGGTGGTGACCAACCCGACCCACTACGCGGTGGCGCTGGCCTACGATCGCGATCGCAATGCGGCACCTCGGGTGGTGGCGAAGGGGATCGACGACGTGGCCGCGCGGATACGCGAACTGGCCAAGACCCACGGCGTGCCGCTGATGGCCAATCCGCCGTTGGCGCGCGCCTTGTACAACGTGTCGTTGGACGCGGAGATTCCAGCCGATCTGTATCAGGCGGTGGCGGAGGTGGTGTCGTATGTCATGCGCCTGAACGCACGCCGACCGGGCCGGGTCGGTTAGCGGGCTTCGTCCGGCTCGTCGCGGGTCTGGCGTTCGTAGTGCTTGAAATACTTGTCGGTGATCAGATCGGTTTTGACGATGACGGCGATGTCGGTGGTGTTGAATTGCGGGTCGATGACCGCCCCGTCGCCGACGAAGCCGCCCAGTCGGAGGTAACCCTTGATCAGCGGCGGCAGGGAGGCCAGCGCCTTGCGCGGGTTGATCTCGTCCTGATCCAAACGCCGCATCTCGATATAGCGATGCGGCAGGGCACGCGGGCGAATGGCCGCGGGGGCGAGGTGGTTGTAGTACAGATAGGTCAGCTCCGCCGCGTGCGCATCGGGGTCGATGCCCGGAAAGCTGGCGCAGCCGAACATCAGCGCGATGTCGTGCTGGAACACGTAAGCGGCGATGCCGCGCCACAGCAGTTGCATCACGGATCGGCTGCGGTGCCCGGCATCGACGCAGGATCGCCCGAGTTCAAGCACCTTGCCGTCGAAGCGTTCCAACGTGCCGATGTCGTACTCGCCGGCGGAGTAGAAGCCGTCCAGTTTCGATGCGGCTTCCTTGCGGATCAGTCGATAGGCACCGACGATGCCTTCGACGCCTTCGCCCAGGGCATGATCGAAGACCAGAAGGTGATCGGCGACGGCATCATAGGCATCGCGATCGCGCTTACTGGCCGATGTTTCGGCATCTGGGCGGGCGCCCATTTCCTCGTAGAAAACGCGGTAGCGCAGCGCTTGAATGGCGTCGATTTCGGCCGCGTCGGTCGCCAGACGAACGCCGAGATTGCCGGCCCTGATTTCCGTGAAAGCCTTGCTGCCGGTGTCGTTCATTGAGAAGCGCCATCGTTGGAGGGGACGTGCGTCGGGACGGCGTGCTCGGATTTCGACAGGCCGGCGGGTTTGACGCGCGCGCGGGCGGCATCGGCCGGCTGCAATTTTCGTCCGAACAATTCCAGGCGCAGCGACACGAGGTCGAAGCCAAGCCGAGCGGCGATGGCGCGAATAAGGGCGTCGTGGTCGGAGTCTTCGAATTCGACGACCTTGCCGGAGTCGATGTCGATGAGGTGGTAATGGTGGCCGTGTTCGGTGGGTTCGTAGCGCGCGCGTCCGCCGCCGAAATCGCGGCGTTCGATGATGCTTTTTTCCTCGAACAGGCGGACGGTGCGGTAAACGGTGGCGATGGAGATGCGGGAATCGAGTTCCGCCGCGCGTCGGTAGAGTTCCTCGACATCCGGGTGGTCGCTGGCGTCGGACAGAACGCGGGCGATGACCCGACGCTGTCCGGTCATTTTAAGGCCCCGTTCGATGCACAGGCGCTCGATGCGCGATTCCATCCGATTCCTTTTGACCAACCATCGCCGATGCGGTCGGCGCGCGATTTCCACGGTGGCGTAGCCGATCAGGAACGCTGCTGTCCATGCCCCCCGGATTACGGGCGGTCAGCCCCGATTTTCAGACGGTTTGAGAGCGTGACCGCGTGCCGAGGCCGATTTTTTTGGCGAGGTCGGAGCGGCGTTCGGCATACTTGGGCGCGACCATGGGATAGTCGGCGGCAAGGCCCCAACGCGTGCGATATTGGTCGGGCGTCATGCCAAAGGTGGTCTTCAGGTGGCGTTTCAGGGTTTTGAAGTGCTTGCCGTCTTCCAGGCAGACCAGATAATCGGGGAAGATCGAACGCTTGATCGGCACGGCCGGTTGCGGGCGCGGCGCGGGGGCGGCGGGCGCAACTTCGGCCGCGGAGGATGTGTTCACCATCGCCTGGTACACGGCGACGATCAGCGACGGCAGGGCGGCGGGTTCCACCGCATTGTTGGCAACATGCGCGGCAACTATTTTGGCGGTGAGTCCAAGGATTGAGTCGGTCGCCGCAGAATCGGTCATCTCAACATCCTTCGCACAAGCTGATAACGATCATATAGAGTTAGTGTCGATATTTTCGCAATGTGCAATTCGACTGTTCGGGAGCAAACTGAATGAGCGCGACACAAGAGACGGCTCCGACGCTGGATATAACAAAGGAAATCTGCCCGATGACTTTTGTCCGGGTGCGATTGGCACTGGATCGTCTTTCACCAGGGGAAATACTGAACGTGCGACTCCGGGGGGCGGAACCCTTGCGCAACGTTCCGCGCACCGCGACCGAGCAGGGGCACACGGTTGTATCGCAGAGTCTGGAAGACGACGGGGCGACGCTGCTGGTGCTGCGGCGCGGCGGCTAACGACGGGTTATTCCGGCGGAATGCGCGATACGGTGCCGTCGGGGCCGAGTTCGGCGCGCAGGATCAGCGCGTCGGCACCGTTCGCGTAGTAGCGCTTGCGCCGCCCGACCTGGAAAAACCCGGATCGCGCATACAGCGCCTTGGCGGGCGCGTTGGAGATGTCGACTTCCAGGAACATCGCCCTGGCCCCGCGTTCGGCCGCGAGGGCCAGCGCCGCGCCCATCAGGTCGCCGCCGAGACCCTGGCGGCGCTGGGCGGGTTCGACGGCAAGGGTGACGATTTCGGCCTCGTCGACGATCACGCGGGCCAACATCATGCCGCCGCGCTCGTCCAACAGCGCGAAGACGTTATGGGCGGCGATCTGCAGGCCGATGACCGTTTCGCTCCAGGCCTCGCCCTTGGGAAAGGCGGCGGCGTGTATGGCGGCCAGGCGCGTCACGTCAGCGAGGGTTGCGATTCGCAGTGTCGCTGTCGCGTCGGCCATCGGGATGTCGTTCATGCAACCGGCGGCAGCCGGGGATCGTGTTTGGGGCGGCTGACGGCGGGGGGATCGACATAAAGCGGCTGCGCCGCGCGGGCGGGCAGGCGGCCGGCCATGCGTTCGACCGCGGCGGCGGCGATGCCGATGGGGGTGGGATACAGCACGTCGGTCAGCATCACGTCGATGCCCTTGGCGGCAAGCCGAGCGGCGACGGCGGCGCAGGCATCGCCGGCAATGGCCATTTCGCCGGTGGTGGGGGGAAGCGCGTCCTCCGGCCAGGCGGCGACCATGCCGTCTTGCTCGATGAACACGCGCCCGCGTTGGTTATGCACGGCGACCCAGACGGTTCGCCCCTGGGCGCGCGGCAGATCGGCGGCGATGGCTTCGCCGACCGTGACGCCGACGACGGCGACGCCCGCGCCCAGACCCAGGCCGTGCGCCAAGGCCAGCGCGCCGCGGATGCCGGTGAAGCTGCCCGGTCCCAGAGTCACGCCGATCGCGTCCAGTTCGGCCGGTGCGATCGCGGCGTCGTGCAGGACCTGGGTCAGCATTTCGGGAAGCGGATCGGTTTCGCCATAAGCGCGGGCCGACTGGCGCGCCGCTACGACCTGACCGTCACGGATGACGGCGGCCGAACAGCGCGCCAGGGCGGCGTCCAGAGTCAGGATACAGGCCATGCCCGCGGCCGATGCTCAGAGGAGGTCGCACGCCTCGTCGAAATCAAGCCGGGGAGAGCGGTTGAAGACGCCGGCCGGGTCGCCGTGGCCGATATTGACCAGGAAGTTGGAACGCCAGCCGCGGGACGACAGGAAAATCTCGTCGACCTTATTATTGTCGAAGCCCGACATGGCGCCGACATCGAGGCCGAGCGAGCGGGCCGCGATCATCAGATAGGCGCCCTGGAGGGTGCCGTTGCGAAACGCCGTGGTGGCGGCCAGCGAGTCGTTGCTGGTGAACCAGCTTGCCGCGTCCGGGTTGTGCGGAAACAGCTTGGGCAGCTTGTCGTAGAATTTGGGATCGTAGGCGACGATGACGGTCACCGGGGCGGACATGGTCTTTTCCATGTTGCCCGACGACAGCGCCGGAGCCAGGCGCTGCTTCGATTCCGGTGTGCGCAGAAACAGGAAGCGCGCCGGGGAGCAGTTGGCGGAGGTCGGGCCGAACTTCAGAACGTCGTACAACGCGCGAATGGTATCGTCGGATACCGGCTCATCGCGCCACTTATTCTGCGAACGGGCCTCCCGAAACAGCGCATCCAGTGCGGCATCATCGAGCGTCATGGTCTTCTCCTGATCGTGATCGGGTTCGATGCTGCGGTGCGGCAAAGGTTCCGTCAATCGGTGTTCGGGGCGTTACCCCGCCGCGCGTCAGAATTCGACCTGTTCGACCGACAGGACTTCGGGAACGTAGTGGCGCAGCATGTTCTCGATCCCATGCTTCAGCGTCGCGCGCGAGGACGGGCAGCCGGAGCATGCGCCCTGCATGTGCAGGCGCACGATGCCTTCGCGGAAGCCGCGGAACACGATGTCGCCGCCGTCGCCGGCGACGGCCGGGCGCACGCGGGTGTCGAGCAGTTCCTTGATCTGTTCCACCACTTCGCGATCGGCGGGATCGACGTCTTCCTCGGCGAACAGGTCGTCACCGGCCGAACCTTCGATGATCGGCAGGCCGGAGACGAAATGGTCCATGATCGCGCCCAGGACCTGCGTCTTCAACGCCTGCCACGACACCTCATCGGTCTTGGTGACGGTGATGAAATCGCCGCCGAAGAACACGCGGGCGACTCCGGGCAGGCCGAACAGCGCATAGGCCAGGGGGCTGCGCGTGGCGACGGAGGCAGAGGCGAAGTCGGCGGTCGAGACCCCCATCACCGGGCGACCCGGCAGGAACTTCAGCGTCGCGGGGTTCGGTGTGCCCTCGGTTTCGATGAACATGGAAATCGATCCCTTAATGTTGGCCGTTTTCGGTTAAGTCGGGAGCCCGTTAATCCGGACCGGCGCGGTACTGTCGTAGGCCGCTACATCGGTCGAATCATCTGCTTTGACAAGAGGGGGCTAATCCGATCGCAGGCGCGTCGCTTCCGCGTGGCCGAGGACTTCGGCCTGGACGAGGGACCAGACTTCGGCCTTGAGGGCGGCGTAGGCGGGGGAAAGCTGCACGTCGGCGCGCCGGGGGCGGGGGAGTGTATTCGCCAGGATGGTTTTCACCCGCCCAGGACGCGCGGACATGATGACGATGCGATCGGCGAGAATCATGGCCTCGTCGATGCTGTGCGTGATGAAGACCACGGTCTTGCGGCTGGCTTCCTGGATCGTCAGCAGTTCGTCCTGCATCGTCTGGCGCGTCATGGCGTCAAGCGCGGCGAAGGGTTCGTCCATCAGCAGCACGTCGGGATCGGCGGCCAGCACGCGGGCCAGGCTGACGCGTTGCTGCATGCCGCCGGAAAGTTCCGACGGGTAATGCCTCTCGAACCCCTTCAGGTGCACCATCTCAATGAACCGTTCCGCTCGGCGGCGGCGTTCGGCGGCGGCCACGCCCTGCATCTGGAGGCCGAATTCGACGTTGCCGAGGACGGTGCGCCAGGGGAACAGGGCGTAGGATTGGAACACCATGCCGCAGCGCGGTTCGATCTTCAGGATCGGGCGGCCGCGCAGGGTCACGCGCCCCGAAGTGGGTTGGGTGAACCCGGCGAAGATATTGAGCATGGTCGTCTTGCCGCAGCCGGAGGCTCCGAGGAGGCAGACGAACTCCCCCTCATCGATTGTCAGCGAAAGGTCCTGGATGGCGACGACACTGTCGGCACCGCGCGCCGTGAAGATCTTGCCGACGTGTTCGGCGGTCAGGATGGGTGTGCTCATCGGCGGTGACGTTCCCACGGCAGCAGCAGCCGTTCTATCCGATCCGCGACGGCGTCGGCGATCAGCACGGTGATGGAGATGCCGACCATGCCGACCAGCACCTGCGGCAGGTTGCCCCAGTCCTTGCCCTGCCAGATCAGCGCGCCGAGACCGGTTTGCGCGGCGACCATTTCGGCGGACAGCACGCAGGACCAGGAGATCGCGAGGGTGATCTTCATGCCGGACAGAATGCCCGGCAGCGCGCCCGGCAGGATGACTCGGGTCATGACGGACAGATCGGACGCGCCGAGATTGCGCGCGGCGCGGATCAGCAGCGGATCGACGCGTTTCACCGCCGCCAGCGTGTAGACCAGGATGTAGATCCAGGAGCCCAGGAAGACGATGGCGATCTTCTGCTGCTCGCCGATCCCCAGCCACAGGATCGTCAGCGGGATCCAGGTGATCGACGGCAGCGGCCGCAGGAGCGAGACGAAGGGATCGACAATCGCCTTCGCCGGCCACCACACGCCCATGACGACGCCCAGGGGAATGGCGACCGCGCCGGCCAGGAAGAATCCGGCGAAGACCCGGCCGGAGGAGACCCAGATCGCGGTCCAGAGTTCGCCGTCGCGGATCAGGTCGAGCCCGACCTTGGCGACCAGGCCGGGGGCGGGCAGAAAGACGCCGGAAACCCAGCCGGCCGTCGTCGCGACGTGCCAGAGCAGAAGAAAGGCTGCCACCGAGACAAGCCCGATGGCGGCGCGCAGGATCATGGTTTCGGCAGGAAGCTGGTATTCGCCCACTTCGTCGCGTCGGGCAGCGTGGGGATTTTCTTATTGTCGTAGAGCCATTGCGCCAGCGACTGCATTTGCGCGGTGTGGCGCTGCATGTGCGCTTCCCGGTCCTTGGTGCCGAAGTATTTGAAGCTCTTGATGCCTTCCAGCACGTCCTCGGGCGACTTCTTGAACCAATGGGCGACTGTTTTCGCGGTTTCCTCGGGCTGGGCGATGGTTTCGTCGACGGCCTTGAAGATCGCGGCGGCGAGCTTGCGGGCGTGATCGGGTTGTTCGTCGACCAGTTTGCGGGAGATGACCATGATGTCGGGGGAGGCCATGGACTGGTATTTTTGGTAGTTGGGGGTGTCCATGTCGGTGCCCAGCAGCTTGCCGTCGGGCACGGCGGCTTTGAGGTTGTTGAGGAGGGGTTGCCAGACGCAGGCGGCGTCGACGTCGCCCTTGGACAGGGCGCCGGCCATTTCGTTCGGCGGCAGGTTGACGAACTGGATGTCTTTTTCGGTCATGCCCTGAACTTCGAGCAGCCCGTTCATGGTGACCTGGGCGGAGGTATTGGCGGCGACCTTCTTGCCCTTCAGGTCCTTGAAGGTGGTTGCGCCGGGGCGTGCCCAACACCCCTCGTTACCGGGGGAATCGTCGATATTGGCGAAGAAGTAGAAGCTGGTGTCGCCGCGGGCCATGGCGGGGATGACGGCGGTGCGGCCGAGATTGGAAAACGCGGTGGCGCCGGCGGTGATGGAGGCAAGGCGGTCGCCGGAGGACAGGATGACCTGATAGTTCACCTCCAGCCCTTGTTCCTTGAAGTAGCCTTTATCGACCGCGAGCATGATCGGCACCTGTCCGTACCAGGTGACCGAGCCGGCGAAATCGTATTTTTGCGCCCAGGCCCGGTCCGGCGCGGCGATCGACGCCATCGCGGAAAGAGCCAGGGCGGTAAACCAACGTGCCACGACCTTCATGCTGCCCCCATTGTGTTTGAGTGGGGGGATCGTGGGGCAAGGCGCGGCTGTGTTCAAGACGGAGAATTGACGATCCCGCCGAACATGTCCGTGTTTTGCGGAAGGTTTCCGGCGGTCGTCGAAAACCTTGTGTTTGCCGGGTGGGCTGGATTATTGATCGAAACGGTTGTCCGGTTTTGCCGGATCCCAGGTTCTGTTGTGTGCAAAAAAGGCTCAATACCATGACATCTTTAATACATGGCGCGAAAACGTGCGGCTGCTGCGGCGATTTCTTCAGCCGGCCGATGGGGCGTCGCGGGTTTCTGACGACCGCCGGCGCGGCGGGCGCGGCGCTGATGCTGCCCGGCGCGGTGCAGGCGGCTTCCGGCAACTATGAGGCGATGCTGTTGAACTGCATCGATCCACGCTTTCCGGAACTGACCCTGGATTACATGAAGGGGCGCGGGTTGGCCGGAAAATACAGCCAGTTCGTGTTCGCGGGCGCGGCGATCGGCGCGGTGGCGCCCGCCTTCGCCACCTGGCACGCCGCGTTCTGGGAAAACCTGGGCGCGTCGATGCAGTTGCACAACATCAAGTCGATCATCGCAATCGATCACCGCGACTGCGGCGCGGCGAAGATCGCCTATGGCGCGGATGCCGTCGCCGACGCGGCGAAAGAGACGACGACTCATAAGGCGGCGTTGGATGCGTTCCGCGCCCAGGTTGCGATCCGTCAGCCGACGTTGAAGGTCGAAACCGGCCTGATGGCGTTGGACGGAAAGGTCGAAATGTTCGGCTGATCCGGCGAAGGCGTCACGCGCGCCCGGACGATGGTCCGGGCGCGCGATTGGCATGGGTTCAGATCGATGGCTGCCAGCTCATGGGCACCATCTGAAAGCCCGCTCCGTCCTTGGCGATGAAGCCGGTGGCGGGGAAGGCCGCGTGGTAGAACGACACCTGAAGCTTGTCCGCCGCCGCCATGTCCAGCAGGCGCTTGCGGGTGGTGACGGCTTGCGCGGCATCCATGTCGAAAACGGCGGACCATTCGGGATTGCGCACGAACAGGGCCGGGTTGTTGGTGGTATCCGACATCGCGATGGCCTTGGCATTGCCGGACGCCAGAGCGAAGGCGGTATGGCCGGGTGTGTGACCGGGCGCGGAGATGGTGGTGATGCCGGTGACGGGTTCCTTGTCCCATTCGAACATCGTCACGTCCTTGGCGCGCGGGCCGAACACGCGGCGGACATTGGCGAAGTTGGGCTTCAGCCCTTCCGGCGCGGCGGCCATCTTTTCGTCGCTCATCCAATAGGCCCATTCGACCGACGGGACCATCAGTTCGGCTTTCGGGAATACTTCCGTACCGTCCTTCAGGCGCAGGCCGTTGATGTGATCGCCGTGGAAATGGCTGATCATGATCGCGTCGACATTGGCGGGGTCGAAGCCCGCCGCCTTGAAGTTGGTCATCCAGGTGCCGCTGGTCGGCGCGCCGGAATTGCCGTTGCCGGTATCGAGCAGCACCAGCTTTGCGCCGGTGTTCACGACGAGCGTGGTAAACGGAATGGTCATTTTGTCGGTGGGGAGGAAGGCCGCGGCGAGCGCGTTCTTCACGTCCTGATCCGGCGCGTTCTTGATGAAGCCGTCGAGCGGGCGATAGGCGACGCCGTCGTTGATGGCGGTGACTTCCAGGCTGCCGACCTTGAAGCGGTAAAACGCCGGCGCCTGTTGTCCGGCGGGCGGTTGGGCGGCGTCGGCGGAACGGGTGACATAGGGCGCGAAAGCGGCGACGAGCGCCGAACCGATCGCGGTGCGTCGTGAAAGTGTCATGATCTGTGCTCCCTGTTATTGTCCGTCGCGACGAAAGCGAGCGCCGCGGCCGTAAGACAATCTCGGGCGGCGATTATTCCGTAGGCGGCTTCAGCTATCGACGCGGGTGAGTTCGATGTAACCGAATGAGTCGATCCGGCCCTGCCAGTTGGGACCGATAAGGGTGGAGGTCTCGTCCTCCGCCACGATCGCCGGCCCGAGGATGCGCGCGCCCGGTGTCAGATCGGCGCGATCGAAAATGTTCCAGGGCGCGACGTCGCCGGTGACGGTGTCGCGCACCAATTGCGAACGGACCGGCGTCGGTTCGGATGTCAGCGGGGCGTCGGTCCCGTCGGCGGCATCGAGCGGTTCGGCGACGGTGGCGACGACGACGGCGTAGCTCATGATCTCCACATCGGAACCGGGCACGGGGCGGTCGAAGAACTTCGCGTATTCGTGGTCGTAGGCTGCGCGGATGGTGGCGACGTCTTCTTCCCCCAATACATGGTTCGGCAGGGGAACCGGTATTTCGTGGCCCTGGCCGACGTAGCGCATATAGGCGATGCGCCGCTCCACCGTGGGGGCGCCGAAGCTGCCTTCCGCCACCACGGCCTGGGCTTCCTGCTGCATGTCCGACAGCAGATCGTTCACCGCGGCGACGTCGAAGCTGGAGAAGCGCTGATAGAGGCTGCGCACGACTTCGTACCCGACGGGGGCGCGGAGAAAGCCGATGGCGCTGCCGACGCCGGCGCCGGACGGCACCAGCACGCGGCGGATGCCGATTTTCTCCGCGACCCGGCAGCCGTGCACCGGTCCGCCGCCGCCGAAGGCGATCAGGGTGCGCCCGTCATAGGTTTTGCCGGACTCGATGGCATGAACCCGCGCGGCGTTGGCCATGTTCTCATCGACCATTTCGACCACGCCCAATCCCGCCATGTCGGCGGTCAGGCCGAGCGGGGCGCCGATATGGGCGAGGAGGGCATCGTGGGCGGCGGTGGGGTCGAGGCGAATGGTGCCGCCGGCAAAGCGATCGGCGTCGTAGCGGCCGAGGGAGAGATTGGCGTCGGTCACCGCCGGGCGGGTGCCGCCCTTGGCATAGCAGGCCGGACCAGGCACCGCGCCGGCGCTTTCGGGGCCGACGCCGATGCGGCCCATGCCGTCGACATGGGCGATCGATCCGCCGCCGGCGCCGATTTCCACCATCTCTATCACCGGAATGCGCAGCGGCAGGCCGGAACCTTTGCGGAAGCGCCCGACGCGCGCGACCTCAAACGTGCGGGCGGTCTGCGGTTCGAAGTTGTCGATCAGGCAGATTTTGGCCGTGGTGCCGCCCATGTCAAAGGACAGCACGGAGTCGAGGCCGCACTGGCGGGCGATATGGGCGGAGAAGATGGCACCGCCGGCGGGGCCGCTTTCGACCAGGCGGATGGGGAAGCGGCAGGCGGTTTCGATCGTCGTCAGGCCGCCGCCGGACATCA
This sequence comes from Acetobacteraceae bacterium, assembly GCA_947475245.1. Classification (GTDB taxonomy): domain Bacteria; phylum Pseudomonadota; class Alphaproteobacteria; order Acetobacterales; family Acetobacteraceae; genus Rhodopila. The sequence goes on along the minus strand of CANJLW010000004.1, from coordinate 84,943 downwards.
TCAGGAACAACGGCGCCGCGAAGCCCATGGCCTTGAGGTCGGCTTCCAGGATGCGCAGGTAGCGGGCCATCATCGGCTGCACGTAGGCGTTGGCGGCGGTGGTGGAAAAACGCTCCCACTCCCGCATTTCCGGCGAGACTTCGCAGGACAGAGAGACCGGGATGTGCGGCAGTTCTTCGTTCAGGATCGCGCGGACGCGACGTTCGTGATCGCCGTTGACGAAGGCGTGCAGCAAGCCGACGGCGATGCTTTCGACGCCTTCGCGCTGAAGCAGCGGGGTCAGGGCGCGGACGGCGGCTTCGTCGAGCGGGCGCAGGATCTGGCCGGTATTGTCGAGCCGTTCGGGCACCGGCAAGCGCAGATGGCGGGGCACCAGCGGTTCGGGCAGGACGATGTTGAGGTCGTACTGATCGTAGCGGCTTTCGTTGCCCATCGCGATGACGTCGCGGAAGCCTTCGGTCGTGATCAGGGCGGTGCGTGCGCCCTTGCGTTCGATCACGGCGTTGGTGGCGAGCGTGGTGCCGTGGACGATCAGGGCGATGTCTGCGGGTTGCAGGTTGGCCGCGGCCAGGATCGCGCGGACTCCATCCATCACGCCTTTTTCGGGGGCGGCGGGGGTCGTCAGGACCTTGATGGTGGCGCGTTGGCCGCGGTGTTCGAGCGCGAGATCGGTAAAGGTGCCGCCGATATCGACGGCAAGACGGGCGGACGACATCGTTGGGGCCTCGTGGCGTTGCGGTGCGGCAGTGAAGCCGTAGCGGACGCCGGTGGCAAGGGAGGATGTGGTGCCGGGTGAGGGGATTGAACCCCCGACCTTCGGTTTACAAAGTATCTCGTCCCTCCGGGTCGCGTCACCGCAAGTTCGGGCACAAGCCATTGACCGGAAAAGGTATGGCGGCGGTCGGGAAGCTGTTCTCCGCCTCCTGCTCACGTGTACCATCGCTCTCGCGCGGTGAGTGAAGTCCGCACAGAAAACGGTGCCACTACGTGGACGCACATGTCGCGCCGGCCTGTCGGTTGATTGCCGACCAGCGAGCGTCGCCCGACACAGGCACTCGTCCGCGCGATGATTGCAATGACCGTCGTTGTCGGAATGCCCTGATCGGTCTGGCTAATCGCTTGGTCGATCGTCGGAAACAGAGATGCAGGGCTGACAGGGCATTGCGCGAGGTGCCGGTTGATCAGTGCGGCCCCAAGAATCGATCACCATTAAAATGGATCAGATGGGTCGGGTCATCTGAGCACCAAACCTCTGTCTCCCAGGCGATCTTTGTCAGGAAACGGGCCATGAGGCGGCGATTGGGGAAGGCTGACACAAAGACAAGCCCAGCCTTCGCTTTCCCAAAAAGGGCTGTTAATTCTTGATGGCGCTTACCGTCCATCGGGCCAACGGATGTCACGCACTCAATGAGGTAAAGCCACCCCTTTTCCTCACGATAGAGAATCGCGTCAGGCATCTTCCCGCGTTCATGAACATTCACCCCGAGGCGTTGCAAGAATGCTTCGTCGTGGACGACGCCCTTATTCCCGGTATCCCCGAGATACAGGATTTTCGAACCCGGCGCGAAGCGAGGCGCAAATTCTTGAATGATGTCTCGTATGAGTACGCTATGGCTTCCAGGGGAGATGTTGACGACAGAGCCGTCGGGCATCGAACACGGAATCATGGCCTGCTCGCGCGCAGCCTTATATTTCCGTGCGAGGCTGCCGGCTTTACGAAGGTACGCCTCTAACGTTTTCCCCCATTTGGGTGTGTTGAAGGAGGTCAGCAGTTTCTCGGCTTGGGGAGCAATCTGGTAACACCACTTCGGGCTATTTGGTGAGCGTGATGGCTGATCCGGGTTCTGCAATGCAAGGCCGGCCGCGACGAATTGGTGGAGGGTCTCCTTACGAAAACTCTCGCGGGAGTTTTCTGCGTATGGTTTCTGATAGTCATTTCGGCAGAAATCGAGGATCGCGCGTACGCCCAACATGGGGTGTCCCAGTTTTTGCCAGGAGCCATTTTCATGAAGTTGAACGAGGGCCAGGAGGCAGAGGCCGGATCGCTCGTTCTGTTGTGCCCGCGGAAACCCAAGGTCGACGATAATGCTGATCGCTTCTTCAATTTTGGACATCAACCCCACCTACCAGTTCATCAATTTCCCGCTGTGACGGGAATATTGCGCCGACTCCCTCCCCCCAGGCTCTCAGGGTTTCGCGATCGGGGTAACGAAGAGCGTGCAAGTCCCCCGCGTTAACCTGTGTGTGACCACTAAAGCGCCTTAGCCACTGGTCTGCGAAAGTTGACGCGAGATAGACAGCCATACCCTTGGCCACGGCTTCTGCCATGCCGTGCTTTGCCTGATGGACGATGTTCGTCTTGTTGTCGAAGCCGATGAATGGGCCAGGCGCGGCCTGGGGGGTGTAGATAGCGGGAACGATCCGACGCCTTTCCTCTTTGGATGAGAGGCGTCGGATCACCACATAGCAACCAGACGGCATGAGCCATTTTCGTGTTTCACTGTTGATATCAATGAATTCAGGCTTTTTATCGTCAAGCTTTGGGTGGACGATAAAGCCACGCTCCATATGATGCGAATAGACCATCGGCGCACGACCCGCACCACCAACCGACCGAAGGTGATCTCGCATCCGGAAGTCCACAACCGGGCCAGTGCTCACTGCTAAGCCGACATCATCAAGCGTATGATGGTAGCGCGCCATCGCAGAAGACGTTGCCGCGGTCTCATCGTGGGTCGCCAGGTGCAGGATTTTTTCACGGTCTCCGGGGAGAACGATCTGCTCGAAAGGGGTTTGCTTTACGGTGACGTTGGAAAATGTGGCATCTTCGCTGCTGGTCACGAGAACTTGCCCCTGTGCTTCCCCCTTCACGAGATGGAAGATCACATTTTCCTGAAGCACCTCATCGCCCTTAAATGCGTGGGTTCGTGACTCGAACACGTGAACGCGGACAATGTTCGCCGTTGCAAGGATCAATTCACGGTACGGTCTGAAATAGGGGCCGTTGCAAAAGCTGCGTGGCGTGATTGCGACGAGCTCTCCGCCCACTTCAAGTGACTGTAGAGCGAGGGCTACGAAGGCCGAGTAGAGGTTCGCGGTCTCAATGCCTCGATTTCGGAGCGCCTTACGATGCGCCGAGTCCGAACTGAATTTTTTATAGGGAGGGTTGAGTATGGCGTGAGTCGGTCGCCTCGTCCTCCTTCCTGAAAACAGCAAGTTATCAAACGATAGGATGTAATCGTCCGATTGTAGGGCAAATTTGAATGACCCCCCCTTATTGCGAATGAGTGTTCCGCAAGCTTCGAGTGTTTCACTCAAGTGCCCATGGAGCTTTTCATCGATCTCCCAAGCCTCAATTTCCAGATTCGAAACTCCATCTGCAGCGGCTCTCTGGGCGAACGCGGCAGTGAGTGAGCCGATTCCCGATCCCGCATCGAGTAGGCGGACGGCCGTCCCCCCCTCCAGCGTCCTGAACATCGCAGCCATAAAGTTCGCGATGACGCTGGGGGTGAAAAATTGCCCAACGGCAGATTTCTGCTCTTTGGGTATTGCGGCAGCAATTGCCACCCGACGCTCATCTATGCGGTCAATTGCAATCATCTGAACTTTCGACGTGCCCGTGACGCACGCCAAACCGCCTATCGGTGGGGCCTCGTGGCGTTGCGGTGCGGCAGTGAAGCCGTAGCGGACGCCGGTGGCAAGGGAGGATGTGGTGCCGGGTGAGGGGATTGAACCCCCGACCTTCGGTTTACAAAACCGCTGCACTACCGCTGTGCTAACCCGGCCACGCCTCGCTCTCTAGCGCGCCTGCGGGCGTGATTGCAAACGTCGGATGCGGATGTCTGATGCAGACTGGCGGGACTTCCGGCCGGCGGTACGCCCTCCGCCCCTAAGCCCGCGCGGATAGTGCGATCGGCATCGCCCTGCGTTCGACCGCGAGGTGCGCGTTCGCCCCGTAGCGGCGATCCCGCGTGTTCGGCGCGCGGGCGGCGGCGACCAGCGCGATCAGGCGTTGCTGGACATCCATCGCGCGGGTCAGCAGGCGTTGGTTTTCTCGGCACAGTTCGCGCAGCCGTTCGGCGGCGGCAAGGCTTGCGCCCGCCGCGGCCAGTGCCTCGCAGGCCAGGTGCTTTTCGGCCAGCAGGCCGGTGGCGCGGGTCAGGTCCATCGCCTCCAAGGCAGCGTTTTCCTCGATCAACAGGCGCATCAGCCGTTCGGCGGCGTCGGACTCGGCTTGGTTCATTTGGACTTCGCTTCCTGCATCCGCAGCATCGCGGCATGGATCGGCGCGGCCAGTCCGATGCCGCCGTGCGCGGCAATGTGCTTCGCCATCTCCTGCACCATCATCGGCTTCCAGGCGGCTTCACCCGAGCCGCCGCCGAACAACGACTTCGCGGTGTCTACCGTGTCGAACATCGGTTGCAGCAATTGTCCGATTGCCATCGCCTCAAAATCACGCGCGGCCTTGCGCATCTTCGCCGGGTCCGCAGGCGGCTGCGCGGCGCTTGGGGCGGGGAGGGCGGGCATACCGGTCAAAGGGATCATCGCACCACCAGATCGGCCTGCAACGCGCCGGCCGCCTTGATTGCCTGAAGGATGCTGATCAGGTCGCGCGGCCCGACGCCCAGGGCGTTCAGGCTGGCGACCAGATCGCGCAGTGTGACGCCGGACGCCAACACGCCGAGTTTGCGATCGTGCTGATCGTCGATCTGGATGTTGGTGCGCGGCACGACGACGGTCGATCCGCCGGACAGCGGTCCGGGCTGACTGACCTCCGGGGTTTCGGTGACCCGGATGGTCAGGTTGCCCTGGGCGATCGCGACCGTGCTGATGCGGACATTGTCGCCCATGACGATGGTGCCGCTGGCTTCCTCGATCACCACGATCGCGGCGCTGTCCGGCTGCACGCGCAGGTTTTCGATGATCGCCAGGGCGTCGATCGGGTCGCGCCCGGACAGATCCAGCACGACGGTGCGCGGGTCGGTGGCCTTGGCGACCGGCCCAACGGCGGTGTTGATCGCGGCGGCGATGCGGCGCGCGGTGGTCAGATCGGGATTGCGCAGGCCCAGCCGCATGCCGGTCCCTTTATCCAGTCGGAACGGGATTTCCCGCTCGACCGTGCCGCCGTTGGCGATCCTGCCGGAGGTCGGAACACCGCGCGTGACCGATCCCGCCGCCCCGCGCGCGGCGATGGCGCCGGTGGACAAGGCCCCTTGCGCGACGGCGTACACCTCGCCGTCCGCCGCCAGCAGGGGGGTGACCAGCAACGTGCCGCCGGTCAGGTTGTTCGCGTCGCCAAGGGCGGAGATGCTGACATCGATCCGGCTGCCGCCCCGCGCGAAGGCCGGCAGTTCGGCGGTGACCATCACGGCGGCGATGTTTTTGGTGGACAGTTTGGTGACCTGGTCGCGGGTGTTCACGCCCAGCCGTTCCAGCATGCCGATCAGCGATTCCTTGGTGAACACCGCGCTGTCCAGCTTGTCGCCGGTCCCGTTCAGCCCGACCACCAGGCCATAGCCGATCAACTGGTTTTGCCGCACGCCTTCCAGATCGGCGATGTCCTTGATTCGGACCTGCGCCTGTCCGGCGCCGCAGGCAACCGTCAGCCAGCCGGCCAGGGCGAACATAAATGGGCGGACGAACTTCAACCGGGTCTCCACGCTAGGAATTTGGAAAGGTTTCGGCGCGATGCTGGGTCCGACATCGCAAGTGTCGTGCCAACGGCTAGTTCCCCGCGAATCCAACTCTTCCGCGCCTTTGCGGGATCGGTTCGCTCGGCAATTTCCGCCGACCGGCAGATTGGGACCGATCGAAAAGGGTGGTGACGATGGCGATAATCCCTGGAATCGGCGGCGGACGGATTGAACGCGCCGCCCCGCGACGTCGACCGTCCGACAGCGGGTGGAGCCGGTTTGCCCCGTCCGAGGAAACCCCCGGCGAAGCCCGCCCGCCGAACGCCGCCGATGTCGGCTCGGTTGGGTTGGCCGGTCTGTTGGCGTTGCAGACGCTGCCGGAGCACAGCGCGCCGGATCGGCGGGAAGAGCGGGAACAGGACGCGGCGGCCGAGCGGTTCGGTCAATCGGCGCTGCGGATGCTGAGTGCGGTGCAAGCGGACCTGTTGCGCGACGGCGATCCGGCAGCGAGCTTGCGGGCGCTGAACGCGGCCCTTGCCGCCGCCCCCAGCGCGGCCGATCCCGCGTTGAACGCCTTAATCGACGCCATTGTCCTGCGTGCCCGCGTCGAACTGGCGCGCCGTGGCGACGCGCCGCGCCCGATCGATGTTGCGGTGCCTTGACGATTTACAAACGGCCCTTGGCGAGCGGTTTTCCCAAGGCTATAAGCCCGCCGGTCCGCCGTCCGGGACGGGGCTGGAGTGCTTCGCCCCAGCGTCCACCGGGACGAAGCGGCATCACGACGAGCAGGACCGACCCATATGATGGTGACACTGCCCCCTGACTATCGCCCGCGCGACGACGAGGAGTTCATGAACCCCGTCCAGGTGGAATATTTCCGCCAAAAATTGCTGCGTTGGCGCGCCGACCTGCTGCGTGACGCGGACGGCACCCTGGCCAGCCTGTCCGAAGGCGGCATCCTGGAAGCCGACATCACCGACCGCGCCAGCGTCGAAACCGACCGTGCGCTGGAACTTCGCACCCGCGACCGTGCCCGCAAGCTGGTATCCAAGATCGATCAGGCGCTGAGCCGGATCGAAAACGGCACCTACGGCTATTGCGAGGAAACCGACGAGCCCATCAGCCTCCGCCGCCTGGAGGCTCGGCCTATCGCCACCATGTCGATCGAGGCGCAAGAGCGTCACGAGAAGATGGAACGCGCGCACCGCGACGACTGACGACCGGCGCTTCCTCCACACGTCGCCCCCGGCTATACGTGCGGCGTTCCGCCCCGCCCGGGGCGCCGACAGGAGGAAACACATGATCCGTCGCCGCCGTCTGTTGCAGACGTCCGCCGCCGTTCTGGCCGCACCCGCGATCGTCGAGCGCGCTAACGCGCAATCCGCCTTTGACTGGAAGCAGTTCAAGGGCCAAAGCCTTGAGATCAACTATCAGCTTTCTCCGCGCGGCGATCTCGCGAAACGGAATCTGGCAAAGTTTGAGGAACTGACCGGCATCAAGGTCGGCTTCGAGCAGATCCCCGAGCAGCAGCAGCGCCCCAAGGTGGCGATGGAGATGGCGACCGGCCATCCCAGCTTCGACGCGGTCAATGTCGGCATGCACGTGCAAAAGCGCCTGGTCGAGAAGGCGAAGTGGATGGAGGACCTGCGTCCCTTCATCGCCGACAAGAGCATGACCAATCCGAATTTCGACCTGGCCGATTTCAGCGCGCCGTCGATGGCGGTCGCCACCGGCGCGGACGGACGGATCAACGTGCTGCCGTTGAACCAGGATCTGTTCATCCTGTTCTACAACAAGGAACTGCTGGCGGAAAAAGGCTTCAAGGCACCGCCCAAGACGTATGACGAAATGTTCGCCATGGCCAAGGCGCTGACCGATCCGGCCAAGGGCATTTACGGCTTCGTCGGGCGCGGCCTGAAGAATGCCAATGTCGTGCTTTACGACAACATCCTGTTGGGCTTCGACCAGGAAACCGTGACCGCCGACGGCAAGAAATTGCTGACCGACACGCCGGCGGCGATCGAGGCCGCGACCTGGTACCAGAAAATCATGAAGGAATGCGGCCCGCCGGGCAACATCGGCTTCAACTGGAACGAATGCCAGACCACGTTCATGCAGGGACGCGCGGCGATGTGGTGGGACGGGATCGGCTTTTCCGCTCCGCTGCTGGACAAAACCAAGTCGAAGATCGTCGAGAAGGTCGGCTTCGCCCCTGTTCCCGCCGGCCCCAAGGCGCATCACTGCGCGACCTTCATCGACGGCATGGGCATTCCCGCGACGGCGAAGAACAAGAAGGCCGCCTGGTATTGGCTGCAATGGATCACCGGCAAGGAAATGCAGTACGAGCAACTGCGCTCCGGCGCCGGCACCCCGGCGCGCCTGTCCGCCTATGGCCGCGACGATATCGTCAAGAACAGCGCCTTTCCGCAGGAATGGTTCGACACGACGGGCGTCAGCCTGAAAATCGCCCGCGCCGGTCTGCCGGTCATCGTGCCGGTCACGGAATTCCGCGACACCATCGGCGTTGGGCTGACCAACATCGTCGGCGGCGCGGACCCTGCCACCGAAATGAAAAAAGCTACGGCCGCCTTCCAGCCCGTGCTGGATAAGGCCAACGAAGCCTGACGAGACTCCGCCGAGCGGTCCGGTGTGGATCGCTCGGCGGTTAGGAGGTCAGGTGAGGAACTTTTCGGTCCAGGTCTTGTAGTCGCCTTCCCGGGTCACCCGCGCCATTGTTTCGGCCGAAGCGATACCGGTCAGCGCCGACGGCGCCACGCCGTCGCGCAATGCCTTCAGCGTGTTGTAGACGGCTTGCACCGACGCGGAGAACGGTTGGTGGCCCTGCAACGACACGCGCACGCCCATGCTGCCCAGATAGGCCTTGTCGCCCAGTGCGCCGCCGCCGCCACCGAGCATCAGCGGTAGTTTTACCTCGGCTTTAAGGGCTTCGAGGAATTCTTTCGTCACGCCGCCGGCGAAGAACAGGGCGTCCACCCCGACTTTTTCGTATGCCTTCGCCCGCGCGAGCGCGTCTTGCCAGTTGGTGAAGGCCGCGGCGCTGGTGCGCCCGATGATCGTCAGCGACTTGTCCTCGCGCGCGGCCAATGCCGCCTTCATCTTGCCGATGCCTTCCTCGATCGAGATCAGGCTTGGCTTTTTCTCTCCGAACTGGCGCGGCAGCACGGTATCCTCGATCATGATTCCCGCGACGCCCGCGGTTTCGAGTTCTTGCACGGTGCGCATCACGTTTAATGCGTTGCCGTAACCGTGATCGGCATCGACCATCAGCGGCAGCTTGCCGGCGCGGTTGATGCGATAGGCCTGGGCGGCGAATTCGGTCAGCGTCAGGACGATCAGGTCCGGCGCGCCCAGCACCGAGAACGAGCCGATGGACCCGGCGAACATGCCGATCTCGAAGCCAATTTCCTCGGCGATGCGGGCGGAGATGGCGTCGAACACCGATCCCGGATGCAGGCATTCGGTACCGCCGATGGCGGCACGGTAACGTTCACGACGATCTGTCCAGTGCATGGTTTCCCCCGATTTGAATCGCGCGCAGGCTAGAACCGTTCATTGATCGGGGGAAGAGACGCGCCATGACCGGATTTGACCACCATTACGCCGACCTCGGCGACGTGCGACTGCACTATGTAACGGCGGGCGAGGGCTTTCCCGTCGTGCTGCTGCATGGTTGGCCGCAGAGTTGGTATGAATGGCGTCACATCATGCCGGAGTTGGCGAAGAGTTATCGCGTCATTGCCCCCGACCTGCGGGGCTTGGGGGATAGTTCCCGGCCCGCCGACGGGTATGACAAGAAGACCGTCGGCGGCGATATCTGGCGGCTGCTGCAACGGCTTGGCGTTGATCGTTTCTTTCTTGTCGGCCATGACTGGGGCGGCCCAACCGCGTATTCCATTGCCGCGGCCCATCCGGAGGCGGTCGTCAAACTCGCGGTGCTCGATGTCGCGATACCCGGCGACGGCAGCGCCAATATCAGCCAGGGCGGACGGCGCTGGCATCACGCGTTTCATCAGACATTGGATATGCCGGAGGCGCTGATCGCGGGGCGGGAGGACATCTATCTCGGCTGGTTTTACCGCACTTACGGCGCTCGGCCGGATGCGATCCCGCCTGCGGATGTGGCGGAGTATTTGCGCACTTATACCCAGCCCGGGGCGCTGCGGGCGGGGTTTTCGTACTATCGGGCGATTGCGCGCGATATTGAGGACAATCAGGCCATTGCGGCGCGCTTCAAGCTGCCGATGCCCGTGCTGGCGTTGGGGGGCGGTAGTTCCTGGGGGCGGGGCGCGGAGGTTGTGGAGTCTCTGCGTCGCCTTGCCACGGACGTGCGCGGCGGGGTTATCGCGGATTGCGGTCATTGGATGCCGGAGGAGCAACCGGCGGAACTATTGCGGCACCTGTCGGCGTTCTTCAGGGAATAGTCGGACGGTCCCGGCAGGGTAAGCATTCGTTAAGCAATTTGTCGGACAAGGGAAAGACCGGCGGGAATCCCCCCGCCGGTCAACCAGAGGAGGTATGAGATAATGCAATATCTCATCTTCCTGCCGCTTTTTATGGTGATTCTTGAGGTCAAAGTCAAGATCATCCGAACGCCGGTCGTTCGAAAGAAGAAGTAGGGTAAAGGGCCGGCTCGTACGCGGGTCGGCCTGACCCTGGTGTTCAGTTCCCCCGCCGACGAAAAATTACCTCGGACGGCGTAAGGTTTGGTTAAGCATTTTGTCGGACAAGGGAAAGACCGGCGGGAATCCCCCCGCCGGTCAACCAGAGGAGGTATGAGATCATGCAGTATCTCATCTTCCTGCCGCTCTTTTTGGTGATTCTTGAGGTTAAAGTCAAGATCATCCGAACGCCAGTCGTTCGAAAGAAGCGGTAGGGTAAAGGGCCGGCCCGTACGCGGGTCGGCCTGCCCCTGGAGTTCAGTTGCCCCGCCGGCGAGAAATTACCTCGAACGGCGTAAGGATTGGTTAAGCATTTTATCAGAGAAGGGAAAGACCGGCGGGAATTGGCCCGCCGGTCAACCAGAGGAGGTATGAGATCATGCACTATCTCATCTTCCTGCCGCTTTTTATCGTGATCCTTGATGTCAAAGTCAAGATCATCCGAACGTCGATCGTTCGAAAGAAGCGGTAGGGTAAAGGGCCGGCCCGTTCGCGGGTCGGCCTGCCCCTGGAGTTCAGTTGTCTCCGCCGACGAAAAATTACCTCGAACGGCGTAAGCTTTCGTTAAGCATTTTGTCGGACAAAGGAAAGACCGGCGGGAATAGGCCCGCCGGTCAACCAAAGGAGGTATGAGATAATGAAGTATCTCATCTTCCTGCCGCTTTTTATCGTGATCCTTGATGTCAAAGTCAAGATCATCCGAACGTCGATCGTTCGAAAAAAGCGGTAGGGTAAAGGGCCGGCCCGTTCGCGGGCCGGCCTACCCCTGGTAGCGAAACCTTTACCAAGGATGCACTTCGAGCCAGGTGCTCTGATACGTCGCGCCCTCCCCCATATCGGTATACGTGTCGGCGCAGAGCATGTTGACGGTTCCCGCCACCGCTTCCCGGTCCGGTCGTTGTCCCGGCACCAGGACGACACCCGGCCTTACCTCATCACGCACATGCAGAACCAGACCGATCGCGCCGCGATCGTTTACCAGACGCACCTTATCGCCATCCGACAGGCCGCGTTGGGCGGCGTCGTCGGGATGCAGAACCGCGCACGGCTCACCCTCGCGCGCGCGCAGCGACGCCACGCCGGAAAATGCCGTATGGCTTTGGAAGTAGCCGGGCGTGGTCAGCAGGCGCAGCTTGTATTTATTGATTTGCCTGGCTTCCTCGGGGTCGGGACGCCAATCGGGCAGCGGCGGCAGGCCTTGGGCGGCGAGGGCTTCCGAATAAAACTCCAACTTGCCGGACGGGGTGGCGAAAGCCTGACCGCCGCGATGTCCGATCGATACCGGGCCTTGATCGATTAACGCGACGGGATCGAAGGCGGTGACGGGGCCGGTGGCGCCACGGAACATTTCTTTCAGGATGTCGGGCTGCGAGAGTTTGAACACCGGGTCGGTGACGCCCATCCGCCGAGCGAGTTCCTGCGTAACCTGGAAGTTGGAGCGCGCCTGTCCCCGCGGCGCGATCGCGCGATGGCCGTACTGCATGTAGTAGGTGCCATAGGCGCGGAAGAAATCCTCGGTTTCCAGATAGGTCGTCGCGGGCAGCACCAGATCGGCATAGCGCGCGGTGTCCGACATGAAGGGATCGTGCACCACTGTGAACAGGTCGGTGCGGGCCAGGCCGGCGCGGATTTTCGCCGTGTCGGGGTTGGTGACGGCGGGATTGTTCGCGGCGATGAACAGCGCGCGGATCGGCGGTTCGTTCTCCATCAACAGCGCCTCACCGAGCTTGAGGTGGTTGATGGTGCGGGCGGCGGCTGGACCGGATGGTTTGCGCACGGCGTTGTAGTTCAGGCCGAACGATCCGGCCGTGGCCAGCATGGCGCCGCCGCCGTAGCGCCCGTATGCGCCGGTGACGCCGGGCAGCAGAGCGACGGTGCGCAGGTTCTGGCCGCCGTCGGTAAACCTGCTCATACCGAAGCCGATACGAATGAACGGGGCGCGGGCGGCACCGTACAGCGCGCCCAGCCGTTCCACGTCCGCCTCGGTCAGGCCGGTGATTTCCGCCACCCGCGCCGGCGTAAAGCGCGGCAGCACTTCCCGTTCGACACGATCGAAGCCGATGGTGTGTTGGGCGAGATAGGCGCGGTCTGCCTTACCGTCGCGAGTCAGAATATGCATGACGCCGAGGGCAAGGGCGGAGTCGGTGCCGATGCGGATCGGCAGATACCAGTCGGCGGCGCGCGCGGCGCGGGTGCGGCGCGGGTCGATCACGATCAATTGCACGCCGGCCTTGCGGCGTTCCTCGATCTTCGCCCAGAGATGCACGTTGGTGGCGTGCAGATCCGATCCCCAGCCGATGATCAGATCGGATTCGACCACCGATTCCGGATCGGCCCCGCCGGTCGGGCCGACCGTATAGTCCCACGCCGCTTCGCTGCAGGAATCGCAGACCGTGCCGCCGAGGAGACGGCTGGTGCCGAGAGCGTGAAACAGCCCGTTGGTCAGGCCGCGGTTCATCAGCCCCTGATGCGCGCTATAGGCGTAGCCGAGGATCGCCTCCGGCCCGGATTCCCTGATGATCGCTTTCCAGCGGGTTTCGATCTCGTCGAGCGCCTCGTTCCAGGAGATCGGTAGGAACTCCCCGCTGCCCTTGGCACCGGTTCGGCGCAGCGGCATCGTCAACCGGTCCGGTGAGTGCACCAGTTCGGCGTCGCGATTGACCTTGCCGCAGGCGAAACCGGCGGTGAATTTCTGATCGGGATCGCCCTCTACCCGGACGATCCTGTCATTGTCGACATGCACGAGCAGCGAGCACATGTCGGGGCAATCATGCGCGCAGACGGTCCTGACGGTGTGCACTCTGGTTTCTCCTGTTGGATCGGACTGCAATGATACAGCAATAATCGGCGAGATGAACGGACCGGTCGCGGCGAAGCAACCGGTCCATTTGCCGCCTATCGGTTCGGCCAGTGCGGCGCGCGCTTCTCGATGAACGCGGCGCGTCCCTCCGCGGCGTCCTCCGTCAGTGCCAGGGTGCCGATCTGGGCTTCCATGAAGACCGCCGCCTGGTCGATGTTCAGTTGCTCGGTGACGCGCATCGCGTATTTGCCGCGCCGGATCGCGGTGGGGCTTTTGTCCAGCAGGCGGTTGATCAGCCAATCCAGCTTCGCGTCGAGTTCGTTCGCGGGCACGACATAGTTCAGCAGGTTCAGTTCCAGCGCTTCCGCCGCCGTGATCGGTTCACCGGTCAGTGCCATTTCGTAGAGTTTGCGCGACGGGATCAGACGTTGCAGAACCGCCATGATCTGCATCGGAAAGACGCCGATCTTCACTTCGGGCATGCCGAAGCGCGCGTTATCGACGGCGATCGCCATGTCGCACATGCCCATCAGCCCCATGCCGCCGGCCATCGCATGGCCGTTGACGCGCGCGATCAGCGGCAGCGTCAGGTCGCGGGCCTGACGCATCAGCTTCACGAAGGACAGCCCGACCTTGGAGTAATCGTATTTGAACGATCCCGACCCCGCGGCCAGATCGGCGCCGGCGCAGAACGCCTTGTCGCCCGCCCCGGTCAGAACCACGACGCGGACCGACGGATCGTTGGTGGCCTGCGTCAGTCCGGCGGAGATGGCGTCGGTCACCGCGTCGTTCATCGCGTTGCGGCGTTCCTCGCGGTTGATGGTGATCCACAGCACCGCGCCGCGTTGTTCGATCAGGACTTCGTTCATGCGCCGGCTCCCTGACGGAACTTCGACAGGCTGCCGCCATGCATGATCTTACCGGGCAACGGGTGGCCGACGATGTCTTCGGCCATGCGCGCGCATTCGATCAGCGCGTCGAGGTCGATGCCTGTCTCGATACCCATTTCGTGCGCCATGAAGACCAGGTCTTCGGTGCAGATATTGCCCGCCGCGCCCTTGTGCCCGGCGAAGGGGCAACCGCCGAGACCGGCGCAAGAACTGTCGAAGCTGTCGATGCCCATTTGCAGGCCCATCAACGCGTTGGCCATGCCGGTGCCGCGCGTGTCGTGCAGATGCAGGGCCAGGCGAAGGTCCGGCCATTTCTCGCGCACCAGCCCGAGGACGCGCTGTACCTGGGCGGGGGACGCCCAGCCCACGGTGTCGGCCAGCCGAACGCGATCGAGCGTCACGCCGAACTCGTCGGCGATCGCCAGCAAGTCGCCGACGCAGTCGCGCACTGTTTCCGGCGCGACGGCACCCTCGAAATTGCAGCCGAACGCGGTCATGACGATAGCCGATTCAACGGGAATGCCGCGTTCGCGGAAGAACGCCATCTGCCGACGCTGCTCGTGCAGGGTCTGCGCGTTGTCCTTGTTGGTGTTGTGGAGCGAGAACGTGTTCGACGCGCTCATTTGAATGCCGCCGGTGATGTGCAGCGGCGATTCCACCGCGCGCTCGTAGCCGCGCAGGTTCAGCGCGATGCCGGTGTAATGCACGTCCGGCCGTTGGCGGATCGCCTGTGCCACCTCCATCGCGTCCGCCATGCCCGGCACCCGGCGCGCGTCGACGAACGACACGCATTGCACGTCGTGCAGGCCCGTCTCGGCCAGCGCCTCGCAAAACCGGACCTTGTCGGCGGTGGAAATCGGGCCGGCTTCGATCTGAAAACCCTCGCGCGGGCCTTCCTCGTGGATGTCTATCCGCTTTGGCAGATCGGTCACTGTTTCCTCCTTCGGGCTTCTCGCGCCATGATGGCACCGTGGATAATGGGAGGTTACGGATGCTGCAAGGAATCCGCGTTCTGGAACTCGGTCAGGTCCTGTCCGCGCCCTTCGCCGGCGCGATCCTGGGCGATTTGGGCGCCGAGGTGCTGAAGATCGAACGCGTCGAAGGCGGCGACGATGCGCGTCGCATGGGGCCGGATTTCCGCCATGGCGACGCGCTGACCTTTCACATGGTCAATCGTAACAAGCAATCCGTCGCGCTCGACCTGAAAAGCGCCGCCGGCAAAGCGGATTTTGAGCGTCTGGCGGCGACCGCGGACATTCTGATCCATAATCTGCGGCCAGGCGTGCCGGACGACCTGGGCATCGACGGGCCGTCGCTGACGGCGCGCCACCCTCGGCTGATTTACTGCGCCATCTCGGCCTTCGGCCACGTCGGTCCGATGCGCGATCGTCCCGGCTACGAACCCTTGATCCAGGCCTATAGCGGGCTGTCGAGCACCAATGGCGGGCCGGACGATCCGCCGATGCGCATGGGCGTCGCCGTGTGCGATCAGGGCACCGGTATGTGGATCGTGATCGGCGCGCTGGCCGCGCTGCGGAATCGCGAAACGACCGGGCGAGGCTGCATCGTGACGGCCTCTCTGCTGGAAACCGCGATGGTGTGGGCCGCGCAGCGCGGCGACGCCTGGGCCAACGGCGACCCGATGCCGGCGAAGCACCGATCCGGCCATCCCGCCTTGGCGCCGTACGAGGCGTTTCAGGCCAAGGACGGACCGTTCATCATCTGTTGCGGCAACGACCGCCTGTTCGCCAAACTGGCGCGCGAACTCGGCCGCCCCGAATGGTCCGACGACGAACGCTTCGCCACCAACCGCTCTCGGCTGAACAATCTGAACACGCTGACGGTGCTGATGGCGGAAATCCTGCGTCTGACGCCGCGCGCCGAATGGATCGCCCGTCTGGAAGCCGCCGGCGTGCCGGCCGCGCCGATCAATACCCTGCCGGAGGCGATGGCCGAACCGCAGGTGCGCGCGCTGGACATGATGCTGGCAGTGCCCGGCGAAGACTACCGGCTGACCGGACCGGCGCTGTCGTTCGACGGCGTGCGCCCGCCGATCCGCAACGCCGCGCCGCGCCTGGGGGCGGGGACGGAGGCCGCGTTGCGCGCGATCAAGGTCCCGTGACAGCGGCGGGGCAGCAGCCGTATGGTTGCGGGGAATTTGTGGGGAGCCACCATGCCCGGACCGCTGCACGGCTATCGGATCGTAGACCTGACATCGATGATCTCGGGGCCCTATGCCACGATGATCCTGGCGGATCAGGGGGCCGACGTGATCAAGGTCGAAAACCCCGACGGCGGCGATCATACAAGGGCGGCGAATAACCGACGGAACGACTTCTCCGCCTCGTTCCTGAACAACAACCGCAACAAGCGGTCTCTGGCGCTCGACCTGAAACTGCCGGAGGCAAAGGCGGCGCTGCTGAAGCTGTGCGCCACCGCGGATGTGTTCGTGCAGAACTTCCGCCCCGGCGTCGCCGATCGGATGGGGTTGGGCGAAGACGCGGTGCGGGCGGTGAAGCACGACATCGTCTATGTCTCCATCAGCGGATTCGGCGAAGCAGGCCCGTTCGCGGGCAAGCCGGTCTATGACCCGCTGGTGCAGTCGATGTCCGGCCTCGCCACCATCCAGGCGGGATCGGATGCCGAACGGCCGAGACTGGTGCGCACCATCGTGCCGGACAAGCTGACGGCGGTATCCGCCGCGCAGGCCATCACCGCCGCGCTGCTGTCGCGCGAACGCACCGGGCAGGGCCAGCATATCCGCCTGTCGATGCTGGATGCGGTGATCGCGTTCCTGTGGGCGTCGGACATGGGCAGCCAGACCTTCGTCGGCGGAGAATTCCCGCAGCAGGAAGCCGCCAGCTTCATCGATCTGATCTACGAAACCGCCACCGACCACATCAGCGCCGCGGTGCAGTCGAACAAGGAATGGGTCGCGCTGACCCGCGCGCTGGAAAAGCCGGAATGGCTGGACGATCCGCGCTTCAAGACCCCGGCGCTGCGCCAGCGCAACATCAACGACCGCCTGTCGATGACGCAGGACGTGCTACGCACGCGGCCCGCCGCGGAATGGCTGGCGCGCCTGACGGCGGAGGGCGTTCCCTGCGCGCCCGTGCTGACCCGATCGGCGATGATCCAACACCCGCAGATTCAGGCCAACGGGATCGTGGTGGAGACCGACCATCCCGTCGCCGGGCGGCTGCGCCAGGCGCGCCCCGCCGCGCGGTTTTCGGTCACGCCGGCGACAATTCGCGACGGCGGGCCGGGTTTGGGGCAGCATAATGCCGAAATCCTCGCCGAACTCGGCTATAACGACGCCGCCATCGATGCTCTGCAGGCAAAGGAACACGCCGCATGATCCAGCCCGTATCGGGACCCGGTGCCTGGCTTGGCTCCCGGATCGACTATCGCACCAACGGTTTGCACACGCTGTCGGCCCCCGATGTCGCGGAGATCGACGCGGCGCTGGCCGCCCTGCCGGATGTCGATTTCCCCGCCATCACCCCCGCGCTCTTCGCGCTCCCCACTCTCGGGCCTAAACTGCTGGCGATGCGGGACGAGTTGCGCTTCGGCCGCGGCTTCGTGCTGCTGCGCGGGTTGCCGCGAGAGCGCTATTCGACCGACGACATGGCGCGCATCTATGTCGGGTTGGGGTCCTGGTTCGGCGTGCCCGCGCCGCAATCCTTCCTGGGCGAATTGCTGGGCCACGTCATCGACATCAGCGATATCGTGTCCGAAGAAGTGCGCGGCTATCACGCCGGCGGCGCGCAACGCTTTCATACCGATACCTGCGACATCGTTTCGTTGATGTGCCTGCGTTCCGCCCAGTCCGGGGGCATGAGCCGCATCGCCAGCGTCGGCGCGATCCACGACCGGCTGCTGGAAACCCGGCCCGATCTGCTGGAAACGTTGTATAACGAATACACGGTCCGACGGATGGAACGCGACGCCGAACTCGGCTCCGGCCGTCTGGTACGCCGGGTCGCGATTTTCTCCCGTGCGACCGGCGTGTTGTCGTGCAACATTTCCGGCCTCTATCCCAAGCGCGCGGTGGCATACGGCGACACCGTCATGACGGATTTGCAGATCGAAGCGCTGGACGAGTTGGAGCGTCTGGCCGCATCGCCCGAATTCCATTTGGACATGAGTATCGGCGAAGGCGACATCCAGTTCCTGAACAACCGGATCATCCTGCACGGGCGCACCGGTTATCAGGACTGGCCGGATGTCGCGCGGCGGCGGCATCTGATGCGGCTGTGGCTGACGGTGCCGTCCTGGCCCACGATGCCCGCCAATCAGGGCATGCACGGCGCGGACGATCACGAGGGCTGGCTGCGGCAGCGCACCCCGTTCATGGAAACGCCGTCGCGCTTTCTCGCGGCGATGGCGGCCCGCAAGGAGGCCGCGTGACCAAGATCATCGTCATCGGCGCGGGCGTGCTGGGTGCGTCCGCCGCCTATCGCCTCGCGCAGGCCGGGGCGAAGGTCACGGTCCTGGAAGCCGGCAGAGCCGGCGGCGGCACGTCCGGGACCAGCTTCGCCTGGACCAATTCGCATCGTAAACGGCCATTCGCCTATCATGCGCTGAACGTCGCGGGCATGGCGGCGCACGCGGCGCTGAAGGACGAATTCGGCGCCACGCCGTGGTGGCACGGCGGCGGCAGCATCGAATGGGTGGCGGCTGAGGAGATCGAGGCGCTGCGCGATAACGTCGCCCAGCTACAGGCCTGGAACTACCGCGCGGAGTGGATCTCCAAATCCGATCTCGCGGCGTTGGAGCCGGAGATCGATCCGGCGACGGTCGGGGACTCCCCGATCGGTTACTTCCCCGACGAAGGCTGGCTCGATCCCGTACCCTACGCGCATGCCATGCTGTCGGCCGCGCGCGGGCTGTTCGGCGCGACTTTGGTGCTGGGCGCGCGGGTCGCCGATCTGCTGACGCGGGGCGGGCGGGTTTGCGGCGTGACGCTGGCCGACGGCACGGTGCACGAGGCCGATATGGTGGTGAACTGCGCCGGACGCCTGTCGAACACGGCGATCCGCGACACGGCCCTGCACGTGCCGTTGGCGCCGACCGTCGGGCTGTTGGTGTTCACCCCGCCGGTCGCTACCGGATTGCGTCATGTCGTGCACAGTTCCGTCGTCAACGGGCGGCCCGACGGCGCCGGCCGGTTGATGCTGCATTGGGAGCAGATCGATCCGACCGTGCCCGCCGACGCCGTTGCCTCCCCCGACCTGGCGCAAGCGCGGGAGATCATGGACCGCGCGCGCCGTCTGTTGCCGGCGATCGGCGATGTCCGGGCGGAGGCGGTGCGTATCGGCATCCGCCCGATCCCGCGCGACGGGCTGACCGCGGTCGGTCCCCTGCCGCGCGTCGATGGCTACTACGTCGCGGTCACCCATAGCGGCGTGACGATGTCGCCCTTCCTGGGTGCCGCCGTCGCGGACGAGGTGATGCTCGGTCGCGTCAGACCGGAACTGGCGGAATTCCGGCCGGCGCGTTTCTTCAACTGAACTGAATTCGTATCAAACCAGCCAGCTCGGCACCGGCAATCCCTTCTCGCGCAGGAACGCGGGGTTGAACAGTTTCGACTGATAGCGAGAGCCGCCGTCGCACAGGATCGTAACGATCGTGTGCCCCGGTCCCATCGCCTTGGCGATACGGATCGCGGCGGCGATGTTGACGCCGGCGGAGGTGCCGACCGACAGGCCCTCGTGAATCAGTACGTCGTAAATCTGCTCCAGCGCTTCGGCGTCGGGAATGCGTTCGGCGTCGTCGATCGGCGCGCCGGCCAGATTCTCGGGCACGCGCCCCTGGCCGATACCCTCGGTGATCGAACTGCCTTCCACGGTCAGGTCGTTGTTCTTGACCCAGCCGTAAAGGCCGCTGCCTTCGGGATCGGCAAGCACGATCCGGACGCCCGGATTGCGTTCCTTCAGCGCCATCGCGACGCCGGCCAGCGTGCCGCCGGTGCCGCAGGCGCAGGTGAAGGCGTCGATCTTGCCTTGGGTCTGATCCCAGATTTCCGGGCCGGTGGAGATGCGATGCCCCTCTCGATTGGCGAGGTTGTCGAACTGGTTGGCCCAGACTCCGCCGGTTTCCTCCGCCATGCGGCGGGAGACGTGGACGTAGTTGCCGGGATCGCGGTACGGCTTGGCCGGGACCAGCCGCAGATCGGCGCCGATCATGCGCAGGAAGTCGATCTTCTCCTTGCTCTGGGTGTCCGGCATGACGATGACGCAGCGATAGCCGCGGGCGTTGCCGACCAGCGTCAGGCCGATGCCGGTATTGCCGGCGGTGCCTTCCACGATGGTGCCGCCGGGCTTCAGCACGCCGCGATCCTCGGCGTCCTTGATGATGTACAACCCGGCGCGATCCTTGACCGAACCGCCGGGGTTCATGAACTCCGCCTTGCCCAGGATGTTGCAACCGGTTGCCTCCGACGCGCGCCGCAGGCGGATCAGTGGGGTGTTGCCGATCGCGGCGGCCATGTCATCCTGCCAGGCAGTGCCGTGATACAGAGCGGTCATCGGGTCCTCGTTGAGTTCGGAGAGAGAAAATTATGGTTCAGAATGTGCCGCCCACGCAGGTTTGGGAAGCCCTTAAGACCCAGTCGGAGGCACGGCTTGTCGATGTCCGTACCGACGCGGAATGGAACTTCGTCGGGGTGCCCGATCTGAGCGCGGCCGGCAAGCAGGCCGTGCTGCTGGCGTGGCAGGTCTATCCGACCATGCAGCGCAACGCGGACTTCGAACGTGGCCTGGCGGCGGAAGGCCTGACCCCCGCGAACCACATCTACTTCATCTGCCGCAGCGGCGTGCGCAGCCTGGCGGCGGCGGAGGCCGCACGTGCCGCCGGCTTCACGCATGTATTCAACGTGGCGGACGGTTTTGAAGGCCCGCCGGATGCCGAGGGGCATCGGGGACGCACAGCGGGTTGGAAGACCGACGGTCTGCCCTGGCGGCAGAAGTAGCGGCCAGCGCGGGACGGATCGATTGCTTCGGCGGCGGTAGGGCGGTGAGCCAGACCGCCGGATCGTCGATGCCGTCCCGCAGCAGGGCGCGCAGGATTCTGGCGCGTTCCCGGCCGGCGGCCCAGTCGATGTCGCAGGGTTGGGCGGCGTCGTCGGGATTGCCGCCGCGCGGACTCCGTGGCGCGGGGCGCTTTGGGTGCGATACGATGTTCATGATACGTTCGTATCGCGCCGAAAATTTCGCGCCAACAATTTTTGCAGACCCCCCGACCGCTCCTGACGGCGCGACCGAGGGGCGGCGGCCTTAGTCGAACAGCATCGCCGGCGCGGGGGCGGAGCGGGTGTAGTCGATGCCGCAGAACGCCCCGCCCATATAGCGTTCCACCACCGGATTGTCCGTGACCCGGCCCGCCAGTTGCCCGGCATAGGGATCCGCGCTGTCTCGCGGCGTCCAACCCAGTGCCTCTCGCGCGTCGTCGCGCCACCAGGTCATCGCCTTGTTGTTCGACGCGCCCCAGACCACGCAGCAGCCGACGGTCGGCGTCTCCACACAACGCACCATCAGGCGCGACAGGTCGGCATAAGACAGCCAGCTTGCCAGGGCGCGCGCGTCGATCGGTTCGGGATGGCACGATCCGATGCGCAGAAACACGCTCTCCACCCCATGCTTGAACCAGTACAGCCGCCCCATCAGTTCGCCATAGGCCTTCGACAGCCCGTAAAATCCGTCGGGCAGGAACTGGGTATCGGCGCCGATCGTTTCGGTGCGTTCGTGGAAGCCGATCGAATGGTTCGAGGAGGCGAAGATCACGCGTGCTTTTTCACGCCGAGCGGCTTCGTAGATGTGGAAGAGGCCGCGGATGTTGGGGCCGAGGACTTCCTCGAACGGGCGTTCCACCGACACGCCGCCCAGATGGATGATCGCTCCGCAGCCCTCGGCCAGGCGCAGAATGGTCGGGCCGTCGTTCAGGTCGGCCTTGGTGAAGGCGGCGCCGGCGGGCACCGGATCGGGAAACGGCGCGATATCGGTCAGGCGCAGGGTCCAGCCGAGGGCCGAGAGGGATTTGGTCAACATACGGCCGAGGGCGCCGGAGGCTCCGGTCAGCAGAACGGGTTTGGTTGGCGCGTCGGTCATGGCATGCTCTCCTGGAAACGATAGGAGTCATCATGCGCAGTATCGAGGCGATCGCCCAGGCCCTGGCGAGTGGCGCGACCACAAGCCGAATGTTGATCGAGGACTCGCTGGCGCGGATCGCCGACCCGGCGGGGGAGGGCGCGCGGGCGTTCATCAAGGTGCATGCCGAACAGGCGCGGGCGATGGCGGACGCGGCGGATGCGCTGCGCAAGGTCGGGCGCGCGCCGGGGCGGTTCGCGGGGATTCCGATCGCGCTGAAGGATTTGTTCGATATCGCGGGAGAGCCGACTCCGGCCGGGTCCGCCGTGCTGGCCGACGCGCCGGCGGCGACGGCCAACGCGCCGGTCGTGGCGCGCATGCTGGCGGCGGGTTTCATCCCGATGGGTCGGGTGAACATGACGGAATTCGCGTTTTCCGGCCTGGGCATCAACCCGCATTACGGCACGCCCGCCAGCCCGTGGGATCGCGCGTCGGGGCGCATTCCCGGCGGGAGTTCCTCGGGCACCGGCGTCGCAGTGGCGGACGGCATGGCCGCCGCGGGGCTGGGCACGGATACCGGCGGTTCCTGCCGCATCCCCGCCGCCTTCTGCGGCATCGTCGGTTACAAGCCGACCGCTCGGCGGGTGCCGATCACGGGGGTGTTGCCGCTGGCGCCGTCGCTGGATTCGGTGGGACCGTTAACGCCGACGGTCGGGTGTTCGGCGATCATCGATGCGATTCTGGCGGGTGAAGCGGTGGTGGCGCCGGATGCGGCATCGTTGGACGGGCTGCGGCTGGCGGTGCCGGAGAACATGGTGCTCGACGGCATGGACGCGACCGTGGCGGCGGCGTTCGAGCGTGCGTTGACGCGTCTGTCGGCGGCGGGGGCCAAGGTGACGCGGGTGCGGTTCGCCGCCTTCGACGCCATTCCGGCGGTCAATGCCAAGGGCGGCTTCGCGGCGTCGGAGGCCTATGCCTGGCATCGTGCGTTGCTGGCGAGCAAGGGCAACCAGTACGATCCCCGCATCCGCGTGCGCATTGCCCGCGGCGAGGGCATGAGCGCGGCCGATTATCTGGATTTGTTGCAGGCGCGCGCCGGCATCGTCGCGGGGTTCGATGCGGAGACGGCGGCGTACGATGCCGTCGTGATGCCGACGGTGCCGATCGTGGCGGCGCGCATTGCCGATCTGGACGACGAGCGCGAATACAATCGCGTGAACATGCTGGTTTTGCGCAACACGGCGCTGGGCAATTTCCTGGACCGCTGCTCGATCAGCCTGCCCTGCCACGAGGCGGGGCAGGCTCCGGTCGGGTTGATGCTGACCGGGGAAACGATGGGCGATACCCGCCTGTTCGCCATCGCGCGGGCGGTGGAAGCGGTGGTTTCGCCGGTCGTTGCCTAAGGCAACGCCGACAAAACGGTTGATCGATTCGATTATTGTCGAACAAGCCCTAAGGCGCGTCGTAGCCTTCGATGACCAGCAGATCGGCGATGCCCGCGTTCAGGCGAAAGGCCAGGGCGCGGGCGTATTCCGGGGAGTGGTAGCAGGCCAGCGCGGTTTCGTAATCCTTGAACTCGATCACCACGTTGCGGGCGCGGGGGGAGCCTTCGGGGGCTTCGAACCGCCCGCCGCGCACCAGGAATTTGGCGTCGTATTTGGCGAAGGCTTCGGCGTTGGCGGCGACGTATTGCTTGTAGCCGTCCGGGTCGGTCACATCGACGCGGGCGATCCAATATCCTTTGGCCATGGGCGTTTCCTTGTTCAGCGGCGCGGTTTGTCACCCAGCAGGGTGCTGAGCGTGGGCTCCATCGCGGCGGCCATCAGCGCCTGTCCCTCGGCGGAGGGGTGCAGCGGCGCGCCGGGTGGGGATTTCCTGGTGTCGTAGTACAGATCGCGATTGAGCACGCCATTGCGCATGAACACATGCCCGACGTCGAGGAAGGTCACCGCGGGGTGGCGCGCGTATTTCGCGGCGAGGGCCTTGTTCACCGTCGCCGTCGTCGCCGTCGCCCAGTCCGTGCGGTCGCTGGGCAGAATCCCAAGCAGCAGGACTTTCGTGGTCGGAAGGCGGGTGGCAAGGGCGGCGACGATGGCGTCGAAGCCGGCCAGGGTGTCTTCGGCCGACCAGCGCAGCTTGCCCAGGTTGTTGGCGCCGATCAGCACGACCGCGACCTTTGGGGCGATGCCGGCGACTTCGCCGTTCTGGATGCGCCACAGCAGGTGCGCGGTGGCGTCGCCGCTGAAACCCAGGTTGACGGCGTTGCGGTCGCCGTAAAAGCGTTGCCAGACGGGGACGAAGTTCATGTAGTCGGGCGGTCCGGTCAATTCCCAGCTTTGGGTGATGGAGTCGCCGAGGAAGATCAGATTGGGGCGCTTCTGGCGCAGTTCCGCCAGCTTCGCTTCATGGCGGGTCCGCCACCACGGCAGATCGGCGCGCGACAGCGGGGTGGCGGCGAGGACGGGTTTGTCCTTGCCGGAAGCGGGCCCAGCGGACATGGGCAGGGCCAGAATGACGGCGCAGAGCAGAATCAGAAAGTATCGCATCGACCGCACTGTGCCATCGCCCGATGCGAAAGGCGACCCTTAGAACCGCGTCGTCAGGTCGGTCAGCCAGGCCGGGGAAAGATCGACCAGGACGGCTTCAAGCCGGTGGTCGAGGCCGGTCAGAATCAGCAGCCCGATGAACAGCGCGCCGCCGCCCAGCGCGTATTTTCCACCCTGACCCGCGTTCATCATCCGGCCGCGCCAGCGCATCAGGGCTTCGCGCGACAGGGAGCCGACAAGCGCGAGCGGCAGGGCCGCTCCGGCCCCGAAGGCCAGCATGGTGGCGGCAACGACGCCGAGATTTTCGCCGCGCGCGGCGAGGACGGAGGCCGCGCCGAGGGTTGGGCCGACACAGGGGCTCCAGATCGCGCCGAGAATCAGGCCGATAACGAACTGACCGGACAATCCGGCGGGGGCGATCCTGTCGATGAAGCGGTTGCCGGCGTCGCCGAGACCGCCGGCGGCCAGGGCGAAACGCTGTTGCAGGGCGGTGCTGAGCAGGACGATGCCGAGAGCGAGCAGAAGAACGGCGGAGGCGACGCGAAAGAACGCGGCGTCAAGGCCGATGGCGAAGCCGATGGTTGCGGTGAACAGTCCGACCGCGACGAAGGAAAGCACGACTCCGGCGGACAGTGCGACGGCGCCGAAGCGATGCGCCGTGACCGCGCCGCCCAGAACAAGGGGCAGCAAGGGCAGCACGCAGGGTGACAGGGTAGAAAGAAGGCCGGCGGCGAAACCGAACAGGATCGCGCCGCCGGTCATTCGATCAGCTCTTGGATTTCAGCAGCAGGGTCTTGATGGCATCGGGATCGGACACGCCGGTGGACCGGTCGCGCTCGGCCTTGCCGTGCATGACGATCAGCGTGCTTTGCTTTTGCACGCCGAAGGTCTTCAGGAGGTCTTTCTGGGAGTCGAAGTCGATCGTGAGGATGACGAGATCCTTGAAGTCTTCTGTCGCGGCCAGGGCGTTGATGACCGGGGTCTGCTTGGCGCAGACCGGGCACCAGGGCGCGTGAACAGCGATCAGGATCGGCTTGCCGGCGGTTTGGGCGGCGGTCAGCACGGTCTGGTCGAACGGTGCCTGCGTGGAGGCCGCGACGGGCATCGCGCCCAGCAGAACGGCGAGCATGCCGATGGCAAGATGGATTGAAAGGCGCATGTCAGTCTCCGTTAGGCCGAAGGTGGTCGAAACGCGTCAGGCGCCGATCGGATCGCCGAACGGCACCCAGGCTTTCCCGTCGAAGCGCTGAAGGCGCAGCTTCTTGATCCCGTAGTAGTCGTCTGCCTTGGTGGTGAAGCGGATGCCGTTGTGGAACATCGGCAGTTGTATATCCAGGTTGGCTGCCTGCTTCATGATGTTCTCGCGCGACAAATCCTCGCCGCACTGGCGCAGCACCGGCATCAGCGTCTGCGCGGCGCAATAGCCATAGACGTTGTTGATGTCGGAAATGTCGCCGCCGGGCTGGGTTGTCTGCATGAAGGACAGCCAGTCCTTATAGCCCTGATCGCTCTTCCATTGCGGGTCCGACGGGTCCTTCATGTAAGCGCCGGTGATCAGGCCGATGGCCTTTTCAACGCCGACCGGGGCCAGCCCCGACGACACGGAGGAGCCGACGCTGGCGATCACATACAGCGGGTTCCAGTTCAGCTCCCGCACCTTGCGCAGCGCCATGGCGGTGAATTTGGGCACGGTGGCGACGAACAGCGTGTCGGCGCCGGCGGTATGCAACTGCACGATCTGGGAGTCGACCGTGGCATCGGTGACTTCGTAGCTGACGGTGGCGACGATCTGGCCGGCCTTGCTGCCCATCCCGTCGCGGAAGCCCTTGGCGAAGTCCTTGCCGCTATCGTCGTTCTGATACAGCAGGCCGATTTTGGCGTTGGGGTTCGCGGTCATAATGTAGCGCGCATAGACCCGACCCTCGATCTGGTAGCTGATCTGCCAGCCCATGGTCCAAGGGAAGTTCTCGCGGTCGCCGAACTGCGTCGCGCCGGATGCGACGAAGATTTGCGGCACTTTCTTCTGGTTCAGATATTTCCGCGTGGCCGTGGCGCAGGGCGTGCCGAGTTGCTGAAAGATGAAGGCGACGCCTTCTTCTTCCACCAGCTTGCGGGTTTGCTCGACGGTTTTCGGCGGGCTGTAGCCGTCGTCGAGCGACAGCAGTTTCAGCTTGCGCCCGTTGATGCCGCCCTGAGCGTTGATGAAGTCGACATAGGCCACCTCGGTCTTGCCGATCGGGGCATAGCTCGACGCCGGGCCGCTATAGGGCTGGGTCTGGCCCATCAGGATTTCCTTGGCGGTGACGCCCGGTGCCTGCTTGGCCTGCGCGATGGCCGGTGTCGCCAAAGTCGCGCTTGCCGCCAGGCTCAGCGCCCTGCGGCGGGTCAATTGTGTCATGGTTTTGATCCTAATTATCAGGCGGCGCGGGAATAGCGGCGGCAGCGCAGCACCAGCAGGTCCCGGAAATGCGGGCGCATCCGTTCGCTCCACGGCGTGTTGGCGGCCTTGCTCCAGGCGTCGGAGCGGGAGACGTCGGTCGACGCCAGATGATACAGCGCGAGGTACTGGCGTTCGATGCCCTCTCCGCCGGCCTTGAAGCGGCGGGCACGCAGAACGCCGGGCACGGCGGCAAGCTGGGGAAGATGCTCGGTATTGTACCAGGCGGTGAATTCGGCTTCGGCGGCGGGGTCGATATTCATCGAGGCGACCAGCAGCGCGCCGGCGCCATCGGGCGCGATGGCGTCGCCGGGGACGAGTTGTTCGCCCTCGAAGCGCAGGATACGTTTGGCCATGCCGGTCACGCGCTTGGTCCACGGCGATCCGTTCGCGCCGCCGACGGCCATATAGGGCGGGCTTGCGAGCACGGCGTGCGATGTCAGATCATAGGTGGCGACGGCGAGTTTGGGATTCTCGTCGCCGATCCAGCGTTCGGCGTTGATGAAGCCGGGAACGCGCATGCGTTCCGGGACGTGTTCGGTGTCGTACCAGTCGTGGAATTCATCAGCGTGCGCCGTCGAGAAATCGAACGACGCGAACAGCAGCCCGTTGGCCATGACCGTATCCTCCTGTTTGTTGACGCGATCCTGGCATAGCACGCCGCCACGTTGCCAGCCCCGCCGGATTGCGGCATCAACGCGCCCAGAAGATCGCGAGGACCCAATGCCCTTTCTGACCGAACCAGAGCCGGAGCGCGGCGCCAATTTGCCGATCATGCCGGGGATCAGCCGTATCGTCGCCGCCAACCCGGGGCCGATGACCTATCTGGGCACCAACACCTATTTGATCGAGACCGAGCAGGGCCTCGTGGTGTTGGACCCGGGTCCGGAGGATCATCCGGAGCATGTCGACGCCATCATGCGTCATACCGGCGGCAAGATCGCGCTGATCCTGGTCAGCCACACGCATCACGACCATGTGGGCGCGGTGCCGGCACTGAAGGCCCTGTGCGGCGCGCCGACGGTCGGCTTCAAGATCACCGGCGACGAAAAATTCGACGCCGACGTCAAGCTGGCCGACGGGGACATGGTCGCCGGTCTGGCCGCGGTGCATACGCCGGGTCATGCGCTGGATCACCTGTGCTTCGCGGTGAAGGCGCAGAACGGCGATAACGTGCTGTTCAGCGCCGATCATGTCATGTCGTGGTCCACCAGCATCGTCAGCCCGCCGGGCGGCGACATGAAGGATTACTTCGCCAGCCTGGAATTGCTGCTGAAGCGCGACGACGACGTGTACCTGCCCGGCCACGGCCCGGCGCTGCGCGAGCCTCGCACCCTGGTGCGCGAAATGCTGACCCACCGCATCGCGCGCGAAAACGCCATCGCGAAGAAGCTGACCGAAGGCCCGGCCAGCACGTTCACGCTGATGGATACGCTGTATTCGCAGGTCAACCCGCGCCTGCGGCGCGCGGCGGAGCGCAACGTGCTCGCGCATCTGCTGAAGATGGAAGTGGAAGCGAAAGTCATCCGCGACGGAGAGATGTGGCGCGCGGCCTGACCATCGCGCTGGTCCTCGCCGGTGCACTGCACGCCTTACCGTCGTCCGCCGGAGAGGCGGATGTGATCGGCGCGACCGTCGATCGACGTTCCGCCGGCCTCTATGATTTCGACGTGACGATCCGCAGCCGCGACACCGGCTGGGATCGTTACGCCGATCGGTTTGAGGTGCTTGCCCCGGACGGCCGCGTGCTGGGCGTGCGCGTTCTGGATCATCCGCACGAGAACGAACAGCCGTTCACCCGCGAATTGTCCGGCGTGGCGATTCCCCGGGGGATCGATCGGGTGACGATCCGGGCGCGGTTCAAGCCTGTGGGTTACGATGGCGCGACACTGACGATTGCGCTTCCGACGCGATAGCGTTCGGCGCACCATATGTCCCCCATGCCTCATCCCCGCCACCAAACCCTCGCACACCGCATCGCTCGGCATCGGGTGCCGAAAATCCCGGCGCATAAAGGCCTGCTGGCGCGGCTGGGGCCGGGGCTGATCACCGGCGCGTCGGACGACGACCCCAGCGGGATCGCCACATACTCCCAGGCCGGGGCGCAATTCGGCACGTCGATGTGCTGGGTCATGTTGTTTACCTTTCCGCTGATGGCGGCGATCCAGGAAATCAGCGCGCGGATCGGCCGGGTGACCGGGTTGGGGATCGCCGGCAACATCCGCGCGCATTATCCGCCCTGGCTGCTGCGCGGGATCGTCTTGCTGCTGCTGGTGGCCAATACGATCAACCTGGGCGCCGATCTGGGAGCGATGGCCGACGCGCTGCGCTTGCTGATCGGCGGGCCGAGCGGGCTTTATGTCGTGGCGTTTGGGGTGGGCTGCGTGGCGTTGGAGGTGTTCGCCCGCTACGACCGTTACATCCGAATCCTGAAATGGACCTGCGTGTCGCTGTTCGCCTATGTCGCGGTCGCGCTGATCGTCGATGTGCCCTGGGCCGAGGTGGCGCGCGACACCTTCATGCCCAATATCGTCCCCAGCCGCGACTATATCGTGACCGTCGTCGCGGTGCTGGGCACGACGATCACGCCCTATTGCTTCTTCTGGCAATCGTCGCAGGAGGCGGAGGACGAGCGGGTGGACCCCGACGCGCACCCGCTGATCGCGGCCCCGACGGAAGCTCCGGCGCAGATTGGGCGGATCCGGCTGGACACGTATCTGGGGATGGCGTTTTCCAACATCATCAGCCTGTTCATCATCATCACCACGGCGGTAACCCTGCACGCGCATGGGGTGACGGACATTCAGACGTCTTCGCAAGCGGCGGAGGCGCTGCGACCGATCGCCGGCGCGTTTACCTTCGCGCTGTTCGCGGCGGGGATCATCGGCATCGGTCTGCTGGCGGTGCCGGTGCTGGCCGGGTCCTCGGCGTACGCGGTGGGGGAGGCTCTGGGTTGGACCACCGGTCTGGCGCGCTTGCCGTTGGACGCCAAGGCGTTCTACGCGGCGATCGCGGTTTCGACGCTGGTCGGGGTCGCCATCAACTTCGTGGGCGTCGATCCGATCAAGGCGTTGTTCTGGTCGGCGGTGCTGAACGGGGTGGTGTCGGTGCCGCTGATGATCGTGATGATGATCATGGCGGCCTCGCCCAAGGTGATGGGGCGCTTCGTGCTGCCTCGGCCGCTATGGGCGATGGGGTGGCTGTGCACGGCAACGATGGCGACCGCCGTGGCCGTCATGTTCGTGTTCTGGTGACGGGGCTACGGGGCGAGCCAGGCGTCGAAGCGGGGGCGTAGCTTGGCGGCGTTTTCCCGCCAGAAGCCGGCATCCATGCGCAGGGAGACCGACAAATTGGCCTGAGCAGTGGGGGAGACGGCCGCGAGTTCCGGCGGCAGAAACTCATTCACGCCGCGCGCCAGGCCGATATCGCCGCTGACGCGCATCAAGCGCGCCTCGATGGCCGGAGAACCCGCGAAGTAGAGGAATTGGAGGGCGTGGCGGAGATTCGGGCTGCTTTTGACCACGGCCCAGCTTTGCACTTCGTAAAGGCTGGCGGTGAACTGTATGCCGAAGTTCCGCTTGTCCATGCGTCCGGCCGTGATGACGCGGGCGCTGGGGGCCGCGGTCAGTAATACGTCACCGGAAGCCAGATGGCGCGCGGCTTCGGCTTCGGTCTGCCACCAGGCGATATAGGGCTTTAGCTGATCCAGTTTGCGGAACGCGCGGTCCACGCCTTCGGCGGTGCCGAGGGTTTTGTAGACCTCGTTCGGCGCGACGCCGTCCGCGAGCAAGGCGATTTCCAAGGTGGGGCGCAGGTTGCGCGACAGGCCGCGCTTGCCGGGATACTTCGCGACATCCCAGAAATCCGCCCAGCTTGGCGTCGCCGGGAATTTATCCTTGTCCCATGCCAGGGCGACGTTGGCGATCAGCGCGCCGACGCCGCAATCGCTGACGGCCTGCGGGGCGTAATGTTCCTTGCTGCCGATGGCGGGCCAATCGAGTTTTTCGAACAGGCCTTCAGCGCAGCCGGTGGCCAGTTCTTCCGGATCGACCTGCACCAAATCCCAATTATTGTCGCCCGCCTTGGCGCGCCCGCGCAGAGTCTCCAATCCGCCGTCCCAGCTTTCCTGGACGGCGGGAAGATCGGTCGCGGCGGTGAAAGGCTGCACCAACACGTCCTGAAACGCGGACAACAGCCCCTCTCCGCGTGTTACGATCGTTAGATCGCGCGCGAGCGTGGGGGCGGCTGTCACGGTTATCGACACCGCGGCGGCCAGGAGCATACGGGCGAGCATCGGAATTCAGTCCGGGTTCCAACTATCCGGGCGGACGCTACATTCCACGGGGCTGTTCGGCAACGACCCCCGGCCGAATGTGCGCAACTTTATCCGCCCAGGATGCTGCCGACCGCGATCCCGACTTCCGCGGCGGCGACTTTTTTGCCGCCGTCGGGGCGGATGCGATGAACCTCGATAAAGCCGCCCTGGCCGTGAATCGTCAGGCTTTGGCCGTTTTGCGCCACGACCTCGCCGATTTTCTTGCCTTTGACCTCGGAGAAGGTGCGCGCGATCCGCTTGGTGCTTTCGAACAGGAACAGCTTCTTGCCATCCAACGTCGTCCATGCGCCGGGGGCCGGATTGCAGCCGCGGATCAGGTTGAAGGTCTGATCGACGTGGTTCGCCCAGTTAATGCGCGACTCCGCCTCGCGAATGATGCCCTCGTACCCCGCGTCGGGTTCATACTGCGCGATGGCCGGGGCTTTGCCGGCGACGACCATGTCGGCGGCTTCGACCAGGCCCGCCACGCCCATCGGGAAAATTTTACCGAAATACAGGCTGCCAAGGGTGTCTTCCGCCTCGATCTTGACCGAGCGCATCAGGATGACGGGGCCTTCGTCGAGGCCATCGGTCGGGCGGAAAATGCTGAACCCGGTTTCGGAGCGGCCGCAGATGACCGACCAGCTCATGGAACTGGCGCCGCGATGCAAGGGCAGCAGGCTGGGGTGGAACTGGATGGTGCCGAATTTGGGAATGTTGCAGAAATTCTGCGGCACGAACTGGGTGACGTAGGCCATGACGCCGATATCGACCTTGGCCGCCGTCAATGCCTCCAACGCCGCCGGGTCGGTCAGCTTGGGGAACTGGAAGACTGTCACGCCCGCCGCTTCCGCCGCCAGCCGCAGCGGGTCGGGCCGGCCTTTTTCCGGAGCGCAGAAGACGGCGGCGACATCGTCACCGCGTTGCAGGAATGCCTCCAGCGCGGCTTTGCCGAAATCCTGCTGACCGATGATGGCGATGCGCATGACGATTCCCTCCGGTTATTCGGATCGATCATCCGACGGGAGGGTGGGGGCTGTCGAGATCCCGCGGGCGAAAGCGCGCCAACCCCGCTACATCATCCCGGGCTGGGCATCTTGGGGAAGCTCTTGAGGTCACCGCCCAGCGACACCCACGGCATTTTGCTGTCGCAGTAGATTTCCATGGTCGGCGCGAGCCAGCTTTGATCGTCGAGCGTGCCGGCGCGGATCATCGTCACGCCCTGCATGATGTCGGCGGTGTCGATGACCGGGGAGCCGCAGTTCGGGCAGAAGCCGGAATGGGTGCCTTGGCCGCTGTCGCCGGTGCTGTCGTAGACCTTGACCTCTCCCGTGACCGTCAGCGTCGGGGTTGGGATCGCGATGACGACGGAAAACGACGTGCCGGTGATTTTCTGGCACGACTTACAGTGGCACAGGCCTTGAAAAATGGTTTCCGCGTCGGCGCTGTAGCGCACTTTGCCGCAGAAACAGCCGCCTTCGATCTTCGCCATGGGACTCTCCTGTGATTGAGGCGACAGCGAGCCTGACACGGTTTGACGCGGCGGACCATGCGATTTCGACGTGTCGCGAAACTGTCGCGATTACCCGACCGATGACCATCGACGCGAGGCTTACGGCCGCCTGGGGTGGCTGGTCGGCGGGCCGTCGTAGTCGGGATCGTTCGGGGTGGGCCGGTTGTGTTGCCGCGCGCTTTGCAAAGGATTTCGGCCGCGACAAGCCGCATCATGCAAGTCCAAGCGCGAGTTGGCGGGGGGCGGGGGCCGCGGCGTCCTCGAGGTTCGACAGCGTGACGCCCAGCAAGCGTATACCGCGCGGCGGCGGAAACAGCGGGCGCAGCAGGTCGAGGCTCAGCCGTTCCACGACCGTCGCGGCGGCAATCGGATCGACGCAGGATCGCGCGCGGGTGATTTGCTGAAAATCGGCGTATTTCACCTTGATCGTTACGGTGCGCCCGATCAGACCGCCCTTGGCATAGGCGGCCCAGACCTTCGCGATCAGCGGCGCGACGGCGGGCGGCACATCGTCCCACGATGTCAGGTCGCGCGCAAAGGTCGTTTCCGCGCCGATCGATTTGCGCCGCCGGTCGGCGTTGACCGGGCGGTGGTCCTCGGCCCTTGCGGCCGAATAGTAATAATCGCCGGCCTTGCCAAAGCGCGCCGTCAGGAACTCCCGCGTTTGCCGCCGCAGATCGGCGCCGGTGTGAATGCCGAGTTCGGCCATTTTCGCCGCCGTTGCAGGCCCGACGCCGTGGAACTTGCCGATCGCCAGGGCCTCGACAAACCCAGGTCCCATCGCCGGCGTGATGACGAACAGCCCGTCGGGCTTGCGGTAGTCGGAGGCCAGCTTGGCCAGGAACTTGTTGTAGGAAATGCCGGCCGACGCGGTCAGCCCGGTTTCGGCGCGGATGCTGTTCTTGATCGCGCGCGCGATGGCGGTGGCGGAGCCGTGTTCGGCGACGGCATCGGTCACGTCGAGATAGGCCTCGTCGAGCGACAGCGGTTGGATCAGCGCGGTGTAGCGCGCGAAGACCGCATGGATTTGTTGCGAAACCGCGCGATACACGTCGAAGCGGGGCGGGACGAAGATCAGTTCCGGGCATTTGCGACGAGCGGTGACGGAGGCCATGGCGGAATGGACGCCGAATTTGCGGGCTTCGTAGCTTGCGGCGGCGACGACGCCGCGTTCGCGCGGGCTGCCCACCGCAAGGGGGAGGCCGAGCAGGTCCGGGTTATCGCGCTGTTCCACGGATGCGTAGAACGCATCCATGTCGATATGCACGATCCGGCGGCTATGTTGGTGCGGGTCGGAGTCGGGCAGCATGGCTGTGCCGACCATAGCATACGCGGAAATGCGTGCGGCTAGTCCGGATAGCGGACGGCCAGAACCTCGATCGTCTCGATCCCGCGCGGGGTATGCACCGACACTTCGTCGCCGGTCTTAGCCTTTGCCTTGATCAGCGCGATGGCGATGGGGGAGGTCAGGCTGACCTTGCCCTGGGTCATATCGGCCTCATCGACTCCGACAATGGTCACGGTGCGTTCGACGTCGGACTCGTCGATATAGGTCACGGTGGCGCCGAAGAAGACCTGGTTGCGCATGGTCTGCCGAGAGGGATCGACAATCTCCGCATTCTCCAACCGTTTGGTCAGATAGCGTGCTCGCTTGTCGATCTCCCGCAGGCGGCGCTTGCCGTATTGGTAGTCGGCGTTTTCGCTGCGGTCGCCGTTGCCCGCCGCCCAGGACACGATTTCCACCACGCGCGGGCGTTCGACGCGCATGAGTTGGTCATGCTCCTCCCGCAGGCGGGCATAGCCGGCGGGAGTCATGTAGAATTTCCCGCCCAAAGCGAGGCGCGGGGCGTCGTCTTCGTCGTCGTCGGTCACGCGGGGTAGGCTTGGTCAGCGGCGACGAGCATTCCGCGCGGCGTAGCGCGCATCGCGCGCGGCTTTCTGTTCGGCGGCCAGGGCCAGGGCGCGTTCTTTCTTCGCGGCGTCCAGAGCCTTTTGTTCGGCGAGGCGAATTTTCTCCTGCGCGGCGAGCAGGGCGGCTTCCTCGGCCTTGCGCGCGGCTTCGGCTTCCTTCTGGGCCTGGCGTTCGGCCATGCGCGCTTCGCGGGCGGCGGCGATTGCAAGGCGTTCCGCCTGCTTTTCCAGCATTTCCGGGCTGTCCGGCGCGGGGCGAGCCTTGAATCGTTCGAGCAAGGCGCTCTTGGCTTTAGCGGAGGCGGTCTGGCGGTCTTGGTAGTTATTGTATTTCGGTGCGTTCATCCCGCCGATGTAGTCACTCCCGCCGCTCTCTGCCAGTCGTTTTTTCGAAATGCGGCCATCATGCTTGCGGCACGGTCAGCGCGATCAGCGCCGGACCGGCGTTCTCGGCCTGGTCGAGCGTGCGGCACAGGTCGGTCAGGCGGCCATATTGCGCCGGGGAGATGCCCAGCCCCGCGCCGATCGGGGCGATGCGGCGGACGTGTTCCTCAAAATCCCAGATGAACTCCCGCCCGGTGCCTTCGCGGGTGAAGCTGCGTCCGTCTTTGGTGAACACGGTGATGCGGGGGCCGAACAGCGTGCGGCGCACCATCGGGATCAGGGTGACGCGATGCATGAGGTCCAGCACTTCCGGCGGGTCGGTTTCGCCGGGGGCGGGCTGGCCGCCGCGCAGCAGGGGATAGCCGCCGGTCGCCGCGCCATAGGCGGTGAAGTATTGCGTGCTCCCGACACGCGGCTTGCCGTCGCTGCCGGGCAGCGGGAAGGCCGGGCTGGGGTATTCGGTTTCGAACCAGTTCACCACCGCTTCGATGCGGTCGATGTCGGCATAGGCGATCTTGTGTTCGGCGCACAGCGCGGCGGTGACATCGACATGGGCGATGTTGAAGCCGGCGGTGGAGTAGATGCGATACAGGGTTTCCAGGAACATCCAATCCTTGCCCAGCCCCGCCGTGATCGCGCGCGGATCGGCCGTGTTCCGACCGGTGAAGCTGTAGCGCAACTGCCCCAGATTGTTACCCGTGTAGGAATGATAGAAGCCGGCCTCGCCTTCCAGCGTGGTTTCGCCACCCGGCGTGCCGTGGCGCGCCATGGCGACGGCCAGCAGGGCGTTGCGGACGGCGCCGCCTTCGCGCAGAGAGCGGCCGCCGCTGCGGATGCCTTCCAGATTGCCGGCCGCGAGGTTGACGCATTGCGCGATGGCGGCGTTCACCTTGTCGGCGTCGAAGCCGTGAATTTTCGCGGCGGCGACGGCCGCGCCGAAGATGCCGAATACCGGCCCGGCGTGGAACCCGCGCGACATGGTGGTCGGGATGAATTCCGACGCCATGCGTTCCATAACCTCATACGCCGCGGCGACGCCGGTCAGAAATTCCTTGCCGGAGCATCCCGTCATCTCTGCCGCCACCAGCGCCGCCGGCAGGATCGCGGTGCCGGGGTGGGTCAGCATGCGGAACGTGTCCCACTTGCCGCCGGCCAGCATCATTTCCGCGTTGACGAAGGCGGCACCCGCCTTGGTCAGCTTCGCGCCGCTGCACAAGGCCGTCGCCGAACCGCCGCCGCCGGCCTCTTCTTCCTGCATCATCGCCAGCGCCTGCTTGCTCGCGGGCATGTCGTGGGCGACCAGCGCCGAGGACAGGGCCTGCAACGTCACGCCCTTGGCGCGATCGACGACCGCGGCGGGCAGGTCCTCGTACGTCAGATTGGCGACGAAGGCGGCGAATTCGCGGCTGAGCGACATGGCGTGTTTCCGTTTCGGTCTTTTTGGGTTCAGGTGCCGCAGAAGGTCTGGCGCACGCGTTCGGACTCCTCGGGCGGCAGCATGTACTCCGCGTATTCCGGCTGGTCGTCGAACGGGCGCGACAGGATCGTCATCAAGGTGTCGAAAGGTTCGAAATCGCGGCGTTCGATGGCGGCGTTCAGCGCGGCCTCTACCCTGTGATTGCGCGGGATAAATGCGGGATTGACGGCGCGCATGGCGGTTCGCCGCGCTTCGGGGGAGGCGCTTTCGAAAGCCAGCCGCCGCTGCCAATGGTCGTGCCAGGCGTCGAAGGCGGCGACATCGATGAACAGATCGCGCGCGGTCCCGTCCGCCAGCTTGCGGAAGGTCAGGGTAAAGTCGGCATTGTTGGCGGCCATCAGTTTCAACAGATCAAGCGTCAGGTCGGCGTCGCCGTCGCGATCCACCGCAAGGCCGATCTTGCGGCGCAGCCCATCCACGTAAAGCGCCTGAAAGCGCGGTCCGAAGGTGCCCAGAACGCCTCGGGCGATCTCGATGGCGGCGCTTTCGTCGGGGTCCAACAGCGGCAGAAGGGTTTCCGCCAGTCGCGTCAGGTTCCACAGGCCGATATTGGGTTGGTTGCCGTAGGCATAGCGCGCGTCGCGATCGATGGAGCTGAACACGGTCGCGGGATCGTATTCGTCCATGAACGCGCAGGGGCCGTAGTCGATGGTTTCGCCGGAAATCGACATGTTGTCGGTGTTCATCACGCCGTGGATGAAACCGATCAACAGCCAGCGCGCGATCAGTTCCGCCTGGCGCGCGACCACGCCGGCCAGAAAGGCCCGATACGGATCGGCCGCCGTCGCCGCATCCGGATAATGCCGAGCGATGGCATGATCGGCGAGGAGGCGGATGCCATCGGTATCGTTCCGCGCGGCGAAGTATTGAAATGTCCCCACGCGCATGTGGCTGGACGCGACGCGGGTCAGGATGCCGCCGGGCATCAGCCCCTCGCGCATGACCGCCTCTCCGGTTGTGACGGCCGCCAGCGCGCGGGTGGTGGGAACGCCCAGCGCGGCCATGGCCTCGCTGACGAGGTATTCGCGCAGAACTGGACCCAGGGCGGCGCGCCCGTCGCCGCGGCGGGAGAATGGGGTTGGACCGGCACCCTTTAATTGGATGTCGCGGCGCAGGCCGTCACGGCCCACGACCTCCCCCAACAGGATCGCGCGACCGTCGCCGAGTTGGGGCACGAAATTGCCGAACTGGTGACCGGCATAGGCAAGGGCGATGGACGCCGCGCCTTCCGCCGGTTGATTGCCGGACAGGATGGCCACGCCGTCGGGGCCGGCCAGCGCATCGGGGTCCAGGCCGAGGGTTTCGGCCAGGCCCTTGTTCACGCGGATCAGCCTGGGGCCCGCAACCGGCGTCGGCGCCAGACGGGCGTAAAAACGCTCCGGCAGTTGGGCATACAGGTTGTCGAAGGCAAATTGCACGGTCATCCGGTCAGGCCTCTGTTTCCTTGCGCGACGACCGTCCGGCCGTCGGCGTCATTTGCACTTCGCGCCGACGCGCACATCGTTGAAGCGGTCGGCTCCTCCGGGGAGGTAAGCCTCCAGGTTCGAAATGCAACCCGGCTTATAGGCGTAGACGTTCGACCGCGTCATGATGGGCACGAGGGATACCTGCTCGGACGCGATGTCGACCAGTCGACGAAAGACCTCCGCCCGTTTCGGATTATCGACGCCCATGGTGCGGGCCTCGGCGATCAGGCGGTCGATTTCGGTCGACACCGCGCCACCGGGAGAGAACGGCCCACCGGTTCCGATCAGTTCGAACAGCATCTGCACCGGTTCGCTGCGGCCACCGTAACGGCCGAGCATCATATCGCCGCGCTGCGGGGGCAGATAGAATTGCGGGAACTGGGACACGTCGACGGTGTCGAATTTCAACCGCACGCCGACTTCGCCCAGCATCGATTGCAGCGCTTCGCCCAGCGGGCGGAATTCCGTGTTGTTCAGGATCAGCAGATTGATATCCAGCCCGTTCTTCAGACCGGCTTCGGCAAGCAGGGTGCGCGATTTGGCGGGGTCGAAGGCATAGGCACCATCCAACGCCCTGACATTCAACGGCGACGACGCCGCGAAAATCTGCTGCGTCGCTCGGCTGCTGCCGAAGGTCAGCGCGTCCGTCAGGGCTTCGCGGTCGATCGCGTGCATGAAGGCCTTGCGGATACGCGGATCGGTCAGACCGGCGCGGGCGATGTTGAAATACATGACCCAGAACGCGTTCTTCTCGGTCACCTGCACCGTCAGACCGGCGCCCTTGGCCTCGGGGATTTGGCGGGAGTCGAGCAGCGCCAGGGTGGCCTGACCCGATCGCACCGCGTTCAGCCGAGCACGCCCGTCCGGGACGTAGTGATGCTCGAACCCGGCGGCGCGATCGGCGCTGCCGCCCCAGTAGTCTTCGTTGCGCACAGAGACCATGCGCACGTTGGACTCGAAGCTTTTGAGGCGAAACGGTCCCGCGCCGATGGGCTTGATGCCGACCCCTGTCGCGCCGTCGGCGAACCCTGCCGGGCTGATCATCATGCCGCTTGGTCCGCCCATCCAGGCCTCGATCTGGCCGTTGGGAACCTTAAGCGTCAGCTTGACGGTATCGTCGCCCACGGTGGTGACGGAGGCGATCAGCGCCATGGTTTCGGCGATGCCGCTGCCGGCGCGCTTGCCCAGCGCGGTGCTGCGTTCGAAGTTTTGCGCAACCAAGGCGGCGGTCAGGCGGGTGCCGTCGTGGAAGACGACGCCGGGGCGCAGCTTCATGGTCAGTTCGGTCAGATCGGCGTTGCGCGTCCAGGATTGCGCAAGGCCGGGTGAGGGATTGCCGCGATTGTCCAGCCGGATCAGCGTATCGTAGATCGCCAACAGCGAATCATGGGCGTAGCTGCTGTTGTTCTGCGGATCGGCGGGGTCCAGCGTTTGATTGCCGGCGGCGTCGTAGAACACCAGGCTCGCGCCGGGATCGTCGGCCGCCCGGGCCACGCCGATCGCGAT
The DNA here is from genome assembly GCA_947475245.1 of Acetobacteraceae bacterium. Taxonomy (GTDB): domain Bacteria; phylum Pseudomonadota; class Alphaproteobacteria; order Acetobacterales; family Acetobacteraceae; genus Rhodopila. Next base: position 45,299 of record CANJLW010000004.1, on the reverse strand, counting down.
CCCGCACCAGAGTAAAAGCGCCAGCAAACCCGTTCGCGCCATTGTTCCGCTCCCGTTTGATTAAGGTTATTTTTGGTTCGACAGGCCGACGATGTCCGCCAGGACTTCCAACTGTTCGGCATGGCGGGAAATCGGGTTCAACATCAAATGATTGGCACCCATGCCGATCAGTTCTTCCAGCCGATCGCGTACGTGTTCCGGCGTGCCGTGAATGCCCGACGCATCGGCACCGTTGGGATCGTGATAGACTTCGGTGAACCAGCGATCCAGTTCAGCGCGCGCGACGCGCGGGTTTTCGTCCACCGCCATGAAGATGCGCTTGGAGATCGGGAAATCCTCCGGATCGCGCCCGGCCTTTGCCAAGGCTTCCTTCAGGATCGGCACGGACCGGCCGAACTCGGCGATCGTGGAACCGCCCGAACCCATCCACCCGTCGGCAAGCCGCGCGGCGCGGCGGACGGCGTCGGGGTGGCCGACGCCCATCCATAGCGGCAGATGCGGCTTCTGCACCGGCTTGGGCTGCATGGTCGCGCCGTCCAGGTGATAGAACTGGCCGTGATAGCTGGTCTTGTCCTGGGTCCAGAGCGATTTAACGACCTCGATCGCCTCACGGAAGCGGCGGACGCGCCCGGCCTGGGGCACCTCGAACTCCCGATAATGATGCTCCCGCCCCAGCCCCACACCCAGAATCGCTCGGCCGTTGCTGACGGTATCCAGGGTTGCCCATTGGTGCGCGAGCATCGCGGGATGATGGACGGCCAGGACGATAACGGACGCGCCGAGGCGAATGGTGCTGGTCACCGCCGCCGCGTAGGTCAGCACGACGACGGGATCGAAGCAGGTGACGTGATCCAGCGTGTTCTCGGTCACCCACAGGTCGCGAAAGCCCAATGCTTCCGCCCGTTGCGCGACGTGGCGGACGACCGCCATGTCGAGCGTGTCGGGCGAGCGGTGCGGCAAGGCCATGCCGAACGGAATACGATCCTTCAGAGCCATCGCGCGCACCCTTGCCGTTGGTCGTTCAGACTTTCTCGATGATTTCCATCTGGGCGCCGTCCGGAGCCTCCACAAAGGCGACGCGGCGGACGCCGCCGGGGGTGAGTTCTTCCAGAATTTTCACGCCGTTGGCACGCAGTTGCGCCATCGTCGCGGGATAGTCGTCGGTGGTTACGGCCATGTGTTCGATGCCGTAATGCTGTTCGTGGTTTTGTTCGGCGATCAATGTGGTGATGTTGAGTTGCAGGCCGTGCAGATCGAGTTGCACGCCGCGCCCCGCCATTTCGGCTTTGTAGGTCGCGCCGAAATTATCGATGTAGTACTGCATCGTTGCCTTCGGGTCGCGGGTCTTCAGATGAACATGCTGAACGGCGAGAGCCATGGTGGTTTCCCCTTCTATGCGCTTGCGTGACGCGGCCCGCAGCCTGCGGCGAAATCGCGTCCGGTTCAATGGCGGCGCTTAGCTCCGCGTCAGCCTGCGCACGGCGGTGGAGGCGTTGCGCTTGCCGTCCCCGGCATAGTCTTCGTGCCAGGCCTCGATCCGCGCGAGATCGTAGAGGTAGTTAACCATCATCGTGGCGCTTTCCTTGCCGCCCTTGTCCGATGTGTCGCCGTTCATGTTCAACCGCTCGATCCGCGCGCCGTTCGACAGATGGAAATGCGCCACGGGGTCGCGCGCGCGCTTGCCGTTCGCCTCGGTCAGCAGATAGCGCGCGCACAGGCGCGTCAGCACCGGTTCGGCGGTTTTGCGCAGCGCCACTTCGTCCCACCAATGCGGGCGGGCGAGGATACCGGCCAGCGATCGCGCGCCGTTTTCGGCCGGCAGCGCCGATCCCAGGCTGGATGCTTCCTCATCCGTCAGCAGATCGTGCGCGTTGGCGGTCAGCGCCGCATCGAGCCAGCGGCGAAAGCCGGGGATCGGCGAAAGCGTGGCGAAAGTCTTCAGGTTGCGGAATTCGGCGGTGAGTTCTTCCACCACGCGCTTGATCAGGAAATTGCCGAAACTGATGCCGGACAGTCCCTGCTGGCAATTGCTGATGGAATAGAAAATCGCGGTGTCCGCCTGGCGCGGGTCCTGAACCGGGGCGTCTTCGTCGAGCAGTTCCTGCACGCTGCCGGCCAGGCCCTGAACCAGCGCGACTTCGACGAAGATCAACGGCTCCCCGGGCATGCGGGGGTGGAAGAAGGCGTAGCAGCGACGATCGGAGTCGAGCCGGTTCTTCAGATCGCGCCAGCCGCGAATGGCATGCACGGCTTCGTAATCCACCAGCTTTTCCAGCAGCGCCGCGGGGCTGTTCCAGTCGATCCGTTGCAGTTCCAGAAAGCCGATATCGAACCACGCCGCGAGCAAGCCGCGCAGGTCGGAATCCAGCGCCGCCAGCAGCGGATCGTCGCCCTTGGTCTTCAGCAGGAAGCCGCGCAGATCGACCAGGAACTTGCGTCCGTCGGGGATGGAGGTGAATTGCGTCAGCAGCCGCACCCGCGGCGGTTCCAGCGCTCGTCGCAGCGCGGCGGCGGCGGCGGCGCGTTCCGCGGGGCCTGTTGCCGAACGCACCGTATCGTAGGCCGCCGCGACCACCCCCATATCGGCATCGAAGCCGGCCAGGAGCAGCAGGAAATCCCGCCGTCCCGTTTGATCGAGGCTGAGATAGGTTTCTGCCAGTCGCGCGGTGCGATTGCGCGCGCTGACCTCTCCGCCCTTGCCGGCGAGGCAGGCGCGCATCTGCACTTCAAGGCTGTCTTCCGCTACCCCGGACGCCATGTCGCGCCAGACAGAGGTGATGCGGCGGATGGCGCGATCGAGAAGCCCGGGTGCGGTGGCGTCGTTCATGAATGGCTCCGTGGGACAGCGCCGCACTATAACCGATCGCGCCCCGAGCGGTTTGGTTTTGTCGTTGCGGCGTTGCCCGATGCCAGTGCCGGCGCGATGTGTCGGCCCAGGTCTTCGACCACCAGCCCCGGCCCGGCCAGATTGGCGGCCTGACCGTGGAGCCAGACGGCGGCGCAGGCGGCGTCCCAAGCGGCCATGCCCTGCGCCAGCAATCCGGCGATCAGCCCCGCCAGCACGTCACCGGAACCGGCGGTCGCCAGCCAGGGCGGGGCGGAGGCGTTGATCGCCGCTCGTCCATCGGGTGCGGCGATGACGGTGTCCGCGCCCTTCAGCAGCACCACCGCGCCCGTCCGCACAGCCGCGGCGCGCGCGGCGGACAGGCGGTTGTCGGAAATGGGGCCGAAGCAGCGAACGAATTCCCCTTCGTGCGGCGTCAGCACGGCCGCGCCGAGCAGCGCGTCGGGATTGTCGGCGAAGGCGGAGAACACGTCGGCGTCGGCGACCACATGTCGACCGGCGGCGAGCAGAACGGGCAGGGATCGGCGCGCCGCTTCAGTGCCGAGGCCGGGGCCGCAGACCCAGACGCGGCGGCGGCCGTCCTGGAGCAAGGTCTCCAACGGTGCCTCGCTGACCAGCAGCCCCGGTGCCGCCGAACGATAGACATCGGCGCGGGCGGAGGCGGCAATGGTGACCAGACCGGCGCCGACCCGCCGAGCGGCGTCTGCGGCCAGGGTGGCGGCACCGGTCATGTCGGCTCCACCCAGAACGGTGACATGGCCTCGGCTGTATTTATGCGCGCCGACCTGCAGAGACGGCAGCGTCCAAAGGCCGGGCGCGTTCAGCCGAACGGTCGGTTGGATTGTGTGGAGAACGGAGGTCGGCATGCCGATGTCGGCAAGCACGGTCTCGCCGCACAGGTCGCGTCCGGGCAGCAGCAGGTGACCGGGCTTGAGGCGAAAGAAGGTCACCGTCAGGTCGGCCTGGGGCGCATAGCCGCGCACCTGTCCGGTGCCGCCGTCCACGCCGCTTGGCGTGTCGACGGCGACGATCCGGCGCGCGGCGCGCAGTGTTTCCGCCGCCAGTCCGCCGACATCGCGCGTCAGCCCCGCCCCGAACACCGCATCCACCACAAGATCCGCCCGTTCGGCTTCCGCCGGGGCAAACGGAACCATCGGCCCGCGCCAAAGGGCGGCCGCGCCCGCCGCGTCCGACCCGGCGCGGGGAGGCCCCAGGGCGGCGACGCAGATCGGCCAGCCTTCTTGCGCGAGGTAGCGCGCGGCGACATAGCCGTCACCGCCGTTATTGCCCGGCCCCGCCAGTACCAGCACCCGGCACGGGCGATATTTGGCCCGAATCGCCCTTGCCACCGCCCTGCCGGCATTGTCCATCAGCACGGGGCCGGGAACACCCAGGCCGGGTGCCAGCGAGTCGGCGCGACCCATTTCCTCCGGCGTCAGAAGTTCCAGCGCCGGGGGCGGCACGGTCAGCGCGCCATGCCTGAACTGCCGGCGGGCACGGCGTAGAAGTTCATCGTCATGCAGACGGCGGTGTAATAGCCCATCAAGGCGACGAGGTCGGACAGGCTTTCGTGCCCGAGCAGCGCAACGGCGCGATCGTGCAGGCCCTGCGAGACGATGCGGTTGTTCGCGAGCGCCATCGACACTTCGTAGACGGCCTGTTCGCGCGCATCGTCGAAGGATGTCGGCAGGCCGCCGATGATCGCTTCCACGGCCGCGGTCGGCAGCCCGACTTCCTTGCCGCGTTTTTCATGCGCGGCGTTCGGGTAGTCGGAGTTCCAATGCGTCGTGATCACCAGGACGGCAATCTCTCGCTCTTTTTCTGAGAGGGAATAATGGCCGGGGGTGAAGTGGCGGCCGAGGGGATCGGCGGCGTGAACGAGTTTGGGGTTATGGACCCAGACTTTGTAGGGGCCGGGCAGCCGGCCGCGCGGGCCGTCGAGGAGGTAGCGATAGCCCTCCCGCTGGGCCGGGGTCATCTTGTCTTCGGGAATTTCGGCGTAGCGTCCGAATGTCGGTTGTCCGGTCATTTGCGCGTTCCTCCTGGGATTATGCCGGGAACGAGGGCCGTGCCCGGGGCTTGTTTGGTATTACGTCGCCGATGTGGCGTGGATGGCGCGCCAAATGCGTTCCGGCGTTGCGGGCATATCGATTTGGGTGACGCCGTCGACGCGCAGCGCATCGATGATCGCGTTCATCAGGGCGGGCGGGCTGCCGACGGCACCGGCCTCTCCCGCGCCCTTCACGCCCAGCGGATTTGACGCGCAGGGGATTTCCAACAGGTCGATCTCGATATCCGGGAACTCCGTCGCGCGGGGCAGGGCGTAGTCCATGAAGGTGCCGGACAGAAGCTGACCGGAGTCGCGGTCGTAGACGGTGTTTTCCAGGATCGCCTGACCGTATCCCTGCGCGACGCCGCCGGCGACCTGACCGCGCACGATCAGCGGGTTCACCGTTTTGCCGAAATCGTCGCAGACGACATAGCGGACCAGCGCGAGCGCGCCGGTTTCCGGATCGATCTCCACTTCCGCGATGTGGCAGCCGTTCGGGAAGGTGTGGTGCTCGATCGGGGCGATTTCGGCGGCGTCGAGCGTGTTGGCGGACTGGCCGTCGGCGGCCTTGCGGCGCTGGATCGCTGCCAGTTCGACGATATCGATGCCGCGGTCGGTGCCGACGATGGAGAACCGGCCGTCGGTGAAGGCGATATCGGCGACGGCCGCTTCAAGCGTATCGGCTGCGGCCAGCTTGCCCTTGGCGATGACGGAATCGGCGGTCAGCAGGATGGCCTGGCCTTCGGAATACAGGCTGCGCGCGCCGCCGGTGCCGCCGCCGACGGGGATGGTGTCGGTATCGCCCTGGCGGATGCGGATTTTGTCGCCGTCGATGCCCAGTTGGTTGGCGGTCAGTTGGACGTAAGCGGTTTCGTGCCCCTGACCGGTCGATTGGGTACCGACATAGACATCGACGAAGCCGTCGGCGGCGAAGCGGATTTCCGCGCGTTCTGTGGCGTCGCCGCCGGTTGCTTCGAGATAATAGGCCAGACCGATGCCGCGCCGTTTGCCCGCGCGGGCGGAGGCAGACCGGCGCGCTTCGAAACCCGCATAATCGGTTTTCGCCAGCGCGGCATCGAGCACGACCTGGAAATCGCCGCTGTCATAGGTTTTGCCGACCGGCGTGGCATGCGGCATGGCGGAGGGCGGGACCATATTGCGCCGACGCAATTCCACTCGGTCGATACCCATTTCGCGCGCGGCGGCGTCGACGAGGCGTTCGACGAGATAGTTGGCTTCGGGCCGGCCGGCGCCGCGATAGGCATCGACCGGAACGGTGTTGGTAAACACGCCCAACACGTTGGCGTAGATCGCCTTGAAGCCGTAGATGCTGGCCAGCACGCCGGTGCCGGCATAGGTCGGGATATAGGGCGCGAAGGTCGAGAGATAGGCGCCCATGTTCGATACGTTGCGGGTGCGCAGCGCGAGGAATTTGCCGTCGGCGTCCATCGCGATTTCGCCCAGCGTCAGGTTGTCGCGGCCCTGGGTGTCGCACAGGAAGGCTTCCGCTCGGTCGGATGCCCATTTGACGGGCTGGCCGAGGTGGCGGGAGGCGAAGCAGGTCAGGACGTGTTCGGCATAGAGAAACAGCTTCATGCCGAAGCCGCCGCCGACATCGGGGGTGACGACGCGGAAGCGGTCGGGTTCGACGTCGAAGACCGGGCCAATCAGGTTCTTGACCAGCCAACCGCCCTGCGTGTTGGCATACAGCGTCCAGCGGCCGGTGGCGGCGTCATAATCGGCAACCGCCGCGCGCGCCTCGATCGAGGAGACCACGATGCGGTTGTTCACCACGCTCAGGCTGGTGACGTGGGCGGCCTTGGCGAACTGCGCGTCGGTCGCGGCCTTATCGCCGATTTCCCAGTCGAAGGCGATGTTGCCGGGTGCTTCGGACCAGACCTGCGCGACGTCGGAGTCCATCGCGCTGGCCAGGTCGGTGATGCTGGGCAGGACGTCATACTCGACGGCAATGGCGTCGGCGGCGTCGCGCGCCTGTTGCGGTGTTTCCGCGACGACGAAGGCGACGGGATCGCCGACATGGCGCACGGCACCGTCGGCGAGAACCGGATGCGGCGGGGCGGCCATGGCACTGCCGTCGCGATTCTTCACCGGGGCCGCGCAGGGCAGGCCACCGATGCCGGCCGCGTTCAGATCGGCGGCGGTATAGACAGCGCGCACCCCCGGCAGCGCCGCGGCAACCGTGGTGTCGATGGCACCGATCGTCGCGGCCGCGTGCGGGCTGCGCAGGACGATCCCAAACAGCATCCCCGGCAGGACGATATCGTCGGTATAGCGCCCCGCGCCCTTCAGCAGGCGCGGGTCTTCAACGCGGCGGACGGGCTGTGCGACGCCGAACTTCTTGGTTGTCATGGCGTGGGGACCTTTGATCAAGCGTTGGGCGTCGGATGCCGCAGGGAACAGATGGCGTTTACCGAGCGGTTGCGTAGGCCTCGTTCTTATTCCAGGCATCGACGAACTGTTGGATGGACAGGGTCCAGCCGTTGGCCATGTTCTCGTCCAGATACTCGAACAGGATGCCGTCGGGGGCGGTCATCGACAGCATGATCGTGCCGCCGTCTTCGCCGCCGCATTCGATGTGCGGCAAGGCGTCCGGGGCCGCGAGCGCGTATTCGCCCTTTTTACGGTGGATGGCCTTGAGCGAGCCGTCGGGCTGGGTTTCCACCAGATGCTGCTCACCATCCAGCACAAGGGTCAGGGTGGAGGCGACGTGGCGATGCCGCCGGCAATGGCCGCGCCCGGTCGCGTAGCGCAGCAGCATGTCCATGCGACCGCTTTCGAAATCGTAGCCGAGGAGGCTGTATTCGAAATCGATCTTGAATTCCTTGAAGTCGGGTTCGGTGACGCGACGCCATTCGACAGCGGTCGGGTCGAAGCTTTCGGAGATTCGAGGCATGGACATCTTCCCTTGATGAACGCCCCAGGAGTAGCACGCGGCGCAAAAACCGGCCAGTGTCGGCGCATGAATACCCATACATCCTACCCCGACAGCGTCGAGACCCGGCAATCCTGGGTGATTGCAATCGTTGCCCTGATCATCCTGGCCGTCGCCTATGGCGCGCCGTTGATGACGGCGGTGGCGCTGAAGCCGATCGCGACCGATCTGAATACATTGCGATCGGCGCCGTCGGGAGCGAGTTCACTGGCCTATATCGGTGCCGGGCTGGGCGGCATTCTGGCGGGTTGGATCGCCGAACGGGTCGGCCTTCGGGTGGTCGTGATGTTCGGCTCGACGATGATCGGCCTGGGCATGATCGTCTCGGCCAGCGGCGGGCTTTACCATTTGTATGCCGGGCACGCCGTGCTGATGGGCTTCTTCGGTGCGTCGTGCATGTTTTCCCCGATCATGACCTATGTCACCCGCTGGTTCGACCGGCGGCGGGGCACCGCGATCGCGCTGATTTCCTCCGGCCAGTATTTTGCCAGCGTTGTCTGGCCGTATTTTTTTCAACTCAGCGTCGAAACCTTCGGCTGGCGGCAGAGCATGGCCTGGTTCGGCGGGCTTGTGACCGTGATCGTACTGCCGCTGGCGGCGATCTTTCTGCGTCCCCCGCCGGAGGCCGCGGCGTTGGGCTCCACGCATGGCGGGCCGGCGGCGGGCGGCCTGGTCCTGGGGTTGCGGCCGAACCTGGCCCTGGCGCTGCTGTCCTTCGCGATCTTCTGCTGCTGCATGACGATGTCCATGCCGATGCAGCACATGGTGGCGTTTTGCAGCGATATCGGCATCGGTCCGGCCCATGGCGCGGTCATGCTGTCGGTACTCGCGGGCAGCGCGTTTCTGGCGCGTCAGTTCTGGGGATGGTTGTCGGATCGTATCGGCGGCTTGCAGACGATTCTGTTCGCCTCGATCTCTCAGGCCGTGGCCATGAGCGGATTTCTGATGACGCAGGACGAGGTCGGGTTGTTCGCCGTTTCCATCGCGTTCGGCCTTGGCTACGCGGGGCTGATCCCGGCCTATGTCCTGGCGGTGCGCGCGTTGTTCCCGGCGGCGGAGGCCGGTTGGCGGGTGCCGATCGTGATATTCGCGGGACTGCTGGGGATGGCTGGCGGCGGTTGGGCGGCGGGCGCGCTGTATGACTTCTTCGGCTACTACGCGCCGGCCTTCGCGACGGGGATCGGGTTCAACCTGCTGAACCTCGTGGTGATCGTGCCGTTGGTTCTGCGCTTTCGCGGTCAGCGCGGATTGGTATCCGCGCTGCCGGGTTAATCCGCGGCGGGCTGCATCCGGTCCGGCTTGGCGGGACCGAGCCACTCGACGAGTTTGGAGGTGAGGGCGGCCATGGTGAGCGGCTTGGTAAGCTGGTCGTTCATGCCGGAGTCGAGGCTGGCCTGACGGCTCCCCTCCATCGCATGGGCGGTCAGCGCGACGATGGGCGTGGTGCGGCCCTGGTAGGATTCGATCTGGCGGATGGTGCGGGTTGCCTCGTAGCCGTCCATCTCCGGCATCTGGCAGTCCATCAGCACGAGGTCGAACGTGTTTTCACGGTAGGCGGCGACGGCTTCCAGGCCGTTGCGGGCGGGCGTGACCGCGCAGCCGAGGGTTTCCAACAAGGCCTGGGTTACGCGCATGTTGGCGGGGTTATCTTCGACCAGCAGGATGCTGACGGTCGCTTTGCCGGCCTCGCCCAAAGCCGCCTTGAAGTCGCGGCTGGCGGCGGAAACGAAAGCGGGGCGTTCGGGCGCGACCTGCGCCGGCGTCGGGGCGACGACGGGGGACGGGGGGACGGTCGCCGCCGCGCGCTGCGGCAGGACGGTGCCTTCGGGCAGGCGTTCCAGCACGACGGTGAACCAGAAGGTGGAGCCGGAGCCGGGGATACTGTCGACCCCGATTTCGCCGCCCATCATATGGCAGAGCTGGCGGGCAATCGACAGGCCGAGACCGGTGCCGCCGTAGCGGCGCGTCATGGACGTATCGGCCTGGGCAAACGCCTCAAAAATCGCGGCCTGCTTGTCCTTGGCGATGCCGATGCCGGTGTCGATGATTTCGAAGCGCAGCTTGACCTGGCCCGGTTCAGCCTCGTTTTGCGAGATCCGGATGGTGATGCCGCCCTGCGCCGTGAACTTCAGGGCGTTGCTGACGAGGTTGGTCAGCACTTGCAGCAGGCGATGGGAGTCGCCGATCAGGGCGATGTTCAGGCTATCGGGCAACGACACGGCCAGGGTCAGCCCCTTGGCGCGGGCTTGTTCGGAGAACAGCACGCGGGCGTCATGCACCAATGACGGCAGATGGAACGGGGCTCGTTCCAGATCGAGCTTACCGACCTCAATCTTTGACAGGTCGAGGATGTCGTCGATGACGTGGAGCAGCGATTGGGTGGATTGGGTCGCCTGCTCCATATACCGCTGCTGCGCGGGCGACAGTTCGGTGAGCTGCATGAGTTCGATCATGCCGACGACGCCGTTCAACGGCGTGCGGATTTCGTGGCTCATGTTCGCCAGGAACTGGGTTTTGGCCTGGTTGGACGTTTCGGCGGCCTGCAGCGCCTGTTTGGTCTCGGTAGCCTTGCGCCGCAGGTCGATGAGCATGGTGTTGAAGGCCATGCCGAGGCGGCGGATTTCGCGCGGCACCCAGCCGGGGAATTCCGGGACGGAAACCTCTTCGTTGCCGTCCAGCACGGCTTCGGCGGTGGCGGCGACGACCCGCACGGGGCGGGCGAGGTAGATGGCGATCAACCAACTGATCAAGGCGGCGGCGGCGAAGGAGACGACGGCGATGATCGTCGCCATTTCGTTCACCTGGCCGGCCCGGCGGCGCAGTTCGGTGATGGGCTGCGGGACCATGACCCCCCAGCCGGTTTCGCGCACGACGTTGAAGCCCGCGATCATCGTGTCCTTGAACGCGGGGGAGTAGAACTGCGCGACGCCGGATTCTCCGCGCATCATGGCGGCGACGACGGGCACGCCGGAGATATCGCGCGATGCCGCGGTCCAGTCCTTGAAGGGATGGCCGATGACCTGGCCCTTGGCGTCGGTCAACACCGCGTGTCCCTGATCGCCGAAGGCAATGGCCTGCTGCAACGAGACGAGATAGGTCGTGGAAACCACGCCAAGGCCGATCCGTCCGCCGGGCAGCGGCTTGACCATGTAGAAGACGGGGCGGTTTTCGGAGTCGTGATACAGGTTCGACAAGGCCGGTTCGGCGGTGCCCGTGGGCGGCAGGGCCTTGAGCGCGGCGAAGAGTTTGGGGTCGAGCGGCACGGTCATGGTGCCGGGCAGGCCTTGCAGCCAGCTTTCGACGGTGCCGTCGGGTCCAAGGACGCAGATATGCATCACGTCGAGCGAGACGAGCAGTTCCGCGAGGCCGGGAACGGTGGAGGACAGCGCGCCGCTTTCGAAGGTGACGGAGAAGACCGCCTTCAGGTCCTTGACGTAGCGCGACAGGGTGGAGGTGAGGTTGCGCGCGACCAGCAGATGGCGTTCGCGGACGGAGTCGAGTTCGTTCTGAAAGGAGGTCGTGCCTTCCCAGGATGCCAGAACGGCGATTGGGACGGATGCCACCAGCGTGAATGCGATGAACAGCAGATGGTGCATACGCAGGCCGAAGCCAAAGCGGCGCGGCTTCTCGGGCGGTGACGACGGCCGGACGGTCGCATCCATAGAGCGCGGATCCCCAAAGCTCCGGATGTGTTACCGGAGGATGCGTATCAATAATATTTTCTTAGGTAAAAGCCAGTCTCAAAAACGGCAAAACATCCGAAACGGCGACGCGGGATCGCGCCGCCGTTTCGGGTCGTCAGACGGTCGCGAGGGCCGCGCCGTTGCGGCGGCGCTTGGCACCGACGAGAGCGGCAAGCGACAGGCCGAGGACGGCGATCGTCGCCGGTTCCGGGATCGCTTCGACGTTGAACGACGACAGCAGCGCGGCACCGATAGAATTGCCGATGATCTCTGCCTGATCGACGGCGGCCTGAGTGTGGATACCGCCGTAGACGCGGCTTTCGGTCGATCCCTGCGGGCCGGAGGACGCGGCGGAGAACGAGTCGAAACAGATCGTGATGTTGCCGACCGGTCCGAGGTTGCCGTTGGTATACGGGTCGGACGTGCTGCAGAAGTTGACCTTGTCGACGCCCAGATAGCCTTCCAGGATGGTCGCGGCGGCACCGCTGAACGCGGGGTGTCCGGCGACGTAGTCAGGATGCGGCGGCGTGGCGATTTCCGACTGCCAATCGCTTTGGCAGGTGGTGAAATTGCTGTTCCAGTTGCTGCAATCGCGGATCGCGGTGATCGGACGCCACAGGTTATAGTCGTATTTGGTGTCCCACGCCTGGATACCGGCGTCGGTCATGCCCATCCCGACCAGTGACGTCAGGCGCGCCTTGTCGAGCAAGGACAGGTTTTCGGCGTTCGCAACGGTGGTGACGATCTGCAGCCAGTGGCCCGGCGGCTGGATGGTGCCGCCCGGATCGTTCCAGAACAGCGCGGCCTGCACCTGGTCGTTGGTCGCCTGGGTGTAGCCGGCGGCATCGCAGACGGATTGGGTCGCGCCGGACAGTGGGGCAATCGCGATACGACCGCCGACGCACTGGGTGCGCAGAACGTCGTTTGCGTAATCGGCACCGGTCAGGCTGAGCGGTTCTGCGACGTTGGAGCGAATATTGTTGAACGACGTCGTGTACTGCGAGCCGTTCACACCGCCGGAAGCACCGAAAGGCGTCACGCTGCCCCAGGTCGGGAACATTTCCGGACGACCTGTCGGCGGCACATAAACACCCGCGCCGGAACCCGGCGGCATGTTGGCATTCAGGCCATAGGTGATCGCGGCAATGGCACCGTCGTTCGCGCGGGCGTTGATGACGTCCGTTGCGGCGGCGATGCCCAGAGTCTGCCCGTCGGTAACCGCCGAACCGCCGCCCAGCGCGGCAATGGCATTGTTATAGACGGTATCGATATGCGGCAGGATCGTGTTGTTGATCAGGTTCGGATTGCTGTACGGCACGACCGGGCCCGATGGCGGGGTGTAAAAGCCGCTGGTCTGCCAAATGGCATTCTCAAAAATCGAGCGCATCGCCGTGTAGCCGGCGGCGAGCGCCGCGGCTTCCGCGGACACGCCCGAAACCGGACCGCCCGAATACGCATAAGGCGTGTACTTGCCGCCCGTCGCGGCATTCACCGCGTCGGACATCGCCGTGCCGACGATCGCGATCTGGCGCGCCACTTCCGGGGGGCCGTCGACGAGCAGCGCGGAGGTCTGACGGATCACGGAAAGGAGTTCTTCGTTCCATGTCGTGACGGCATCGGCGCGCGCCGCGCCGGACATGCTGACGATCCCAACGCCGAACGCAGCCATCGTCGCGAACGCGCGCAGGCCGGATTGGACGAGTCTCGGTTCGGATTTCCGACCTGAGCGCTTCATGGTTAAGGCATCCTCGGTTGCCAGTGGCGCGCGAAGCGCCGGTTAATAAAAAGATATCGCGCGGTGTTATGTTTAGCAACCATTTGTTGAGGTGAAAAAATTCGAACGAATGCCGAAATTTAGGATTTAATGGGACTGGTATCAAAAATATGTCAGTTTTCGTTGATATAACGCAGATTTGTGGCGCGGATCACATTTCCTGGCGTCGAGCCCGCCAGACGCCGCCGTGCACCGCTGAAGCCGTAATCAAACCGTAAGCGGTTATCCCCAGGCCGACCCCCAGGAAATGGCCGGACAGGCCCATGCCCGCCACGTTCGCGAAGAACCACCCGCCAATAACCGCCATGCTGATCCGCGCCAGCGCCGCGCATACCGGGCCGCGCATCCGCGCCGCGCCCATCGACGCGAAGTACAGCGCCATGCCGACTCCGAATCCCGCGCAGGCCGGCGCGACGTAGCGCAGCGCGGTGGTCGCCACCGCGATCACCTCGGCATCCGACGTGAACATTCGCGCGAAGGGGCCGGGCAGCAGCGTTACGGTCAGGCCGACCGTGCCGGCAACGCCCAAAGCCAGCAAACCACCGGTCCAGGCGGTACGCCGAGCGGTGAGCCAGTCGCCGGCGCCGACGGATTGACCGACCAGGGCGGTCAGCGCCGAACCGATCCCGAAGGCCAGCGGAACCATAAGAAATTCGAGTCGCGCCGATATCCCATAGGCCGCGACGACGACCGTGCCGTACGACGCGATCTGCGCCGTCACCAGCACGGTGGTCAGATTGGCGATGGTCGCCATCATCGAGGCGACGAGTCCCACAGATAAGATTCGAGCAAACAACGCCCAACTGGGCCGTTGGCGGAAATTCGGCGGGAAGCCGGCGGCGCCGTTGGCCACAACCCAGCCCATGACTCCGGCGGCGACTGCATAAACCACCCCGACCGCAATGCCCGCGCCGGGCAGACCGAAGCCAAGCGGCTCCATAAACACCCAGGCGACCGCCGGATAGGCGATGGTGGAGACCGCCAGCAAGCGGCTGACGAGTCCATGCCGCCCACCGCCGCGCAGGATCGATGCCAGCACGTTGGTCAGCCAGACCGGGATGGCGCCGAAGCCGAACAGGCAGGCGGAAAAGGGCGCGGCGGCGGCGGCGGCAGAAGGCGCGATCAGATCGAACAACGGGCGCGGAAAGCCGGCCAGCACAAGCGTGAACAGGCTGCCGGCCGCGAGGGCGATCAGCACCGCGTGCAGCACCAGCGCCGATGCCTGCGCCTTGTTGCCTGCGCCCAGCGCCCGCGCCACGGCGGACACCACGCCGCCGCCCATCGCGCCGGCCGATGTCTGTTGCAGCAACAGTGCAAACGGCAGCACCACGGCCCAGCCGGCCAGGGCATCCGTGCCCTGACGGGCCGCGAGCCAGGTTTCGGTCAACATCCCGGCGACCTGAAGGAACGCCACAAGGCTGGTCGGGGCCGCCAGCCGCAGGATCCGACGCAGCAACTCCGTAAGGCTGGGCGAGGACGAGGCGCTCATGCGATCAGTGGCCCAGCACGATCAGCAGGACGCCCAGTACCACGAAGACCAACCCCAGTACATCGCCGCGCTTCAATGTCTCCTTCAGGTAAAACCGAGAGAACAACAGCGTGAAAACGATTTCTACCTGTCCGACGGAGCGCACCAGGGCGACCTCCGCCAGCGCGAAGCCGGTAAACCAGCAGGCCGAACCGCAGGCCGACAGGGTGCCGGCCCACATCGAAACGCGCCAGGTGGTGAATGCTTTCTTTAGTTCCGCGGGTTCGCGCAGCAGCAAATAGGTGCCCTGCATCAGGATTTGCAGCGAGTTGATGACGACCAGCGAGAATAAGGCCCGCATCAGCAGATCGACCTTGTCCCCCGGTCCGGGCAACGATTGATTGGCGAGCTTGATGAAGACGGTCGTGAAGCCGAAGAACAACCCCGCGCTCAGCCCACAGATCGCGGCGGGCTGGATGGTGGCGGCCAGCAGGTCCTTGGGCTTAAAGCCGCGCCCGGCGAGCGACAGCGTCATCACGCCGAACAGGCCGATGGCCATGCCGACCCAGGCGACGGGCTGCAGGACCTCATTCAGAACGATCAGCGCGATGATCGCGCTCTGCACGGTTTCGGTCTTGGAGTAGGCCGTGCCGACGGCGAAATTCCGATGGCCGAATGACATGATCAGCAGGTTGGTCGCCAGGATCTGGCCCAGCCCGCCGCCGATGCAGTATAAGATGAATGTCGGGTTGATGGAGGGCACGCTCAGCCCGGTTACCCACAGCGTCACCAACAGCAGCAGCAGCGCGGTCGGCGCGCCATAAAGGTAACGTACGAAACCGGCACCATTGACCGACAGCAGGTTCCGCAGTTTCTGTTGCAGTGCGGTACGCCAGCACTGAAACAAAGCGGCGGCCACGGTAATCGGTATCCAAACAGGCATTCTGCCCCAACTTTCCCACACCCAACCGACAGCAAAGTGCTCGGCAGTTCGCCGACCGTAGTTAAGGATTGCGTACGGTCAAGGCAGAACCTGTGCAATTTGGCATGAATGAGGCGATTTCACGTGTGAAGCACGCCAAACCGGCGGTGGGAATAACGTGGGCGGATGATTTGGCGATTGGGACACTCCGCACCATGTAGGCGAGAGGGTTGCGTTGCGTTCAGGGAAGAATGACCAACATGGTTCGAATTGATCGCCTGCGCTGGGTTGTCACGACGTTGTTGTTGTCGCTCGCGCCGGTCTGGTGCGCGTGGGCGGTGCCGATCCAACGCCTCGCGACCGTTCACGTCGTCGCGGTGTGCGACGATAACGGTGCGAACTGTGCCGGGACCGGCCCGGCGTTGGACCCTTACTTCGGCTCCGCCACGTCGAAAATCTGGGCGCAGGCGGGGATCGGGGTCAGTTTCGTGCGCGAGGCCGATCTTCACGAGTCGGATTTTCTGTTCATCGACGATGGTGTCGCCGGGCGTACGTTCGACGATTTGTCGGGCGGCGGCAGTCTCGACACGATCACCATGTGGCTCGTGCGAACGATCGTCGGTGCTTATGGGGAAGCCTATCTGGGCGCGGGCGGCATGGTCATCGCGATGGATACGGTGATGGGGTACAACGCGCCGATCGGTCGGTTGGATACGATCGCGCACGAACTCGGCCACAATCTGGGCCTGGATCACGATAGTGCCAATGCGCGGTATCTGGAGGCACCCGGCGGGATCCGGCTGATTCCCGGCTCGCTCGCGAATATTTGTCCCGACGGTGCTTGTTACGACCTTTTGTCGGATCAGCAGATCGCCCTGGCGCTGACGAGCAATCTGCTGACCGATGTGGTGGAACCGGCGTCCGTCGGCTTGTTCGCCGGTTCGACGGCGCTGCTTGGCTGGTTCAGGAGTCGTAGGAGACCAGTGCCTCGCAAGGGATATCCAGGCGGGACCGACCGTTCAGAAAGCTGAGTTCGATCAGCGCGGCGGCGGCGGGCACGACGGCGCCGACCTGGCGCAGCAGCGAAATGCCGGCCGCCATGGTGCCGCCGGTCGCCAGCAGATCGTCGACGATGACGACGCGTTGGCCGGGGGTGACGGCGTCTTCCTGCACTTCGATCCGATCTTCGCCGTATTCCAGTGCGTAGTTCAGTCCGATGGTGGCGCCGGGCAATTTGCCGCGCTTGCGGATCATGACGAAGCCGCATCCAAGCTTGAGCGCGAGGGGGGCGGCGACGAGGAAGCCGCGGGATTCGATGCCGGCGATCAGGTCGGGCTGGTGGGCGCGAACAAGGCGGGCCATTCGGCCCATGGCGACCTGCCACGCGTCGGCATCGCGCAGCAGGGTGGAGACGTCGTAAAACAAGATGCCCGGCTTCGGGAAATCTGGAATGCCGCGAATATGATCCTTGAGATCCATGATGGGTGTCGCCTTGGGTCAGGGGAGGATGGGGGCGATGTAAAGCGGTCCATCGTCGTGGTTGCAAGGGTGCCGTGGTCTGCGCAAACTGGCTCCGAACCGGGCAGGGGCTTGAAGCACATGAGCGAGACGGCATTGCGCAACACCGACATTGACGCGGCGCTGAACGAGGCAAAAGAAGCCTATGTGACGCGCAACCCGAAAAGCCTGGCTCGCTATGTCGAGGCGACGGCGGTGATGCCCGGCGGAAATACGCGCACGGTGCTGCACTATGCCCCGTTCCCGATCGCGATGGCGCGCGCCGAGGGATGCCGGCTGTGGGATGTGGACGGCGTCGAGTATGTCGATTTCCTGGGCGAGTACACCGCCGGGATTTACGGACACTCCCACCCCACGATCCGGGCAGCCCTGGACGGGGCGCTGGACAAGGGGATCAATTTCGGCGCGTCGAACATGACCGAAGCGCGCTTTGCCAAGGCGGTATGCGAAAGGTTCGGGCTGGACCGCGTGCGGTTCACCAATTCGGGAACCGAGGCAAACCTGCTGGCGATCTCGCTGGGGCTGATCTTCACGAAGCGCAAAAAGGTGCTGGTGTTCGACGGCGGGTATCACGGCGCCGTCTTCGGGTTCGCCGGCGGCGGATCGCCGATCAACGCGCCGTTCGACTATGTGCTCGCGCCCTATAACGACATGGATGCCACGCGCGCGTTGATTGCCCAGCATGCGGCCGATCTGGGGGTGATTATCCTGGAAGCGATGATGGGCAGCGGCGGTTGCATCCAGGCCGATCCGGCATTCCTGACGATGCTGCGCGAAGAAGCGACCCGGATCGGCGCGGTGTTGATTTTCGACGAGGTGATGACGTCTCGGCTGTCGCCCGGCGGTTTGCAGGCGCTGCGCGGGGTGAAGCCCGACCTGACGACGCTGGGGAAATATATCGGCGGCGGCATGTCGTTCGGCGCGTTCGGCGGGCGGGCGGATATGTTGGACATGTTCGATCCCAGGCGCGCGGATGCGTTGCCGCACGCGGGGACGTTCAACAACAACGTGCTGACGATGAACGCGGGTCTGGTCGGATTGACCGAGATCTATACGCCGGAGGCGGCTAAGGCATTGAATGCGCGCGGCGATGCGTTGCGGGAGCGGTTGAATGCGCTCTGCCGAGCGGCGGATGCGAAGCTGCAATTTACCGGGCTGGGGTCGATGATCGCGGTGCATACGGTGCGCGGCCCGGTGCGTACGCCGGCGGACGCGGCGCGGGGCGATCAGAAGCTGAAGGAGCTTTTCTTCTTCGATATGCTGGCGCGCGGGATTTGGCTGGCGCGTCGCGGCATGATGACGCTGTGCCTGCCGATCGGCGACGCGGAGTGCGACAAGCTGGCGACGGCGGTGCAGGATTTTCTGGAGACGCGGCGTTCTCTGCTGTCGGGGGCGTAGGCGCGCCGCTTATTTGGTGGGTGGCGAAACGGTCGGGTAGATGTCCTGGCCGTAATGCTTGCGGAACGTCTCGATCTGATCGGGCGGCGGCGGGGCATAGGCGCATTTCTTCGACACGAAGCGTCCGCCCATGATGCGGTCCATCTTCACCGCGGCCTCCGTCATCTTCACCAGGTTGGTGATGCCGTTCAGGATGGGCACGCCGTCGGGTGTTTCGTGGATGCCGGCATGGGCGAGCAGCGCCATGACGACACCGCCGGCGGCGATGACGACTTCGGCGCCGGCATCGGCGCTTTTGCGCGCGGCGGCGTTGAACTGGGCGACGACGGCGTCTTGCGTCGGACCGGGATCGAAGGCGGGGCCGAGGTCGGTCAGGCGGTCGATGGCCATGCGGTTGGCGCCGACGAAGCGGCTGGTCAGCCCGGCGCGATGGACATTTTCGACGACGCGCGGGGTGAATTTCTCGTTGATGGTTACGAACGAGAAGTTCGCGCCCATCATGCAGGCGACGTGCATGGCGGTTTCGCACAGGCCGAGCACGGGGATATTGGCGATTTCGCGGGCTTCGCGCAGGCCGGGATCGGCGATGTTGCCGACCATGAAGGCGTCGTAGCCCTCGCGCACCGCGCGCTGGACGTTTTTCAGGACCTCGCCGGTTTCCAGGTATTCCAGATAGCGAAACTGGTCACCGACACCGCCGATTTCGGTGATGCCGGCGACATGGATTTCGGTATCGGGGTCTTTCACCCGATCGAGGATGCCGCGCAGGATTTTCGGGTAGCCGCCCCATTCGGTGATGCGGGTCATGCTTTGGTACCAGATCTTCATGCGCTTGGCCTCCGCGTTGGGTTCAGACGGTTTCGGCTTTGGCGAAGATCGGGAAGCCCTCGCCGCGATCTTCCAGCGCCGCCGGGCCTTCGGTCGGCAGGGCGATGTAGTGGTTGAGCGCGCCCTGGATGTCGCCTTCCCAGACTTCGCGGGGCAGTTCGTACAGCAGTTCGACGGTGTAGCCGTTGGGGTCGCGGATATAGAGGCTGTGGGTCATGCCGTGTTCGACGCGGCGTTCGAATTTCACCCCGCTGGCCTGCAAGAAAGCCAGTTGGCGCAGCCAGGCGTCGCGGTCGGGCAGGGCGATGGCGATGTGGCCGATGGCGCTGACCAGGGTGCCGTCGGCGGCGGGGGCGGGCAGGCCGGGCACTTCCATGAACGCGATATCGTGGTGGTTCAGCCGCCCGTTGCCGTGATCGGCGCTATAGAACTGCATGCGGCGCGGCGGGCCGGCATTGGCGGTCGGGCGAAACTCCCCGACCTGGCGAAAGCCGAGCATGTCGGTCCAGAAGCGGTGGGTTTCGGCGAGATCGCGCACGTTGATGACGAGATGGTTCAAGCCGGACGGCGCGACCGGTCCTGTGGCGGTGGTCATGGGGGACGCTCCTTTTCTTGTCCTGTCTTGGTTGCGGCTGCCAGGGTGAGTACTCTGCCCGCAATCGCGGCGAACGCAAATGGGGGAACGACATGACCGGCATTCTGGACGGCAAGACGGCGCTGGTGACGGGCGGCGGCAACGGCATCGGGCGTGCGGCGGCACTGGCTTTCGCGCGAGAGGGCGCGCGCGTGGCGGTGGCGGATTTTGAGGCGGAGGCGGCGCGGGAGACGGTGGCGTTGGTCAATGCCGCCGGCGGTCAGGCGCTGTCGCTGTCGGGCGACGTGACCAAATCGGCGGATGTGGCGGCGATGGTCGACGGCGCGGTGGCGGCATACGGCCGGCTGGATTGCGCGTTCAACAACGCCGGTATCGCGCCGCATCAGGTTGGCGCGACCGGATTGTTCACCGCCGAATGGTCGGAAGAGTCGTTCGATCGGATGATCGAGGTCAACCTGAAGGGCGTCTGGCTGTGCATGAAGCACGAGTTGGTTCGCATGCAGGCGCAGGGCGGGGGCGCGATCGTCAACACCGCCTCGATCGCCGGGTTGATCGGGCTGAAGCGCGCGACGGGCTATGTCGCGGCGAAGCACGGCGTGATCGGCCTGACCAAGACGGCGGCGTTGGAATACGCGGCGGACGGTATTCGGGTGAATGCGGTGTGTCCTGGCTTCATTGTCACGCGCATGACCGCGCCGACGCGGGAGGCCAGGGCCGACGAGATCGTCGCGCGGACGCCGCTTGGGCGGTTCGGGGAGCCCGCGGAGATCGCCGAGATGGTGGTCTGGCTGTGCTCGGATCGCGCCAGCTATGTCAGCGGTGCCGCGTATCAGGTGGATGGCGGCTGGACGGCGACCTGATCGGGGTTCAGCGCCAGCAGGCCATAGCCGGTGGTCATGGGCACCTGGTAGTTGCGAAACGCGCGCGTGGGGTTTGGCCCCATGGCGCCGCGCATGGCCAGCCACATGATCATCTCCACGCCTTCGGTGCCGCCGCGTTCCATCCAGTCGCGATGCGGCAGGGCGGCGAGGCGTTCCGGGTCCGATTCGAGAAGATCGAGGAATTCGTTGTCCCAGGCGGCGTTGAAGCGGCCGACCTGGGTGCCGTGCAACTGGTGCGACAGCCCGCCGGTGCCCATGACGACGACGCGGCGATCGGCGGGACCGGTCTGGATCGCGCGTCGCAGCGCAAGGCCGAGGCGATAGAGGCGGCGCGCGGTGGGGATCGGGTGCTGGATGACGTTGACGGCCAGCGGAATGACGGGGACCGCCAGATCGGCGAGCGCCGGCAGGAATGACAGCACGCCGTGATCGAGGGTCATCTCCTGGCAGATCGTCGGGTCGAACTCATCCTCGACCAGCGATCGGGCGATGTGCCAGGCGAAGTCGGGATCGCCTTTCAGGTCGGGCAGGTCGCGCTTGCCGTAGCCCTCGTCGGCCTGGGCGTGCAGGTCTCCGACACCCAGGGCGAAGGTGGGGTAGGCATCGAAGAAGAAGCGGTTCGCGTGGTCGTTATAGACGATGACGAACAGGTCGGGCTTTTGTTCGGCGAGCCAGGCACGGGCAGCGGCATAGCCGTCGAAGACCGGCCGCCAGAGCGGGTCTTGCAACAGGCCCTTATCCCAGGCCGAACCGATGGAGGGGGCGTGGGAACTGCCGATGCCGCCGACGATCTGCGCCATGTCTCAGGCCTTTTTGTTTCGTTCGGCCAGTGCCTCCGGCGTGATGCCGCCGGTATGGGCGCCGACCTGTTGCAGGGTATGGCCGACCGAGCCCGCGATCTTGAGCAGCAGATAGATGCTGCCGCCGTTGTCGAGCATGGCTTTCCAGTCGCGGCGCAGCACGCGGTCGATTTCGACGTCGTCGAGGCCCATGGCGCGCATATACGCGGCCTCGTCCGCCTGGAAGGCGGCGCGGTTGGCCGGTTGGGTCAGCGACATGGCCATCCGGTTCAGGCGGTAGCCGAGACGGGAGCGTTCCCCGGTGAAGACCAGGGCGCCGGATACGATATCGTGGGCCGGTGAGGTCATTGCGGCGCTCGGCGTGCGTTGGTCTGAGTCAAACGGCGCGATCAGGCGATGCCGCGGTACCGGCGACGCGCCAGGGCCGCGCCGGCGAGCCCAATGCCGAGGAGGGAAAGCGAAGCGGGCTCGGGGATGGAGTCGACCGTGACGACCGATCCCGATGCTGCGGTGTGATGGGCATCCGTCAGGACGGAGGTGTAGGAAAATTCGTCTCCGACCGCCGTCGTGGAGGCGTTGAGGATGCTGAGGAAGAAGTCGTCGGTGCCGGCGATTTTGCTGTCGACATCGTTGCCGACGCCGTAGCCGCCGATCAGCATGGTGTCGGTCATGAGCTGGTAATCGAAGCCGATTGTGAAACCGAAGGGAATGTTCAGACTGTTGAGCGTGATGCCCGTGGTTTGATTGACGCCACCGACGCTGTTGTCCCAAACGACGGTAACGCTGCCGGACACGGGGTCCGTGGGCGCGCCGCCGCTGAAACTCGCGTAGTTGAAGTCGAACTGACGGGTGATGGTCGCGGCATTGGCCGGCAGGGTTGCGTACAGGCCAAGACAGAGTGTGGCGGCGATCGCGCGAAGGTGTTGCATGGTTTGCTCTCCCCTAGTCATTGCCGCGATAAAAGCAAAAATTGTGCCGTTATATTTTGTTTTTTCAAATGAAGCAGATAGCAAACCGACATCGGTTCAATTCCAAACAAATGTAAAGAATTCCGACAAATTTCGGCGGGACGCGGCCGTCGCGGCGGGCGGCCAAGGCGGGAAAACGGCCGTGTTCGGGCGTTTCGTCCCATCGCGCGCCGCGCCGAGGGCGGCGGTTTGCAACCCGGGCGAAAGGTCGCATACTGAAGTCGGGTACGTGGGGAGAATTCTTTATGCCGAACAAGGCCTTGATCGATCGTGTTTTCGCCGACGCGATTTCCGCCGGGGACATTCCGGGCATGGTTGCGGCGGCGGCCGATGCCGGTGGGTCGATCTACGAGGACTCGTTTGGGCGCAGAAGCAATGACGCGCCGCAGCGCATGACCAAGGATACGGTGTTTCGCATCGCCTCCATGACCAAGGCGATCACCGGCGCGGCGTGCATGCAACTGGTAGAGCAAGGCAAGCTCGATCTCGATCGGCCGGCGGGGGATGTGTTGCCGTTCCTGCGGGACCCGCTTGTGCTGGACGGGTTCGACGATGCGGGGCAGCCGATCCTGCGCCCGGCGCGGGGCACGGTGACGCTGCGGCGGTTGCTGACCCATACGGCGGGGTTCGTTTACGACACCTGGAACGCGAACATGAACCGCTATGCGGCGCAGACCGGGCTGCCGGCGGCGCGCACCGGCAAGCTGGCCGCGCTGAGCGCGCCGCTGGGGTTCGATCCCGGAGAGCGCTGGGAGTACGGCATCAATATTGATATGGCCGGTCGGATGGTCGAAGTCGCCAGCGGCCTCGATCTGGAAACCTATCTGCGGACGCATTTGTTCCAACCGCTGGGCATGACCGACACCGGCTTTGTGTTGTGGCCGGACTGGCTACCGCGCCTTGCGCGGGTGCATGCGCGCGACGAACACGGCGCGCTGACGCCGATCGATGCTCCGCCGCCGGCGGAAAATCCCGAATTCTTCGCCGGCGGCGGCGGTCTGTTCTCCACCGCGCGGGATTATCTGATCTTCCTGCAGGCGCTGATGCATGGCGGAACCTGGAACGGCGCGCGAGTTTTGAAGCCGGAAACCGTGGCGTTGATGGCGGACAATCACATGGGCGCGCTGAACGTGCTGCCGATGAAAACCTTTAACCCGCGCATGTCCAACGACGTGGAGCTTTTCCCCGGCATGGACAAGAAATGGGGGCTGAGCTTCCTGATCAACACGCAGGACGTGCCGGGTGGGCGTTCGGCCGGCAGCCTGGCCTGGGCGGGGATCAACAACACGTATTACTGGCTCGATCCCAGGCGGAAAGTGGCGGGCGTGCTGATGACGCAGGTCCTGCCGTTCGGCGACGGCGCGGTTCTCGATCTGTTGGATGCGTTTGAAAAGGCGGTTTACGCGAGCCTCTGACGCGCTGCGCCCGAATGGGCGGGCCGAAGGGGCCAATCCGGGTGGGCGAGTCGGGTTTCGATTGACATCGTCCCCCCCACCCCGTACGCCGCCCGCCTTTCCTCGGAACCCCGCCCCCATGTCTCGCCGTAAACCCCGCGGCCGTCCGCTCGACGGCTGGCTGATCATCGACAAGCCGCCCAACCTGACCAGCACCGATGTGGTGAACCGGGTCCGTCGCATTTTCGACGCGCAGAAGGCGGGGCACGGCGGCACGCTCGACCCCTTGGCGACCGGGGTGTTGCCGATTGCGTTCGGGGCGGCGACCAAGACCGTGCCCTATGTGATGGACGGCACGAAGCTGTATCGTTTCACCCTGCGCTTCGGCGATCAGCGGGATACCGACGACGCCGACGGCCAGACGATCGCGACCAGCGACGTGCGCCCGACCGACGAACAGATTGTCGCCGCGTTGCCGGCGTTTCGCGGCGACATCATGCAGGTGCCGCCGATTTACTCGGCGATCAAGGTCGCCGGAGAGCGCGCCTACGACATGGCGCGCGAAGGCCGGGCACCGGTGTTGGAGCCGCGTCCGGCGCGGGTGGACCGTTTCGAACTGGTCGAACGGACGGACGCCGATACGGCGGTGTTCGAGGTCGCTTCCGGCAAGGGCGTCTACATGCGCAGCCTGGCGCGCGATCTGGCCGCGGCCTGCGGCACGCTGGGGCATATTACGGTCCTGCGCCGTTTGCGCGTCGGCCCGTTCCTGGAAGCGGATTCGATCCCGTTGGACAAGCTGCGCGGGGCGGACGACGCCGAACCGGCCTCCGCCGATCTGTTGCGCCCGGTGTTGATGGCGCTGGCCGATATTCCGGCGCTGGCCCTTACGGAGTCCGAAGCTGGGGAATTGCGGCATGGGCAGCCGATCAGCCTCGTCGCCCTGATGGGGCGGATTCCGGCGGATGCCAATCCGGCGGGTGGGCTGGCGCGCGCCATGTCGGGGGGGCGGATTATCGGGCTTTGCCGCCTGGAAGAAGGGTTGTTGAAGCCCGAACGGATTCTGTGAGCCGAACGGAGATTCGATTCCGCTGGACAAACCGCGCGGGGCGGACGATACCGCGCCGGCTTCCCCGGACCTTTCCTGTTCGGTCATGACCGTGCTGGCCGACATCCCGGCTCTGGCCCTGACCGCGCAAAAGGCCGCCGACCAATCGCCGCGGACGGGCCATCGGCCTGTCCCGACCCTTGGATCGGAATCCCGTCATGGCGGGGGGCCGCGTGATTGGGCTTCGTCGGCTGGAACACAGTCCGCGCGCGCCCGATAGGATCCCTCGATCCCCACGTGTTTCCTTAACCCTTTGAATGGAGACCCATTCGATGTCGCAGACGCCTGAACGCCGTACCGAGATCATCGGTAACTACAAGACCGGCGAGACCGACACCGGAAGCCCCGAAGTACAGGTGGCTTTGCTCACCGACCGTATCCTCAGCCTGACCGAACATCTGAAGATTCACGCGAAGGACTTCCATTCGCGTCGTGGTCTGCTGATGCTTGTCGGCCGTCGTCGTCGGTTGCTGGACTATCTGAAAGGCAAGAATCGCAGCCGGTATGAGGCATTGATTGCTCGCCTGAACCTGCGCCGATAGACTGAAGACCCGGACGCCCGCCTTAAATGGTGGGCGTTCGTTTATCCGCCGGTCGCCATCGTGGTGCCGGCAAACGCCGCGTTACGCGGTGGACCGACAAACCAGCCGATCCGGCATGTTCCTTCCAGGAGCGGGAACCGCGACGGCGTTTCCGGCCACATGGCCCGCGGCTGCGTCGCATTGCGCAGCCCGCCATCCCTGTGACCCGAGACGCCGCCTCCCCCCTGACCGGTACACCTCGGATCGTCCGGAATGCCGCCCATCCGTTCGCGCATTCGAAGGACGACTGAATGTTCAATTATTTCCGCAAGGAACTCGACTGGGGCGGGCGCAAGCTGGTTCTGGAAACCGGCAAGATCGCCCGTCAGGCCGACGGCGCCGTGCTGGTATCGTACGGTGAGACCATCGTGCTCTGCACCGCCGTGGGCGTGAAATCCGCCAAGCCCGGCCAGGATTTCTTCCCGCTGACCGTCAACTATCAGGAAAAAGCCTTTGCCGCGGGCAAGATCCCGGGCGGCTTCTTCAAGCGCGAGGGACGTCCGAGCGAGGCCGAAGTTCTGAAAAGCCGGCTGATCGATCGGCCGATCCGGCCGCTGTTCCCGGAAGGCTTCCGGAACGAAGTGCAGATCGTCGCGACCGTGCTGTCGCACGACATGGAAAACGATCCGGACATCGTGTCGATGATCGGCTGTTCCGCCGCGCTGACGATTTCGGGCATCCCGTTCTTCGGCCCGATCGCCGCCGCGCGCGTCGGCTATAAGGATGGCGAGTACATCCTGAACCCGACCTTTGCCCAGCAGGAAACCAGTGTGCTCGAACTGGTCGTCGCCGGCACGGTCGAAGGCGTTCTCATGGTCGAATCCGAAGCCCAGGAGCTTCCGGAAGACGTCATGCTCGGCGCCGTTTCCTTCGGCCACGCAAGCTTCCAGCCGGTGATCCAGGCGATCATCGAACTGGCCGAACATGCCGCCAAGGACCCCTGGCAACTGACCGAGAAATCGGCCGAGGAACTGGCGCTGAAGGCCCGCGTCGACGCGCTGGGTCGCTCTTCGATCGGCGAAGCCTATCAGGAACGCGTCAAGCAGGCGCGGTACGAAAAAGTCGGCGCCGCGAAAAAGGCGGTTGTTGCCGCCCTGAACGCGGAAGGCCTGGATGGCGACAAGGCCAAGGGCCTGTTGCACGATCTGGAAGCCGACGTGGTGCGCAATGCCATTCTGGATACCGGCATGCGGATCGACGGCCGCGACACCCGTACGGTGCGCCCGATCATGGCCGAAGTCGGCATCCTGCCGCGCGCGCATGGTTCTTCCTTGTTCACGCGCGGCGAAACGCAGGCGTTCTGCGTCGCGACGCTGGGCACCGGGCAGGACGAACAGGTGATCGACGCGCTGGAAGGCGAGTATCGGGAGCATTTCATGCTCCACTACAACTTCCCTCCGTACTCCGTCGGCGAAGCCGGTCGCATGGGTTCTCCGGGCCGTCGCGAAGTGGGTCATGGCAAGCTGGCATGGCGCGCCATTCATCCGCTGCTGCCGGCGAAGGACGTGTTCCCCTATACGCTGCGCGTTGTGTCGGAGATCACGGAATCCAACGGTTCGTCGTCGATGGCGACGGTCTGCGGTTCGTCCCTTGCGCTGATGGATGCCGGCGTGCCGCTGAAGCGGCCGGTGGCGGGTATCGCCATGGGGCTGATCAAGGAAGACAAGGGCTTCGCCGTGCTGTCCGACATCCTGGGCGACGAGGATCACCTCGGCGACATGGATTTCAAGGTCGCGGGAACCGAAGTCGGCGTCACCAGCCTGCAGATGGACATCAAGATCACGTCCATCACCTTCGATATCATGCGCATCGCGCTGGATCAGGCGAAGGACGGACGGCTGCACATCCTGGGTGAGATGAGCAAGGCGCTGACCGGCGCGCGTGGCGATGTGTCCGGCACCGCGCCGCGCATCACCGTGATCAACGTGCCCAAGGAAAAGATCCGCGAAGTGATCGGCACCGGCGGTAAGGTGATCCGCGAGATCGTCGAAGCCACCAAGTGCAAGATCGACATCAACGACGACGGCACGATCAAGATCGCGGCCACCGACATCGCCCAGGCGCAGCAGGCGATCGACTGGATTCGCGGCATCGTCGCGGAGCCGGAAATCGGCGTTATCTACACCGGTAAGGTCGTGAAGACGGCCGACTTCGGCGCGTTCGTGAACTTCCTTGGGTCCAAGGATGGCCTGGTGCACATCAGCGAACTGCAACAGGGCCGGGTCGCCAAGACCACCGACGTCGTCAATCAAGGCGACAGCGTCAAGGTCAAGGTCATCGGTTTCGACGATCGCGGCAAGGTGAAGCTGTCGATGCGCGTCGTGAACCAGGAAACCGGCGCGGACATCACCGAGGAAGTCGGCGCTCGTCCGCCGCGTCCGGAACGTGAAGAGCGCGGCGGTGACCGCGGCGGCGATCGTGAACGCGGGCGCGGTCCGCGTCGCGAGTATCGCGGCGACCGCGACAATGGGCCGAGCGAAGGTTCCGATCAGCCGGGCTGATCCGGCGATCTGAACACCCATCGACATACGACGCCTGTCATGCGCCGGAAACATCTTGCGTCTTCCGACAGGCGTCGTATCGGATATCTCGTCGCCACATAACCGACCTGGAGTGGGGTCCGCGAACCCTTGGGCGACTGGACGAGGAATACAAGGCTATGCGAGCGATCAACGCGATCCGGATGGGCGGCGCCGACGTCCTGCCATTGGTTGAAGGTGGCAAGGGCGTTGCGGTGTCGAGCGGCATCACAGCCGGCCATTGGGCGCTGGCCGGCGGTGTCGGCACATTCAGCGCGGTCAACGCCGATAGCTACACCGAATCCGGGGAGCGGATTCCCCAGGTCTACCACGCCAAAACCCGACGGGAACGGCACGAAGAACTGATCGATTACGCTGTTCAGGGCGCGCTGGCTCAGGCCCGCCGCGCGCGGGACATCGGCGGATCGAAGGCGCGGATTCACGCCAATATCCTGTGGGAAATGGGCGGCGCCGAACGAATCATCACGGAAGTGCTGGAAAAGGGCAAAGGCCTGATCAACGGCATTACCTGCGGTGCCGGCATGCCGTACCGGTTGTCGGACATCGCGACCAAATTCAACGTGCACTACTACCCGATCATCTCCTCGGCGCGGGCATTCAACGCGCTGTGGCGGCGGGCCTATTCCAAGGCGGCGTCGCTGTTGGGCGGCGTGGTCTACGAAGACCCCTGGCTCGCGGGCGGGCACAACGGGCTGTCGAACGGCGAAGACCCGGTGAAGCCGGAAGACCCGTTCCCCCGCGTGCTCGCGCTGCGGAAACAGATGCAGGCATTCGGGCTGCACGACACCCCGATCATCATGGCGGGCGGCGTCTGGTGGCTGGAAGAATGGGAACACTGGATCGATAATCCCGATCTGGGACCCGTGGCGTTCCAGTTCGGCACGCGCCCGCTGCTGACGCAGGAGAGCCCGATCGGCAACACCTGGAAGCAGCGATTGCTGACCCTGAAAGAAGGCGACGTCTTCCTGAACCGGTTCTCCCCCACCGGGTTCTATTCGTCGGCGGTTAATAACGACTTCATCCGCGAATTGCGCGCGCGCAACGAGCGGCAGGTGAACTATAGCGCGGAACCCGCCGGCGAAATGGCCGCCCCCTATGGCGTCGGGCCGCGCAAGCGTTTGGTTTACGTGACCCCGGCCGATCTGGAACGGATCAGCGAATGGGAAGCGCAGGGCTTCGTCGATGCCCTGCGCACGCCGGATTCGTCGCTGATCTTCGTGACCCCGGACAAGGGCCAGGAAATCCTGCGGGATCAGACGGATTGCATGGGCTGCCTCAGCTCCTGCCGCTTTTCCAACTGGGCGCAGTTGGAGCCGGAGTTCAGCAACGGCAAGCGCGCCGATCCGCGCAGCTTTTGCATCCAGAAGACGTTGCAGGACGTCGCGCACGAAGACGGTACGCATTCGCTGGAAAACAATCTGATGTTCAGCGGCCACAACGCTTATCGTTTTGGATCGGATCCGTTTTATTCGAACGGCTTCGTGCCGTCGGTCAAACAGCTTGTTGAACGCATCCTGACCGGACGCTGACCTGATCGGGGCCTGATATGAAGCTGCTGCTGATCAACCCGAACATCACCGCCGCCATGACCGATCAAATGGCGGCGGAGGCTCGGCGGTTCGCCTCAGTAGGCACCGAAATCGTCTCGGTCACCGCGGCGTTCGGCACGCAATACATCGAAAATCGGGCAGAGGCCGCGATCGCCGGGCACGCCGTGCTCGATGCCGTCGCGAAGCACGCCGCGAGCTTCGATGCAATCATCGTTTCGGCGTTCGGCGATCCGGGCCTGGCGGCTGCGCGGGAGTTCGCCGATATCCCCGTCGTCGGAATCGCCGAATCCGCGATGTTGACGGCCTGGATGCTCGGGCGGCGCTACTCCATCGTTTGCCTGACCCCCCGACTGCGCCGCTGGTACATCGAATGCGCCCGCGAACACGGCCTGGATGCTCGGCTTGCCAGCGTGCGGGCGCTGGATGTGGCCATTCCGGACATCACCCAGGCCAAGGACCAGTTCCGCGAGCGTCTGGTGGAAGAATGCCTGTCGGCGGTCGAGGATGACGAGGCCGAGGTCATCATCTGCGGCGGAGGCCCGATCGCCGGATTGGCGCGGGAGGTTGCGGACCGCATCCCGGTGCCGACGCTGGACGGTGTCAGTTGCGCCGTGCGCATGGCGGAAGCCCTGGTCGGCCTGAAGCCGCGCCAACCCACGCGCGGCAGCTTCGTGCGCCCCAGGCCGAAGCCCGCCGCCGGCCTGTCGCCGGAATTGATGCGCCGTATAACCGGCGCGCCGTAGGCTACTCCCCCGACAACTCCCGGCGGCGATGGTCCAGTTCGTCGCTGTAGCGGCGCAGTGCATATTGTTCCGTCAGTATGCCGATCACCTTGCGCGTGTCGGGCGCGTCGACAACCGCCAGGGCATCGCTTTCGGAGGCTTCGAACATCGCGATCGCCTCCTTGATCGTCATTTGCGGCAGCAACATTGTATCGGTGTAGTGCAGATCGTCGCCGACGCGGTGGCTGTTGTCGCCGTCGCCATGCGCTTCCGCCACCAGGATGATCCCCGCATAGGCCCCGCTGTCGTCCAGTGCCACGACGCGCTGCGACGCGCCCAGCGGGAAGTCGCGTTTGAACGCGGTCAGCAGCGTGTCGGCGCGGACAGTGCGCACCTCGTGCCGCATCATGCGGCCCACCGTCAGGTTGCGCATCCAGCCGATATCGACCGCGCTGCGGATTGCTTCGCCGCGCAGATGGAAGCGCCATGTCGCAAAGGAATACCCGAAGGTGCGGCGCACGGTCAGGGAGGAGACGACCGAGGCGGCAAGCACGGCAACGGTCATCGGCAGGCTGCCGGTGGCTTCCAACGCCAGGAAACCCATGGTCAACGGCCCGCCGATGATACTGACGGCCAGCCCGCTCATGCCCACAACGGCGCAGACAACCGGGGAAACCGGGTGGCCCGGCGTAATCATCGTCAGCATCATCGCGAAGCCCTGGCCAAGCAATGCACCCAGGAACAGCGAGGCGAAGAACAGGCCGCCGCGGAAGCCGGAGCCGATGGAGATGGCCGAGGCAATCGCCTTGAGCACGACCAGCAGCACGATAAACCCGAGGGAGTAATTGACCGAGGCAAGCGCGCCCAGCGCGCCGTGGCCGGAGGACAGCACGGCGGGGGTAACCAACGCCAGCGATCCGACGGCAAGCCCGCCGATCATCGGACGCAGCCAGACGGGCACACCGCTTTTGCGGAACAATTCCTCGGTCAACGTGACGCCGCGCATGATCGCGATGCCGAGCAGGGCGCAGAGCATGCCGAGGGCGAGGATGGGGATGTAGTCGAGGCCGTCGACCTTGTCGGGCATGAAGGAGACTTCGAAGCCCGCGCCGCCCAGGGCGTTCACCACCGACATCGATACGATGGCGGCGACCGCGACCGGCGCGAAGGTTCCCAGCGTATAGGTGCCGATGACAAGCTCGAAGGCATAAAACGCGCCGGTCAGCGGGGCATTGAACGCCCCGGCGATTGCCGCCGCGGCACCGCAGCCGACCAAAAGGCGCAAGTCGTTGCGTCGCACGCGGAAGGCATGACCCCAGCGGGAGGCAAGCGCGGCGCCGATCTGAGTATAGCCGGCTTCCAGCCCGATGGAGGCTCCGACACCGTTGGAAACCAGGGTTTGCAGCACGACGATCAGGCTGCCGCTGACTGACATCCGTCCGCCGAACAAGGCGTTGGCTTCGACCGGATCGACCGCTCTGCGTCGATGCACGCGGGCGATGCCCAAGGTCAGAACGCCCAGGAACAAGCCGCCCAGGGTGGGAACGGCCACCGTCAGCAATGGGTCGAGGATGGTCATCGCGCTCAGCCGTTGGTCATGGCCGATGTTGAACAACACCTCATGCAGGCGTTGCGCGATTTCGGTCATCAGCCAGACGGCAACGCCGCTGAAGCAGCCGATGAACGCGGCAAGCGCCACCAGCCATACTTCGTCGGCGCGCACGAGGGCGCGCAGCACCTGCGGCGCGTGCAGGACCCGGGCACCGATGGGGCGGCGGACGCGACGGGCTCTGTGTTGTTTCGATTTAGCGACGTGCGGAGCGTTCGGCGCGGTTCCCCCGCTGGGCGGAATGCCGGGTGCATCCGCGTTGGAAGAGCCGCCAGGCGCAGTCGACATACACGCGATCCCGCGAAGGAAGGGGAGGGCCGTCCCCACCGGTTGTGAAGCGGGGGAACGGCATTATCAAGGTTATTGCGCGGGTTTTGGCGGTTGATCGCGGTGAAATTACGTTCACGCCATGGAAATGTCGGGGCGGTGGGTCAGGTGCCCAGGCCGCGCTCCCGCAGTGTGGCCTGCAGATCGTCCTCGACGAACGCGCGGATGACATCGACGATCGGTTCATGTTCCGCGAAGCCGAGGGCGCGGCCTTGCGTGGCCTCGAACGCCGGGGGCCAGGTGCCGACGATCGCGGCGATCGCGGGATCGGCTTCCCGCCGCACCAGCGCGGACGCGCCCGGTTTCACCTGGTCCAGGGCGGCCAGGATTTCCGCGACGGTCGTGGCGATGCCCGGCGGGGTTATGCCGCGATGCAAGCCAAGCCGAGCGGCGTCCAGTGCCGCCGCATGCAGCAGCCAGTCGACGGCTCGGCGGGGGCTGCAAACCCAGACGCCGAACGCGTCGGGGACCGGCAATGTGGTTTCCAGACCCAGCAGAGGTTCGCGCGCGATGGCGGAGAAGAAGGAACTGGCGGCTTTGTTCGGGCGGCCGGGGCGGACGATGACCGTCGGCAGGCGCACGGTGACGACGTCGAGGAAGCCGCGACGGGATGCATCGGCCAGAATCAGTTCGGCGGCGGCCTTCTGCGCGCCGTAGCTGTTGCCGGGCACCTGTCTGGCGTCGTCGGGCATGACGGCGTTCTGGCTGCCGGTAAAGCTGGCGACGGAACTGGTGAAGACGACGCGCGGCGGCTTGTCGCCGGCGGATACCAGACGACGGCAGGCGTCGATCACCATATCGGTCCCGCGCATGTTGACGCGGCGGCCGAGTTCGTAATCCTCCTCGGCCTGCGCGCTGACGATGGCGGCGAGGTGGAAGACGACTTCCGTGCCGATGGGAATGGCCTGCGGCGGCAGGTCGAGCAGATCGCCGGCCAGGCAGTGCACGGGAAATGCCGCGTCGGGTTTGGGGGGCGCGGCGCGATCGAACAGCGTCAGGCCGGTGACCGGCTTGCCGCCCAAATGTCCGTCTGCCGCCAGCCGTTCGGCGATCTTGCGCCCGAGGAACCCGCCACCGCCCAGGATCGAAATCTTCATGCCGTCCTCCTTGTCGGGGTTCTCTTACAAGGAGTCCGGCTCGATCAACAGGCGAAGTGGCGGGGTATTGTCGGTTCAGGCGCCCAGGGTTTTGTAAAACGGCAGGGGCATGCCGGGCGTTTTGACGCGCAGTGTGTAGACCGAGGTGCTGGCGGTCAGCAGCAGGGTCCGCAGGTCCGGGCCGCCGAAGGCGATATTGGCGCAGACTTCCGGGGTTTCGATGATGCCGATCAGATGGCCGTCGGGCGCGTAGACCCAGACTCCGGTGGTGCCGGTGCAGAAGACCCGGCCGGCCTGATCGACTTTCATGCCGTCGGGCACGCCGTCGGTGCGATCGTGCGACATGTCGGCGAAGACGCGGCGGCGGACGTAGTTGCCGGCCGAATCCAGTTCGATCGCGTGGATGTATTGGGTCCAGCGGGTGTTCGCGATGTACAGGATGCGTTCGTCGGGCGACAGCGCCAGGCCGTTGGGATACTCGACATGGCACAGGACGCTGAGCGTGTCGTCGGTCGCGACCTTGTAGATCGACGCATTATCGAGTTCGCGTTCCGCGGCGGGCACGCGCAGTGACGGATCGGTGAAGTACAGCGTGCCGTTGGAATGGCAGATGACGTCGTTCGGCCGATTGAAGCGCTTGCCCTCGAACCGGTCCGCCAGGACGGTGACACTGCCGTCGGCTTCGGTGCGGGTGACGCGCCGGCCTTCGCCTTCGCAATTGATCAGGCGTCCCCGCAGGTCGAAGGTGGTGCCGTTGCCGCCGTTGGTTTTGCGCACAAGCGTGTGCGGCTGGCCGATGACCATGCGGTATAAAGAATTCGTTCGGATATCGACGAAGTAAAAGAAGCCGTCGGGATGCCAGACGGGTCCTTCGGTGAAGATGAAACCACCGGCGATTTTTTCCAGGGTTGTCGTCTCAAGCACGTCGGACAGGTTTTCCATTGCTTTGTTTCCTCCGTTCCAATGGTGGTATCCTACCCTTCGCTTGCCTTGCGGAGAATGCCCGCCGACCGGTAATACTGGTAGAAATCCGGGACAGGGGCCAACGCGACATGGAATTGATCGATCTCAGCCGAGAACTGTTTCATCGCACGCAGGTGCATCCGTCGCATCCACCGGTGGTGATGACGGTCTGGAACGACCATTCAGAGAAGAAATACGCCGGGAATACGGTGTTTTCGTCCAAGGCGCTGTCGATTTCGTTTTCAGATCACGCCGGCACGCATGTGGACGCGCCGGTGCATTTCGACTCGCGGCCGGGGGCGGCATCGATCGATGAAGTGCCGTTGGAGAACTTTTATACCCTTGGCATTTGCCTTGATCTGTCGCACGTACCGCTGAAGCATGCGGTGACGGTGGCGGAGATGGAAGCGGCGCTGGCACAGTCCGGGCAGGAAATCCGCAAGGGCGATACCGTCCTGCTGTATATGGCGACGAACGAGCGGCTGTTGGGCAAGCCCGGCTATCAGCACGATTTCCCGGGTTTGGCGCTGGAATCGGTGCATTGGTTGGCCGACAAGGGCATCGTGATGTTCGGGGTGGAAGCGATCAGCCCGGCACCGGAAGGGGAGTTGAACTTCCAGGCGCACATGGCCTGCGCCGAACGCGGCATCACCCATATGGAATGCCTCGCGAACCTCGATAAGCTGATCGGCCGAGGACGGTTTCGCTTCATCGGCTTTCCATTGAAAATTCGCGGCGGCACCGCCAGCCCGATCCGCGCGGTGGCCGTCTTCGAATAAGCGTGTCGATCGACGTTCGGGTCGCGACGACGGTCAGAAAGCCACGCGCGGTCGTGGCCTCCGTCCTATTCGACCCACGGTATGAGCCGGACTGGCGTGCCGCCGTGCTCGACGCCTATCCGGTGGAGGACAAGCCGCTCCGCGCGGGAGCGAGGATCGAGCGAGTCACGCGGTTCCTGGGCGTTCGGCAGACGGATGTGGCGGAGGTTCTGGAACTCGCGCCCGAGCGGTTCCTGGAAATCGCCGTGTTCAAGCCATTCCCAATGAAACAGCGGCTGGAATTGGAAGGGATTCCCGAAGGCGCGATCGTGCATTTGCGGTTGCGTGGCCGGCTGCCATGGTGGTGGCTGCCGGCGAGTCCACTGTTGCGGACGACGTTCAGACGCGCCGCGATACGGGATTTGACCAACCTGAAACGGTTGATGGAATCAAACGAATACAGGCGACTGGACCAGGACGAATAAGGCGTTATTCGATTGGGGCGTAATTCCTCTCGCAAAAATGTGCGAAAAGCGCCATATGGTCGTTACGGCGCTTTTCGGCCTGGGCTTTTTCGCCCCTTTACGCGGCACTGCCGTATCAAGTGGTCCCGAAAATGAAAAGTACTTCGGCTCACAGCGTGTGGGCCGCCGGACCAATGGAGACGAGCATGGCGCAAGGTACGGTTAAGTGGTTCAACGGTCAAAAGGGCTACGGTTTCATCCAGCCGGATGATGGCTCCAAGGACGTTTTCGTGCATATCTCGGCTGTCGAACGTGCCGGCATGGGAAGCCTGAACGAAGGCCAGAAGGTCAACTTCGACCTGGAACGTGGTCAGCAGGGCAAGATGTCGGCGGTTAATCTGCAAGCAGCCTGATCGGAGGCTGACTTGACCGCTCACAAATTCAAGATCGGTGCGACAGTCGTACTGATTCCCGGATCGCGCAACGCAAACATTCCGTCTGGAAAATACAAAGTCCAGCGGCAGTTGCCGAGCGAGACGCGGGATTTGCAGTATCGGGTCAAGCACGCAGTCGATGGACATGAGCGGGTGGTTCTGGAAAGCCAGCTTCTTATGGCCTGAGCCTATCAGAGCTCGGCGTGGGTTTTCCGATCCACGCCGGGTGCCACCGATCAAGAGGGCATCATGGCTTTCAAGCCTAACTACAATCAGCAACGCGCTGAGCGAAACCGCGCCAAACAGGCGAAGAAGGACGCAAAGCTGTCGGAGCGCGAGGAAGCCGCCGCGCGACGCAAGGCGGAACAGGATGCAGCCGAACCGGGTACTCAGACGGTCGAAACACCAGCCGAGAAGGTATCCACCCCATGAAACGACGTTCGGAAAGCACGTTCGTTCTGTTTGACGTCAGCTACGAAGACGGCAGCCAGAGCTCCAACCGCAAGGTGCCGATGTCGGCGCTGGGTGGGTTGGACGGCGATGAGCCGGCGAAGACCATCATCGAGGCGCAAGACCGCGAGATCGGCCTGGCATCCGGCCGGCCACGCGGCGTGATCAAGGCCGTAACGCGCAAGCGGGTCTGATCGCCTTACTCAAACCGACAAATCCAACAACGATCCGCGGGGCAATCCCGGCGACGGCGCGACCGGTGACTCCGGTCGCGGGTGCGGAGCCGTCTGCGGTGCCGCCCGACCGCTGTCGCGTCCCACGACGGGTTCGTTGCCCTGAACGCGCGCGATCTGCGCGTTGGGCGACGCCCGACCGGGCGCGGGTGCCTTGCCGATCGCGCTGCCGTGAGAGAATGCCGAGAGGGACTGGATAGAGAGCATGGCGCGCAGCATGCGCGCATAAGGTTAACCGAAGGTTAAGAACCCTCGGTCGGGACCAGTTCTTTTTTCAATACCTCGCGCAGCGCGGCGGCGGAGCGGGATAGTTCGATCTCCACCTCGGCCGCGGCTTCCTTGATGTCGTCGACGTCGTCATCGCGCGCCTTGTCCATGATGCCGCGCAGCACCGCTTCCAGGGACGCCATGCCGTAGCCGGCGGCCATGCCTACCATCGCATGTGAGTGGGCGACGATCGAGCTTGGCACGCCGGCGTGCAGCGAAGCGCGCAGGGCGGGAAGGCGGGCTTCCAGATCGCCCAGGCATTCCTCGATCAGGTCGATCACCATTTGCGGCGGCAGGTTTGCGCGCAGTTCGTTCACGCGGTCCATTGCCAGCAGGTTTTGCATTGCTTCGTCCTCGGTCAACGGGGCCATGGTTTCTGGGGTTGGCAGCACACCGCCGGGATGACCGAACCAGACGCGTCGCCCGATGGTTTCAAGCAGTTCGGGCAGGGATACCGGCTTCGCGAGTACGCCGTTCATACCGGCAAGGCGGAACGTATCCTCATCGTCGCCGGACACGCTGCCGGTCAGCGCGATGATGGGGACGCCGCGCGTTGGGCCGGGCAGCGCGCGAATGCGTTGCGTGGCTTCAGGCCCGCTCATCCCCGGCATGAAGATATCCATGAAGATCAGGTCGTAGGGCGAGGCGGCGGCGGCCCTGACGGCGGCTTCGCCACTGCCGGCGATATCGACCATGTGGCCCTCGCGGCGCAGCAGCGTGGCGGTGACGATCTGGTTGGCGGGCACGTCCTCGACCAACAATATCCGCGTGCGCGGTGCCTTGCGCGGCGGCAATGTCTCCAACTCCGTCGCGCCGATGCGGGTCGGTCGGTGTTCCGGCTGGGCCGGCAAGGCGGCGAGCGGGACTTCGAGCCAGAACTCGTTGCCGGGCACGCCGTCCGGGGCAATCCAGGTCGCGCAGCCGATTTCCCCGTTCATGAGGGAGACGATGTGCTGGCAGATGGCAAGGCCGAGACCGGTGCCGGCGGCTTCGTCACCTTCGGGGCGTTCGAGGCGAGAGAACGCTCGGAACAGGCGATCGCGCAGTTCCTCCGGGATGATTGGGCCGCGATCCTTGACCGACAGGCGCAGGACGGCGAGGCCGGTCGCGGCGTGGCGGGTGCTGTCGACCTGCAACCTGACCTCTCCGGGGACCGCGAATTTGACGGCGTTCGAGAGAAGATTAAGCAGCACCTGCCTCAGACGGCCAGGGTCGGTGAACATTTCGACCGGGACCGTGGGGCCGACGGACAGGTTCAGCGTGATGCCGCGTTCGGCCGCCTGTCCCTGGAACATGTCCAGCGATCCCGCGAGCAGGCCGCGCAAATCGAACAGGCTGGGCCGCAACGTGAGTTGACCGGCTTCCATCCGCGACATATCGAGGATGTCGTTGATCAGGCTGGAAAGGGCGTCGCCGGATTGGCGGGCCATGGTCAACAACGGCTGCTGCGACTCGGGCAGGCCACTGTCGGCCAGCAGGCGCAGCGTGTTCAGCAGCGCGTTCAGCGGCGTGCGGATTTCATGACTGACGATGGCGACGAAGCGGGATTTGGCCGCGTTCGCGGCTTCCGCCGACAGGCGCGCTTCCTTTAACGCGGCCTCGGCGCGTTTGTGTTCCGTAATGTCGGCGTACAGGGTGACGAAGCCACCATCGGGCAGGCGATTGCGGCGCAGTTCCAGGGTGCGCCCGTCCGGACGCTGGCGTTGGCTGGTCCCGAAGCGGCCGGTCCGCAAGCGGGCGATGCGGCGTTCGACCTCGGCTTCGATATCGCTCAGTGGGCCAAACTGGCCGGCGCGGGCCTGCGCGCGCAGGATTTCTTCCATGGGTTGGCCGACGCGCAGAATATCGCTGGGAATGCCGGCGACTTCCGGGAAGCGGGCGTTCCACTCGACCAGGCACAGATGGGCATCGACCATGGCCACGCCGTCGGTCATGCCGGCCAGGGTGGCTTCCAGCTGTTCGCTTTTCGCGTCGGCCCGGGCGCGGGCGACTTCAAGCTGGGCATAGGATGCGGCAAGCACCGCGCGATCTTCCGCCAACGCGTCTTCTCGCCGGCGGGCGTGGCGCACCTGTCGCAGCAGGATCACGCCGATCAGCAGCAGTAACAGCGTGATGCAACTGGCGAACAGGCGCGCCTGAAACTGCCAGTCATAGGCCGGACGCATCGCTTCCTGTTCGACCAGCCCGACGATAACGGCCAGATCGCGGCCGGGAACCTGCTGGAAGGCATGGATGCGCAGCGCTGCGTCGGTGGAGGACGGGCCGACCCAAATGCCGCTGGGCGCGGCGCGCAGCGGCTGAAACATCTCGGAGTCAACGATACTGGCGTCCGGGTCGATGCTGGCCGGGCCGATCGCGGCGCGCAGCTTGCCGTCATTCAGCCCAACGATCGTAATCAACGAGCCCGCGCCCAGTTCGGCCTGCGCGAACAGGTCGGAAATCGCGGCGGTGCGATAATCGGTCAGGATGGCGCCGGCGAACGAACCGTCGGCGTTACGCAATCCGCGGGCGGTATCCAGATGCCATTGCCGCAGGACAGTGCCGATGGTGGCCGAACCGATGAACAAACGCCGATCCTGATCGGCGGCGTGTTCCACCAAATCCTGAAAGAACGGCTGCGACGCCATGTTCAGCCCGATCGCCTCCGGCACCGACGACTGGCGCACGATGCCGTTTTCGTCCAGCAGCAGCAGATCGCGGCTCAGCCCCGTCAGCACGACGGCGCGGGCGCGCCATGCTTCCAGATCGAAGGTGGTTGGATCGCGTTCCTGGGCATCGACGAGGATGCGCAGGGTCTGATCGATGGCCAGGATCTGACGACCGACCTGATCGGCGAAGGCGAAGGCCTGGCCGGTCACGGTGGCCGAAACGCGTGTGGATGCTTCCAGCCGCTGGGCCACGATGGCACCGTGCGTGCCGAACCAGGTCAGCGCGATCAGGCAGCCGACCACCACCAGGATGGCGAGACCACCCAGCGTCTGTCGGTCACGTCGAAGGATGCCGCCGCGCGCCAAAGGCCTATGGTTCCCGTTCTGTCGTCATGCCGCCTGCGAGAATACCCGTCCGGACGATACTTCACCTCAGCTTATAGTCTCGGGACTTTGAAAACCGTTACAGATTTTCGTGCGCCGTCCGGTATTGGGGATGCGACGGCGGAAGGCGCAAAATCAATGGTTTGCGCGCTGCTTTCCCCTCACACGCCAACCTCTCCCGCGCGCGGGAGAGGTTTTTTGACGGCGTGGGGTGGCGTCGGAACGTCGGCTCAGAGCGCGGCGAGCGCGGCGTTCAGTGTCGCGCTCGGGCGCATCGCGGCGGATGTCTTGTCGAAATCGGGCAGGTAGTAACCGCCGGTGTCGACCGGCTTGCCCTGCGCGGCGATCAGTTCGGCATTGATCTTCGCCTCGTTGGCCGCCAGCGCCTCGGCCAGCGGCTTGAAGCGGGCCGCCAAGGCCGAACTGTTGTCGCGCGCGGCAAGCGCCTGCGCCCAGTACATCGCCAGATAGAAGTGGCTGCCGCGGTTGTCGAGTTCGCCGACCCGGCGCGCCGGAGAGCGGTTGAACTCCAGGATTTTGCCGTTGGCCTCATCCAGCGTCTCGGCCAGGACCTGCACGTCGGCGCTTTTGGCGGTCTGCGCCAGATGTTCCAGCGATGCGCACAGGGCCAGGAATTCGCCCAGGGAATCCCAGCGCAGGTAGTCTTCTTCCTCGAACTGCTCGACATGCTTGGGGGCTGAACCGCCGGCACCCGTCTCGAACAAGCCGCCGCCCGCCATCAGCGGCACGATCGACAGCATCTTCGCGGAGGTGCCGAGTTCCATGATCGGGAACAGGTCGGTCAGGTAATCGCGCAGCACGTTGCCGGTGACGGAGATCGTGTCCAGCCCCGCGCGGATGCGGTCGAGCGACAGTTGGGTCGCTTCCACCGGCGCCATGATGCGGATGTCGAGCCCCGTCGTGTCCTGATCCTTCAGGTATTTCTCGACCTTGAGGATAAGCTGCGCGTCATGCGCGCGCTTGGCGTCCAGCCAGAAGATCGCCGGTGTGTCGGTGAGCCGAGCGCGACGGACCGCGAGTTCGACCCAGTTGCGGATCGGCGCGTCCTTGACCTGGCACATGCGGAAGATGTCGCCCGTCTCGACCGGACGTTCCAGCAGCACCGTGCCGTCGTCGGTGACCACGCGCACCGTACCGTCGGCGGGCAATTCGAATGTCTTGTCGTGGGAGCCGTATTCCTCGGCCTGCTGCGCCATCAGCCCCACATTCGGCACCGTGCCCATCGTCTTCGGGTCGAACGCGCCGTGCTTCTTGCAGTCTTCGATGACGGTCTGGAACAGACGCGCGTAGCAGCGATCCGGGATAACCGCCTTAGCGTCGTGCAGCTTGCCGTCGGCACCCCACATCTTGCCGGATTCGCGGATCATCGCCGGCATCGACGCGTCGACGATCGTATCGCTGGAAACGTGCAGGTTGGTGATCCCGCGGTCGGAATTGACCATGGCGAGGCCGGGTCCGGCGGCGTAGGCGGCGGCGATGTCGGCCTTGATCGCGGCCTTTTCGGCGTCCGGCAGGGTCTCGATTCGCGTGATCAGATCGCCCACGCCGTTGTCGGGATCGAACCCGATCCGGGCGAGCGTGGCGGCATGCTTTTCCAGCACATCGGCGAAGAAGACCGACACGGCATGGCCGAAGATGATGGGATCGGAGATCTTCATCATGGTCGCCTTCAGATGCACCGAGAACAGGATGCCCTGCTTCTTCGCGTCGGCGATCTGTTCGGCATAGAAGGCGCGCAGTGCCTTGCGGCTCATG
Source organism: Acetobacteraceae bacterium (assembly GCA_947475245.1). Classification (GTDB taxonomy): domain Bacteria; phylum Pseudomonadota; class Alphaproteobacteria; order Acetobacterales; family Acetobacteraceae; genus Rhodopila. The sequence goes on along the minus strand of CANJLW010000004.1, from coordinate 3,314 downwards.
ACCGACGCGTCGATGATTTCGTCGGCTCTCAGGGCCGTTTTCGCCTTCAGCACGGTGACCGTGCCATCCTTGGCGACCAGTTCGATGCGTGCGTTGCCCGATGCCGCGACGGTGGTCGCAACTTCAGACCCGTAGAAATCGCCGCCCGACATATAGGCCACATGCGATTTGGAGTCCGGGCTCCAGACGCCCATCTTATGCGGATTATTCCTTGCATACTGCTTCACCGCCCCCGCTGCTCGGCGGTCGGAATTGCCTTCGCGCAAAACGGGGTTCACGGCGCTGCCCAGGACCTTGCCGTAGCGGGCGCGGGTTTCCTTGTCGGCGGGCGTGGCGTCGCTGTCCGGATAATCCGGCACCTTGTAGCCCTTGCTCTGCAATTCCTTGATCGCGGCCTTAAGCTGCGGGACGGAGGCGGAGATGTTGGGCAGCTTGATGATGTTGGCTTCAGGCTTCATCGCGAGCTTGCCGAGTTCGGCGAGCTCGTCGTTGATCCGTTGCGCCGGCGTCAGATTCTCGGGGAAGTTGGCGAGGATGCGCCCGGTCAGCGAAATGTCCTTCAGCGTCATGGACACGCCGGCCGTGGCGACGAAGGCTTGGACGATCGGAAGCAGGGAATACGTCGCGAGCGCCGGGGCTTCATCGACTTTTGTCCAAATGATTTCGAGATCTGACATGCTTGCACCTCTTCGCGCCGAGCTGGTTTGGGCTGGGTTGTAGGACCCGATAATTCGACGCGCGTTGTCGCACCCACTTGCCGGAAGGGCAAGCGGGGGACTTTGCTTAGCCTTGCTTGAAGTCGGACGAAACCATCGCCATGACGATGAAACAGATCGATGCGGCGGACGTCTGACACAGGAGCCCTTAATCTCGTGTTAGGCTTCGGGGCTTTTTCAGATGCAAGGGATGGGGATCAATCATGAATGACATGGCGGGCTTGGACGGGCTGCGCGAATTTCCGATGGCGCGGCGCGGTTTTGCGATGACGGCGCTGATCGGCGGCTTCACCTTGGCGACCCAACGGGTCGAGGCGCAGGCGATTCAGACGGATATGGCGGGGATCGATGCCGGCGACACGCAAATCCCGGTCCCCGGCGGCACCTTGCCGGCGTATTACGCGCGTCCGGCGAAGGGGACGAAGTTCCCGGTTATCGTGGTCTGCGAGGAAATTTTCGGCGTCCACGAATACATCAAGGACACATGCCGCCGCCTCGCCAAGGCCGGCTATATGGCGGTGGCCACCGAGTATTATGCCCGTCTTGGCGATCTTTCGAAGATGACGGATGTGAAGCAGATCATCGCCGACGTGATCTCCAAGGCCCCCGACGCGCAGTACATGGCCGACGCGGACTCCACCTTGGCATGGGCGGCGAAGAACAAGGGCGATGTGTCGCGCGTGGGTGTCACCGGATTCTGCCGCGGTGGGCGGATGACCTGGCTGTTCGCGGCGCATAACCCGCGGGTCAAGGCCGCGGTTGCCTGGTACGGTCCGGTGGGCGGTCAGCCGTCGCCGATCCAACCGGCCACGGCCACGGATTATGCCGACATGCTGAAGGCGCCTCTGCTGGGTCTTTACGGCGGGGCCGATCAGGGCATTCCGGTGGAGGCCGTGAAGGCGGCGGAAGCAAAGGCGAAAGCCGCGAAGAAGACGGTGGAAATCGTCATCTTCCCCGACGCACCGCATGGTTTCCACGCCGACTACCGGCCCAGCTATCGCAAGGAAACCGCCGAGGACGGGTGGAAGCGGATGTTGGCCTGGTTCAAGCGCTATGGCGTGACGCCGAACGTGGCCTGATCCAGGCCCAGAGCGCCGGTTCGGTCTTGTCGACCGAACCGGCGGTCTTCGGCGCCACGCATTGGATACGGCGCATGCACAGCGCCAACAGCGACAGACTGACTGCGGGGCCCAGCGGGATGTGCCAGGCCGTACCGACCAGCCAGGTCAGCAGGCAGGAGGGATAGGCAAGCAGCAGCACCAGTTTCTCCCAGGGCAGGAAGCCCGAGGACCGTGCCTCGCGCAGCATCCATGCCATCGCCACCAGCGCCAGCAATTGATCGTACAGAAGCGCCAGCGGCACGGCGAGCAGGGTCGCGATCGGCAGAATGGCGGCGCGCGTCGACTGCGATGGGGCGTTGCGCCAGACGAAGGCCAGCAGCGCGGCCGCACCCAGTGCGGCGACGGTTTGCAGGGCATAGGCGGTCTTGGCGCCGAGGCCGAACAGCAGGGCGCCGCCGAAGAGGGTGACCATGCCGGCGGGGTCGATGCGGCCCGATGTGTAGACGGATTGGGACCCGGCGAAGGCGTCGAGATAGGCGCGCCAGGTGTCCAGGCCGAACAGCAGGGCGGACAGGGCGATCAGACCGATTACGGTGGCCGTGGCGGCGCCGATTGCGTGCCAGCGCTTGCCGGCGAGCAAGGCGATGGGGGCCAAAAGCCCGAAATGCGGCTTGTAACACAGCAGGCCCAGCAGGATGCCGGCGATGCCCGGGCGGCGATCGATCAGCAAGGTGAAGCCGGCGAACAGCGCGGCCGTCAGGAATGCGTTCTGGCCCAGGCCGATCGTCCACAGCACCGGCGGGAATGCCAGCACCGGGATCAGCCAGGCCCATCCCGGCTCGTTCAGCACCCGGCGCATCATCAGCAGGAAAAGCGACAGCGTCGCGCATTGGAACAGCGCGTAGGCGACGAAATACGGCAGCGTCGCCAGCGCCGAACACAGCAACAGGAACACGGGCGGATAGAAGAAAAACTGATAGGGCGCGCCTTCGACGCGGGCCTGTTGCTGCGCGATGTAGTGCGCCGCCTGATCGTAAGCGAGCGCGGGCGTACCCGCCAAGGCGAGTTTCCCCGCGGCGTAGAAGCTGACGAAGTCACTGGAAGACGGGGTTTCGACCGCGAAGAACACGCCGTGCTGCCAAAGCGCCAGGAACAGCAGCAGCATCGCCTGAAGCACCAGCAGCACCGTCGCCCAGGCGACCGCGCGCTCCCGGGTAAGCCAATGGGCGTTGCGAAGGACATCGATAGGCCTGGCGGTCATGCTGCGATCCTGCGGAGCGTTTCCCGGCAGAATGCCGCGCCACCGGTGTTGCCCTGGTTACAGATCGGCGGAACGGACATGGTGGCGGAGGGGGCGGCGGCAGGGGGCGGCGGATGGGGGCGGCGGACAGGGGAATCGGGTGAAGGTTTCACCTCTTGATGAGGGCTGCGAGGAAGTCATCATCCCACGCAGCCACTTTCCGCCGCAGGCGTAGCGAGTCCTTGCTGTTGGCAGTTCGCAGAAGATTGTGCGCCATATGCTTGATGGTTGTGAAAT